>CAWGYL010000021.1:0-58026 GCA_963826885.1 Nitrospirota bacterium | reverse complement strand
TATTTGTCGAATCGCATCCTGCAAAGAATAGGGCTCCGGTTGCCAGAAGTCTCTGGCTCGAAGTTCCTCGAACGGAACCTACCCCGTTATTTTCTAATGCTTTGTGGTTGGCCTCGAAAACCGCCCCGGTATCGCAGTCATGAGTCATCAAAGCAACGGACGCATTCTCAAACAGCGTTCGGAATCGGACTTCACTTTCTCTCAGCTCCTCTTCCGCTCGTCTTCGATCCGTGATGTCTCTGCTGTTTACGACAATCGCCTGCACGTTGGGATCAGCAAGCGTGTTGACCGCTGCTGTCTCGACCCAGCGCCATGATCCATCCTTGTGCCGAATCCGGTACTCGATCTTTGGACCGAGCCGTCCGTGTGCGAGACGTGAGCAAGCGACCGTCGGACCTTTTCCTGGTCGTCGGGATGGACAAGCTCCAGGCCGCTGTGTCCTCCCGCTCCGCCGGCATCAATCCGCTGATACGGTAATAGGACGAACTCAGCTAGAGGATCGTGCCTTCTACCGTACAAAACAGGATCTCGTCGTTGCTGTTTTCGACTACAGCGCGAAAGCGGCCCTCACTCTTCTGCAATGCCTCTTCGGCGTTCTTGCGCGCCGTAATGTCCACGAATGTGGACAGCAGGTAGCGGCTTCCGCTCAATTCTATGGTTTCCGCTGAATAGCGCAGCGTCAGTACGTCGCCGTTTTTCGCGCGGAGGTGAAGTTCCCGGTCCTTCACCTCCCGCCCGGCAAGAAGATCATGGACGATTTCCTCCCGGTCCCGGTTATCGGTCCAGAGCCCGAGATCGAATGAGGTACGGCCGATGATTTCATCCCGGACATAACCGAACAAGCGTTCGAATTCCCTGTTCACGTCGATAAGTCGGCCACAGTCCAGACTGCTGACAGAAATACCGGCAGGGGCAGTCATGAAAACTTTTGAGAATTTCTCCTCCGATTTTTTTATCGCTTCGTCTGTTTTTTTCCGCTCGGTAACATCATGGGCTGTAATCACCACGCCGATGAACGTTTTATTCCCTTCCAGGATCGGTGACGCGGAAACCATAACCACGACGCCCTCCCTCCTTTCGTCACGTCATCTCATGCGCATACACCGACATCCTTCCATCGGCCGCGGCGCGTAGCTCGGCGGGCAGATCGAATATCGAGGACAGCTGCCTGCCCAGCATATCCGATTTGCTGAGGCCAAGCATTTCATCGGCCGCGCAGTTCCGCCTGGATCCTGCCCTCGAGGTCAACGGCCAAAACGGCGTCATGCATGGTTTCAAGGATTTGGCCGGATGCCAGCTCGGGTGTAATGTCTCTTAATCGATAGCTGCTGATGACATATGCGGTAATGAAGAGAGAAGGTATAATGACGATATAACCGATCGGATAGAAAGGAATGCCGAAATCCGCTAAAAAGTCGGCAAAAGCCAGGTACCCGACGCTAAACCCCAGGAGCAGACCTTTGAACCGCTTTTTCGTTCTCTTGTTTGTGTGTCTGCGATATTCAAGCCAGAATAGCCAGAACACATAAGATGTCGTGAAAACAAAGTTCAGCAGGAATAATATGCCGGCAGAAGCAATTCGCGGATAATATCCCCAGGAGTAGCGATAAACTCCTTTGATCAGGAGATCCGTAAAGAGGGTAGCGAGAAGAAACAGCATCGAGAGGACGATGTTGACCAGAACAAGCGTCCGCGTAAAGGCCCTGTCCTTTTGCTGAATAATTTCTCCAGCAAGTAAGAGGCTTGCCGCGGGAATAAATATTACGCCGAGGTAGCCAAATTTGAGCCACAATATCGCAAGTTCCGGTTGAAGACTTGCGTAAGCGACGCCGAAACCGCCAAGCCAGATACTGATGCAAGTTGTAAAAAGGAAGAATACAACACCGATGCGGGAACCCCGCTCTCGCGCAAGAACAGAGACGCCGAAAAGGGATACCAGAACCCCGACGCTAATCGCGCTAATTGCGGAAACCGATAGAGTGTAATGATCAGGATTAAGATCTGGCGTCATCGTTTACAGAACCCGCAATCTGACAACAGGGGCGCATTTTACCTTAAGCATAGAGGATTCTTACTGAATTTCTGGTAAAGAGTTTATCAGTCGCACCAACTGAACAACCGCAACTGAAACAGGAAGACTCCACCAGTTTCAAATGATGTTCTTGCGAACGGAGCATCGTCCGCAGTTCAGCGACCGGGCCGGGTATCACTATGATACTGGTAGCCACCTCCTCCGCTTTCCTTGACTCGATACATGGCCGTGTCGGCCTTTGAAACGAGCGATTCAGCATCGTCGCCGTCCTGGGGATACAGGCTGATGCCGATGCTTACTCCTATGGAACATTCATTGCCCTTAATGAAAAAGGGCTCCGAGAGGATTTTTATAATTTTTTCGGCAACGGTAGCCGCATCCCAGGGCGCTGTGATAAAACCGCATACCCCTATGAATTCATCCCCGCCCATCCGCGCGACCGTATCCGAGCTGCGGATGGAAGTCTTCATCCTTTGCGACACCTGGGCTAGCAACGCGTCGCCGACTTCGTGCCCCAGCGTGTCGTTGATGGTCTTGAACCGGTCCAGATCCATATAAAGAACGGCGAGAATATTCCTATTCCGCTTCGCCAGAGCGAGAAGCTGGCTCATCCGCTCGAAGAACAGTAAGCGATTGGGCAGACCGGTGAGCGCATCGTACAACGCCAGCTGTTCAAGTCTCTGCTCCGTTTGCTTTCGCTTCGTGATGTCGTGGGCGACGAATACAAACCCGATATTGGCATTGTCGCGAACGTCCGTAACGGGAGACGAGGAAACCTCCACGTCGAATTGCCGCCCGTTCCTGGCTTTCCAGATCATTTCAAGGGAGCGGATATTTTCCTGGGTGCCACGTTTACCGTTCACGGCGCTCTTGAGGTCTATCACCGAAGCCAGGTCCTGGTTGAGAAGATCGGCTTTCACGCACCCGAGTAAATCCAGAGCACCGCGGTTCACCACCCGGATCCTGTCCTCCATGTCGACAACGATTACAGCACCCTGCATCATTTCCAGAATCTGGCTTGCAGCCGATTCAAGCGAGATATCAACGAGATGGTAGTGCGTAATGACATAGGCCATGATCACGAGAAAAATGAACATCGGGATGTATCCGAAGGGATAGAATCCGATACCAAACGTGGGAATGACGTCGACTATTGCAAGCGTGCCAATGCTGAATGCAATAAATATTCCGCGGAATCTCTTCTTTTGCCTCTCGGTTTTACTCAGCCTGTATTCCTGCCAGTAGAGATTTAAAACATAGGCCATGACGGTAATTACGAACAGCAGTGCCAAAAAGCCCAGCGTACCGTACTGGCCGTAGTATCCCCAGAAAAAATGACTGACGCCCTTCAGCAGGGAATCGTTGCGAAATGATGAAAGAACAAGAAGGAAGGACAGAACGAAAACACTCGTTGTCAGATAACGATGATGATGGGTCAACTGGAGGCGCGTTACGGTCATGAAAAGAGCAGTACTGGGTATAAAGAGCAGGCCAATATGGGCGATTTTAATCCAAAACATCGCTACTTGTGCATCGCGGGCCGAGTAATTGATGCCCATTCCGACGAAGTAGAGGCTGACTGTCATAGCGAATAGAAAAAAAATCATTCCCATTCGCGATCGGCGTTCGTGGACCGCGACAAAAACCCCAAGACGGCAAGCGCTGTCCCCACGAGAAGTACAGGAGATGCAAACAGGCTGAATTGATAGGAGTCCCGGTTCAATACTAGCGATAACATACAACTCCTGCAGTCCCAGCATGCGATGAACATTTTTATCAGCTTTATTCAACTTTATTACAAGCTGTTTAAAAATGATTGTCGCATCAATGTAATTACGAAGCGTAGCCTTGCCCGCGTCAATGTCGCTAGCTAGCAATTCATTCACAGCCCCATTTAACATCTGCCGACGATATTGCGTGGCACGCGTAGAGAACCCTGGTGGGTAGCAGCCCCTTCCAGGATTACTATAAATCTTATCGTCACAAGCTTGATTTAACTTTAGCGATCAAGATGAATTTATTAAGGAAATATAAGGGGTAAGTTAACGAATACGGATTGATAGCGGAAGTATTACTCAGGATTGAAACTGCAAAAGAGGAAGGAGCGTTGACGAAATAAACTTCAAACGGAATTATTCATTTTCCTGGCGGTCCTGGCTCTCCAGGCTGCGCTTATAAATGTGTAATTGCAAACAGTTAAGCTGTCTCAGGATAACTGGCAGATATCATACACCTGCCAAGGAGAGAGCGTTAAACATTAGTTTCTTCAGCAAGGAGAAGTATGCCGCGGCTCCACCTAATTTTATCAAAGTAAGAGATACCCGTCAGGGGCCAGGCTGGTTGCCAACATTACCATGTTTATATCACGATGCGCCATCCAGTCGCTTGCTTCTCTATTCGTGGGTTCAAGCCAATAAGTCTCGATACTGTCGCGAAGAGGTGTATACTGCATCAAGCTTGCAGTCCGTGAAAGCAGCCGGTGTTTCATCTTGAAATCGCGTGAGATTTGCTTGATCAGTCCTAGCAACTTCTCAATTGCATGTAATCCAATAGACAATCCCAGTTCCCGGAATGCAAGCCGGTAATGCGCCGGAAGCTTCAATGGATTCCCTCGCGTATAGGATTGCAAGCCAGTTATGGAAGAAGCCAATAGAAGATCCAGAAGATCGGCTTGTTCAGAACCTTCGAGGATTATCAATTGTGCCAGCTTGTAGGCAGTGCTCAAGAGTTCGCCTATCCCCAGGGAATCATCTGTTGCCCAACTTTTTCCATCACAAATATTGGCCATGGCTCTAATCTCGACGCCGAGGTCCAACTCCTTGGATTTATTAGTTTCTTTTGCCGTAGTTGCCTGGAGCTGGAGGTACGTGATGAACCCGTCGAGAGGATCGTGGTGCCCCATCGATGCCACAAGCGGATAGGAGAGGTCAATGCTCATTTTCCAGTACATTCGTTTCTGACTGCCGGACGACGGAACGTAGGTAAACCTGGTATACGCCGTTTTGGCAAGCTCGACCGCCCATCTATTGTAGGTCGAATCTCCCGTAACCCGGCTAACCCGATTGAGGGCGTGCATCCACTTCGTCAGGTAATGATAGTACTGCCCGTCTCGATCCCATTCCAGCCGTTCATCATAAGGATCATCGGGCCTGCGTTCGATCATCCCCTTGCCGATTCTCAGCCCGCCTCGTGTGGGATGTATTGGGCCCTCTTTTTCGTCGAGACCGCTGATCCAGCCGGTTCGCGGGTCATCGCCACGGTGTCGTCCGAGTATGTTATGGACCTGATCGACGAGGTGCAGCGCGAGCTGCTTATAATGTTCATCACTCGTTTGACGATAAAGCTCAAGGAAGTTGCAGACGGCAAAAGAGTCCGTCCATAAGTACCGCTGCGGTACCTCCCTTGCCGATGACAGTCCGGTCAGATCGGCAAATTCAAGCATGATTTTCCGGACCAGAATATTGGAGGCGTCTTGTTCCATCATTCCCTGTCGTTCTTCCTGAAGATAACGCATGCTCGACCAATATATTAGTTGATTTCTCCCGGGACATCGCATGAGAAGCTACAGCCGAGATTTTCATTTTCATCAAATCCTGGTCCCTGTCCTACTCACCCACAAGGTTGCATCGGTGGCCGATAAAGAGGCGATGCAGTTAAAACCTACGCACCAACAATGAGCCAAGGAAGGCAGCCGCTTTATCGCCACACCCCATTAAGCGATTTGCTGTGTGTCCGTCCTTGATACTTTCTCTCTCATCTTCGAATCAAACTTTTCTTTATTAATGATATACCGTTCGTGTTTTCCCTTCGAGATTAAATCTATACCGTCATGCGCCTCAATTTCGAATAACAATCTTCGTCCATCAACCTCAACGAGCTTTACTCTGGCGATTACTTCAAATCCCGGCGGGGTTGCCGCAATATGGCTAACGTCTATATGTGTGCCGACCGTCTGTTCATTTGGCCAGTTAAGATATGGATTTATTGCCTTAATACAAACCCACTCAAGTAACCCGACCATAAAGCCTGTTGCAAATACTTTGGGCATCTCCTGAAATTCGGCTGACTCAGGATAAAGATAAGGCACCGTCTTGTTCTCGGGAACCTTGAACCGGAATTCATGCATAAGCCCGGGTCGCAATAAATTGTTCTTCATGGTGAACCTCCACACGTTCCTATGAATGCTAAAAGCGAATTATCGAACGGAATGATACCATTCGGAAAATTTAATATATTGCCCTTTATAATGAGTAGCGCTAATTAAATAAGAAAGAGGGGGGCGTATGGATCTCCGGTCGCATCTGGTGAACAACAGGGCCTTCTGCGATGTTCAACAGGCTGGCAAGACCTGACCTTAGAGATTCTCGGATGTGATTTAGGACTAAAGGCACTGCAACTTTCAAAAAAAAGGTGCAAAAAATCCCTCTCTCGCCGCGTTATTTCCGGCATCCGGAGTGATCGATTAGTTACCTAAGGCCGCTGCCGTGACAGATCACGCAGCCTTTTTCAGTTTTTCGAGCACATTTTTCAATACTTCCTCGTCCATTTTCAGCTCATCGCGGCTATTCTTCCGCATGCCCGAGGCCACCAGCTCCCTGATCTGCGGAATAGTCGTCTCCTCCAGCTCATGAACGAGCAAGTCCCGTTCCTTCTTGTCTAGATCGATGATCATACAATTCAACTCGCTCCCTTCAGGGCGTTTGTCCTGACTAATTATAGTATAGCACTGGACAAAAGGCTAAGCAGACCTATTGGGGGGACGCTTCTCGCGCTACTGGCTCCTGATGTCGTGATCAATGATAGCGTTACCATTAATTTATTATTATGTGATTTGGGCGGCAGACCGTATATGCCTGATGCGGGCAGATGTCAACGATTTTGCATTGGTATTTTTTTGGGCGAGAAGCTAACAGCTTCCGATTGAAATGTGCAATGATTCAATAAGCCGCAACTACAACAAATTCAGAAAGGTTTCGTTAGCATACCTTGCATCCATAAGTCGTCACGGCATTCATAAAATATCAGATCCATCGGCCACCTCATAGTCATAATTTCAACCAAACGCAATTTTCATCTATCCGGTTATTCGGTAAAAACCTATTGACTGAGCGTGGAGAGGTGGTTCTTGTAGGTCAGGCCGTAAGCGCCGTTCGGGGTGCCGCTGTAGTCTGCGATCAGCGCGATTGAACTGCATGATGATCCCCAGGTATCCCAAACCCAGGCCAAATAGCTACCGCCGTTATTATCAAGCCACCCCATCAGTGTGCTGATGAAAACGCCCTGGCAGTCATCCTCACCGATCTCGGTGGTCACTACCGGAACCGCGGCTAGCACCGGTCCGGTATTGCTGTTATAACAGCTCACGTCCGCACACATGTTGAAGTTGTAGACGTGCCAAGCCGCCGCCAAGTTGCCAAGCGGATCGTTGGGTTTGTACGAGAGCCATCCTGTCAATGAATTCGAGTATTCCACCCCGCCGAGCAAGATGATGTTGGTCGCACCTGTGGCTCGCACCGCGGTGACCAGCTCCTGCATGCCGGCTACGGTATATGTGGCACCCGAGCAAACGCTCCCGTCACGCCAGCAGGTCCAGGCCGCCGTCGTGTCCTGATTAGAGTCAGGGAAGGGCTCGTTGAAGAGCTCGAAAATAACTGAACTGTTGCCCTTAAACATCTGCGCCACTTGAGTCCAGAAAGCGGGGGAATGGTCTTGGTCTGGCATGGGCTGCTGAGAAACTGCCTGCGTGCCGCCGGGAGCTGACCAGTGAAGCTCAAGGATGGGGATCAGACCCTGCTGTTTGATGACGCTGATATAGTCGGCTATCGCCTGTTGGTAGTTGGTGCCGCCATACTGCGACGAAACGCCGTTGATGCCCAACCAGCAGTCCTCGTTGAGGGGAATGCGCACGGCGTTTGCCTGCCATGATTTGATGGCCTGGATCGAGGCGACGCCACTTGGACCATCGAAGATGCCCCATCCTTGGATGCAAGCGTACTCAGTGCCAGAGCGGTTCACGCCGTGAATGCGGACTTCCTGGCCATTAACGTTCTGAATCTGATTGCCCACCACGTGCAATCCGTCGATTCCGCCACTGCCTGCAATCGTGTAGATGCCAGTCGCTACAGTGCTGTCCACGTAGCCGGAAGCCTGTGCGAAGGCCTTGAAGGTAGTGGTTACGCTGACATTGACGGGCCGGCATATAACATGGAAGCTGCACTCGGTGGCGTACCGTCGGTTGTATAGAAGATGGACGCTCCATTCGTTGCGGACGCAATTGTGACGGTCAACGCGCTGGAATAGCCGTTTGGCAATGGGCTGAAGGTTGGGGTTGCTGCTATTGGCCCTGGGGGATCGCTTCCTCCCGAGGGTGTGCCACCACTCGTACAGGAAAACATTATTGCGAGAACGACGAATAGCGACATTTTGAGCCTCTTCATAAGACCCCTCTCTACTACGAACCCGAATACACAGTAAAGATCTTATTGCAGGCAGGCTTGATTATGCACGTGTATCATTGATGAATCTGTGATTTGGCTCACACCTTGATTGCGAGAGTCATAATGGGGGCTCTGCGCTTTATAAAAGATACAACTTATAAGAATCGTGTCCGCCATTAAAGAAAATTTAAAAACTTCCGATAAGAATAATACTGAGGGCGGGTCCAAGTATAATTCATCCGATAGCATTTTTTAAACTGTCCGATAAATAAAAAGATGTGCCTTGTTTACGCCAGCACTAAAGCCGGTAGGCAGGAGAGGGTTAGTTTCAAACTGTCATCCGTTTCCATACCGGCGTGGAGGCTGCCTAGCCAGTGCGGGCAGAATGCTATAATCTAATCCCTATGAGTAACCTCTTTCTCAGTTTTACCATAGCCATCGGCTGCGCCATAGGTCTTGTGGCGTCAAGTCGGGTCTTTGACTTCGAATCGTACACCAACAAGATACTTCCCCTCATTCCTGTGCTTTACGCCGTCATTTATGAGATGCTTGACCGCCGGAAGGGCAGCCGGTCCGCCAAAACCGCCGCCCTCCCCCGTGCGGCAACCAAAAAGGGTCTCCACATCCCCGGAAGTCGGCATAACAGCCGGAAAGGTTATCACCAATGTGGCGGTGAGCTTTGTCATTACGATTTTCATAGAACTGTTCTTGGCAGCATTGTTTCTCCGGGTGAGTGGGCAGGTCTTCAGCGATGTTTATGGGGCTTTTAATATCGAGATGGTCCTGCACTTTCTTCGGGGGGAGCAACCGTGGCTATCCGGGAAAGACAGCGTCTATCTGCTGGCACTCGTCGCTCTCCTCAGTACCGTCGTGACCGGGAGCTGGATTGGCCATACCTCGAAAGGCAATGCCATCCTCGAGGGGGTGTTCACCGGGGCTGTGGTCACCTTGATCAACTCAATGACCAATATGATGATACTCTACCGGACAATCGGAGAGGCTACGGTCAAGCTCGCTGTTTCACTGGGTTATGTCATGCATGCAGGGTTCCTGGTTGTCATGGGCGCCCAACTTCTTCTCTACGGCCTCTGGAGCGGGCTGGCCCAGATGCACAAGCAGGATCGTGAAAGGAATAACAAAAAAAAGAAAAACTAATAGCTCCGCTTGCGATACAACAATAGGTTATGAGACCAATGGGACCCCGCCTTCAGGGTTATTTCTGCAATTGTTTTTTCTTCACCCACTCCTCGATTTTCTTCTTGATTTCCGGCACGGCCATTTGCACTGCATCGATCCCTGCCTGCATACAGCGCTTCTTCTGGGAAAAATCAAGCATGGCCACGTTGCCCACGGCCGGTGTGATGAGTACATCAGCCTCTTTTTCCTTGAACTTGACATTTTCGCTAAACATGATGTTCACGGCCTGGAACATCACGTCAACGAGGTTCGTGATATTGTAGTTCACCACGTTCTCGCTGATATCCACCGCGATCACAATATCGGCGCCCTTCTCGCGTGCAACGTCGATCGGGATATTGTCCAGCACCCCGCCGTCGACGAGTAGCCGGCCTTGATAGTCCACGGGCGCGAATACGCCGGGGATGGCGCTACTTGCATGGACTGCTATTGCCACTGAGCCGCGGTCGAGTACGACGCGTGTGCCGCGGTTCAAATCGGTCGCAACGGCCGCAAAGGGCAGCTTCATGCTCTCGATGTTCGTAGTCGCAATCTTTGTTCTCACGAACTCCTCGAGTTTCTCGCCCTTGGCCATGCCCATGCCAGTGAACGCGTTCAGAATCCCATAGTCGAAGAGACTATCCTTTTCGAGCGTAAACGCTGTCCATTCAAGCTCGAAACTGTTCGGGTCATTGGCATAAATCGCGCCGATGAGGCTGCCGACGCTTGTTCCGATGATCATGTCGATTGGGATCTTCTCCTGCTCGAGCGCCCGTATTACGCCTACATGCGCGAACCCGCGGGCAGCGCCCCCACCGAGAACGAGAGCTATCTTCGGTTTCGGCAGCTCAGTCACAAGCGGTGCCTTTGGGGAGGCGCAGGCAGCAAGCACGCTCATGGTTATAACGATGGACAACAATTTAATCTGTCGCATAAGTACCTCGTGGAACCCTGAACAGGAAGAAATTCTCTCAGCATAAATATATCATAAAGTCAATGTTTCCCATAGTAATTTTCAAAAAGAAAAGGGATGCACAACACTCTTGTTTTTGCTCGCCGAAATGCGGCAATTCTTTACCAGGGTTCCCTGTGATCACCGTAACGCGAAAATCTTGCAGAACAATAGAGTTCTCATCTATCTGTTATACTTTACTTGAGCCTTGCTATTGGACACCGTATGAAAAAATTATCTTTTTTCTCGATTACCATAGTACTTCTGTTTTGTCTTTCAACAGAGGCCCAGGGGTGGCGGGACGTTGCTCCCGGCGATAGGGTGACGTTGCCAAACGATCTTTACGTTCAGAACGGATATCGCATCCAATGGTGGTATTTCACGGGCCACCTGTACGACGCGCGGGGAGAGAGTTCCGGGTATGAACTCACGTTCTTTATCGTAGGCGTTCAGAAGACAAAATATGAGTCGCAATTCGGCGTGGACGCGATGTATCTCTCTCACTTCGCAATCTCCGATATCGAAGGGAAAAAATATTACCATTTCAGCAATGCTGATTCCAGGGCATACGGTTTTGCAGGTGCGGACAGCTCAAGGCTGCGTGTATGGGTAGACAGGGACGAATTGGAAGGAAATCCGGGAAAAATGCACATTACGGCACACGCAAACGAGGCGGATCTTGACCTCGTCCTCTTGCCGAGAAAGCCCGTTGTCTTGAACGGCGACAGGGGGTATTCACGGAAATCCGAAGAATCGCCGCTCATCGCGTCGCTCTACTTTTCGAGCACTGACCTGGAAACAACAGGGACCGTGAAACTGGGGACTGTTCTTTTCCCGGTGACAGGCAAGAGCTGGTTTGACCGGGAGATCTCGTCGCAAGGCCTGGCGAAGAACGAGGTTGGATGGGACTGGTTTGCACTGCAGCTCGATGACGGACAAGAGATCATGCTGTACGTCATCAGAAAAAAAGACGGGTCAATTGACCGATACTCCTCCGGAACACTAGTAGATACTAAGGGCAACTTCCGGGACCTTGCGAAAGATGATTACCGTATTGAGGCTATCAACTCGTATTCTTCGAAAAAGACCAATATCCGCTACCCGTCGAAATGGGAAATTACGATCCCGCGGGAAAAAATGCGACTCGTTGTCACCCCCTTGATAGAAGACCAGGAATTCACGGGAGGACTGACGGGAGGGAATTCATACTGGGAAGGTACGTGCAGGGTCGAAGGCAGCGCGCAAGGACGGGCCTACGTGGAAATGACGGGGTACGAAAAGAATTGAATATTCCCTAGAGACGCGGAGGCACAGAGGATAGCCAAAAGACTTTGATACTGAAAGACCATGAACGGCCATGGCAAACGCGGAATACTTCTCTGCCTGCACTCGCGTTTCGGCACAGCAGGGTGTGACCCTGTGGTCGATTTCCTTACTAGCTGTCAATGCATGATGAGGATTTATGATTCAGCTTGAAAATGTCGAAAAATATTACGCGTTAGGCGGGTTCCGCGGATCAACCTTGTCGTTGACAGCGGGGAGTTTGTTGCAAAATCCATGGGGAGTTCAGGCTCAGGCAGGTCTACGCTCCTGAACCTTATCGGAGGTATGGATGTTCCGGACCAGGGCAGGATTATCGTGGACAGGGACATCGTATCATCGTATACCGAAGACAAGTTTAATTGACCAAAGATCGGTTTCATATTCCAGTTTTTCAACCTCCTGCCGAACTTACCGGTCTCTAAAATATTGAGAGCTGCGTCTAGAAGAAGGTCAGGATGCAGGGGCGGCGGAATATATGCGAATGGTCGGTCTCGAATAATTTAAGGGTAAGGAGGATTCCTCTACCCTCTCGGGAGGATAGCAGCAGCGGGTAGCCCATCACCGCGGGCGCTCGTTCATGAGCCCGGGATCATTCTTGCCTGATGCTCCCTACAGCAAGACCGGCAGGTCAATCATGCAGTTGAGGGCCAGCCGGCAGCTGCACGAGACAGAAAGACGTCGTCCTGGTCACCCATAACCAGGCCGTAGCGGAATCTGCTGCCAGAATCATCAGGATACAGGCCAATGCCGAGTGCTATGCCGAGCACGGACAATGCAGTAAGGAACCGATGCTTTTCTTCACGCTCCTAAGTACGATTTGTTTTAAGAGTGTCACAAATCTCATGGCAATAGCGCCCCGTCCTGTATCCTGATGATTCTGGAAGCAGATTCCGCTACGGCCTGGTTATGGGTGACCAGGACAACGGTCTTTCTGTCTCGTGCGGCTGCCGCTGTATCAACTGCATGATTGACCTGCCGGTCTTGCTGTCAAGATTCCCCGTGGGCTCGTCGGCAAGAATGATCCCGGGCTCATGAACGAGCGCCCGCGCAATGGCTACCCGCTGCTGCTCCCCTCCCGAGAGGGTAGGGGATAGTCGCTCTCTCGTCCTTCGAGACCGACCATTCGCATATATTCCGCCACCCTGCCGTCCTGACCTTCTTCATTGTTCAGGAGAAGCGGCATCTCGATATTTTCAGAGACCGTTAAGTTCGGCAGGAGGTTGAAAAACTGGAATATGAAACCGATCTTTCGTCTCCTGTAGGCCGTGAGCTCTTCTTCGGTATACGATGATACGATGTCCCTGTCCACGATAATCCTGCCCTGGTCCGGAACATCCATGCCTCCGATAAGGTTCAGGAGCGTAGACTTGCCTGAGCCTGAACTGCCCATGATTGCAACAAACTCCCCGCTGTCAACGACAAGGTTGATCCCGCGGAATACCGCCCTGGCACCGTAATATTTCTCACATTTTCAGCTGAATCGATAATCCTCCTCATGCATTGACCAGCTAGTAAGGAATGAACCAGTTCACACCCTGCTGCTGCCGAAACGCGAGTGCAGGCAGAGACGTATTCCGCGTTTGCCATGGCCGTTCCATGGTCTTTCAGTATCAGAGTCTTTTGGCTATCCTCTGTGCCTCCGCGTCTCAGGGAATATTCAATTCTTTTCGTACCCCGTCATTTCCACGTAGGCCCGTCCTTGCGCGCTGCCTCGACCCTGCACGTACCTTCCCAGTATGATTCCCTCCAGTCATCCTCCCGTGAATTCTGGACTCTATAAGCGGGATGATCAACGAGTCACATTTTTTCCCGCGGGATCGTAATTTCCCATTTCGACAGGTAGCGGATATTGGTCTTTTTCGAAGATTTTTACGAGTTGATAGCCTCAATACGGTAATCATCTTTGGGAAGGTCCCGGAAGTTGCCCTTAGTATCAACTAGTGTTCCGGAGGAGTATCGGTCAATTCACCTCTTCTTTTCTGATGACGTACAGCATGATCTCTCGTCAGTCATCGAGCTGCAGTGCAAACCAGTCCGTCCAACCTCGTCTTTCACCAGGCCTTGCGACGAGATCTCCCGTCAAACCAGCTCTTGCCTGTCACCGGAAAAGAACAGTCCCCATTTTTCACGGTCCCTGTTGTTTCCAGGTCAGTGCTCGAGAAGTCAGAGCGACGCGATGAGCGGCGATCTCGGATTTTCGTGAATACCCCTGTCGCCGTTGAAGACAACGGGCTTTCTCGGCAAGAGGACGAGGTCAAGATTCTCCACCTGGCGTCTGCCGTAATGTGCATTTTTCCAGGATTTCCTTCCAATTCGTCCCTGTCTCCCCGTACACGCAGCCTTGAGCTGTCCGCACCTCCAAACCCGTATGCCCTGGAATCAGCATTGCTGAAATGGTAATATTTTTTCCCTTCGATATCGGAGATTGCGAAGTGAGAGAGATAGATCGCGTCCACGCCGAATCGCGACTTCATATTTTTTCTTCTGAACGCCTAGATAAAGAACGTGAGTTCATACCCGAACTCTTTCCCCGCGCGTCGTACAGGTGGCCCGTGAATACCACCATTGGATGGATATCCGTTCTGAACTAAAGATCGTTTGGCAACGCACCCTATCGCCGGAGCAACGTCCCCCACCCCTGGGCCTCTGTTGAAAGACAAAACAGAAGTACTATGGTAATAGAGAAAAAAGATAATTTTTTCATACAGTGTCCAATAGCAAGGCTCAAGTAAAGTATAACAGATAGATCAGAACTCTATTGTTCTGCAGACTTTCGCGTTACGGTGATCACAGGGAACCCTGGTAAAGAATTGCCGCATTTCGGCGAGCAAAAACAAGAGTGTGTGCATCCCTTTCTTTTTGAAAGTTACTATGGGAGCATTTACTTTATGATATTTTTATGTAGAGAATTTCTTCCTGTTCAGGGTTCCACGAGGTACTTATGCGACAGATTGATGTTGTCCATCGTTATGACCATGAGCATGCTTGTGCTGCGCCTCCCCAGAGGCACCGTTTGTGACTGAGCTGCCGAAACCGAAGATAGCTCTCGTTCTCGGTGGGGGCTCTGCCGCGGTTCGCGCATGTAGGCGTAATACGGGCGCTCGAGCAGGAGAAGATCCCAATCGACATGATCATCGGAACAAGCGTCAGCAGCCTCATCGGCGCGATTTATGCAATGACCCGAACAGTTTGAGCTTGAATGGACGGCGTTTACGCTCGAAAGGATAGTCTCTTCGACTATGGGATTCTGAACGCGTTCCCTGGCATGGGCATGGCCAAGGGCGAGAAACTCGAGGAGTTCGTGAGAACAAAGATTGCGACTACGAACATCGAGAGCATGAAGCTGCCCTTGCGGCCGTTGCGACCGATTTGAACCGCGACACACGCGTCGTACTCGACCGGGCTCAGTGGCAATAACAGTCATGCAAATCACGCCATCCCCGTATTTGCGCCCGTGGACTATCAGGCCGGCTACTCGTCGACGGCAGGTGCTGGACAATATTCCGATCGACGTTGCACGCGAGAAGGGCGCCGATATTGTGATCGCGCTGGATATCAGCGAGAACATGGTGAACTACAATATCACGAACCTCGTTGACGTGATGTTCCAGGCCGTGAACATCATGTTTAGCGAAAATGTCAAGTTCAAGGAAAAAGAGGCTGATGTCTCGTCGCACCGGCCGTGGGCGACGTGGCCATGCTGATTTTTCCCAGAAGAAGCGCTGTATGCAGGCAGGGATCGATGCAGTGCAAATGGCCGTACCAGAAATGAAGAAGAAAATCGAGGAATCGGTGAAGAAAAAACAATCGCAGAAATAACCCTGAAGGCGGGGTCCCATTGGTCTCATAACCTATCGTTGTATCGCAAGCGGAGCTATTAGTTTTTCTTTTTTTTTATTCCTTTCACGATCTTGCTTGTGCATCTGGGCCAGCCCGCTCCAGAGGCCGTAGAGAAGAAGTTGGGCGCCCATGACAACCAGGAACCCTGCATGCATGACATAACCCAGTGAAACAGCGAGCTTGACCGTAGCCTCTCCGATTGTCCGGGAGTATCATCATATTGGTCATTGAGTTGATCAAGGTGACCACAGCCCCGGTGAACACCCCCTCGAGGATGGCATTCCTTTCGAGGTATGGCCGATCCAGCTCCCGGTCACGACGGTACTGAGGAGAGCGACGAGTGCCAGCAGATTGACGCTGTCTTTCCCGGATAGCCACGGTTGCTCCCCCCGAAGAAAGTGCAGGACCATCTCGATATTAAAGCCCCGTGAACATCACTGAAGCCCTGCCCACTCACCCGGAGAAACAATGCTGCCAAGAACAGTTCTATGAAATCGTAATGACAAAGCTCACCGCCACATTGGTGATAACCTTTCCGGCTGTTATGCCGACTTCCGGGATGTGGAGACCTTTTTGGTTGCCGCACGGGGAGGGCGGCGGTTTTGGCTGGACCGGCTGCCCTTCCGGCGGATAGACATCTCATAGATGACGGCGTAAAGCACAGGAATGAGGGGAAGTATCTTGTTGGTGTACGATTCGAAGTCAAAGACCCGACTTGACGCCACAAGACCTATGGCGCAGCCGATGGCTATGGTAAAACTGAGAAAGAGGTTACTCATAGGGATTAGATTATAGCATTCTGCCCGCACTGGCTAGGCAGCCTCCACGCCGGTATGGAAACGGATGGCAACAGTTTGAAACTAACCCTCTCCTGCCTACCGGCTTTAGTGCTGGCGTAAACAAGGCACATCTTTTTATTTATCGGACAGTTTAAAAAATGCTATCGGATGAATTATACTTGGACCCGCCCTCAGTATTATTCTTATCGGAAGTTTTTAAATTTTCTTTAATGGCGGACACGATTCTTATAAGTTGTATCTTTTATAAAGCGCAGAGCCCCCATTATGACTCTCGCAATCAAGGTGTGAGCCAAATCACAGATTCATCAATGATACACGTGCATAATCAAGCCTGCCTGCAATAAGATCTTTACTGTGTATTCGGGTTCGTAGTAGAGAGGGGTCTTATGAAGAGGCTCAAAATGTCGCTATTCGTCGTTCTCGCAATAATGTTTTCCTGTACGAGTGGTGGCACACCCTCGGGAGGAAGCGATCCCCCAGGGCCAATGGCAGCAACCCCAACCTTCAGCCCATTGCCAAACGGCTGTTCCAGCGCGTTGACCGTCACAATTGCGTCCGCAACGAATGGAGCGTCCATCTTCTATACAACCGACGGTACGCCACCGAGTGCAGCTTCCATGTTATATGCCGGCCCGTCAATGTCAGCGTAACCACTACCTTCAAGGCCTTCGCACAGGCTTCCGGCTACGTGGACAGCACTGTAGCGACTGGCATCTGCACGATTGCAGGCAGTGGCGGAATCGACGGATTGCACGTGGTGGGCAATCAGATTCAGAACGTTAATGGCCAGGAAGTCCGCATTCACGGCGTGAACCGCTCTGGCACTGAGTACGCTTGCATCCAAGGATGGGGCATCTTCGATGGTCCAAGTGGCGTCGCCTCGATCCAGGCCATCAAATCATGGCAGGCAAACGCCGTGCGCATTCCCCTCAACGAGGACTGCTGGTTGGGCATCAACGGCGTTTCGTCGCAGTATGGCGGCACCAACTACCAACAGGCGATAGCCGACTATATCAGCGTCATCAAACAGCAGGGTCTGATCCCCATCCTTGAGCTTCACTGGTCAGCTCCCGGCGGCACGCAGGCAGTTTCTCAGCAGCCCATGCCAGACCAAGACCATTCCCCCGCTTTCTGGACTCAAGTGGCGCAGATGTTTAAGGGCAACAGTTCAGTTATTTTCGAGCTCTTCAACGAGCCCTTCCCTGACTCTAATCAGGACACGACGGCGGCCTGGACCTGCTGGCGTGACGGGAGCGTTTGCTCGGGTGCCACATATACCCGTAGCCGGCATGCAGGAGCTGGTCACCGCGGTGCGAGCCACAGGTGCGCCAACATCATCTTGCTCGGCGGGGTGGAATACTCGAATTCATTGACAGGATGGCTCTCGTACAAACCCAACGATCCGCTTGGCAACTTGGCGGCGGCTTGGCACGTCTACAACTTCAACATGTGTGCGGACGTGAGCTGTTATAACAGCAATACCGGACCGGTGCTAGCCGCGGTTCCGGTAGTGACCACCGAGATCGGTGAGGATGACTGCCAGGGCGTTTTCATCAGCACACTGATGGGGTGGCTTGATAATAACGGCGGTAGCTATTTGGCCTGGGTTTGGGATACCTGGGGATCATCATGCAGTTCAATCGCGCTGATCGCAGACTACAGCGGCACCCCGAACGGCGCTTACGGCCTGACCTACAAGAACCACCTCTCCACGCTCAGTCAATAGGTTTTTACCGAATAACCGGATAGATGAAAATTGCGTTTGGTTGAAATTATGACTATGAGGTGGCCGATGGATCTGATATTTTATGAATGCCGTGACGACTTATGGATGCAAGGTATGCTAACGAAACCTTTCTGAATTTGTTGTAGTTGCGGCTTATTGAATCATTGCACATTTCAATCGGAAGCTGTTAGCTTCTCGCCCAAAAAAATACCAATGCAAAATCGTTGACATCTGCCCGCATCAGGCATATACGGTCTGCCGCCCAAATCACATAATAATAAATTAATGGTAACGCTATCATTGATCACGACATCAGGAGCCAGTAGCGCGAGAAGCGTCCCCCCAATAGGTCTGCTTAGCCTTTTGTCCAGTGCTATACTATAATTAGTCAGGACAAACGCCCTGAAGGGAGCGAGTTGAATTGTATGATCATCGATCTAGACAAGAAGGAACGGGACTTGCTCGTTCATGAGCTGGAGGAGACGACTATTCCGCAGATCAGGGAGCTGGTGGCCTCGGGCATGCGGAAGAATAGCCGCGATGAGCTGAAAATGGACGAGGAAGTATTGAAAAATGTGCTCGAAAAACTGAAAAAGGCTGCGTGATCTGTCACGGCAGCGGCCTTAGGTAACTAATCGATCACTCCGGATGCCGGAATAACGCGGCGAGAGAGGGATTTTTTGCACCTTTTTTTTGAAAGTTGCAGTGCCTTTAGTCCTAAATCACATCCGAGAATCTCTAAGGTCAGGTCTTGCCAGCCTGTTGAACATCGCAGAAGGCCCTGTTGTTCACCAGATGCGACCGGAGATCCATACGCCCCCTTCTTTCTTATTTAATTAGCGCTACTCATTATAAAGGGCAATATATTAAATTTTCCGAATGGTATCATTCCGTTCGATAATTCGCTTTTAGCATTCATAGGAACGTGTGGAGGTTCACCATGAAGAACAATTTATTGCGACCCGGGCTTATGCATGAATTCCGGTTCAAGGTTCCCGAGAACAAGACGGTGCCTTATCTTTATCCTGAGTCAGCCGAATTTCAGGAGATGCCCAAAGTATTTGCAACAGGCTTTATGGTCGGGTTACTTGAGTGGGTTTGTATTAAGGCAATAAATCCATATCTTAACTGGCCAAATGAACAGACGGTCGGCACACATATAAAGAAACGTTAGCCATATTGCGGCAACCCCGCCAGGGATTTGAAGTAATCGCCAGAGTAAAGCTCGTTGAGGTTGATGGACGAAGATTGTTATTCGAAATTGAGGCGCATGACGGTATAGATTTAATCTCGAAGGGAAAACACGAACGGTATATCATTAATAAAGAAAAGTTTGATTCGAAGATGAGAGAGAAAGTATCAAGGACGGAACCACAGCAAATCGCTTAATGGGGTGTGGCGATAAAGCGGCTGCCTTCCTTGGCTCATTGTTGGTGCGTAGGTTTTAACTGCATCGCCTCTTTATCGGCCACCGATGCAACCTTGTGGGTGAGTAGGACAGGGACCAGGATTTGATGAAAATGAAAATCTCGGCTGTAGCTTCTCATGCGATGTCCCGGGAGAAATCAACTAATATATTGGTCGAGCATGCGTTATCTTCAGGAAGAACGACAGGGAATGATGGAACAAGACGCCTCCAATATTCTGGTCCGGAAAATCATGCTTGAATTTGCCGATCTGACCGGACTGTCATCGGCAAGGGAGGTACCGCAGCGGTACTTATGGACGAGACTCTTTTGCCGTCTGCAACTTCCTTGAGCTTTATCGTCAAACGAGTGATGAACATTATAAGCAGCTCGCGCTGCACCTCGTCGATCAGGTCCATAACATACTCGGACGACACCGTGGCGATGACCCGCGAACCGGCTGGATCAGCGGTCTCGACGAAAAAGAGGGCCCAATACATCCCACACGAGGCGGGCTGAGAATGGCAGGAGATGATCGAACGCAGGCCCGATGATCCTTATGATGAACGGCTGGAATGGGATCGAGACGGGCAGTACTATCATTACCTGACGAAGTGGATGCACGCCCTCAATCGGGTTAGCCGGGTTACGGGAGATTCGACCTACAATAGATGGGCGGTCGAGCTTGCCAAAACGGCGTATACCAGGTTTACCTACGTTCCGTCGTCCGGCAGTCAGAAACGAATGTACTGGAAAATGAGCATTGACCTCTCCTATCCGCTTGTGGCATCGATGGGGCACCACGATCCTCTCGACGGGTTCATCACGTACCTCCAGCTCCAGGCAACTCCGGCAAAAGAAACTAATAAATCCAAGGAGTTGGACCTCGGCGTCGAGATTAGAGCCATGGCCAATATTTGTGATGGAAAAAGTTGGGCAACAGATGATTCCCTGGGGATAGGCGAACTCTTGAGCACTGCCTACAAGCTGGCACAATTGATAATCCTCGAAGGTTCTGAACAAGCCGATCTTCTGGATCTTCTATTGGCTTCTTCCATAACTGGCTTGCAATCCTATACGCGAGGGAATCCATTGAAGCTTCCGGCGCATTACCGGCTTGCATTCCGGGAACTGGGATTGTCTATTGGATTACATGCAATTGAGAAGTTGCTAGGACTGATCAAGCAAATCTCACGCGATTTCAAGATGAAACACCGGCTGCTTTCACGGACTGCAAGCTTGATGCAGTATACACCTCTTCGCGACAGTATCGAGACTTATTGGCTTGAACCCACGAATAGAGAAGCAAGCGACTGGATGGCGCATCGTGATATAAACATGGTAATGTTGGCAACCAGCCTGGCCCCTGACGGGTATCTCTTACTTTGATAAAATTAGGTGGAGCCGCGGCATACTTCTCCTTGCTGAAGAAACTAATGTTTAACGCTCTCTCCTTGGCAGGTGTATGATATCTGCCAGTTATCCTGAGACAGCTTAACTGTTTGCAATTACACATTTATAAGCGCAGCCTGGAGAGCCAGGACCGCCAGGAAAATGAATAATTCCGTTTGAAGTTTATTTCGTCAACGCTCCTTCCTCTTTTGCAGTTTCAATCCTGAGTAATACTTCCGCTATCAATCCGTATTCGTTAACTTACCCCTTATATTTCCTTAATAAATTCATCTTGATCGCTAAAGTTAAATCAAGCTTGTGACGATAAGATTTATAGTAATCCTGGAAGGGGCTGCTACCCACCAGGGTTCTCTACGCGTGCCACGCAATATCGTCGGCAGATGTTAAATGGGGCTGTGAATGAATTGCTAGCTAGCGACATTGACGCGGGCAAGGCTACGCTTCGTAATTACATTGATGCGACAATCATTTTTAAACAGCTTGTAATAAAGTTGAATAAAGCTGATAAAAATGTTCATCGCATGCTGGGACTGCAGGAGTTGTATGTTATCGCTAGTATTGAACCGGGACTCCTATCAATTCAGCCTGTTTGCATCTCCTGTACTTCTCGTGGGGACAGCGCTTGCCGTCTTGGGGTTTTTTGTCGCGGTCCACGAACGCCGATCGCGAATGGGAATGATTTTTTTTCTATTCGCTATGACAGTCAGCCTCTACTTCGTCGGAATGGGCATCAATTACTCGGCCCGCGATGCACAAGTAGCGATGTTTTGGATTAAAATCGCCCATATTGGCCTGCTCTTTATACCCAGTACTGCTCTTTTCATGACCGTAACGCGCCTCCAGTTGACCCATCATCATCGTTATCTGACAACGAGTGTTTTCGTTCTGTCCTTCCTTCTTGTTCTTTCATCATTTCGCAACGATTCCCTGCTGAAGGGCGTCAGTCATTTTTTCTGGGGATACTACGGCCAGTACGGTACGCTGGGCTTTTTGGCACTGCTGTTCGTAATTACCGTCATGGCCTATGTTTTAAATCTCTACTGGCAGGAATACAGGCTGAGTAAAACCGAGAGGCAAAAGAAGAGATTCCGCGGAATATTTATTGCATTCAGCATTGGCACGCTTGCAATAGTCGACGTCATTCCCACGTTTGGTATCGGATTCTATCCCTTCGGATACATCCCGATGTTCATTTTTCTCGTGATCATGGCCTATGTCATTACGCACTACCATCTCGTTGATATCTCGCTTGAATCGGCTGCAAGCCAGATTCTGGAAATGATGCAGGGTGCTGTAATCGTTGTCGACATGGAGGACAGGATCCGGGTGGTGAACCGCGGTGCTCTGGATTTACTCGGGTGCGTGAAAGCCGATCTTCTCAACCAGGACCTGGCTTCGGTGATAGACCTCAAGAGCGCCGTGAACGGTAAACGTGGCACCCAGGAAAATATCCGCTCCCTTGAAATGATCTGGAAAGCCAGGAACGGGCGGCAATTCGACGTGGAGGTTTCCTCGTCTCCCGTTACGGACGTTCGCGACAATGCCAATATCGGGTTTGTATTCGTCGCCCACGACATCACGAAGCGAAAGCAAACGGAGCAGAGACTTGAACAGCTGGCGTTGTACGATGCGCTCACCGGTCTGCCCAATCGCTTACTGTTCTTCGAGCGGATGAGCCAGCTTCTCGCTCTGGCGAAGCGGAATAGGAATATTCTCGCCGTTCTTTATATGGATCTGGACCGGTTCAAGACCATCAACGACACGCTGGGGCACGAAGTCGGCGACGCGTTGCTAGCCCAGGTGTCGCAAAGGATGAAGACTTCCATCCGCAGCTCGGATACGGTCGCGCGGATGGGCGGGGATGAATTCATAGGGGTATGCGGTTTTATCACAGCGCCCTGGGATGCGGCTACCGTTGCCGAAAAAATTATAAAAATCCTCTCGGAGCCCTTTTTCATTAAGGGCAATGAATGTTCCATAGGAGTAAGCATCGGCATCAGCCTGTATCCCCAGGACGGCGACGATGCTGAATCGCTCGTTTCAAAGGCCGACACGGCCATGTATCGAGTCAAGGAAAGCGGAGGAGGTGGCTACCAGTATCATAGTGATACCCGGCCCGGTCGCTGAACTGCGGACGATGCTCCGTTCGCAAGAACATCATTTGAAACTGGTGGAGTCTTCCTGTTTCAGTTGCGGTTGTTCAGTTGGTGCGACTGATAAACTCTTTACCAGAAATTCAGTAAGAATCCTCTATGCTTAAGGTAAAATGCGCCCCTGTTGTCAGATTGCGGGTTCTGTAAACGATGACGCCAGATCTTAATCCTGATCATTACACTCTATCGGTTTCCGCAATTAGCGCGATTAGCGTCGGGGTTCTGGTATCCCTTTTCGGTGTCTCTGTTCTTGCGCGAGAGCGGGGTTCCCGCATCGGTGTTGTATTCTTCCTTTTTACAACTTGCATCAGTATCTGGCTTGGCGGTTTCGGCGTCGCTTACGCAAGTCTTCAACCGGAACTTGCGATATTGTGGCTCAAATTTGGCTACCTCGGCGTAATATTTATTCCCGCGGCAAGCCTCTTACTTGCTGGAGAAATTATTCAGCAAAAGGACAGGGCCTTTACGCGGACGCTTGTTCTGGTCAACATCGTCCTCTCGATGCTGTTTCTTCTCGCTACCCTCTTTACGGATCTCCTGATCAAAGGAGTTTATCGCTACTCCTGGGGATATTATCCGCGAATTGCTTCTGCCGGCATATTATTCCTGCTGAACTTTGTTTTCACGACATCTTATGTGTTCTGGCTATTCTGGCTTGAATATCGCAGACACACAAACAAGAGAACGAAAAAGCGGTTCAAAGGTCTGCTCCTGGGGTTTAGCGTCGGGTACCTGGCTTTTGCCGACTTTTTAGCGGATTTCGGCATTCCTTTCTATCCGATCGGTTATATCGTCATTATACCTTCTCTCTTCATTACCGCATATGTCATCAGCAGCTATCGATTAAGAGACATTACACCCGAGCTGGCATCCGGCCAAATCCTTGAAACCATGCATGACGCCGTTTTGGCCGTTGACCTCGAGGGCAGGATCCAGGTGGCTAACCGCGCGGCCGAGGAAATGCTTGGCCTCAGCAAATCGGATATGCTGGGCAGGCAGCTGTCCTCGATATTCGATCTGCCCGCCGAGCTACGCGCCGCGGCCGATGGAGGGATGTCGGTGTATGCGCATGAGATGACATGGCCACGAAAGGAGGGAGGGCGTCTCGTGGTTATGGTTTCCGCGTCACCGATCCTGGAAGGGAATAAAACGTTCATCGGCGTGGTGATTACAGCCCATGATGTTACCGAGCGGAAAAAAACAGACGAAGCGATAAAAAAATCGGAGGAGAAATTCTCAAAAGTTTTCATGACTGCCCCTGCCGGTATTTCTGTCAGCAGTCTGGACTGTGGCCGACTTATCGACGTGAACAGGGAATTCGAACGCTTGTTCGGTTATGTCCGGGATGAAATCATCGGCCGTACCTCATTCGATCTCGGGCTCTGGACCGATAACCGGGACCGGGAGGAAATCGTCCATCATCTTCTTGCCGGGCGGGAGGTGAAGGACCGGGAACTTCACCTCCGCGCGAAAAACGGCGACGTACTGACGCTGCGCTATTCAGCGGAAACCATAGAATTGAGCGGAAGCCGCTACCTGCTGTCCACATTCGTGGACATTACGGCGCGCAAGAACGCCGAAGAGGCATTGCAGAAGAGTGAGGGCCGCTTTCGCGCTGTAGTCGAAAACAGCAACGACGGGATCCTGTTTTGTACGGTAGAAGGCACGATCCTCTATCTTAGTCCGTCCTATTACCGTATCAGCGGATTCATGCCGGCGGAGCGGGTAGGACACAGCGGCCTGGAGCTTGTCCATCCCGACGACCAGGAAAAGGTCCGACGGTCGCTTGCTCACGTCTCGCACACGGACGGCTCGGTCCAAAGATCCGAGTACCGGATTCGGCACAAGGATGGATCATGGCGCTGGGTCGAGACAGCAGCGGTCAACATGCTTGCTGATCCCAACGTGCAGGCGATTGTCGTAAACAGCAGAGACATCACGGATCGAAGACGAGCGGAAGAGGAGCTGAGAGAAAGTGAAGTCCGATTCCGAACGCTGTTTGAGAATGCGTCCGTTGCTTTGATGACTCATGACTGCGATACCGGGGCGGTTTTCGAGGCCAACCACAAAGCATTAGAAAATAACGGGGTAGGTTCCGTTGAGGAACTTCGAGCCAGAGACTTCTGGCAACCGGAGCCCTATTCTTTGCAGGATGCGATTCGACAAATACGCAAGGCGGCGGTGGAGGGCCCGCAGCAATTCGAATGGAAGGACATAGACCGCAAGGGCAGGACTTTCTGGCGCGATATTACGCTTAATAGGGTAGTTGTTAAGTGCCACGACATCGTAGACAGAAATCATGGTCACGACATCGTGGACTCGCAACTTTGAAACTATATATCCGGCGATGCCGTGACGCAGCTGCGATGGGTCATCGCAGTCGATATTGATATTCTTCGACCTGGATCGTATCCAGGAAAACCTTGAGCTTTTGTTCTTTGACATCGATTGTAGCCACAATGTATTCGTATTGGGTCTCCGGTGGTGCAGAGAATGTTTCTCCGAAGATGTCCAAGCGGCAATCGCTCCGGATGAATCTCACAAGATGATAATATCCCTCCTCTGGCTTATCCAAAGGATGTTTCGGGGCATGCGTCTTCCCGGGATAAATCAGTTTCGCATTCATAGAGGCCAATGCCTTGAGTGGGGTTTTCCCCTTTATCTTGCTGTAGCGATACGAGCTATTATGTCTGTGCTCGAAGGCCAGCGATTCTTGCCTTAACTGCGGCATTGACGCCATCGTGACCTTGGAGAGAAACTTCTGCTGGTAATGGTCATTGAACTGTTCCACGATTCCGTTTCTCCAAGGTTCGGCAGGCGGGATAAACCAGAGCTTGACCCCATAAGCCAAGCAGAGGCGGATAAGTGGTCCCATTCCTCGTGGGTGGGTTGGACTCCCATAAAAGACCAGCTCATTGTCCACCTGAAGATTCTGAGGGATGCCCATGCGCATCCAGACCGCATAAACAGCGTCCAGAATGCTTTGTGCCGCTTTGGAGGGCATTGGCTCTATTCCGCAACGGTTGATCGCGGTATCGACCGCATTCAGGCTGTAGAATCGAATTGGCCCGGTAAGATAGCAGGGACCGACCAAATCGACTTGATGTGTCTGGTTGGGGGCAAGAGCTGGGAGCGAAGGATATTTTTTGCCCTTCGGGGTATATCTTCCGGTCCGCCTATGAGTCAATTCGCGACGACGTAAAATACGACCAATGGTACGGACAGAGGGCAGCGGCTGAACATTCATGTCCTCCATCTCCCATCGGATGGCCTGGCCGCCACAAAAGAGTCCCTTGTTGTACAAGCTCAATCGCACCAGTTCAATGATCCGTTCGATCTCAGCAGATGTGCGATGCGGGCTGACGAGGGGGCGGCGTGATAAATCTTCATACCAGGCTGAATCGTCGGGAATGTGCCGGGCCATCCATTTGTAGAGCCAGCTGCGTGATCTGCCCAGCGAGGCGCAGATGCATTCAGGATCTTCTCCGGCAAGAAACCGTTGCACAGCAGCTGCTCGTTCCTGCTGATGTTTCTTTTTCATGAACACCTCCAATGGATTTAGTGGTGTTCATGATACTGCAGTATGTGGCTACTCGATTGTCAAAGAACGTTAGTCCACGATGTCGTGGCACAAAAATGTGTCCACGATGTCGTGACCTTTAACAGGTAGTTTTGGGCGGAGCACCCCGCATCATGGCCATAGCCCAGGATATAACAGGCCGCAAACTGGCCGAGGATGCCCTCCGGCAGAGCGAGGAAATGATGCGGAATGTGCTGGACAGCGTGGACGAGGGGTTTATCGTTGTGAACCGCGACTACCGCATCATGAGCGCAAACCGTGCATTCTGCGGCATGGTCTCGGCCCGATCGGAAGAGATTATCGGAAAACCCTGCTATGCCGTATCGCATGGCTTACAGAAATCCTGCTATAGCGTCGGCGAGGACTGCGGTGTCAGAAAGGTGTTCGAGACGGGGAAGCCGCAAATTGCCAACCACATTCATCACCGTGCGGAAGGAAACACGGTTTATGTTGAGACGAGGTCTTTTCCTCTCAAGGACGCGTCGGGAGACGTTATCTTGGCCATTGAGGCAATCAGCAATATAACGGAAAAGCGCCTCTTGGAAGAGGAACGCAACAAGAGCCAGAAACTCGAGGCCATCGGTATACTTGCCGGGGGCATCGCCCACGACTTTAATAATCTGCTGCAGGGAGTCTTTGGCTATATATCCCTTGCCAAACTGACAAGGGAAAACAAGGATAAAAGCATTGCCGCGCTCGAGGAAGCCGAAAAGGCGCTGCACCTGTCCGTGAAGCTGACGAACCAGCTTCTCACCTTCTCAAAGGGCGGCAAGCCTGTTAAGAAGCGAATCGATCTGCGCCCGGTGATCGAAAATGCCGCAAAGTTCGCCTTGAGCGGGTCACGCTCCGATTTTCGCATGGCGATTCCCGATGGTCTTTGGCAGGTCGAGGCCGACGAAGGTCAGATTGGCCAAGTGGTACAGAACATCGTGCTGAATGCTGATCAGGCCATGCCGGTCGGCGGCATGGTGAGAGTTGCCGCAGCGAATATGGCGGCGGGCGATACATCGCTGCCCCCCGGATATGTAAAAAAGGACTACGTCGTGATTGCAATCCAGGACACCGGTATTGGTATTCCCGAGCAGTATCTGCACAAGATCTTCGACCCCTATTTCACGACCAAGGAGAAAGGAAGCGGTCTGGGGCTGGCAACCTCCTACTCGATCGTCAAGAATCATGACGGCATGATCGATGTCAGGGCGAAATCCGGCGAGGGCAGTACATTCATAATTTATCTTCCCGCAATTAGAAGTGAGGCCCCTGCCGAAGCGGCAGTCTGCACTGCAGAACACTCCCCGTCGCGAACCGCCAGGATCCTGTTGATGGACGATGAGGAGATCATCAGGAGTTTGAGCAGCGAACTGTTTGGTGCGCTCAATCATAACGTAGAGGTAGCAAAACACGGCCAGGAAGCTTTGGAAAAGTATCAGGGTGCGATGGCCGCGGGAAAACCCTTCGACATCGTTATCCTGGACCTGACAGTTCGCGGCGGTATGGGAGGATCGGAAACGATACAAAAACTCTTCGAGATCGATCCCGCGGTAAGGGCGATAGTATCAAGCGGATATTCGGACGATGCCGCCACGGCGAACTACGAAAAGCAGGGATTCAAAGCTTTTCTGAACAAGCCCTATGACCTTGATGCTCTCAAAGAAGTATTAAACAAGGTGCTTAATATTCCAAGCTGTGCTTGAAGTGACCTTCGTCTGGCGAATGACCTGACCCCAGTTATTGTACCAGGTGAAGAGTTGGACCCTGGAATTCCTGAGGGTCCCCCAAAACCTGCTCCAGTCAAATGTGGGAATTTCTTGCTGTTCTATTGCTCTCCTTCCTGCAGGTCGCAACAGTTGCCTATTTCAGAAATTGCGCAATACAAGTTGATCCTGCGACTGCCTGCGTGAATCCCGGGCATTCATCTTTCTCTTCCTTGCGCTGTCAGGGGCACCGCCAAAGCTCGAAGAGAGCATTGCAGGAAATCGAAGGCCGCGTGAGGGAATGCCCGCTTCAAGCACTTGCATTTAACCCTGCTTTTTTACTCCCTGCCTACCATTAACTTTTTGAAAAACAAAATAGATTTTTCAAAACAGTTATATCAGCTTGACAATTCCCAATTTAATGTGCTACGGTTTAGCTGGTTGTTTGCCTTTGGAGGAAGCATGTGGGGTAAGAATCCAAGAAATATCAAGAAAAAAGAATATCTTACCTTTATTTTCCTGCCCGGTCCCCATGCGCGCGTCAGGACTCTGAAAATTTCCAAATCATTGATCAAGGCGGTTCTTCTCTCCCTTGTCGCAGTACTGGTCCTTCCCGTCTTTCTTATCCGTGAATATAATGACGTCAAAGGGAAAGTAGGGGGACTGCGGTCCATGCGCGAAGAACTTATGCAGCAGAAAGCCCAGGTCCAGAACTTCGCCCTCAACCTGAACGATTATAAGCGCCAGATGTTCCTAATCCGTGACCTGGACACAAAACTGCGGCAGGCCGCAAGTCTCAGCCCCCGCGATAAGGCACAGCAGCTCCTCGGGATCGGCGGTGCGGATGAACTCGGGCTTCAGAACCTTGCCGCAATTGGCGAAAAGAAACCAGACGAGGCGCTCAGGGAAATGCATCAGGAATTGACTGAGCTCCAGGGGGCGGCTTCGAAGGAAGAGACCAGCCTGCAGACCCTGCTGGCATACTTCGAGGACAAGCGTTCGCTCTATGCCTCGACTCCCGCGGTCTGGCCGGTCCGCGGATGGGTCACTTCTCCGTTTGGCAACAGAATCTCCCCGGTCAACGGCAAGACACAATTTCACGAAGGCATCGACATTGCGGCCCAAATCGGCACCCCCGTGTGCGCGCCCGCCGACGGGGTGGTCGTCAAGGCGGGTTTCACCGCCGGCTACGGCAACGTGGTCGAGCTCAGCCACGGATACGGAATGAGGACCGTTTTCGGCCACAATTCCCGGTTAAACGTCGTACCCGGACAGCACGTGAAGCGCGAAGACATCATCGCGTATACTGGGGATTCCGGGTCGAGTACCGGGCCTCACCTGCATTACGAGGTCCGGGTCAACGGCCTTCCTGTTAATCCGGCTCGCTACCTCAACTAGTGTCGTACTGCCATCCCCCCTTGGGGTTGGTCACCCGAAGGGAATCCGCTATCCCCTCTTTCGTCCAACCAATTCAACATCAATAAATGCGCTTTCCCTTTACAGGACGGGAGCAGGACAGCATCGGGAAGGTTTTCGGATTTTTCGAGGGATGCATCTTTGAGCCCGAAGACAAACTCCGCAAAACACGAATTATCAAATCGCAAGACCGGGCTTAAAGATTACTACACCAGGTATTCATTACGCAGAGATTCTCCTGGTCGACGGTTTCAGAAATACAGGCACCGTAACCATGTCGTCCGAATAACATGCAAACAACGCGTTAGAATATTTTGACTATACTAGTGAGCTTCGCCGGTTCTGAAAGCTCATGATGTAGGTACATCACGCAGGCCCGGAGTCTCTAAGAAAGTGAAGAATTCCGATCGAAGTTTTTAGTCAACTGTCCTTCCCCGTTGACGCTGCCGGTGTACCGTCAGTTGTCCAGCAGTATTATCTGTATATCCATAACATTCGTACGGGTCGGCCCGGTAATAAATAAATCACCTGTCCTGCTGAAAAAAGTATATGAATCGTTGTTCTTCAGGTACTCCCCTGCGTCGATACCGGCCCCTGCCGCTTTTGCGACCGTTTGACCGTCCACAAAAGCTCCTGCCGCGTCAGTCGGTCCATCAGTGCCATCAGTGCCTGCCGAGAGAAAAGTAATACCCGGGAGTCCTTTTATCTCCATTCCGAAAACAAGGGCAAGTTCCGTATTCCTTCCTCCCTTGCCGTTTCCCCTGACCGTAACAGTTGTTTCTCCCCCGGCGATAAGACATGCCTTGTCTCCGGGAGCCAATGCTTTTTTGGAATCAATCGCTTTTTTTGCAAGTTCCCCGGCAACGATTGACGCTTCACCGCTCAGTTCGGTAGAAATGACCGTTGTTCCGTATCCCCATAACTCCGCGGCATTCCTGGCTGCATCCGTCGCCATTTTGTTGCTTCCAACAATGATATTACTTACCCTCTGAAAAACCGGATCGTCATCCTTCGGTGTTTCCGGCACAAGTCCACGGATACCTTTATCTATTGTTTCCGCAACACTTGAGGGTAATCTGCCTTCCAGCTTATATTTCCGGAAAACATTATGCGCATCATTATAAGTTGTTTTGTCTGGCGCTGTAGGACCCGATGCAATCATATCCAGCCTGTCTCCCATAACGTCGGAGAGTATCAGCGATATAATTGTTGCCGGTTGAGCTGTTTCAGCCAGCCTGCCGCCTTTTAGCGCCGAAAGGTGCTTTCTCACGGTATTCAGCTCATAAATATCGGCACCGGCCTGAAGAAGCATGCCGGTGACATCCTGTTTATCAGCCAGAGTGATGTCACGGTAAGGCGCTACGAGAAGAGCAGATCCTCCTCCTGATACAAGGCAAATGACGAGAGTACTTTTGTCCGCCTCTTTGAGCACCCGCACAATTTCCCTGGCAGCTTTCAGCCCGTTTTCATCAGGCAGCGGATGTCCTGCTTCATAGGCTATAATCTTGCTATTTCGGTCCCCGCGCACAGAATGGCCGTATTTTGTTACTATTATTCCACCAGCAAGCAAGTCTCCTAGATTGTCCTCGATTGCTTTAGACATGAGCGATGCCGCTTTGCCGAAACCTATGAGGACAAGCCTCCTGAAATCACCGCTCTTGTATGCCCGGCGAATTGTATCCGAGTACGCGGCCACTGCTTTATAAGGGTCTACTGCCAGAAGTGCTTTATTGAAAATCTCCCTCAGGATAATCCTGGGGCCTTCTCCTGCCATTGTCATGAGTGCCATTTTCAGAACCCGGGCACAAACAGCGGGATCACATAAGGCCCTTCAGGGATAACGGCCACACGGCGATCGCCCTGTGCCTTCACGCTCTTTGTGACTGCGGCCAAGGGCGATGCAATCACGGTGACTCCTGTAAGAGCCTGCTGTTCTTTCGTCAGCCCCTCGGTATAGAGAAAGATATTGGCCCTTTTCATGGCCTTGACCTGCATCTCCGTCTGCCATTCATCGATAGCCGCGTACTTTTTCTCGATGATTCCACAAAGAAACTTTTCAGGTCCTTCGTCGGTCAGGCACATCTGCGCTTCAGCATAGTCGCGTGATCCCATTCCTTCCGAACATGCAGAGACAATGATGAGGTCCCCGCCCGGCTGCAGTATGTCGAGGGCGACCCACCATTCCCTTGACTGTCTGGTAATAAGTCTTATCCAGCGGGTAACCCGCAGAACTGGTCACGACAGTCTTGAATCTTGTTTTAAGGCGGATCTCTGCATAGGGCCGCACGAATGAAACCGCTGCAAGGTGACTCTCTGCGATTTCGCCGAAATTGACAAAAGATATCCGGCGGTCCTCATCGTTGACCGTATTGACAGCGAGGCACCTTCCCACCATTTTCACGATCTCCATCTGGGCGGTGTGCAGCGGGTTGCCCTCGATAATACAGTTTGCAGCCTTGCTATCCTCCAGAACCCGCGCACAGTGGAACGAGCGTATGGTTTTTTCATGTGCGATGCCCGGGGCGACAATTTTTCTTCCGCCCGAGTAACCGGCCATGAAATGGGGCTCCACCAGCCCGACAACGATGCGGAGATCGGCCTGGATAAAGCGGCGGTCGAGCCTGGCTTCTATGCCAGCCGATGTGGTTCCTATGTATTCATGATCATTATCCCGCCGGGCAAAATGGTTGGCGACGTTCACGGTGCCGAGGACCCAGTCGCTTCCGACCAGTTCACGAAGCTCATCCCCTTCATTCGGCCTATGGAGACCTGTTGCAACGAGAACAGTGATCGAATCGGGGGCCATCCCAGCCTCGATCAGCTCTTTTATCAGTTGAGGGAGTATAAGGCCGTTCGGTACAGGCCGGGTAATATCGCAGATGAGGATGCAGCAACTACGGCAGCCCTTCGCCTCTTCACGGAGCGTTTTGCAATTCACCGGATTCGCGAAGACAGCCTTGATAGCTCCCTCAGGGTCTTTGAGGACAGGCATGGCTTTCTTTTGGATCAGCGTAACGTCGATATCCCCCGGAAGATCAAGAGACAGTCCAGTTTTGCCATATTTCATATTGATATTCATCGTCTGGTCCCTCCGTTCATATCCCGAGGTATGCCACTCTAACGTGATCACTCTTCAGCAATTCCTGCCCTTGTCCCTCCATGACTATGCGGCCTGTTTGAAGAACGCTGGCGCGGGCGGAAATATCGAGGGCTTCATAGACATTCTGTTCAACAAGCAAAACAGTGACGCCCCGGGCATTGATCTCCCTGACAATCCTGAAAATGTCCGAGACCAGTTTTGGTCCCAGTCCCAGCGAAGGCTCGTCCAGTATGAGTAGCGAAGGGTTGGACATAAGTCCCCGTGCAATGGCCAGTTCCTGCTGTTCTCCGCCGCTGAATGTATCGGAGCGCTGCTCTTGCCGTTCCTTCAATATGGGAAACAGATTGAAGACGCTTTGCAGATTTTTTTCGACGTCTGCCTTGGACCGGACGGTATAGGCCCCTAACAGGAGATTGTCCAGCACAGACAGGCGGCCAAAGAGCTTCCTGCCTTCAGGGACCATGGAGATGCCCTTTGTCACGATGTCAAAAGGCTGGGCCTGATGAATCGGGGCGTTCTTGAACAGAATTTCCCCTTTCCAGGGATGAATAAGACCCGCAATGGTTTTGACTATAGTGGATTTTCCGGCGCCGTTGGAACCGATAAGGCTGACTATCTCTCCTTCGTTGATCCTGAAAGAAATGTCCTGAACAGCCAGGAGTCCCTTGTAGCCCACGGAAATATTATTTAAGGATAGCACCGTACTTTTCCCCCAGATATGCTTGAATGACTTCCCTGTTCGAGCTGACTTCTTTTGGTGTGCCTTCCATGATTTTTTTACCGCTGTTCAGGACAACGATACGGTCAGATATCTGCATGACGGCCTCCATCACGTGCTCGACTATGATCAGGGTCATTCCTTCGTTCCTGATTTTCCTGATGAGATCAATTATCTCCCGCAACTCGACTTTCGTGAGTCCGGCCATGGATTCGTCCAGCATAAGCAATCGCGGCTGCGTGGCCATCGCCATGGACACCTCCAGCCTCTTTTTATCAGCAATAGTCAGCTCCGTCCCAAGGAAATTCCTTTTCTCGTAAAGACCCGTGAAAGCCAGTATCTCGACGGCCTTTTCCCTGGCCGGTTTGATCCGGCGATAACGCAACAGCCCTCCCGTCATAACGTTTTCAAGGACCGTCATTTCGCTGATCACCTCTACAATCTGAAAGGTGCGCGCGATACCAAGGTTGCACACCTTGTCGGACCGCATACGTGTTATGTCCTTGCCATAGAAGAAGACGTTGCCGCTGTCTGGTTTGTAGAAGCCGGTCACGCAATTGAACAGGGTGGATTTCCCGGCCCCGTTGGGGCCAATCACGCTGACGATTTCCCCCTCCTCCACAGAGAAGTGGATATCGTTGTTGGCAGCCAGTCCGCCGAACCGCTTTGACAACCCCTCGACTTTTAAACAGATCGTCTTGTTCATTTCAGTTTCCTGCCTAGCCTGGCAAAAAGTTTCCAGACTCCTTCGGGGTAGTACATGGAAATTAGCGTGATCAATAGCCCGTATATGAGCATATCGATGCCTGTTCCCTTGTAACCGAGAGTGACACGCGTGTATTCTGATGCAGGTATCAGTATGGCCGCGCCGATCACGGGCCCCATTATGCTCCCCGCCCCTCCAAGCATCGCGATGAGAACAATCTGGATAGACGTAGCGAGAAGCATGACGCTCCCGGGATCGATGTAAAGAATATATTGCGCGTAAAATGTGCCTGCCATGGCGCTCAGAAAGGCGCTAATCATTATAGCCATGAGACGGTACAAAACAACATCAACACCCAGGGATTCCGCAATTTTATGGCTCTCTTTGATCGCGCGGAAATAGTAGCCCATTTTAGACGTGGCCACGAAATAAGAAACGACCAGAGAAATCAGAAGAAAGGCAAGCATGATATAGTAATAAGGCAGTTTTGAAGAGTTGAACAGGAAGTTGGCGAAGGACTCGTTCCGCATGGGCAAAGAGAGGCCTTCTGCCGCCCCCACCATTTTCCAGTTGTTGAAGACAATCCTGACGATTTCAGCAAATGCGATACTGGCGATTGCAAAATAGTGGCCCCTCAGGTTCGAACAGGGATACCCGATAGCTGAAGCCACCAGAGCAGCGGCGCAGCCCCCCATGACGAGTCCTATCCACGGGTTGACCCCGTGGGAGATAGACAAATAGGAAGAAGTATAAGCGCCGATGCCGAAAAAGGCCGCCTGCCCGAAAGAAAACATACCGGCATAGCCGCCCATGATGTTCCACGCAACCCCCAGCATGCCGAACATGAACACAAGGATCATTACATGAATGTGAAAGGACTGGCGGACAACCAGAGGAAAGGCAATAAGCAGGAAGATAATGGCAAATCCCGCAATAATCTGCCGAACCGTGAAATTACGCATGCGCTACCACCCCATGAGGCCCTGCGGTCTAATCCAGATTGTTATGAGATATATCATGTAGACAATGGCATACTTGTAAGACGGATCAAAGAAAAACCCGCCTAATGTCTGCGCCAACCCTACCAGTATCCCGGCGATAAATGCCCCCTCAATGCTGCCGAACCCGCCGAGGGCCACGACACAAAAAGCAATAGTCCCGAACAGACCTCCCACCTGGGGATAGATGTAGTAATACGTAGATAAGAAGACCCCCGCCACTCCGACGAGGGCCGTACCGATTCCAAAAGAAAGCGAGTTGATGCGCTCGGTATTGATCCCCATGAGCAGGGCCGCCTCGCGGTCCATCTCGGTCGCCAAAATAGCCTTGCCGGTTTTCGTCCTTTTCAGGAAAATAATCATGCAGACACTGGCGATTACGCTTCCGATGGAAGCTGCAACTTTGGGAACGCTGAGTTCGATGCCGCCGATTCGCCACGTACCGTGGAGTATTGTGGCCGGCAAAAGCCGGAAATCCGGGGTCCAGAAATAAACGGCAAGATTGGAGATAAAGATACTCACTCCAAAGGTCACTACCAACTGGGCCAGTATGGGGCCCTTCATCACCTTGCTCACAATGAAGCGGTAGATCAGCGTGCCCATGACAAACATGCAGACAAAGCCTATTGGTATCGAAAAGATGGGATCGATGCCGTACAGGGTAAAGAGCCAGAAGGAGGTGAACATGCCGAGCATCAGGAAGTCGCCGTGGGCGAAATTCACGATGTTCATGACACCCCAAATAAGCGTCAACCCGATGGCGACCAATGAGTACATCAGGCCGATTAATAAACCATCGGCAATCTGCTGAAGCAGCTGGTCAGGCATGGTTCGGTCTCCTGGCTACTATCTGTCTTTCCATGCCGGGAACGGCCAGACTACCGGCTTCGAAGCCGAGTCAAAAGGCCAGATGGTTACATATTCCTGATTGAGTATCTGCACAAGCGTTCCCCTCGCGTAGATGTTCTGGTTGGTTTGCGGGTCGAACTTGATCCCCTTCCATGGGTAAATAGTCTGATTGCCGGGTATGTCAGTCTCATGAAGAGCTTTCACAATAGCTTCCGGAGCTGTGGACTTCGCCCGGTTAATCGCCTCGGCAAGGACGAACGGGGCCATGAAGCTCCGGGCGGCGTTTTCACTCATGTCTATGCCGTATTTCTTTCTGAAAAGGTCGTTGACCTTGGCCACGAGTGGTTTGTTCTTGGCAAGATCGAGTGCAAAGGTCGACCGGACAATTATGTAGTTTCCATCAGCTTTTATCGCCGCCAGGTAGCCCGGCTCAATATAACCCGCCATAGTCATAATGCCTTTAGGTTGAAAGCCCATTTCCTTGAAAGTCTTGGTAAAGAGAATGGCATCTGTGATATACGACGCATGCATCAGTACGTCCGGTTTGCTTACGATGAGCTTGCCCACCTCGCTGGTCACGTCTGTTGCGTTGGCCGTGTATGATATATCGGCAACCACGTTATAACCGAATTCAGAGGCATATTTCTTGTAGGCTTTGCCGGCATTTGAGCCGAATTCCGTATTTTCGTAAAGCACAGCGATGTTATGAACTGTCTGCCCGGTTTTCTTTTCCAGGTCCTTCAGGAACTGGAACTGGTCCCGGGCAAAAATATCGTCGTGGGGGCTAACCCTGAAAAAGTACTTGAAATCCCTTTCCGTCAGTGTGGGAGAAGAAGAATCCGAGCATACATAGGGAATCCCCAGTCTTTCGGTCATCTGACTGGCGGTTTTCGTCACAGCACTCTGGTAGGCACCGATCATGGCAACTACCTTTTCCGAGGTAATCAGCCTTTCAGCCTCGGACATTCCGTTTTTCGGGTCTCCCTTGGTATCGGCATACACAATCTCGATTTTTGCGCCGCCCAGGTTCGGTAGCCCCTCACTCCTCGCCAAGGGGAGATCAAGATCGTATTTTCCGTTGATGATATCCACCGCCAGGTCAACGCCCCTCTTGCAATCCAGACCAGTTGAGGCGATATTGCCGGTCAGGGGATAGACTGCGCCGATTTTGATGACGTTCTGTTGTGATTGAGCGGATACGAAAAACACCAAGACCAGCAACAACGATACTGCAACGGATACAACCCTGACCCAATTTTTCGATTTCATCGCGTTTATCCTCCTCCTCGTATTTTTTCTGTTTCCAAACCTGATACGTTTCACAGAACTTCGGCAGAAACAATTCGACTATCCCGGTCAGCGAAGATGAAAGGTCTCTTCATGTAGGAATGAGCTTCATCAGCCAACAAGTACCTCATAAATGTTTTAAGTGCAATGGCGGGCATTCTCTGTCGGCAACCTTGCTCCTGCCCGTTATTACCGTTTTACCTCAATGCCGGCCATTTTTTCATAGTAGCGGACCAGGCTTCCATGGTCCTCATCACCCAGGCCATCGACTTTAAGGGCCTGCATAATTTCCATTACAGAAGCGGTAAGCTGCAATGGCACTCCGATTGAGTGCGAGGTCTCCAGGACGTTATTGAGATCTTTAATGTGCAGGTCGATCCGAAACCCCGGTTTGAACTTACGGTCCATTATGAGCGGGGCTTTTGCATCCAGCACAGCGCTGCCGGCAAGTCCGCCGCGGATGGCCTGATAGACGAGGTCCGGGTCCACACCAGCTTTAGCGACCAGGACGAGGGCCTCAGACATCGCGGCGATATTGAGTGCGACTATGACCTGATTCGCCAGTTTTGCGACATTGCCGGCTCCTGCACTTCCGACATACACAACGGAACTTGCCATGGCTTTCATGACAGGGTAGCACTTATCGAAAATCTCTTTTTTGCCGCCCACCATCACTGCAAGAGTGCCGTCTATGGCCTTGGGCTCTCCGCCGCTTACGGGCGCATCAAGCATTTCTATGCCTTTCTCATCCAGCCGGGCAGCTATTTCACGACTCACCAGCGGAGCAATAGAGCTCATATCAATGACAACAGAACCTTTCGCCGCGCCTTCGATGACACCGGCCTCTCCCAAAACCACCTCTCTGACGTGGGGGGAGTTGGGCAGCATCGTGATGACGATTTCCGCCTGCTCCGCCACTTCCCTGGGATTCGCCGCAGCGTTCGCCCCGGCAGCGACAAGTTCATTCAACACACCCTTGCTTCTATTGAAGACGACAAGCTGATAGCCGGCTTTCAGCAAATTGCGGCTCATGGGTTTTCCCATGATCCCAAGACCTATAAAACCGATTTTCATCTTTTTGTCCGTTTCTTTCTTATGGATTGATTAACACGATTAAAACAGCAGTTACAGTCCAGGTCAGAGTTTGTAGCCGAATTCCGTTATCCAGGCAAGAGAAGACTTGCTGTCAGGAATAGGCACATACTCAAGTCCGATGTGTCCCCGGTAGCCTGATGCATCGATTTCTTTAAAAATAAACGGATAGTTTATTTCGCCGGTACCGGGCTGATGGCGCCCGGGATTATCGGCTATCTGGATATGGCCGATTTTATCGATATGTTTGCGCAGTGTGGTTGCCAGGTCGCCTTCTTCTCTTTGAGCATGGTAGACATCATACTGCACGAAAACATTCGGCATCCCGGCATCGTCAATAAGTTTCAGTGCCTGCTCAGTCCGGTTGAGAAAAAAACCGGGGATATCGAAGTGATTGATCGGTTCAACCATCAGTCGCAAACCCTTTTCCTGCAATGCTTTTGCCGCATAGCGCACATTCCCGACCAGGGTTGACCAATGTTTGTCGTCATCATAACCGTGTATTCTCTTACCGGCCAAACAATTGAGCTTGCCCACTCCGAGTTCAAGAGCATACACCACTGCTTTTGCAACTCCGGCACGAAATTCTTCGACTCGTTCCGGATTTGCGGCAATTCCCCGCTCACCTTCCTCCCACTTGCCGGCGGGGAGATTAAACAAAACTTGTGTTAACCTGTTTTTCCCCAGTTGAGCTTTCAGTTCGGCCACTTCGAATTCATAAGGGAATAAATATTCGATCGCTGAAAATCCTGCGCCCCTTGCCGATGCAAACCGCTCCATGAAGGGGACCTCGGTAAAGAACATCGTCAAATTCGCTGCAAACTTCGGCATTATTTCTTCCTTTTATGTTAAAAGACAAGTTTAAGTTGCATCATAGCAATCCCTTTCTCGGGATTCGTTCTAAGGACAGGCAAATCTTTAAAACCACTCTTTTATCAGCACACATACCAAAATCTTAAGGGGAGCTTCATTTCCTTGATCATATATTAAAGTTGCGGGTACCTGCTCTGTAGTAGTGCAGACGCGTCACTCGCCAGCTGCAGGAAGAAACCGGCGTTCCCTGATGAAACAAGTTGCAAGGCAAACCGTACTAACGCGATCCCTTTATTATTATATCATAGCATGGTTTCTTTCGGGGTATTAAGCCGGACATGCCTTTTTAAACATAAGGTCTGTAGCAGGAATGGCGCAACAAATAACAAATATAGTATAGCGAGAACGGTCATAACTTCGATTTTCCACTTTTGACAATATTCAATGTTTCCAGTGGTACTTTTCACGAAAATGGTATACAATTTTTTACCAGGGGAGTGTATATCACATTATTACCGTTTTGGTTACTGCATTTTGTTATTAATGAATGAACTTTGGTCATCTCTATAACACAGGATTTTTATGGCAAGAATATTCGTTACAGGCTCTAGCGATGGAATAGGTCTAATGGCTGCTCGATTACTGGTTGCAGATGGCCACCAGGTAGTATTACATGCCCGTAATCAAAGCCGGGCTAAAGAAGCATGCTCAAGCGTTCCCAAAGCTGAAACCGCCGTATTCGGCGATCTTGCCAGTATTGCCGAAACGAAACACGTTGCGGAACAGGTAAATGAGCTAGGCTTATTTGATGCTATCATCCATAATGCAGGCATTGGGTATCGTGAATCACATCGTATCCAGACTATTGATGGCTTACCGCAGGTCTTTGCCGTAAATTCATTAGCCCCATACCTTCTGACATGCCTGATTAAAAAACCAAAGCGCTTGATATATACTAGTTCAGGAATGCATCGAAGTGGCGACCCTGCCTTGAAAGATTTGACCTGGAACACCCGGTCATGGGATGGATCTCGTGCCTATGCTGATTCTAAATTGCATAATGTCATCCTTGCCTTTGCTGTTGCTCGTAAATGGCCCGACGTTTTATCCAATGCTCTGGAACCTGGTTGGGTGGCCACTAAGATGGGTGGACCGGGAGCACCCGATGCCTGGAGGAAGCGCCTAAAACACAGACTTGGCTGGCTACTAGCCAAGAAAACGAAGCTCTGGTCACAGGAAAATATTTTTATCATCAAAAACTTCAGCATTTTCACCCGGCAGCCGCAGATGCCGCTACTCAGGAAAGATACCTTTCAGAGTGTGCTCGTTTGTCCGCAGTCTCATTCCCCGTTAAATAAACAATGATAAGCTGCATTATTGTATCGACTGTGTTTTACAAGGATGCGTCTTGCTTCCTGCAGTCAACGGCAGTTGTGATATTTGGAAATTGTGAATTTATCCACAAGCACGCGAGTTTCGATGGATTGAACATCTAACGAATATATCTAATGATTGACTCCACTTTTTGAAATTACAGGATTGCAGGTGAAGCTCACTGCCCCGATAAGTCAATATACTCTGCCCATTTCCTATATTTATCATCTTCGGGGAGCCAGGCATATCGAACACTCGGCACCTTTCCTCTTGCTAAAATCTGAGTCTCTATCCGGTAGTTTCCTTTGTCACTTATTTCCAATAAATTAAAAGTGTGCTATGCTTCTAATATATCTTCAAGCCCCCGCGTTACATCATCGGGAGTCATCCCGATCCACTGATATCGGAATCTTGGAATTGTGGAAACGGCTTTTGCTGATCCAAGTTTTAAAGACTCTGTTTCCTGGGTTTACTATTATCTGTTCTAGAAGAAGAGAATTATGATTACAGTAGAACGCACTTTCGTTCGATGGAGATCGAGCATTCGTTGAATCGTTCTTAGCGCAGCATGCTCTAATTCAGTTGGAGCACAAATCTCGGCGGGGCACGATGGCTTGAGTCACCCTGTGCCCCTCAGGAGGAGCAATGGACTACGTCAATCTTGGCAAGACTGGACTCAAAGTTTCCCGCATCTGTCTCGGCTGCATGAGCTACGGAGCGCCGGCTACCGGCGAACTTAGCCCGGCAGCCAGCGCCTGGGCTCTGAACGAAGAAGAGAGCCAGCCCTTCTTTCGCCAGGCGCTTGATCTCGGAATCAACTTCTTTGACACCGCCAATGTTTACTCAGGCGGCGACAGCGAAGAGGTGCGTTGGGCGCTTTCTGAAAGCCAACACTCGCCGCGAAGCCGTCGTCATCGCCACCAAGATTCAACGGCGTCATGCGCGACGAACCCAACGGCCGAGGTCTCTCCCGCAAAGCCATCTTTTACGAACTCGACCAGAGCCTCCGCCGCCTGCAGACCGACTACGTGGACCTCTACCAGATTCATCGCTGGGACTACGAAACCCCCATCGAAGAAACTCTCGAGGCTCTGCACGACGTGGTGAAATCCGGCAAGGTGCGTTATATCGGCGCATCGTCGATGTACGCGTGGCAATTCGCCAAGGCTCTTTATCTCGCCGACCTGCACGGCTGGACCCGCTTCGTTTCCATGCAGAATCATTACAACCTGCTTTATCGCGAAGAGGAGCGCGAGATGATTCCCCTTTGCCAATCCGAAGGCATCGGCGTCATTCCCTGGAGCCCTCTGGCGCGCGGCCGCCTGGCCCGTCCGTGGCAAAGCGAACACACCAAACGCTACGAAACCGATCAGTTCGGGAAGCGCATGTACGCGCAGTACCGAAGAAGCTGACCGCAAAGTTGTGGACCGCCTGGGTCAGGTCGCAGAACAACGTGGCATTCCCCGCGCGCAGCTTGCTCTCGCCTGGCTGCTCAGCAAGCCGGTCACCGCTCCCATTGTTGGCGCAACCAAGCCGCACCATCTTCAGGACGCCGTAGCAGCGCTCGCATTGCGTTTAACGCCTGAGGAAATTGCTTCTCTTGAGGAGCCGTATACGCCGCATCCAGTGCTGGGATTCAGTTGAGCCCAGGTCCGAATCCTTCGGGCCGGAATGCGAAACTGACTATTTTGTTGTTCACCTCTGCGAATGGCAGCCGTGACGTGGACCATCGCTATCTGCCACCCGGCCAATTTCAACTCGGAGAGACTTCCTGGTCATGCTAATCGCTGGCCAAGTCCAAAACATCGTACTTCCCTGCCATCCGCGTTTCTTTCCGGAATAAAAAGAATAAACGGTCTTAAAAATAAAGTTTCGCAATGGGAATTATGCCAGTCAATCAAAAGGATACGTAAGGTGACACGGACAGGCCACGATTGGGTAAATTTAAAACTTTGAAAAATGAACCTGTGCCACGACATTACTGGGGGAAATGACACGCAACCTGATGAACGTCGCCGATGTCTTTAAGTTGCGGCTCGGTAGCCGGGTCGATACAGATCGACGGTCTCCCTCTGGACTCGTGGACTGGGCAGCGGGGAGCGAATCGGCAGCCGGCGGTCGGTCGTTCGAAATCAAACACGCCCCAGCGGCCTGTATGAACGTTCCTGGCCATGTCGACTTCTTTGCTCTGTTTATCGACGAGGGACGACCAGAGGATGCGGGTGTAGGGATGACGTGCCCTGTGCGCAATGCGGCCGGCAAGTCCTATCTCTACGATCTTGCCTAGATACATCACCGCAACCTTGTGGCTGATAAGCTCCACGACCCGCAGGTCGTGTGAGATAAAAAGATAGGAATGGCCGAGCTGCTTCTGCAGGTCCCGGAGCAGGTTCACGATCTGGGCCTGGATGGAAACGTCGAGTGCGCTTGTGGGCTCATCGGCTATGATGAACTGCGCGCCCACGGAAAGCACACGCGCGATGCCCACCCGCCGTTTTTCGCCGCCGGAGAGCTCGTGAGGGAAGTTCGCGAGTTTGCTCTTTTTGAGGCTCACCTGCTCCAGTCGCTCGCTGATGCGTTTCTCCACGGAGCGTTCTTCATGAAAAGGTACTTTCTAGTTCGTGCTTTTATTACTCATTGTGTTTGCCAGCCATAAAAATCGCCTAAAACATGCTATGACGGCCCGACGGACAATGCGCCCGGTAGCCATTAGTCCCATTGCTCTCAGCGTGCCCGGGGTTCCCCCGGTTTGCCCTCACTGCAGAAGAGCTATAAATTGCAAATCTTCTGAATCCGTCAATAACTTCAAGAGCATCGTATCTCACGTTGTTTAGAGTATAGGAGGCTTTCTTGCTTTAATCTGATTCAGGTTACATATTCAAAATGCTTGGAATACTTCAAATACGCCCAGAAGGAACTAATTGGTAAGGCATTAAACTCCGCGAGTTACCGAAACTGTGAATTCCCAAAAAGGAAGTATAGCGTCTCTGTTGAGAAGCATGCGATGAAATATTTTTTCCTGAGCCTGTTGAGGTTGTCATTCTTCGCCTAGCACATAGATTTACAATATGAATGCGCTGGCTACATACCCTAAAAACAACCGATCAACGACATTGACATGGCCGTAAATCAGGGATATATTCATAAAAAGCTGGCCGGTTGGACGTTCCCTGACCTGCCAATGCACACATTTTACGTGCTTGGTCAGCCCTGATCATAAATCGGTAGGAACGATGGAGCCGTTTTGCTCTGCACGAGTTAAATGATCTGGTTGCAAGGTATGATGGCAGATCCTCCTGAATAATGAATCAGTTGTTTTTTCCGGAAATTGCGAGGAGTAACACAAATTGGTCCTCCTCTTTACCATTTGAGACACAAGTCATGGTAAATATTCTTTTCGAAGATAGAGATTGCCCGGAACAAGATATATCATTTTGGGAACTTCAACGGGTAGAATTCAGCATTTACAATCCAAGGGAGTGGATATAGTGACAAGGGGCATCATGCCGACGTTATTTTTCAAGGGAAAGCTGCGATCCTTGCTGTTGAACCGAGAAACCTCACAACCTGATGTGGAACAATGTGCTTGATTGAGAACCGGCTGAGAAAATATAAACATATTCGACCTACTGGGGCCTGAGTCCTGGACTCAGGCCCCAGAGGCTAGCCCGGGAGAGGGGCATCATGGATAACGAGATAATCGTCGTTCTTCTCATTGAGGATAATCACGACGACGCCATACTCATCCAGCGTTATTTGTCCGGAGCTGTAAAGGTGTTATATCAAGTCAATCATGTAGATGAGCTCCGTAAAGGGATGGAATACCTGAATAACACCAGTGTTGATGTGGTGCTGCTGGACCTCGGACTGCCGGACGCCCATGGCATCAGTGCTTTTGAAACGGTGCATGCATTGTCACCCAATGTCCCAATAATAGTGTTGACCGGTCATGATGATGACGATTTAGCAATGGAAACTATTCATATGGGCGCGCAGGATTATCTCGTAAAGGGACATATCTCCGGTGGTCTGCTGCAACGCTCTGTTCGTTATGCAATCGAGCGCAAGAGGGCTGCTGAGGAGTTGAAGCAGCTCAACGAACTATTGGAACATCAGGCCACAACCGACCCACTAACAGGGATATTGAACAGGCTGAAGTTCAACAATACGCTGAACGCCGAGATCCAGCGGTCGAAACGGTACGCTAATCCGCTCTCGCTGATCATGTTCGACATTGACCATTTTAAAAATATCAACGACTCCTGTGGCCATCATGTGGGTGACAAAGTTCTGTGCGAAATCGTCGGTCTCGTTAATAAAAATATCAGAGTTCATGATTTCTTCGCGCGGTGGGGCGGCGAGGAATTCATGATTTTGGCGACTAACACAGAGCAGGGCAATGCTAGATTACTCGCGGAAAATCTGCGCATCCTGATTGGAAGGCATCATATTCAGGGAGTCGGGATAGTAACGTGCAGCTTCGGTGTGGCACAGCTTATCGACGACACTGCAGATCTACTCACCCAGCGCGTGGACCGCGCCTTATACCAGGCAAAGGCGCACGGTCGGGACCGGGTAGAAATGGCCTAAGACAGATGGAGGCCCGCGCCCCTGTGTGCCCTTCCATTAGCACTCGTTAACAAATTTTGTCTGACCTTGGGGCAGAACCCGTAGGTCGTCGGTTCAAATCCAGCCCCGCTGCCCAATTTATAATGGGGTGACAGCTTGCGCTGTAACCCCATTTTTTTTAACATGACAGTATCAGGAAAATAACAGAACATTTGATTGCAACTTTTCGTCCGTTTAGGATTGGTGCATGGCAACTAAAGCTTCGCAAGATGATCAAGGTAAGATGAAAAGACGGCAACGGGAGGTAGAAATGTTTAGGCATGGGGTAGTTTCAGGCATTACATTTGGATCGGCGCTGGCAATAACAATATCATGGAGTCTCAACAAGTCGGTTCTCTGGGCGATCATACACGGAATCTTTTCTTGGCTGTACGTGATATATTATTTAATTATGCGCTAATGATAAACAGGAAGGCACTCTCAATGGCAGTAAAGCAGCTAGATAATCGGAAGAGGCAAACGGCATTGCGTTATCCGGTTATGAATTGAAACTGTATCGTAGAAATTTATCAGGACAGCCAGTATGAAGTTGTACCTTATATTATGACAGGTCATACCTTGGGTTTTGAGTTTTCTTGAGGTTTATAATATTTTTTTTGCCTTAGCAGAAGCTTTAGGCTGCCCTCTCTGTATCTAATGAGGGTTTGCACACCGCATCTGGCGTTAGGCCAACAAATACGTGTTTCCTCTGCCTCAAAACCCAAGGTACTTGTATGAATCAGTGGCTATTTATTCCTTGCTCTCAATGTCGAACTAAGCGTTAGTGAAACTATAGCAGATGAAATCCCTAGCGTCAAGTTAGGATGAGAGTGATTTTGATGAATCCTTCCTCTCAAAATACGGAATGAGCATAGATGAAGCATGGCAGTTCATCGCGACTGGGTTTAAGGACAATCAGAATCAATTACCGTTTGCTGCCGTCTTGAATTGAGACTGTCAGACATAACATCCTGTTCCGCAGATTCGGGGCTGAGCCGAAGGGATGAAAAAAAGTTAATAAACCTCATGGCCCAATCTCTCATCCGATATTGTAAAGCAACCCCTGCTGACTTCGAGGCATTCTCCGCCTCCAGTATCAAAATCTCATGACCACTCTCCAAGGGGAGGATTTATCCCAGGGTTTTTTATCCATAGAATTCACAAGAGAACAACTTCACAAGATAAACAGTGAACTTGGTATTTTTGTCGCCCTTCAGGACAAGGGAGTCATTGGATACCTCATGGCGGAATCTGTAGAAGTTGCTGTTGAATCACCATTGATAGCCCACCTACTCAAAAGGCTGAACGGGTTCGTTTTTGACGATGTTCCACTCTCATCATGTCATTTGTTCGTCTATGGACCTGTCTGCATTGACAAGCAACACAGGGGTCAAAGCGTATTGAAAGAACTATTCAACGTCATGCTCCAGACATCGCAAGGGCAGTATGATGTAGGTATCGCTTTTGTTTCAGCACTAAATCCCCGTTCTTTCAACGCTCATAAAAATAAACTTGGAATGCAGATGGTAGACGAATTTGAATTCAACGGACAAAAGTATTGGACCCTTATCTTTGCGGTTGAGCCGAAAGAACGAAAATGAACAATAAAAAACGTTCTATCCGGGGTATATGATGACGAATTCAAGATGTGTTCTGCACATCCATTAAAAAATATGCATGATTCAGAAAAGATAGTTGACTGAAAACTTCAAACGGAATTATTTACTTTTTTGGCAATTCTGGTCTTCCGAACTGCGCCTGCTATGATGCAGCGGCGGAAGGCTGAAAAGATTGAATATTTTCGGTAATAATATTCATGAACGCAAAAACCCGTGAAGCTCATTTACCGCTACCGCTGATATTGATTTGTTAACCACTTTTTGATTCAAAAGAAGATGTCTTACTATTAAGAAGACGGCAGCCGTCTATGCTCCCCTTCATGCTTACTGCAATTCTTGCTTTGTTCTGTCCTATGACTTCAAAATTAGTATTCCGCTTCTATTTCTCTCAAATCTGTTTTTTCCCTTGTCGAAATCCCGGCAATAGACATAGAAAGTTTTGCAAGTACTAAAATCATGTACCACTACAGAATCATCCATTGAGCTCCACATATTGGATGATAAGTCAGATAAATCGAAAGACCAAAACCTGTGAATATCGCTGCAGCAATAAATATTGCAACTATTCTCTTGAACTTCGCCATCGTTTTGTCAATCAATTCGAGAGGAATGATGAATAAACGGCGGCGCTGAACCTTGCCGAGGTGATGTTCATTAATCACTTCCGAACGCCCGCGTGGACAAGGTCCGCCATCGAGCCTTCGGCTAAGCCAGCGTGAAACGGTGCTCCCCCAGTTTCTCTATCGACGTCATCACCTGATCGCCCGGTTTAAGCCAGACCTGCTTCTCCGGTGGATAGCCCAGGATCACACCCTCGGGGGTACCCGTAAAGATGATGTCACCCGGCTTGAGTGTCCAGTGCTGGGAGATATAGCTGATGGTGGTCTTGCAATCAAAGATCATGTCGTTGGTGTTCGACGACTGGCGCACCTCCCCGTTCACGCGGCACTCGAGCTTGAGGTTCTGCGGGTCCGGAACCTGGTCCGCAGTGACCAGCCACGGACCAATAGGCGCGAATCCGTCACAGGTCTTGCCCAGCATCAACTGGCTCGTCTTGTACTGCAGGTCGCGGGCCGAGAAGTCATTACCCGTGCAGTAGCCAAAGACGTATGAGAGCGCATCTGCTTCGCTTACGTTGTGAGTCGTTCTGCCGATCACGATCACCAGTTCAACCTCGTAATCGAATTTTTTTGCCACCTTTTGGGGCAGGTTGATGACGCCGTTGTGAAAATTGAGCGCATTGTTAAACTTGTTGAACAGGACCGGCGACGTGGGTGTCGGGATGTGCATCTCAGCCACGTGCTTCTTGTAGTTATAGCCGAGGCAGATAATCTTCTCCGGGTTCGTCACGCAGGGCCCGAAGGAAGCCTTGCTTTCATCGATGAACGCCGCCTTTGCCGCGCTGGACGAGAGCGCCGCATCGACCAAGATCCTGAGAATCTGGGGGTCCGCGCCCTGCAATACTTCTTCGATTGTGGTCGGCGCGCTCCTGCTAAGGAGCTTTGCTGCCTTCCCCACGTCAAGGACTCCTTTTGCGGTGCGGATGCCGAGCACAAAGCGGCCATCGCGGCGGAGAGTACAGAACGTCATCTGATTCGGAAGTTCCCGGCTGGGTGTGTAGCTTGTCGACTGTGCTGGCTGCTCTGCTGCCAACAAGAGGGATTTTCCAAAAGCAACTGCAATCCCCCCTACGCCAGCTATTTTAAGAAAAGTTCTGCGCGAATGTTCCATGATTAATCTCCTTTTTGTTTTTAGCTACTTTGCGATTCGGTTGTTGTACCACCTCGTCCGGCATTTTCTACCAGACGTACCTTGCATCCAGACATTCCAGTAATTCAATATCATGTTGAGACACGATTTTTTTCAGCTGGTTATTTCATATATGCCGAGCTAATAGTTCTTATCGAAATAAAATCCGTTCCGATGACTCCAATCCGTCATTTATCGGACGAAATCGTCCCCAATAATATTAACACTGGGGGCTATGAAAATCAATTCAGGTCAGGAGGTTATTATACATATAAAAAGATGCCTATTCAATAATTGTTACTTGATAAGCATAGAGCAGCTGCCCTTTTGCAGAAATAAAAACTGGGCACTCAATCCCCCTGTCAGGAGATGGTGCCCGGTTTTGGAAGTGGAGCCTCCCTAGCTGGACTCGATCAAGCAAACCTTATGCTAACAATCAGGATGTATTCGGCACATCTCTATAAAATCATCGAGCCGGAGAGATTCCTTCTCATTATCAGTTAGTTGACCTCTCACTTCTCTCTCCCCAAAGCCCGAATGAAGTGGTTTTGTAACGGTCGCGAGCATTCCATCTTCGAATTTCGATGATCTAATAAAAAAATGTGATGAGTTTCAGTAAATTAATTTGCCTGTATTTCTGATACTCGGTCGGCGCATAATCGATTAATAATTGATATAATTACGGAAGTATCGGAGATGAGTTCACAAAAAGATTTATAGGTCCTGTCGGGCTATGGCGGAACGTTTACATGAAAGCGTTCGAAGAATTATTGCTCAATACGAGCACCGAACGTGCGCATTGGTCCAGCCAGCCTCCGGATCACAAGTGGATTCCTGACCTGGCGATTTCACATATCATCGTGAGCACACTAGAGGGCCTGACAATGAAATTTCCCCGTCCCACTGAGGATCTTGCCAATATCCGTTGCAAATATCATGCGGCCATGAAAGACGAACAATTCTCTCGCCGCAGATTGGGGGCCTGATGAATCGCAATGCACCAAAATACCAGATGCTTTTAGCGCTGGAGAAAATACTCGAACTGCCGATGCTAATTCTCAGTTTCGTCTGGCTCTGCATACTAATCACCGAGCTCGTCTACGGCACGAATCCGGTGATATCTAACATTGGCACAAGTATTTGGATTCTATTTATTTTTTATTACATTATCCGCCTGGTGACTGTTGAAAACAGGATAGCCTTTCTCAAAAAACATTGGCTCTTTGTTTTAGCGATTCTTGTCTCTGTGCTGCGATTTATTCCCTTCTTGCAGTCCTTCCCGCTGGTGCGTGCACTGACTGCAACTTTTGGAATGCAGGTATTCTGGATTTTCGCTTCTGCAGAGCACGGAATTCGCTCTATTCGGCGTGCCCTTGGACGTCGCGGTGTCGGCTATGTGCTCGCATTCACCTTAGTGGTGATCTTCGCTGGTTCAGCGGGGATGCTCCATTTCGAGAGAATCTCCAATGATCCTCAAAGTATTCATACTTATCCGATTGCTCTTTGGTGGACTGCCATGCAGATCACGAACATTGGTAGCGGCTATTCAATAAAGACGACGGGGGGACGCATTCTCTGCCTCGCCATATCTATCTACGCGATAGCGGTGTTTGGCTATCTCACTGCCCTCATTGCAACATTTTTTATTGATCGAGTCGCCAAAGATCCAAAGCCTGAAATAGAACGTCAGAAGTCGCTTCAATGCATCCAAGAAGAAATTATTCGATTGCGCCACTTAATCGAAGACTTTGTGGACCGTCCTTCTAATAAGAATTAATCTGAATCAGCTAATGAGACAAACTCCAAATCCGTTGGACTAACGTGCTTATTTTCTGTTTTTGTCGCCAGCCGTCCTATTATCATATGCGCTTACTACTGCATTGATGGTATCATATAAGGCATCTTTCCCAAACAGATCGGTAAGCTCATACCTGTCCAACTCAGCCTTGACTGGGTCAATCACATCGGAAAACACAAGCCGGACCCCCTGCTTCTCTAGGATGCCGTAGATATCACGAAGAGTTGATGCCGCAGTGAAGTCCACATCCGCAACCGCTGACGCGTAGATACAGAACCAGACCAGGGGAGGCTGTGCCCCGTTTGCGAGTTCGACAACTTCCCTCGAAAGCTGTTCAGCGTTTGCATAGTACATAGTGTGACTGAAGCGATATACCAGTAGGCCGGGCCGGCTTTGTTGGGGCGTGGTCACCGGCAACGCCCGCCAGCCACCCTTCTCGTCAGGTGCGAGTACTGCGTTCTTAGATCGGTAACTTCGCCGCACGTGTTCTATGAGTGACAGTACCATCGCAAGGAAAATGCCCTGCTCGACGCCGAAGCCGATCACCACGATGGCCGTGATCAACGCCACCCAGAATTCCGGCGGGCGCTGTACCAATATCTTTCGCATACCTTTGACATCGATCAATTCAACGCCAATCAGGAAGACCACCGCAGAGAGGGCAGCAATTGGCATACTGGCCAGCGGACCGGTCAAAAACAGCAGCACAAGCAAGACAATGCTTAGACTTCTTTCTGAAGGCATTATTCAGAAAGAAGTTGATTGGACTAAGCCGTAACGCGCCACGACGCTATGGGATTTCAAATGATATTTCTCTTTAAAACGAGGGTAGCGGGTGCTACGTAGGCCGGGGTATAAAGCCTGTTAAGGGTGATGTTTGAGGAAAAAGCAGTGACTCCGGGCAATTCAGCAAGCCTCCTTCGCCTACGGCTAAACGGGAAAAAGGGCTTTTGGGCAATAGAATATCATTGCGAAGAACATGACCGTTTTCGGATTGGGATAATGAGGGTGTTTTTTCGGTTCGAGTGATGTTCGCGCTCATATACGTGGCGGTCCTTTGCAACGAGCAGGCTGTAAAATCTCCAGGGTACGCATTCTGCGTTCACCGCATGCAGGGCATTTGAAGATGTCGATGCCGGTAAACCGGAGCAAAGCTTCTTGCCACGTTTCTGTCTTCTGTTCCGATTCGTTGTGATTGGGACAGGCCAGTAGCTCTCTGCACCGGTCGAGTTTCTTCTTGCGGCATCTGTTCCCCAACAGATTGTAATGTCTGATCTTAACGAATTTATCCGGTAACACGTGAAGCAGAAACCGACGGATGAACTCATCGGCTTCCACTGTCATGATCTTGGTTTTGTTGTTGTCTGCGTAGTCGCGCCACCGGAAAGAAACTTCATCGTTTTCGAGCTTCACGAGCCGGTGATTGCTGATTGCGATCCGGTGGGTGTATCTGCCGAGATACTCAAGAACGTCCTTGGTCCCATCAAAGGGCGGTTTGCAGTAGACGACCCACTTCTTTTTGTACAGGTCGGTGATTAAGGCATTGAAAGCCCCCGGCGACACAAGATGGCTTATGTCGCCGGGATAGATGAGTTTGTTTTCGATACGAAGCTTTTTCAGATAAGCGAGAAACTTCCCCTGGAACAGACGCGACATGACCTTGATGGGGAGGAAGAAGTCATCTTTGCATGACTTCCATTTCCGACCGTCTCGAGACAGCCCTCCGCCAGTGACGATGTTGTGGATGTGTGGATGTTGCATGAGGTTCTGTCCCCAGGTATGCAGGATGCTGGTGAACCCGACCTCCGCTCCCAGGTGTTTCGGGTTCTTCGAGAGTTCCGTCAGAGTCTCCGAAACGGCCTTAAACAGGATCCCGTAGAGGACTTCCTGATTCCGGAGGACAAGAGGATTCAGCTTGTCGGGGATGGTGAAGACGACGTGGAAGTACGGGATGGGGAGCAGATCTTTTCCCCGGTCCTCGATCCACTTTTCTTTCCTCAGGAACTGGCATTTGGGACAGTGCCGGTTTCTGCAGGAGTTGTACGAGATCACCTTTGTTCCACAGTGCTCGCACTCATCCACGTGGCCGCCCAAATCGGCCGTGCGGCATGTTTCTATCGCGCGCATAGCGCGAAGACGATTCACGGGCATGGGATGAGCGCTGCGGTACTCAGGGCCGTACCGACGGAAGATGTCTGCAACCTCGATCTGCCCGACTTCTCGTGCACACATGACGAAGTAACAGTCGGTCCGACTACGCAGTCTTTTTGGATTGCGGGGAAAGATCGAGATCCAGAGGACTCATGATCTCTGACAGATTTTTCTTGTTTACGTGGAGATAGACGGTGGTCGTCTTGGTCGAGGCGTGACCCAATAGCAGTTGAATGTGGTGGAGGTCCACCCCGCTTTCGAGCAAATGAGTTGCGAAGCTGTGCCTAAGGGTGTGACAGGTTGCGGGCTTGGTGATGCCGGCCTTTCGTTTCGCACGTTTGAACGCTGCCCGAACAGTCGCGATGCTTACGGGCTGTTCTGGATTTCCCCCTGGGAAGAGCCAGTGTTTTGGGAGATACTTCTTATAATACTCACGGAGCGCCTCCAGGGCACGCTCCGACAACAAGGTATATCGATCTTTTTTCCCTTTGCCTTGTTCCACGCGGATGAGCATACGGTTGCTGTCAATGTCGGTTATTTTGAGATGGGCGATCTCGCTTATCCGGAGTCCTGCGGAATAGGTTACCATCAGCATCGCGCGCTGCTTCAGGCCGGCAGCGGACGTCAGCAGGCTTTCAACTTCGTTCCGTTCAAGAACGATGGGAAGTTTTCTGACCGTTTTGGGATAGGGGATTTTCTCCATCACCCATCTTTTTTTGAGCGTCGTCTCATAGAGAAACCGCAGACCTGCGTAGGTAATTCTCAAAGTGGATTGGGATAGCTTCTTGGTCTGGACGATGGAGAGCAGGAACGACTTGACGTCACTCTCTCCAAGAAGGTGGGGTGGCTTGTTGAAATACTGCTCTAAATCACGAGCCGCCCGGTGATACAATTCTTGCGTGTTCGGGCTGAAGTTACGAAGTACCATGTCGCCTTGCATCTGCTCTTTGAACGTTTCCATTGCACAATCTCCTTCCGCTAACGTGAAATTCCAACGGCATGACGCCGATGGTGATGCGAAGGAAAATTGTAAAACGATCGGGTTTGTGAAGCAAGATGTTGGAGAGTGCGATATTATTGAAGATAAAGACGAAGGGATTGCAGATAAAATCAGTGGTGAGTGAAGAGCACCGCCGCGTAGCGGCTTAGTTCAATGACGCTTGTGGTGATCTGGGCGAGCTGACTGCGACCGCCGGCACTATCGACCATCTGAGTTTTGGTCGGACTTCCGTTCACAACAAAAGTCCCGCTCAACGCGGCTCCAACATTAGCAAGGCCCAAGCCCACCAGATCCACGTTTTCGTTGAAGCGCTCACCGTAGCGGGTTGCATAGACGCGGGATGTCGCTGCGCTCTGGGCCAGGATCACCACAAACATTGCGAAAGCGGTGGGAAGCAACTTCATGATAAGGCCCTGATCCCAATGTACGTTCGGCAGACCGATCTCCGGCAGGCCGCTCGGAACCGCACCAAGCACATGTGCGCCATGAGCTTCAAAATTGAGCACCGAACTGGCGACGATTGCAGCCACCACTGCGATCAGTGCACCGGGGATCTTTTTCGAAATCTTTTTTGATCCGATGATGACTGCAAGCACCGTCAAGGAGACACCCAGGGCGTAGAAATTCGTCTGCTCGATCTGGTGTATATCGTTGATGATCTTGTAGATTGGGCCATGCCCTCCTCCCGGAAGCCCTAACATACTCGAGAACTCGCCGAGGGCGACCTGGACGCCTACGCCTGACAGGAACCCGACGAGCACCGTTTGCGACAGAAAATCCGCAAGGAACCCCAGGCGAATGATGCGGGCGATGATCAGGAAACCAGCCGACAGGGCCGCGAGAACTTCTGCCAGTGCAAGCCACTCAGCCGATCCGGACACGGCCATCCCGGTGAGAGCACCCGAGAGAATGGCCGCTGTGGCAGAGTCGGCGCCAACGACAAGGTGCCGGGAGGAGCCGAAAAGTGCGAAAAGAGTCATCGGGATGAGGATGGTGTAGAGGCCGGTGATCACAGGGGTACCTGCGATTTTTGTGTAGCCCATAACCTCAGGAATGGCTAGAGCAGCCAGCGTGAGACCGGCGATGATATCTGTCAGCGCTTGGGATCCCTTGATGGGGAGGATCCCCTGGAAAAAGGGCAGCCACATGCCTTGTGCTTCCATCTTGCCTTTTGTCATTGTATACTCCAATCATATATGCAGGCCGGACGGTTCTGATGGATGGAAGACGCGGCCAAGTGCAATAATATCGGCGATAACCTTCGGGTTATTCTCCTCAGTCATATTCGGCGAAATTTCCCTGGAGCTACTTAAGCCTTTTGGTTTGCGTAGGGATTACCTGAGCCATGTGCTCGCTGAGCTTTGTGTCTGGAATGTTAGCCCTTATATGGCTGGCCAATTGGCTTGAGCGCTGCCGTTGACATCTATTGGGAAGATTTTGTCTTTGTGCTTCAGCGATCATTTTTTTGCTTGCTCAGGGCGATCTATAATGGATCCTTCTCCAGAACAGGTCACCACTTAATGGATAACGAATGCCAATGCAAATTTAATATGTTCACCGAATAACTTTAAGGCAATATTGCAGGAAGAAGTTGTTTATTTGTCATCCTTATTATCATCCATATTAAAATGGAATCTATGAAGGAAACGGTGGTATATAGGCGCAAAAAGTACCCCCACAAACGTAAGAAAAGCTACGCCACTGCAGTGTGCATAAAAAGCAGCAAATAACTTAGCACTGTCCGTTTCGAGATGATCGATTGGTCCCTTTCCCGTTAAAATCATTGAAGCATTGAGAAAGGCATCGATCCAGGGAAGTTTCCCAAAAATATGATACCCTGCTGTTCCGATCCCGATAGACAAAACCAGAATTATTGCGGCAAATCCTATAAACTTCATTTACCGGCCAATAAATTCTCTCCTATTGATTAATCTTGATTTATGGTTTTCAAACATAGCTTTTAGTCATTATTTGGCTGTACCCTGCAATAGTATATCATGTTTGAAAGTGCTGTGTCTTTCCGGCAATCGTGCGTTTTGTAATCCAGACAGTGCACAAAAGAAAACGACCATCAGTATTCCCGACACACGAAGTGCGTAATCGAATGCGCAGAAAGATAGAACTCCAATTTTACTGTACATGGTGTTGCTCCAACCAGTACTTTAGAATTAATATGCCGCCATTTGGCGATAATGGAGTGTAAAACCTTTCAACAATTTACCGAAGCGGGTGAAAACCGAAATGATATATTGAAAATCTCTGAGAGTTTTTATTATCTTATGTTGTATAATGAATACAGACATAATCAACTTAACCTTACCAAACAGTGCCGCAATTCAATGCGGCGTATCCAAAATTGGGAGAGGATATTTCATGGATTATTATTACCATTATGTGCCCGGCAGAATAAGAATTCAAACTCCGTTCATCCACGGCAATCCACAGAATGCGGCGACTTTCGATAATGCCATAAAGACTTTGCAGGGGATAACGTCGGTAGAAACCGACGCTGTTACCGGCAGCGCATTAATTCATTTCGACGAAAATAAGATCAAAAATGAACAAATCATCAGTTTTCTTGAGAAACGGGGTTATTTTATTATGTCTAAAGCAAAAACGTCTGACGAAGTTAAAGCGCGTTCAATGGATTATTATTACAATTATGTCCCCGGCAGAATAAGAATTCAAACTCCGTTCATCCACGGCAATCCACAGAATGCGGCGACATTCGATAACACTATAAAGAGTTTAGAAGGGATAACGTCGGTAGAAACCGACGTCGTTACCGGCAGCGCATTAATTCAATTCGATGAAAATAAGATCAAGCATGAACAAATCATCAGCTTTCTTGAGAAACAGGGTTATTTTATTATGTCTAAAGCAAAAACGTCTACGAAGTTATAGAGAAGGCAGCGGAAAAGGTTCTTGAGGTAGCAGAAAATATAATCGTTGACTCAGCTGACGGAGGGATTGGAGAAACTTGATAATTTCTTTCCGTTTCTTTTGTGGTTATCATTTATTGCAACCCGTACATTATCCTAATTCTGCAGTGCTCTAAATGGCTAAATCATGACTCCCCACGTGTGATAAAAAGAACTTGATAGAGTACAGTCTTGAAAATTGATTCATGGCTCTGTCAATATCGTCTATTACGGCTCTCTGAGCTGCACAACTGTGTAATGCCAATATCATGACGATAGCAAAGAATTTCGGTTGTAACATGCACTCAACGATTCGCTTACAAGCCACATAGCAGTCGGTGTGTGCCTGCTGATACGAATGCGAATTGCAGGACTCTCCTAGTCGTGCCAGTCCAGTTTGATGTCTCCGTTCCTGGTGGGAAAACAACGCTACGGTGTAGACAATGAATGAGGGCTCTCATTCCTTGTTTTGCAGGAGATTCTTCATCTGGGCGGTCGCCGTATTCGATTTCTTTTATGATGTCTGAATTATTCGGATCGAATAAGAGCACGCCTTTCCAGATGGAAATCGCCTCGGCAAGATTGCCTTTTCTGTATTGGGCCAGTGCGCGTTGAGAAAGATGCGAGCAACTTTCCTCCAATCGTGCATGGAGAAATGTCTTGTCGAATGACAATTCCGGGATGAGTTCCTGAAAGAACGGATAATTTTTCAGCAGGACATAATATGCCCGTCCTGATGAGGTAAAGTCCCCTCTGCTGAAGGCTTCGTCAGCAGCGTGATGAATATCCTCTGCGGTTTTGTGGTAGTTTGTGAGGAAAGCCTGGTTGTCCGGATATTTACGGCGGGCATCCGCATAGACGTCCAACGCACTTTTATAATCACCCTGGACGATATGCTGTTCGGATCTCGTACGTGTTCGTTCGACTTCCATACGCACTTGATCGACCCGCGTCTTGTCAATACCTGCGTTCTTCTGAGTCATGCAAGATTGAGACACCAGAAGTATCAAAACCGCGTGGAGAGTTATTATTCCCCGAGTGAAACGCTGAATTTCGTCTACCCCCGCATCTCTTGCATTTCCTCGACAATGCTCCTATCCATGATTTTTGTGAAGACCTTCACGAGATCGGGGCTGAATTGCGTGCCTGAACATTTTGTGAGCTCCTCCAGCGTCTCCAGGTCGGAAATGGCTCCGCGATAGGGTCTGTTCGATGTCATCGCGTCGTACGTGTCAGTGATGGCGATAATGGCAGCAAATAGTGGAATGGCATCCCCCTTAAGACCGTCGGGATAG
>CAWGYL010000020.1:0-71019 GCA_963826885.1 Nitrospirota bacterium | reverse complement strand
TCCTGTCGAGTTCTTTCATTAAATTGGTGAACGCGGGCGAAGAAATATTGTCCTGGAGCATCATCGCATGCACCTCATCCACAAGTGGAAATAACCTTTCACGCTCGCTCCATTTCTTCTTCTGCTGATTTCGTGATGCCGGATCCCCAGGAATGGCTAGGTAAGGCATTATACTCTCCCGGAATCCGAAAAGCGTTCTGATGTTTTCACCTTCCTGGTACAACGTGTTAAAAGAATATGGGGCAGAAAACTCCAGGTACAGGTTTTGGTCGGTATTTACAATTCCGCCTTCCGTGAGGGCTTTACTCCCTTCAGGCCCCATAAAAAAATAACTGAGAAAATCATCGGCGGAACCCATCATCACCCATTGCAGATCAAAGAAAATCGCGGGGTCTGCTATTTTTCTTCCCAGCTCCTGTTCGTCTAAGATGATCGGGGAGTTGCTGCCGATGAGTTCCACGTCATAAACGGTTACCCACATCATGGTATATTTAAAATTTTGGCTGAAAGTTTTTATGATTGAAATGACATTCTCTGTACTCAGGCGATACAGCGGCAGCCATTGGCACATGACCCCGCCTGGACTGAGATGTTCTGAGGCCAGTTTGAAATACTCGGCGGTATACAGGTATCCCGCCCCCCGGAAGAAGGGGTGGATGGGATCTGCGGTAATTACGTCAAACGTGTTTGCTGTGGTCAACAGATAATTTCTGCCATCGTTAAAGACGAGCTTGAGTTTCGGATTATGGAGTACGTTGTGGTTGTAAAACGCGAAGGTCTCCGCTACCCCGACCACCTTCGGCTCAATCTCAACGAGCGTGATCTCTTCAACGCTGGGATAAATGGATGTCGCTCCGGCGGTCATGCCGCTTCCGAGACCGATCACAAGCACTTTCTGAGGATTCTTATTGAGCAGCATCGGAAGATGTCCCAACGTATATTGACACTGCATGTCTTCAAACATATTAGACGCTTCAGATAATCCGTTCGTAGTAAATTCCTGAACCCCTTTTTGATTGATATATGAAGACACAATCGATTCCGCCCCCTCGGCATGGTAGAGGACCTTTACGCCCTTGAGAATACGATCGGCCCTTTCACGAGTACTGAACAGATCGGGCCTGTTGCTCTGGTATATCACAAAGTACCCTGGGTCCAGGACCTTGAAAGCGTTCGGACTGAACGACAGCAGCAGGATAATCGCCAAGACAAGGGCGGATACCGCAGTATTCACTATCCTGTTATTTCTCGTGCTGGTGATTACGAAGACGCCGTATCCGATATTCACGAGACTCAGTATTTGCAATGCCCTTTCTATCCCGACCAGATAAATCAGCGCGTAACCGCTGATGGCGGCGCCGAGGAGCGCCCCGATAGTATTGAAGGCCACAATTTCCCCGACTGCGTGGCCAACCACCTTTTTATAGGTGGCATGTATTTCTCCGGCAAGGGGGAAAGCAAGACCCATGAAAAGAGCGGGGATGAACATGTAAAAGAAGGCCACCCCAAAACTTGCCCACTGCCAGGTACTGAATACATCGGAACCCACGGTATTTTTGAAAAAGCGCTGTAGCGTGAGGGATAGTGCCGGAAGATCGAAGAAATACACTGTCGCAAGAATGGCGGTAACGCCTATCATTATCTGTACCAGTCCAAAACCGACGACAGCCTTAAGGGGAGAACCATTCCTTTTATAGAAAGAGTGCAGTATTTTTTGAATGATCCCGTACGCAGAGCTGCCCAAACCGATGCCGGTAAGAAAAGCGGCCAGCATGACGGTAAAACCATAAAAGCTCGCCCCAAGAATCAGGATCAAAAGCCTGGTCCAGAGCACTTCATAGCCGAGCGCGCAGAATCCACTTACCCCTATGCCCCAGAGGACCAGCTTGAGCGGGAGGCGGTATCTCCTGATTTCATCCTCCGTGTACCCTTGCGGTCTGTTGTCCCCGGCTAGTTCACCTTCTAACGCATCTGCTCGGCTGAAGACCGCTATTTTTCCCTGAAGAATAAGAGCGAGAGTGCCAACGGTGATGTTTATAAGTACCGGAAAGATGAGGGACAGATTCACGGAGAAATAACGAATCAAGAAAAACCCTGCTCCCACTGCCCCTGCCACCGCGCCTAGGGTATTGAAGCCGTAGAGAAAGGAGAGATGACCACCGAGCCCTTTCCCTCTCTCCGACATAAGGCCGGACAATACCGGCAGGGTTCCTCCCATGAGTGTTGTGGGAACGATCAATGCAGCAATTGAAAAAACAACCCTTATGATTGAGAGGTAAGCGGGTGAGTCGGGGGAAATTCGGGCAAGCGGAATGTAAATAGCGGGATATATCTTTATTAAGAGGATGAAGATGCCGGCGGAAAGCGCGATCCCCAGTTCGAGCAGACCGTACAACCTCAGCAATCTGCTGAACCGGTGAACATTCCTGCCGATGATATAACTGCCCAGTGCAAGCCCTGCCATGAAAACGGACAACACCGTGGTAATGGCGAGATGTGAGCCTCCGAATATCAGACTGAGCGAGCGGAACCAGACGACTTCATAAATGAGGCCAGCCGCTCCGGATAGCAGAAACATCAGGTAGATGAGGACGAGAAACACAATTTGCATGATCATTCCTCCATACGCCTTGGCATTCTAAAATATCTATAAGTCAATGATTACTATTCGTCCCTCCCCCGATTTAATGGACACCTCAAAGACAGGCCCGTCCAAGATAAAGATAAGATTCGAGTAATTTCAGGGAAAGCCTCAAGCAGGAAGAGTAGGTATGTCGAAGACCACTTTTCCTGAAGGAAGACATCCCCATGAAGAAGTTTAGCAAATTTTTTGGAAAGATTTTACATATATTTCTGCATCAGGATTTTATAAGAGCGATGCGGGAGGCAAGAGCCGAAAAAAGCGTAAAAGGATTTACCTGTCTAAAAAAGTTGATTGGCGGGGGTCAGCTTCAGAATATCAGATTATCATGGACAGCAATGAATTTCCTTGATACCGTCATACGGTCTCGGTTATTATGTGAAGGTATTGGCGTATTTGGAAATCCGGACGATTGACCCGCGCGAGCGCCTGTCGCGCAGGCATACAATTCTAGAGGCAGCATGTTAGGATCAGCCCATCGATTGAACGAAGACTGACAAAGGAGAATTACTGAGCATGGGTCGTTCCTTTGAGAAAAAGCATGAGCGAATATTTTACTTTATATTTACCCTTTCCGGTTTTTCAGGCCTCATATATGAATCGATCTGGACCAATTACCTGAAACTGTTCCTGGGGCACGCGGCTTATGCGCAAACTCTTGTATTGGCCATTTTCATGGGAGGGATGGCCGTCGGCTCCTGGATTTGCAGTAAATATTCACTTCGCTGGAATAACCTGCTCGTTGGGTACGCTCTGGTGGAAGGTCTGATTGGCCTCTTCGCCTTGCTGTTTCACACAGTTTTTGATCACACCGTTCAACTGTCGTATAACAGCATCCTTCCTCACCTGACTGTCGCTGCTGTCGCCACCATTTACAAATGGTCGCTTTCGACCTTGATGATCCTGCCCCAATCCGTTCTGCTCGGAATGACTTTCCCCTTAATGAGTGCCGGGATCTTGCGCATGTCGCCCCAACGATCGGGAAGAACTATTTCGCTGCTTTACTTTGCCAACAGCATAGGGGCTGCTGTTGGGGTTTTGATGAGCGGCTTTATCCTGATCCGCCTCGTGGGATTGCCTGGGACAATTCGCATTGCAGGAGTAATGAATATAGCGCTCGCTCTTTCCGTGTGGCTCCTAATAAGAGGACGCTCCATCGCCGTTGCCGAATTTGAAATCGGGCACGACAGCACGGCAGGAGAGCAGAATAGGGGATGGATTCTCCTTTTTCTCGCGGCCTCCTTCATAACAGGAACGGCATCATTTATGTACGAGATCGGTTGGATAAGGATGTTGAGCCTTGTCCTCGGAAGTTCAACGAATGCGTTCGAGCTGATGCTCAGTGCATTCATTTTCGGTCTGGCTTTTGGAGGGTTATGGATTCAGAGGCGGATAGACCGTCTCGCCTTTCCCGGGAAATTTCTTGCGTATGTACAGGTCACCATGGGACTCCTGGCGCTTTCCACGTTGGTGCTGTATGGCCAAACCTTTTCTCTAATGAAGTGGCTTGTAGAAACACTGCACAAAACAGACGCAGGATACGTTCTATTCAACTTATCAAGCCACGCTATCGCGCTTGCGATCATGTTGCCAACAACGTTTTGTGCGGGAATGACGCTGCCGCTTATTACCTATGCCTTGATAAAGCGAGGAGTGGGGGAGCGAAGCATCGGAGCGGTTTATGCGGCAAATACAGCCGGTGCCATCCTGGGCGTTTTTTTTGCTGTCCACGTCGCAATGCCGCTCTTCGGGTTAAAGGGCCTTATTACGTGCGGTGCGGGCCTCGACATGGCACTGGGCTTACTCCTTCTCTGGGTCTCCTTCCGCGGAACGACAAAACGACTGTACCTGGTTACCGCCGGATTCTGTTTTTGCGCTGTTGCCGCGACACTTTCCTGGGTGAACCTCGATCTCTATAAGATGGCATCGGGCGTTTACCGCGATGGCCGTCTCCTGACACCAGAAAACAGCGAGCTTTTATATTATAAGGATGGGAAAACAGCAACGGTCAGTGTAGAGGGGGAAGCTGGCTCTCATATGGAGATCAGTACAAACGGCAAAGTCGATGCCGCGATCAATATTCTTCCCCAAGAGGTGGAGACCGCGGACGAGGACACGATGATCCTGTTAGGCGTCATACCGATGGCCCTTCATCCACAGGCCAGGACCGTCGCGGCAATAGGATTCGGCTCAGGCCTTACTACCAACACCTTGCTATGCAACCCGCTGCTCACGCAGGTTGACACTATCGAGATTGAGAAGAGCATAGTGGAAGCGTCAAATCATTTTCGACCCCGCGTCGAACGCGCCTACACGGACCCAAGAAGCGCAATTTTCTACGACGATGCAAAAACCTTCTTTTCCGTTCACAATAAACGGTATGACATTATTGTGTCCGAGCCGTCGAATCCCTGGGTCAGCGGGGTAGCCGGACTCTTTTCGGAAGAGTTTTATCGTCTTATCAGGCAGCACATGGCTGAAAAAGGCATATTTGTTCAATGGCTGCAATTATATGAGATCAATATCGACTTGGTAGCATCGGTACTGAAGGCGCTATCAGCGACGTATTCTGACTTTGTCGTGTATGCTACGAATGACAGCGATATTATAATTGTTGCCAAGAACGGCGGAACAATAGATGATCCCGATCCTCGTTTTTTAAAAATTCCCGAAATTTCCACAGCGCTTGAAAGGGTTCGGGTCAAAAGTGTACAGGATATCGAAATACGCAAAATAGGCGATAAGAAAATCTTGGATAAATTGCTTCAATCTTTCCCCATACGGGCGAATTCAGATTATTATCCGGTGCTTGACCAGAACGCAGCCCGTGCCCGCTTTCTGAAATCGAATGCGTACGATTTGCAAATGCTCTCTCACTTTGCCGTGCCCGCATTTGAATTGCTTCACGGTGATCGTCCGTCCAGTGACGTGACCGACATCACCCCGTCCGTCAACTTTGAGAAATCGCGAGCCGCCAATGAGGCGATGGCGCTAGCTCATTATTTTTTGCAGGGAACATTTGATGCACGATATGGGGACATCCCACAGGAAATCAAACAGCAAGCCTTGCAATTGAGGCGGATGTTTTATGACTGCCACCAGGCCGAGGGGCAAAATGACAGAATGTCCAGTCTCTACTACACTTCCGTGAGAATGACCTCCTTCTTATCACCGCGCGAATTAGATGCTATTTGGGAAAAATTAGAGTCGGGACCCTGTGCCCACTCGCTTTCAACCGAGGAGAGGGGGCTTGTTTCCTTATTCGAGGCGACAGGCAGGCGGGATGCCAGTGGTATGACAAGCGCGGCGCAGCACCTTCTGGAGAGAAGACAGCTATTACAGCCCGGCTTAGTGAACTACTGTGTCGCAGTAGGAATGATTGGTCACCTGATGCAGGGCGACCGAGGAGAAGCGCTGAAACTATGGCATTTCTATCAGCCCTATGAAGTCGCTGCCGGCAAACCGAATATCCTGTTTCAACTTCTTGTGGCAAGCAGCTCTCTGCCTAAATGACCCCTACATTCTTGCGATGAAAACCGGGTCCAGACGGGATGAGGCCGAGAAAATCAGCATTCTTTGAATTATATACAGATAATTATTAACGTTAAAATAGCATGGTCATAATCAATTCATTATGGTTTATGCCCCGCTGGACAATGATCGATGCGCGAAAACCTAACCACAGAATATGACCGCGATGAGATAACGGCGGTAGCTTGCATGCAGAAGGCCTTACCCCGAAATTGTCGGCAGGACGAAGGGGATTGTCTGTGCGACGATGTATGGTTTGCAAGGCACCGCGATGACGGCGGCTCGGGTTTTCTGGATGCACCGTAAGGGGGCGGCTACCTGGCTTGGATGGCCCCGCCGTGGTTGTGGATTTTATGCACCGCGACGATATCCAAGCCTATTCAGGGCGATTTCGGCTCGTTTTGCGAACGCTAAAATATTTTCCATTCTGAGATCACTCGGCTAGGAAAGGCTGAAGATGAAAAAGTCGAAGGGACTCAAGATTATTCTTGCAACATCAGTTGCTCTGCTAACACTAATAGAATATCTGCCATCTCTGCAGAATGCCTTCGTGCAAAGGGATGACGGCACCTACATTTTTGCGAATCAGCACATCCGTTCAATAGACGCTGCTTTTTTCAAGTGGGCATTTTTTGGTTTTTACGCAGCCAACTGGCATCCTCTTACCTGGGTAGCACATGCCCTCGACTATGCGCTCTGGGGGTTAACTCCGCTTGGGCATCACCTTACAAGCGTTCTCCTCCACGCATTCAACACATTTCTCGTGGTGTTTCTTGTCATAAAGATCCTCGAGGCATTCAAGGCGAGATCAACACATAACGGGTTTTCTTCTTTCCTCGATGAGAAAACGACACTGATTGCTGCCGGAGTGACTGGTCTCCTGTTTGGCCTTCACCCGGTGCACGTTGAATCAGTAGCATGGGCCTCGGAGAAGAAGGATCTTCTCTGTGCGTTGTTCTTCTTGCTCAGTCTGCAAATGTATGTAACCTCTTTCAGTGAGGCAGACAGCGAATTGGTTGCGAACAACATTACGGCACGGTATATTCACAAGCGTTATCTCGCCGCCTTGGGGTTTTTTATCCTTGCGTTACTCAGTAAACCGATGGCCGTCAGCCTTCCCGCCGTGATGCTGATTTTGGACTGGTTCCCCTTCGCCCGCATATGCTCTATCAAGACTTTTTGGTCTGCCTGCATCGAGAAACTTCCGTTTTTCGCCTTGAGCCTTGTTTCGTCCGTTCTGACCATAGTTGCGCAAAAAACGGGATTATCCATGGCATTAACGTATGCCGTGCCCCTGTCATCAAGAATCCTTGTTGCGGGAAGGGCCCTCGCAGTATATCTTATCAATATTTTATGGCCAGTAAATCTATTGGCTTTTTATCCGTATCCAAAAGATGTGTCATTATTGTCCACAAAATATATTTTCGCGATTGCTCTTGTCGTGGGTATTACGATAGTCTGCCTGGCTATCCAAAAAAAACAGAAATTTTGGTTCGCAGCCTGGGGCTATTATGTCGCCACCTTAATTCCCGTTCTTGGCATCGTACAAGTCGGAGGGCAATCAATGGCTGACCGGTATACTTATCTTCCAGCGCTAGGGCCTTTTCTGGTCATGGGTGTAGCGACTGCATGGTTTTGGGAAAAAATCACATCCTTCGCGCGGTGGGGTTTATTCGCTAAAACTATAATTATCAGCGTTGCATTTATTGTATTGCTCACTCTTTCGTATTTAACGGTAAAACAAATCGGCGTTTGGAAGAATGATATCAGCCTATGGACTAATGTTATCGAAAACTCACCCGAGCCGGTTCTTCTCGCCTATACCAGCAGAAGCATGGCTTTTTTTTCTCTGGGGCAATTTAATCAGGCTGTAGGGGACTTTACCGCCATAATCTCCCTGGACCCGCGATCCTTTCCGGCATATTTTTACCGTGGCCTGTCTTTTTATAAAACAGGACAGCTTGAAAAGGCAATTACAGACTTCACGCAAGCAAGCGCGCTCACTCGAAATAATCCTGACATATTCATAAGCCGCGGGCTCGCGTATAGCAACACGAATCAGCCGGGGCTTGCTCTACAGGATTTTAAAACGGCTTGTGAAATGGGAGATAATTTTAGTTGCGGGCTAGTGCAGGATTATGTAAAAAGAAATCGCCCATAAAGGGAAGCAGGATTTGTAAAGTGATAATCATATAAAGGGCACCTGTCAATGAAAGCGGCCTTATCCTTTTATCGAGAGGGTGGACGTTGAAGTTGCAAAGAACGCAGAATGTTAAATACTATGTTGCGGCATCGGTTGCCTTGGTAACGTTCATTCTCTATCTCCCGGCCCTTCGCAATGAGTTCGTGTACTGGGACGATAACCTCTATATTCTTGAGAACCCTCATATCCGTTCATTGGATGCAGCGTTTTTTCGTTGGGCATTCTTTGATTTCCATGCAGGTAACTGGCACCCCCTCACCTGGATTTCCCATGCCGTGGATTACTCACTCTGGGGCCTGAATCCCCTGGGGCATCATCTGACGAACATCGTTCTCCATTCAGCCAATACTTTTGTGGTGGTATTACTTGTCATGAGGCTGCTTGAGGTTTTGAAAGAGAGAACAACGGAAAGGGGAGCCTTGGAATTCCTCAGTGAGCGGACGATCCTGATTACGTCGGGGATGACGGGTTTATTGTTCGGTCTCCATCCCGTGCATGTGGAGTCCGTGGCATGGGTGGCGGAGCGGAAGGACCTTCTGTGCACGCTGTTCTTCCTGCTTAGCATCATTACCTATACAAGCTATGTGAGAACAGGAAACCATGAAGGGGCCCGGGCCGATTCGTTCTCACGGTTTTTGGATAGGCGTTATCTTGTTGCGCTCGGGTTTTTTCTCCTTGCGTTGCTCAGTAAGCCGATGGCGGTTACCCTTCCCGTGGTGCTGTTGATCCTGGACTGGTATCCTTTGGTCAGGATCCGGTCGTTCAAGACTTTGTGGCTTGCTAGTGTCGAGAAGCTCCCGTTTATTGCCTTGAGTATTTGTTCATCGATAATGACCATTCTGGCACAAAAAGCGGAGAATGCAGTCACGTCGCTCGGTGTCGTTCCCTTGTCAGTTCGCTTGCTGGTCGCGGCAAAATCTCTAGTCGCGTATCTTGGGAAGATGCTGCTGCCGCTGAACTTGATTCCCTACTATCCCTATCCCAAAGATGTATCACTGCTCTCTATAGAGTATGTGCTTGCAATTGGGCTGGTGATTGTGATCACGGCGACTTGCGTGGTCCTTGTGAAGAAACAGAAGTTATGGCTGACGGTCTGGGGATATTATGTGGTAACACTCGTTCCCGTCATTGGCATCCTCCAGGTAGGAAATCAGTCCATGGCGGACCGGTATACCTACTTGCCCAGCCTCGGCCCTTTCCTAATCGCGGGTTTATGTGTGGCATCGGTTGCGGAAAAGGTTATATGGGAAAAAAGATGGAATAACCTTGTAAGATTAATTAGCCTCAGTGCCATTCTTATTTTTATTGCTTCCTTGATCTATCTGACCACCAACCAAATAGGCGTATGGAGGAACAGCGTCGGCCTATGGACATACATCATCGATAAGAATCTGGAAAAGGATCCTTTTGCTTATGATTATCGCGGCATGGTATTTTATAAGACCGGCCAATTTGACAAGGCAATCGAAGACTTTAATGAAGCCATCGCTTTAGATCCGCAATATGCCAAGGCCTATTATAATCGCGGATCAGTTTTCGATGAAATGGGACAGTTCGATAAAGCAATCGCAGACTATAAGATAGCAATTGCTTTAGATCCACTTTACTATGAAGCCTATTATTATCTTGATCAAACTCTAAAAAAGGTGAGACGGCTTGATAAAAGGGTTCAGTGAATCCGTGCATCATTTAGGTGAACAAAAAGACAAGGGAAAAGACCTACTATCTTATCAAACATTGAGAGGTTGAAGCTGCAAAGAACGCAGAATAGAGCACATTTCACGTATGTAAGCAGGATGTTACGTGGTCAAAATGAAAGGTAATAAGTATTATTATGAAAACACTTTCAAGTTATATTATGTTGAAAGCTGGTGAAAAAAATCGAGATCGCTCCTCATTAATAATTCTTGTTGTTATTAGTTTATCCTGTCTCGTGCCTTTTCTAAACAAAGCATTTCATATGGATGACCCGATGTATCTATGGGCTGCTCGTCATATTCAATCTAATCCTTTTGACTTTTATGGCTTTACCGTCAATTGGGACGATTATCAGAGACAGATGTTTTCCGTCATGAAAAATCCTCCGCTTACTTCTTATTATATTGCCATTGTGTCCAGCTTATTTGGGTGGGCAGAAATCACGCTGCACGCGGCCTTTCTTATTCCCGCAGTCGCCGCAGTAATTGGGACCTATTACCTGGCAAAAGAATTTTGCTCAAAACCTCTCATTGCTTCACTCGTTGGCATACTTTCTCCTGTATTTATCTTATCGAGTACTAGCGTGATGTGCGACGTAATGATGTTATCGTTTTGGGTTTGGGCAGCCTTTATTTGGATACGGGGAATTAAAAACAATTCAAAGCGGAGTCTACTTTGCGCTGCCCTCCTTACCGCTTTTTGTAGCTTAACAAAATATTACGGAATGAGCCTTATCCCTCTCTTATTTGTTTATTCTTTGGCTAAAGAACGCAAACTGGGGAAATCAACGCTATTTCTATTAATACCTATTTCAATTCTTGCCGCATACCAATGGGCAACCTTTATTCTTTACGGCAGAGGTTTGCTGCTGGATGCATCATCGTATGCTCTTAATCACCAAGCAATTGAAGGCGGACAATTATTCGTGAAAGGTGTAACAGGTCTATTTTTTGCAGGTGGATGTTTTATTTCCGTGCTTTTTTATTCATTCGTTTTATGGACGAGGCGAACGTTAGCAATAGGTGCGTTTTTAACCATACTTGTAGTTCTCTTATATTTACTCATACAAGGACCTAACGAACTTTATTTTTCAAAAGATAATGGATTAAATTGGTTATTTATCTTTCAGTGTTGTTTGTTCTCGATGTCGGGGGTTGGTATTTTATTTCTTGCAGCTTCGGATCTCCGTCGACATAAAGATGCTGACTCACTGTTTCTGTTCCTGTGGATCATCGGCACCTTTATTTTTGCTAGTTTCCTGAATTGGTCAGTTAATGGCCGAAGTGTTCTGCCTATGTTCCCGGTGATAGGAGTCTTAGTATCACGGCGCATCGAAGAGATCAGAGTACCTAATAATATAGTGACGGCGAAGTATATTCTCTTACCGTTGATTCCCTCGTTATTGATTGCTTTATCGGTTACCAGGGCAGATTACGAATGGGCGAATACGGCCCGTAAGGCGGCTTTTGAAATTAGCCATCAATACGCAAAAAATCCGAATATCGTGTGGTTTCAGGGCCATTGGGGATTTCAGTATTACATGGAGGAGAATGGCGGCAAGGCACTTGATATGAATAATAGCAACATTTTACGCGGAGATATTGTAATTACTCCTTCTGACAATACCAATATGTTCCCTTTGCCTGAAAAAAAGTTTTTTGATCTGGCTGGAGCATACAAAATTACTTCATCTCGATGGTTATCAACCTTAAATACTTCTACAGGAGCTGGGTTCTACTCATCCCGATGGGGACCTCTTCCTTTTGTGGTAGGTTCTGTGCCGGAGTCGGAATACGTTGTTTTACACTGCTTCGATTGAAGTAAAGCAATAGCATCCCGGGTAGCTCTTGACAAAAGCCCATTCATGGGAGGTGTAAGTCACACGACCGATAGTCCCACCGTTAAGGAAAAGAATCCAGTGACTGAAATTTGGCTCGCCAATATATTTTCTTGATCCAAACAATATGGTTTTTATTGCTCTACCCATGAAGATAGGCACCATAAGCTCTATGGCATATTTCCATGCTACCATTGTATTATTAAAACATTGCAACTTACGACTGGTACGATTTCATCCGCGGTTTACCCCTGTGATCTTCTGAGCGCTTTTTGATAAAGTCAACGGTTGCAGCTTCTGGAAATTGACAACCTCTACTAACTGTGATTAGATATAGTAAATACCGATAAAGCCAAACCCTTCGCGAGAAGGAGACGGAAAGCGGCGGGTCTTAAAAAACCAAGATGGCCGAGCTGCCGAAGGACAAACCTGAGGCATGCTCGGCCTTTTTGTTTTTTCGATGTCTTTCCCGTAACGAGCAATTATTGCGACACAAGCTACCGGGTTATCAATGTAGATTTTGAGGTTGCTAGTAATATAACGTTAGAAATATTGATGTCAGCACTTTAGACTAAAAATTTAATGGACAATGTTTCTGATAAGGTTACTTATTGCATACTAAAAATATATTTCAAAGGGAATGATGGCGTCGTGGACGAACTGCTGTACGTCTCCTCCTTTGCGCATGGAGGTGCAAGCGTTTTAAACATTGTGCAGTAAATTTCCTACCTCCGAGAATCCTTGTCTAAGGAGAAAGGGGGGGTGTTGAAGAAAAGAATAGGCAATGACAGCAATATTGCAGGTAGGGATGTCAATTGCGGTGGCATCGACATCAACCAATAACTCTTCAGGTTTTGTATATTAAAAACCGTAGGAGGATCAAAATGAAAAGTTTAAGGATAAGCATTCTCGTTATTGCCGCAGCCCTTATGATTATGGGTGTTGCCGGCACGACTTACGCATTCCATGACGGCGGCGTCGGAGCCTGCGAAGGCTGCCACAGCATGCACGAATCATTGAATGGCTCCATGATCCAGATCAGCAAGTTCGGCACTACCGTGAATCCGACAGGTGCCACCCAGTTTAATGCTTCTGGTCAGTTCTTATTAAAGGGCGGCGACCAGAGCTCGACCTGCCTCAACTGCCACGCTGCTAGTGATGCTACAGTGGCTGCGGCCCAAGGTTCTTACCATGTCATGTCCTCGTTCGCCGGCAACAATGCTATCCCGGTCGAGCGCGGCCCAGCTGGCGACTTCGCATGGCTGACGATCTCCGGCGTATCTACCGCTGGCACGGCCACGAACCCTGGCAATCACCATGGTCATAACATCGTAGCTATCGATTTTGGTCTTTTCTCTTCTTCGAACTACGCTGCCAATGGTAATGTGTCACCGGGCGGCAGCTATCCCGTCGGCAGCTTTTATTGCAACAGCTGCCATAACCCGCACAGTGATTACCGCATCAGCTCTACCGGCACGTTGGAACAGCGTACGGCGGGCACCAAAGTCGATCCGATCATCGAATCAGGTTCGTACGGTAATACTGGGGCGAATGTTTTGGCCGCGGGACAAGCTATGGGCGTGTACCGGTTCCTGGGCGGCGTCGGCTATCTGCCCAAGTCAGTAACCACGTCTGCTGCTGCACCATTTATAGCGAATCCTCCGGTTGCCGTTTCACCCAGCACTTACAATCAGACGGAGTCTGCCGCAACGTACCTTTCAAATTATGGGGTTCGCGTAGCTTATGGTAGTGGTATGTCTGAGTGGTGCGGAAACTGCCATTCCGGCATCTTGAACAATGCCGCCGACCCTAGCTCGACTCACAGGCATCCGGCAGGAGCAGCTGCCCTGCTGAACAACGCCGTCGGAACAGAAGCTGCCAATTACAATGCCTATCTGAGTTCTGGCGACCTGACTGGCAACTCGTCAAGCTCCTACAACTCTCTTGTTCCCTATGAAGAGGGTCTTGCTCTCTCCTCGACCAACTTGACGGCTCTTTCTTCGCACGCCACGAACGTAGCTGGTGCATACGGAGTCGGTCCGAACATCGGGACGGAAAACGTGCAGTGCTTGAGTTGCCATCGTGCGCATGCCACTGCTTTCCCGGAGATGATCAGGTGGGATGCTCAGGGCGGCGGCTTCCTCACCTTGGGTGGGCTGTATATTGGTACCGATAACTGGAGCACTGCATTACTTGCTTATTCGGGCGAATCCGGAATGATCGCCAATGGACTTGGCTATACCACGTCACAATTGCAAGCTGCATACTATGACAGAAATCCAAATACGTTTGGGACATTCCAGCGTTCGTATTGCAACAAGTGCCACGCGAAAGACTAATCTGTTACGCATCGTTGCATAAACTCTCACCTCAAGGAAGGGCTGGAGAAAATCCAGCCCTTATTCCTAGACTCCATTTCCCAGAATGAGTATTCTGAAAACAAGTCTACGCCATGATGCGATGCACGCCAATATACTTGCGCCGTATTCGCTATGCTTCGCTGTCTTGCCGGTATGCGCGAGGAGTACGCGCAAAGAGAGGTGAATCAGTTAAAAATTGTGTTTACATCAAGTGTCAATTCGCATACTGTCCGCTGGGCATTATGCACTTTACGACCAGTTATTTTTCATCGGTTTTAGTAAAAGATCCGGTAGCGTTATGGATAGACGCCGCGCTCAAATCGCCCAACAAAGCGCGGGTGAATGATAATTTAGGTGTAGTACTCAAACGAGGTGGCCGCATTCCGGGAGGCTTTGCAAGAGTTTGAACGGACTATTGAGCTGGATCCCCGGATCCACTTGTATTAAATAATCTCGCTACAATATACACTACATTAAATTGCAGTATCGAGAGTAGGCGGGAGTGTTGTGCACTTTTACAAAAGCGACCAGCATCATGCCGGATTATTGAAAGCGATCGCAACAAACAGATGATGGGGAGTTCTCTCAGCTCCTTACGGATACTGTCGATGCCGACCTCAATTGGCTTGATTCTTGAAAGTTCCAATCTGTGTAGTGTTTGTCCACACTATAATTATCCATACCCGATGTGATTTTGATATTCCTCAAAATTCTCACAAAATACCATAATTTTAAGACTATAAAGTCCTCATTAGCTTATTTTTAGTCATCATTTCAATCCCTTATAAGATTATCCAGCGTTTTCTGATAATTTACATGTGTAAATTGAAGAGGGGTCTCTGGATACTTGTTTTCACGGACTGGACATTTCTAACTAACTGATTTTTAGATGTTATCCTAAATTCAGCAGTTGATAATCGAGTCAGTGGGTAAAAAGCAATTATATTATACCCTGTTTAGATTTTGACCCAGTGGCTTACTGAAAAAACTGAAGTATCTTATTGATTTTGAAAGAAACTAGCGCATCAACTACCGTTTTTAGGATTATTGTTTAATCGGGGATTTCTGCTGTTCGCTATGTATCGCGTTTCGACTTTTTTGCGTTGCGCTTTTAAAAAATGCATAGAATCTTTTGCTATGCCCTTCCGGTTAAAACCCCGACCATACCCGGTTATATACCCAACTTTACCAATCCTTCCCACAGGCGATAAAATCAAAAGGTATTGTTTTATTGCATTTTTTTTTCATTTCAAATGTTGGCATGTGCGTTGCATTGATTATTGCCGTCATCAAATCTATATGTAAGGGGAAAAATGGCGAATCAGCTTCATATAGCAGTTCACACATCCGGTTTGTCATTTGGCTTACAAGTGCTTAATGCTTTAAAGAAGGCTATTAGCTCTGTGGGTATAGCAGTGTTTCTTACTGCCATGCTCAGTCAAGTAGCATTCGCAGAGAATATGGATGTTTCCTACGAGTACCACTTATCGGACTTTAGTGGCGCACTGCCACTCAATATGGCGAAGGTGCTTGCCGATCCGAAACACCAAGAACTTTATGTGATAGATAATGACTCCTCAGTGAAGATATTTAATGAAGCAGGGATGGAGACTTATGAATTCAATGACGACGGCAACCTCGCCAGCGTCATCTTTGATGTTGCAGTTGATAATAAGGGGAATATCCTCTTACTATCGGCTAATTATGGTTCAGATAAGTATTATATCCTTCAGTGCAATTACCGGGGCGACCTGATGACAACCCTGGAGTTGAAAAACTTTCCCAAGGGCTTTTACCCGAACACCATGTTATACCGGGATGGGCATCTGTACATGGCTGACAAAAATTCCATGAGGGTCGTTGTGATGGATGAGCATGGTGGACTTGAGAAAAGCATTGACCTTTTTCCCCTCCTGGGTGTTCCGAAAGACAGAAACAATTACGGAATGTCAGGCTTCAGCGTGGACAAGGAAGGGAACATTCTTTTTACTGTTCCGGTTCTCTTTCACGGCTACCGGCTATCACCCGACGGGAAGCTGGCGTTCTTCGGTCAGCGTGGAGGCGCACCGGGCAGGTTCAACGTTATAGCCGGCATTATTACGGACGATGCGGGTCATTATTTTGTGACCGATAAACTAAAATGCGCTGTATTAATTTTTGACAAGGATTTCAATTTTATCACGCAAGTGGGATACCGGGGTTTTAATAGCCCCGGCGGTTTGATCGTACCGATGGAATTGGCCTACATGGACAAACAGTTGTATGTCTCCTCGGGCGCGCATCAAGGCGTCAGCGTTTTCAAGATTGCGCAGTAAATTTCCTGCTTACGAGAATCCTTGACTAAGGCGAAAGGGGGTGGGGGAAAAAAATAAGCAAAAGAAGCACAATGCTGCAAATCGGGATGTTGATTGTGGTTGCATCGACATCAACCAGTAAACGTTTCAGATTCTGAATGTTAAAAAAACTCTAGGAGGATACACAATGAAAGGTTTAAGAATAAGCATTCTCGTTGTTGCCGCAGCCCTTATGATTATGGGCGTCGCCGGCACGACTTACGCGTTCCATGACGGCGGTGTCGCAACCTGCGAAAGCTGCCATACCATGCACGAATCATTGAACGGCGCCGTGATCAATATCAGCAAATTCGGTACCTCGGTGGCTCCGCAAAATACCACCGAGTTTAATGATGCTACTCGTTTCCTCTTAAAGGGCGGCGACCAGAGCTCAACCTGCCTCAACTGCCACGCTGCTGCTGATTCTACGTCTACAAGCAATAGCTACCATGTCATGTCCTCGTACGCCGGTAACAATGCTGTCCCGGTAGAGCGCGGACCTGCTGGCGACTTTGCATGGCTGACAATCTCCGGCGTATCAACCGCTGGCAAGGCCACGAACCCCGGCAATCATCATGGTCATAACATCGTAGCTATTGATTTTGGTCTCTCCTCTTCCACGAACTACGCAGCAAATGGTGGTGTGTCACCGGGCGGCTCCTATCCTGCCGCAAACCTCTATTGCAACAGCTGCCATAACCCGCACAGTGATTACCGCGTCAGCTCTACCGGCACGCTGGAACAGCGTACTCTTGGCAGCAAAGTAGATCCGATCATCGAATCAGGTTCCTATGGTAACACTGGCGCGAATGCTTTGAGCGCGGGTCAGGCCATGGGCGTGTACCGGTTCCTGGGCGGCGTCGGCTATCTGCCCAAGTCAGTCAGCACTTCTGCTGCTGCACCATTTACAGCGAATCCCCCGGTTGCCGTTTCACCTAGCACTTACAACCAGACGGAGTCTGCTGCAACGTACGCTTCGAATTATGGTGTCCGCGTAGCTTATGGTAGCGGTATGTCTGAGTGGTGCGGAAACTGCCATTCCGGCATCTTGAACAATGCTGCCGACCCGAGCTCGACCCATAGGCATCCGGCAGGAGCAGCTGCTCTTCTGAACAACGCCGTTGGAATGGAAGCTACCAATTACAATGCCTATCTGGGTTCTGGCGACCTTTCTGGCAACTCGTCAAGCTCCTACAACTCTCTTGTTCCCTATGAAGAGGGTCTTACTCTCTCCTCGACCAACTTGACGGCTCTTTCTTCGCACGCAACGAACGTAGCTGGTGCATACGGAACCGGCCCGAACACCGGGACGGAAAACGTAATGTGCGTGAGCTGCCATCGTGTGCATGCTTCTGCTTTCCCAGAGATGCTCAGGTGGGATGCTCAGGGCGGCCAGTTCCTTACCCTGGGTGGGTTGTATATTGGTACCGATAACTGGAGCACCGGATTGCTTGCTTATTCGGGTGATTCCGGAAGAATCGCCAATAGCCTTGGCTATACCACGTCACAGTTGCAAGCTGCATACTATGACAGAAATCCGAATACGTTCGGGACGTTCAACCGTTCGTATTGCAACAAGTGCCACGCGAAAGACTAATCTGTTAAGTATCATTGCATAAACTCTCACTTAAGGGAGGACTGGAGAAATCCAGCCCTCCCTCCTTCTCTTTCGCGGCTTATAGATTCAGGGAACACTTTTACCTCAATGGGCAAGGGGCATTGAATAATGCAGAATCGGCTTCTCGTTCTCGATTTGATCAACCTTTCCCCAGCTTGGATCTGCTGGTCTGAATAACTTATGGAGTGCAAAAAATGGCTTTCAAGCCAATAAACCGATTTGATAATACCTATCTTCCATAGAGTAGGTGAGTCATTTTTTGTTGTACGATGAAGGTCCAGACAAGCATATTGAGGTGAGAATAGAGTGTGTTCCCATGGCCGCATGCCTAACACCTAATCTCCGAAAAAATAATTTAGAAACCATATAGTAACAAACGGAAACATCATTTTTTCCATTGACCGGATGTCATCATGTTTGTATAATCGTACCTCATGCAGTGTCGCCATTAATTATCAAGAAGTGACAATGGTCACAACGGTATTACAAAAACCCGGAGCACGGGCTCATGTTTGGGATGTGCTAAGTGGCCTCCCGCGTGGCGTAAATTCCCCTTTTTTGAGGGAGAGGAACATTATAGAGAGATAGTACGTTCATTATCTCGTGAAGATTTCTATTTTATTCCTATTGATATGGTATGTATGTCACCAAGGGCATCGCACGATATTAATCATGGATGCAATTTTTTCTTTGGTTGGCGATAGTTTCTGACGAGCAGTATCAATGTTTTTTGCTCCTGTTTATTTCTACAAGGGAAAAAAAGCGAGGATAAGCTGTGAAAAGAGTGCTTTTCATTCTGCTCTCCCTGATCGTGCTCTCCGCCTGCACGGTTGGCCGAATCCAAGTACGCCCTCCCCTCGAGAATGAAGGTACCGTTACGCTCTATCTTCAACCGTTTTCGTTGGAAGCTAGCCGGCTCACGTTCACGCTTGCGGAGGTTGCTGCGGTGAGAGACGACGGGCAGGAGTTTCCCCTTGTGCTCGGGCTCCAGGAACTGAAAGGTACGGAGATGAGGCGACAGCGGCTGCTAGGCGAGGGGGTGCTTCCAGAGGGGTCCTACGTTGGTTTTTCCGTCAAAGTTGTGAAAGCGACATTGAAGAGTGAAGAGGGCGAGTCCGATCTCCTTCTCGAGGACAACCCAACCAGGGTGAATGTCCCCTTCAAAGTCACTGCGCGAAAAGCGTCAGTGATGTTCACGGCATTCAATTATAAACAGTCCATAATAAACGAATACAGTTTTAAACCTGCGTTTACTATGTTCTTTCCTCCCCAGGTTGTCACCGCCGTTACGGGGTATGCTTCAATTTACGGTACCAATTCCATTACAATATTCGACAAAAACGCAATGGTTGCCGTTGGGGCCGTCGCCACGCGGAGAGGGCCGAAAGGGCTCGTTGTTGATCAAAAGCTGCGGCGTATTTATGCCGCGATACCTGATGAAGCGATTGTTGAGGTCATTGATGCGACGACCCAGGAGGTAATTAACACAATACGCCTTTTCCTCGGCGATACTCCTCAGAGTCTCGCGCTGACCCCGGATGGAAAGACGCTGCTCACCGTGAACGCTGGTTCCAATTCTGTTAGCTTCTTAGACACGACCTCATTCATTGAAATTATGAGGATTACCGTTGGAATCGGCCCGAATACAGTGCTCATGGACAGCAACGGAAGAAGAGCCTACGTGTTCAACACGTTCTCCAACAGCGTCTCTGTCATCGATGTCGCGCGCCGATCGCTCATCACGACATTTTCAACCGATGCCGCCCCTCTGTGGGGCCAGTTCAGCTCAAAGGGTGACCGCCTATATATAATTTTTGGGCAGTCTGCTTATATGACCGTGCTTGACCCCACATCTCTTGCGGTCTCGTCCCGCGTTTATGTTGGGTTGGGAGCGAATTCTCTCAAGGTAGACTCGAATACAGACCTGATTTATTTGGGCAAGATCAATGAAACGGAAGTTGCAGTCTATGATCCGTTTTCACTTCTGGCCATTGACTATTTTGCTGTCGGGGAGGCTCCTGCCTATATGACAATTGACGGCGAGGGGAACAATCTCTGGATTGCGGGCAGCACGACGGGTAAACTGATCATCGTGAATCTTGCCAGCAAGAAAGTTGTCTCTGAAATCGATGTCAGTGCGGAGCCTTTCTGGCTTACGATGATGGGTGAGCGATGAGCGAGGATATAAGATGAGGAAAAGTATATATCCTATCTCTACGGTTATTGTTTTTTTTTTGTATCTCATTCTGGTCTGCGACAGGTCGGAAGCCTATACTACCATGGGCGGATACGTGGAATTAGACTACAGCAATTATAATTCTAACAACCAGGACAATACAACAGGAACCGTCGTGAAAACGAAAACCACTGAGTTCACGCAACAATACAATTTGAATCTGAACCTGGATCCGTTCCCAAACATCTCAATCTCCAGTGGCGTACTCGTAACGAATGACCTCACCAAAACAACGACTGGGGACTTCTACACGGAATCGTCTGATGGTTCGGTGCGCCCATTCATCGATATAAGGATTCGCGATCCCCTGAATATTTATTATGGTGAGGCCTCATACAGTATCCAGAGGAGCACGTCGACGGGTTCCCCGGCTCTCTATAACGAGACCTATATCGCCAGCGCTGGATGGAGCCCGCTTGCGTTCCCCACCCTGCCGCTCCCCACGTTTGGTATTCAGGCTACACGGAACAACACCTACGACCAGGACCGTACATTCGAGAACACGACAACGGACACATTCCAATTCAACACACGATATAAGCCGGTACTGCCTTTAGATTTGGCTTACGATGCAATCTACACAACGAGCAATAACCAGATCAACCAGTTGGACTCAGATGTTCTCAACCAGGATGCGCGAGTGAATTATAATGATAACTTTTGGCACCATCGAATCTTGCTGACATCCGGATACATTATTGCATTCAACAATACGAATACTACCTCGAATGGCCAAGGAAGCGTCAGCTTTCCACTTTTTCCTTTTGCCGGGTTGTCTAATGTGACCGATTTCCCGACAACGGACACTCTGATAGCTAACCCAGCCCTTATCGACGCGAATTTAACCGCTTCAGCTGGCCTCAACATCGGTTCGGCACCTTCGCTGGCGGGCGACACGAAGTTTCGGGAAATGGGGCTTGATTTTGTTGTGACTGCCAACGTGAATAATCTGCAGGTATGGGTTAATCAACAGCTCGCTCAGAATGTCGCGAACTCCTTTTCATGGGATATTTATACGAGCGCGGACAATGTGACCTGGACCTTCCTTCAGACTGTTTTCCCGGCGCCTTTCGGCCCGTTCGTAAACAGCTTTAACCTGAACTTTAATAATGTCTTGACACGGTATATCAAAGTGGTGACACGGCCGCTTGCGCTTACTGTGCAGGGGGCAAATCTCCCGAATAATCAGAATATATTTATCACGGAAATGCAGGCCTTTAGTACGAAACCTGCTCAGTCGGTCAACGGGAAGTCATCTGAAGAAAGCCAGCTCTATAACGTGACCCTTAGCGCGCAGCTTTTCGAAGGTGTCTACCTTGTGACATCGTACAATGGGGCCCAGAGTTCGTTTACAACGAATGGGGTGGAGTCATCGTCCCGGGAATACAGCCTGACGACTAGTTTGAACCTTACACGTCACTACAATGTCGGACCGGGACTCACCTTGGCAGGGCTAGTCTCGCGCGTGGACAATGTCAGCTCATCCGGCCCATCGACGGGCGCCTATAATTACAGTGCCACCCTGTCAGCGGTTCCCTTGAAGACGCTGCGGAGCAGTCTCGTGTACGGCGGGACAACTGTGGACGATGGTTCCAAATCAGACAGCCTCACGCTGAATGGGACTGCCGACCTCTACCAAGGGGTGAGCCTCAGCTCCTCGGTGGGAGTGGCCTCTACCTTGTCGAATGTCGGGGTGAGGACGGATAGTACGAATTTCCTGGCCACTTTAGGTATTGCCCCGCGTCGGGATCTTACGCTTGCCGCGACCTATCAGAAAAGCGACTCGGATTCGTATGGCGGGAATCTGCAACTCGGGCTTTCCTCTATTCTTGAACGGTATGACATCGGAGCGACCTATCGCCCCTTCGAGACTGTCTATCTTACAGCGGATATCGGAGACGTTCGTCGGACCGGCGCACCGGACCAGCTAAGCAGGAATTTCGGGTTTAACTGGTCTCCTCTCTTGACCGGGAACCTCCAGCTCAATTTTATATATAATGAGGGGTACGTGGCCTATTTGAACCAGCAGACAAAGGTAATCGGTCCGACTCTTGAATGGCGCATGTTGAGGTCAGCAACACTTGAAGCATCGTATTTCATAACGGAGGCTGATACGTCGTTGGCGAGTTCAACCGTAGATAGTCTTTATCTCCAATTCAAAATGTCTCTTTAATTTTGACAAACAGAAAAGGTCATGAATACAATGGAAAATCGTATGATGAGGAAAATGAAAACCATCTTCATGAAACTGAAAGCCAATCTGGCCATCATGAGCATGTTTACGCTTGTCATTTTTCTGACTGCTTGCGCGAGCTTCAGAAAAGCCGACATGTACCGTGATCCGAACATGGACTTTGGGTCGATCAAGACTGTTGCCGTATTGCCGCTCGCCAACCTGACCCGTGAAACACTGGCTGCGGATCGCGTGAGAGATGTGCTGGCAAACAGCCTTTACGCAACGGGTGGCGTATATGTCGTTCCCCCTGGTGAGGTCGCACGCGGGCTTTCGAGGGCGGGGGTGATCAATTTTTCCTCTCCATCCATTGAGGAAGTGAAAAAACTTGGGGGCATCCTGTCGGTCGATGCCGTGATCACGGGGGTTGTTAAGGAATATGGTGAAGTGAGGTCTGGAAGCGTCACGGCGAACGTCGTCTCCATGAGTCTCCAGGTGATTGAGACACAAACCGGCAAGGTGATATGGTCGGCCTCCACTACAAAGGGGGGGGTATCAGCCTGGGACCGCCTTCTCGGGGGAGGCGGAGAGCCAGCGGATGATGTTACGGAACGAGCCGTCAATGATCTTATCGAAAAGCTTTTTTAGAAGCTGTTCAATTATCCTGTTGAGCGGTCTGCTCATGAGTACAGGTTGTGCACGTCCTGCTTCCACTCATCATGGAGAGGACTTTGCAGGGAAAGAACACATCCGCATCGCCGTTTTTCCCATAATCAACCTCAGTGGCACACCCGCGCCACTCAAAGATCTGCGACAATTGCTCGTGGAAGGGTTAACAGACCGGGGAATAGATTTACTTGATGAAGAGACCCTTCAGGGATACATGACTCGCCATCGTTTGCGGTACACCGGCGGTATCGACATCGAGACCGCCAGAACGTTAAAGGAAGAGACGGGCGTCGATGCCGTGCTCATAACGACGGTGGAGCTTTACAACTATACCGATCCACCCAAAATTTCCCTCTGGTCGCGGCTGGTTTCTACGGGGAGCATGCCGAAAATCCTCTGGATAGACGGAAGGGCGATGGCAGGCAACGACTCCCCGGGACTACTCGGGCTCGGCCTTATTGATGACCCCAGACTTCTTCTTAAAAAGACTGTTCAATCTCTCCTCGATTCCTTGTCAGCATCCCTGGCGAAAGTCGATCAAGGGGCCAGATTAGCGGGGAAACCGTTTCAGCCGAAGGTGGAGTACCGCTTACCTGTCTTCAACCCGGCCATGAAATACCGTGTGGCAATCGTACCGTTTTATGATCTGAGCGGGAGGAAAAATGCTGGCGAGATCATGGAGTTGCAATTTCTTAATGCAATGAAAAGGTTTGAGAACTTTGAGTTGATCGAACCCGGCATTGTCAGAGCCAAGCTGCTTAACTACCGCATCATTCTATGGAGAGGGGTGTCGATGGCCAATGCGGACATCCTGTTTGATGTCCTCGACGCTGACCTGATCCTCGGCGGGACTGTCTATAAATATGATGACTATCAAGGCGGGTATGGCGTACCAGCAGTGGAATTTTCTGCACTACTCCTCGATAGAAGAAGCAGGGAAATGGTATGGTCGTCGAAAAGCATCAATAAAGGGGATGATAGAGTGTATTTTTTTGACATCGGTAAAATTAACACTGCGCAGAAGTTGGCCACAGAGATGGTTAGCGGCGTGATGGATCAAATGGTAGCAAAATAGTATGCTTTCCGCTGTCGTTGTCAAGGAAGATGCCTTGATAAAAAAAAACAACCGTGTTTTTTGTTGCGTCTTGAGACATGTTTGTGGTAAAATTTTAAACTTTGCATAAATAGGCACATGATACCTCAATTCGTGGCTGCAATATATGCCGCATCGATGGCCATAATACGGCAAATACTTAACATAGAGATAGAGGGAATTGATAATGAAAGCGATTAAATTACATGTCTGGTTTATGCTCATGTTGCTATCCGTCAGCTGTCCCGTTTCTGCTTCTGATGAGAAAAACACTTCTGCGACGGAGAAGCCGGTAAAAAAGGAAGAAGTGTCAGAATCAGTAATGTCCGTTCCCGTTAACGTACCGCTTTTCTCTCCGTTATTTGCTAATTTTCCGATTGCAACCGTTGAAGACGATCCGATAACCTTGAGGGACCTCGGACAGGGAATCGATATCGCACATAGACAAGAAGGTTCTGCTGACAAAACAGCGGGGAAAATATCCTATCGAGAAATCCTGGACCGTCTCCTGACGGTCAGGCTCATCGTTCATGAGGCGCGAGCTATGGGGCTGGATGAACTGCCAGAGGCCAAGGCAATGATCGAATCCAACAAGCAACAGTATCTGCGCACGGCGCTCCTGGACCATGCTGCAGAGAAGGCCAAGCCCGACGACAAAGAAGTGGAGGCGTTATATAAAGTTGACGCCATGGAATATAAAATGAATTCCGCCCTCTTTAAAAAGGAGGAAGATGCCAAGAAGGCAGCTGAGGAAATCAAGGGCGGCAAGGATTTCAACGAGACGATAAAGAAGTGCATCGAGAGCAATCAGGCCACAGGAATGGCGGAGGAGAAGTACCTGAAACGACGCGATCTGACACCGGAGATTGCACAAGCGATTGCCAGTATGCAGACCGGTTCCGTGAGCCCTGTAACCAGGATTGAATCAGGGTTTGTACTCTTCAAGCTCGAGGATGCGCGTGTCCCGACGCAGGAAGACACAACGGCGCGGGAAATGGCTCGCCAGGAATCCCTCCACACGCAGAAATTGAAGGTGGTCGGTGAGCTCAAAGCGGAGCTTTTTAAAAAATATGTGAAACTTAATACAAAGCTCCTTGATAGTATAGATTATGAAGCCAAGCCGGGTTTCTTTTCAAAAGAGTCCGCATTCGACAAATACCTGAAGGACGATCGGGTCATCGCAGAAATACAGGGCGAGCAACCTCTGACGGTGAGTATGCTGACCAAAGCCATTGAGAGCAAGCTATATCACGGCGTGAAGTCCGCATATGAAAACAAATCGATCAATGAGAAAAAGATGCCACTATTCAGCGAATTCCTTGAGAAAAAGCTCGAACTGAAGGAGGCCAAGAGTCAGGGTCTAGACAAGACCGATGAGGGTCAGGCAGCATTGAGGGATATAGAATATTCGGTGCTTTTTAATCTGTTTCTCGAGAAGGCTGTTTTACCCGATGTTCACGCCACCAACGATGATTTGAAGGCTTACTACGAAAGCCATAAAAAAGACTATACCAAACCGTCGATGATAAGACTGAGCAGCCTGGCATTCCAGGATAAGAAAGGGGCCGAAGCTGCTCTCGCAAGGCTAAGAAAGGGAACAGACTTCGATTGGATGAAAGCAAACGCTGTAGGCATGGTGACAGACGCCGGAGAACTAACGGGGGGGCGTATTCCCGTGCTCGTGTCCAGCCTGCCTGAAGGCCTGCGGAAAGCCGTTGACGGCGCGAGTCCAGGGGATTATAGGCTGTATAGCGCTCCTCAGGGCCCGTTTTACGCTGTGCTCATCACGCAGGTGATACCCGAACAGGTTCAACCCCTGGAAGAGGTCAGCCAGAAAGTCAGGTTCCTCGTCAGTAGGGAGCAACTAAACAAATCGCTGCAGACTTGGGCCGCCAAACTGAGAGATGCCTACACCGTAAAAATATACCTCGGGGATAAACAGCACTAATTAAAGATTAATGGAGAAGTGCAATGGAAAGAACGCGCTGTCGCACTAGGAGCATTGCTATTGCCGGATGGGGCCTTGTCCTCTGCCTGCTTGCCGTCATGGCACCCGTGAATTCGTACTCGGCGGGGAAAAAATTCCCGCAAAAAGATTGTCTGGATTGTCACAAGAAATTTGCGGATAAATATTTTTCGATGAAGGATATTCATCCGGTCGTGAAACAGAAAAATTGCGAGGCATGTCATCTGCGGCACGGTATCGTTCCAAAGCTCCTCTTGAAAGAAGAGGGGAACGCACTCTGCTACACCTGTCACAACAAGGCCCAACTCGGGATGGACAAAGCGCATGTACACACTGCCCTGAAGATCGGCACGTGCTACACTTGTCACAACCCGCACGCTTCCCAGGCGAAATATCTGCTGAAAACGGATGAGAAAGAGATCTGTTATCAATGCCACAAAAAAGAGAACTTTGAAAAGAAAACGGTTCATCGGATAGTGCAAACAGAAGGCTGCGCAGCATGTCACCTTTCGCACAGCGCGGACCAGCCGAACCTTTTGGTCAAGGAAGAGAAGGCGCTGTGCTTGTCTTGCCATGATAGCAACAAGGCGGAATTCAAAAAAGCCCATGCTAACTATCCTGTTCAGACAAAATCCTGCATGGTCTGCCATGACCCTCATACCTCCGATCAGCCGAAACTCTTGAGAGCGAGCGCGCATGACCCCGTTGTGTCCGGCAGTTGCGATATGTGCCACAATGCGTCATCTTCAGATAAACCTTTTGGGCTGAAAGAAGGCACTGTCAGTTCCCTGTGCGCCCAGTGCCATATGCCCGATGATCTTAAGGCAGGTGGGACAATCGAACATGTGCCGTTTAAACAGGGGATGTGCCTCCAGTGCCACAATCCGCACTCATCGCAGAATCCGAAGCTCCTGAATGCCGGAGTGAATACGCTCTGTCTCGGCTGTCATGCCGACAAGCAACAGAAAGGGGCAGCAGTTCACGCGCCCGTTGCCAGCGACAGGGGATGCCTTACCTGCCATCTGCCGCATGCCGCCAAGAACGACCATCTTCTCGTCAAGAAAGACTCCGATCTGTGCTTTTCCTGCCACGCGAAAGTGAAAACATCTCTGCAAGCAAAACACCAACACCCGCCCTTTGTCGAGGCGCAATGCACGACTTGCCACGATCCCCACGGGTCATTTTTTAACCACCTGTTCAAGGATAGACTGGATAAAATCTGTTATACCTGTCATTTCGATCTCGAAAAGACTTTTGAAAAAAACACGATACATCAACCCGTTCGGAATGGTCAATGCAATGCCTGCCATAATGCCCATGGATCTGACGAAGAGAAACTGCTCAAGGCGCCGGGATCGAAACTATGCGAGCAGTGCCACGGAGACTTGATGAAAGTACCAGCCAATAATAGCGTTCATCCTCCCTTCGAGAAGGGCAAGTGTTTGGGCTGCCACAATCCGCATGCGAGTAACTATGATGCGCTGATTGTCAAGGACCAGCGCACACTCTGCCTCAGCTGTCATACAACCTTGGGGAAAACGATCGATGCAGCGAAAAGCAGGCATAAACCCATCGAGGACGGCTTATGCACAAAGTGCCACAGCCCTCACCAAGCGAAACTTGGCAAGCTGCTTCTGGCGCAGTCCCCTGACCTATGCTTGGCCTGCCACAAGCAGTTGAGAGAACGGTTAAGCAAGGAAAATAACCATCCTCCCGCCGCGAGTGACTGCCTGATCTGTCACCAACCGCACGCTTCGTCAGAAGATCGTCTGCTCGTGCAGCCCGTCCAGCAACTTTGCAGCCAATGCCACGATGTGGTGGATGATGCGTTCAAGAAAGCCCACATTTATATCGATGCATCGGTGATGAACTGCAGGAGCTGCCACGATCCACACGCGTCCCAGGACCCGAAATTCTTCAAGCCAAATGTCCATCCGCCTTTTGCCAGCAGGGACTGCGAAGAATGTCACATCGTGAAAAAATGATAGAGGAGCAGGTATGAATAAACGAACAAATATATCCCTTGTGATCCTGACGGTATTAAGTCTCTGTCTCGTACCGCATGTGTATGCTGCGAAGAAGGCGAAACCGGCTACCGAGACATCGGGTGCGGCCAGTGAGACGGCAGGAGGGAGTCAGGCCAACCCATTCCATCTGAAGCCGGATGCCCGGCTAAAAATCTGTCTGACCTGTCATGCTGATTTTGAGGATAAGCTGAAAAAACCGTTCATCCACACGCCTCTAAAGACGGCGGGGTGCGTGGCCTGCCACAACCCCCATGCTGCGAGCTATCCCAAGCAATTGCAGGCTGATACAAGCGCTATTTGCCTTACATGTCATAAAACGATACTGCCTAAAGGGGCACGCAGCACACATAAGGTTGCCCTCGAAGGAAAGTGCGTCCTGTGTCATGACCCCCATTCCTCGGATTTCAAGTTCAACTTACGCGCGAATGGAAACGAATTGTGTTTTACCTGCCATAAAGACAAGGCGGATACGATTTCAAAGGTCAAATTCAAACACGACCCAGTGGAAAAAGGTTGTACCAACTGCCATAATCCCCATGCATCCACTACGGCCTCTGCCCTGTTAAAGGATGAAGTCCCGGCGCTCTGCAAAAGCTGCCATCAGACCGATAAGCCCATCTTCCAGAGACAACATATGAATTATCCTGTGGAGAAAAGCCGCTGCACCATGTGCCACAGCGTCCATGGCTCCAATCGAGTTGGCATGATTTATGATACGGCACATCCTCCTTTTTCCAACAAGACGTGCTACTTGTGCCATGACAAGAGCGACGCCGCGCAACCACTGGCGTTGAAAAAGCAGGGCTTCGAACTGTGCAAGGGGTGTCATAATAATCTCGTCAATGAGATGTTTTCCAAGAATATACTCCACTGGCCCACTGTCGGCAAAGACGGATGTCTCAATTGCCACACTCCGCACGCATCGCCTCAGGCGAGCCTTCTCAAGAAGCCGATAACGCAGCTTTGCGGGACATGCCATGCGGACACAATAAAACGGCAGGAAATGTCGCCCACGAAGCATCCGCCGGTAATTGAGGGGCAGTGCACTGTCTGCCACAATCCCCATGGATCTGACAATGTCCTTCTCTTGACCCAACCATCGGCTATTGAGCTCTGCGGGCAGTGCCACGACTGGCAAAAGCATTCAACCCATCCGGTGGGCGAGAAAATAATTGATAAGCGTAACAAAAACCTGACGGTGCAGTGCTTAAGCTGCCATCGATCGCACGGAACGGAGTATCTCCATCTGATACCCTTCAAGACGACCACTGAATTGTGCACTCAATGTCACGTGGAAAAGGAGAGGTGAGACCATGAAGGGAGCCGGATTGAGCCGTTTAATTATTCTGATGCTTCTCTTGTCATTCCCGCTGAGTTCCTTCAGCGCCGAAGCGATAAGATTGAAATACGCGTATACCCTTTATGATGACGAAAAGGGTAACGGATTGAAGGAACCGCAAGGTGTGGCGTGCAGCACTGATAGCCTCGTCGTCGCTGACTCCGGGAATGGTCGGATCGTCCTCTACTCTCTGCATAGCGGTGATGCGAAGGGCGGGAAAGAAATAAAGATGCAGCAGATTGTGTATCCGGTCCGGGTCAAGATAAGTTCCAAGGGAGACATCTTTGTTTTAGATGAGCGGTCGCGCAAGGTTGTACGTTTGAACCATGAGGGTGCTTTTTTACGATATGTGGAGTTGGAGGGGGCGCCGACGGAGAGCATGATTGTGCCCGTGGACATTGCTCTTGACAACGATGATAACCTCTACGTATTGGACGTTGGGAACGGCAGGGTACTGGTTTTCGGTGCCGATGAGAAATTCCAGCGACAGATAGGATTTCCCAAGGGATACGGGTTTATTGCAGTTATGGCAGTAGACCCAAAAGGGGCGATATATTTAGTAGACAGTGTTACGGCAACAGTATATTCCAATGCCCAGGACCCTGCTGTCTTTTCACCGATATCATCATCGTTAAAGGATGATTTGAAATTTGCCGGTGGCATGACAATCGATAAGAGTACAGGCACAATTTATATCAGCGACCAAAATAGCGGGGGAATCATCGTGGTGGGGCATGACGGCGTTCTGCAAAGCAGGCTGTTGGACTTTGGATGGAAAGAAGGTTCTGTGCGTTATCCCACTCAAATCTGCCTTGACATGAGCAGTGATCTATTTATTGCTGACAGGGGAAATAATCGAATCGAGGCATTTGCCCCTCTCAAATAGTCGCATTCAGGTAAATATCCGGACTCATCTGCGCGGAGACTCTCTTATACTCCCGTTGATGCATTGCGCATGGCAAGCTTTGCCGGGACGAGAGGAAACCAGGCATCTCCAACACTCGGCGGCAGGCAACCTGAGAAGTGAAGACCGACGCTATGCTGCGAAATTGCGTTGTTGTCTTGTGAAAATAGACGAACGGAGGATCCGCAGGGTGGACATTTGGTGAAGCAAATCCCCAGGACGGACCAGAAGGACGACAATCGTACGCTGATAATCGGCTCTATGCCGCTGTTCTTATCTTGGGGATCTCATAAAATACTATGAAAGCTTCATTAGTATTATTGATCGCTGTGACTGCCTTAATTCTCCTGATGCCAGGCATGCAGGGCACATGCTTCGCATTTCATGACGGTGGTACAGGTGCATGCGAGGCATGCCACACCATGCACAACTCCCTCAATGGTACGGCCAGCTCGCCGACGGGGGCCTCATCGAAGTATTTGCTGCTTGGCAGTGACGATAGCTCAACCTGCCTGAATTGCCATATGGGATCGACAGGAGCCTACCAGGTTATGTCCGGCGCTGTTGGGCCTCAGGGATTGCCGAGTCAGATGACACCAGGCGGGGACTTCGCTTGGCTGAACATCACTACCAGCTATGTCACCTCGACTCTCTTACCGGGAGTCAACAGTGGAACGCGCCATGGACATAATATTGTTTCTGCAGATTACGGCCTTGCCCCTTCTGTGGTGTACTTGACAGCACCAGGCGGAACGTATCCATCGGTAAGTCTCGCTTGCACGAGTTGTCATGACCCGCATAGTACTTCCAGAGTAAATAGCGTCTACCAGTTCGTAACAGCCGCACCGGGCCAGAACGTCGGCCCGATAGCCGGTTCCGGTACCCAAGGAACGCTTCTGCCGACTGCATTCACTTCAGTTGGCGTCTACAGGCTTTTGGGCGGGAGTAACTATTCCCCTGCTTGGCTCAGCGGATCCAATCTTGCATTCACGAATCCTCCGCCTTTCGCCTTCTCCCCTTTAGTTGCTAACCGGTCCGAAGCTGTTACGGACACCCGGGTGGCCTATGGGAGTGGCATGTCGGAATGGTGTGCTAATTGCCATCCCGGACTCCATGGCGATGGCAATCCTACGAATCTGCCGCATCCAACAGGCAGCATCACGGCAAACAACCTTACCTCCGCACTTTCAAATATTGACTCCCAGGCAATAACTATTGCTACAAGATACAACAACTATGTCGCCACAGGAAACCTCACCGGCATTCCAGCAACTTCATATACCTCTATGGTCCCCTACGAAGAAGGCCTGTTGATGAACATTTATAACTATGCTGATCTTGCGTCACGCGCGGTGAATGACGGCTCCCAAAAAGGTGGCCCCACGTACTATGGGAGCGGTGGTAATGAGCGTGTCATGTGCCTCACATGCCACAGGGCTCATGCTTCTGCATGGCCCGCGATCTTGCGATGGAATGTGCAAGGACAGTACCTTACCGTTCAGGGGGTGTATCCCGGAATCGATTCTACCATTCCTCTAGCCCGGTACGGCGAGAATAATCTTGGGTATCTCCAAGTGCAGGTACAGAGGTCATTCTACGACAGACCGCCAAGTCTTTATGCTGCGTACCAAAGTTCGCTCTGCTTAAAGTGTCACAATACCAGTACGGGCTCATAGTAAAACCAAGCAACGGGCCGCCGGGTAGAGGCCTGTTCCCAGAGATGATCGTCTATTTGAAATCCTTGTAACCATAGAGGGAGCTTTCCGCACCCGGCACAAAGATTTTTGCATAGGATAGAATGGTGAGTACTCGCCTCTCGGACCGCCGTAATAAACCCATCTGTTCGCTGAATCTGGAGTTTCCGGAAAACTCTGCAAATCGATGTGATCTTTTATAGAATCCTGGGCTATGAACACAAGATTCATGCCGGTGCTTGTCGGCCGGAGGTTTAAAGTGCGAAGAAAGTATAACGATCATTTATATCTGGCCTGTTTTATTTCACTCATAACAATTGCAGTATACATCGTCGCGCTGCAGAATAATTTCATCGAGTGGGATGATATTGAATATGTTGCGGACAATTTGTACATCCGTTCTCTCGATACGACATTCTTACGATGGGCTTTTTTGGGTTTCCACGTAGCCAACTGGCACCCCCTGACGTGGATATCCCATGCCCTGGATTATGCCGTCTGGGGTCTAAATCCCCTGGGGCATCATCTCACGAATGTCATTCTCCACGCAATAAATACGGGGATCGTGGTGTCGCTTGCTTATAGACTGCTTCAAGCAGGGAAAAACAAGACAACTACAACGGACTTACCGGAAGACGCCAATGAGCGGATGATGCTGATCGCCGCGGGAGTGACCGGCCTTTTATTTGGTCTTCATCCGCTGCATGTAGAATCAGTGGCATGGGTATCAGAAAGGAAAGACTTACTCTGCGGCCTGTTTTTCCTGCTCAGCATAGCTGCGTATCTAAGCTATGCTCGAGTCGCAGATACGGGAAGTGCTCAACAAAAATTGTTTTCCCGTTCTTCCGGTAAAAAATACCTGCTTGCTGTCGGCTTGTTTCTTCTCGCCTTGCTCAGTAAGCCGATGGCAGTTACACTTCCGCTGATTCTCTTGCTGCTTGACTGGTATCCGTTAAACAGAATACAGACTTCTAAGGCGCTTCTCCTTGCGCTCATCGAGAAGCTGCCGTTCATCGCATTGAGTCTCGTTTCGTCGGTTCTGACTGTCCTCGCTCAGAAAACGAGTGGGGCCATGGAACTGATGGACGTACTACCATTGTCGACGCGGCTGCTCGTTGCTCTTAAATCTCTTATTGTCTATCTGGGCAAGATGGCATTGCCTCTGAATTTAATACCTTTCTATCCTTACCCAAGGCATGTATCATTTCTGTCTCCGGGATATCTGTCAGAAATAGCTCTTGTAATCGGGATTACGGTAGTGTGCATAATCCTGGTCAAAAAACAGAAGCTCTGGCTGGCAGCCTGGGGATATTATGTCATAACCCTGATGCCCGTGCTCGGCATTGTTCAGGTCGGAGGTCAATCAATGGCGGACCGATATACGTATCTGCCCAGCCTCGGGCCTTTCCTCGTTGTGGGATTCTGCGCGGCGCGGGGTTCGATAAAATTAATGGGATTGGGAAAATGGCGCTCATGGAATGGCATACTTATCGGTATTTTTGCTCTTTTTCTCGTCGTCATTTTGTCTTCGCTGACGATTAGGCAAATCAGGGTATGGAAAAACAGCATAACATTCTGGGATTACGTCATTGAAAAGGGGCAGGAAAATGTGCCGTTGGCTTATCACAATCGAGGCTTGACGTATTATAAAGCCGGCATGTTCGATAAGGCAGCTGCGGACTTCGATAAAGCCCTTGCATTAAAACCGGATGATATCGACGCCTACTGCAGCCTGGGCATGGTTTATTTTAAGCTTGGACTCCCTGATAAGGCGATCGAGAGTTTTAATAAAGCCATTGCCTTGAAGCCAACCTACTTTATGGCATACAATAATCGTGGATTGGTATTTATGCAGACCGGACGTCTCGATAATGCGCTGCAGGATTACGAGAAAGCTCTCGCTCTAAACCCAGCCGCAGATCAAGTATATTATAATCTGGGAGTGTTCTATAGTCAGCCTGGATTGTTCAACAAGGCGATAGAAAATTATAATAAGGCTCTTTCGATTAATCCAAAGTACGCTGACGCGTACAGCAACTGCGGGTTAGCCTATGCCCTCATAGGCCAGGATGACAAAGCAATGGATTACTTCAATAAGGCTATTGCATTGGACCGAAACTCAGCTGTAACCTATTCTAATCGCGCAGAGTTGTATCGAAAACGAGGGGACAAAGGGCATGCTTTGGCTGATTTTCTGCAAGCCTGTAGCTTGGGGGACGCTGTCGCCTGTCGGGCAGCGCAGCAGCTGACGGAAGGACAAAATCCGGGATAACCTATGAATGGGACCAGAAAAAAGATCTCGGCTCTTACGAACGCCGGCGGAGGGTGCGGATGAAACGAACACAGAACGCCACCTATTATCTTGCCGCTGCAGTTGGCCTTATAACATTTGTCGTTTATCTTCGCGCTCTTCAAAATGCATTCGTGGATTGGGACGACAGCACGTATATATTGGACAATCTTGATATCCGTTCATTTGATCTCGCGTTCTTAAAGTCGGCATTCTTTGGATTTTCCGCGGGTAACTGGCATCCGCTGACGTGGGTATCTCATGCTGTCGATTACGCTATCTGGGGACTGAACCCTTTTGGGCATCATCTAACAAGTATTATTCTCCACTCCATCAACACCTTTTTGGTAGTACTACTGGCCGTAAGGTTACTAGAGATTTGGAACGCGTCGGGAGTGAAACAGAAATCAACATCAACAGGATACGCCACTCAGGCGATCCTGGTCACGGCAGGAGTTACCGGTCTCTTATTCGGCCTCCATCCGTTGCATGTGGAGTCGGTGGCATGGGTTTCTGAACGAAAGGACGTTCTCTGTGCGCTTTTTTTCCTGCTCAGCATCCTCCGTTACCTGGACTATGGTAGGAGTATAATGAGCAAAACGAGCCCCAAAGGATCGTTCTCATGGCCAGGAAATATTCAATATCTCTTAACGCTTGTTTTCTTTATTCTTGCCGTATTAAGCAAGCCAATGGCAATTACCCTTCCGGTTGTCCTGTTGCTTCTGGATTGGTATCCTTTGCAGCGGATTGCATCTTTTAAAACATTCCGGACTGTCTGCGTCGAGAAATTTCCCTTTTTCGCAGTAAGCATGATTTCAGCAGTGTTGACCGTGCTGGCCCAAAGGGCGGGGAAAGCCATTGTTCCCACGGAGTTTATTCCCTTGTCGGCACGCTTTTTCGTTGCAGCTCATTCTCTCCTGGCATATCTGTGGAAGATGGTTATGCCCCTCTATTTAAGCCCATTCTACCCACATCCAAAAAACCTGTCATTATTATCCCTGAAGTATAGCGCCGCAATTGTCCTTGTCATCGGAATTACAGTAGCCTGTATAGTGCGGGCAAAGAAGAAGCAATTATGGTTGACGGTTTGGAGTTACTACGTCGTGACCTTGCTTCCAGTCCTTGGCCTGGTCCAGGTAGGCGGTCAAGCCATGGCTGACAGGTATGCTTATTTACCCAGCATAGGCCCATTCCTTGTCATGGGGATATTGGCTGGCTGGGCTTGGGGAAAAGTGACCATGATAGAAAAATGGCGGTTCAGTTTCAGGCTTCTTGGCGCCGCCGTAGCCCTCTGTGTGTTTTTCGCTCTTGCATATTTGACATTTACCCAGATAGGAATTTGGAAAAACAGTATTGATTTATGGAGTTATGTTCTCAAAGAGGAGCCCGAGAGAGTCCCCCTCGCCTACAACCAACGGGGCATGGCATTTTATGATATGGGTCAACTTGACGCTGCCAATAAGGACTTTGAGAGAGCAATCGCTTTAAATCCATCTTATTTTGATGCCTATAATAACTTCGGCATGACGCTCTATAAAATGGGCAAGTTTGATGATGCAATTGGGGAATTTGATAGAGCTATAGCTTTGAATCCATCCTACAGGGAAGCGTATAACAACCGAGGAATGGTTTTTCGCGACAAGGGCCAGCTTGATAGAGCAATCGAAGATTTCAAAATGGCAATAGACCTGTATCCATCTTATTATAAGGCTTATAATAATATGGGCACGGTGTACGGCAAGGCGGGTTTGTACGACCAAGCCCTAGAATCCTTTACTAAGTCCATTGCCATTAGCCCGAATTTCGCCGATGCCTATTACAACCGGGGTCTTACTTATGTTTTTACGGGCCAATCCGGCAGGGCATTGGAGGATTTTAATAAGGTAATCAAATTAAATAAGACATTCGGGATTGCTTACCTCAATCGCGGAAGGCTCTATTTGAAAGCAGGCAGGAAAGATCTTGCTGTCCCAGATTTGCAGGAAGCATGTGATTTGGGATACAAAGCTGGGTGTGACGCCTTACAGGAGGCAACGAGAGAGTAAATCCTGCATAACGGGGTCTCTCTTTATTCGGCTGAAGACGAATGCTTTCGTCGCCCTCTCTACGATAATGGAACTCAAGTGAAAAAAAACCAGAATTATAAATACTACCTTGCAGCCTCAATTTCATTGCTGACATTCATTGTCTTTCTGACTTCTCTTAAGAATGACTTTGTTGACTGGGATGATGGACTTTATATTTTTGAAAATCCCCATATCCGCATTTTTGATTTAAAATTCCTGAAATGGGCTTTTTTTGACTTCTACGCAAGCAACTGGCACCCGCTTACCTGGTTATCCCACGCATTCGATTATGCTGTGTGGGGATTGAACCCTTTCGGGCACCACCTCACCAATATTATACTCCATGCCGTAAATACGTATCTTGTCATATTGCTGGCGATTCGACTGATAGACACGGCGCAAGGGAGGGCCATCCAAGAGGGAAGGATAACGCCTAAAAATGAGTATACAACGCTGATAGCGGCCGGAACCGCAGGTTTCCTGTTCGGCCTGCATCCTTTACATGTGGAATCCGTTGCATGGGTTGCGGAACGAAAAGACCTTCTCTGTGCCCTTTTCTTTTTGCTGAGCGTTATTGCGTACATAAAATATGCGTTCCATGAAATGCGGGAATCTCCTCAATATTCGTCATTCTCTCCCTTATTCAGCAAGAAGTATCTCCTCTCCTTCGGGTTCTTTATTGCTGCTCTGTTAAGCAAACCAATGGCGGTTACCCTGCCTATTGTGCTCCTGATTCTCGATTGGTACCCCCTCCAAAGGATGAGGACTGGCAATGCGCTGCGGATAGCGATCATGGAAAAGCTTCCTTTTTTTGCGCTGAGCTTTATTTCGTCGATATTGACTATTTTAGCCCAAAAATCGGGAGGGACTATCGCAACGATCGATTCTCTTCCAGTATCAGTAAGAATGCTTGTCGCGGCTAAATCTCTTATTGATTATCTTACAAGAATGGTTTTCCCTTTTAACTTAATTCCGTTCTACCCTTACCCCCAGGCAGGGGGGGTATCACTTGCTCATCCTGCGTATATCCTGTCGATCGTTTTTCTAGCCGGGGTTTCGCTCTTGTGCATCTTTCTCGCGAAAAAGCAGAAACTCTGGCTTTCCGCGTGGAGTTATTTCGTTATTACCCTTCTGCCAGTTCTTGGTATCATGCAGGTTGGCAGTCAGGCTACAGCAGACAGGTATACCTATTTGCCCAGTATCGGTCCATTCCTCCTCATGGGTGTGGCCGTCTCACAGATTGCAGCAAGGATAAACGCGCAAAAAGGATTGATGAAAGCTCTGAGGGTCTTTATCGTTGCTATTGCTATTTTTATTATGATTTCGCTTATCAGTCTTACCCTTGAGCAGATTCGAACCTGGAGAAACACCACTATATTATGGACGCACGCTATAGAAACGTCTCCGGGCGTGACGAATGCATATCTGAATCGAGCTCTTAACTTTAAAAGACGAGGATTGCTTGATAAAGCAATTCATGATTACAATGCAGCAATCTCTTTGGATCCTGCTAGTTTCATCGCTCACTATAATCTTGGCAATATCTATCTAAGTGAAGAACGGATCGATGAATCCATCGAACAGTACCAGATGGCATTGAATGCGAGGCCAGACTCTGTCGAATGTCATAATAATCTGGGGGTTGCTTTTAATGATAAAGGATGGACCGACCGGGCTATTGAGCAATATCAAATGGCTTTAGCCTTAAAGCCGGACTACGCAGAAGGGCATTATAATCTTGGACAGGCGTATAGCGCAAAAGGGTTCCTTGATAAGGCAATTGAACAATATAAGACTGCCGTTTATCTCGAGCCTGGCAATCAGGATTTCAACAATGTTCTGTCGTCTGCCTATGCCATGAAAAATAGATGAGGAATCATGACATCAGGATCGGCGCAGGGGGCCGGCAGCAGGCACATACGCAGGATGAAAGGATATTCAGCCACCTGCGTTGACCGGTGAGTCCATTTACGCGACCTTATCATCTTGCTGCAAGATAGCAGCTGAGAATGGCGTGCATAGTATACAAAAAGAGCGGCTTGCAAACTGTGGTAATTACACGTTGTTTTGAGGTGTACAAGTGAAAAGAATTTTAAAGGTTAAATATTATATTGCAAGTGGAGTAGCACTCGCAGCGATGTTAATTTATCTGCCTGCTCTCCAAAACGAATTTGTTGCGTGGGATGATAATGTTTATATTTTTGCTAATTCTCATATCTCTCCATTGAACATGGGATTTTTTAAATGGGCTTTTTTCGAGTTCTATGCAAGCAACTGGCATCCTCTTACGTGGATATCCCATGCCCTGGATTACGCTGTCTGGGGATTGAACCCCCTCGGTCATCATCTCACCAGCGTTATCATCCATGGGGTAAACTCATTCATCGTGGTGCTTCTGATAATAAAACTGCTCGAAGTGCTGAATGAGAGAGCACAGCAAAATGAGCCAATGCCATTTCTACATGAGCGGGCGATACTGATTACCGGTGGGGTAACAGGTCTCCTGTTCGGCCTTCATCCATTGCACGTGGAATCAGTGGCATGGGTTGCTGAACGGAAAGACCTCCTCTGTGCCCTGTTCTTTCTGCTCAGCATTATGCAGTATACGGATTATGCAAAGAGTGTAAGCAACGGTAGCGCTCTCGGTGGCCTGCTTAGCCGGTATTACAATAAACACTATCTGTTGGCAGCGGTATTCTTTATTCTTGCTTTGCTAAGCAAACCGATGGCGGTCACCCTGCCTGTTGTTCTACTTATTCTGGACTGGTATCCCTTTCAGAGAATACAGTCCCTTCAGGCATTTCGGCAGGCAGTGGTTGAGAAAATCCCCTTTTTTACGCTAAGCCTTTTTTCATCAATCATAACGATTCTGGCGCAGAGAGGGGGAGGGTCTCTAGCATTGATAGAGGCCGTACCGTTGTCAATACGCCTATTGGTAAGTGCAAAATCTCTTATCTTGTATCTTTGGAAGATGCTGTGGCCTTTGAATTTAGTCCCTTTTTATCCTTATCCAAAACAAAGCGAAATGTCTGTTTTGGCCATATTTGAATATTTTCTGGCAATTGCTTTTACGTTGGGCATTACGGCAGTTTGCGTAGCATCTGTAAAAAAGCAAAAATTATGGTTATCAGTTTGGGGTTTCTATATCGTAACGCTGCTTCCGGTACTCGGCATTCTGCAAGCAGGCGGTCAGTCAATGGCCGACCGATATACCTATCTGCCCAGTCTTGGGCCATTCCTTGTCATGGGTCTCATTGCCGCATGGGCTGTTGATAAGACGTTTACGGTAAAGAGACCGAAACTACTGAAGCTTATTTTAAGTAGTGCGGTCATTTTTCTATTCATAAGCATGTCTTATTTGACTTACCAACAAATAGGCATTTGGAAAAACAGCATAGAGTTTTGGAATTATGTCATTAAAAAGGAACCCAATAGAATTTCTTTTGCCTATAACAACCGGGGGCTTGCCCTTGGGATGAAAGGGAGGGTTCAAGAGGCGATTGCAGATTTCGACAAGGCAATTGCTTTGGACCCTTATTACGGGATTGCCTACGACAACCGCGGAATGTTCTTGGGTAATATAGGCCAGTATGATTCCGCACTCAGGGACTTTACCATGGCGATTAACCTGGATCTCGTTGATTATCGGGCCTATGATAATCGCGCCTTCACGTTCGAGAAAATGGGCCAGTTTGAGAAGGCCCTCGAGGATTACCATATGGCAGTCACCTTGAATCCGTATTTTCAGGAAGCCTTCTATCATCTGGGGATTTTGTATGGCAAAATGGGGATGTATAACGAAGCGATACCGGCACTGGACAAGTCTCTTGCCTTGAATCCAAACAATGCCGAGGCCTACAGCAACCGCGGTGTCATGTATTCCCTCAGCGGTCAGCCAGAGAACGCGTTGGAAGATTATAGCAAGGCGATTGCATTGAATCATAATTTTGCGACTGCCTATGTTAATCGTGGGAACCTGTACCTGAAGAGTGGCCGAAAAGACCTGGCTTTTGCCGATTTTCAGAGGGCGTGTGCTTTAGGGGATGCAGTTGGATGCAAAGCACTGCATTGACGGACCTGATGTGGATTCAATTGCCGATGCTAACGGCTCACGAGTGAGCAATAAAGGCGCGTTTGGTTGCTCGCGGTTAGCTTATTGAGGTTGACAGTGAAAAGATCGCAGAATTTCAAGTACTATGTGGCCGGTTTGGCCGCACTGCTGACGTTAATCATTTATCTCGCAGCTCTCCAAAATGATTTCGTTTTGTGGGATGATAGTCTTTATGTTTTCGAGAATATACATATCCGTTCAATAAATAGTGCATTTTTTAAATGGGCTTTTTTTGATTTCTATGGAAGCAACTGGCATCCTCTTACGTGGATATCCCATGCCCTGGATTACGCTGTCTGGGGCTTGAACCCCCTCGGCCATCATCTGACCAACATTATATTCCATGCGGTCAATACCTTCGTGGTGGTGTTTCTCATGATCAGATTGCTCGAGACGAGGAAAGAGCCGGCAATGAGCAGCGAAGCACCGGGATATCTTACTGAGAGGGCGATTCTGATGGCTGCAGGAATAACCGGTCTCCTGTTCGGTCTCCATCCCTTGCACGTGGAATCAGTGGCATGGGTTTCGGAACGGAAGGACCTTTTATGCGCATTGTTCTGCCTGCTTAGCACCAGCAGATATACGGCTTATGTGAGGACTGTAGTCGATGAAGCAGCCATTCAAGAGTCTTTCGCGCGATTTTTCAATAGGCAATATCTCTTTACGCTTGGTTTTTTTATCCTTGCATTATTGAGTAAACCAATGGCGGTCACGCTGCCTGTTGTGCTGCTGATTCTGGACTGGTATCCCTTTCAGAGAATACGGTCTTTTCAGGCATTTCGGCAAGCAGTGGTTGAGAAGTTTCCCTTTTTTGCGCTAAGCCTTTTTTCATCAATCATAACGATTCTGGCACAGAGGGCGGGAGGGTCTATACGGTCGACAGAGGTCATTCCTCTGCCAATCCGCGTGCTGGTGGGGGCCAAATCCCTTGTTGCGTATCTCGGGAAAATGCTCTGGCCCGTGGATTTGGTTCCTTATTATCCCTATCCGGAGCATGTATCAATATTGTCTTTCGAGTATCTTTTCGCTATTGCTCTGGTGATCGGTATTACGGCAGTCTGCATCATTCTGGCAAAGAAACAGAAGTTATGGTTCACGGTCTGGGGTATTTATGTCGTGACCCTGCTTCCTGTCCTTGGTATTGTCCAAGTGGGTAACCAATCAATGGCCGACCGGTACATGTATCTGCCTAGCCTTGGGCCATTCCTGGTTATGGGCTTGACAGCGGCATGGATTTGGGCAAAAGTAAGCAGGTTGCAAAGGTGGAGATGGGTCACCAAAGCATCTGTTGCGGCTGTAGCCGTTCTCGTGTTCGCTGCACTGTCCTTTCTGACCTTCACACAAATAGGCATTTGGAAAAACAGCATTGACCTATGGAGTTCTGTTATCAGGGAGGAACCTGAAAGAGTGCCTTTGGCCTATAATAACCGTGGTCTTGCCTATGGAAACAAGGGCCTGTTTAAAGAGGCGATTGAAGACCTCGATAAGGCAATCATTTTAAATCCATCCTATCATCTTGCTTACAATAATAGGGGGATGGTTTTGGGCACAGTAGGCCAGTATGATTCCGCACTCAGGGACTTTACCATGGCGATTGCCCTGGATCCCGTTTATTATCAGGCCTATAGTAATCGCGCCTTCACGTTCGAGAAAGTGGGCCAGTTTGAGAAGGCCCTCGAGGATTACCATATGGCAGTCACCTTGAATCCGTATTTTCAGGAAGCCTTCTATCATCTGGGGATTTTGTATGGCAAAATGGGGATGTATAACGAAGCGATACCGGCACTGGACAAGTCTCTTGCCTTGAATCCAAACAATGCCGAGGCCTACAGCAACCGCGGTGTCATGTATTCCCTCAGCGGTCAGCCAGAGAACGCGTTGGAAGATTATAGCAAGGCGATTGCATTGAATCATAATTTTGCGACTGCCTATGTCAATCGTGGGAACCTGTACCTGAAGAGTGGCCGAAAAGACCTGGCTTTTGCCGATTTTCAGAGGGCGTGTGCTTTAGGGGATGCAGTTGGATGCAAAGCACTGCATTGACGGACCTGATGTGGATTCAATTGCCGATGCTAACGGCTCACGAGTGAGCAATAAAGGCGCGTTTGGTTGCCCGCGGTTAGCTTATTGAGGTTGACAGTGAAAAGATCGCAGAATTTCAAGTACTATGTGGCCGGTTTGGCCGCACTGCTGACGTTAATCATTTATCTCGCAGCTCTCCAAAATGATTTCGTTTTGTGGGATGACGATCTTTATGTCCTGAAGAATCCTCATATCCAGTCATTAAATGCATCATTCTTTAAATGGGCAATTTTCACTTTTCATGCATATAATTGGCATCCTCTTACGTGGATATCCCATGCCCTGGATTATGCTGTCTGGGGATTGAACCCCCTCGGCCATCATCTGACCAACATTATATTCCATGCGGTCAATACCTTCGTGGTGGTGTTTCTCATGATCAGATTGCTCGAGACGAAGAAAGAGCCGACAATGAGTAGCGGAGCGCGGGGATTTCTTACTGAGCGGGCGATTCTGATGGCTGCAGGCGTAACCGGCCTCCTGTTCGGCCTCCATCCAGTGCACGTGGAATCAGTGGCATGGGTTTCGGAACGGAAAGACCTTTTATGCGCATTGTTCTATCTGCTCACCATCAGCATGTACGTCAGGCATTTAAGTGTCAGGGAACACCAGATAACGCAAAAGAAAATAAGATCATTCGTGTTCACGAAATATTATTTCTGGGCGTGTGGTTTTTTTATCCTGGCGTTATTGAGCAAGCCGATGGCGGTCACGCTGCCTGTTGTGCTGCTGATTCTGGACTGGTATCCCTTTCAGAGAATACAGTCCTTTCAGACATTTTGGCAAGCAGTGGGCGAGAAGATCCCCTTTTTCGTGCTGAGCCTTTTTTCATCAATCATAACGATTCTGGCACAGAGGGCAGGAGGGGCCATCCGGTCGACAGAGGTCATTCCTCTGCCAGACCGCGTGCTGGTGGGAGCCAGCTCCCTTGTTTCTTATCTCGGGAAGGTGCTCTGGCCCCTGGATTTGGTTCCTTATTATCCCTATCCGAGGCACATATCAATATTGTCTTTCGAGTATCTTTCCGCTATTGTCCTGGTGATCGGGATTACGGCAGTCTGCATTGTTCTGGCAAGGAAACAGAAGTTATGGTTGACGGTCTGGGGTATTTATGTCGTGACCCTGCTTCCCGTCCTTGGTATTGTCCAAGTGGGGGACCAGTCAATGGCCGACCGGTATATGTATCTGCCGAGCCTTGGGCCATTCCTGATTCTGGGCTTGGCAGCGGCATGGATTTGGGCAAAAGTAAACAGGTTGCGAAGGTGGAGATTAGTCACCAAGGCATCTGTTGCCGGTGTAGCCGTTCTCGTGTTCGCTGCGCTATCCTTTCTGACTTTCAAACAAATAGGCATTTGGAAAAACAGCATTGACCTATGGAGTTATGTTATCAGGAAAGAACCTGAACGAGTGCCTTTGGCCTATAATAACCGTGGTCTTGCCTATGGAAACGAAGGCCTGTTTAAAGAGGCGTTTGAAGACCTCTCTACGGCAATTATTTTGGATTCGTCTTATGATCTTGCTTATAGTGCTCGTGGCACGGTGTTTGGGAAAATGGGCCTGTATGCGAGAGCGATCGAAGACTACAACAAGGCTATTGTTTTAGAACCTGGCAACTATCTTGTGTATAATAACTTGGGTATTGTCTACAGCAAGACCGGACTATATGACAAGGCAGCGGAATCTTTTAGTAAAGCTATCGCCATTAAGCCGGATGAAGCTGAAATTTACTTTAACCGCGGACTAGCCTATTCATTGCAAGATCAAGATGACAGAGCCTTGGCAGATTATAATAAGGCGCTCGAATTAAAACAAGATTATGCCACCGCTTACAGAAATCGTGGAGACCTTTATCAAAAAAGTGGTAGAAAAGATCTTGCCCTTGCCGATTTTCGGAAAGCATGTGAGTTAGGCGATGAGGCCGGATGCAACGCGTTGCGTTAGCAAGATAGAGTTTCAGGCTGTAATGGAAGTGCCCAAATTTAACGGATTCTTCATTTTATTGTATGGGGATTAATCACAATTCTGTTTGGGGCACAATAGTCCAGTATGATTACATACTCAGTGACATTACCATGGCGATTGCCCTAGATCCAAACTATTATCAGGCCTAAAATAATCGCGCTTTCACGTTCGAGAAAATGGGCCAGTTTGAGAAGGCCCTCGAGGATTACCATATGGCAGTCATCTTGAATCCGTTTTTTCAGGTAGCCTTCTGTCATTGGTGTCATGTATTCCCTTAGCGGTTAGCCAGAAAACGCATTGGAAGATTATAACAAGACGATTGCATTGAATCAGAATTTGGCGACTGCCTATGTTAATCGTCGAAACTTGTACCTGAAGAGTGGACGAAAAGACCCTACTTTTCTTGATTTTCAGAGGGTGTGTGATTTAGGGGATGCAGTCGGATGCAAAGCGCTGTAATGAAGGCGCGCGTGGTAGCCCGCGATTAAATTCTTGAGGTTGACAGTGAAAAGATCGCAGAATTTCAAGTACTATGTGGCAGGCTTGGTCGCGCTGCTGACGTTAATCATTTATCTCGTAACTCTTAAAAATGATTTCGTTTTGTGGGATGACTATATTTACATTTATGACAATCCGCATATTCGTTCCTTGGGCATGACGTTTTTTCGATGGTCATTTTTTGATTTTTATGAAGCAAATTGGTTTCCTCTTACGTGGCTGTCTCATGCTCTGGATTACGCTGCCTGGGGCTTGAATCCCCTCGGCCATCATCTGACCAACATAATATTTCATGCGGTCAATACCTTCGTGGTGGTGCTTCTCATGATCGGATTGCTCGAGTCGAGGAAAGAGCCCGCAATGAGCAGTGAAGCGCCGGGATTTCTTACTGAGCGGATGATTCTGATAGCTGCAGGAATAACCGGCCTCCTGTTCGGCCTCCATCCATTGCACGTAGAATCGGTGGCATGGGTTTCGGAACGGAAAGACGTTTTATGCGCGTTGTTCTTTTTGCTAACCATCAGCGTGTACATCAAGTATGTAAGTGTCAGGGAACACCAGACGACGAAAAAGAAAACAAAATCCTTTGTGTTCAGAAAATACTATTTCTTATCGTGTGGTTTTTTTATCCTGGCGTTGTTGAGTAAGCCGATGGCGGTCACGCTGCCCGTTGTGCTGCTGATTCTGGACTGGTATCCCTTTCAGAGAATACAGTCCTTTCAGACATTTTGGCAAGCAGTGGTCGAGAAGATCCCCTTTCTTGTGCTGATCCCTTTTTCATCAATCATAACGATTCTGGCACAGAGGTGGGGGGGGGCTATGCGGTCGACAGAGATCATTCCTCTGTCAATCCGCGTGCTGGTAGGCGCCAGAGCCCTTGTTGTTTATCTCTGGAAGGTGCTCTGGCCCCTTGATTTGGTTCCTTTTTATCCTTATCCGAGGCACGTATCAATATCGTCTTTTGAGTATCTTTTTGCTATTGTCCTGGTGATCGGGATTACGGCGGTCTGCATCGTTCTGGCAAAGCAACAGAAGATATGGTTGACGGTCTGGGGTATTTATGTCGTGACCCTGCTTCCCGTCCTTGGTATTGTCCAAGTGGGGGACCAGTCAATGGCCGACCGGTATATGTATCTGCCGAGCCTTGGGCCATTCCTGATTCTGGGCTTGGCAGCGGCATGGATTTGGGCAAAAGTAAACAGGTTGCGAAGGTGGAGATTAGTCACCAAGGCATCTGTTGCCGGTGTAGCCGTTCTCGTGTTCGCTGCGCTATCCTTTCTGACTTTCAAACAAATAGGCATTTGGAAAAACAGCATTGACCTATGGAGTTATGTTATCAGGAAAGAACCTGAACGAGTGCCTTTGGCCTATCTTAACCGTAGTCTTGCCTATGGAAACAAAGGCCAGTTTAAAGAGGCAATTAAAGACCTCGATAGGACAATTATTTTGGATCCGTCTGATGATCTTGCTTATAGTGCTCGTGGCACGGTGTTTGGGAAAATGGGCCTGTATGCGAGAGCGATCGAAGACTACAACAAGGCTATTGTTTTAGAACCTGGCAACTATCTTGTGTATAATAACTTGGGTATTGTCTACAGCAAGACCGGACTATATGACAAGGCAGCCGAATCTTTTAGTAAAGCTATCGCCATTAAGCCGGATGAAGCTGAAATTTACTTTAACCGCGGACTAGCCTATTCATTGCAAGATCAAGATGACAGAGCCTTGGCAGATTATAATAAGGCGCTCGAATTAAAACAAGATTATGCCACCGCTTACAGAAATCGTGGAGACCTTTATCAAAAAAGTGGTAGAAAAGATCTTGCCCTTGCCGATTTTCGGAAAGCATGTGAGTTAGGCGATGAGGCCGGATGCAACGCGTTGCGTTAGCAAGATAGAGTTTCAGGCTATAAGGGGAGTGAACAAATTTAATGAATTCCTCATTTTATTGTATTGGGATTAATCATGATTCTGTTCAGAGCAAGACTGGCTCCATACGATCAGCCAAGAAAAAGTATTGATGGATTGTTGTTTTAAGCGTATTGTTTGGCAGTTTGCCTCTATCTCTAGTTTCTCGAGGATACCTGTGGAAAGAGCACGGCGCGTCAAATTCTATCTAGCAGGCTTGGTTTCACTACTTACATTCATAAGTTATCTTACCACGCTTCGAAATGGCTTTGTTGAATTTGATGACAATCTTTACATTTATGACAATCCGCATATTCGTTCCCTGAGCATGACGTTTTTGCGATGGTCATTTTTTGATTTTTATGCCGCAAATTGGCATCCTCTTACCTGGATATCCCATGCCCTGGATTACGCTGTCTGGGGCTTGAATCCCCTCGGCCATCATCTGACGAACATTATATCCCATGCGGTCAATACCTTCGTGGTGGTGCTTCTCATGATCAGATTGCTCGAGTCGAGGAAAGAGCCGGCAATGAGCAGCGAAGCGTCGGGATTTCTTACTGAGCGGATGATTCTGATAGCTGCAGGAATAACCGGTCTCCTGTTCGGCCTCCATCCAGTGCACGTGGAATCAGTGGCATGGGTTTCGGAACGGAAAGACCTTTTATGCGCGTTGTTCTTTTTACTCACTATCAGCATGTACCTCAAGTATGTAAGTGTCAGGGAACACCAGGCCACGCAAAAGAAAACAAAATCCTTCGTGTTCAGGAAATACTATTTCTTTTCGTGTGGTTTTTTTATCCTTGCGTTGTTGAGTAAGCCGATGGCGGTCACGCTGCCTGTTGTGCTGCTGATTCTGGACTGGTATCCCTTTCAGAGAATACAGTCCTTTCAGACATTTCGGCAAGCAGTGGCCGAGAAGATCCCCTTTTTTGTCTTGAGCCTTTTTTCATCAATCATAACGATTCTGGCACAGAGGGCGGAAGGGGCTATACGGTCGACAGAGGTCATGCCTCTGTCAGACCGCGTGCTGGTGGGAGCCAACTCCCTTGTTGCTTATCTCTGGAAGATGCTCTGGCCCCTGGATTTGGTTCCTTATTATCCTTATCCGAGGCACGTATCAATATTGTCTTTCGAGTATCTTTTCGCTATTGTCCTGGTGATCGGGATTACGGCGGTCTGCATCGTTCTGGCGAAGAAGCAGAAGTTATGGTTGACGGTCTGGGGTATTTATGTCGTGACCTTGCTCCCCGTCCTTGGTATTGTCCAAGTGGGGGACCAGTCAATGGCCGACCGGTACATGTATCTGTCCAGCCTTGGGCCATTCCTGATTATAGGCTTGACAGCGGCATGGATTTGGGTAAAAGTAAACAGGTTGCAAAGGTGGAGATTGGTCACCAAGGCATCTGTTGCCGGTGTAGCTGTGCTCGTGTTCGCTGCATTGTCCTTGTTGACTCTGTGGCAGATCGGTGTCTGGAAAAACGACGCCAGTCTCTGGGATTACATTATAGATAAAGAACCCCATAAAGTTACGTTAGCTTATAATAATAGGGGAATTTTATACAGCAAACAGGGCTTATTCGATAAAGCCATTGCATGTTTTACTGAATCAGTTACCATTAATGCAGGTTGTTATGATTGCTATTACAACCGAGGATTAACCTTTGCGCTGATCGGTCTCTATGAAAGATCCTTGGATGATTATACGAGGGCTCTAGAATTGAACCCAAATTTAGCGGATGCATATTATGATAGAGGGAAGTCCTATTTAATCATGGGTCGAAGAGAGAGTGCCGTTTCAGATTTTCAACAAGCATGCAATTTAGGGGTTGAACTTGCTTGTAGTACATTACTGCAGTTAACGCAAGAATCACGGTCGAAATAGCAACCTTATCAGCGATGGTAAATAAACAAAAATTGTAAGAAATGACGAGTCTTTAGGATTAATTAGTCCACACGCAGAACTCATTCGGGAGCTCTAATTGCCATGTCTTCCAACATAAACCCCAATTCGTCTGTAAACAAATTTGATGATTTTTTTCGCGACCGCGTATATTTGACGCTTAAAAAAGGCCTTTTTAATTACTGGTTTAGGAAGTGGAGAATAGCGAAGCATGTGCCGGCCGTGGGACGTATCCTTGACATCGGATCTGGAACTGCCCCCGTAAGTCCCGATCTGAAGCGGACTGTTGTTGCCGACCTCTCGGAAGAGGCCATGCGTAATGTCGTATGTGATACGAAAGCCGTGACGTCAATCACTGACATGATATTTGACACTGCTTCTTTCGACTGTGTTCTCTGTTCCGAAGTTCTGGAGCACGTCCCGGATGATTTGAAGGCCCTGTCGGAATTGCGGAGAGTATTGAAGCCCGGCGGCATATTGGTGGTGACGGTGCCATTCCAGAAGCGTTACTGGGCCGAGGATGACGAATTTGTAGAACATGTAAGAAGGTATGATCCGGGAGAACTCGATCAGAAGCTCAGTGACAGCGGATTTTCAAGCATAAAAACTTACAAGCTTTCCGGTCCGGTGGAACGATGGCTCACAAGAAAGAGCCTGCAGGCGTACAGAAAAGGCGGAGCTGTAACCAAGTTCCCCCTGTGGATTCTGCGCTTCGCAAATACGGCACTGTTCTTGACGCTCGTCATGACAGAAACCTTTATAAGCTGGAAACGGACAACGAGAATCCTCATTGTTGCGCGTTAGTATGGGACTTGCAATATACGATTATATATCTAAGGACGCTTCCAAAGTGCTGAAAAAGCGCTATTGGCAATATTATTATTGAGAGGGGAGAAAAAATGCTTCATCAGAAGAAAATAGTCGTTGTCATGCCCGCGTATAATGCTGCTAAAACTCTAGAGATGACATATCATGAAATCCCGCAGGATGTTGTGGACGAGGTAATTCTGGTAGATGATGCAAGTAGAGACGATACCGCGGCTAAAGCTTTGGAACTCGGTATTCATACGATCATCCATCGGGAAAATCGAGGCTATGGAGGCAACCAAAAAACCTGTTATGCAGAGGCGTTATCTAAAGGGGCCGATGTGGTCGTGATGCTTCACCCCGATTACCAATATTCGCCACGGCTGATCACTGCAATGGCCTCTATGGTGGTGTCCGGGCATTACGACCTCGTACTTGGATCGCGCATCCTTGGTGGACAAGCGTTGCGAGGAGGAATGCCTTTGTACAAGTACATCGCCAATCGTTTTCTTACGTTCATAGAGAACTTGGCACTCGGGATCAAACTGTCTGAGTATCACACTGGATTCAGAGCATTCAGCCGCAAGCTGCTTGATACGCTTTCCTTGGATGAAAATTCCAATGATTTTGTGTTTGATAACGAAATGCTGGCGCAGGCGGTGTGGTTTGGATTCCGCATTGGAGAGATCAGCTGTCCAACAAAATATTTCGAGGATGCTTCATCAATCAATTTTAAGAGAAGTATGAAATATGGGTTCGGTGTACTTGCAACATCTTTTAAATTTCTCATGCAAAGGTGGGGCATCGGCCGGTCACGATTATTTGCCCAACGAGGGAAATAGGCGATATTCTTATTTTTCGTTAAGCTTCCGGGATCTTTTTTGAATGCTATAAAGATGCATTATAGTTAAAATTGTAGAAATGTAACTTGGGGTTCATTCCAGCGCGTAGAAAAAAACCTGGACGGGTGATTGCTCCTGTCTTGGAAAGTTTGATGGTCCGATTGCTCAGGGACAGGTAGGGACCAGTGGAACAAGAAGTCCCCGAAAAACCGGACCAGCAAAACCGCCTGAAGCTGCCGCACCGACGCGGAAACTGCCAAATGCCATAGGTACTGTAAAAGAGAACGCTGTTGTGATACTCAAAAAAGTCGCAGCGAGAGCAATGAGCAGATTAGATCGCTCTGACCTGTAGATAAGCTGAGAGACACGTGAAAAGAACGCGTAACTTGATATATTATCTTGCCTCCTTGGTTGCCTTAGCTACCTTTCTCGTATATCTCCCGACCCTGCAAAATGAGTTTGTTGAATGGGACGACACTTCATATATTACTAAAAATCCGAATATACGATCACTGAGTTTGTCCTTTCTCAAGTGGGCTTTTTTTAGCTTCCATGTCTCCAATTGGCATCCTCTTGCCTGGATATCACATGCAATAGATTACTGGGTATGGGGACTTAATCCCGTTGGGCACCATCTTACCAGCATTATTATCCATGCGATCAATACCTTTGTGGTAGTGCTTCTTGTCTTCAAACTTCTCCATGTTTTGTCCAAGTCTATGCATCGAAACAATGAAGCATTATTGTTATCTGATCAGGAGATATTTATCACGTCGGTAACAACGGGCTTACTATTTGGCCTCCATCCTCTGCATGTCGAATCGGTGGCCTGGGTTTCGGAACGAAAAGATCTTCTCTGCGCTTTATTCTTTCTTCTCAGCATTCTCAAATATATAGGATATGCAAAAAGTGTATTTAACGAGTCAGTTCGAGAATATAGATTTCGGCAGTTTTTTAATAAGCACTACCTCCTCACGTTTATTTTTTTCATCCTCTCGCTGCTGAGCAAACCGATGGCAATTACGTTGCCCATCGTTTTGCTGCTTTTGGACTGGTATCCTCTTGACAGAATCAGATCTCAAACATACAAGGACGTGCTGGTCGAAAAGGTCCCTTTTTTAGCATTAAGTTTGTTTTCAGCAATCATGACGATTCTTGCACAGAAGGCGGGAGGGGCTATAGCGACGGTTGAAGAATTTCCGTTATCAGTGCGAGTAATTGTAGGGGGGAAAGCTCTCATTGTCTATCTGTGGAAGATGATATGCCCTTTAAATTTGATCCCGTTTTATCCCTATCCACAGGATGCGTCATTGTTTTCTTTAGAGTATTTTCCTGCGATTGTTCTTGTGATCGTGATTTCGTTAGTCTGCTTGATTTATTGGAAGCGGAAATTCTGGATATCGGTCTGGGCATATTATGTGGTGACCTTGATTCCCGTGTTGGGTATTGTCCAAGTGGGAAGCCAAGCAATGGCTGATCGTTATACCTATCTGCCAAGTCTCAGTATCTTTCTTGCTATAGGGTTAGGTGTGGCTCTACTAGCAGTGAAACTGTTAAAAGGGAGGGGTCTGTCTGCTACGATTGCCGCGAGTGCTGCATTATTGACATTGTCACTTTTCATGTCGTATCTAACCATAAAACAAATTGGTATATGGAAAAATAGTTATTTGCTCTGGAGCTATGTTGTTAAAAAAGAGCCTACACAGGTCCCTCAAGCTTATTTTAGTCTCGGTACTGTTTTTCTAGAAAAGGAAGATCTAGATTCGGCCCTCGCTTTCTACAGCAAGGCACTTGAATTAAACCCGAAATATGTTGAAGCGTTTGAAAACCGTGCATATGTATTTGATAAAATGGGACGTTTCGATGAAGCAGCCAGCGATTACAGTAAGTCAATCGGCCTCAAGCCATCGCGCTATCAAGCTTATTATAATCGGGCAGGCGTTTTCAGCAAAATGGGTTTGACTGAAAAAGCGCTTGCTGATTACGATAAGGTAATTGATTTGGATCCGATGAATTATGACGCGTATAACAATCGAGGAATTGTATTGTACAATGGGGGTCAACTGGATAAGGCATTGAACGCTTACAATCAAGCCATTGCATTAGACCCTGAACGGTATGAGGCTTTTTATAACCGAGGTACACTTTATGAGAATGTGGGACAGCTTAAGAATGCTCTCGCTGACTATGATAGGGCCGCTTTGCTTAACAGCTCTTACGATGCACTCCTTTTAAAGGAAGGAGTCTTATGTAATAGGGCGGGACTATTTGATAACGCATTGGAATATTATAATGAATATATTATGAAAAACCCGAATAATGCCGAAGCGTATCTTGACCGGGGATTGACCTTTGCTCTTATGGGTCAAAATGATAGTGCATTGAAGGATTTTAATACAAATCTTGATTTGAACCGAGATTCTCCCGTTGCTTATTATAATCGCGGCAATGTTTATCTGAAGATGGGTCAAAAAAAACTGGCCATGTCAGATTATCATAAGGCTTGCTCTTTGGGATATAAGGACGGGTGTAAAGCGTTGCGTGAATAAAATCGCGAGTCTGTATCAGATGCGGTGCGCAATCGATTTAGGAACTACAATTAATGTTAGATTCTTTAATAATCTCGTTTGTGTTAAGAATATACATATTAACGCGTATTTCGATAACTTTGCGGACGGCAGCTTGCCTTCTTTAGATCCGGAACACAGGCATTCCGCTGATAATATTTAATGGGAATATTTTTCCAGCTTATCCAGTACTTCTATATGGAGGAATTCTGAGGGGACTATGCGAAACTCGATAGTCGCGCCATGAAAAGTAGCCGGCGGTGTCGGAATAGCTGAAACGGTAAAATAGGGCGCATAGATGGAGCCAAGTTCGGGTTCTGCTTGAAAAAGGGCATCCTCTATCAGCCCGATAAACTGCTGTGCCTTTAACCGTTCCAGTGCAGTTGCTGCTGTTACTCCGTACGAAGGATACCGGCTGATGATCATGACAAGGCTGATCTCCGAACGCGTGTGTTCGTCATTCATGAGCGCCAGGAGGATGCGGGATAGCTTTTTTATATCCTCGTGGGCGGTAACTTTAGCATTCCCTGTTCGTGTAAACAGAAGAGACGAATCCACGAGCATTGAACTCGACTTGACCCTGAGTCCGAGAATTGGCTGTGGCCCGAATTCTTTCTGAACTTGCGTGTTGATGTTTTTTGCGAATTCATTTCTGGGTTGCGACAATGCGAGAGCGGGTTCCAGGAACCGCTGGATTTTAACGGCACGGTAATAAAGAAGCGCACTTGAAAGCACTATGCCGATCAACAGCAGACTCAGAACGGGACCGGTCGCAGGCGTATATCTCCAGAGCTTCTTTACGTTCATGACGCCGATTCCTCCAGGAGGGCCAGTTTCTTTTTTGCCGTATTGAACTCCGCTTCTGTGATGTTGGCCGGTTGGTGGATCGCCTTATTGCGTATGCCCAGTAAGTCGCTGAAAAGCTCTTTCCGGAAATGGGTGATTCGGTGGTTTAGTTCCATCTCTTTCAGCCCCTCGGAAAGGATCGGATAGGTTCGGCCAATAGCAGCCGTAGTAAACTGCCTTAGATGGTTTTCTAGATGATATCCGAGCAGGAGCGAGGCCACGACCTTTTCACCTTTCCGAAAATACTCCAGCGCCTGCTCCGCGGATACTCTCCCTTTGACAATGTTGATGTTCTCTCGGGACTCGATATCTCCAGGAACTAAATTCTGTATTCTTTGATAGACGTCAAGACACTTATCGAGCATATTCTGATCGAGATAGGACTCAGCGAGAAGGAACAGTTCTCGGATACTGTCTGCACCCTCGCGTTGTCTGACGGCAAACAAATAAGCGTTGCGGATTGCCTCGGTTTTATCGTCCTTCTTGTCAAGTACGTCGAAATGCCTGGCCCAACGCTTGCCCTTCAGGACATTGTCCTTCGTGAAGCGAAAAAGCCGCTCCGAAACCTCGCTTTTATCGAGCTTCCCGCTGATAACAATAACGTTCAGCATTGGATGGGTTTCAAAGAGCTCCGGCAAGGCATCGACGCCTTCTGTCATCCGGTCGAATTCAATATCGAGCGTCATGAGGTCGAATACCTGTGTTGTCAGCACCTTCATCGCTTCACGGACGCTGACCGCTTCATGGAACCGGAGATCGGGCTCATCCTTCTTGAGCGTACGCTGGATTTCGAGTTTCACGAGTTCCCGGTCTTCGAAGTCGTCGTCAGCGATCAACACCTTAAACATTCGGCGCCTCCTCGACATAGGGTAGATTGATAATGATTTCCGTGCCTTTTCCCGGCGCGGTATATTCCTTGCCGATCCTGATCCTTCCGGCATGAAGGCCGATTACATATTTTGTGAAGTAAAGTCCCTGCCCCCAACTCTCCCCGGATCCTTTCCCCTTGTAAAAACACTGATCCGACTGCCGGTCGTCCATCCCCATTCCGTCGTCCCTGATGGTCACTGTAACATAGCGTCTGTTTCCGTCTTTGTCTATTGAGCAGGAGATGGAAATGCGGGCACGGGAAGTCCCCGGTTTCTTGTACTTTACCGCGTTATCAATTATATTTTCAAACACGGTCTTTAGGAGCGGCGGTGCAGCATAGATCATAGGCAAAGCAACGGTCTCGTGAATCTCGATATCGACCAGATCGCTGTGTTGAACGACGAGATCGTCCAGCATGGATTTAAGATTGATGTTTTTGAAATCGACCAAGCCCGCTTCACGTTCATCAGAAATTTTTTTGAAGATGTCGATATCTGCGAACAATTTGTCCAGATTGCTATCGATACGCTCTTTAGCATCATAGGGGAGAGTGGTTAGCAGATCGATCCTTCGCTTAATCCGTCCGAGATTATTCTTAAATTCATGGCCGATCGTGGCCGAAATATAACGGATGAATTCATTTCGCCGGGCTATTTCCTGGTTTTTAAGCAAGAGCACCATGTTTTCTCGTGCCCTGCGCTGTTTTTGCTGGTAAACGACGGACAGATACATAATGAATGCCGCGAAGGAAGCGACCATGGTTATGAGGGCGTAACTGGAGATCCTGCTGGAGGTGTCTAGCTGTTCCTGCATGATGGCAAGTCGCATGTCGATGTCGGTGTGGGAAGGGATAGGACTTCTCCACGGCATCAGCCACAACTCAAGACGACTAAAGGGAGGAATGAAGTGGTCAGTATATACCATGCCGACAACGATCCAGATAAAAATCATGAGAACCGTCAGTATCAGAATTTTAATCCTATTAGCAACTTCGAAACTAAATGATCTCTCCATAAGGTAATTTATTACAGTATGATGTTTATTTCAACAAAATAAATCTGCCAAGTCTGTTGAATGGGTAGTTTGTATTATACACTTTGGACGCGGTTTAATGATATAAGTTAGGTGTTAACGCAATATTTAGGAACATTATCAAGAACGCTCTCTGTATCTAGAACCATTAGGATGGACGCCTGATAACTTTCATACGTCTATTGTCAGAAAGTCCATTGCATGAAAATCGCCAGCAGAGGGAACTTTATTATGTGAGTCTGTTATCACCTTGGATCTGATAAACCTGCCAGTAATACAACGTTCAAAACTGATCCCATAATCCAAGTGCTTATACACTGGCTAGAATCGCGATAAATTGTGTTTTCCTTTAGTTATTGCCTATCTACGTACGCGAAACTCAACCCAAAAATCCAGCTCTTCACCTGGCGCAATAATCACGGGCTGGTCAGTAGAGATGCGGACACGATGAATCACCAGGACAAAAAGTTGCTTTTTCTCTTGCAAGAAAATAGAAAAATGTTATACATAGAGGGGTCTTTTCAGCGTCCTACTTGTGCGTAAATTGGAGATTGTTGCGATTATGAGTCTCTTTGTCTTTGCCTTATTTTTCATTTCCGGGGCCTGCGGCCTCATCTATGAAGTTGTTTGGTCTCGAATGATGACGCTTATATTCGGAAGAAGCGTTCTTGCCGTGGGTATCGTCCTCGCTGCATTTATGTGGGGTCTTACGATCGGAAGCTATCTGCTCGGGAAGTACGCCGACCGGAGCCGCAATCCACTGCGTCTCTATGCCATCTACGAGATCGGAGTCGGGATTACCGCATTTATCGCCTCGTCCCTTTTGATGCGCATAACACCGCTGTATGTATGGGTGCATGCAACCTTTGGCGGATATCCCGTGGCGTTCGCCATCGTACGCTTTTTTATCGTCTTCGCGCTCCTTACCCTTCCAACAGCTTTGATGGGTGCGACCCTCCCGCTCCTCTCCCGCATCGTCGTTAAGCAGCTGTCGCGAGTCGGACAGGAACTGGGCGGCCTCTATGCCATCAATACCGTGGGAGCAGTGGCCGGAAGTCTTCTTGCAGGTTTTTATCTCATCGGTCAACTCGGTCTGCACGGCACCGTCGCCGTAGCCGTCCTGGGAAACCTGGCTGTAGGCATAGTGGCGTGGTTCGCCTCCCTCCGCACTGGCACCGCAGTCAACGAGGCCCCTCAGTCCTCACCGGACATACCTGCAGTGAGCCACGGCGACGCTGTTCGGTCCCGGCGAACAGATCGGCTGGTGCTCCTCTCGTTCGCCTTGTCGGGCCTGGCATCGTTTGCCTACGAAATTTTCTGGACGCGCTCGCTCGTCTTTTTGCTCGGAAACACGACCTATGCCTTCACGCTGATGCTCACGGCGTTTCTGCTGGGGATTGCGCTCGGCGGATTCGGGATACGGTTCCTTGCGGACATTGTGAAGGCCCCGCTGCGGCTGTTCGCCGTAATCGAGATCCTGATCGGCGTCTTTTCAGCCGTTGCCTTGCCTCTGCTTTTTTTTATCGTGAAGTCAGAGACCGTACACGCCTTTATCGTTCGCTATTCGGTTCAACTCGATCTGCTGGCTGCATCTAACTTCGTGATCTCTCTCTCCCTCATGCTCTTGCCCGCTACCTTGATCGGTGCGACGCTGCCTCTCATGGGTCGCGTCTTCCTATCCGATCTTAAGCGCACCAGTACGACGGTGGGCACGCTCTATGCCGTCAATACGATCGGCAATGTCATCGGCGCGCTCCTGCCGGGGCTTGTTATCATGCCGATCATGGGAATTCAGAAAGGCATCCTCCTGATGGCCGCCCTCAACGTGGGTCTGGGTATCGTCCTCTTCTTTTCCCAAGGGAAACGAGCCCTGGTTTTCTTGTCCGCGACGGCCGTTGCCTTCGTTTTTTTTGCTTTCTTCCTTGTGCGGTTTCCTATAGCATTCCAGTTCCCGTCAGAGTATCAAAGGCCGCGGGATGAGGTGCTTTACTATAAGGAAGGCGGCCTCGTAACCACGAAGGTATGGGCTAGCGCCGACTCGGGCTATAAAGTCATCAGCGTCGACGGCATCAACATCGGTGGGACCAGCGATTCCGATTATAAGCAGCAGCTCCTTGCCCACTTGCCGAAGTTGCTTCTTAAATCCTACCGTTCGGAGTTGTCGATCGGACTTGGCTCAGGGATTCTCGCTGGAGAAAGCGCCCGTCACACCTCGTTGCAGAAAATCGTATGCGTAGAAATATCGCAGGGTATTGTCTCTGGAGCGGCGTATTTCTCCGAAGAAAACCATGATATTCTCCACGACCCTCGCGCAGTCGTCGTCGTGGGTGATGTGGTAGATTTTCTTGAAACGTCGGCGGAACACTTTGACATAATATCAGCTGACGAAAAAACGACGGGAAAATACGCCACGAACTCGTTTTCGTACTCGAAGGAATACTATGCGTTGCTGCGAAAACGGCTCGCACCGGGGGGGCTTGTAATTCAATGGATGCCGACCGATCTTCCGCCGACGCAGTATGATCTCGCCCTCAGGACATTCCTTGACGCGTTTCCCCATGTTCAACTCTGGTATTTCCCGCCTATTGGACGATTCACCATGTCGAATACGATCCTCGTCGGTTCGAACGATCCGGTAGTCATGGATCCAGCATGGATGCGACAAACAATGGAACGTGATTCCGAAGCGTTTATGGGTATCCGCAAATACGGCTTGACGACCGCTGAGGCCGTCTTGGCACATTTTGTCGGCACCGAGGACACGCTGCGCCGCGCTCTCCCGTCCGGCCCCGTGAATTCCTTCGATAAGCCCTATTACGAATTTTACTCTCCTCGCGACTACGCCGTGCCCCCCGATGAGAGGACGCTGGTGAATCATTCCATGCTGGCGGCGATCCGCGGACCGGACTTCGACCGCTTCGTGATGAAAGGAATAGCCGGGTCGGAGGCGGGGCGCCTGCAAGCGGCCTTTCAGGCCGAAGGGATTTTTCTCGAAGGACACACTGCCCAGCTCCGCAGTGATCCCTTTCCGGAAGTCATGAGACGCTATGACCTGGCCATTGGCCTAGTGCCATGGGAGAGGAACCTTCGCAACGAGGTTGTCTCCTACCTGTTCAGGGAAGACCTGAGGTTGTACTTACGCGGCGATTACACCGATGCTGCGGGTATTCTTCATCAGGCAGCCGAAATATTGCCAGAGAACGCCGATGTCCACGAAGATTATGGATGGATGCTTTGGAGAATTAACCAGATCGATCTCGCGATTACAGAGCTTCAACGAACCCTGGCGATGAATACCAAGCTCGTGGCTCCGCGGAGAATTCTCGCTTCGATCTATGCATCACGAGGGCAACTGGAACAAGCGAACGCTCAGTGGCAGGCAGCACTTGCCCTTGATCCGAATGATATCGCGACGCTGGTCGGTTATGGAGGCTATCTGGCCGATATGCAGTTAGGCTCGGACGCCCTGGCCTATGTCCGGAAAGCATACAGGCTGGACCCCGAAGATCCCGAGGTGATCAATGGGTACGCCCGCGTCGCCTATGCGACTGGCAATCTCAGCGAGGCGAGGCATGTTATTTTGAAGGGCGGCAACTACTACCAGGGCAATCAGGATTTTGAAAAGGTTCGAGCAGTGATCATGAACGGATCATAGGGCTGCAAGGAGAGAACAGGGTATCATCTGACCTGCCCCTGATTATTGTACCAGGTAGAGAGTTGATCTTTTGGGTTGTTGATTCCTGGTATCACAGGGATTGCTGATGGAAATGTTTTGCTTCACTCGGGAGAGACGCTCGAGCCACTTGGGTTAGATAGTTACATTCCTTTGGGTCGTTAATCATTTTATAAAATCTCTCGCGAAAAAATCAATCTCTTGCGTGACACTTGTTGCATAATCCCCTTTGATGGGTCGCAAAGAGAGATGGGGGTCTGTCATATAAGGCCCGTTGTGTATCGATTGAAGTGCGTCCTTGGGCAAACTGTGCGGGAGAATTCTTGTCGGTTCCGGGAAAAACACCATCGTATATGATGAAATCAGTTGTCATATTCCATCGTGTTATCTGGTCCCAACCGGAAGCATGAGCTCTATGACACGTAAGACACATAACGTTCGAGTCATAATCGGGGCCTTTGATATAGCCTCCACCGCTTCCTGCGTGCTGGGCGAGGAGCAGTCTGTCGTCTGTCCCTTCTTCAAAGGGCACCAGAGAGGTGTAGGAAGTGTCTCCGCGTCCGCTTAAATCTCCCGACTTCAAATATGCATTATAATTGATAATTACTTCCTGACTGAATTTGGCGCGGCTTCCGACAGGGTGTCCATAGTGTGCCGCACCGGCATCTTCTCCTAACTGGGCATGGCAATTTGTGCACCATTCAGACATCCCTTTGCCATATGCCACCCGCGTGTCCGTTACAGCTTCAGATCTATTATAGAAGGGCGGAGCCACAGCAATAGGTGCATCAAACTTGAAGGCAATACCCCCTGCGGAGCTGGGCGAATAGCCGGCACCTCCAAGCAGACGGTATGTACCGGTGGTTGAAGGATCTTTCGAGACTTTGCCGTGAGGGTCATGACAGCTTATACAGGAAAGCGCATTCGCAGGATAGTCGCCGCCTGGCCCATACTTGTTTGTTGTATCTGCCCAATAACCGTAATCCAACGCCACAATGTTGTGACCGTGTCTTTCTCCGCGACTTTCGTTTTTTCTGCCAGAAAAAGACCAAAAGTAGTTTTTCTTTAAATAAGCAAAGTCTCCGCCGGGAGTTAATTGAGAGGGCGGCATGCCCGCAAGATCGGTATCATTAGTCGACACGTAGTAACCAGTGGGCTGCAACTTACCCGAGGGTGTTTGATGACAGCGTAAACAGGTTGAACTCGCGTCAGAACCCCGCAATTGACTACCAGTACCGACATGACATTCCTTGCACTCCGCAGCGCTGCCGGAGTGAAAGGCTTCTCCCGATCGACACAGCAACAGGGAAACAAAAAATACCAAGATAAGGACTCCATACGATTTAAAAATCTGTGTCATCTGTTCCTTTTTTTTGCATTGATTCTATTCAACGCCAGAGCTTCGAGAGAACTAAAGTATGCCGTTCCGCTCAATCTTTGCTTCAACCGTCTTGTAATTTACCCAACTTTGGTGTCCATGATATCTATCCCGCCTCTAACATCAACTTTCATCCGCTCTACAGCATCTCGAAGGGACGCTATAGGAAAAACCGGTGATGTTCCTACCTGAATTGACCTGTTGAGTTCGGCAACTGCGACATCCAATCCCTGCTGTTGTTCCTTGATGCGCACGAATCTCGCTCGAAGAGCAAGGCGCATCCCCTCCAGATCCGCTGCCATATCCTGGAACTCCTCATCACTGTCTAGGGTGATGTTATTCGTAAGATCACCGACGGCAATATGGGAGATATTTGTTTTGATCTTTTTGAGCGGCAAAGAAAGCTTTTCCCAAAGTGAATGAATGGTGTATGCAAGGAGACCTGCGAATATGAGCAAAGAAACGATATGAGCGCCAACCGTAATGGGTAGCAGCAGGTCGCCCGTTGTCTTAATGTCGATGAACGATGAATATCTGAGGGCGTCCAACTGTTTTTTTGCCAGGTAAGTAAACAGCAAAACAGTGGTCGCAGCCCAGACGGTTGCAATGACTACAAACCGAAGGATGAAGCGAGACTGAAAATCCTTTTTAATGAAGTATATTTTCCTGTTATTCATTAGCATAGAAACCTCATTTGATTAATCACGTATTTGGCTTCGTACAATTCCTTTCAATGCTGTGAGCGCATACTGGCGGATCGAGTAAAGGCTGCAAGCCGCGTAAACAGCTGCCCCACTTGGCAAAAAACTTTGGCTGGTTGGAAGCCAGTTCCACCCGTGTTAACATCTCACTGCCCTATTTACACTGCTCATGAGAGAAGTATGGCATTCGAGGAAAATCTTTATCAGGTTTTTATCTCTGAGAGACTGATCTCGATATTTCTGACATTGTTCGCGATGACCTCAACTGCCTGCTTCAATAAGTCTTTGTCTTTGTTCAGCTTAATGATGTCGGACACGGTTTTTGACTGAGACTCAATAGTGGATAGATAATTTTTGACAGTCTCAATTCTATCCCGGTATTGTGATGCTACGTCATTCAAAGACTCCGCCATGTCAGTCAGGTTGTCTTTCTGGCGAAATTTAATATTTCCGGTCAAATTGCCCTGGGCGATTTTGGCTGCTTCACGTCCTATGCGGTAGGCCGGGCCAGCTATCCGGTGGGAGTATAAAAGGTGAAGCACAATCATAGATATGATGATAAGAAGGGAGATAACAGCATAGAGAATCGCAACTCTCCAGAAAAGAACATTGGAAATAACACGCAGAGATGCCTGGATGGCATGATAGCCTTCCCCAAGACCTGATGGGACAGTAAGGAACACTCCCCCTCCGGCTAAGACAGCACCAAATACTATTATAACTAACGAATTTACATAGAGAAATAAACGATAGTTTTTTCGGGTTGTAAATGCCATAACACTCCCCCTTTTTGGGTACCACGCCAGTTCCAATTGCGGTATTCTAACAAGAGTATGACAAAAGTGCAAGTGTGAGTTCATTGTCTGTGAGTTTATTGTCGGAACTCATCTCGGCTACGTCGTTCTCGATTCAACGCAAAGATGGGGCAAGTAAACCGCAGATGAATGTGACTAAATAGGGAATTGTGTTCTATCAACTGACGTAGTTACGGGATCCCGACTTTGTCGGCTTGCACAGGTACGCTGTGGATGGGAACTGCCTTAAGAAGTGTTTCCCTTGATAAATTCGCTTTTTTAAATACATATGGCGGGGTGGGTAGCGGTGATGAGATCTGTTTCTTCGCGCCAAGCCTGTCATCTGAAAATATCTTGATCACGAGGCGGCCCGGTGTGTATCTTCTCGAATTCGTTGAAATACTTTTTGTGTCGCTACGGGCATTTTATCCGCTACGATATTGATTTATTAAAGCCTGCTAATGCTGAACATTCTCCGGAGACACAAATTGAATTCCCGCCCGATAGCTGCCCGATGCCTCGGCGGATGCGCTCCATCTGACCACGCCTCTGCCATGGCTCGGCGCGTCGCTTAGCCGAATGAGATGCCCGGGCTGTAGTTTGCATTCGGTCAGGATACCCATGCCAGCTTCACTGATATCAATGATGTCGGCGGCTACAAGCATGGCGGCCCCGTCCCCTTGAGGCGCTACGGCGTAACAGGTAATGCTGTTGGCAATCGGTTTCCGCTGATGTTTTCTGGTGTTGTCGCTGATCCACTGCAGAGATGATATACTGCCGGCGTCCATAACGCAGTCCTGCCCGGATGGACACCTGCCTATAGACAGGACACGGTCGACCAGCGCCTTGACCTGTTCCAGTTCAAAAGGCTTGGAAATCAAGCAATGCGCGTTTTCGCGTACCGCTTTCATTATCGCGTCCGTGATTTCGCTTCCTGTCATCATGATGATCCGCGTCTGGGGTGAAATGTCATGAAGCTTTTTCATGATCTCGAGGCCATTGATGTCCGGGAGATGCACATCAAGAAAGCAAAGGTCGAAATCGTTTTCGCTGATAGCCTTGAATGCCGAAGCCCGGTCTTCCGCGGTAACTACTTCTCGTTCGCTGTTGTGAAAAGCTGTAGAAAGTGAGTGGCGAATTAAATCTTCGTCATCAACAATTAAGAATTTTCTCATAGTTTTAGTATTAATTCGCTTCCTCTGAATAAGACCTACTGATGAAATAATATGCAATCACTTGTAATTTAAAGCAATATTCATACCAAACATTGTATGTATTCTCGGCGAAGAAGTTCCCCTTTGTTTTCAGTTAAAAATGCATTTTGAGGATTTCATCTTCCTTACTGGGGAGAGTGGTGAACACTTTTTTATGGTGAAATGACCGATAGCAATGGTAATTTTACCATCAACATTAAGAACTCAAATTCAAACTTTTCAATCTGTATATTATGGAAATCGACCTGGTGGCATGCTGTCGGGCGTCGGGAAAGAAGGATGCATCCAAAATGAGGGGTCCGATGGGTCATGATTCCCCGGAAACAATCCCTGCATCAATCACATATCGGAATCCGATTGTGTTTCCGCAAAGTATCCTGCATCCGGGTGTTCCAGGTGGGGGAGTATCTGAGGTCTCTTTACCTCACCGCTCAGTTCCCTGAGCAGCAGGTTAAAAAATGTTTTTGTGATTTTTACATCGAATTGCGTGCCGCAGCATTTCATGACTTCTTCGAAGGTTTCATCGAGCCCCAGCTTGTCTCGGTAAGGCCGGTCTGTGGTCATGGCGTCGAAGGCATCGACCAGCGTAAGGATCTTGACGCCCTCGCTCAGTTCCGTCTCCTGGAGTGCATCGGGATAGCCTTTCCCGTCAATCCGTTCGTGATGATGACGGACGAAAAAATCGATGTCCTTCCAAGGGAACTTGACCTTTGAAAGGATGTCGTAGGATACCTGGGGATGTTTTCTTATTTCATTGACCTCTACCGCAGTCAGTTTCTGCCCCTTTTTTATGACGCTCGTATCAACGATAATTTTCCCGATATCATGGAGCAGGCCGGCAATATAGATTCCCTCAACATCTTTCTTCTTCCAGCCAAGTTCCTTTGCGATCGCAACAGCGTAACTTGCAACCCGATAGGAATGGTCCTTGGTATACCCATCCTTGGCGTCGATGGCCGCCGCGAATGCCTGAATAGTGTCATGATAGATTCGCTGCATATTTTTATAGAGCCGCCTGTTTTCTTCAGCTTTTTTTGCCAGTTCCAAAAACAGATGTGCATTGTGAAGCGTTATTGCCATTTGATGTGCGATGATCCGGAGGACGTCTTTTTCTCCCTGTCGATAGGGGATGCCACCCAGCTTGCGGCCGAGCGTAATTGCGCCGACGAATTCCTCCTTCGCGAAAAGAGGAAGAAATACCTTCGCCTTCAATTTGGCAAAGGCCTCCTGGTTGTGTCTGAAAAATGCGGTGTCTGCCATGTCGCGGAGCATGTGGGGATCATTCATGGTAAACTGCTTGATATGTTGCGTCTTGGCGTTAAGCCTGATTTTCTGCAGGTTGCGGTCCCGGGTCCCTTTTCCGATAATGAGGTCAAGGTCCTTTCGCACGGGGTGGTACACGAACAGGGCTGCAGTAGGAACGGAAAGGGTCCCCGTAATGACGTAGAGCGCGGCTTTCATTTTCGCCGAAAGGTCCTTCGAAGAGGTCGCCTCCTGCCCCAGATCAATCAGCGAACCGATACTGAACATCAGCCGCTTGAGGTGCAGGTTTTTCACCGGCATATCAACTTCTCCTGTTCAAATAGCTGAAGGCATCGTTTTCGTCCTTGAAAACCTTTACATATTTCATCAGTCCCGCCATCTCAAAAATTTCTCGATGGTCTTTCTTCATATTGGTGAAACAGAGCAGACTGTGGTATTCCAAGGTTTTCTGCACCATGCTTAGGAAGATGGACAGGCCGATGGTGTTGATGAACTGGACACCGGAAAAGTTCACGATGAGTTTCTTGATGCCGTTGCCTAGAAACTGCTCGCTCGCGAGCTCGAGGGTCTCTGCTCCGATGTCGTTGATATATCCCTTCGGCTCCATGATGGCGATATCATGCTCGGATTTCGATGATAAAGAAAAATTACTCACGATTCGCCACATCCTCCTTGGGGACACCTGCTGACTTCTCGATATTTTTAACCAGAACCACCTTCGTGCCGAGAGCGGTCTTTTCAAATGTGACTTCATCGGTAAAGCGCTTTATCAACTTGAGTCCCCAGCCTCTCTTCGGCCCATTCCCGGTGTTTTGATCATGGACGGGTTCGCCGGTTTCCTGTACGATGAATTCCTGCCCTGCGCTTTCCACGGAAACCTCTATCCGGCTTCCGTCTACGATGATGCCGACATAGACCTTTTTCCCGATGCCCTGCCCGTGCTCCATGGCGTTGATGCATGCCTCGATCACCGCTATCTGCAGCTGCCCGATGGCGTCCTGGTTCAGGTGGAAGTTCTTGCCTATCTGGTCGAGGCATTGGGCCGCGATGAGCTCCGCCTCCTTTGTCATCGGAAGCGTCATGTCGAAGCGGACGACCTGCTCCTTTTGCGGCAGAAGCCGTTCAAGAAAATCCTGTTCCATGTCGTGAGCGGACTTCGCGAGCATCTCCCGCATATAGAGGTGGTCGATGATGTCCAGCAGCACCCGGTCATCCGTCGACTTGAAAAGACCGAACTCGCCTCGCAGGAACCCGGCAAGGTACAAGGCCTTTGCGACGGCGCTCGCCTGGCTGTCGGTAAGGGAAAAGGATTTTGCGATACGTTCGCACGAAAAGGCATCGGAGGAGTGATAGATTTTATAGAGCAGCGCGAGGGCTGTTCTCCTGCGGCTGAGATCGGGAAGATAGCCCTTCAGGACCGAAGACCAGAACAGGGAAAGAGTCCCGTTCATGATCTCCCTGATGTAGGCGCTCCAGAAGTCTTTCTCGTCGGGATTATGCTTGGCGCACGCCCTGGTGACTACGCGGCCCAGGTAGAAGGGGTTGCCCCCCAGATGGCGCAGAAGGAGAGGAGGCACGCTGCTGCCTTCCGATCCGTGTTCCTGGAGAAGGGAGAGAATGCGTGACGAGGTCGCCTCCTGTCCGAGGGGCTGGACGGCTATTCGCTCAAGGCCGCTCACAACGGAAATTTCCTGGAGCTCGGCCATGCTTCCCGCAATTACGTGTGGTGTTTTCCTCTGGGAGACCGGCTCCTCGAAGAGGGCGATCAGGCGCTGCTCGGGGAAGCCGTCGCGATGGAGACCTGCCAGCCAGTGAAAATCATCGATCAAAACGGCGACCGGGATTCCCGTGGATAGCGCCGAGCGGTGAGGAGCATTAAGCGCTATGCGGAGTCCGTCCGCGGGATCAGCGGATCCTCGCGCATACTGGTCGAGCAGGTCTCTAGCCCATATGGCTTCATGCTCCTCTGCAAGCGTGGAAAGGTCCTCGACTGTTATCCCGTCGCGGTAGAGCAGGGCCTGTTCCTTTTTTTGAAAAGAAAGTCTTTGGCAGATAAACTGCGTTAGATAGGTTCTGGAAAAAGCCGATGCGGATAGTAGTGCGGGGCTGACCGAATAGAAAAAAGGCGCCATCCGGCTCTGTTTCCAGAACAGCTGGCTGAAGAGATGTTTGAGCAGCTCCGTCTTACCGATACCCCGCGGGCCGGATAGAACGATGCTTTGTGCCAAGCCGGTATCAGCCTGGAGGACCCGTTTGAGGAGACCGGCCAGCTCATCCTGCCTTCCTGAAAAATCTTTTTCTTGGAGTGAACTAAACGACATTTTATGAAAAAACCTCTACCCTGTTCTTGCCGCTGTTCTTGGCCCGATACAGCGCCTTGTCGACATTTTCAAGAAGGAGTTCTACTGTTTTCCCATGTTCAGGATAACAGACAATGCCTATGCTGGCCGTAAGGGAATGCGGTCCCGTCGCGGCTTCATCCCGGGGCAGCAGCACATTCTTTATTACATTGGTCCTCACGCGTTCCGCGATGTCGCTTGCAAGCGGCTCATCGGTTTCCGGCAGAATGACCATGAATTCATCTCCTCCATAGCGGGCAACGATATCCATGGATCGAACGGTATTGAATAAGGTGTCCGCAATGTTTTTCAATATCTTGTCGCCATAGAGATGTCCCAATGAGTCGTTGCAGGCTTTGAAACCGTCCAGGTCCACCATGAGCAAGCTGAGATGGTGACCGGTGCGTTCGGACCGGGCTAATTCGACTTTCAGCCTCTCGTTGAGGTATCGCCGGTTCAGGAGACCGGTCAGGGGATCGGTGATCGTCAGCTTCTTGAGCTCTTCCGTCTGGTTGAAGAAGACGTTCCGCTCCATGACGATCGCCGCATGGGTTGCAAAGGACTGGATAAGCTTCAGATCCTCTTCATCGAAGACTTCACCCGTCGCCTTGTCCGACAGGTTGAGCACACCGATGATGCGATCATTGATTTTGAGCGGCACGCTGACGAATGATAGCGTTTTATAGTGCTGTCTGTTCTTTTGATTTGTTCTCGGATCTTTTTCGACATTCTTGACCAGGATAGCTTCTCCATTTTCAGCGACTTTTCCAGCGATACCCTCGCCTCGGTTGATTTTGTGCTTTCGGGTCACGCCCTCAATGATGCCTTTTTTCGCCTCAAGGAGAAGCACATCAGTCTCGTGATCGAAGAGCATCAGGGAGCCTTGTTCCGCCGTCAGCAGTTCGGCGGACTTTTCCAGAATTGTCTGGAGCAGCTTACCGTGATTCTGAATAGGCGCTATTGCTTTGGTCAGCTCCGAAATCGAGGCAAATCGGTCAAATTTTTTATGAAGGTCTTGCTGCAGATGATAATTCTCGATGAACAACGCAGTTTGTTTACAGAACCCGGAAATGATCTGTATATCGCTTTCCGTGAGAGGCCGGTCATTGACACCAAGAATTCCGGTTAAACTTTTATTGATCAGAATGGGGAAATAAAATCCGAACTTTGTCTCCGCCTTCAACATGATGCCGCGTTCGCCGGCAGACTCGGGGAAATGGACGAATGATTTCCCACCCCGGAGTTCCTTGATAACAGGATGCTGGGCATTGATATCGGGTACCTTCATCTGAACTCCGCCTTTGGAAAGACCGTACAGACTAGTATAGGCGCCCAGGTTTTTATCAAACGAATAAATGGTGATCTGGTCGATGTTTAGCAGCGTTGAAAGATTATACAGCATGTCCTGAAAGCGGATTTCTGGCTGCTGCACTGCAGAGGTTCCCCAGCGCGAGAAAACGCTCTTGAGGCTTTCGACCTGCCTTCTCAGGATAGTGACTTCCTGCATGTTGTTGAGTAGACGAGTGACTGTGCCGGCCACGAAGCGGCAGGTTTTCCATGCCTGCTGCGAGCTTGTGTAGGTGAGCGGTATTTTTATCGTGACCATATCAATGCCGCAAGAGCTTGCCAGTTCCATGCAGTCTCGGAAATCATCATAAGTGGCAAACGATCCCTGCCCTTGGATCACGGCTTTCTCCCCCATATATTCGATCGGGAGGACAAAGCTCATGACTTTTGCATAGCACTGATATACCTCGGGCTTTCCCGTTGAGAGGGCGTTCATGATATAGGAATGGCAGGTTGAGCTACATTGTGATTCGAAACGGGGTGAGGATAAGTGGAAACTCTGACAGAGGGGAGCGTCGCCGAGGGCAACGAAGATCGGTTTTCCCGTCTGAGAATAGATGCTCAGAGAAAAACCGAGGCTCTCAGAAAGGGATATGAAAAGGTCCCGCCATGTTTCAGTCCTGAGGAGGTCCTGTAAGTGCTCTCCTGTAATAATATCCAGCACAGTGTCTCCGGCATCGTGATGTATGCTGCTGAAGAACGTTTGTAATTTTAAAATGGATGGTGAAAGAGAAGGTCATCGCTAGTTGATAATTTGTAACATAAGGCGTATGGAAGGTCAAGAAGAAAGATTGATTTTACAACACTATTTAATGGTCGTCTTTTGGTTTTGCCTTGATAGAGAACCAAAATATTTTGTGTTTTGTCAATGAAGGGCAGGGATCGCTTAACTGGACTTTCTGGTGCTGGATTTTATATCGTGCATGTTGTTTTTCCGATTTGGATCGGCGGGGCATGCAGAACGTCAGTCAAATGAAGCGGCGTTCCTATTAATCAAGAAAAATTTATCACGGCTGCTTAATTGGAAGTCCGACTTAAAGCCCGCGCCGTAAAACTCTGTATCTACAGAGCATGGATATATGGTGCCGCTTGTGAAATAACCAGATAAAGATTGTTTTGGTAAGAAATAGACAAATGTCCACCTAGATAATATAATTCATATAGAGCAAGAAACAATTTGCTACATAAATTCATACTATGATAGTATAATACCGCTTATTTCAGATTGTGTTCGCCATATTGATTATTGCTTTTTCATTTCGTCTCTGCCAATTTTCCGTTGGGAGTGTATCCGTGGGAATAAATAAGATATGTCAACGATGGCTGTTGCTGCTTGTCGTGGTTGGAGCGGCTTCCCTGGTCATGGGCGCTGCTGACCAAACAACGGGCAGTTCAACACGAAACGCGGGTGATGATCATGACTCAGAGAATCCGATGAGCGGTATAACAGGCAGTATGAGCGTGATCAGCAGGACAACAGGCAGTCCGGTAAGCGGTGTGACGGCCAGTATTGCCAGCAGAACAACGAACAGCATGCGCAGCGGAATTACGAGCAGTATGACCGTCAGCGCGGCTACCGCTACCGCAAGCAGACCGACTGTCACCCATGTTACCCTTTCACCATATGCCGAGGAAATCGCGAGAATCCTCAAGTTTGATAGGCAAGTGCTCATCACGATTAAGGAGGAAACCCACGAGCGCATCCAGCGGCTGGTCGGTTACGACGAGGACGGATACCAGATTATCGCTCCCGGCATTGCCGTGACCGTGCCTGAAGATAAATCAGACAGCTTTCTCGCTTCGCTCCGCCGCAAGCTATTGCCTAAGAAATACTTGGCATTCGTAATAGAGATGAATGCAGGGCACAAGGCGGATAAAATAGGCTTTATCAAAGGCACGGACCAGTATGAGATTCTCCGTATCATGCATACCAACGGTGACGAATATGATATATCAAATCGGGATATCATCGATCGGCTTCAGGACTGGGAGAAGATATCCTCCTTTGAGATCATCGGTGCTGACAACGACTGGGTCGAGATCGAGTTTAAGAGGCTGCCCAAAGACCTAAAGGCCTTTGTCAGGGAAGTTTACGAATTCAGCCCGGATGCTGTTGACGAGGGGGCGGGCACCATTGAAGAGCTGATGAAGGAGTTGCAAAAGACTGAGCGGCTGTTCCTGCTTTGGGATTAGGGTGCAAATGA
>CAWGYL010000019.1:0-209881 GCA_963826885.1 Nitrospirota bacterium | reverse complement strand
TCAAATCTTGCATTGCTATGTTCATAATGTCCCCGGAAGGTTGCGACTCAAAAATCCGTTGTTTAAAAACAGCGCCGTACATTATGAGGTACAAAAAACTCTTGTGAACATGGGCCATGGAATAGGCACTGCCGAATTCAATGTCACGACAGGCAGTCTTCTGATTCATTATAATGCTGTGGAAATCCGGCACCAGGACATACTGAACACTCTTGAGCGGGCCGGTTTTTACCATCCCGAAAAAACCATCACCAACGATCAAGTGGTTCACCAGGCAACAGCAAAGGCATTCAACGTCGTCACCAAAGCGGTTACCGGCGCTTTTATCGAGACCGCGTTACAAGGAACGGGTTTATCGTTCCTGGCTATATTATTGTAGGTAGCGGCCTATACGGCCTGATATCCTCCTCGTCTTTTCCAAGAAGCGGCAGGGTTGCCTCTCATCTCTTCCTTTTTCCCCTATACAATAATCCAGACAATTCGGCGAGCGCCCCATCCTTTAAGGCTGTCAAAACGGCAGGTTCTTTCATTGTTCCTGATGATAATGGTTTACCGCGAGCTTCCATTTCTCTTTGTTAGGGAAATGAATGAAAGTATCTCAGTCTGCGTCCGGCACCACCTATGGACAATTACCCACCTGACCGCAGAAAGCCCCTGGTTTTAACCATGGGGAGTGGCCAATCATCCAACCTTGACGGCGAGGTAATCGTAGAGCGGACGCTGAGGATCGTATATCATCGTGGACCGGTATACAAACCAATATCCCAGTCTCTCGAATGATGATTGTCGTTTCAGGAGAGGGGAAATACCGACGTCATTTTCCAGGGCCGAGGACAACTCCGAATTTGGCGAGAGCACTATCGGCGGTTGGCCTAGCTGGCTCACGATGAGGACAGGAACGATCTGCAGACCGGCAGGCGCAAAACCGGCGGCCGCCTGCCGTGCTTCCAGACGCACCATTCGCGCGCGGGCTTCCGGCATTCCCGCCTCAATCGCCGTAGACACCCAATCCAGCAGACGATTGCGCACATCGGCGATATCCTCGGCACCCGAAATCGCCTGGATGCCTTCTTCCTTTTTGATGGCTGATACGAGAGCGGAAACCTCCTTGAGATAAGCCGCTTTTTGTGGATCGGGGACATAATACATAACCACGAGGTGAACTTTTTGATTGTCAGGAGAACCATAATCGATCCCTGCAGGGCTCCAACCCACCGCACACCATAATTCTCCCGCACCAGCGACGCGCGTATGGGGACAGGCAACCCCCAGACCGATCCCAGTGTTTCCCTCGCGCTCGCGAACCAGCACATCTTCATCAACCTGAAGATGTCCACCCAGTTCTGGGATGCCCTCGATCAGATGTGCAAGGTATCGCAATGAGTGTTCTTTGTCACTGTCGGGAAGTTCCACGAGCCGGCCGTCCTTGAGCGCGGTCAAAAGACTTTTCATGCCTAATCGCCTCCAAATTTGCGAACAAACCAGGTTTTAACGTAGTGCGTCAATGTTACGTAGGCCGCGAGGGTCCCTACGATCCATAGCCAGTACGAGGCGGGGAGCCTCACGAAGCCAAGGTAATCCGCCAGCGGCGAATAGGGCAGGATGATTCCCGCGGCCATGACGGTGAGCGTGGTCAGCGTCAGAGCGGCGCTGGCCCTGCTCTGAATAAACGGTATCCGATTGGTCCGAATGACATGCACGATAAGCGTCTGGGTCAATATTGATTCGACAAACCACCCTGTGTGGAAAAGACTCTCATAATAGACTTTCGAAGTATCCGACGCCCCTGGAAGAGAGAACCGCGCGCAGTAAAAAACAAAAAGCATGAGGGCATAAGTCGTGTAGTCAAACACCGAGCTGGTGGGACCGATATACAGCATGAACTTCTTGATGCTGTCAATGTTCCAGCGCCGGGGTTTTTCCAAGAATTCATCATCCACCTTATCTGTCGGGATGCCGGACTGGGAAAGATCATATAGAAGGTTGTTAACCAGCACCTGAATCGGGGCCATGGGAAGAAAAGGCAGGAACAGGCTTGCTCCGACGACGCTGAACATATTGCCGAAATTGGAGCTTGCACCCATTTTAATGTATTTGATAATGTTGCCGAATACTTTGCGACCCTCGAGGGTTCCCTGCTCCAAAACGGAAAGGTCTTTTTCCAGGAGGATGATGTCCGCCGATTCCTTAGCCACATCAACGGCGGTGTCGACGGAGATGCCCACATCGGCGGCTCTCATTGCCGGCGCATCATTGATGCCGTCTCCCAGAAATCCGACAACATGACCGCCCCGGTGCATGGCACGAATGAGCTGCTCTTTCTGAAGCGGTGATAAGCGGGCGAACACCGTGGATTTTTCCGCCACCTCCGTCAGTTCGTCGTCGCTGAGGCCGATGAGCTGCGGACCGGTTACAATCCCCTCAATCTCCAAGCCGACATCCCGGCACACTTTCCGGGTCACAAGCTCATTGTCTCCGGTGAGAATCTTGGTGGATACCCCCACACGGCGCAATTCCGCCAGCGCCTTGAGGGCGGAATCCTTCGGGGGATCGAAGAAGGCAACATATCCTAAGAGTATTAAGCCAGATTCATTCAGGGCGGAAAAAACCTGCTGGGTCTGGGGAAACTCGCGGTACGCGATTGCCAGAACCCGGTATCCGTCGGCGCTCAGAGCCCGGTATTCTTCCATTAGATCTTTTTTAAGCATTTCGATGAGAGGATGGATTTCCTCATCAACCTGGTAGTGGTCGCAGACGGTGAACATTTCCTCCACCGCTCCCTTGCAGATGAGCACGTGAGCGCCTTCATAATCGATAATCACCGACATTCGCTTCCGTGAGAAGTCAAAAGGGATTTCGTCCACCTTTCGACACGTGCGCTCGACATCAAGTTCGCCGTGTTCCAGGATGGCCCGGTCCAGCAGGTTACGCAGGCCCGTCTGGTAGTAGCTGTTCAGGTACGCATAGCGAAGCACATCATCGCTTTGGCGGTTCGTTACATCGACATTCTTTTCGAGTACGACGCGGTCTTGAGTAAGCGTGCCTGTCTTATCCGTGCAGAATACGTCCATGGCGCCGAAGTTCTGTATCGCGTTAAGTCTCTTGACGATTACCTTCTTCCGCGACATCGCGAGCGCCCCCTTGGACAGATTGACCGTCACAATCATCGGGAGCATCTCCGGGGTAAGACCGACGGCAACGGCAAGGCCGAACAGCAGCGCCTCCATCCAGTTGTGTTTTGTGACGCCGATAATGAGGAAAACAACCGCCACCATTATGACCATGAAGCGGATCATCAACCAGGTGAAAGCATTGACTCCCTTGTCAAAATTGGTGAGGACGCGCACCGAAGCAAGATTCTTTGAAATAGAGCCGAAATAGGTTCTGTTGCCTGTGTTAACCACGAGCCCACGCGCCGACCCGCTCAGGACGTTGCTCCCTTGAAAGCAGGCATTTATCAATTCCAAACCGTTCTGAGCGGGCGTGTTTGCAGGGGCAGCCATTTTTTCGACCGGCATCGACTCCCCCGTAAGCACGGACTGGCTTACGAAAAAATCCTTGGTGCTAAGAAGGCGCAAATCGGCTGGGATCATGTCCCCTGCCGCGAGGATGACGATGTCACCGGGGACCAACTGGTCCATGAGAAGCTCTGTTTCTTTTCCCTCACGCATCACAACACAGGTCGTGCGCACCATGGCTTGAAGCTTTTCCACCGCGCGGCCCGCCCGTGATTCCTGATAATAACCGAGCCCCACGCTAAGGAGGGCCATAGCGCTGACCATAACCGTCGCGCGAAGGTCACCCATAGCGAAGGACACCGCTGCGATGACCAGAAGCTGAACAACAAGCGGATTTTTGCAGCGCTGATAGATTTCACGAAGAAAACCCATTTTTCTGTGATTGGCGGTCGCGTTCCAACCAAAGCGTGTCCGCCGGTCGTGGACCTGATCGGGATCCAAACCCTTCTCTGATACGCCGACCGTTGCAAGAGCCGCCTCTGGAGTGAGAGCGCATATAGCAAGAAGATCCTGCTCGCTCTGAGCCATCTCAATGGGCTTCGCTGTAGATTTTTTAGAAGATAAATTCGGTATCATATATAATGTCTTGAATCATCTTATCGAAAAGCTGGCATTGGATCCCGGCACTGAGATAAGTAAACGCAGATACAACAACTTCTAACAGATATTTTATCACATGCCTGTCCGGGACGGCGTGCGACGAATAAATGATCCTGTTCTGTCCATTAATTGTATCCAATTAAAACCATATCTACCTGCAATAGGCGGACCGGAAGGGTTGCATATTGTCATTTTGGAACCATGGGTTAGAGACTCTGGCGGCGGGACAGCTATCAGACCTCCATCCCCATTTATTCTTTACGAACGCTCCCAGCCCTTTCGTGGAAGACAAAGTAATAGAAGTTTAATGCAACTGTCACATTACTGTAAACTCATTATCGTATTTTTATTAAGGAAGAAGATTTCATCAGCGATTACGATGAGCGGGAGTCGCTCCCGCAGGTCATTCTAATCTCCGGAGGTGTTCAAGAATGGATCAGCGATATAGGGTTGAATTTGTGTGCCCAAGTTGTGATAAGTCGTATCAGATTACCTGCCCGGAAGCCGTGGAATTATGCAGCTGCGGTGCTGAACTACAAAGAGCGTCGTAGCAGCCGGATAACTGTTGTGCAGCGCGGCTCCTCCCTCACAGGAAACGCGTCCGAGCGCAGCGACGGTTGGTTCTCGGCGGGTTTTCGTTTATCAGCATACCCTCGGGTATTAAAACTCACGGGAATGGCCTCTCCTTCCTTCTATATCAGAAGGCAACTTTGTATCCTTTAGCAACTCCTTGACTCGTTTGGTGACGAGCGCCGAGACAAAGTGTTTGATTCGCGCCGTTTTCATGTAGTGTCTGAGGACCATTGCATAAAGAGTATTGATGCCTTCCGGAGAATGATTAAGGCTCTTCGCGAGATTCTCAATGGCAACCTGATGATTGCGTTCCACAGTGTGATCAAAGACCATCTTGCTGTTCATGCTGTGCCCCTCCCTTTACCATCCGCGGCCCCCTCGTCAGCCACTCGCTTCCCGTCACTGCGACTTGTTCCGCTTGGTGATCGGCAGCAATCGACACCAGAGACGCTGAACACGCTTCGTTCCCTTTCTCTTCGTACCCCTTTCGATATACTCATCTAAAAAACCGAATATCCCTGCAGCAGAGATTTTACCATCCTTAAGGTTTCCCGTCTGTGCCCTGAACCGTTTCTCCTGAGCCTTGCTACCAGAAAAAACCTTTTCCGGCGGCAAGCTCCAACTGCCACGTCTTTGACGTTCCTTATCTATATATCATATCATAGCACGTCTCGATCAACAGTTCATCTCAACTGCGGGTCCGCGCCTCTCTTGGCCGACCGTCATTGCTTCAGGAGAGGGGCCTTGTCCGTTAACTCCCAAGGAAGGCCGATGTCCATTCTCCCTACCTGACCGTAGGCTGCGAGTTTGCGATAGAACCCCCCCTTGACCTGGGACGGCAGATATCGCAGACTGAACTGACGGATGATCCCGGCCAGCCGGAAATCGAAATGTTTCTCCACCAGGTCGGCTATCTTTTCATCGGATATTACACCGGTCCCGAAGGTCTCCACCTGGACGCTCACGGGACGCGAAAAACCAATTGAATAGCTGAGCTGAACTTCGCAGGACGTGGCCAGTCCAGCAGCAACCACATTTTTCGCCGCATAACGCGCGGCGTAAGCCCCGATCCGGTCAATCCGCGAAGGGTCTTTGCCGGTCAGCGCGGAACCGCTGTGGCGCGAATATTCTCCATAGGTATCAATCGCGATTTTCCTTCCCGTAAGCCCCGAATGCACCGAGGGACCGCCCTGGATGAAGGGGCCTTCCGGATTGACGAAAATCCGCGTTTTGTCATCTGGCTTCACCACCTCGTCCTGGAAAACCGGACGGATTACCGCCTCCCGGATATCGTCAGAGAGTCTTTTCTCGTTCGGTCCGCCTTTTTCCGGAGAGCGTTCCTGGCTTGCAATGACCGTAATGCTGTGAATGCGGGAGGGGCTGCCGTTGCGGTACTCAACGCCCGCCTGCGTTTTCCCGTCTGGCGCGAGATAGGGCAGAATTTTCTGGAGCCTTACCGACGTAAGCTTTCGGGCAAGACGGTTCGCGAGCCATATGGGGAGCGGCATGAGTGCCGATGTTTGATTGCAGGCGAATCCGAAGATCGTGACCTGGTTCCGCACGAGGACCCGTTCGAGTTCGTCCTCCGTCATCGTCCGTTCATCGATATCTCTCCGAACTCCGTCGGGAAACTCCTTAAGGCTCGTTATAATGCTGCAGGTCTTGGAATTGAACGCCTGTTGATCGTAACCAACCATATTGATGACCTGACGGGCGATGTTCGCGAAGTCGGCCCTGACCGGCGAGGAAAATCGCGCCGCGATAAATACGATGGCCGTTGCAACCGCGCATTCGGCGATTATATTCGCAAACGGGTCCTGCTGAAGGAAATGGTCCACGATAGCATCGCTGATGACGTCGCACAGCTTGTCAGGATGGCCTTCCGTCACTGATTCCGAGGTAAACATGAAATCTTTTTTCATCTGAGATTGCCTTTCTCCAGAACTCTCGCCCTTGAGGAGGGAAAAGTTCAAAGATGATGGTGAAGTCTCTCGAAAGCCGGACAATCGTCGATTTTCATTTCCTCCCTATGAATGCCGGTCATAGATTAGATGATACCTAATCCTCACTTTGCATCAGACGCGATCACATGACCACGCCTAACCGGATGTTTTCCGGCTCTCCAGCCGCGACCGGGGAATCGACCTGTTTCGTCTGCCGCGTAATGGCACGTGTCTTTGTTCCTTCGTTAATGAGAAGCGGCACGACTGCGCTCCCTATCGCTATTATGGCGTCCACCGGCCCCAGAGGGCTTAAACCGAGGAACCGGCGCAGGCCTGGGACGAACATGGTTGCGGTCTGGATCCCGAGGGAACCCGTGAGGGCCGCAGTAAGATACTTGTTCGTTGCTAGCCGTTCGGAATCGAAGATGCTGTGCGTTTCGGAACGGCAGCTGATCGCGTGTAAAAGTTGACCCGTACAGAGGCTCATGAAGGCCATGCTTCCCGCCTCGGCCCCCTGACCATATCGTGCGAGGCCATAACCATAAGCCGCCAAGGACCCGGCGGAAATGGTGGACGACTCGAAAAGGATCCGTTTGAAGTCCCCGGGTTTGATGATCGGTTCATTCGGATTACGCGGGGGTCGGGACAGGATATCGGGCTCTGGCGGCTCAAGGGCCAGCGCCAGCCCGGGGAATATATCCGAAATCAGGTTGATCCAGAGAAGCTGCATGACATTCAGCGGCTGTCCCATTCCTCCCGCCATCGCGGTGAACATCACTATGATTTCGCTCATGTTAGTCGCAAGAAGGAACCGGACTGATTTTCTGATGTTGTTATAAACCGTCCGGCCCTGACTGATGGCGATCACCATGGTTTCAAGATTATCGTCCTCCAGTACGACATCTGCCACCTCTCGCGCCACATCGGTGCCCGTGTGGCCCATGGCAATGCCGATATCGGCCGCTTTGAGTGCCGGTCCGTCATTGATGCCGTCTCCAGTCATGGCTACGACCTTACCGGCCGACTGGAGCGCCTGCACGATCTGGAGTTTGTTTGCTGGGCTCACCCGAGCAAAAACATGGACCCGTCCCGCGAGAGCCGTCAAGACTTCCGGTTCCAGCTGAGAAAGGTGGGTCGAGTCCAGAATTTCCAGCTCTTCGTCATTGCTAAGGTTGAGTTCCTTTCCTATGGCATAGGCCGTCGGTCCCTGGTCGCCGGTAATCATGACCGTATCGATCCCCGCGCGATGAAAGGTCCCTATGAGACTCTTTACACCGGCGCGGACGACATCAGCCATGCCTACCAGGCCGACCCAGGTGAGTCCTTCTTCGAAGCCATCGCCGTTGTTCAGCACGTTCTCGTCGGCCAGGGCATAGCAGACCGCGAGCACGCGGAGCGCATCACCGGCCATCCGTTCATTTTCCTTGTCCAGCAATTCTCGCGCTTGGTCATCAAGAAAAAGTCTCTCACCGTCCTTGAGATACCATTGACACAGAGATAGGACGTCGGAAGGGCTTCCCTTGAGAGCTAGCAACCCCTGTCCCTCACCAGCACGGTGAATGGTGCTCATGTAATGATGGTCTTCCGAACGGTGGTTGATTTTTACCAGCGAGTACTGAGACCGGAGTGCATTGACGTCGACGCCGACCGCGAGCGCCATATGAACGAGGGCATTTTCCGTCGAAGAGCCCTGAACCGAATATTCACCTTCCTGTCTCGATACCGTTGATTCATTGCAGAGGACCGACAGATGGAGAAGGCGGAGGAGTTCATCGTTGGAATAGGGATTAACGGTGGTACCGTCGGCGGAAATCCTGCCGTCGAATACCGTAAAACAGCGCATGCCGGCGTGGATCTCGACGACCGACATCCGGTTCATGGTAATGGTCCCGGTTTTATCAAGACAAATGGTCTGAACGGCCCCGAGAGCCTCCACGGCATCAAGGTGACGAATAAGAACATTCAATTCCCGCATGCGCCTGATGCCGAGTGCTAGCGTTGTCGTGGCTATGGTCGGCAGACCCTCAGGCACCGCGGCAACAGCCAGTGCAATGGAGGTTTTAAGCATCTGGAGAAAGCCATAGCCGCGCAGTAGCCCTATGACGAACACGATGCCGCATACCGCACCGCTGATGATGACCAGCTGAATCCCCATCCTGTCCATCTGCCGTTCCATGGGGGTCTCGGGAGGACGCGCTGTTCCTACAAGGGTCTGGATCTTCCCCATCTCCGTATAGCGGCCTGTCGCCACAACAACGGCGAGGCCCTGACCTCCCGTGACAAGGGTGCCCATATACACCATGTTCGTCCGGTCGCCAAGTGGGATATCGGACGACTGCAGCCTCCCCGTTGTCTTCGTGACCGGCATGCTCTCGCCGGTCAACGCAGATTCATCAACGCTGAGATAATTCAAATCCAGAAGCCGGGCATCGGCGGCAACATAGCTGCCAGGCCTGAGCACGAGCAGGTCTCCCGGCACGATGTCTTTGGCGTCGATATCCTGCAGCGTACTGCCGCGGATAACCGTTGTCACCGGCTGCACGAGGCTCTTTAGGCCGTGAATGGTTTTTTCCGTTTGCCTTTCGGTCGTATATCCGATGGCAGCATTAATCATAACGACGCCGAGGATCACTGCGGCATCGGCGATGCCACCCGTGAAGACTGAAATGCCCGCAGCTATTCCAAGAAGGCCAACGGGAAGGGATTTGAACTGGTCGAAGAAGATGCTCCACGCGGAGCGGGGAACCGATTCCGGCAAAAGGTTTGGACCGTATTGAGCTGCACGTTGCAAAGCTGATTCCAAAGACAAGCCTGTTGAGCCGGAGGCATCCCACTGATTCAGGACTTCCTGCCTCGTCATACAGTGCCACAGGTCTTCAGGCTGTTCCTCAGCATGGACGACTTGCGACCTTACTTTTCGCAGGCTCGGATTTTTTCCCCCTGCTTGCGGATGCGTCGAAGGCACACCACTGCGGGCAAACCCAGGATCGTCCTTGCGCGTAACGGGCGAAGCAGCCCCGGCGCTAGGTGTCGTATCTTTCTCTTTTTCCGCCCCGCCCACTGCGGAGCCCGCTGGGCGACTTTCAACGATCTCCTTGAGGAGTCCGGCCACGGCCAATACATGATCGCCATTGCCGTTCCGCGTATCGTACAAAATGAGAACCGAGCCCGTCAGGGTGTTGACGGAAACGTTTAGAATCCCAGCGTGCTGAACAAGACCCTGCTCAATACGCTGTTTCAATGATTCCGAGCGATAGAGCCCTTCAACTTTATAACGGACACGCCCTCTCACCGCGGCATGAACGGTCTGGATCACGCATCGCCCCCCTTTTGGACATGAAAACTGATTTTGTGTGCGCCCCGATTACTACACCGCGGGCCTGGATTTCGGAAGGGCTGTGCTTGCAACTTCCTTTACCCCTTCGACAACGCCAACTAGCATGTCCTTGACTGCCTTGACCGCGGTGTTGCCGATCGCCGATGCCGCATCAATCGCTCCCGTTACGGCAACCTTCGCCACTTCTTCGGCATTACCACCGACTTCCTTCGTGGCTTCAATCACGCCATCCACTGCCCGTCGAGCCACCATCGCCACATCCGCACCGACTTCAGCCGCCCCTTTAACGGCACCCCTAACGGTGGATCCCGCAACCGCGATCACATCGCCGCCTACGTCGCTCACACCCATAACCACACCTTTCGCGACACTCTTGGTGCTCAGGATCAGGCCGGTGCCGACCTCCTCCGTTGCCTGAATTGCCCCCTTGATCACATCCTTTGTAATAATTAACGCCTCGCCGGCAACGCTGCCCGTTGCACGAAGGGTGTTGGATACAGTGTTACGGACCAGGCTAACGATTTCCGCCTCTATCTCATTGATGCCCTTGAGACTACTGACAACGCCTTCCTTAACCGTAGTCCCCGCTTTACCGATTTCCTCTGATGATACTGGCTTGTCTATGATCTCTGCACTTGTCATTGCTACTCCTCCTGTTGTTTGCTTTGCTGTTTGGTCGCCCTCTGACGGTTGACTCTGCGTCCGATGCTTCACAGCCGTCTTGTGTTGTGGTTTCTGCCTGCTGTCGTTCATGTCATTTCTCCTTGCTCGATCCGAAGAAGATTGAGGGACTCCGATCATGGCATGCTAAATATTATTTATGAAGGCTTTCCTGGGAAATGAGAGTAGGTCTTACAAGTCTGTTTTATCGGGATTGGATGAAAAACCCCACGCGTACTCAGGTTCTCAAAAAGGCCAACCGCCCGCCCCCGTTACTTTTTCGGTTCGTTCGATTTTAAAAAAACATTGAATGCGTACCAAAATGCTCCGTACCACGGGAGCGCGCCGGCGTTTCCGCTGAGAATCTGGGTAACCCCCGCTCCCAGTAGAACAACAAATGCCACTCCCCCCATGTTCATCTCACCATCGGTCAAGCTCTTGATCTTGTTATCGATTCCCTTGAACGTCTCTGTTATATTTTGGTGAAGATTCCCGGGGTTACCTCCCCGTCCCCGCGGTTGTTCCTGCAAGACAAAAATATCTTTCGTCCGCGCATACTCGGTTATGACCGCCATGCTCGTCTCATGCAGAAAGAGCATGCTCCCCGTGGTCTCGTTCACCTCCACCGCGCTGATATCAGGACACTGCGCAAATTGTTCCTTGCACGCAGTAAGCGCTCCGACATCGCCTTTCAACGCGGCGATTTTTACCCGTAACCGTCCCGGCGAGTTATGTGACACCACTGCATCCCGTATCATGACGTTTGTGACTCACCCGGCGCTGCTGCGACCGCCGGTGCCGCTGCTGCTGCAGTTGCCGCTTCGGACAGCTCCGCCTTTGCTTCCGCCACGATATCCTCGGTTATTTCAGCGACTTCGGCAAAAGTTTCCTTCCCTCGCTCATACAACTGTATGCTTCCCTTGATTGCCGCTTTCGCCAGCGGTTTCGCAATATTGGCAAACAAAGGTATTACGATGGGCGCTAATATTGCCGCCCCTATACCAATAGCAAGACCCGTGACCAGATTTCCTTTCAAACCATCTTCTAAAAGTGCCATTTTACAATCTCCTTTCGTATGAATAAATTGTAGCCTTTTCTCGGAGCGCTGTCTATTTTCACTTTCATTACTTGCCTACTACCAATTATACCCTATTCATCCAATCCAGTGGAGTTGGAGCGGTCTATTTTTTCCCACACCCAGAACCGTAACTGTTCGGATAATCAAGAATCTCAGAGTGAAACACAGGATAGAGATAATAGCGTAGCCGAAGGAGCAACCGTCCTTACGTGAAAGGACAGCCATTATTGTAATGTAGTATTCTGGTGTCTTTCGCATGGCGAAAACAGGAAGTCTGTCGACTCATGTCACAGACTTTTCTGCTATTTGTAATATTACTGTAACATTTCCACGTTATAGTTTAGTAGTAAGAGTGAGGTGAACTTGCATATATCTCGGTCAACTCTCTATGACAGTACAAAAACAGCAAGCGTTCACGCATTGATGTGCCCCTACTGGCAGGCGGAAAGCATATTCTGTTCAGCGTCGATCATGACTGTAGCTATCAATACATACCGGAAGGCGCTCTATTGCTGTACAGAAGATTACGATCGTTGCCCGCTGTTCCTTGCAAAAATTCTTAGGGGGTAGAATATGCTCGGCAACCCCAAGGGTTGTCGACATCTGCTTTTTGCTTATATAAGTGGAGAAATAAGGAGATCGTTATGGATCAAGAGCCCGCGATACCTTCCGGTGTATTAAGTGATGAGAAAGAAGTTGATCAGCATTCCCGTGCCATTCAAAAACTCGCGCAGGAACTCCAGTTGCCCACCGATGAAATCCGACAGTATTACATGTCTGTTCTGGATGTTTTGAAAAAGGAAGCCAAGATAAGGGCCTTTCTGCCGGTCCTTGTCAGCCGAAGCGTTAAGGAACGTCTGCGGCACGGCTAAGGGACAGATGCCTAGGAATCAGCAAAGCTTCAATTCGGGACGCATTATTGATAGCCGCACGTGCGCCACTGTTCTGTCATCAACCCTTTTCAGTATAAGCAGTCAAAATGTCTAAAGACACGATCGAAAATATCCAATGTCCAGCCTGCAGATCAAAAACAGTTTACCGCGACGGGAAAGCGCGAACAGGCAACCAACGTTATCTCTGCTTGATGTGCGGCATGCAATTCACCGTTTCACACCGCATGAGGGTGAAGGACAGGCCGTTGTGCGCTGCGTGCGGAAATCCGATGCACCTCTACCGCGATGAGCAAACAATACTTCGCTTCCGGTGTTCCCGGTATCCTGGGTGCAGAACATACCTGAAGGTTCTTAAAGAAGATACCGTAAAATAATAACGAATTCTCAATCGCATCAATCCTGTGTTTCTGAATACCCTATGAGCCTAGCCGCTGCGCAGACAATACGCATACTGGTCGTTGATGATGAACCCGATCTTGTGGAGCTTGTCACCTATAATCTCACACGGGAAGGGTTCAAAGTTTCCTCTGCGTCGGATGGCGAGGAGGCCCTGGATAAAATCAAGAAGGGCGGATTCGGCCTTGTTATTCTCGACCTCATGCTTCCGGGCCTTCAGGGGACGGAGCTGTGCCGCATCATTCGAAGCAATCCGAAAACGGCCTCTATGCCGATCATCATGCTGACGGCCAAAAGCGATGTAACCGACAGGATACAGGGCCTCGAAACGGGCGCCGACGACTACATGACGAAGCCGTTCAGCCCCAAGGAACTCACTGCCCGCGTAAACGCCGTGCTCCGGAGAGGAGCCGGCAGAAAAACGCAGGAAAATGTTCTCACCGTCCACAATCTACGCATCGACAAGGAACGGTACATCGTGAGTAAAAACAATGTTCCGCTGAGTCTGAGTTCAACTGAGTTCAGGCTCCTGCTCTATCTCGTTGAACGGAGAGGCAGGGTGTTCAGCCGCGACCAGCTGCTCGATGCGCTGTGGCAGGATGACACGTTCGTTGAACCCCGGACAGTCGACGTCCATATCAGAAGGCTGAGAACGCATATCGAAGACGACCCGGCCCGTCCCCTGTTTGTGAAAACGCGGCGGGGCGTTGGATACTATGTCGAAGGGGAATGAGGAGAGAACACATAAGGATTTTTTGCCGCGATTGCGGTCATACTGTTTCGAGCCTCTGAACATTGCTGATCAGCTCATCGAGGATGCCCCAAACCCTCTGGCGCGGGACAAACCAGCTGCTGTGAGTAATGGATACCACCAACGTTGAAGCGGTCTCATTCCATTCTGCTTTCAGTATGACTCCATGACGGCGCGTGTTAACATGCCAGGGATTGTTCCCTGTTACTATTGCCCCGCCCTCACTCAGTTCCCTCATCATCATATCGATTTTTGTATGATCGATCCCAGCGTAATTGCGGGCGTTGGCTCCAGGCATGTCAATCCCTCCCGATTACTTCCTCATGATGGCGGTGCCGTTGTAATTTTCCGCCTCAGCAGCGGGATGACTCTTGAACAGTGTCCGACCCGCAACCGCTGCGGCTTGTCCGACTCACGATCAATCACCCCGTTCGGTATGCGATGATGTAAGCGCTGAGAAGTGTCCTGTTTTTCCGAGTGCGCTCCAGCGGCTTCATTGGCGATTCAAAGATCAGTCTCAGCTCATTGGAATTAATGAGGAACTTCTGCGTGATACGCGAATCATGCGAGACCGATCAATTCCCGCATAGAACGATAGCTCAAAGAAGAAAAACAAAGGGAATGAAAAGTGTACAAATTCCGACATTCATGTTCACAGGAACTGTTAATAACCTGTTATTAACCCTGTGCAAAAGGATTTTTTAATAACTTTGCGCACCCTGGAAATGAGTATTGCATAATTATGAGGCAGCCAACACATGAAGTAAATTGATCCGATTTATTTTTTCCGAAAGATCCCGGTCAAAAGCAATAGCATATGCAATGAATCAGAGATTTGTCTTAGACTCGATGTAGTGCGCGTATTTCTTATCTTCCTCCAGGATGTGAGCGTTAAGCCAGTTGGTCAGCAGAAGCATGACGTCGATGTTCGATGGTTTGTTGCCTTTTTTCAATGTTTCCCTAAGGTCACGCGCCTTTTTGGCAATATTGTCGTGCATTTCCTTGTGAACATCATACTTTGGATAGCTATGCTGCTGCAAGAATCGTTCTTCAGTGTTGAAATGATAAACCGTGTAATCTACGAACTCATCAATGACGGTGCCTATAATTTCCCTGCCTTTGCCGGCTTGCATGGCGTCATACATTTCATTGATCAGGTTGATTAGCTTCTGGTGCTGTTTGTCTATTTCATCAACATGGACTGAATACCGATTGTTCCATTTCAAGTAACCCATAAAACCTCTCTAATTTCCCGGCGAATAATGATATTGATTGATGAGCGCCGATTGAAATAAAAGTATCCGCCGTTTCCCAAAATCCATTAGAGCCCGGTGAATGCGTCCAACGTAAGCATTTTACCACGAGGTCATTAGTGTGTACAATATAATTCAAAACGTGACAAAAAAGGTACGAATTTGGTTGCTTTGCAACCAGCTCCTTATCTCCCCACCCTGAAGAGACAGGGTTTTTCGTCACATGTTGGTAATTGTAAAACAGCCGTGTTACAAAAATGTTACAATAATTAAAGAAATCCACTCCTGTGATGCTTGAGATAATCGTCTGCCATTAAGCGTCAATCATGCCTCAATTTCATGCAATTGTAACAAATTGGTAATGGGAGTGTAATGAAATCATGACAGTATGTCCGAACACGGGCTGCCCACGGAGTTCCAGGGCGGGAAACCTTGACGCGCCGGGCAAGGAGTCATGAAATACTTCACGAAAATCGTTGACACCATGATCAAATTCATGATCCCGCTCGTGATCATCGCTCTTTTAATGGGGATCGCGCGGGTCATTCTTGACCTTCGAGCCGTATTCGGGAGCCGAACCATCGCAGCGGCCTTCGACATGATGGTGACCAACATTCTTTCCCTGTTCATCGTCATCGAGCTGCTTCGCAGCATCATCGAGTATTTTACCGTACACCGGCTTAAGATAACCTTTATTACCGATGCCGCACTGGTTTTCGTGCTCCGCGAAATCATGATTGGGCTCTACGAACACACCCTAGAAAAAGGGATGATACTGGCTCTTGCCAGCCTGATCCTCGTGATCGGCTGCATCAGGACACTGGCGGTGGTATTTTCACCGGAGAAGTCCTTCGAAGCTGAAGAGGCGAATCATGGATAACTATATAAGTAAGCCTTGTTTAAAAAAATTCGAGGATATTGTCCTTATCGTGGTCTCTATGGCGGGACTTATTTTAATGATACGTCATTGGAGTTAAGGCGGGAGGGCACTGGCGCTTTCATGCGAGAACGGACGAAGGAAAAGGTTTTTCCCAAGGACTTTCAGTGGGGTGTGGCAACCTCGGCGTTTCAACTCGAAGGTTCTCCGAATGCGGATTGGGCGACCTGGGACCCCGTGCTCAGCGACATACCGCAGATAACGAACCACTATACCCTCTTCCGTGAAGACCTCAAGCTGCTGAAGGAGCTTGGTGTCAACGCGTACCGGTTTTCCCTGGAGTGGAGCAGGATTCAGCCCCGGCCCGATACATGGGACGAGGAAGCGATCGCTCACTACCAGGAGATCATCGATATCCTTCACAGCTACCACATCGAACCAATGGTCACGCTCCACCACTTTACTCTTCCGCGCTGGTTCCTGGAGCGGACACCCTGGCATCGGACTTCATCCATTGAGAAATACCTGCGATACGCCGAGATGATGGCATCGACTCTCAGGAATGTGCGCACCTGGATAACATTCAACGAACCCTATGTCATAGTCATCGGCGGTTATATGGATGGATGTATGCCTCCGGGACTGCGGGATGTGCCCCGCGCCCTCGTTGCATTGAAAAACATCTTTACGTCTCACGGTAAGGCCTATGACATCATTCACCGATACGTTCCCGATGCCCGAGTGAGCGTTGCACACAACATGTCTGTTTTCGCTCCCTGGAAAACATGGAACCCTCTTGACCGGCTTCTGAAGAAGACGGCAAACTACTTTTACAATCACTCGATCATCAACGCGTTTCGTACGGGAATCTTCATCATCAAATTCCCTTTTTCTCGCGAGGTGGAAATTGAGGTTCCGATTAAGGACAAGCTCGATTTTTTCGGCGTGAATTACTATACCCGAATCCATCTCCGCTTCAATCCCTTCAAAAAAATGGGAGTCGAGCTCCGGCACCTCGACATCGACGGCCAGGGGCTTACTAATCTCGGATGGGAAGTCCACCCCCGCGGCCTCGCCAAGGTCCTCCGCTATGCGTCGCGGCTCAATCTGCCGATCGTAATCACTGAGAACGGCATCGCTACGCACGATACGGAGGAAAAAGTGAAATACATGAAGCAGCATGTCGACGTAATCGAACGATGTCTCAAAGAGGGTCTCGACATCCGGGGATATTACTACTGGACCCTCATCGACAATTATGAGTGGCTTCAGGGTCTCGAAGCGCGGTTCGGGCTGTACCGGGTCGACTTCAAGACGCTCAAGCGTACACCGACCAGCGCGGCTTCCTACTACTCCTACCTTATCCAAAGCCGGTCTCAGATTTAAGTAAAACTTCACAGGAACGTAACCGCGCATTAACAATGCTTTGGTATCCTTGTCAGCATTGGAATATTCTCCGTTCTTCGAACCGATCTAAATTTAAAAAAGAGAAATGCATGAACGATTCCATTGTTATCAAAATCGAAAGCGGCGTTGTGGCCGAAATATTTTCAACATCGCCTGTCCAAGTAACTGTTGTCGATTATGACATGATCGAAGGCGGAGAAACCTATGAGCACCGCGAAAAAAAAGCGGTCTTTTTCATGGTTCCCGAGCAACTGGTCGACCAGGAGTATATCCCGGAGCTCGTCAAGTCGCTTGTGCTCGAATGCCGGCGGCCCGCTGACCTTGTCTCGCTGTCGCTGGTTAGGGAAGAGGTCGAGGCAGCGGTATAGACACTATGAGATAACCTGAGCTGGAATATCCACCCTTCAGAATATTGCTTTCTGTAACAGAAACTTAATATTCCCTTAATGCCGCCGTAATACTAATCCCGTACAATTTCAACAATGATGCTGTGTGACTTTCATATTCACACGACCTTTTCGGACGGCTCACTGGAGATAAGAAAGACAGTAGATCTTTTCGGGCAGGCCGGATTCGACGTCATTTCCATTACAGACCATGTGGTGAATGGAGACAACGCGATCGGCAAATTCGCGCGACACTTCAACCTGTCAATCCGAGGAGACAATTTTGACGAGTACCTTTTGGCCATCCGGACCGAGGCGGAGCGGGCGTGGGACAAATATGGAATGCTCGTGATTCCTGGAGTTGAAATCACCAAGAACCACCTCACCAAGGAAGAATCCGCCCATTTTCTGCTTCTCGACATCAAGGAATTCGTCCCCGCGTGTATGGATTATGAAGAAATTTTTCTTGATGCAAAGCGCCAGGATGCACTGACTATCGCCTGTCATCCCCACCATACACCGGACATCCTAAACCCCGACACGCTCTTTCTCTGGAACAACCGCGACAAATATGCGAAATACATCGATGCTTGGGAGATTGCGAACCGGGACGATGTGTTCAATGTGATCAGCCTGAAAAAATATCCCTACATCGCGAACAGCGACTTTCACAAGGCACGGCACCTGTACTCCTGGAAAACGCTGTTAAACTGCGATAAAAACGTCGATGCGGTGAAAAACTGCATCCGGCACAACAAAGGAGTAGCAATCACGCTATTCAGGAATTAAATGATGACGATTGATTCGACATATATGCATCACCTTTCAGGAGGCGACTCATGATAACCTTTATCCTCTGTGCAACGATCTCGGCCGTAGGTATCGTTCTCTACCTGCTCCAGGCGGGAGCGGCCTGCTACCTCATCAGGAAGAACAGCCGGGCTACCGTCGCATCGGACCGTGATGGCGATTTCTTACCTCCCATCTCAATCCTGAAACCCCTGCGAGGGCTAGACGATAATCTCTTCGACAATCTTGCCAGCTTTTGCACCCAGGACTACCCCGAATACGAGCTGCTGCTGTCCCTCCAGGACCACAATGATCCCGCATATAAAATAGCTAAAAAGATTCAGGAAAAGCACCCGGAAAGAAATATTACGATCGTCGTGGAGCGGTGCGTAACAGGTCTCAATCCCAAGATCAACAATCTCGTTCCCGCATACCAGAGATCCCGTCATCCCTACATCCTGATTAGTGACAGCAATGTGATGGTTGAGAAAAACTATTTGCGGGAGATCATGCATCCTACCCAGGACCCATCTGTCGGGTTGGTAAGCAACCTGATCGAGGGCGTTGGCGGCCGCAGCATCGGCGCACGCTTCGAAAATCTTCACCTAAACTCTTTTATCATCGGCAGCGTTAGTTTTCTCGACCGTTTCCTCGGCATGCCCTGTGTCATCGGAAAATCCATGCTCATGAAAAAGGACGATTTGAACCTGCTGGGGGGGCTCGAAAAATTCAAGGATATTTTGGCTGAGGATTTCATTATTGGGCGAGAGATGTCACGGGCAGGGAAAAAAGTCGTCCTCTCCCACCACCTCGTCAGCAATGTCAATGAGTTCTGGAGTATCAAACGGTTTCTGAACCGTCACACGCGGTGGGGAAAAATCAGATGGAAAATTGGCGGATATAAATACTTTTCGGAGCTCCTCGCGAACCCGGTTTTCATTTCTGCGATCCCGAACCTGGCATCAGGTTTTTCACAGACCACACTTTCATTCACAGCCCTCGTCGGCCTTATCAAAGTCCTTGGCGATTCTATAATCGGCAGAACCTTGGAATCGCGGAAAGACAACAATACATTTGAGAAGCAATCACCGTTCGTCTATTTCCTTGCACCGATCAAGGACCTCGTTATCGGCGTAATCTGGTTCGTGCCCTTCTTGAGTTCAACCGTGATCTGGCGCGGAAACCGGTACCTAATCGGGAAAGACTCCTATTTGTTGCCTTGTCCCGAGACCGGGTTCTGGTCATGGGGTTACCGGATAACGGACAGGATACGGGAGAGGGTCGCGTAAATTACAAGAAAAGTTCAGAATCCAAAGTTTTGAGGATGAACCCCGGACCTTGGTTTTACTTCGGACTTTGACCGCTGACCTTTAAACTCTATTCACATAAGGAGATTTCATGACCAACGACCGCATTTTTAACCTTGACATCAAGTTCAAGGATCCTTTCCAGGATAAGCTCTTCACGATGGTAAAGGGTCCCCTTGAACATGTCCTCGCTTTTCCTAGGTTGAACCAGGCATACGCCGACGTCGCCCGGATGGCAGATAACCGCCCATTCACGGATAAGGTCCTAGACCAGCTGAACGTAAACTATGATCTTAGCGACAAGGACCTTTCAAAAATCATGATACCAGCAGGCCCTGTAATTGTCGTTGCAAACCACCCTTTCGGCGGCATTGAAGGTATCATTTTGGCGTCGCTCTTTCGATCGATTCGTTGCGATGTGAAGTTCATGGCAAACCACCTGCTTACCGCGATTCCAGAAATGCGCGATCTGCTCATCCCGGTGAATCCCTTCAAGCAGGAGCACGCGATGAGGGAGAATATCAAGCCGCTCCGGGAAAGCATCCAGTGGGTCAGGAACGGCGGCATGCTCATTGTCTTCCCCGCCGGCACGGTGTCTCATTTCGACATCCAGAAAGGCACAATAACCGACCCGGCGTGGCACCCCAGTGTCGCCGGGATCATCCGGAAAACCCGGGCTCCGGTGCTTCCCCTGTTTTTCCATGGCACGAACAGCGCGGTCTTCCACATGGCGGGAATGGTTCATCCTCTTCTCAGAACGGCCATGCTGCCGAACGAATTGTTCAATAAGGAACGCAAAAATATCCAGATCCGCGTCGGGGATCTCATTCCTTTTGAAAAATTGAAGACGTTTGAGCAGGACAACGACATGTCGGAGTACCTCAGGTTGCGCACCTATCTTCTGGAACTTCGCCAAATCCGTAAGGCATATCGTGGCTTCACATCCTCCCTGCAATTGAAAAAAGAAGACCCCGGTGCTGCTATTATCCTACCCCGCAATCCTGAAATGATGGTCGAAGAGCTCCACATGCTCGCACCCAGCCAAACCCTAGTTGAGAGCGGAGATCAGGTCGTGATACAAGCCACGGCCGATCAGATCCCGAATATATTGCTGGAAATCGGACGGTTACGCGAAATTACCTTCCGCGCAGTCGGTGAAGGGACGGGGAAATCGGTGGATCTTGACCGCTTCGACCACACCTATACCCACCTGTTCATATGGAACCGGGAGAAGCAGGAATTGGTCGGTGCCTACCGTCTCGGGAGAAGCGACGATCTTGTTAAAAAGTTCGGTCTCAAGGGACTCTACACCAGCACCCTCTTCCGGTATAAGCCTGAATTTATCGAACGTCTCGGTCCCTCTCTCGAAATGGGCCGCTCCTTCATCCGGCTCGAATACCAGAAGTCCTATGCGCCGCTGTTATTGCTCTGGAAGGGTATCGGGCGATTCATCGTGGACAATCCGCATTATAAAACGGTATTCGGTCCTGTAAGCATTACCGACGGCTACCAAGCATTGTCGAAAGAGTTGCTTGTCAAGTTTTTAAAAATGACACGGTATCGGGACGATATGGCTGGATTGGTAAAGGCCAGAAAACCGCTTAAGCCAAAATCGCTCAAAGGGTGGGATGTCGATGCTGCGATCAGGATGATGAAAGACGACATCGAGGACATATCTGAATTGATATCCTCCATCGAATCGGACCACAAGGGAATCCCCATACTCCTGAAACAATACCTGAAGCTGGGCGGCAGGATCGCCGGGTTCAATGTTGATCCGGCTTTCGGAAACGTGCTCGATGGCCTGATTATAGTCGACCTCACAAAGACGGAGCAACGAATGCTTGACCGGTACATGGGTAAAGTAGGCGCCGAACTTTTCCTGGCATATCATGAAGCGTTAAAGCGCGACCGCTATGCGACCTGCGCCTGACTTTTCAAGCGACAAACACCCCCGGCCTGCTACAGGGGCAGAAAAGTTGTTCAGCAAACTGTTCTTTCTCATACCACTCGGGGTCATTGGCAACGTCTTATTTTGTCTTTCTGCCGTTGATCGAGCTGCGTTCCATGCTGCCTTACGCTTTAAGCCGGCATATCTGGCCGTCGCCCTGCTCCTGAGCATTGTGCCTTGGTTCACCGGTTCGCTCCGACTCCTCCTCTGGGGTAAATTTCTCGGTGGGAAAATATGCTATCGCGACACATTCAAAATAGCGCTTAGCGCCGAGCTCGGCGCGGCAGTCTCTCCGCCGTTTATCGGCGGATGCCCGGTAAAAATCGGGCTGCTCATGAAACAGGGATTTTCCGCTGGCACCGCCTTTTCGCTTACGGTCCTGGAAAATTTTGAGGACGCCCTCTTTTTTCTGTCATGGTGCCGGTCACGCTCACTCTTTCGTCGGCATGGAACCTACCCATATTGAAGGACGGATTGGCCGGGTTCAAGCAGGCACATTTCTGGCTGCCTGCGTCGGGAATTGCGGTCGCCGTTCTGTCAGTAGTTCTCCTGTCCCGGTTTCAATCGGAAAGAATAAGCAGGCTGTTTCCCGCTGTGCGGAGCATAACAGCTCGGCTCGATTCCTCCTATCGCAATTTTATCGGCACTTACCACGCCATCATCCGTACCGGGAAAACATTTTTTGCAATGACCATGACGTTGACAGCTGTACAGTGGTTGTGCAGGTACTCAATTATCTCTTTGCTGCTGATGGGTCTCGGCATTCCGGCCCAACCGCTGCTGTTCATGGCGCTTCAGGTTGTCGTCTTTGCGCTCGTAGCATTCATTCCTTCACCCGGGGGGTCGGGCGGAGCCGAGGCCATTTTCTATATTACCTATCGTTCTTTATTGCCGGCTGATGCGATCGTAATCGTGACTGCCGGTTGGCGCTTTCTTACATTCTACTTTTTGCTGTTCCTCGCCTCAATACTGCTGCTTGTGCTTAATAAATGGACATCTGCCGAACAGATGATAAAAACGGGTAGGCTTGGCTCTGACAATGATACTTTAACCGTGAGAAGTAGCGGATATTTCCCCGGCGGAAGCAATGCTGATTGACTACCGCAATAATCGTGATAAAGGAGAAACCATGAAGCCGACACTGAGTTCCTCAGCTCATTCTAAAAAAATTGTTTTGCAAGGCATTCCGGCGGCCCTCGAAGCATTAAACTCTCCGGCGTGGAACATACCTTGTGCTCCCGGCCACCGGGGCGACGCGGGCCCGCTTCGAACATACTCGCCCGCGGTCTCGCGGGCGACACGCGACGCTGGCTCGGCGCTCTACGAAATGCTCGGCATGGCAGAGCTCATACGAGTGGCATACCAGAAGGGAGAACTCAAAAGCGTTCGGGAAAAGCTTTCGCTTCTGATAGGAGATGCGACAAACCTTTCCGCAGTAATTTCCAAAATCGTTGATCTTACGAGGATCGAGATGGAGCTTGCTGAACCAACATATGAACAATTCGACATCGTAACGCTTCTGCATGAAGTATCGCAGACAGGGCGCAGAATGGTCGGAAACAAACCGTTAACCGTTATGGACGTCTCCGTTCCCGTCCCACTTGTCATTGAATCCGATCCTGACATGATAAGACGGATTATGACGGAGCTTATCAGCAATGCGGTTAAGTTCACCGATCGGGGCCGTGTGGCCGTAATCCTATGCAAAGAAGACGAACGTCTCCGGATGACCGTCGCCGACAACGGCAGAGGAATGACTCAGGAACAGGTCAAGGATCTATTCGGCATCTCCGATCGCGCGCACGACACTGAAGTGCAGAGGCAAGAAATTTCCGGTCTGGGCCTCCGGATTGTCAAAAACATGGTCAAGCTGATAGGCGGCAGCATCACCGCGGCTAGCAGGATTGGAGAAGGAACAATCGTCGAGGTCACACTCTCGCTGAAAACTATGAATGGGTCTCTCGGGCAATGATAAGGGACGGAATGTCGGGCATGTTCCGATCGCGAATAGTTGTTGGCTATGACAGGGACCGATCATCGAGAAGAAAGACAAATAGTGGAATGGACAGAACAAACTGCAGAGAATACACAAAATGCATTTGGCATCCACGAGGGATGAAGATACAGGACCTGGGTCCGTGCCCCGTTTGCGGCCTACCGGGAATTTTACAGCACTCACAGAGGAATAAATACAGCTAGGGCCCGATGGTTAGTGGCCGAATGGCTGTGCGGCGGAATGGTTTAGAGGTCTCGCGCTCAGGAGTTTTTCGGACTCCTGGCATTGTGATTTTTTTAACGCAGTAAAATCGCGCTAGTCGACGACGGAGGAAGGGTTCTTGGCCACAAACATTGGTATCGAGCTCTTATGGCTCAGGAGTGAAAACGAATGACGATTTTCCCCAGCGCCTATTAAGGGAGGCAGGTCGCCCAAGGATTTCACCGGTATTCTCAAAGTCAAACAGCTTGCCTTGAGTTCTTTGCTGTTCTATTCCATTTTACCTCTTTATAGTAATCTCCAAGCTGCATATCAATTTCACGAGCTCGTGTTTTTCTGTCCCGCCTGTCCAAAACTCCTAAAAATGCATGGCGAATCGCTGTTCTCGTGAAGCCGATGGCATCCCTTCCCCCAGTATTATCAGAACCGAATACACATCTAACTTCTACACTGAATTAATCTATAGTTGCTCACAATGTGGAATTAATAATCACGTCTGGCAATGATTATCTCGTTGCGTACGGAGTGTGAAGTCGAGCATTCGCTGGTCCACCAAAGAATGATGAATTAAATTGGGTCATGACCTATTAGAATTTTCTGCTCTTACCTGCGATCTCGGCTGTAAAATACTTTTCAGGTTATCGTTGTGCCTCTGCGTCAATCGATCGAAACATTCATTTAACTGAACTTTAACCTCATTTCAATATTCTTGTAATGCTTCAGGCGTATTGTTCTCTTAGACACTGTCTTTCCGTTATTTTTTACAGGCTCACAGAAGTTCCTCCGATACAGATGCTTGTCTCCCCTGAAGGTGCGGGATGTTCGAAAAGGGAGCGTTTGCCGGGAGCAGGTTGCATATAAGTTTGAGCTGCTGAATATTGTTTGAAAATCAGGAACCAGGGAGGTGTCTATGCCGGTACAAAGCGTGATGGAGGTCGCCCCATATCTGAATGAAAAAGAATCCGCCCAGCTTGCCGCAGCCGTTCAGTGGCTTGTGCGGGAACTCGGGTTCTCTCCGGAAGAAGTAGACCGCTCATACCAGGAGAGTTTTGCGTATTTCCTTAGACAGACGTAAAGATTGTACCATCGATCCAAAGTGATAGTCTTCAGGCTTGACTGTTTATTACAGTCTCGACGAACTCCTGAGCGGAATTTGAGCGAGGGAAGAACCGGGCTAAATAGTTATCTATTTTTTTATAGATTTTAGGTCTGCTATGCAACACTATTCTCTAATTATGATAAATTCCGGCCGATTTGAGCATTGAACGTCGACATTCCCCACTTCTGAGGCAGAAACAGTCCCAAAGGCTTGCGTAGCTACGTTTCGGGCTGGGTCTTTACCCTGACATTGTAGACCTCTCCGTCGGCAACGATCGTCGGAAAAGTGAAAGAAGTACTGCCAGCTGAAATTACAAGATCATCACAGCCGTTATTCTGAAGTACAAGTCCGTTGTCGAAGAGGTTGGTTATTGTGCCGCCTACTGTATTGTTGTTGTTTGGATTTCCACTGCTATCCGGCGCCCCGCTTCCGCAGGACGGGATGAGAGCGAAACCGATCTAACCAAGACGCGAAACAACTCACCTGCTCCATTATAATTTCTCATTTCACTATTTATATCATTATTTATATCATTCCTCACATCGCTGTTAAAGAATGCAGCCATACAAACTCTCAGGTCCTGAAAATAAAATTTGAGCGCAGGTCTGAGACCGGCAAATAAGTATTTTAATTTTTTTATAGATCGGGCCAGCTATGCATCACTATTTTCTTAGGGTGGCTCTATCTTGCGGGTCACAAGGATCTTTTCAATGGTGAAATCGTAGGCTATGCGATGGGAGAGCGCATTACGAAGAACCTTGTCAGTCAGTCTTTGTTCCGCACCGTAACCTCAAAGTAACCGGCAAAGGGGCTGATTCATCACTCTGACAGGGGAAACCAGTATTGTTCTTATGAGTACCGAGAATTGCTCGGATAGTTTGAAATGAAAGTGTCGATGAGCAGAAAAGTAAACTGTTACGACAACACGCAGATGGAGAGCTTCTGGGGAACACTCAAGCAGAAGCTTGCCCATCACCGCCATTACAGAATCAGGGAGGAAGCGACTAAGGATATCACAGAATCTATTGAGGTCTTCTACAACCGGCAGTGCCGACAGGCAAGGTAGGATTACCCTGTGGCCTATACCCAAAAAATCTATGCTGGACAGCTGGCAGCATGAAAGGTTTGGTGTTCACTATTGATATCCGACCTCACCCCTGCCTTCACCCCGGTAAAGTTCGACCTGTAATGCGAGCCGAAGTATTGGTCGCGAATGCCGACAGTTGCCAAATCGCTACATTACCCGTGTCGCTGTTTTGCCATCATTATTTTCGCAGCCAAACCCGCCAAACCCGTGCCAAAAAGTCCTAATGCGCTGGGAATCGGAACTGAAGGCAATCTTTTGCAGTTACCTCCAGGATTGCAACCGTCATGATGCCTCCTGTCAGAACCAAACCAAGCATGATCACCCCTCATCTCCACGCCATCCTCATCACGATAGCCGTTCTCATGATGATATCTCGATGCTGACCTCGGAGAATTATACGTGGTATATGCTGCATGGTTGGGACCCTCGACATTGTACCTCACGTCATAACCAGTCCAATCATGATCAACTCTCATCTCCACACCATCCTCGACACGGTAGCTATTCTCATGAGGATATACCGATGCTGACCTCGGAGAATGAACCGCGAAATATGCTGCATGGTTGGGAACCTCGACATCGTAGCTCATGTTAGAACCGTTCTTCTCAGAAACACCCTGCATATCCTCAAACACATCGTCCCGGTAGCCGGTCTCAAAACTGTAACTCGACGCTGCTCTCGCAGTATCATAAATGGGTCGATTGCCGAGAGAATTGATGTCCACTACGGTCAAGCAGGCATACGCCTGAGCCGATAGTCCAACGCCCATCGCCAAAGCAAACAGCAAAACAGATAGCCTTTTCATACCTTAGTACCTCCTTATGTTATTACAGCATATTATTTTATTAATACAAACGCATTAAAGATTGTTACAATTTAACCTGTCTTATGTTATAATGGGAGGCATGAAAACCTCCCACTTAGGTTCTGAAAAGGTGTCCAAAGAGCAATTGCTAGCCCTCGCCGAGAAAGTGCCCGGAGCCTGGATTGGCTTAAAGATAGCCACCCTCCTTTTGGTTCTGGAGGGGCAGCGACCAGGATGGATCTCAGAGGTTTTGGGACAGACCCGAATGAATGTAAATCGCTGGACTCGTGCGGTAAACAAGGACGGCGTAGAAGCCTTGCTCCCGAAAAAACCGTCAGGCCGTCCAGTCCGCATGACGCCGAAGATTGTAGCGCAGTTGGAACGTCACCTGGAGGAATCACCCCAAAAGTTTGGATTGAACCGAGTCCGTTGGGACGGCCCCACTTTGGCAACTCATTTACAGCGGCAGTTCGGTGTAAAGCTGAAAGTCCGCCAAGCCCAGTATTGGATGCATCAACTCGGGTATCGGTTAAAGCGGGCCAGTCATGTTTATCTTCAAGCAAAGGCAGAAGACGCGAAGAAATTCGCGAGAAGCCTAAAAAAAACTCAAAACGCTGGGTCCTAAAGAAACCATTGTTTTTCAGGACGAAAGCGGTTTTACCCTTCATCCAAGGCTTGGCCACGGATGGGCGCTTCTGGGAAAGCGGCTGAAGATTCCGACAACCAGCCAACATCAGAAACGCTTGAATGTCTCCGGCTGGGGGGCTCCTCTTCTTGGTCGTGCAGGAGTTCTCCAAACGGAACGAGGCAACCGCGAGGGCTTTCTCAAGGTATTGCAGCACCTTTATAGCCAGCTTCGCGGCTACACTATCTGGCTGTATGTTGATCGGGCACGTTGGCATAGAGGTGATCCGATATGGGAGTTTCTGAGAAAGCATCGAAGACTCCGGCTCGTATATTTGCCACCCTATCAGCCTGCCTTAAATATGCAGGAGCGGATATGGCGACAGATTCGTTATGAATCAACCACCAACCGGTGGTTTGATAATCTTGATGCAATCTGGTCCACGGTTCAGAGAACGCTTGATTCGTGGTCAAAACACAAAGTCAGACGACTTTGTAACATTACTTAGTGCGTTTGTATTAGATAAGGATAAGTTAAAAAAACCCGGACATGAATCTTTTGATTCACATCCGGGTTTTCTGGTTCCTTAAAAAAGGTCAGCAAAATGCCCGAGCTGTTACAATCATCCGTACATCTTAAAATATATCAGTAAAATATTACAATATGATGACGATCGCGTGAAATTTTGAAACTATGGTAATTTCCCTCATGCGATACTTTTCGAACTCACTTATCGTTCGTCGGCGACAGTTCCATCAAAGGGCGTTATATTACCATTGAATCGCATCCGGCACCATTGGTGCTACGCCTTTGCGCAGGATTCCCGTCCACAATTCCCGAAGTACGATATTACTGTTCGTCATTGGCGCAAACATCCGGCGTCGGCCGAACCAATGCAGGGCATAAATATGACAGATCCATGACGTATTGATGTTCGGTGAGATTGATGCCCTGCACACCGGTATTTTCATTGTTATCATCGATGCATCTCTCTCTTATTCTGCATGCGTCTGGCCAGCTCCACAGCGGTCAGTACATTCGTCATCAGAACCGAGTTCGAAGGCTGGGAAAAGTATTTAACGGCATCGTGCTGAACTAACAGCCCTTGACTTCTTCCCTCCTTGATGTTCACGCCAGATTTAACGAACGATTTTACAAAAAATGGCCTTGCCTGTAACAGAAGCATAATACGAAATACCTACTCCCATCTTCACATCAAGCAGTCCTTCCGAGCCCGACACCTCGATTTTTTGTAAAGTAGAGATTCGGAAAATCGTGTCTAGATGCTTCCATAGCTAAGGCAACCTTGGGATTTGTGTCACGTCGCCAAAAGGTGTTACCCGTATCAATGATAAACATAGTTGTCAGAATAATCATTGCGATCAACCAGATTGACTTGTTTCAGCAATGAACCGTCTTCTCTAAATTGTCATCATGATGCTGGTTTTTTCCTTTTTTCCGCTTCGGGTTCCAATGACCCCTGCTGGTATTGATGGACCAAGATCATATGTAAACCACTATTCCGCGCGCCATATCGTTCTAGAACAATCTGCGCATTCGCTGGCGGGCACGTTTCCAGAATTAATTGTCTGTGAACATATCAAGGGAGATAAACCCAGGCATCATTGAGATAACCGTAGGTAGTCGAATCCTGTTCGTCGTAGCCGATGCCACCGAAAAGCCAGAAGTTCCCGGTATTATCGACCCATGATAGCGCCCCTTCGCGCGCGCCGGGCATAAATCCCTCGGCTATCGTATTCGGGAGGGGTTCGTAAAGACCCGCCTGATTGACAAGATGCTCTCCATTCATCCACGTCCAGTTGCTGCCGTCGAATTTCCAGAGATCATTCAAGTCGCCAAGCGTTCCGGCAGAATCCAAACCGTACCCGCCGAAAAGCCAGAAATTACCGTTCTTGTCTACCCAGGAGACAGCATCCCCGCGCGCTCCCGGAATTGTCGTATCCGTGGGAACGCTGATCACGTTGTATACGCCCGACTGGCCAGCGACTGAAGCGCCGCTTACCCAGGTCCAGGTGCTACCGTCGAATTTCCAGAGATCATTCAATTCACCAAACGTCCCGGCAGAATCCAAACCGTATCCGCCGAAAAGCCAGAAATTACCGTTCTTATCTACCCAGGAGACAGCATCACTGCGCGCTCCAGGAATTGTCGTATCCGTGGGAACGCTGATCACGTTGTATACGCCCGACTGGCCAGCGACTGAAGCGCCGCTTACCCAGGTCCAAGTACTTCCATCAAATTTCCAGAGATCATTCAATTCGCCAGGTGTTCCTGTTCCGGTAGAATCCAAACCGTACCCGCCGAAAAGCCAGAAATTACCGTTCTTGTCCAGCCAGGAAACAGCACCCTGGCGCCCTCCTGGGGTTGTCGTATCCGTGGGAACGCTTATTACGTTGTATACGCCCGGCTGGCCAGCGACTGAAGCGCCGCTTACCCAGGTCCAGGTGCTTCCATCAAATTTCCAGAGATCATTCAATTCGCCAGGTGTTCCCGTTCCGGTAGAATCCAAACCGTACCCGCCGAAAAGCCAGAAATTACCGTTCTTGTCCAGCCAAGAGACGGCCTCCTCGCGCGACCCCGGAATTGTCGTATCTGTGGGAACGCCTATCATGTTGTATACACCCGGCTGGTTAACGACTGAATTGCCGCTTACCCAGGTCCAGTTGATGCCGTCGAACTTCCAGAGATCATTCAATCCGCCTAGCATTCCGGCAGAATCCAAACCGTACCCGCCGAAAAGCCAGAAATTACCGTTCTTGTCCAGCCAAGAGACAGCCCACTCGCGCGCTCCTGGAATTGTCGTATCCGTGGGAACGCTTATCACACCGTAGATGCCGGATTGATCGGCTTTGTAGGAACCGCTTATCCAGCTCCATTCGTTGTGCCCCGGACCCGTCGTGCTCTGATCCAGCTTGCCGCAGGCAATCAGAGGAAGCGAAAGGCACAGGGCCGCAAATACAGAGAACACGAATTGTTTCTTTATACTCGTCATCGCGCAAAGCTCATCATTCATGTCGGACAAGGAATATTATCATTTGTTCTTCAATATTTCCTCGAATTGCTCCACCCGCTCGACGTTACCGCGGGTGAACTTGATCTTTACGGATCCCGTAAACTTCCTGTCCATGAGCATCTTTAGGAAATCGATGATCTTTATTATTTTTTCCATCAGTCCCCCTTCTTTTGTGATATGTCCATTATCGACGATTCAGGACGAATCCGAGAATTTTCTCTTGAGGGAGAAACTGGAGGGCCTTTCGCACGTCGGAGGTCGAGGTCTTTCCCGCTTTCACGACGACGATTACCTCATCGACCAGGGGCGCCAACGTCAGAACATCCGCGCTCACAAGCACAGGAGGAGCGTCGAAGATGAGGTACCGGTCCGGATACCGTACTTTCATGTCGGCGATAAGTTCCTTCATGCGCGGCGAACCGAGAATCGAGGCGCTCTCCAGATAAGGCCGCCCGCCGGAAATGAGCGTCATTTTTTCGATCCCGGGCCACATGATCAGGTCGGACATGGGGGAATCACCCGTGAGATAATCGATTAGACCCCTTTCCCCTGGACAGCCGAGGTATTTATGAATGCTCTGGTTCCGAAGATCTGCGTCAACCAGCATGACTGTATGCTGAAACTCCCTGGCGAGCGTGAACGAAAGGTTGATGGCCGTAACGGTCTTTCCTTCTCCCGGCAATGCACTCGTCACCATGATCGCATTTTTGCCCGTTCCCCGGGTGCGTTGCAATACCTTTGTGCGCAAGACCCGATATGCTTCCGCCTCAGGGGCATTATCGATGTATGCCAAGCAGCGATTCCCCGCTATAAGCGCCGGATCGAGGTGAGCGGTCCGGCTTTGCGTGTATTGGGGCGAGAGCCATCCCGTATGCTCCCTATCCCTCCCTATCGCCGCATCTTGTGGTGGAGACTCCGGCATTTCGATTTTCCCGTTTCCGTTATCGCGCCGTTGACCGGCGAATAATCCCTTGATCTTGTTCAACATTCGTATACTCCTTTATTAACTAAAGATCATTTGAGCCGCAAATAAAATTCGATAAACACGGATGCATCCCATCCACGGGCGACACTTCTTTCCACCAGGTTTATCATCGATATTCCGCGCCCATCCACTCCCGCTGCCATTTAAACAGCGAGCTTCCGCAAGAGTTTCGCTAACAAAATATCCAGGTCCATCACAAAAAAATGTACTACGATCACGAGAACGATGACGGCTACTGCTGTTGTCCCAATGATCATGGCCAGCTTGTTTTTCTTTTTCTGCATATCCGCGATCGTGATGATTTCCGGCACTTCCGCCAGAACGGCAAAGCGAAAGACGCGTGTTAGATCCTCTGTGCGGCGGGCGGATCCGTCCGTCGCTTCTTGGAGCGCCACGGCCCCCACGCCTGCTCCGAGTCCAACTATCAGCCCTAAGAGGATTATCACAATCCTTTGCGGCCTCACAGGTTTTTCAGGCAGCCTCGCCGGATCGATCAGCGTGAAGCGTTCTCCCATCTGCCCCTTTTCCAGCCCGTAGGCCACTTTTGCTTCCATATATTTCTTCATGAGGTCATCGTACTTGGCCTGAGTATTATTCCGCTCATCCATCAGTTGCCGGTATTCTCCCTCCACTCGCGGGGACGATTCAAGCCTGCCGCGGTACTCGTCTTTTCTTTTATTGATATCTTCGATCTGTCGTTTGGCTGATTCGATCTCTGACTGGATGCTGGCCAGTTGCGCCGAAAGAGCGACATAGGCCGGATTATCGGGTTTTGTCGGAGCCGCTGGCTGATCCCCTTCGGAGGATTGGAGCTTCTGCTCGATATCGGCGATCTCCCTCTTTATTTTTATGACGTCTGGATATGAATCGGAATAACGCGTCTTGAGATTGATCAGGTTGAGTCGCAGTTCTTTCAACCGTTCTGTTTCCTTGTCTATGGTGTCGGGCGTCATTGCGGCCAATTCGGTCCTCAGGTAATCCTCCTTCTCATGGAGCGCACGAAGCTGCTCGACAAGTTGGTCGTAATTCCGCTCACTCCAATCCAGCGTCTGCAAATTGAATTGCAGGAGTTCCGGCAGGGCATGAGGATTGTTTTCCTTGAATGTGGAAATCTTCTTGTCCAGATTAAACAGCTTCGCCTGAACCGACATCATTTCTTCATCGAGAAATTTTATCGTTCCCGTAGTCTGCTGGTCCACGACCTTTAAGTTCTCTTCCAGATAGAGGGAAGCAAGGACATTGGCTATCTGCTGGACTGTCTGGGGGTTTTTCCCCTCGTAGGAGACGGTAAACGCGATGGTTGCCTGAGAAAGACTTCCTGTCCGGCTATCAACAACATTGGCCATAATAGTCTCGAACTTGATATCTTTTTTGCGCATATCGTCAATGATCTCCTCCGTCGTCCTTCTGTCTCGTTCGTCCGCGTACAGGTTGAATCGGTTGATGATATCGAGCAGCCGGGAGGAGCTCATGATACGCTGGTTGATGCTCTGCAGCCGCGATTCCGCGTAGCTTGTCACTGTTGCCATGACGTAGTCGCGGGAGATCTCCTGTTCTTCGATGAGGATGGTCGAGGTGGCGCGATAAACCGGTTTCCACAGCACGACGACCACCAGCGCGCAGAAAAAAACGGAGATTACCGTGAGGACAAACACGCGCCATCGCCTCTTGATGATTTCTTTGACATCTTTCATTTTGATTGTTTGTTGTTCTTCCATATATACTCCTTTTTATTCAGCGTAACGATAACTACTCAAATAAAGGATACTGCGTCGATAGATGCAGGTAAACGGACTGCCGGCGGGCCACTGTGCCCGCAACAGGGTACTCTATCCAGGAATTATCATACGATGCCTCTATGAAGGTATCGCGCGAAAATGCGTAGTGGATTGCCGTGTTGACGTCCGACGTATTCTGTTTGTTGACCTCAGCGGAGAATTGCGACGTGTCAGAGCTCAGTAAATAATAGCCGAGAGACAGACTGACCGACAGTTTATCGGTAAGCTTGCGCTCAGCCGAAAGCGTCGTCGCGTTACGTTCCGCCGTTCCATTCAAACCGGGTGCTGGAGCAAGATCCCTGGTGTAAGTGAGGCTGCCTTGTGCCCGTTCGCCTCGATAACTCAGCGACGCGTTCCCGACTGCCCCCCATCCCCCCTTGCTCACGGTCACATCGGCAGCGTAAAAGGCGATGGGTATTGTGTCCCCGTTGACGACGATAGTGGTGGAAGGCACGAACTGCTGCGTGAGGACTTCCGACCAGGTGCGTCGTATGCCGCCGTCTATGAGAATGCCCCAGGCTTCGTCTATATCCCGCGAAAACCCTACCGTTGCCATGGCGTTTTCGACATTAGAGCCGGGAAACTGGTAAGTGCTGTAGCCTGCGTTTAACCTTGCTTTCAGCCGAGAAATATATTTGCCAAAATCGTATGTGAATCCGGCATTAGCCTCTTGGGAAATATAATCATTAGTGGACTGCGAACCTTCATAATAATCCTTGCCGTAGCTATAGGAAACGATTACCCCCGTTTTTTCTGTGTACTGATAATTAGCGGATGCAGAGGCAGTTATTTGATGCCAAGGCGACGTAATCGTGGTGATTCCGCTCAACCCCGTTACCAGTGTCGGATTCGCATACTCGGCATACGACACTCCCGTCGAAAAAGAGAAAAGCTCACTAGCCCGATAAGTGGCTGTGCCGTTGTACAGATAACCCGTCCCATCGCGATCGGGGTTGTTGGCATACTCGAGACGGTCTATCCGTGCCAACAGCTCGGTATCCATCCGCTCGGTCCTGTCCGTCATCCCAAGACCCGGTGAAAGGGTCGTGATGAAATCCCGTATTTTATCATTTGGAGTGAACAATATATTATCGTTGTATTGTTCACTAACGGAAAGGGAAGGAATAAGACGCAATTCGTCACACCATGCGGGCATCGAGCAGGACGCCAGGAGCGCGCTCAAAAAAAACACCAATCGAATACGCATCAGGGCACGACGACGATGTCGCCCCGCTTGAGATTGATGTTTTGTTCAAGGCGCCGGCCCTCAACCACCTCGTCATACTCGAACGGAAACATAATGGTCTTGTCGTTTTCCTGCCGAAAAACCTTGATCTTGTTTCCATTTGCGAATTCATTGAGCCCACCTGCCATGGCAAGCGCCTGTAAAACATCGATATCGGCATTCAGAATGAATTTTCCGGGGACTTTTGACCTTACCGATGATGTAGATCAGCATGCTGTTGATCTGCTTGACTTCCACGGTCAACACGACGTCTGGAACATAAGTCGCGAGTCTTTGCTCCATATCCGTCTTGAGCTGGGAGACGGTCATGCCCCCGGCACGGACTTCCCCGATCAGCGGGAATGAAATAACGCCGTCCGGCCGCACCACGCACGACCGGGCCAGCGCTTCGTCCTTCCACACCGAAATATCAAGGACATCACCTGGGCCGATGAGAAAACCGTTTTCCCAGGCTTGCGCCGTCGATGACGCAGCTGTTATCAATGCTGCTGCGCTATCCCGTGAGGGAGATGAAGGGGTGGCTTGGACTGTCATTGCGCCCGGACCGGGTGTCCGCACCGCGCAGGCTTCAGCCAGGATAGCGACCATTATCAGGATCAATGTTTTTTGAAGCATTTTTCACATACCTCCATTAAAACCACGGATTAACCTCCCTGGTGCATACTGCGGGGCATCTATCAAGGTGACCACTCCCTTGGACAGGGGGCGACGCAGTGGAGGGTGAATTATTCAGCATACAGTACTTCACCCCGATCTAACCTCCCCCATTAAGAGGGAGGGACGTAAGAGACGACCAAGTAGCAAACTGCGGGGTTGTTAATTAGTTAATGAATGCCGGCAAGAACCTTTTCCGCCTCGTCTTTCTCAGAGAAAGCGCCTTTGTAAGCCAAGGCGGTCTGAAGATACTCCTTGGCCTTGCCTGAGTTGCCGGCCTTGTAATACGCCATTCCGAGGTGATAGTTGAATATGGGATTTGACGCGTTCTTCGCTTGAGCTTTCCCCAACCACTCAACAGCTTGGGTGACGTCCCCTTTTCGAAAGTTGATCCAGCCCAGCGTGTCAAAGACGTTGGCGTTCTCAGGATTGAGGGTTTTCGCTTTTTCCGCGAGTGCAAGCGCCCGTTCGAGGTCCCTTTTCCCGTTGCCGTGCTCACTCAACAGGTAGGCCAGATCGTTCGTCAATGACCATAGTTCCGGCTGGACCTGCACAGCGCTTTCCAGTTCCTGTATGGATTTCTGCCATTTTTTCTGAACTTCGTACAGGGCGCTCAATTTCACATAACTCATCGGATTTTTCGGTGCGCGTCGCTTGATGTCCGCATATTCCACTTCGGCCCGGCTGTACTCGCCGGCAACCATCAGCATGTCGCCGAGATCTGCCCGCACAGCCAAATCGTCCGGGTTTTTAGCCAAGATTCCTCGAAATTGGGACTCGGCCTCCTTGAAATCCTTATTTTTCATCAGGAGTTTAGCTTTGGCCCGAAGAAGATCGCGGGAGTCGGGCGCGTTTTTCAGGGCGTTCTGTATGGTGTCAAAAGCGAGGTTCAATTCGTTGTTCTGTGCGTGAGCTTCGGCGAGGCTGATCACGCCGGGAATGAAATCGGGGCTTTCGCCCACGACGGTTCGGAACGAGTCAACAGCCTGAAGGTTTTCCTGCTTCATCAGATGGATTGCCCCTTTCATGAAATTGGCATCGACATTCTTCGGGCTTTCCTTGAGCACCTCATCGATAAACTGCCTGGCCTTGTCGATCTCCAGCCGCGAAAGATAGTATTTGGCCAGAGTATTTTTTGCATGGATGACATTTGGGTTACCCTGGTTTCGCTCCAATCCCACGCATTCACGGAGCAAGGCGATACCTTCGTCAGAACGGTTCGAGTTCAAATAAAGAGTACTCAAGGCAAAACGGATCGGGAAGGTCTTGGGGTTTTGACGTATCCCCTCCTTTAATTGCTGCTCGGCATCAGCCGCCCTGTTCCTGGCCATATAAAACTCCGCGACCTGGATCCATCGCTCCTCCTTCTTGGGATCGGCGGATAAGAACGCTTTCAGAACATCGCCCGCCTCTTGCTCCTTTCCTGTTCCCCAGTAAACAGCGGCCAGGGACAGCCGATGCTCCGCACTATCCGGTTCAATATCAATGACCTTGCGCATCATACCCGTTGCATCGTCAATTCGTTTGTTCTTCAAGTATAACGCGGCAAGCGAAAGACGGAGGGGCACCGATTTGTCATTGGCCTTGATGCCGTCAAGCAGCACGTTTTCTGCGTTCTGCATCAATCCCTGTTGCTCGTAGAGGGAGGCAAGCATAAGATATCCGTCGGTCTTACGGATTTCACGGCCGAGCGAGGCTTCAAGGAATCTGCGAGCACCTTCGATATCCTTTTTCTTGACAAGTACCGCCGCCTTCAAGAGAAGTGCGTCCTCATAGGCAGTATTATCTTTCAACACAAGGTCCGCCTCCTTCAATGCATCATCCGGCTTTCCCCCGGCCAGGAGAAACCACCCGTTCTGCACATGAGCGCCCGCATGTTTTGGTGAAAGCTCGATGGCTTTTTGGAAGGTTCCGTATGCAGTACGGGGATCTCCCGTTTTCAGTGCGATCATGCCGAGCATATAGTAGGCATCGGCGTATTTTAGATCGATCTGGATCGCGTTTTTGAATTCCAACCGGGCTTTCACGTAATCTCCTTTTTCATAGAGTTCTTTGCCCCTGTTGAAGAATTTAGCCTTTTTTGCCTCAGGCCCACTACAGGCTGTCGCGAGCAGCGCAGCTAGCAGAATAACAACTCCTATCATTATTTTTCTTCTTGTCAGCATGTTCTATCCTCCGTGTGTAGCATGGCTCCGGCGCTTGCATGGCCGCCGTGTAATAGGCGTCGATAATTCAAAAAAATATTTGGCTCTGATCCCATGGGCGAATAAAAAATTCACTTCTTGTGCCACCATTTTGCATTTCCAGCTTCGTCCCGCATGCGGGGCCCATTTCGGTTACGATCATAGTTCATCCGCTTCATCCGTGTCCGATCGCTCTTTCCAAGACCTTTCCTTTTTTTTAGAAACCGCCAAATCCCCTTGCAACCAGGATGAGGGCCGCTAAGACGGTAGTTATAGCCTGATAATCGAACTTGTCGCGAAGCTCGTTGTACAGGACTTCATAGCTGAAGAACAGCACGATAATCTCTACTGCCAGCACTCCCAGGTTGTGATTCTGGGTGAGGGAACCAGTGAGGTTGGGAACGGTGATGGCGATGAAAATGATCAGAAAATCCATGGTCGAAGGTTTGAATCCCTTGGCCCGCCTCGAGAATTTTACCGTCAAAATTACAAGTACTGTCGCGAGGCCGAAACAGAACCGGTAGAGGAGCAGGCCAGTGTGGCTCATCCAGGACGAACTCCCATCCTCCACGAGATACAGCACCAGCGGGATCGTCAGATACAGAACCAGCCGCAGACATATGCCTAGATACTTTTTTTTCATGACCGTCAATCCCGCAGCGATCAGCGCAACGGATCCGAGGGATATGGTCGAAACCAGCGCCGGGATTCGCGCCGGGAGAGCGCAAGATACAATGAGCAGGAGAGGGATAGCAATTTTCAAGGTGCTGAACGAGCCCCGGATGATCCAATTGTTGTACTTGACGATCTTCAATCTCGCACCGATCGTCGAGCCAGTCAGCGGATTTCGCTTGAAAGAGAAGCCGGTCCGGTCGGCGACGCCGAAAGCGGCAAGAATCAAGGCCGAAAAAACCCCATACGATGCCAGTAGCGCCCAGTCGGCATGATACTTGAAACACATGACCGACACGATCAAGAGGGCTTGAATCACATAAATCGTGAAGACCGCCTCTGCGTGGGACAGGCCGAACCTGATCAGGCGATGATGGAAATGATTTTTGTCCGGCGTAAACGGCGACCTCCCCGCGCTGATCCGCTGTGCCATAACCATAAGGGTGTCAAGAACGGGGAACCCCAGAATGATGAGGGGGACAATGGGGCTGAAGGCGGTTTCACCCTGGGTGATTTTGACAGCAAACACTACCGCCGAGAAACCGAGGAGCTGGCTGCCAGTATCCCCCATAAACAGCGTGGCCGGATGCGTATTGAAGCGGAGAAATCCGAATATGGCACCCGCAAGCGCCAGGCACAACAACAAAACAGTGTTGTTTCCCTGCAGGTAAGCCAGATATCCTATGCAGCAGAAACCAAGGAGCGAGATGCCTCCCGCGAGGCCGTCGAGGCCATCGGCTAGATTGATGGCATTGGTGACGCCGACGATCGCGATGAGGGCGAGGGGGACCGAGAACCAATCCGGCAGGAGAACGGCGCCGGGCAGCAACGCCCCCAAGGATTGTATCCTAACACCGCCGTACAAGACGACTACCAGCGCGGCGAGAATCTGGCCGGTAAACTTCACCCTGTAGCCAAGCTCTTTCATGTCATCGATGAAACCAAACAGCACGAGGATGCCGGTCGATGCCATGAACGCCCTCACAAACTGATCTGCCGGCGTCCAGATGAGAATCGGGACAAAAGCTCCCAGCGCCATTGCCAATCCACCGATTCTGGGCACGGGCTGCGCATGCACCTTGCGGGGATTCGGTAAATCGACCAGCTGATACCTGGTCGCCAGTTTGATCATGATCGGAATCAAACTCATGGTAATGAAAATGGATGCTATCAGTGTGGAAAAATAAGTCATAGCAATCTTATCAAATTCGTATCAATTTAGGCAAAAAGCCGAATTTTTGAGAAAACACTGTATATTGAGAGGGGAACTTGTCCGGATCAGGCGGAAGATCCGGGGATGAATTCATTCAAAGCCGGGGCAATATCATTGATGAACGATTGAAGTCTCCTGTCGGCATCTTCGACCCTTTCCAACGAGGAAATGGGCGTCATCACGCGGATCAGGGCGCCATCGGTTCGTCTTTTTGTCAACGCGTCCAGGAGATTATATATTTTCATTTCATAGGCATTTGTCAATGTGCGCCCGCGTTCATTAAACCAAAAATAGACGAGTTGTTTCTGGTCATTCTTCTCCATGAGGGCGCGCATAACCGAGAAGGGCTGATTGCCGCCGCTCAGGAAGACTGAAACCGTACCTGCCTGCGTGAAGCACCAGCCGCTGCCCGGCAGGCAGGTTTCGGGAGAATGAATGGATTTCCCCTTGCGCTGGCTTTCATAATACGCCACGTACAAGTTGATGGAGGGGCTGTTGCGCCTTGCATAATTGATCAGGGTGTAATCGGTGAACTCGAGTGTATCGGAAAACATCCGGTCCAAGACTTGACGCGTGCCCTCCCACTCGCCGACATGAAGAGGAAAGGTGTTGAAAGGGCGGCTGACGGGCTGTTTTTCCCTGAAATCGACGACTGAATGCACGCCTGCGGTTATCACTAAAAGTGAAAGGAAAACGACAAACAGAGGTTGGAGGAAGAACGCTCGTGAGCTCATCATTGCGGACGGAATTGTTTCCACCAGCTCCGGATGGTCTTTTTCTGCGCTGGTCAAAGACGCGCCTTGCTTTCCCATGAAATGCTCATCAGGGCGAGGCATGATTCTGCGTAAGATCCAGATTTCGAACAGCATAACGCCAAAGGACGCCATGAATATGACCCAGCCAGAAAATTCATGGAAAAAACCCTCCGCCGCAGCGCGACCAAGGAATGGATAGAGAAGGGCCGTTGCCGCGATACGAAGGCTATTTGTTATGATGGAGAGTGGTATCGATGAGAATACAATGACCACTCTTTTCCAGAGCGCCGAACGATAATAATGAGCCACCAGGACGCCCATCAGGAAAAGGGGGATAAGGTATCGTAGTCCGCTGCATGCGTCCACGACCTGAAGCTGCGTGAACCCCAAGTCGATGATGTTCCCCTCCCGATAGGCCGACATTCCGAAAAACTGGATTAATTTAATACCGATTTCCGACGACAGCAGTTTGAGGTTGAACGTAAGCTTCGTGTTGATAAAGGTCGGCAGCGGAAAGAGAAAGAGGGCCGTAAAAAGCGGAAAGGCCATGATCTTTAATTTTTTCCCTCCTACCTGCCCCCATAGAAGACCTGTGACAACAAGCCACGAAGAAATGTAAAGGGCAAAGAATTCCCCCGCCAGTTCGCCGATCCAAAATAAGAGAATCCCTGGGAGTAAGGCAAGCAACCCGCCCCATGAGGGGACCGATGCTTCTATGAACCATTTGCCCTTTTTCTCCCATATCAAATACAGCACAACGAATGGAATGAGGTAACAGTAGTTGTAATCTTCTCTTGCCCAATCGTATCCAATTAGCCGGACATAGGCGGAATAATACAGGATAACCAGCAAACTGCCGAATAAAAATTCCCGCACCATAGTGCGCAACCTTACCAATGGCATCATTTCCGTAATTCTCCTGACTCAATTAAAAAAATGCGAGTGATGCATTGAGATGCTTCACCCCAAGGAACTCACAATCATGTCCGCAATCTCACATTTCGGCCTCACATAGTGCTTAAGCTTCATTTTCGTTGCTTCATTGATACAGTTCTGTATTTTATTCAAATCTCTGCACCAAATCAGATATCCCTCTTGCGACAGCTTCCCCAGTAAATCTCCTTGATGACCTTCAAGGACCTGCGGATTTTCAACAGAAATCAATTTCCTACCCAAATTCAAGACTTCAAACGTAATCCCGGCGCCTCCGTGAGCAACAACGATGCTTGCTTTATTAAAATATTTCAGCAGGTCATTATCGAATTTAAAATAGGTGCAGTTATTTGGTCTATACTTGTGATTCCCTGCCTGGATAATAACCTCCTCATGCAATTCAGGGGCGATCTTATCCATCGCTTCAACAAGCTCATCGAACCGAGTGGTGCCGACAGTCACGAATATCATCCCAACCTTCCAACATACATTGCTTTAGGATATCTTTTGATTAATTCCGGCCATTGAACAAAAAAAAGGTTGGATAAATGGTAACAGATCTTACCGGCAGCGGACTGTGTAGTAACCCTGGACCATGATTCTATGAATATTCTTTTCTTTCCAAATATAGAAGCCCATATAAATAAGGGCACGGCTAAGCCTGGGCCGGCGCTGACGATACCAACTGATTTGGAATTCATGATAACACTATATGATCTGATAAGACTACGAAATGTAAGAAAAACAGACCTCATCAGAGACTTGTCGTATATCCTTCTCGGTCGAGGTATAACATGAACATCACCCTGAAATTTAATTTTCTTAATGGACTTGTCGTCATCGTCATTAACAACGTACTCAAAGTCGAATGAATGAGACAGCATTTCCGTAACCCTGATCATCTGTGTAGTGTGCCCCCCGCTGCCGAGCACTATCATCAGTCTTGGTTTATAGGTCATTTCCGCACCCTCATGGTCATTCGAGTTCCGGACATCGGCACGCCTGTAGTCGTCATTGCCGCATTTCCGACACTTCGTCATAGATGTGCTTGATCCGTCTCGATACGTTTGTCAAATCCATTGCTTCAACGCATTTACTGTTATCCATTGCAGCCCGGTGTTCTATCCGGGCGAGCAGCCCTACCACCGCATCCGCGATGGTCTTTGGTTCCCTGTCCGGCGCAATTATGCCAAACTCCACTAATCGCGCCCATTCCTTCACGTCACCCACGTCGACAGAGACGAACGGGAGTTTGGCAGCTATAGCCTCTTTTATGACAGTTGGAGAGCCCTCGGAAAAAGACGTCAGGAGCATAATATCGCAGTTCCAGTAAACTTCCGCGATATTTGCACGGTCGATATTTGCCAGGTAAACTTCTTTCACTGTATTCCCTCTCCTTTTCAACTCCTGACAAACAGCCCGAAAAAGTCCGTAGTTCTTAACTTTTCTTGCCGGATCAGACGGGAACAATATTTTAAGTCGGCCGGGTATTTTCGGACCCGGTTTGTTGGCATAATGCAGTGGCAGTGCAAAATTCTGCACAGGTATGCCGCACGGAATTACTTCTCCATAGCCGAGGCTCTCTCGCAGCCTCTGCGCGACGGCGATCACCCTTGACGCCATTGGTGCCAAAAGTCTTGATATGTGCTTGGTCGGGTTCGCCTGGAGATCCGAGCCGTGAAAGGTTATTACGAGGGGGATACGCACGAAAAGCGTGGAAACCAGCGTCAACCCGAAATGGGCATGGACAATATCATATCTGCCCTTCTTCACAACACCAGGCAGGAACAGCATCTCCCGCAAGTAAGCTCCTCTTGGCCTGACGCCCTCAATTACGCGAACATCTATCGTCAGAGCAGGAAATAGTTCTCGCATAGACTCAACCTGTTCCTTCACAAAGGGGCTGATGAAAGGCCTGTCAGCGGTCGGATATAGGTTGGTCACTACCAATACTCTCAAAAGCGTTTCTCCGCTCTGTAACTGAAAAAAATAAGAAGAATTACCGATAAAATAGATGCGCCCGTCAAGTCTCCAATATGTAATGATTGAAATAAATAGCCATGAACAGCACTTCTAGCGATATGACACCGTACACTACTGTAATTGCATCAATGTGCCGGAAAGAGAGGCCTGACCTGATCACCGAATTCGGCTGATATCCCAAAATTATTATCAAGATCCTGAAATTGCGTCTCATCTGTCAGAGCCTTTTTTCTTTGCCCAGCGCAACTGCAGAAATAACAATACCAGATCAAAGACCAAATGATGTTATAGTTCATTCTGTCGCCGCTCAAATGGTCAGTCATTGAATTTACTGCGATAGCGACAAGAACGGCGAGCCCGGCAAGGTATGTAGCAAGCGCTGAGGGGTCGTCACATACTTGCTTTCTTTTAAGAATGAATGATAACAACAACCAGGAAACATAAGATGCGTACGCTAGGGCGCCCGCCACGCCATAACTGACAGCATAGGCCAAGTACTCGTTATGCGTCCAAGTCTTAAGGCTGCCATCGTCACCGACCATAAGGGTGTAGCCGACGCCTCCGGGATGATCGAGGAAATAATCCACGGCCCGCGACCACAGGTATAATCTATCCGTGTCCTGGTTTTCAACGCGATGCTCGTAACGTTTACCCAGATACTCTTTAGTTTTAGACGGAAGCAGTGCGTAAATCAGAAACAGCACGCCGATAATGACAGCCATCGACACTATTAACTTTGCAATGTTTATTGTTCGATACTGAACCATAAATATGGCGGCCAATCCGCACAGGCATGCAAAGATGCTTCCGAAGCTCCCGGTGCTCAGCAAAAGAAAAACACTTGAGACCAGACATGCCCCTGCCAATACTCTCTGCAGCGTTCTGACCGGCGAAACAACAATTGCAGTAGACGCACAGAACAAGGCTGCCAGAATAAAACCAACGTCCGTTCTTGAAAAATTTATCAGCACCTTTCCCAGTTGGTATACATAGAAACCTTCCGACAGGCTCTGCGCATGCTGCGAGGCCTCCCATGAATTGGCCACGGTTCCAAATAATCTAGCTGCAACAAGTATCAATGTCGCAGGAATTATCAGACAGAACAACAGGCCCTGGAGGTTGGCAGCGTGATCCGTACTTTCTCTCATCCTGACGTAGATCAATGGTATTAAAAGAAATGGTGCCAATATAAAATTGAAGGCAAATGTTACTTGCCGCATTATGCTGCGAATAACATCCCCGCTCAGCCAGTGAATGGAACTGGTAAGAATTCCCAGCACAGCCAATGCTGTCAGCGCATACAACCACTTGGGAAGTTTGTAAAAATACCGCACGTTAAAGATTGCAGACCAAAAGGCAAATATAACATTACAGGAAAACTGATACTTGGCAATCATTACGGGTGTTGCCGCTACTGTAGATACCAGAAAGACCCAGGGTCGGGGATACTTCCGCCATAGCAAGGTAATAAGAACCGAGAAAACCAAAAAACCGCCAAAAAAGACAAACGAACGGCCAAGAACTATGGATGCGGCAATGATCGCCATACCCAGAAAGATTGCAAAGACAGATTTTTTTCCTGGGACCTCCCAAGAATCGTAAACACGGGAAATATCATTCATAATCAGCGTATTCCCTCTTTGAATGTACGAGGCAGTTTGTTCTATGACTGTTCAGAGCGTAATAAAGCTTACGCGCACCGGCGCCAAAGTTACGTTTCCTGTCGTGCCAAAGCGGCCAAGTCCGTGTAGATGACTATGGTCCTGGCAATGCGGCCGAGCAGAGATCCTGTTACTACGGCAAGAAGCCCCCCAATCACTGGATGCAACAGATATGTTGCAACAGCAAACACTATCCATCCAGCAATAATGTTACGACCATAGAGCACCGGCCTTCCCTTCGCAAATAGGGTATTGAGTGGCAGGTGTGTTGCCTGAACAACGGGAAACCAGAGACAAATCTTCATTGCCGCGATACCGGCGACATATTTTGGCATGATAAGAGGAACAAGCACATCCAATAGCAGTGAACCTCCACAAGCGAGCAATATCATGAATCCCGTGAGCCCCGCAGTCACCCAAAAAATCCGGGCGTTGGCATTACGCACGCTTCCGTCCCGTGCGTAGGCGGTGACGACGCGAGGCGCGAGTACTTGTGACACTGCCATGGGCAGGGAATTTACAGCGCCGGCCATTACAGTCGCCACCGAATAGAGGCCCAGAGCCGATACGCCGTTTAGCGAGAGCACCGCTGCACTTTCGGTTGCAATCCAGACCGATGTATAGAGATTTCCCCAAAAACCCAACAGAAATCCTATCTTGATAAGTTCCTTGAGGGCTGCGGTATCATGGTGATAATCTACTTTGAGCGGGCGGTTCCGGTGGTACAACCAGACCCCCAGGAGCGATGGGAAGGCCGCACGTGCACAGAGACCGTAGAACCCCAGGAACGGCAATGAAAAGACCGCTGCAAAGGTCAGCATCGTCTGGACCATTTGAATCCGTGCCAGAGTCGCGAAATGGTGCAAGGTCCTATAGGTCGAGGTAAGATAGCCACCATAAAAAACTCCCCAGCAGCAAATCACCTGAGAGAGCCAGCCAATAACACCCTGGAGATTATGGTGGACTGCGCTGTATGCCCCGCAGACCACAAATCCAATGGAGACAACGACCGACAGCCGAATATTGAAAAAGCCGGCGGCAGCGGCAAGTCCGTCTATCTTTTCAGGAAGTTCCTTACCGACGTAAAACGGGATCTGACGTATAAGACCATCGAACGTACCTAGGTGCAAAAACATGAGATAAGTAAGCGGAATTGTGTATGCGCGGAATGATCCGGTCAGCTCGGGTCCTACAAAACGCGCAACAAGCAGGCCACCAAGGGCGGTGAACAGAGACGATGCAATATTGCTGCTCAAGAGCGCTGCAACAGACCGGACTGCCTGGCGGCTCGTGGTTATCCTCGATATAAGGATTTTGATTCTTTCTTTCAGAATCGAAATATGTTCGATGATAGCAACATTCATGAATAAATACTTTTCAGCTTTCTGCACCAATCGAGCACAACGTTGTCAAATTAACAATCAAACGTTCTCGAAAAAGTCACGCAATGCCGCCCCCTGCTGTTTGTAGTCAAAAAACGACCTGGCGACTTCACGCCCGCGCGCGCCTATGGCTACTGCGGACTCCGGATTTTCTATGAGAAATTCCGCTGCTTCGCATACTTCCGCACTGGAACCGGCTTGGACGAGCATCGCATTCTGTTTATCGACAAGAAACCTGTCAACGTCGGAGACCCGTGACGCAATGACGGGCTTGCCGGTTGCTAAATATTCACCGAGCTTGAACGGAAAGCCTGCATGTGCATACGCAAGATCCACCCGGGTCATGCAGGGGATATCCGCGGAATTCAATAACGAATAGTAGTCCTTCTCGTCCAGATAGCCTTTGTATTCTATCCGGTCCTTATGGGGAGATGCATCCCTGCGGGCGAAGAATTCCTGCATTGCCTCTTTGTCACCCCGGCCCGTCAGAACAAGATACAGATTGTTATATCTCTCTGCAAGACCGTCGAATGCATCGAGCAAAACAGGAAGTCCGTCCTTCTTGCCGAAGCTGCCTGCATAGAAAAGCGATATATTTGAATTCATCTCGCCTAGTTTCTCAGGAAAACGATCCATATCCACGGAAATCGGATTATAGTGAACAGGTAGGCTTCCCTGACCCGACAGCCGATATTTCTTTTCCAAGTGTGAGCTGATCACGATGATCCCTGCGGCAAGCCCCTTTATTCTCTGAGAAAGCTGGGCCGTCAATTTGTAGCGCACGGAATGGCGGAAAGAGAGGGACATGTCCTTTGACAGGTCATAGTCCTCTATGACGTCAAAAACGATTTTGTAGCCAAGTCTCCGCGCATACATCATCGGCACGACGCTGTCAAAAAGCAAAGGGCCGTAAAAATAGATCACATTCTTATGATCAGGCCGGAAAGCCCTTTTCAATGCGGCAATCGTTTTGTAATACAGGAGCGGCAACGCTGCAAGCATCTTCGCCCGAAGGAGGTCTCCCATGATCGTCTCATAAGGCGTTCCCTCATACACTCCCGAGAGGGTGTTCTGTCCGGAAGACTGGCGCTGCACGATGACCCGAATTACGGAGCCCGGGTGTTCTTTCAACGCATTGATAGCATGCTGGATCCGCTTTGTTCCCGCCATGCCACGGGGATACGTGAAACCTCCCATGAATACGAGATTAAGCTTCCTGATCATCGTTCACCCCGCGTTGACTCGCATCGATCTGTTTCAGGACTTTCGCAGGCACACCGCCGGCCACAGCGTTGGCCGGCAGGGACCGGGTCACCAAACTTCCTGCTGCAACAAGCGTGTTTTCACCGATGGTAACGCCTTTGAGCACAATGACATTGATGCCCAACCAGACATTCTTCCCGATCGTCACGGGCGCGTCAGGACCCGTGCGCGGATCGTCTGTGTGCCAGTCGGTATCAGTGATCAATGTATTAGCGCCGCACCGAACATTCTCGCCGAGGACGATCTTTGCTGCACACGCGATAACCGTACCGCTGAAACCGCAGTTTGGTCCTATATGAATCTGAGCGCCTTCCGTGAGCGTTGATACGATACAGGGGCGGTTGACGCCGATGAGATTTGAAACAGGAGAGGAGTTGAATTTACAGCCATCACCAATTTTGATCCGGCTTCCGGGATGACGTCGAAACCGGGGAAGGCCGTGGAACGAACAACCTTGAGCAAGGCTCACACCCCACCACCATGCATTAAATCTGGCCCAAAAAGTGTCCCATCGTTTAATAGCAATGAGGCGAAGGACTTCCACCAGGTGCGGGAGGCTGTCATGATTTATTTTTCTCATGTCTCATCTTCAGAGGAAGGCTGCCAGACGTCGGACTAGGAGTGTCTAACGCTAAATGAGAGAAATACTTATACCGTGTCCAGTATGCACCTATATATATCCAACTGGTTGGATACGATTTTCTGGGGATTGTTTCGAATAACGGCGATTTCTCTCCCTTTCCTGGAGAGACGCTCCGCCAGTTTCGAATCGGTAAGTATCCTCCATAGCTGATGCGCGCACATCACCTCGTCACCGGCCGGATAAAAAAGAGCCGACTCTTCATCCCTGCCAAGCCACGCCGTTCCTCCGGTAAAGGAAGTTACAATCGGCACACCTACCTGCATTGCCTCCGCAAAGGCAACGCTATAAGATTCACAATGACTGGGCATAAGAGCTCCTGCACTCCTCGTCAATTCTTCAGCTATTTCTTTTGCCGACAACGGACCAAGCCAGTCGACGTTATTTGAAAGATTATATCGTTTGATGTTTGCGTTAACCCAACGAATATAGGCGTCCTGTCGAATTCCCTTTCTTTGATGAGGCCCTGCAATTTTCAGTTTTATTGATGGAATCCGTTCACGAAGGATGGCGATAGCGCGAATTGCATCATGCAATCCTTTAAAAGGCCCTGAATTAGCAGCCGAGGTAAAAATCTCAAAATTCCCGGACGACCTCCAGGTCTCAGATTCATAAAAGGCATCCCTCAGGATAATTTCAGTATGAAACAGGTTGCACGACGGATTGATGAATCTGACCCAGGCTTCAACCCATAATGACTGTGTTGTTATATTCGAGTGTTTGGCGATAATCTCATTTTCAATAGAAGCCCATTCGGCAAATCTTTTTTTTACCTGAAAAATGGTAGATCTTCGAAGAACTTCTTTTATACCGATACAGGATAAAATCTCCCGGAAGGAAAGACCGCCGGCAAAAGCACGTGAACAAGGTGCTTTCAAACCCTGAATCTCCAATAGAGACGGGTAGGGAAGAAGTTTACGCGCGGTAAGCAGCCCCCAGAAATACTCCGTGCCCCAGACGTGGATAATATCAGGTTGAAACTCTTTTGCTGCATCTGCAACGTTTTCAATAAGGCTATTGGACGGCAGAATATTTCTACTGGAATTATGAACACCCGGTACAAGCCACTGGTTGATTGCTCCGTAATCCTGACGTGTTGTCTTCGATATTGGAGCCATAGCAATGTTCCCCAGCACGACTTGATCACTACGAATGAGATGCGACGCCAGCGCACGCAACCAGGTTCCGCCACCTTCATCACGGTCTGTCAGCATTACCGGGCTCAGCCAGAGCACTTTCATCACGATGATCCTTTAATCGGCAGAGTCAGTCTGACAAAGATAGTTCTCATTCGACCCTCCTTATCTGAATGACAATCCAAAAGCGATCTGGTGGAGCAGCGTTCTATAGAAGAAATCTCTGACCGTGTTCTTCGGAAATATGGAAGCATGCCGCAAGAGATACGTGTTTCTGAAGGTCGGTAGCGACGGTGAAAGCGCTTTGAGGAAGTACCATAATGTGGCTGCCCCACTGTATCTGTACAAATCTGCCCGCAGATAATCTTTTAGCTCACGGCGTTCCATGATCTAGATCTTGAGGCCATCTGTCCGACTCTACCTTGAACTGTGGCCCCTATTGAGCTAGCCTCAAACCCTTTGGAGCCGGCGAGGTCGTTTGAGATTCATAGGCGCCAATATTCGGATTACCAGAAATCCGAACTCCGGTAAAATCTTCGAGAAGGCCGACGGATGCACCTGTCTTAATGGCAGGGGAACCTGATTGAAGGTGGAAGTCTCTTCCTGGGAAAACAAAATGAGGGTCAGAAACACTTGAACCAACCAAGTCATACCTTTTGGTATTTTTCCAGTAATCGAAATTCATGCTCATATTTCCTATCTGAAATCCCGTATTACTAGAGTACATGTTATGGTCAATCGTAAAACCTCCCTTATCGTTATCTGGACTGATAACGATTTTACCGTACGAACTGAAAATGTTATTTCTGACCACCCAGTTGCCGTCCTTGTGGTAGGAGGCACTTACCGCCAGGCCCTTCGAGAGATTGTAAATGGTGTTGTTAGCAAAATAATTAGTTCCTGTCAGAAGGTTATCGGAAACATTTCTTGTCATAAACGAGATGTGGTCTGTATAAGGCCCATCATAATACATTACATTATAGGCGATGATATTTTTCTGGAACCCTGCATGGCCGCTGGCAGTGGTTATGTATATAGCCGGATAGTAGTGTCCGTATATGTAGTTTCGCAGCACGGAATTTCCTGAAGTGGCCGTATTGCCGTTGGTCAGGTAAAAAAATATGGCACGGGTCCAGTATTCATCCGAAGTAAAGTCTTTATCAAAGGTAGCACTGATTGTATTGTTTGAAATCACGCTGTCTTGAACGTCCTGAAATGATATGCCTTCATGATCAGTGTAGTAGTGGCTGGTCAATAGGGCATCGGACCATACTTTGCTATCGGTAATAGAATAGAGGTGCAATATCCGGTTGCCGATGATTGAATACCTTGTATGATGCTGCGTGTGCCCGGGAGTGCTATCGCTATTTGTCCATGCACTTATGCCGCTATTGCAGTAATCGAAGTAATTGCCGTAGATTGACACATCGGATTCCACTCCATTGCTCTTTATCTGGCTCCATATCGCCCACATACATCTTATGAATGTATTGTTGTGGAAAATTATATTCGTGATAGGAGAAACAGGGGACGAAAGGTTTTGACCGTGGCCTATGCCGCCTCCGCACCTGTTAAAGCGCAGTCCATGCACTGTGATATTGCTTCTGTTCCTCAGATCGAGACCGTAAGGCGCCCATCCATTTTCAAACCACATGGTGCGTATCGTATGGCTGCCAGGAGTGCCACTCATAGGTTTATAATAAAGAAAACCAGTTGCAATGGGATAATACCAATTTCCATCACGGCAAGATTCAGATGTGGCTGCCTTCATGGGAACATCATCTTCCCAAAGCACTCGACCGAACCCTTTTTTACGGTATACCCCACCCCCCATATCGGTCCAACCCGATGAACCTACATCATCGCTAAGATCTATGGTCGGTTTTCCACCATCTGCATTTCTGTATATAATGGGATGCCCGTTTGTTCCGCTGGAGGGTGCAATAATGCTCGTCTCGAAATCCCCGCCATCATCACATAAACAAATTACATCATCCGGGGAGAAGGATTCTGCGTTGTGCGTGGCAACTGACATAGCAGTAGAAGCGGAAGAGCACGAGATAGCAGAAGTCTTCTTTGCTGCTTTCCCATCAGCCCTCATATAGTATGTTGCCCCCCACACGGGCCAAGCGGTCAGGAAAATGAGGAGAAGGGAGAAAACGATTGTGTGGGTCATGGTGGGTTTTCCTGGATGACACTGATGGGAGTTCTTGAATTGATTCACATATCTCCTAATTTATGCGCCCAATCTGAAAAACGATAAGGTTGTTATTCTGGATGTTGTCCTTGCCCCGTTGTATCCAGACCAGCTTTGAGATATTCTTCCAGATGACTGTATTCATGATCTCATCTTCTCTTGATGTCGCAAATCACGTCCAATGTGACGCAAGCTAAACGGCATCGTTTCACGACAATATGCAATAATCCCCAAGACCCTGCGCACGAGGTACCTGCAGCGACTTTTAGGCGAAAGATAGTAGTAAATCTTTATCTCGAGACCTCTCTCAGGCTGGGTATCCGCGTAAACATACGAAGGGTGTCGCAATGGAAACTGGAGGGGTTTCGTCTGAAGATCTCCGAAAATCGGATTCATTTCGCGCGTATGGGTGCTATCTTGATCAAATCCGATATTGATCATCAGATTCTTCTCGGGAACTATGCTAAGCCCGTTCTGCGCATAGCACGCAATATTCCATTGAAAATCCCAGTAATTGAAGGTACCGTTCTTGAATTCCAGAAATTTCCTGTAAATTTGCAGTCGTTGGGTATGATCCGGATAGTAGGCAGTCAATATTGCGAACGCCTCTTTATCGCTATATCTGTTCATATCTGCTGTAAAATGCTTCCAGGCGCGGCGCCAAGTTGCCCAGCCTCCGCTGCACCGGAACATCCGGCTGAAGTGGTAATCATAAGCGTATTCTCTGGAATCATAGGGCGAAAGAGATGATATCTGCATGACACGCTCGTCATCGGAATAATGTGCGAGAAGTTCGCCGCAGAACGTGAAGAAATCAGGGTGAAGGAGGCAATCATCCTCAAGAATGATGCCATACTCTACCTGTTGGAAGAACCATTCAATAGCTGAAGAGACGGCCGGATCAACGCCCCTATTGTCGTCAAGGAATCTTGTTTTGATATCACAAGCCCAGTCAACTGATGTTGCTGCTTGTCGGGCCCGCCGGCACTTCTCAATGTCTTGCGGGTAATCTCGACGAGGACCGTCGGCTGCCACAAAAAGCAGTTTCGGCTTGATCTGCCGCAGATTCTCAATGACCGCTTTTGTCTTGTCAGGTCTGTTGAAAATAGTCAGAAGCACGGGGATATCTTCACCCGCGATGCGGCCATCGGAAAGACTTGAAAGCACGGTCGTTTTCTCCTCGTATTACTTTATGAACAAATTCTTTTTTGCCAAAGCTTCTACCGTTGTCTCACGCATGAACCGGTATTTCCTACGTATTTCTATTTCTACGCTGGTTCTCGATAGAAGCGCTTGAAACCGATTAAGATCGGTGTCGCTTCTTATGGTCACGCGAGGGAGAAAATAGGCGTCAGCGGCGGTAAATCGCGTCCCCTCTCCGACTGCTAGAGCGCAATCGAAGCCGGACGCCTTCACGGCTTCTGCAACCAGACTCGTCCATTGGCCCCAGGGGTAAGCGAAAGCGCGGAAGGACTCACCCAAGCTGGTAATTACGTTACGGGAATCTTCAAGTTGTCGTTTCAGTTCATCTTGATCCAAGAGAGTCAGTTTTGTGTGCGTGGCCGTGTGACTGCCGAGACTCATGCCTTGTGTCTTGATATAGCGCGCTTCATCCTCGGACATGAGCCGCAGATGCTGTCCGGCGTCGTTCCATGATGCTTTCCCTCCCAGCAAGTCGGTAACAAGAAAAACAGTTGCAGTTGCTTTGTGGTTCAGCAAGATAGGCAGAGCATTGGTTACAAAGTCGCTATATCCGTCATCAAACGTTATCACTACCTTGTTTCTTAAGACCCTGTAGTTGCAATCCTTTATCGAACGAAGCAGGAATGATAGGGAAACAACCTCGAACCCGTGTTGAGCGAGCCATGCCATTTGCCTCCGGAAATTACCGACAGATACCGCATACGGGTCATCGCCGTTGTCGTCAATCGAATGATACATCAGAATGAATGGGCCGGGCATAAAACCGGTTATACCTGCTGCGCTCATGTATCTGCTCGTACAATTTAAAATCTTCCTGTTTAACTTATTGAATAGTTTTAATGGATTGTTTCCGTAATAAGGCCGCAGTTCTGGATTGTCATAAAATGAGAGGGTATGATCAGGCACTCTTTTATGGTTTTCTAAACCACTTACAACACCCCTAATGGATGCAAATGATAATTTAAATGCGATTAAAAGACCATCTTTGCCGCCATACTTAGTAAATGCATATTTTATAAAATTGAACGTATTGCGAAACGATAATAATAACGCGATTCTGAAACAAAAGTGTTTAAAAAAGACTCTAGTGAAGTTATAGGTCCAGGTAATCAATCTTTCTACGCCCAATTTCCCTGGTCTGATAAATGAATTATGATGAACAATAATGGAAGGAATATATATTGTTTCATAGCCGACAGCATGTGCTCGAATCGAAAAGTCAAGTTCTTCTGCTCCGAATGTACAAAGTTCATCAAGGTATCCCGTCTTATCGAATACTTGTTTTCTTATTGCATGGCCAGCGCCATGGAAATTAGCTAGGTGGATAACACGGTCTCCATTGTCATTTTGCAAATCACCAGTAACAGAGTGACACACTTTAAATGCTAAAATTCCAGCGTTTGGAAATTGTTCGAACAGACCGGGGACTCTTGCAATATCAACCATGGCCATTGAAGCATCGTCATCGAGAGAAACAACGAAATGTCCTTTCGCAATCTTAAATCCGGCATTTCTACCAATTGCTACCCCAGTATTTTGATTGTTTAAAATTATTGTGAGTGCTGAATACTCTCGGCTAATTTCTACCAGAAACTCACGAGATCCATCCGACGAAGCATTATCAACGACAATTACCTCTATGTCTTCTCGACGATCTTTAAAAATCCCATGCAAATTAGATTTTAGATCAGTCAATCTGTTATGCGATAATATTATAATGGATATATTTATATGTGACATGAGTTCTGTCCGATTAATCGTTAAATATGATTCAATCCTTTATTAATTTCCTGCAAGAGCTTATTCGGCATAAGATGTTTTTTGCATGTTTCTTGATGCTCTATCACTCATTTCTCTCAGGAAAAACAAAATTTACGTAGCCTTCTGTGGGATTGGTATCCTGATTGACATGCGGGAAGCATCTTGCCGGATTTCCGATAACAATTGAGCCGCTAGGCACATCAAAATTAACGTACGCATTCGGTGCAATCATAACATTGTCGCCTATAACAATCTTGCCTACTACAACGGCGCCGATGCCTATCCAGACTTTGTTGCCGATCTTCGGACAACCCGATCTTTTGCCTCGATTCGTTTGGCCAATGCTCACTATATGAGCTAGAGTGCAATTATCCCCAAGTTCCGCCTTGCCATTTATGACGACTGGACCCCAGTGACCAATATAAAGCCCCTTCCCTATCTTGGTATTGGGTTGTATCTGAAACCCGTATTTGTAACTGTAGTGGCGAAGCAGGATTCGATAGAGGATACCTCTGATCGAGTTCTTGGGAAATACCGAAGCATGTCGCAAAAGGTAGGTGTATCTGAAGGCCGGCGGCAAAGAAGGGGAAAGGGCCTTGAGAAAATAGCAGGTAGCCTTTGCCCCGTTGTATCTGTACAAGTCGGCCCGCAGATAGTCCTTCAGATCGCGGCGTTCCATGTTTTAACCCTCTCCTCATATACGATAAATCAAGTGTGACGTGACACTAGCCTTATGGCATCGTATCACGAAGATAAGCGATGGTCCCTAAGACTCAACACAATAGGCACATGCAACGGGACTTTACCGGAAAACTGCGGCAAATACTCTTTTCCAAATGCAAAAGGTGTGGACGAACGGATAATTAAGAGCATGGTTTAATGTTTTAGTAATATCAGTCATAAATTCCCTGAACTCCGGCAATGTTTATTCGCAATGATTTATTCATGGAAGCTGAATGTCTTAAACCCTCCATTCTTGCAGAACAGATCTCGCTCAGCTTCTTTGAGATCCTCTCCTACCATCTCGGCAACGAGTTCCTTAAAGCCGATCTTGGGCTTCCATCCGAGCTTTTCGTATGCTTTTGAAGGATCGCCGAGTAACGTCTCAACTTCCGTGGGGCGAAAATATCTCGGATCGACCTCAACCAAAACCTCTCCCGTAGCATCATCATACCCTCTTTCTTCAATGTCCATTCCCGCCCATCTGATGTCGATACCTATTTCATGAAACGCGGCTTCCACAAACTCCCTGACTGAATGCTGCTCTCCGGTAGCTATCACATAATCATCAGGACCGTCTTGTTGAAGAATACGCCACTGCGCATCCACGTAATCCTTCGCATGTCCCCAGTCGCGCAAGGAATCGAGGTTTCCGAGAAAAAGCTTATCCTGCAGCCGATGCTTCTTTCTCGCCACAGCCCTTGTAATTTTTCTTGTTACAAAGGTCTCACCGCGTATCGGGGATTCATGGTTGAAAAGAATGCCGTTGCATGCAAAAAAATTGTATGCCTCGCGATAATTAACCGTGATCCAATAAGCGTAGAGCTTTGCGACGGCATACGGGCTTCTCGGATAAAAGGGTGTCGTCTCCTTTTGCGGCACCTCCTGGACTTTTCCATATAACTCCGAGGTCGATGCCTGGTAAAATCGTGTCTTGTCTTCCAGGCGTAATATCCTCATCGCTTCAAGAAGTCTCAGCGTCCCGACGGCATCTGCATTCGTCGTATACTCAGGCGTTTCAAAAGAGACTTTCACATGGCTCTGCGCCGCAAGGTTGTAGATTTCATCGGGCTGCACCTCCTGGATGATACGAATGATATTGGTTGAATCCGTAAGATCGCCGTAATGAAGTACAAAGTTCAACTTCCTTTCATGAGGGTCCTGATATAAGTGATCAATCCTGTCTGTGTTAAAGAGTGATGCTCTACGTTTAATTCCATGTACGGCATATCCCTTCTCAAGCAGAAATTCGGCAAGGTATGCTCCATCCTGACCGGTGATGCCGGTAATAAGCGCTTTTTTCATACAACAGCTCTCCTTGTTTTCTTTAAGTGATATATCTGAGAAGCCATTTGAGCCAATACCAATATATGATTCATTCTACTTTCGATAAAAGGAGAATAGAGGCGAAGCCAGCAGATATTGAGGTATTCCCGGATCACAAACGTCCAGTCGGCTGGGCCCAAGTCACATAAAGCAACCGGATTCCGTTCAGAGCGGCTGGTGCTGTATGAGAAATGACGAGATTGCGCGCAGAACCCCTTTTTGGAAATCATACGTATCCTTCGCAATGATAGGGGGAACTTACCATGGCTGCAGACTTCAACCCCATAGTATCCATCGTCTTTTTCGCTTCCAGAGCTTCGCTGTTGGTATTTTCATAAAAACCGGATCATCCTTGCCTTCTCCTGATATTGTATTTCCGGAAGCGCCGGCGTGCACAGGAATATTTCCGCGCATACGCGCCTGATGATATGCCGGGACAATAAGAAACCGGGCGTAACCTTCATTCAGAAGAGACGATGAGCTTCTTGTCGTTTGGCGATGCCGTCAGGCCAACAAAAAGGACAACGAAATCGGATTGAACAGGCTTGTCAGCACAAACGAGGAAGCGGGGTGCGTAATATGCAGCAGCCCTGGCCAAAAGTTCTGGTGCAAATGACAGAATGAGAGCTTTTTCGAGTCGCCCGATCCACACTTTCTATCACATCCCTGGTAGTTTATAAGAAAGAATAGGTGACTACGTTCAACAACATAGTAACATCCTGCTCTCAACACCTTATAAGGCGTTCGCCACGGAGAGAATAAATGTGCTGGCTACCCCCTCGTGTGGCCTGTTTTTCTTTCAGGAATTGAAGCAGTTCGGGCATCAGGTCCCGAACAAACCCGTCAAGCCTCTGCTCGGCGTTTTCAATACGTTCCATCGGGTCGATCTGAGTTATAGGACGCAGAAACAGGTCGTAGGTGTTGTCCCTTCGGAGGGCATGGAGCGATAGATGAAACCGGTTGATGTTCTTGTCATGAGTAGCCTCGTCCTTTGTTTGGAACCAGAAGTATACCAGATACTGTATTCCTTCCTTTTCGATGATCATCGTCGAGACATCTAAGGCGCCGAAATGGGGAACGCCTGTGATCGTTCTTCTATTCACTTCTTTTTCCAACCATCCCGCTGAAGGGAGGCACGCCGTGGGACTGTGAAAAAAGTTATCGTTGGCAAGGAACGCGGTGCTCCGGTAACCGACGTAGAGAGACACCTGGTTGCCGGACCGGTTCGAGAAATACCCGCTGAATGCCTCTTCGGCGCCGGATTCCGTGATCATGACCGGGTTGACGATCTCCCGACTCCCTTTCCACGGTCCTATGATGAGGGGCAGGCTCTTGATACCGCCGTCGAGGGTCACGGGCGGCAGCGTGCCCGTACTCAGGCTGAACGCCGCAACCGTCGCGAGGAGCGCCGCAGAGACCAGGAATGCAGGCGCCGTTTTTGCCCGTTCCAGGGACGGAACAGGTTTAGAATTCCGGTCAATCGGCTGACCGACAGACGCTGACCGAGGAGGGAACATCCTCAGAACCCAGCCGATGGCAAAAAGCATTACAACCGCGAACGCAAACACTACCCAGCCCGACAGGCTGTGAAATAACCCCAGGGCGACGTCCGTCCCAAACCGGTCTGCCATTAACCCGGTGAGCCCAACCCTCAAAGCATTGAACAGGACCCCCAGGGGAATGGATGCCAGAACACACACGGCCCGTTTCCAGAGCGTCCGTTCGAAAAAGTGCGCATAGAGGAACCCCAGGGCGAGCAGCGGAAGGAGATACCGCATGCCACTGCATGCGTCCGCGACCTGCAGTTGCGTCTCACCGAGATCTATGATATTGCCACTCACATGGACCGGGATATTGCAGAGGTTGATGAACGCGCCACCCAGTCTGGTGGATATGGTTTTGAGCTGCAGCCCGAGAATTCGATCGATCACCGCAGGAAGGGGAACCATGAAAATGAGGAAGCCCAGCGGCAGCATCAACCGCTTGACCGCCTCGACCCCAAAGCAGAACAGGATGAACAGCGCCACCAGCACGGGAATGGACGGCATGGAGATGTTTCCACTGGATCCGAGAACCCCGTAGAGGGAGAGCAGCATGAACAGAAGGAGGATAGGAAGGCCTCCCCAAGTGTTTCGGACCGGGATCTCGCTCAGGATCTTCCGTTTCTCCCAGAGCAGATAGGCTGACACGAACGGGATGAGGAATCCATAAGAGTAGTCTTCATTTTCAGCCCAGATCGTCACCATGGCCCTGAGGGGAACCCAGTAGGCGGCGATAAAAAGCGTAGCCAGAACGGCGGTCTGTGCCCTGGTGTCCTGGGCGCGGGCCAGCAGCTTGTTCACGCGCGGTCCCCCTCGAGACGGTTCCATTTGTTCCCGGCGATCCAGAGAACTGGCACCCAGATCTTTCGCCGGATGAGATGGCCCACGCTTCCGATCATCCAGCAATTCCGATCGCAACGGCTTACCCGCTGCCTCGCCTCCGCAGCCTCCGGACTGTTCCATATCTCGGGAAAGGTCTTTTCCTTAATGTTGCCGAAGGGGTAGTTCATAACATTGCAGGGCCTTATATCGCCAAAGGGATCGATGAAAAAGGAATCGCTTGCCATGGTGCACTTCAACTCTCGCCGACCCCCGTGCATTTGTTCCACGATCCCCTTCGTGAAATAAGCACGGAACCAGTCCTTGGGATGGAAAGACTTAAGGTATTCACGCATGAGGTTCCGTATCTCGGCCTCCACACGCGGCTTGTCGTCGATTGCATTATCTTGCTTATGAAAGTAGTAGGCGTTGTGCAGTATTGCCGTTGCCAGTTCCACGTCATGCTCGCAGGCAAGCTTGAACAGCGGTACCAGGTCATGGGCATTCTGATCAGAAATCGTCACGGCGATACCCAAATCCCTGATGCCCAGCTTCTTGAGCCCCTTCAGGCTGTCCAGCGCCCGGCTGTGGGCCTTCGCAACCCCCCTGACCCGGTCATGGGTGCCGCCGATGCCGTCGAAACTGATCCTGATCCCCACGTCCACATAGTCCTTCATGACCTCCAGTATCCTCTTGGTCGCGAACCCATTCGTACTGATCACGACGCGTTTCGCCTTTTTCCGGACCACATCCAGGATTTCTCCCAGGTCGTCACGCAGAAAGGGTTCCCCGCCGGTTATATTGAGCCTGTTCACCGGGGGAAACGACTGTAGGTCGACCGGCCGGATCTCCCTGCGCTTGTCACTCGGGAATTGCCAGATATTGCACATGATGCAGCGACTGTTGCATCGATAGGTTACTGCCAGAATTCCATCCATTTTTATCCTCGATTATTTAGTGGACCGGACGCTTGTTTTATCTTTGATCTCTACTGCCGGATGCTCATTTTCGGAAGCCGATTTTCATGAAGCAATGTCAAGGCACAATGAAAGGACGGATAAAAAGAGCTCTCATAGTCTTGCAGGCGCGCATACATTGCTGTTGACGATCAGGGATCGATATAATGCCTCCATCTGATCCGTCACACTGTCCCATGAGTAATTTTGCCGCACGTGCTCCAGTGCGGGACCCTTCTTTGCATGCACTTTCAGGGGGTGCTCTATCAGGTCCTCCAGCACACGGCGGAGATCGCCGGCATCGCGGTTGCGAAAAGTAAATCCGTGTTCTTCCACCGCCTCCAGATTTTCGGGGATGTCGCTTGACAGACAGCAGTTCCCGAAATTCATGGCCTCCAGGAGCGCCACGGGAAGCCCCTCCACGGTGGAAGGGAGGCAGAACAGATAGGCATTGCTGAAGAGCTCTTCTAGAGGCGCCCCGGTGACAAAGCCGGTGAACAGGATCCTCCGGTCGCCGCGAGCCAGGCTCCGGAGCCGGGCTTTGTACGGTTCCTCGTGAGGGGCGTCTCCGGCAATGAGCAGCTTCATGTCTGTCCTCAGTCCCCGAAAAGCCTCGATCAGGAGGTGCGCCCCTTTTTCAGGCACGAGGCGCGCAGCAAACAGGAGGTAGCGATCCGGTGAAAGCCCCTGTTCGAGTATCCACTGCGGCTGGCGGCGCTCCACGGGGCTTACGCCGTTCGGAATGTATACCACCTCGCGGCCGTATCTTTTCTCATAATAGATCTTCTGCACTTTCGATACAGACGTGGCCCTGGTGGGGAAGTAGGGTACGCTGCAATCCGACAGCCGCAGGAACGTTTTTCCGATCAGTCCCCATTTGTCCCGTTTCCATTCCAGACTGTGCGTCTGCACGACCGTGGGGATGCCTTTCATCCGGGGGAATATCGAAAAAAGCGATGGTCCGACAGCGTGGACATGGACAACGTCCGCGGTGCGGTGACGCATCACGTCTATCGTCGCGTGCCAGCAGATGGACAGCTTGTGGAGCGACCTGATGTTCACCGAGGGAACCGTCCTAATCTGCATGCCCTTGTACATGCCGTCCTGCGTGCCGAAATCCCGGCTGGAGTATACGGTTACCTGATGTCCTTTAGCGACCATACGTGAGCCGATCTCCTCGGTCACCTTTTCCACGCCACCGCAGAACGGGATGCCTTTGACTGCTATATAAGCTATCCTCACGCTCGCTCCAGTGCTTTCCCGTACGCCTGCATCAACCGGTCGTAATGGGTCGCGACGCTGTATTCGTTCTCGACCTTCCTCCGTGCGGCCCTTCCCATCTCCGTGATTCGTTCTCCCGGCAGGGCCAGGAATTGTTCCAGTTTCTTTCGCAGGTCCTCCGCATTTCCCGACTTGAAGAGGTAGCCGTTGACCCCGTCGTCGATCATTTCCGGGATACCGCCGATATTTGCTCCGATCACAGGCTTCCCTCGGCTGAAGGCTTCGAGGATCGCCATGGGCGCGTTCTCGTAGCATTCGGAAGGAAGAATGACGGCTCTTGCTGAGTCTATGGCCTTGCCGAGCGGCTCCGCCGTCAGAAAACCCAGAAATCGTATGCGCTCATTACTCTGCTGCGCGGCCATCTCTTCCACGGCCTCCCGGTCCGCGCCGTCCCCTGCTATGTAAAGAAGCATGTCGGTCCGTGTCTTCTTGAAGGCGTCAATGAGCGTCCTGATCCCTTTTTCCCGCGATAGCCGCCCAAAAAACAAGAGATACCTGCCCGGATGCTCTGATGGCGCGACACCGTCCAAACCTGCAGGATTCTGGATATGAACGAACTTGGCCGTGTCATGGCCTAATTCCCGGTGTTTGCTCAGCAGGAACTGGCTGGGAGCTATGAAAAGCTTCACGGAATCGTACTTCCGGAAGAGTCGGCTGAAGTACGACTCCGTTGCGTAGATGGCGGAAGCAAGATAACTGTCCTTATGGCATCTCGTCAGTACCGACTGGTAAAACCGATGCCCCTTGCAGCGCTCGCACACCTGGCCGTGGTTCAACATGAGATAACTGGGACACAGGAGCTTGAGATCGTGCAAGGTCATCACCGTTGGAGTCTTCGTTTCTTTCACAGCATCCAGCACCGCAGTACTCAGTCCGCCGTAGATATTATGAGCATGGACCAAGTCGGGCTTGAACTCCTCCAGAAGGCGCCGCAGGCCCTGACGGGCCGAGGAGGAGTACAGGATTTCCTTGACGGTCATTAAGCCGTTAAGCGAAACGCTGAACCTGTCCCGCTGCATTTCGGCAGGGAAAAAATGATCATAGGGAGTGGATTGATTCCGCTTATAGGACCTGGTAAAAATGGCAACCTCGTGACCCGCCTCCCGCAGCATTCTCATTTCTTCGAGCAGGACCCGTTCCGATCCTCCACGGAGATAATAGAAATTGTTCAGAAAGAGGATTTTCATCAGTTTCCGCCCCGGATTGTGACAGTGGTCCTGTCGCTGTTCACGAAAGGCAGGTATTCACGCCGGCAACGCGGAATAGTGAATATCCCCTTCTCTGGATTCAGCTATGGCAGTATTGCGGGTCGCAAGTAGCGTTCCGTGCGCCATTGCCAGAACAGTAATCACATTACCGGTCGCTCCCGGCGTTTGCAGCAGATGCTCTGCGGTGGATCCAACGATATATGCCACGAGTATTGCAAGCGCTGATACGCAAAGCATGCGCGTCTGCTCTTCTGCTGCGTTCCGTATCCCAGCAACCGTCTTTCGAAAAAGAGCCAGGAGAAGCCACAAATATAGAGACAGCCCGATAATCCCTGTTTCTACCAGCACCAGCAGATAGTCATTATGCGAGGTTGCTTGCAATTTCGCGGCCTTCGTGAGGGCATATAAATCGTTTCCCAGCCCCCACCCCATGATCGGCTTCTCTTCAAATGCCCTGATCGATGCCGGCCAGGCATAGGCCGTTCTGAAGTGCCATGAACTGAATCCGTATTCTTTCTTTTCCGTGAGCTCTCCGTAAGCTCCGTAATAGATGATGGAATAGAGCGAAGCTGCGGCCAGGACGAGGGCAAGCACAGGCATCAGCAGCCGCAACCTGTTTTTTGAAAAGAGCAACAGCACCGGAAAAGCTACCACAAATCCCGCCCAGGCAGCTCGTGTAGCGGACAACACGAGCAGCCCAGACTGCATAAGAAATAATGCCAAAAAAAACATCTTCGAGAACTTTGATTGCGCAGTTGAGTACAGGTAGGCTAGGAACAACGCCATGTAACAGCAGAAAAACCCGAAATTGTTCTTGGCCATAACGCCGATTTCACTTAGACCACTCTCCTTGCCGTGGAGCTGATTTATATATTTTGCCGGCACGAGGAAATAAATAGCCGGAAGGTCCGTGATGAGGAGCGACACAATGAAGGCATAATTCAGGATTTTTCTGTTTTCCTGTTTCGCACTGAGCTGCACAACCGTCAGGTAAAGAAATAAATATCCGATCAGGCGCGCAAATTTCTTGGAAAAGTTAGCAGTATCCTCGGCAACAAAGATCGTCAACCCACAGAAGAGAATAAATACGATAAAAGACCATTTAACGCCCCCTTTCAGGCTTTGCGAATTCATTGCAACAAATACGCATCCAACGACTATTACCGCAAGCGTTAAGAAGCCCTCCCCGCTGTATTCATACTCGCCCATCGGTACGGTCGTGAGGATCGACAGCGTCCTGAAAGCGGTAAGGAAAGCAATGCCATAAACCGGGCTTACCGCATATATGCCGACAAATCCGCCAATCAAACCTGCGATGATTATGAAAGAGATCATTTGTCTTCGATACCGAGAGGGCTCGTCAGGGTGATGTCAGTTAGAAAGCCTGGGAGCATTTTTTGAAAGGCAAAAGGAAGGACCATCATTCCCTGATAGTAAATCCAGTTCGGGAAATAAAATCGCCCACATTTCTAACAGCCACAAGATTCTCGCAAATCGGCGAGATAAGGCCGTGTCTGATCCGCTCCGCCGTGCTGGGCGCCGAAATTCTGTATATGGAGAACCCGCCGTGTTCCAGCAATTCGATCAGGTTCTTGCTGGAGTAACAATAGCGGCGGAAGTTTTCTTCCCAGGACTCAAAAAAGATACACTTCGTTGCCTTCAACACTCTCTCTGCTCCTTCGAATACAAACTTTTCAAATCCCTCAACATCCACTTTCAGCAGAGCTATTGATGCTGTTTCGATGGGCAGGTTGTCGAGTCGGCAAAGAGGGACAGTCAGGCCATTCTCGTTCTTGGCCACTGCATTCGTATCGTCCATCGCGCCATCTGAAAAACGGATCGTTCCTTCGGTATTACCAAGGGCGCAATTATACACTCGCACGTTCGCCGCACCGTTTAGATTCACATTCTTCATGAGGTATTGGAATATCCGCGGATGCGGTTCGACAGCAATCACTGTGCCAGACTGCCCGGCAATAATGGACGCCTGCAAAGTCAAGGCGCCGATGTTCGCCCCAACATCGATTACCATGTCTCCGGGTCGCAGATATTTCTGAAAGAAGAGCTCATCTTCGATTCGCAGTTCCGGATTGTACCATAATTCTCCGGATAGTACTGACGGATAAAATCTCAATCGATAGGTGTTCCGATCTATGTAGAAAAGACTGCACAAACGGGAGCTTTTCAATGCCCTCATGGCGATGTATTTGACCGGGTGTTTCCTGGCCAGCACCTTTTCCACCTTCTGTTTCAGTATGCGCATTTCTTATTGTCCTTGATCACGCCTGCGAATATGCTTCCGCTATCTCCCGGACCTTGGCGTCCCAGCTCAGCTCGGCAGCGCGGAGCAGTGCTCCCTTGGACAACCGTTCAATCAATCCGGGATTATCCAATAGCCGCACGATGGCGTCACGAAAGCCCCTGATGCTTTGTTGCGGATTAACAAGCGGGATCTTTATGCCGCATGTTTCATTTACGGCTGCCGACATACCGCATGCATCGTGGCAGATCACAGGCATTCCCCAGCCCAATGCTTCCAGAACTGCCATAGAAGCAGCTTCACGAAAACTGGAATGGATCAAGATATCCGATTGCCCCATCATCTGCAGCGCCTCGTGATACGGCAACCTGCCATGCCATGTGATGTTCTGGGACAAAGTCAACTTCTGTGCAAGAAGACGCCATCGCAGCGTCTCAGATCCTTCCCCCAGTATATCGAGTTTGACCCTTTCCCGTCCGGGAAGCGCGTCAAGGGCGCGAAATACCAACGGCAAAGCTTTTATCGCCTCGTGCCTGCCCGACCAGCAGAGCTGCAACGGCCTCGTGCCGTCATATCTGCGAACTGAGCCCTTAACTTCCGTGGGAGGCGCTGCGTCGATCATCGGCGATATCTCATTGCTCGTCAGGGATCGGATAATTTGCGTCTCGTCCTCCGAAATGGTCCAAATGCGTTTCGCTCTTCGCACAGCCGATAGGAACTGGCCGGATGCCCGAGTCTGCCATTCAATATTGCCGGATCGAATCGCTTCAAACAGCAATGAACTCATCCCCCCCGTTTGCGCAAAAACCCAGGGGACCTTGTACATTCCCCCTATGGGTCCCCAGAAAAAAGGCAGGCCTGTTGCCCATAGGTAGCCGGGCTCTCTGAAGCTGATGGGGGTTAATTGATGCACAATATCGAAATGTTGCAGATCCAAATCTCTGGCACGCTGAAAAACGGCCCTGTGCCATCCGTCCAAGCCCAGGTAATACAGAGGCTGCCAGCCGGTGCCGTGGGTTAATCCCATTAGCCCGCGGTTCATGCGCGCATAACGAAGCGTGACCGGTGGTTGTTCGATGAAGACCACGCTTAGCCCGGGAATTTGCCCATGTCGATTGAAGTAAGTGGTCACTTCTTCCCGGTATGAATGTGCAGAGAGCGCAGGTCCGTCCGCGCACAACACGGTCACATCATGATACAGAGCCAGACGCGTAGCGATATTCCAACCGACGGCGCATTCCGAACCCCGGTCGGGAGAGAACTCATGGGCGCTTATCAAGACACGCAGCCGTTTTGACGATGAGAGTTTTTTCACAACCCCGTCTACAGACGCGTTAGTGTTATTCTTATATGTCGCAGCCGACGAAGACATCATCGATGTAAATATATTTTACGTTACTCGGCGTGAACCCCTGCCAATCTGCGTAAATCTTAAATACCGCCTCAGTAACATGCGACGGCAAGTGAAACCTCCCCTGATAAATCATATAATCCGCAACCGGGCTGGTGTAAGGGAACCCGTCAACGGCCGCATCTTCCATTTTTTTCGTGTGGTCCTTATCCCAGATCTGAATTATAGGAATGACTCGGAAATTACCGTCTTTTTTCATCCAGAATTCGACAAATCCGTTGCAGTTCGCAGGCAAACGGATCAACTGCTCCAGGTACACGGAGCTATCCGATGGGGTCAATGACACGCGTGCGGCATAGTTCCCGCGGTGACTGTCCTTGATCAGATCCCACGCGCCGACAGACGACCAGCTGGGAATTGCCGCATGGGCCGAAACAGTCCTCGGCTCTTCAAAGCCGGGATTTTTTACGCGATTTATCGAATGGCCCTTGTTCAACCCGGCCTCGGCAATCTTCAGTCCGCTGCCGCCTGCTTCAAACCACTCACGCGTCTCATCGGTCCAAATGCCTTGCCTCTCCAACTCCCGTTTAATGTCCCCCAAACGCTGGAGGCCGTTTTTTAGTTCCTGCGAGGCTTCAACGTTTAAATTTCTTGCCGATAATTCCATTGCCTTGTAGTAGGCGGTCAAACCGGTTATCACGAGGCTCTGGTGATAGGTATTTTTCAGCAAGACCGACAATCGCGCTCTCGTCGCGCCCTCGATATCCGCCTGCAACGCTTTTTCGAGGCTCGTCAATGCATTCTGCGTTTTTGTAAGCTGGTCCGAACAAGCTTTCCATTCCTCTCCGGCCATGGTCTCATGAAGAACGCGACTGAAAAGTTCAGGACTGCGCCAGCCAATGACATTATTTTTAAAGAAATCCGCGAGAAAAGGCGCCGCACTTTTACCGAATTCTAGCCGGCAGGCTTTTCGCAGAAGATCTCCAGATGTAGGTTCCGGATCGTTTGTCCCGTCAAACCATGCCCACGAACGGACATCCTGCCCGTTGACTATTTCTTTCCGATATTGAAGACCCGCGCCGCCTACGCTGATCTTGCCCGCTCGCTCTTCAACGATCCGGCCGCTCCCCGGCGCATTAATATTCCATTCGTACTCGGCTGCGACCAGTTGCATCACTTCTTCGTTGAAATAACCTATCGGTTCCCAATGGATTATGACATCCCGGTCTCTGCCATCATAGTATGCTGTTTTGGTAAACGCGGGGAGAGTCGAAAAGTACCTGCCCCATTGAAAGGCGTTGCCGTTGATCCAGTGGACTAGTGGCTGCTTGATGGCGGATATCCAGGAATCCGACTGATCCCTATTGAGTTCGGCGACAATAAGATAAACGTCATGCGGAATCGAAGCGCTTAATTTGGTGATCCACGCTTTGTAGCGCTCGTTACCCGGAAGGTCGAAGTTGGCGTGATACGGGTAAACAACGAACTGGAGCTCGATGCCGGGATTTGTCCTGCGTATTTCCGTTGTGAATATATTAATGACGTTCGCGTCGGCCGCCGCGCGGTCGTCTCCGAAGCGCGCAAGGTCGTTCTTCCGCCGTTTGTCCCAGCCTTCTTTATAGGTGTCGATGCAATGGAATAGCAGTGATCCGGCTTCAGTCTCTCTCGCAAACTGCGCTATTTCGGCGGCGCGCTCTCTTAATAAACCATCATCGCCCCAGGTATAGTATTGATTGTCAAACAGGATCGCCTCCTGATACTCATCTTTATTCCCGCCCGGGGATGCAGTTGCTACCGCCCACGTCAGGGCATAATTGATCCTGATCCCCCGCTCTTTCGCATACACGTTGATCTTCCTCAGATAGTGACGCTCTTCAGATGTCGGCAGATTGAATCCGTCGGCCGCATTTATTCGAGTCGCATATGTATAGATCCTGTTGAACTTGTATCGGAAGGCCCAATCGACATATTTTTTAAAATCGTCAAAAGATCCGGGAAGCGGCCAGACTGGCAGTCCCCGGTACTTAAAATCGGGCCAGTCCGCAATCTGCTCCTCTGTTGCAAAGATCGTTCCGCCTTCTTTATCAATCAGCAGGCGAAACGTACTGCTTGCGTGCAGCAGTCCCTGCCATCCGGCGCCGACGAGGATCGCGGTCTCGCCGTTCTCCTGTCCTTTACAAAACTGTATTGCATACCCTTGCTCCCCTTTTGAAGACGCAGTATTCATGGCATCCCATACTTCGCCAGGGATATCGCCTGACGGTACTTCTGCCGGCGCCATGAGCCTGATTGCGTTCATTCCGGGAGCGTTTCTCGCAGCGTTGCCGCTCCTCGTGATCGTTGGCAACGGTTGTCCTCCCAGTGTCCTAATCCGGTCGTTGATCTCCTGTGCAGCGATGATCGCTGTTCGGTCGTCCTTATCCATAACGATCACTGCCGCGGGTTCTTCATTGTCATTCAGCATAAATCTTTTTCCGGTCGGTTCCATTTTTTTCGGCGTCGGCAGGATGTCGATCTCTTTCACGGATTCGCTGCCTTCTATCACGTTCGTCTGGAACAGACCAATCATGATGACAGCCAGCAACAAGCACCAAAGTGTTCTTCTCATGGCATGGCTTTCATACCTATCGGCGGATGAAGTCAATATTGGCCGAAAATCAGCGTCTTTATCCTAATGCTGAATCGGACGAATGGATCCGGAAGGTGAGTTTGCAGAATCGCCCTGTACTTTTTCAATTTCAGGCGCATTGTTCGGGGCGAAGCCGCGGCAAGTATCCGCCGTGCTGCGGCAGGATTGCGGCCGTCGAGAAGGCACTCGCAACCTGCCCCGATCTGGAGTTTCGCAATATATTCAAGCAGATCAGCCCGATCGGCCACTCTGACGCTGCCGCGCTCGATAGCAGCACGGGCCGTGCCCGCGAACGCGGGCTCCGGGTTCGTGAAATAATATTGAGCCCTCTTTACATACTGATCATCTTCCTTGAAGTACAATGCTCCAATCCTTGTGCTAAAAGCAATCGGATATGCCAAGGCTATTCGTCCCCACATGTCCAGATCTTCACCGATCGGGATGCCTACGGGAAAACCACCTACCCGTTGAAAGACCTCCTTGGGTACGGCTATTGCGCATGTCCAGACAGGCGGAATACCCATGACCGAGCGGAAATAACTTGGCAAGAGGCCTTCCCAGGGCAGTGGAGGTATTGCATGATATTTAGGGTTGATTACTGTTTTATCAGGCATAATAATCTCATAAGCAGTCGCGTAAGCGCCGGCCCCGGGATATCGTTCAATGAGCGCCGTAATGACCTCCAGGTAATTAGGTCTCCAGACGTCATCGGCGTCCAGAAATGCTATATGGCTTCCTTCAGCTGACTCAATTCCCCTGTTTCGTGCAGCGGACACGCCGCTGTTTTTTTGTCTAATGAGTTTTATGCGGCTATCACTGTATCGGGCGACTATCTCCGGGCCTTCATCCGTCGAACCGTCGTCCACAACGATAATTTCATAAGCGCCCCGCGTTTGGAGTAAAACGGAGTCGAGTGACCGCTTGATGAAACGGGCTTTATTATAAAGCGGCATGACAACTGAAAAGAGCACGATCACGATCCCTGCATGAGTCTATACATTTACATTACTGCGCAAATAAGGTTGAATGTCATTACGAGCGAAGCTATCTCCGTTTATTGCACAGGAAATGATAAAGTTTTTTGTCGTTCAGCTCCTCGCACTGATGCTATTGTTGTGCAAGGCTATTATATTGAATAGCTTTATCATGCTGTTGTCGGAGCAGTGCCCGCCAGTGAGATGCGGTTAAATGCGATGCCCCGCAACAGGACCGACAGAGCATTCGCAGCGAGCAATCCGAAGGCAGCTCCAGCCACGCCGAAGGCGCGGACCAGCCAGACACCGGGGAGCAGCGATAGAACGACCGCTACATTGATCAGGAAATCCATATCCGCCCGCTCAAGGGCAAAGAGCCCCCGGGAAAACGGGAAATTCATGGAAGAGACCGCCAGATTGACAGCGAGGACTGAAACGACCAGACCGTAACCGCTATAACCGCGTCCGAAGAAAAGTACTACCAAACTGTTCCCGAACAGAAAGCATACAATGCAGAGCAGGGACATGATGAGACCCATCAGGAACACGGACTTGAAAATCATAGCGCGCATCTCAATAACGCCACCCCGCGCCAGAACATGAATGAGCTTCGGACCGAGAAGATTTTGCGCGGCAATGGCGACAAGGTTGCCGATCATAATTACGCTCTGGCAGGCCGCCCAAATGCCGTTAGCCCGGACCCCTTGAAAAGCTGCAATAAGCCAGGGATACAGGCCCATTGCCGATATCCAGAGAAGTTGGCTCGCCAGTAGCCATTTGACGAGCGACCATTTCTGATGCAAATCGGGCAGCACCTGTTGCAGTTTCACGACGAACAGGCCTCTGTTCATGAACAGCCATCCTGCGGAAGCCGACCCGCAGGCGAGACCTGCAATGAGAAAAGTTCTGTCAGCGGACAATGCTCCGCGGTATGCCAACAGGGACAGGCAACAAACCTGAATCAGAGCTGACACGAAATCAAGCAGGAATGCTGCTTTTGCGTTCAATGATGCAAAACACATCTGCCGGATAAAGTCCTTCAGCATGATGAAGACAATGACCGCAGCCAGCGCTCTCAGGACCTGTGTGAATCCCTCCGGTGCCAAGCCTGCAGATACTGCGCCCAGCCCGCACAACAGCAGGAACGCGGCAATCGCCGAAAATGCTATTTGATGAAGGAAGGTGCTGCCTGCGTACCGGCGCCTGTCTTCGAGCTCCAGGCGAGGGCCATAAACGATATAAGGCGTGGAGATAAGTGTTGTCTGAAAGTCGATAATCAGCAGAACGAGACTGAGGCCCAGAGCGTAGAGCCCGTATTCCTCTTTAGGACAGAGCCGACCCATGATGATTCCAGTCACGAAATTATTTGCGCTGTTGATACCTTGGCTCGCCAGGCTCATCATGCCTGCGCTGGCCACGGCATACCAACGGTTTTTGAGGCCGGTAAGAGTGTTTCTCTGGGAAACCGCGGCGTCCATGATCAAACCTTCCCGAACGCGGGTTCGCCGCTGGGCGCTTCTCCTGCTCCGGACCCGTCCAGCAGGATGAAGTTGGATAGAGCGCGTTGTTCCGCTTCCGGAAATCCGAAGGGTGACACGCAATGAGTGCCTTTAAGTCTCTCCGCTATCAGATATCTCAGGGGAAGTCCCACGTACCCCAGACCGATGATGCCGATTCGGGCCTCTTTCATTTTGATTTTTTCGATAAGCGACATGGCTGGGAACGCTCCTGTTCAAGCTGATGTCGAATTTACTGTATTGTCGATAAAGGGAGAATAAAGACGAAACCAGCAGATCTTGACGTATTCCTGCATCACGAAAATCCAGTCGGCTCGGTTCAGTTCCCACAACACGACTGGATTCCGCTCATACGGGGTGGGGTCGTATGACAAATGATAGGCCTGCTCTCCGAAAACCTTCCGGGAAATAATTCGTATCCTTCTCATATGATAGGGAGAGCTGCACATGACCGCGGACTTCAATCCCATGGCGTCCATAATCTGTTTCGCATAGAGGGCCTCGATGTGAGTGTCTTCATAGAATCTCGGATACCACCCTGGGCCGTGCGGGTCGCGATTTCCGTAAGCTTCCGTGTGAGAAAAAACGCCGTTGCGCGCATATGCCTGATGATATGCCGGGACGATGAGGAACCGGGCGTAGCCTTCGTCAAGAAGCCGCTGGGCTTCTTTCTTCCTCGCCGCAAGGTTTTCTCCCACGAAAAGAATCACGGCGTCGGACTTAAGCGGCCTGTCCGCATAAACAAGGAAGCGCGGTGCTTGATATACAAACATTCCTAACGGGAGAACTGACGCCAAGCATACGAGTACAAGAGTCTTCTTCCGCCTAATCCACATGATACCGATCTGTTGAACGATTTTTTTAATTCTGACCGCCCTTTTCTGCTGTTTGAGAGACTGAAGCGGCGGCAACTCATACCTGCGCCAAAGCCATTCCTGGCCCAGCCTTGACGCCTCCTGGTCCCGGGAGGGATTTACGGCCTGAGACTGTTGAGCCCGTCTTATCCGACACTTCCACACATGCTCAGTTCCCGTCCTTTTTCAAAAGCCGCTGCTCCCATCTCCAAGCGTCGGAAACAATCGTTCGAAGATCGTTGTATCGAGGCCGCCATCCGAGGACTCCGCGAATGCGTTCAGCTTTCGCAATGAGTATGGGGGGATCGCCTTGCCGGCGCGGCGCTTCGATGACCGGAAAGTCGATACCCGTTACTTCCTTAACCGTCCCGATCACGTCGCGGACACTGCTCCCTTGGCCGTAGCCGACGTTCAGCACGACTGAATCGCAGCCGCGCTCCAGGTAATCGAGGGCGGCGAGGTGGGACGCGGCCAGGTCTTCGACGTGGATGTAATCGCGTATCCCCGTGCCGTCCGGCGTAGCATAATCGGTCCCGAAAATCGAGACAGACTCCCGCATTCCGAGCGCAGCCTGACAGCTCACTTTGATGAGATGGGTCGCGTTGGGCGTCCGCTGACCAATCCGCGCCTGCGGGTCCGCGCCGGCCACGTTGAAGTAGCGCAGGGCTACATATTTCATGCCGTTCGCCGCTGACGCGTCACGCAGCATCCACTCGCTCATCAACTTCGAGGTCCCGTAGGGATTGATCGGGTGTGTCGGGGTCTCCTCGGATGCCGTGCCCTGCGCGGGCAGCCCATATACCGCGGCTGTGCTGGAAAAAATAAAATAGGGCACGCCGAAGTCGACGCAGCTTGTCAGCAGGTTCAGGGTGTTACGCGTGTTATTGCCGTAGTATTGAAGGGGGCGTTCTACCGACTCCGGGGCCACAATCGAAGCGGCAAAATGCATGACCGCCCGGATCTCGCGGCGCGAGAAAACTTCGCGCACAGCTTCTGTGTCGGCCAAATCCCCCACAATCAATTCAACGCCCCGGGGCACCGAAGCCGCTGATCCGGTCGAAAGATTATCGAACACGACCGTATCGTGCCCAGCTTCGGCTAGCTGCCGGACTACGTGGCTGCCGATGTATCCGGCGCCGCCTGTAACAAGGATCTTCATGTTATTTCCCCTGATTCTCGATTGGATTATTGTTCGGAAAGACGCAGACGGATATATAAAAATTTCTAGACTGTTACCCAGACATCGTTCATCGTTCAACAAGCTCAGGGCAAACGATATGGCTATAGTAAACGTTTACATCGTCCGTTCGTGCTGGGCCTGTCGAAACACAAAAGCTGTTTTGGGTAACGCCCGATTAATTCCGCTATTCGGTTTCCCGGTTTATCCATGGTCGCCCATAGGTTACTTCCGGATTTCACGTAACTGCTTCGCCGAAACGACATCATCGTTCAGAAGAATTTCAACGGATGCTTTTTCGCGTAGGCTCTTTGCGAACTGTTCGGCCTCCTGTTTTTCCTTCTCCTGAATCAACTGTTGCCGGATCTGCGCCTTCACGCTGTCATAGGGCAGCACCGTTTCCGGTTTGCGATCGGTCACTTTGAAAATATGATACCCATAGCCGGTCTCCACAAGCTCGCTGAGTTCTCCCGTCTTCATGCTGAAAACGACATCCTCAAGCTGTTTGTCCAGTTGTCCCTTCTTGATATACCCGAGGTCACCGCCGCTCGTTCGCGTCGGCCCGTCCGAATGCTCCCGCGCCAAGCTCCTGAAATCCCCACCTTTTTTCAGGTCCTGCAGGATCTGCTCGGCTTTCTTCTTCGCCGCCTGTTTGCGCGAAGCGTCCCATTTGGGGTCGATTTGAATGAGAATATGGCTTACGGCCACCTGCAACGGCTGCTTAAAAAGCTCCACACGGCTTTCATAAAAAGCAACCATATCGTTGTCTGCGATAGTTATTTTCGACGCAAACCTGCGGTCTACAAGTTGCTGAATAATAAGATTATCCTCAATCCTGGAACGAAGCGCTTCCTCGGTGAGCCCTCTTCGAGTCAGTTCATTCTTGTAATCAGCATCCGAAAAAAATTGTTTTCTTAAACTTTCCAATTCCTTGGATACCACGGCCTGATCCGCCTCGATTCCTGATTTTTTGCCTTCCTGATATAGGAGTTCCCTTTGGATAAAGCTTTCAAGCAATTCTGACTGAAAAGAGGCGACTTGTTTGCAGGTCAGGGGTTTGCCTAACCCCAGATATGTCTTCTGGAGTTTCAGTATTTCACCGTCCAACTCGCGCTTACTGATTGGCGTGCCGTTTACCAAAACCGCCGTATCAGCCGCTTTCGAAGTGTCCTCGCCCCTGGCGGACGAGACAGCTATAACCAATCCTAAAACTACTGCAAGACAACAAATATGCATTCTTCTATTCATTAGCATCATTTCCCCTCCGAGCTTCTTTTTTCTTTAATAATTTTCGTTGTTCAATTTCATCGCGATATTGCTGCGCGATGCGCTCCAACTCCACTTTTTTCGAGCTGCGTTATGGGCTCCTTTTCCATAATGACGGCGCCCAGACCTTTCTCCTTGTATTTCGTCACGAGTTCCTCTGATATGATGACAAGGTCGGCATTGTTCGTGCTGCACTGGCTGAGATCCTTGGCCGTTTTCTTCAGGTCTGCCTGAAGCGCTTGATTTTCCGACTTCATTTTATTCAGGTCATGATCGAGTTCTCTGTTGACCTTAGCTGTATCCTGAAGGTCTTTTTTGGTTTTCGTCAGCGCTTCATCCATATCTTTTGCATCTTTGGCCTGTTTCTCCAGTTTGTGCTGCTGCTCAGTCAGCATTGCCGCCTGCTCGGCCTTCATTTTCTTCTCGTGGCTCAACTCTTTCTGGAGTTTTTCAAGCTCTCCCTGAAAACGCTCTTCCAGCGCTGCCGTTGTTTCGCTTTTTTCCTCCGCCGACATTTTCTGAATAAAGGCAATCTTCTTGTTCGCTTCCTTCATCTTTTCCTGAAAGATACTTCGCTCCGTGTTCAGTTTCATATAAACCACACCCGAACCGAGAAGCAAACCCGTTGCCAGTGTAACTAAAAGAATCTTGTTTTTTTGGAGCAATGATAGTATTTGCATATTTGCTCTCCGAAATCGGCTTTCCTCTGCGTCTTACCGTCTCTGCGAAAAATAAATTTAGTCGCTGCCTCTTCTTTAAAATTTGGCATTGAGGTCCACCAGCAACACATCGATTGCCAGTGGAGGGCCATTTATCTGATCCGCGGACAACCAACGCGTCTCAAGCCAGCAGTTCGTCGCAAGTCCGACGTCAAGGCCTGCGATCCAGCCTTGAGCATTGGTGCCTCCGAGATGGAAATCCGAATCCGTATAAGCATCGACGACGGCGTCATTGCCCAGACGTTTGGCATAGAAATATGTTTTCCAGGCACCGGCCTTAACAGTCTCTGGATACCCTACGGACAACCCGACTTGATAGCCGTCGATGCTCATAACGTAATTGGAAGCACCCACAAGATTAAAGACTTCCCCTTTATTAAATCCCAGGTTCGTCACGTAGTCACCGAGAAAAACAATGTGAATAGGGTCCCATAAGCCGATATCGAGGTTCCCCGTAACGTTCAGTTCTTTAAATTTTGCAGCAAGCCCTATCCTGTTATTGCTGCTGTTAAACGGGTCGATGTAAAAAATAGAGTTCCCTTTCTGCGTAAAAAGAGGGGACGACCAGTCGGTGGCATCGGGCGTGCTTGCATCGTTGTTCAATATGCCGGAGATGTTATCAAAATAATAATATGCTGTGCCGATATTCGCAGAGATCCCGGTCCTGTCTTTCCTTTCCAATCCGACCTGTCCGCCGTAAAGCCACTTTGCGTGCTGTGAGTAATCAAAAACGCTGACCGGGTCCGACTGCTGCAGCGGAAATGCGCCTATAGTCAGATAAAATGATGTCAGATCCATGATGGGCGTGTTTGATTTCACGGCAAGGCCATCGAAATTCAGATTGGGTGACCAGACAAGATCCGTATGAAAAAAGGGGTTTGGAAAGCGTCCAGCAAGTATTGTAGCGTTCTCCTGGGGCCTCCAGGAAAGATACGCCAGGCCGAACAGAACACTGTCACTGGTCATGTAATTATCCTCGGTCGTATTCGATGAAACGGGATTCGACGGGCTGCCTGTTGTAATCCCGATGATTGCGTCGAGTTTCTCGTTTACTTTCGCAGTGACGTTGAAACGGACCCGGTACTTTAAATATTCCTCGTCCGCCCAGGTATTCAGAAGCGTTTGCGTGTCTACGCCTTGACTGATCTTGGTAATCTGATTATAGTTACCACTGCCGTAGCGATCATCCTCATACCGCAGGCGGATGTCGCCGCTGAAACGGAACATCCCCATGTCCTGCCTCACTCCCCAGATCTCCCGCAGCGTATCTTCATGCATTTCGGTCTTCATCTGCTCTTCGAGCTCCTGAATACTTGCAGTAACCTCGCTCCGAATCTGGTCCTTGAGGTTGTTCTTCATCTCCTCCTTCGCAAGCCAGATTTCCCTGAGCAAGTCATCTCGAATACTGCTAGATAACTCTTCTCCAAACCCCTTGAGTTCCTCGGACAAGAGACTGGGCGTCAGGTCGCTCTTGATACTTTCCATTAAGGCTGCCTTAAGTTCCTGAAGTGCCTTGGTCCTCAGTTCCTTGTCGGCTTGCTCCTGTGCGCTCGATGCTGAGCCGGAGGATGGGGATGTTTCGACTTTTTCATCTTGCCCGTTTTTCTTGACATCCGGCTCCACGGCATCGTTCTTCGTAACCGGCGACTGAGAGACCGGTGAAGCCAAGGACGGTACAGGTGAGGCCGCCGTGTCCGCGGAGGCCGCATTTTTCATCAACTCAGAATCATTTCCCGTAGGAGCGTTGTCCCGCGCTCCGCTCTGCGATTGCTCGACCGTCCCTGCTGGCGACGCTTTAATTTCATGATTGATCGGCATAACTTTCGGAGTGGACACGCATCCGAAAAAGACCAGCGTGACCGCATATATTGCCGTTGCACGCAGTACTCTCAAGGCACTCCTGAATGTGGTTCCCGCTTCTCGTTTGTGCTGGAAGTTCGTAGTCATCTTTCTGGCTGCTCTTTCTTGTAAGGGATTTTTCTGGAGAATCAGCGAGGCTTAACCTAAGACCAATGAGGCAAGAACCACTCTAAAGCGCAAGTCATCCCACTCATGACCACAGAGGTCGCGAAGTGAAACACGCATTCGAATCGCAATTATCCTGTCTTCGCGTCTTTGTGTCTTTACGCAAAAAACAATTCTCGATCCATTACCCCTGCGAACTGATTTTTATCCTCATCGTTCTCGGCATCCCGTCTGGCGGCGGATCCGAGAGCTTGATGTGGGGAAGCGACTGCTTCACCGCATCGTCCATTCTGTGATTTCCCGAGGAACCAACGATCTTGTAGTCGACAATGCTGCCTTCGCCGTCCACGCTGATTTGAACCACCGCCTGCAACTTCCCTTTTGGGATCCCGCCCTCTTCATCCAGATGCTTCATGACCTTTTTCTTGATCTGCGCCGATACCATTTGGGTGTAATCGGTGAATCTGCTCAGAAGAGAAATCTTGCCCATGCCGTCTCCGCCGGAGAGCAGGCTCCTGCCTCCCTTTTTGCCGGCGAGCCCGAATGAGTCTGCTCCCGCGACGCCTTCCGCATCAAGACCGAGCTGGTCGCCCGCCGGCGCATTGTCTTTATCCGCGCCTTGGGGCTGCTTTTGCACCGTCTCGATGATTTCTTCCTTTTTCTCGATGGGCTTGATCTGCTCCGGTTCCGGCAGTTTTTCCTTGATTGTTATCGGCGGCGGCTTCATCAGGGTTACTGTGGCAATGTTGCTTTTGTGAGGTATGTAAGTCTCGCCCAAAATTGATTTCACGAAGTATGCCCCTGTGCCTAAAACAATCACAACGACGCTTCCGAGAATAATTTGCCCTGTAGATATTTTTTTTCAGGTTTGGTCGTCATAGAAACTATGAGAACAGATTAACAAGACATTTATACCTTCAACGCATAAATCTTAACTACTATCTAATTCTGATCATTAAATAAGATAAACTTTTTAACCATATTTTCTACACTGAGTTGTGTCGCGCATCCCTTAGCAACCTTTTGGCACAGCTTTGAAACAGGCGCACAAAGCGATCAGTGCAATCAATGACAACCGGGCATTTACTTCCGTCCAAGCCTGCCGAACTCCCTCAATAATATTGTCCACAATTATCTTAACTTCTTAAAATATCTGTGTTTCTCCGTGTACATCCGTATTCTTCCTTTTTTCTTCACTTCACCAGCTTTTGCGTTACGAGACCGAGCTGAGTAATTTCTAGCCGCTGCAGTAGATCCAGCACCTCGATCACATTCTTGTACGAGATCTTTTCATCCCCGCGTATGACCACCGGAAAATTCGGGTCCACCGCCTTGTACTGCCTTAGTCTTCCCTCCAGTTCCCCGAGGGTGACTGGAAAGCTGTCGAGATAGATCGTGCCGTCCGAAGTGATCGTGATTGCCTTGGTGGTCGCCTTGATCTTGCCCGCTGCCGCGCTGGCTTTCGGGAGGTTGACGCTAATGCCCTGCACGGACGCAGTCACCACGATCATGAACACCAGGAGCAGGTTCCACGCCAAGTCCAGCATGGGCACCACGTTGATCTGGTCGTAGGCTTCATAATCTTCGTACGGGTTTTTCACACGACGCATGTCATTTTCCCTCTTCGAGTCTCAAGATGAAATCGTCGATGAACACGTTCACGTCCGAGTTCATGTCTTTTATGCGGCTTGTTACATAGCTGCTTGCGAATAGGGAAGGTATGGCTACGAGAAGCCCAGCCAGCGTACAGGCAAGAGCCGAAGCAACGCCCGGCGCGATTGCCGTAAGGTTCGCCTCGCCGCTCTCTGCAAGGCTCGCAAACGTGTTCATCACACCCCAGACCGTGCCCAGAAGCCCGAGGAACGGACCGCCCGCCACGCTCATGTTCATGACGACCATTCCCGCGGAGAGCCTTCGGCTTTCATACATGGCCTCCTTCTCCACTGCGGCCCGGAACCCGTTCATAGCCCTTTCCGAGAGCGCCTGCCCCGTCTTTAAGGGCTGATCGCAGCATGCTTTCAGTTCCTCGCAGCCTGCCTGGTACACACGATAAAGGGAAGAGCCCGCAAATTCGTCTTCTTTTTCAAGCAGTCCCAGCGGCTCATCCAGGCTGCGGAATGATCTGGAAAACAATTCATTTCCTTTTTTCGCCTGATTCAAGGTTATAACCTTTTTCTGAAATATGAAGATCGAGGAGCACCCCATGAAGATCAGAAACCCGATAATAAGCCAACCGTCGAGCGTGATGGTCCGAACAATGATTCTCATGAGGTGGATCGTGAGAGATTCGCCTCCTCCTCCGCCGGACTCCTCCTCAAGATAGGATGTAAGCAAGCCATCCTGCCCCTGCCCCTGGAACTCGGCCTTTATCCAGCCTACGGTCCTCGCGGTGTTCGATAGTTGTATTTCATCGAGGTCTCCGAAGAAACGGCTGCTGCCCTTTGCTGACGCGGCGATAAACAAGTCCGCGTTTGGTGCGGGCACGGTCATTTTTATCTTGCTCGAGGAGACCTCGTTGCCATTCAGGTACAGCTTTATTTCCTTGTCCGGTTCAATAGTAACGGCCAGATGGCTCCAGGCTTTGGTGGACAGGGATGCAGTTTTGGGTGTTGCGGCACTCTGCCCCCTACCCGTGGACAGGCTGCAGTACGGCTTGCCGTCATCGATGCCGATCACGAGGGTCTGGTTCCCATCCTCCCAGGAAAACACCTGCATGGCAGTGTCCATTCGATCGGGCCGCACCCAGGCGGAAAAGGTGAACCCCTTCGCAAAGTTCAAGGACGGTGATTTCGCGATCCTCATGCTCGCATTTGGGTCGATGAATTGCGCCCCGTTGCCAATGACCGAAGGCAAGCCGAGCAATCCCGTGAACGAAGCTGCGTGGTTTTTATAAGCAGTCGTGTCCTGCGGCATCCCATCCTTTTCCGCAAAATGATACACCGCTACCTGGTTCACGTCATAGGTGCCTCCCATATCCTGGCCGTCGGGCGCTGAGGAATTGCTGTAGTACATCCAGACAAAATCCTGGTTGGAGCCGCCTGAGATGCGCGGGACTTTGACCCAGATAAGCGCGATCTCTTCCTTGGGATCGAATTTCTCGATGTGATATTTCAGCGGGGATTTATCGTCCGCGCTCACAAACCGAAGATCCGACCCATCCTCCTTGGCGCCGGAGAAGTTGAAGTTTCCCGTAGACAGGCGCACGAGTACCGGAACGTCCACCAGGTTGTCCTTGATGTCGGCAGCCTTGGATGAGGTATCGAACTGGATCTTCTTCCGCGCTTGCCACTTGCCGTCCCACCAGGCGTGCGCATTGGACACGCCCGCTACGGCGATGAAAAAAAGCAGCGCCGCTGTTCCTGAAATTATTTTCAATACTGCATTTCGCAAATATGAGCCGCTTCTCTCGCTGTGCACTGTTTTATTTCTCCTTCATCGTTGATTATTCCGTCGTCCGCTGCACAAATTCGATGACCTCGTCGGTTCAATATGAATCTGCCAGTTTGACCAACATGATTGAAGCAAGAACGATGTCAGTTTGGCGTCCCCGGCAAAATCTCTAACGCAATGCTACTCTTAATCCTTAGAGCCCCTTGAATCTTTAAAACGAAGCCTTCACTTTAAAATGAATTCTCTGCTCATCCCTTTGTGTATATGCGGTCGGTTGCAGGGCCATGGCCCAGACCGCTTCGTAGTCAAATGTTTTTGTGATCGAACCGCGAATGCCGATCCCTGTGCCCTCTAGCCTGATTCTGTTTTCCTGGCTGGGCAGGGGATCTTTAATGAATAGCGTCGCGATGTCATAGAAAATAAAAGGGCTCGGCTGAAACCACTTTCCGGTTGCGGTTTTTTCCAAAGGTGAAGGAAAAGAGACTTCCACTGTCGTATGAAAAGCGTTATCGCCTGCTTCCTCACTTTCCAGGTAACCCCGCACACTCTCGATGCCGCCCGCCGTATATTGCTCGCTATCGATAAGCGGCTGATTGGAAACCTGTCCGTCTACTTTCGCCGTAAGGTTCATGCCCCGGGGCAGTTTCTGGGTGCGCTCGACACCCATCGTGGCGTAAGCATAGTCTGCCTGCGCCATGTAGCGCTTGTTCTCAAACTCACTCTCTTGGGAAACGATGCCGCGAAACGCCATGTTCAGTCCTGCGTTAAACTGAGTCATCCCTCCCCACCCATCGGGAAGATACGAGTTGTAGGCGCAGACAAACGGCATGTAGCGAACAGGCGTGTTCGTTTCCGCGCCGTTTGCGGGATTGACAAAACCGAGGGATTGATCGAGAGATTTGTAATCAAGGCCGAAAGTAATATTGTGGGAATAGAGTTTGTACGGTGTCAACGGGACCACGTAACGAATCCCGTAGATATATCCCCTACCAACTATCTTGAAGCCCTCGCCGAATGCCACATTGGTGTTCGATGAGATGCCATACATGGCAATTTGGTTATCGGTCTCCCAGGGCGCGTTAAGGACGTACGAAGCACCGGCAACCGTCACCTGGTTTGGCTTCTGGGGCGCGGTCTGGAACTGGAGTGCCAGGGAGTGGTCGAGCTGCCACAGGTTGTCGTAACGCACCATGGCGTTCAATCGCAATTCATCCGTATTCGGGCTTGTCCTGTTGTTCAGCTCCAAATAACCGTGCAGCGGCATATGGTCCGTCACTTTCAGTTCAACGTCGATGAAGCCCACTTCTCTACCGGGTGACATGATTGGATCGACCTTAAAATCCTCGCTTCTGTTAACGCGGCTGATATCCTTCTGTACATCGGGAAGATAGAGCATGCCGCCCGGTGCAAGCGATGGCAGGTCCTTCATGATTTTTTCCATGGTGAAATAGTGATTTCCCGTGATTTTCACGCGTCCAATCCGGCTCTCGATGACTTCCAGTTTGACGATCCCGCCCACCAGCGTCTGCTCGGGGATGTTCACGATAACGGCAATATAGCCACTGTCATGGTAGAGTTTCTCGAGCGCATCCCGCGCCTTTTCCACGTCTGCTGCGGTTTTCCCGGACCCGATAAACGGCCGTACCGCATCCTGCAGCTTAAATTCCGGGAATATGGTATTTCCCGTCATCTCAAACGCATTAATGACGAATCCCGTCGCCCCGCCCTCGTCAGCCGCATAGAGGCGGGGGGCCGAAACATGTAACAACAGGATCAGCATGATCAAATAGAAGAGCTGCCGGGCGAGGTTTTCCACCGGTTCTACTCTCCTGTCTTTTTCTTCATCGTTTTTTTATCCGAAACTTTTTCAACCGCCGCATCGCAGTTCTGCGTTTCAAAGCCGGAGGGATACCGGCAATCGGTCGTCATGGTCCTGCCGTCCGCCTCGCCAAAGCGGCTGATCAGGCCGCCAATCCGGAAAAGACCGGCTTTGCGCTCGACAATATCGAGTTTACAAACCTGTGCATCCTCGAGGAAAACGCGGGCGGGGCCTAAGTATGTCTCTATTTTATCGCCAGTTTTCGCCGAAAAACGGATTACGATATCGTTTTCAACGATGGACTGCAACGTTTCAGGGAAAGCAACCAGCGCCGCTTTAAACCGGCGGTCGTTACGCAAGATCTGGGGTATTATCATGTTGGTATTTTTTCTCCCCCCTCGGCTTCTTGCCGTTGCTGTCCGTAAAAAAGGCAATCTCGTCGTTTTCAATTTCCTCGGATTTCTCGACCCTGCCCAGGCTTCCCTGGGTAAAATTGATCCTGATATAACCGCTAAATTCCTCTTCCATTAGGGCCTTGATCGTATCACTCAGTCTTTTCATTTTGTCCATGGCCTGTCCTCGCTGCGCTTGCAAATGGGTTGTGAAGATGTTCGTTTGATACGACTGTTTGAGACCATGCTTCGCCTTCTCGGTTACATAACCTCATGCAACCGGGGAGCTACCTGTTTAGGAAATAAGTTTTGTAAAAAGAAAAAAGAAGGTGTGCTGCTGAGACTCTTACTACCGTGCTTCAACGTCATCGGCAAGGATCCTGACGCCGACGCTTCTTCCGAGAATGTCAATGCTGACGAGCAGCATTTGATTGTCGTCTTTCTTTGCCAGGACCCCTTCAGCACCCTGAAAGACCCCGTTTCTAACGCGTACGCGCGCACCCTGCTTTAAACCGGGATATACATCGATATTCTCGCCGCTGTTCATGATGATCTTCAACGCATTTATCTCTTCACCTGGTATCGGTGTGGGATGTCCCGGCTCCAAAGCAAGCAACCGCACGGTGCCGCGAGTCGTTACCACGCGCACGAATTCCTCCGGGTCAGGAAAAATTGATACAAATACATAACCCGGGAACAAGGGGAATTCGACCCGCTTCTTCCGGTCCTTCCATTGTCGCACTTTCATGACAGACGGAAGAAATGTATCGATGCCTTTTCGATGCAATTCACCAGTCACTGTGAATTCGTGGCGTGATTTTACTGAAAGAGCGAACCAGTTCCGGTCCATATATTCATTCACCTTGGGAAGCCAATGTTCACGTACTGCTGACAGGCTTCAGGATAAGTCATTAAAGTGGTCTGACCAACTCACCAAGAACAGATAAACAACGTTTATTAAATGTTCGTTCCCTTCGACCCTGGTCCCTTGAAAGCTGAATGATCGTTTTTCAGCAGCCTGCCAGTAGACAAAACGATTCAATGAATCATGCGTTCGACAGACGCACTTTCACGTTAAATATTTTATCGGTTCGCACCGTGTTCATTCGTGGTTCCATTTGCCGTTAATGAGGATTCTCGACGCGGGAAATGCATGAGGAGTCCCGTCCCTTTTGGAATATGGAAATCGGAACGGGTAGGTGGACTCGTCGTGGGCTTCCCGGTCATTGATGCGCCAAACGCATCAAATCAGCAAAGTACCCTAATCTAGCTAGTAGAGAAACAGACCATACTACAAGTTCGGTTACAATATCGTGACAAGTTCTTTAAGATTCGATGAAAAAAAATACAAAAAAAACATGCAAATTTTCGCTCCATAGTGCATCGAGGACAGAATACTTTGAAATAAAAGGCATAGTAAAAACTGCAAAGTGTCGGATGGCTTCTTATAAGTCTTTCCACGCCCCAATCCACAACAGAAAGTATTAGTTACAGGCCGGATAAGTGCGCCATGGCGCCTCATAAAGCAATTTCCCTGCTATGTATACCAACCCGTCAAGAACATAGGATTCCTCTTGCTGTTCATCATAAACCGTGCCGTCAAAGGGGAGTAGAATCTCGGTCAGATGGAGGAAACACAAGTAATGTCTCGGTTTTGTGCAATTGTGCATTATTTCCCTATCTTAAATTTCGTGGAACGCAGTGCGTTGCTCCCCTGCGCGTTTTCCTTATATGTAATCATCGAGCGCAGATGGAACCTGTGCTGGGCACATCGCTCCCATAGTCTGCAGCCTATACCGCGAGCTTGCGTCAACGGTGATGTCTGTCTTCTGATTGCGAATACTGTAAAGCTTACAAATGATGGACTGCAGTATTACGGAGGAGATGATAACAACAAATTATTAAATAAATATGACAGGACTATGAAGTTTTCATGATACGAATAAACCTAAAAAGAGCAGTTACATTCGATCGGAGTCACTTACCCATACCATAACAGCAACATTTCAGGTGCTTGCAATGTTTTTCCGTCCAGTCTGGTCACGTTTTTCAAAAAACTGTCAAACATTATGTCTTCCCCCTTCTGTAACACAATCTTAACTTGAATTATTAATAGATTTAATGATAAAAAATGTTACATTTATTTCCGTCATTATTGCTTTTTTTAATTTTATAAAAATTCTTCGTCTACCGTTGCCGTGGGAAGTCTGTGTCCAAGACATTCTCACATGGCTGCGGCATAATTCAACACTTTACACTTATGGCGCTATACTGAAGGGGATAAACAAGCCGTTAAAATGGGCATCAAAATTGACCCAGATCATAGGCTATATTTTAATTTTCTTTGCCGGACAAACGTACGTTCTGGGTTTGCTTTCGGAACCATTATGCTGCTCAAATATTTTCAGCGCTAATCTGTCGCAAATACACTGTGGCGATGCTGTTTTTCCCGAAAACAGATGTTCCTTAATTGTGCCTAGGCATTGAGGAGACTTTATGTCAAAGTATAAGATTCTAATGATTTATATTTTTTTAACGGTTGCCACCCTCATGGCTTTTTGGCAGGTATCTCGCTGTGATTTCATTAATTACGATGATCATGCGTACATAACCGAAAATAATCATATCAGGACTGGTCTTTCGATGGATGGCATCCGGTGGGCATTTACTACCGATTATGCCGCAAATTGGCATCCCCTGACATGGATATCCCATATGCTGGATGTTCAACTGTTCGGATTGAATCCGCAAGGCCATCATCTTACGAATCTCTTCTTCCATATTGCAAACACGCTGTTGCTTTTTGTTGTTCTGCGGCGGATGTCGAATGCCCTCTGGCAGAGCGCCTTTGTTGCGGCCTTGTTTGCGTTACATCCTCTCCACGTAGAGTCTGTTGCCTGGGTGGCTGAACGAAAAGATGTCCTCTCCGCCTTCTTCTGGATGGCCACCATGGGAGCATATTGTTTATACGTGGAACGGCCCGGTACGGGGAGGTATCTGATTGTTCTTCTCCTCTTTGTCTTGGGTTTAATGGCGAAACCCATGCTGGTTACGCTCCCATTTGTCCTGTTGCTCCTGGATTTCTGGCCTCTCCAGCGCTACCAGCAATGGAATTCAGATCAGGAAATCACCATCAAGCCTTTGTCTCCTGGTAAACGAAAAGGAAAATCAAGAAAGAAGAAAGCCGTCACGATAACAGAAGAGGCAAAAGCGGAAAACTCGACGGATTTCAAATTTCCATTGGCACTGGTTCGTCAGTTGTTTTGGGAGAAGATACCTCTTTTTACCATAGCTGCGCTCTCAAGTATCGTCACCTACATTGTCCAGCAAAAAAGCGGGGCGGTACAATCTATTGCGGCTTATCCGCTGAATGTTCGTCTTGAGAATGCTTTTGTTTCTTATGTTGCATACATCGGAAAGATGCTCTGGCCGGATAAGCTTGCAGTTATTTATCCGCATCCAGGGTTGTGGCAACGATGGCAGGTCGCAGGGGCCGTATTAATCCTTGTGTCCATAACTTTACTGGTTATCAGGGCGGCAAAGAGATATAAATATTTGACAGTGGGATGGTTCTGGTATGTAGGCACGCTTGTGCCCGTTATCGGGATCATCCAGGTGGGCGCACAGGCCAGGGCCGACCGCTACACCTATATCCCGTTGATCGGGTTGTTCATCATGACGGCATGGCTCGTTCCGGACCTTCTTAATAAATGGCGATATCGTGAAAAGGCTCTGATGGCATCGGCAACTATAGTCCTGTCATGCTTCTCCATCGTCACATGTAGCCAAGTAAGTTACTGGCAAGACAGTCTCAAGTTGTCTGATCATGCATTGAGCGTTACGGACAATAATTTTATTGCTTATTATACTCGGGGAAGCGCTTATGCATCGTTAAGTAACAAAAAACAGGCGCTTGAAGATTATGATAAAGCAATCGCTATCAATCCCATATATGCTGATGCCTATTTTGGCCGTGGCGCTGCCCATGCTGCACTCGGCGACCAAAAGCAAGCAATTGAGGCTTATGACAAGGCGATCGAGCTTAATCCTAAAAACGCAGAGTTTTATGCTAACCGTGGCACCGCCTATGCAACCCTAGGCGACTATAATCAGGCTTTAGAGGATTACGATAAAGCCATCAAGATCAATCCTGAACGTGCAGAGTATTATGCTAACCGGGGAGCTACCTATGTCGCCCTCGGTAACAATAAGCAATCTTTTGAGGATTACGATAGAGCTATCAAGATCAATCCTGAATTTGCAGAGTCTTATTCTAACCGGGGAGCTACCTATGCCGCCCTCGGCAACTATAAACAAGCTATTGAGGATTATGACAGAGCTATTGACGCTAGTCCGAAATATGCAGAGGCTTACAATAACCGAGGTGCTGCCTATGCCGCCCTTGGCAACTATAAACAAGCTATTGAGGATTATGACAGAGCTATTGAAATCAACCCTAGATATGCATTGGCTTATCATAACAGGGCTGCTTCATATGAGAAACTTGGCAACCACAAACAGGCATATGAGGAACTGAAAGCAGCGGCTGTATTTGGCGATCAAGATGTGCAAAATTTTTTTAAAAGACAGGGAAAAACCTGGTAGCTGGGCAACAACGCCCATAGCCGGGATCGCCTGATAATCAAGTTAAGGCTCTTGCAGCATGCCTTCCTTATTAACAACCATATCCCTCTTTATTGAACCTTTGTGAATGAAGTAATGGATTCCAGTTGAAATATAGACTGATGAGCACCGCATCATCCTGTTTTGTTTACGTTGCGATTTTGTCTAGCCATCGAGAACGCGTTGTAAATTGTCTTCCGTACGATGCAAGAGATCGGCCACATCCATGGAAAACGCGGCAGAAATTATTAGGTGCCAGTACCCAGTGCTTATGAGCGCAAGGCAGGCTCTCCTGATCAATCACTGCTTCGTAATTTTCTATTTTACAATATACCGTCAAACCACTTTACAGTAAAATAGAGCGCGGTCCTGACATTCTGGATTTTCGCGTGTCTTCGTGTTTCGCTGATTGCGCTGGTGCTCGGCGCCGGTGATAGTGATGTCCTCAAAATGATTGAACGCGCGACAAGCGACCGATTTATGCCGAGCATTAGTTCGGTTACTTTAATATTGCTGATCCGAATCTTCCACTACAAAATCGATGACCTGCACTTCCAGCCATTTCGCGATGATATTCTCGATCATTTGGGATGCTTGGAGATTTGCGCCGCTGATTGCAGCTGTATCGCTTGACAGGCTGCTCTGCGTTAGAGTCCCGCTACCCGACAAAGTCCCGATAGCAGTCGCCCCCGTGGAGGCCAGCGGTACGCCGATAGAGCCGAGGGAAAAACTTACATTGGCAACATTTCTTACTTCCAGCGCCGCAAGGACGACCTCTCCACCCGAAATTCCTGCATCGCCTGCATCAATAATGCCGCTAGGCGCAAAAAGATAGATGTTTCCGGGAGGCGGGGGGTTTTCTCCATAGGTTACGGCGCGGATGCCGCTGCCGACGGCTGGCGGGGTGAATGTCCATGTTGTAAGATGGGTAGTAGGATTGGTCTGTTTTCGTGGAGGCGAAGCGCTGACCGCGGTTCTCGATCCTTCTCCCGCATTGATGTTGCCCTTATCGCTCCAGACTGTGATATCACCGCCGAAATACGTCATGATCCTCGATTGGTTCACATTGATATCCTGATTCGCGAAAACATTGACACTCCCGCCGCCGCCCGTCCATATGCCCGTGGTCGCCGGACTTGCGGCAGATGAGACCGGCAGCGCCGTCACACCGAGATTGATGGTGCCGTTCGCGATTACGAAGATATCGGACGCCCCGACTGATGACCCTATCTGTGACTCGACCATGTCGATATTGCCGTCACCGCTTGGAGTTCCGAGAAAGGGCGCTATCGTATCTTCCCTGGTCGTTTGCAGAAGAGTGGCGGCTGCAGTTGAGTTGCCGTTTGCCACCAATTGTGCATATTGATTACCGGCAGCGTTAATTTCTGAGAAGAAAGTGCTGATATCATCGGCCGAGGCAGATTTATTAAGCGCGTACCCCGATACTACGACAAGGGTGCTTTTTTCAGTGTCAAGCAAGCTATTATTGGCATTGCCGATGGCCTGAATACCTCCATAGGATTGTAATGCACCGGTATCATCCGTAATATTGTTTGAAGACCCCAGATCGATAGACCCCCCTGCCTGGACCCAAAAGACCCCGGGACCTCCCTCAACAAAGCCTGTCTTCGAACCTTGAAGCTGTCCCAGTGCGTTCGTAGTTTGATAGACATATAGCATTTGGATATTACCCCCCGCGGCGATCGCGGATACATCTTGCGCGCTTATGTTCTGCCCTTCATACGTCATGTTGATAATGTCCCCCCCCGCTGTAACCTCCGCCTTTTTCGGTACCGTAAGGCCCAAGTCCACGATGTTCCCCCCGGCGCTGACTATGATAGGTTGCTCTTTCAAAGCTATGACGGCGTCGGTGTCGCTCGCCAGAACAGCATGAAGTGGTTGAGTTCCGGTGCTTCCGGGATCATGAAAATTGTAGGCAGTCCCAATCGACCAGTTAGTGCTGCTTGAAGAGAAGTACCCGTACCACTTGGCAGGATCGATATCGGACATCATTATCCCATTCGGGACTCCCATTTTAGTTGAGGCTGTTTCTTCTAATTCCGTAATGTCTCCTGCTGCAATCAAGGTTAGGTTACCGGTCGGAGATGAGGTGAGCGTGAGATCATAGCTCTGCAGATTGATATTACCGCCTGTTGACTCGATGTCCACGGTCGCCGGTAGTATGCTCGTATTATTTTGCACTGAATATACTGGCGATATGCCGTATATCGTCACGTCGCCACCCGCCCTAAGCGTGATAGACGTATTCTGGGTGTAAGTACCGCCTATCAGGTTATTATTTTGGCTAAGTTGTTGATCGCTCGCCATGGTCGGGTTCACTATCGCGCCTATCTGCATTACACCCTGAGCGTTCACGGTCATCTGGCTGTTGAACAGCTCGATTTGCACTGTGTTGTATGTAGAACCTTGCGGAGCGCCGAAATTTCCCATGGCGTTGATCTCGGCAGTGCCGTATGCGTTCAGGAACCTTCCCATGACGTCGCCGCCCGCATAGATTATGAGATTGCCGCTGGTCCCCTGGCAATACGCACCACCTAATATGCTGCAGTATGCGCCTCCGAAAGTGCCGGCCTGCGCGAGAAAGTTACCTCCTGTTCGCACAGTCAGATTGCCCCCTCCCATAGTTGCCACGCCAGATGTAACGCCATAATCAGGAGTTAATCCATTCGTCAAGGTCATGCCCGTACCGCTGGTATAGCTGGCTGCCCATAGACCGTAGGGGATAACATTGGGAATATTATCGTTACTTGATCCAAAAAGCAAAGCCGTCGCTGCCAGAGTGCCGCCGGTGAACATGGTCACTTGGTCACCCGACAAGGGCGAGTAAAAAGAAATCTGCAACCCGCCAGATGTGCTTTTACTGACATTAAATGAAATTCCTTCGATGGTCTGGCCGTTGGCATTGATAGCACTATCTAACGCCGTCTCAAGGATGTTTGTAAAACTGTTTGATGACGACGTGCCAACAAGGTTATAGGTCCCTGCGGGAAGTGTCGTTGTGTAAGTGACATTATCATAAGTAAAGACAATAGTATCATTGCTTCCAGCGGTAATCGTTATTGGTGAACGCCACCTGCCGCTAACCAAACCGCTTCCAGCCGAGTAAAACTGGTCCCAGGAGTACGGGGCTATGTTTGGAGAAAAATATAAAGTGCCAGTCGAGTTGTCATATGTCCCCACCGATCCGCCCACGTTAAGAGTAATATTCCCGCCACCCGCATAGGTCCAGTATTGCGATATATTCGCCCCGCTTGCTTCACCAGTCGTACGGATTGCGCCCAGCACAGTGGCTCCATTTATGGTTATAGCATTCAACTGGAGGTCGCCCCCTACGGTAATGTCGATGTCACCCATTGCTGTCTGGATAGCGCCGCCATTGATGATCAGATCCCCTCCGACGTTGCCTTTAATAGCGCCGCCATAAGAGGCGAGATTGTAGTCCATCGTATTGCTGATCATATACCCCGGCATCGGGTCATTCGGTCCATTTCCCTGCCCGATTATGGTATTGTTTCCCGACGCAATACGCAGAGGCGCATTCTCGGTATAAACCACTATCCCATTGCCAATCGTCAGGTTTCCCAGTCCTTTGTTTACCGCCATGTAATCGGCCGATGAAGTATCAGTCCCCGCAATGAGGTTAAAACCCCATGAATCCAGCGGTAAATTAGAATTGAGACTCCCAATCGGCGTCGGATGATCCACAAGATTAGCTTCAAGGTTGAGATTGTTTGCCGATCGTAGCGTCAAGACGCCTGGAACGTTGTTGCTGGAACCATATTTATAGCTCGTCAGATCCAATGCCGACGCGATCGTGATATCTCCAGTACTATCCACCTCAATCCCAGGAAGAAGATATACTGCTGGACCATTATTGCCGGTGGCGTTAGCGAGCATGCTGGTCACGTTGCCGTTGGTGTTTGCATAGTAGGTGCTTGCGTTGGCTAACGGCCCCCCTGATCCAGTTAACCACGGCGTAATATCGCCTGACTGATTATTGGCATATACCCAGAAAGCCTCAGCAGAGACTACCGCTGCGCCGTTGATGGTATTTGGGGCCAGGTTGATGTTCATGGTGCTGCCTAATTCAGCGCTCCTCCGTGCCCGCAGATAGACAGTCCCGTTCGTTTGGCCAGTGCCGCCACTGCCGGACACGTTAACCAGTCCGCCGCTATTGATATTGACCCCTCCATTTACAGAGCTCAGCAGAACATAGCCGCCGTTTGCTCCCGTGGCCAGAACCTGCCCCCCTGACTGGACATTCGAATTGTTTTGCGCATACAGCTCTACCGTCCCACCATCGGCATACTTCCCGCCTGCTGAAGCGTTAATTTGACCATAAACATCGATATTCCCCAATAAATTGCCGTTTGCATCCGTCGAAGTATCGTCTGCGGTCAGCGTGATATTGTGCGCCGTTATTATATTGTTCGAAGCAATTTCAATATTCCCCTGCCGCGCCCGAAGATCGAGGGATTCGGTAAAACCTTCTACGTTCGCCTGCAGCCAAGTGAAATCGGTGATTGAATTCGTATCAAGGACCAAAGATCCTCCGAGCCCTGCGCTGTTATCCGCATTCGTGCCTGCTGTGCCCTTCAGAAGGCCGTTGATAACAACGCCTTCCCCTGGCGCCAACAGGGTCACTTGGCCCGCGTCCCCTTGGCCTCCTGCCGAAACGTTGATCAGAGAACCGCTCTGCAAATCTATTTTGCCACTCTGACCGCTTACTACGGCGCCTGTATTATTATTGACGAAATCTGTCGATAGGTTCACCATTCCGCCAGGCGCGCTGCCGGTGCCCATCGCAAGTATCTGTCCGCCGTTACGCAAAACAATGCCATCTGAGAAGTTGCCGTTTGCATCTTCTGTATATGGCAGGAAATTACCATTGCTATCCAGTGCGCCAGATGTTTTAAGCGTGATGTCCCCGCCATCAACCTGTATTACCAAGCCGACATCAATTTTCCGTGCGTCAAATTCAAGCGTACCGCCGGGTGCCGGCGTCGTATTGGCCTGCCCGTTGTCGATGCTTGTCATAGTGATAATTCCGGCAGGATTGAGATCATTTATACTGTTTCCCGCGACCACCTTGAAATTCGGGGCGTCATATGTCCCGTCCGACTTCGTATCTGCCGCCGTCGTAACTCGGAGAGCCGCAATATTCAGGTTCGCGCCGCCGGTCACGAGCGATCCCGCTCCCTTAAAGACCACGTCGCCATTGCTGTTAAGATCTATGTTACTGAAGCCGGCGAAAAGAGCATCTCCACTGCCGATATTAATCTGCGTGACCGGGTTTGTTGTGGAGTCGGCGTTCCCAACAGTGAATGATCCACCATTTGAGGGGACAACGGCCCCATTGAACGCCGTTCCCGAATTCTGAATATTAACGGTCTGGGCAGCTACAATCACAGACATGTTGTTCAGGCTTAAGATCCGAGACGCATCGAGAGTCAGTTTGTTCGCCGCCGACAGGCTGTTCACGCTTGAGTCCAGAAACTCGATGTCATTCGCCGATTCAAGGGTGAGGTTCTGGTAACTCGAGAACCTTTTTAACATATTCTGTGTCAGGTAAAGGCCGACCTCACTCGGCAACTTGCCCCCTTCGGCGCCGAAGAAGATATTCGTGCTCTCAAGCGTAAGGGAACTGCTGTCCACCTTCAGGATATCCTGAGGGGCTACTGTGATGCTGCTCAGATCATTAACATCGAGCGTAATATTACTCTTGGCATGGATGACTGCATTCGGGTCGATGTTGAGCACACCCATCGTCGACAGGGTAATGTCGTTGGTTATGCTCTGGCCGGATGCGTTTTCACCAAGATTTGACCCGGATTGTAAAGTGATTGAAGGCTCCACCGGGCCGGTTGTATTGTTCGCCGTAAGAACAAGCGCGCCTGCGTTGAGTTCCACGCCCTGAGCGATGACGACTGTTTGAGTATTATCGTTTCCAAGGTCGATTTCGCTGAAATTCTTGTTAGAAAGAAAGTCTTCAGACACATACATATTGCCTTCAGCCTGCGCGTTCGTTGCCGTCAGTTGAATGACAATATTCGGAGCGTTGAGGCTGATTTTTCCGCCTCCACTGCCGGTCTGTACGCTGCCGTTCAGTACCACCGTACCGCCACTGATAGCGATGTCCCCGGCACTGTTTGCCTGCATCGGGCCCACCTGGGAAAAATCGCCCTCTTGCAGGACTTCTGCCGCAGTCATTACGCTGTAGACCTGAGGACGGGCGGATTGTATCTGCGTTCCCGCCACCCCGGTATATCCGACTATTAGGGGGTATCCCTGGTTCGTTCCCGAGCTAGAGCCGGGAATGGCCGCGCCTGTTTGCAAGTTCAGGATGTAAGCCCCCTGCATGAATGCATACCGGTAGTTCTGGGCATTATTCGAACCGAGAGGCAGCATGGTATACAAGCCCGCACTTAAGCCGCCCCCTCCGTCCAAATATACGGTTTCACCCGGCATCGGAAACGAATTCGCCTTAAACACCACATACTCACCTGACAGTGCCAGAGGATTATTCGTCCCTGCAAGGCCAGGCTGCCATGTGTAGGAAAAAAGCGAGCCGCCGTCACTGACATCGATCGTTGCATTATTATCCACAATGATTGTGCCAGTGGCGCCAGCGTTGAGCGTGATCCCCTTTTGGGGAAGCTCGGTAAACGGGATCGGGTTACCGCTAGTAAAATTGGTATAACTCTGATCCACAATCCATTGATCGTTTGTACTAACGCTGTTGTACAGAACCGATAAACTGCTGTCACCGGCTACTGTCAGTGTGCTGCCTGGTGAGAGGTGCATTTCCTGTCCATCAGGGACACTCAGTGTAATCGTACCCAGCGGCGCAGCAACAGTTACGCCGGACAGGACATCGATCCCCTCACCTCCCTCGATCGTCAAGTTGCTGCCCGCCGAATAGATGGGGGTGTCCATGCTATAGACGATCCCGTCTGTATGACTGTGCTGCATAGTCACCTTGCCGTATGCCTGGATGTTATAAGTAGAGAAGACATCCGGATAGATTGTGCTCTTATATGCCGATGCGGATGTATCAAAGATATATAAATCCGAGCCATATACACGATCGGCATCCAATACCAGATTTCCGGCTGTCAACAGAGTGCCTGACGACCCCGTGCTTTGGTCGCCCATATTGTAATATGCCTCGCTCAGGCGTATGTCGCGCCCTGCCTGCAGAGTAACATTGCTGAAGCCGTTTGCTGTATTATTTGTTATTGAAGTGACATCAATGAAGGATATGGCGCCGAGCACATCGAGAAAACCGGTGCTCGTGAGCGTAAGGTTACCAGAAAGAGTTGAGCTTACATTTGAATTATCCTGATTCTTTAGATAAGACAATAGCGTATATGGCCTGTACGAGTCGGCGAGTACGATCCAGGGCGCCGTCAGCGTCACATTGTTGCCGTCCGATATGAACAGGGGGGCATCCAGGGTCAGTTGCCTGCCGAGTGTTGCATTGATATCGCCGCTAAATTGGAGAGAACCTCTACTGACCAGAGATACATCATCAAACCCGGCCGCAGCGTATTTCGCAAAATCCGCATTGCCAACGGTCAATACTCCGTTTGGGTTCGTATTTGTCACTGAGAGGGTTCCTCCCTGCAGACCGGATATTTTCCCCGATGCATTTATATTGGCACCGGCATCCCAGATGAGGGTATCATAAAAATTCAGCGAAAGGCTGCCGGGATTGCTTGCATCCGTGAATGCGTAATAAGATCCGTTTGTGGTAGATAGCGTGGTATTGACCGGATCCGAACCGGATACGTCGATCGTCGCATTCGCTGCCAGTGTCACATTACCACCACTACCGGATGCAGCTGCAGCCGTCAGAGTGACGTTGCCTCCGTTGATCGGCGTATAATTCATTGGAAGCCCTTTTGGCGTCGATGACGGATTGGGCAGGCTGTAACCTTGGGCCGAGATTACTGCACCCCCCTCGACAGTGAGATCGCCGTTTGTGGCTTGTGCGCTGATGCTGCCGCCCGGCGATTCCAGAGTGCCCTGTATATCAATATTCGGCGCCGTGAGATTGATGCCTGTCGTAACGGCCGTTGGATTGGCCAGATAGCCTGTTGTTCTCGCCACGGAAGACAAGGCCGGCGCCGTGTTCACTGTCGCGTTTTCAAATACCGTGATCGTTGCAGTGCTATCAGTCGGGTATATTAAATTGCCTGTAAAAGATCCAACTGAAGAAGAACCCGCAAAAGGTATCCCTGCTCCGAGATTGACTGAAGAGGGTCCCGCCATATAGTCCATGGAACCGAAAAGGCGGATGAGCTCAGCGTTGCCGGGGACCTCGCTCCCATACGCTGGCTGCGCCGGCCCGGGCAACGATGGGATGCTCAGACGCACGAACGAAGGAGAGATGTTGGTATCTACCGTGAGATCATCGACACTGTCGAGCGTGATCTGCGTGAAGCCTGTATCATCAAATCGATTGCCTGCAAGGTGGAGTTCTCCTTTGACCAGCGTGCCACCTGGCGTAGCCGGTACATTATCAGTCAATGCGTTAAAATTTGACCAGTCATCAGCTTCGGACTGAGTAACGACATGTATCTTCGTAGAAATGAGCGTCACCGAGCCTCCCAGGATATTCCCGTTCGGAGCAGCCAGTGCGTATCCCTGAATATCTCCGTTCAGCATGATATTCGAACCCTGGATGGTGAGTGTGCCCGCATTGCCGCCTGAAACATTACCCTTAAGGCTGATGTTGTAGCCGCCACTCACGTCCACGAGGGCATTGGATTCTATGAAGACGCCCGCACCCTGGTCCGTCTCATCCATGATCTCGATGTTGCCTCCCTGTGTAATGCCTGTTGCTGTCGTACCCGAGAGCCTGTTGTCTGTCTTTTGCCCCGAGACATCCAGGATGCTGTCGCTGGCGAGGATTATCCGTTCGTCTACCGTTGGGCTCGACGTTGGCTGGATCAGCATCATGGAAATTGTGCCGGAATTCACGGTGATACTGCCATCATGTTCTATCCTGCCGGCCGAGACCGAAAAAGATCCCCCCGGCTGAAGATAAATAGCGGCATCAGTATCAGTTGAAAATTCACCCGGGAGGGAAAGTGAAATATTGCTCAGGTTCGGCTTGTTTGGATCATTGCCGAGCATTTTTGTCGATAGCACCGTAAGATTTTCCGCTTGAGAAGAAGCAGTCTGTGTATCCGGCGCGACCAAAATAGAACCTTCCGTGCCTGTAAGCATTAAATTTAATGTTCCTGCCGTGGGCATTTCGAGGCCGCGCGCTATGGACAGCGCCAGGGCTGTTTGATAAGCCGCTGCGCTCGAATACGATCCAGGCATCGTCATGGCAGTCTGATAGGTGCCGGGCGTTATGCCTCCTGTGAGGGTACCGTTAAAATTTACCGTATTTGCTTGCAGCGTTAGCGTCCCGGCGGCGCCGCCTACGCTATAGCCCTGCACGTATGTTTCCGATGGCGCACCGCCGTAGTAATCGCCCGAATAATTCTCTACAACGCCCCATCTGGAGTATACCTGCTGATAATTTCCCAGGACCATATCGTACCGAAGATTCAAAGGAGCATCGGTTATGTCGTAAACCTTCATCCCAGACACCAGTTTCGTGGTGTTCACGAAACCACTCTCGTAATTGATCATGCCGCCTGAAATATTGATCAGGGCGCCTTGCTGAATGTTTATGCCGCCGTTACTGACATTGATAGCTACCAGACCGTCCTGCGCAACGTAGTTGCCGCTTGAATTTACTGTCATCGCGCCGCCGATGCTCCGCTCCAGTGCGGTCCTTTCTTGCGTCAGGATCCAGTCCGAGATGTTGCCGATGGAAGAGCCCGCGGTGGGGAGAGTCGTTATCGTCTGTCCCAGCAGGAGTCCCGTCTTTTGCTGATCATCGTTGGCTAACTCGGTCGAGGTCAATTTGCCGCTTAACACTGATGCCGGCAAGTTGGCAACAACACCGCTCACGTCGATGCTGCTGTAATAATAATTACCGAGCCCGTCCAGGCCGGCGTACATAGTGACGCCGCTGGACGTATCAAGAGTGACCTGACCTGTAGGCGCGATAATGGCGCCGCTCAGGTTGATTGTATTCACCTTATTAGTTGGCCAATCGCCATCGGCATCTGAGGCGCCGGGCCGAAACAATCCGCCTATATTGACCACGGGCTGGATATTGAAGGTATCGTCGACCGTAACAATTTGCCCGGTAGCCGGGTCAATCGATTGATCGACGGACAGGTTGATTTGGCTGCCAGGTCCCGTTGTCACGTCGTTTGCGGCCCGCAGCTCCACCTGCCCCTGCTTGTTCTTGTATGCCGTTATGGAACGAATAACCCCGTCCTGCTCGACATTGTACCCGTACATACCGACGAGACCGCCGTCGGCGTATAATTGCCCCTGCGCGTTCGAGGTCGTGTCTTTCCCGTTTACGGCCGTACCATAGGCAGGAGCATTGGAAAAATCGTCATTTATTAAAACGTAGTATGCCGATCGGGACAGATTGTTATCGCTCGGCGGAACCAGTTGCACATTAGTACCTGCTGCCAGGCCGATCTGGCCTGTGGGAGCATTAATCGTGCCGTAGTTCTCCACGTTGGGCCCGATGAGAAATACGTAGCCGCCCTCTGCAGCGTTTATGTCGCCATCATTCGAGACGTAAATATTCGCCGACGGCAAAAGTCCGTTCCCGCTGTAGTTTTCCTGCGTAAACTGTAAAGTATTATTCAAGAAATTTGCATCGATAATATTCAAGGCAGAGGCCACAAGGCCGCCGACGTTCACCGTGGAGCCCGGACCAAACAGGATGCCGTTCTGATTGATGAGATAGATTGTTCCGTTCGCGGTGAGCTTTCCGAAGATGAGGCTGGGATTTGCGTCCCAGATGCGGTTCAGGGCGACGTAGCTATTGTTTGGAATCCAGTTTTGCGTCCCCGGCGTGCCTGTGCCTTGATTGAACATGACGGAGGCGTTTGAGCCGATGTTAAATGAAGACCAGTTGATAATCGCTTGCTGTTGACCAAGATTCTGGTTAATGATGGTTTCGTTATTCGAGGGGTATGTTACAGTCGCCCCCTGAGCCTGTTGAACCCCTGCGTTTGTCATCACATCAGGCACAGTGTTAGGCGCAGGAGGGGCAATCTTTCCATTGTAATACCCGGGGATTCTCACCGAGGCCGGACCGGCCAGAGTGATTTGGGGAAACAGAAGCAGCCCGCAAGAGATCAGCCGGAGCATTATATGAAAGACGCTTGTTCTCACAGTTTACTCCCCTGAAACAATGGAATACCAAAACCTTTCATCAAACCGCAACAGACTGAAAAAAAATCGGCTGCTCAGGCAGGCTTCTGAAAAAGTAATGAAGGTGATTGTGAATAAGCTCACCACGAACGGATAAAGAGCTCTAATTTCATTGCCCGTTCTGTTTGCCCTGAGCATGTCGAGGGTGAAGGGAACCTTATTTCAGCAGGCCGATGGTGAATCACGCAGCGTTTGAATCTTTACCATCGACATTGAAAGCAGTTGCCGATAAATTTTTGAGCTTTTCCCAGAACCCTTCGCGCCCTCGAGGTTCAGCTGATTGTTTCTGATCAGAACAAAACACCGCTCTCAGTTTACAGCGGGCGCATGTGCCTTTTTTAATCCTGCCGTTGGTTTTCAATATCACAAGTTGCCACATGTAAAAAAGAAAAAGCGGAGAGATACTTCTTTTTGCAGTTATTATTGTACCATCTCGTTGTTACAATCTGGTTACTGTATAGTTATATTTTTTAAAGTTAGGGCGAAGACCGGACCGGGGGACCCACACAAATTTTATGAAGCTATAGTACTTTAGTTCTTGACTCTCTTCATCGCCCCATTGGTGAGTAGGAATACAACCGTGCCGGACATACAAAAGAGACCGGAATCTCTTCCGGCCTCTTCGAAATAAACTGCTATAATTTCTGGGTGTCGACAATTTTCATGATATCATCAGCAGCCATGCCGTTCTTGACCTTTCCGTCCGCGAAGATGACTGTGGGAGTCCCGTTCAATCCCAGCGATTCCCCGAGTATTATGTTCTCATCCACCGTCTTAGTGTTGCAGGCTGCCTTGGGGATATCCTTCTTAGCATAGGCATCCTCGAGCATCTTGACGGCCTTATCATTGTCCTTTTCACACTCTATTGCCACCGCCTTGTCATGCGCCTGGGGGTGAATGGAAAGGGGGAAGAGCTTCACGTAAAAAACGATATCCTTCCGCTTCTCGACCACTTTTTTGATCTCGTCGTGAAACTTGGCGCAGTATGGGCAGTCCGGATCGGTGAATACAAAAATTCTGTTTTTTGCTTTGCTGTCGCCGATTATCAGCGAATCCTGCAGGGGAATTTTCGATACTTCCACTTTATTGATTTCGTCGAATTTCGCCTCGGTTATGTTCGTCTTTGTCGAAAGGTTGATTATCGGACCCTGAATAAGGAATTTTTTAGTCGAGTCCAGATACACGACTGCTTTGTTCCGGCCCTTGCCGGTAACAGCCACTTCCCAGAGGCCTTCGACCGGGGACTTCTCCACTGATATGACATTCACGTCGGGCGCTATCTCTTTTAGGATATCTCTCGCATCGTCCTTCGACAGGGCCGGTGCATCGGCACTACAGGGTTTGGTAAACGCGGTCGTGGTGAGGGTCATCGCAAACAAGAATGCTAAGAAAATCTGTACTGTCTTTTTATTCAATTTTTATTCCTCCTGTCAATTAATTACGTAGAACATGGAATGGAAATGATAAAAATTTTAGAACCAAAGTAATCGCCATTAGAAAACTGCTCCCCTATCGGAGTAAATAATCTCAACGTCCACGGGACAGATGGTTTACATAGTCTGGCGACAGATCGATTATAGCGCGGGATTCTTTCCGGCCAGACCCATGTCCATGACCGATTATAACCGGATGCTCTCTACAGTGCCCTTCCAAGGACCGCTACGAATGCCCGCGTTTAGAAAAAAACATGAGCGTCCCAGATCTTCAACACATTCGTTTTGGGCATCGCATAGGCATTTCGCAAATGATTCCTTCGTACACATTCCCGTTTTCAGAACTTGTTGCTCAAATCGTTCATTTGTGACGAAGAAAGGGGCTTTTACCGACTGTACAATGAAGTGTTACCGCTTAGGGAGAAATGACCTAACATGCAATGCCACATTCGTGCAGCATGATCCTCATCTATCAATAAAATAGCCACGGAAAGCAGAACAGGATACAGCAAACAATATTTCAAACTTATTTTCCTGCAGCGCTCGTGATCGGTTTGGCTTTCGAGACCTTTTCAATTGTAACATCGCAGGTCAGCGTTTCCCTGCCGAAGGGATGCCGGTAATCAATCGTTATGTTCTGCGCATCCACCTCGGTTATGCGGCCTACAAAAGGGCCTGTGCGAACGAGCGCCCCCTGCACCGCGGCGATTTCAACCTTGTAATTATTTTCATCTTCCAGGATGCGTCCCGTCCCAAACGGTGTTTCGATCCTGGTACCGGGGTCCGCCTTAAAGCGGAGGACGACTTCCTTGTCCGTAAAGGACTCTACATGCCCCGGGAACGCCGGGTCTAAGCTAAACGCCTGTCCAACCTCCGGTGACTTGCCGGCATGGAACTCGTAATCGCCTTTAGGCATCCTCATCTCCTTCGGCCTAATGCGAATACGAGGTATACTGATGACAAAATTTTGCCGGTCCCTTTCAGGCAGGTCCTGTGCCGTGAGCTCGAACCTGCGGCCCTCTCCTACTCTCATGCCTGCTAGCATGCCGGCTAATCGGTCGGTAATTTCCTCCTCAAAGCTCTTCTCTTTCGCGTCCAAAGAACCGGCAGCGACAGCCGTGATCGCTTCTGAACCATCATTGCTATGCGGCAAAAAAACTCTTGATTTCGGCATGCCCTGCATCTCACGCATGTCCGTTGCAGCTACCACATCCCCGTTACTGACCCGGCAGAGGAAGCGAATGTCAGCCGTATCCCCGGGTTGGACAATCTTGGCTCCCGGCATAAGTTCCGGCCCGGCTTCTGTCTTTGGTCCGCTGCCAGTAGCGCAGCCCGAGATTACAAGAAATGAAATCAAAAGCATGAAACCTGCTCTGAATTTACATGCCGATTTGGTTATTATTTTCACGATTGATATCATCATACATTATGCCTCTTTTCCATTTTTTTCATGAGCGAATGTCCCAGCTGATCTCTGTACAGGTTGATTACGTCGTGAATGGTGATGTTCGATAAACGCATTTATCGCTTCAGCCTACGGGGATTATCATAGCGCATCCTTGTTTACGATATTATTACGGAATTATTACAGCACTGTTAAAATTTGGACCTTTCAGCGGCAGAAAAAGCGGGGCCCCGGAGGGCCCCGCTTATATTATGGTTGCCTCATGACTTCATGGGACAGTGGCCAAGTTTTATTCTACGGAAACTGCGGGCATGATGCGCCAACATAAGCTGGATAAGCCGCATCGGTACCTTTATTCCAGTTCATCTCGCAGCCGGCAGCCCAGAAGTTAGCTTCGGTTGCCGGAACGTTGTTAGCACTGCTGGCATAGGTGCAAATAGCAGCTATCGTGGGATCCGAGGTATTTGTGTAGTAAAGGTGCTCATTGGCATAGAAATTATTGTATCTGCCATTACGGATATTAACCCTGGTAGCAGCTACGCCGTCTAAGGTCAGCTGAGTCACATTGCCCGTTTTAGACGGATTAAGGCTCTGGTAGTCTGCGTCAAAATAACCAATGGCGCCCGTGCCGGTCCAAGCGCCGCTGCCGTTTGTGCAATTGACTTCATCACCGGTGCCGTTATTGAAATAGGGCGTGGGGCCATTGGGGAAGGCGGGGGGCGCTACGCAAGCACCGCTCGTATTATTGGTCGCGCATTGCATCAAACTGCCGCCCCATAAACCATGCATAATCGCATTATCAAGAGTGGCATGGGTGCCTGAGCCGGCATGTCTCATACATGCTACAGTCGGGTTGCTTGTAAAGTCGCCGCCCAGGTCTGTCCAGTTGTAGGTCTGACCGGAGTAGATCATTACAGCCATCATGCGCGATATGTTGGTAAGGGTGGATCCGTTCTGCTTTACAGAATTATTGACATAGAATGCAAAGGGTACAACCATAGGCTTGCAGACGGAGAGATTGTTGGGAGTGTTGCCAGTTTTGTCGCCAGCTATGGTCGTGGGCATTCCGTTTAATACTATGTCAGTCTGCGCTCCACCCAAAGGACCCAGAAGCAGGCCATGCGATTGCTGCGTGAAGGCCTCGCCATCAACATCAGACGCGCCTATAGTGACCGTTTGGTTCGTTAATCCCGTGCACGCCCCAGTCCAAGTGCTGAAAGCACCGGTACAGGGACCAAAGGTGCATGTTGTCTCATCTATCATCTGCCGGGCAGTTGCAGGCGTATTAGCTGTACAGTTCGCATTGGTGCCATTGTAATTGTTTTCGAGGGCGCATATGCCGTCATACGACGCCTTGGATGCTATGCGGAAATACACTGTTGAGCCGCTGCAGGTTGCCTTTACAATCGCTTGGGCGGAGCCATCAGCTGCGCACCCGACGATAGTACAACCCTCACTAGTCAGGAAGTTGGGGGCTTGCACTGTCCAAAAAGTAAATTGGGCGGAGGATCCGTACAGGTTTTCTGTATTGACGGCAAATGCCGTGCTGGCGAGGGCAATCATCGAGACGCCCATGATGATTGATGTTATTGTCTTCTTGAAATTCATTTTTTTCTCCTTTTACACTGTATATAAATTATTAGGCAGCCATCTTCCTGCGCATGCCTACGAGCCCGACCAGGCCGGAGCCCAAGAGATAGATTGCCGCTGGGATCGGTACTGAACTTACATTTGAAATCAGCTGAGTAGTGCCGTTGCTCAATGTCTGGATCGTGGCAATATTGAGGCCAGTACCCCCGTTTAGACTGCTGTAATAATTGAGTACGCTATCAACATAACCAACTGTGCCAAGGGCAGCCAGACTTGTATCAGCATTATTCGCCGAATTCCCAGCAGCGAATAAGCCGCCCATTAAACCGTTAGTTCCATTATTAACACCTTTATCCATATTATTAACGTAAGAACCTGTTGTGCTTTCAGATCCCGTTGCCTGGCTAGCTCCACTTGCTCCACCTGCAAGTGCCTGATAATACGAATTCACTGAGGCTGCATTACTTGCAAATGCTGAGCCCCCGCGAGCAGCAGCCGTTTGACCTGCCAGACCGCTCGTCCAACCTGTGGTTGAGGAGCCGTTATAAACATAATAACCTACATAAAGATCCGCGAAACCCGTGCCGAACGTGCTGGTTGAAAAGGGGTTGGCGGAGTATACAATGTTGGACGTAATCGGGGAGGTTTGGGAAAATGCACCGAGATCGGTAGCAACTTCGACGGAGCCGTTGTCCTGGTAAACAACCCGGATCAGATCGCCGTTCGTGAAGGCTGCCATGGCTTTGCTACTGAAGCCCATCATTAGTACCGCGACCATCAAAAGCATCATGATCTTTTTCATTTTTTTCTCCTTTTTTTAATTTACCGCGCTGTTGTTCTTGTGTTGTTGTCGCCAGTGGCTTGCCTCGTTGTCGCGCATTTATTTTTCCTTTATTGTTCGCCTGTTACGCTATGCGTAAGAGCGCTTTGTGCGCTTCCCTGCAAGAGCCGCTGCTCGATTCTTCCTCCAGGCAACCCGGCTGTCCGCCATACAAGCGGACCCTTGGCTTTCTGTCGCCCGGTTACCCGAGCTTTAGTCTTATCTGAAGGTTGGATGCCAGTAATGTACCCGCATCCTCCGTGAGTTTAGAATCATACTGTTTTTCCCCCTATCCTCCTTTCATCGCATGATATATTGAGCAGTTGTCTTTTTTACTGGTAAAAGCACAACACGCCCTTTAAGCGGGCTTTCTGTTACCTCCTGCAGGTCAGCCAAGTACCCGGTGACTCTTAAATCACCATCTTTTAACGCAATCTCGCAATTCCATCCGGCCTTGACTCATTAGCCTGAATGCTCCCAGCATGAAAATTTTTTTTAATGACAGCCTCCCTGCTCCCGCAAGGAGAACAAAAAAAGCCCGAATTAAGACAGGTCGTAAAAACCTTCTCAATTCGGGCTTTCTGGTTCTAGAACGGACAATGCCGTCAGTCAGCAAAGGACCCCGGATTATTCTATTTTTTCAGTTTTGAGTGAGCGGTAGATTACTACAATAAAAACTTTTGCCTTGGCAAAACACATCATTTAAAAACTATATTTAAAAACTTTTTAAGTTATATCATATGATTGTTACATAGTAATGACGATTTCATGAAATGTTCAAGAAGGTAAAATATTCTTTTCCTGCAACTCCGGCCTGGCTTCTGTCGAGGTCCAAGGCACGCACGCCATTGACATTTTCTAACATCATTACAAAGCTCCCGTTACCGTTCGGCTGGATGCTCATGCTCACGGGATGGGAAAAAGCCGGGCATTTCATGGCAAACAGTAAGCCCAGCAAATACAATCTTATTTTCATGTCGGGCCCTTCGTTCATTGACTTGTGGCCTGCGAAGAGGTCTGCTGTTTGATGATAAAGCGGCCGAAAGAAGAACCGCAGGAAGGACCAAGAAACACAATATAACTTTAACTACCTTTTGTTACAATTCTGTTAAAAACCAGTGACAGTTCCATGAATTTTTATCCCCCTGTCCATAAGCTTGCTGCCAAATACCGGAATGGCCGCACATGAGCGCCCATCCGGGATGATATCGTCAGAGGGTTATCGGTCTAATGCAACAAGAGGCTTGAAGAGATGGATGCCTTTCCTCCTCCGCAACGGCGTCGAGGACCAACCAGATTAGATATTTAGGTGGAATCAATTCCTGCTGTGTGGGCGGCAAAAGATGGACCTGTCCGCAGTTACATTCTTTCAAATTGTCAGCCATCGCGCGTCACCAAGTGCGGTGTACTGAGCAAGCATGAGGAGAATTCAGGTTATCATGTGTTGTCTGAGCAGTGCTACGTTTCGTTTTTGTGAGCACGTTAACTGCTTCATCATAGGTGAAGGTCGTTGCAGACGGTGGTGGGGTACAACAGGCAAAAAAATCATAGCACATTTTTATCGTCCTTCACAAGGATTTCCCTGGACAAACGGGTATTTCGTTATTTTGGCGGCGAATCATGTAAATAAACAGCAGAACAGGGAACACGTATTGACCAACGACGAGGAGAGTCAAGTCTACCGTTCCGGCAGCCGTGAAATTGAAGTAAGCTATCACGGCATTATCGATTCTGTGAAAAAGATGGATGACAAAAAGGAGTCCCAGCCCGACAGCGAGCCCCTTGATTTTCATTGCCCACGCCGTTGACCGAATGGCGAGGACAAGTGAGGTAAAGGTGACGATACTGAAGGTTTCATAGTAAACGAGGGTTTCATGTGCCAGGCTGACGCGGTGATTGAACAGAGAAAAGCCCAAAACCATGAACCAATCCAGGAACCGGATATACCAATGGTGGACCATCATCCATCCAAAAAACACACCCCCGGATATAATCACAAAGCGTATAAGAAAGCCCGCCGCTTTCATGGGCATGCTCTGTTTCGACTCTTCTCCCTCGATCCATTTTATCCACAGGATGCAGGCCACTATGATCAAAGCCATCGTGAATACCTGGCCGAGATACACGTGAAACGCTTCAAAAAGTCTCCCGTCATACCGGCTGACCATGAACGTAAGTGCGAGCCGGACCAGGTTGCCCAGATACAATGCGGGGATTCCCATTGCAAGACCGGCTACCTTCTGTAGAATAGTTGCCGGATGAAAGAGAACGAAGCTAAGGAAGAGGCTGGCCGTAAAGAGGGGGGTGCACTCGGGGATGATCTTGAACGCTAATCCGCCGTCCGCAACAGTGTCGTGCACAGTAGTGACAGGAATACCGAAAGCATTCAGGACCAGGCCCAGGGTCGTGGCAATGTGCTCGTTGATTGGCTTCGTGAATGACGGCGGCAGAGCGTAAATGATTGCATAGAACGCAATGCAGAAAAAGGTGAAAGCGGCAGCAAAGCGAAAACGGCCGGACCGGACCGCGTCCTTTGCAGAGGTTCCAAGTGCAGATCCCTTTTTGGCGCCGATCTGCTTTTTATCGTGTTGATGTTTTGATTTATGTTTTGCCATACCAACGTGTCCGCAGCTTGTTCCCTTTCATCGCTTTCGGCGTTTCCGAGATGCATACCCTCCCAAAATTGCCGCTGTCGCCATTATCCCCCATATTCCAAGAGCCGGGGTCGACTTCGCCTGAACGAAGGTAGCCACGATCGTCTGGCCTTGCGTAACGTCTGCGATTGTGTATGTGTAGCTGCCGTTACCCGTCGGCACGGCGGTTACGACTACACCATTGTCGGTCAGTCCCTCCAAGATGAAGCCGCTGGCCGGGGTGATAGTGAAGGTAACTGGTGAGCCGTAATCAATTAATTCGTTCGTCGGCGATATGCTGCCGTCGCTCCTGTTATTGACCGAAGCGGTAACACTCAATGTCTGGATTATAGTGAGAGCTACTGTTGCAGTATTCGTAATGCCGCCACCAATGCCGGAGACAGTAACTGAGTACGTGCCGGCGACGGTCGATGCGCCGGCATTGATCGTCAGGGTGGAACTGCCGGAACCCGGAGCCGGGATTGTGGCCGGACTGAAAGACGCCGTCGTGCCTGATGGCAGACCGGATGCGGAAAGCGAAACAGCATCGCTGAAATTGCCTGAGACAGTCGTACTAACGGTCGTTCCGCCCATGGAACCTTGAGGAACAGATACGAAAACAGGCGAGGCCGAAATGGAGAAGTCGGGGGTCCAGTTCATCACAAGTGAGTTCGCGTCCACCGAGCCGAGTCCCGTAGCTTGGTCAAAGCCTGTTGTACAGGGATAGCCTGTCACACCAGGGACACTATTCCCGCCCGAGGTAATGTCATGGTAGACCACAACACCACCTGCGCCGTATTGCGAATTACCCAGCTGGTAAAAGCGGGTATTGGCGTTTCCCTGTCGCTGTCCCGTGTTCTGCACGATAAGCACCATGAGACCGGCGAAGGACGGTGAGGAAGCGGACGTACCGCCGATGGCATAGAGTGCGCCCTGGGTTTCGACGAGATGAGCATCATGGACAGCCGAGCTTAGAGAAACGTCGGGTACGTCGCGCATGCCGTCAGCGGGAACGCCGGGTGATTTCTGCCAAGCCGGTTTGGCATATAACGATGAAACACCTCCTCCTGTCGCCCACAGGTCGGAGCCGCCCGTCACATCGCCGCTCTCGTTCCAGGCCGTTTCCGGGATATAACTGTTCGCGGAGGTGTATCCGCTCCCCCCATTTACTGTATTCCAATAGCTGCCGGACCCTTCATTGAACTCTGTCCCTCCCACCGCTACGTTGTACGGTGTGGAAGCGAGACCATTGACCGCGCGATTTGAGCCAGTTGTGTCGGTGGGGGCATTGCAGCCAGCTGCACCGGCGTCGCCGGAAGCGACAAAGGAGGTAATGCCCTGCGTAGCGGCCTGCGACCAAAGATTGTTGTAGAAAGTGTTTTCGGCCGATCCCAAATCCGATTCGCATGCGCCGAAACTTGTGCTCATCACCGGGGCCAGATTGTTGTTGACTATGTACTGGGCTGACAGGTCCACGCCGTCCGTGGCGCCGGTAGATTTCGAGGTGACAAACAGGATCGTAGCATTTGTTGCCACAGCTCCCGACCATTCGACATCGAGATCGGCTTCATTGTCCTCTGCCCCGCCGAGATCGCCGGGATCAGGTCCGTTCACAATTACCTGTGGGGTGTTTGCAGGCAGCCCCATAATGCTGCGGAAGGTCGTAAAGTCGGAACTGGACGGATGGGTGCGGCCCACAATCGCAATGCTCTGGCCGCTGCCATCTATTCCTGCGCTGTAAAGAGGATTGATGTCATAGATGGTCGCGAAATCACCAGGAGATAAATAATGACTCGAGCCGGAGGTGTAATCCGGAATGATTCCCGCCTGAGTTGCCGGACTCATGCCATGGTTCATCATTTTGCGTGGAAAGTTGTGCAGGGATACAATCCCTGCGACCAGATCCGAAAGCCCCCGGGGTATCGACGGGTCCTGAGCGTTCGCATGGTACATATGTCCTTTGACATAATAGTTGTGTATTCGCGTATGAAAAGCGCGCTCGACATTGGCCACTGTTCCGGAGAAATTGACCCATGCGCCACTTTTGGCAATTTCATTGATAGTGAATCCGTGGGACGTGAGCCAATCGGTTATCGAATGAATATCCTCGGACGCGGGTCCGAACCGTTTGTTAAATTCCTCTGGCGAAATCCAGTGATGAAAATTAGGGGAGGCTGGATCTTGCAACTCAGCCAGAAACTTGTTCAAGTCAGCCTGCTTCACGGCATTCAACCGTAGGGTTAGGATCATACGCTCCATTGGCAGTGATGCATCTGTTTCTCCCCTGTCAAATTCAGGGCGGGCGAGCGGATAAACGTTTCCACGAAGGGTTATGGTATCCTTATCGTTGATAACACGAGACGGACGAGCGAAGGCGGCTGATGCGGCGAATAGAGTTGCCGAGACGGCGACAATTATACATGCAAAGAGAAAATGTTTAACTATGTATTTCAAGTATTACACCTTTTACGCCTATTTGCATGATAATAGAGTCAAACACCGACCAGGCAACCGCACAACACTTGGATAGGTCCGGATGTTGTCGTCCCCGCAAATGGCTTCTTCCTTCGTCTTTACCATTTGCACGGCCCTTCTGGAGCAGAGCGGGAAAAAAAGGCCCCGGACATGAATGAAGCCCGAGTCAGGATAGCCTCTGGTGATAGTCGGGGAGCCCTCGATTCTTTTATTGAGGTGGGCATTGCCTTTTCACCCTCAGGACCGTCATGCATGCTGCATCCTACTCCTGATTCCCGCCAGCCCTACTCAAACCCAAGCCGAGCAGCCAGGTAGGAGCCGGGATTGGAGTGGGAATAAGTTTACTGTACCACCCACTTGAGGACCATATATTTCTATATCCGCATTATTGTCATAGCCAAATTGGAAAAGTGCATAGGTCAAATTGTTATTTCCCCAGATGTTAAGATAGGATGAACGGTCACTGGACTTAAACACCAATCCATAACCATCGAAAACAGGGTTCGAGCCAGGAGATAACTGGTTATCAAAAATTAAATCAGTCCCATCACATGATAACCCTCTAAACGGCCGGATAGAATTATACCCTGGGATGAGAGTAGGGCCGCTGAGCCTTAGACCAAAGAAAAAATAGATAACACCGCTGTTGTTAGTGCATGTTCCAGTTACAGAACCACCTGAAACGGTAAACGGACCGTCTAAAAAAAAACCCGGGAAAGAACCATTAGGTTCCTGTCCGGGTTTTCTGTTTCCTTATTACTAAGGTCAGCAAAAGGCCCAAGCTCCATTCATTAACTTGAGCGAATTTAACCATATGTTTATTGCAATTAAATGAAAGCTTCGTTAAGGAACCGTTAAAATTATCGATGACGACCTTAAATTCTCCGTTCCTTTTTGTTCAACTTCCAAGCTGTTTACTGTCCATTCACATTGACAACCATTTGAATTTGCAGAGTTCTATTTTTTCTGGAGGTCGGTGGTTAAACGGAGTATTCATTTTTTCTCCAACTGGCTGCTGAAAAAATGGTAGTCATAAGCTTTTTATAGGCTAACACTTTTTTTGACTCAACTAGCCTGCATGACGTATGGTTTTCGCCGTTATATTCTCTGGATTACAGCTCGTTGCCAACCGTCTCGTCTCATGTGAATTTTATCGATGCGGCGTACGCACTTTTTTCCTGATACCTTGGCCTTGGCAGCCATTTTTGCAGCTCAACTCCTCCAAGTCATTGTGTTTATGATTCATGCGCTCGCTGCGAGACGGCAAGGATATTGCCATTACGCTCTATAATCACGCAGGCGCTGTATGTTTTTCTTAGACACGCTGTCAAGCCTCCGTTAATTTCAAGTACACGTCCATTCATGGGCACACACACCAGCGATCGAGGCTGCTGGTTATACATATTTAGATCGGCTCGCGCCTCGCTCACCCTGCCTCTCCATGATCGAAACTGCCGTGCTTGAGAAAATGTGCAACCTGCCTCATCACCAGCGGATCTCTCATGATAAACGTGTGGGTGTTGGGGACGATGATGAAGTCGCGCATTTCCGGGAGCATAGTACTCTTCACGGAAACCATGCCATCATCAGGCCCGTCCATGAAAGCGGAGAACAGAAGATTAATGCTCAGGTTACCTGCGATCACGCCGACGTCGATCTCAACCGGCTTCAAGCGAGTGACCACGGATTCCGGTCCCCTGCCGATTTCCTGGCCAGCCGGTCCTGTAATCCATCGGTAGAGGGGAACCTTCATGAGCAGGTCGACGAGTTCGCTTCCCTGGTTTGGCGGGGAGAGCATGACGAGCCTGCTGCCTGCGGGCATTGAATGCTGCTGCAGGTATTGACGGACGACGAGGCCGCCCAGGGAGTGACCGACGAAGTGGATTTTTACCGCTCCCTGAGCTTGACAGCCCTGTACGGTTCGCGCAAGATGCGTTTCGGCGATGGTCTCTATCGATTTGGTCGTTGAGGGATAGGCGAGGTTGGTGGTTGTATAGCCGAGGCCTTTCAGATACTGCTCAAGCCTGCCCATAGATTGCTTGAACCGGCCCAGACCATGTAGGAGGATCACGCACTCACTCGCGTCAGGCATAGCTTTATTCTCTGTGCTCACGTCGTTTTTTACCCATCACAGGGTGCCCCTCGGTCGCCAATAGCCCGGAAAACGGCGACAATGGTAAGGTCTGACCGTGGGTTTCACGGTAAGAAAATCTGCGTTCGTTTGAGAAAAGTCGTTTAAGACACCTTACCCAGTATAAATATCAGTATACAATATTAATATAAGTACAAACAGCCTTGGCACATATTCTTTGACGGATATTTAGTACATTATGCTGGGTGATCCATGTGGAAAGTATTACTTGCCGAAAGGAGGATATCGTTCGGCATGAGAAGTGGAAAAAAGTGTTCACAAGTCTAAGACTCAGAGTCGGTACTATGTGCCCAGGGAACGGGCTCTTTCATGTCGTTTGAGGACTTGGCGAAAGTGATACCCGTAGATCGAGTACGTGATGGCGAGCGGGAGCAGCCGCGGCCGCATGAAGAGGGACCAGAAAAAGAGCTTCCAATATTGAAAACGCTCTCTCCCGATGACGCCGAGCCTGACGATAGACTTCAGCGCAGCCATGACATGAGAAAGTGGTAGCCGGGATCGACGTGTTTCGACAGGCCGATACTCAATGAGAAACTTCTTCACTCGCGCGTAGTAGTGCTTCGGCGAGTAGATGGTATGCAGAATCGTGCGGTAGCCAGAGAGGAGCGCTTCTGAACTCATCTTCGGGATGAAATTGATCGAGAAGTCCGTATTATCACCCGTCAATGTTTTCAGGAGCCTACCTTCCTGCTTCATACGTTGGTACAGCTTGGTGCCCTGCGGCGCGTTGAGGAGCCCTACCATGGCCGTGACAATCCCGCTCTCCTGGATAAAATCGATAAGCTGTTCGAAGATGGTATCCGGGTCCTTGTCGAATCCGACGATAAACCCCGCCTGCACTTCAAACCCTGCCTTCTGGATCTTCCTGACACAGGCGATGAGGTCGCGGTTACGGTTCTGGAGTTTGCTGCATTCGACGAGACTTTCCTCATTGGGCGATTCGATGCCCACGAACACCTGGTCGAATCCAGCCCTAGCCATAAGGTTCATCAACTCCTCATCGTCGGACAGGTTAATGGACACCTCGGTGTAAAGGATGAAAGGATGTTTTCGCTTCTCCATCCATTTTATTATGGCCGGAAGTGTCTCTTTCTTGAGCTTACCCTTGTTTCCGATGAAGTTGTCGTCTACGATGAATACGCCACCCCGCCATCCTTGGGTATACAGGGCTTCAAACTCGGCAAGGATTTGCGCTTTATTCTTTGTCCTCGGCACACGGCCAAAGAGCACGGTGATGTTGCAAAAGTCACAGTCGAATGGGCAGCCCCGCGAATACTGGACGTTCATTGAGGCATACTTTTTCTTATCCAGGAGGTCGAAGCGCGGTATGGGCGTGGAATTGAGGACAGCCCACTGTGGAGAGGTGTAGATGTGCTGAGCCCTCCCCAACATCAGGTCCTCGAGAAAAAGCGGGAGCGTGATCTCGGCCTCGTTCAGAATTAGATGGTCCACGTCGCTGAATTCCTCGGGAACTGACGTGAACAGGGGGCCACCGGCGATCATCCTTACTCCGAGCGCTTTACATCTGCTGATGATGGATTCGGCCGATTCTCTTTGAATGGACATAGCGCTCATCATCACATAATCAGCCCAGCGCAGGTCCGCATCAGTGAGGGATGCTACGTTCTTGTCTATAAGACGCAGCACCCAGTCAGCAGGCAGCATAGCTGCAACCGTCAGAAGTCCGAGCGGAGGCAGGCTCGCCTTCTTGGATATGAATTTTAGCGCATATGTGAAACTCCAGAAGGTCTCGGGGTATTTGGGATACACGAGCAGGATTTTCACTTGAGCCTCGATAATTCCTTACAAATCATGCAACTGGCGAGTATTGCTCCTGGGAATCCAGTCGATGCATCATCGAACTGATCGACCTGCATATTCAGGAAGATGCAGATCAGGGCGTTTGTTTATGACCTTGTTGTGTATCACACCTTCTTGCCTTTGGGCAAGGCAACGCGACCGATATCCTTCACTCCTTCTACAACACCGACCAGCATGTCCTTGACCGCCTTGACCGCCGTGTTGCTAATCGAAGATGCCGCATCAATCGCTCCAGCGACGGCAACCCTTGCCACTTCCTCGGCATTCCCCCCGACTTCCTTGGTTGCCTCGATCACACCGTCGACGGCCCGTCGGGCAACCATGGCAACGTCCGCGCCGATGGCGGACGCACCCTTGACAGCGCCCCTCACGGTCTGATCAGAAATGGAAACGATGTCGCCGCCGACGTCGCTCACGCCCATGACTACCCCTTTTGCTACGCTCTTGGTACTCAGGATGAGACCGGTGCCGACCTCTTCTGTGGCCTGAATGGCTCCCTTGACCACATCCTTCGCGACGCTGGCTGCTTCATCGGTTACTGCGCCTGTTGCACGAAGCGTGTTGGATACTGTGTTCCTGACGAGGCTGATGATCTCCGCCTCTATCTCGTTGATCCCTTTGAGGCTGCTGATAATACCTTCCTTGACCGTAGAACCCACTTCCTCGATGGTATGTTTTGCATCCGTTCTTTTTGTGGCTTCTGTCATGATTCGTCCCCCCATTCTAATTGATTTTCATGGAATCGTTTGTATTCGATGTGTTAGCGGTACCCCTGTTTTTGGATATTATATCTGTTGAACGGTTCATCCTCATGCCATTATGAAACTTCACTCATTCCATTAACAATGCAATAAAATTGTATGTACTAGTATTATGACGTCTTCCCTTGAACCTCTTTTCCAAGAGGGAGGTCCTCCCTTTGAACCATGGATGAAGGAGGGATTTTCTTCGATGATCATGTCCTTTCATTATGAGACACTTCATGGCAGGATCGCACCATACCGATAACAGAAGTAAACGTCTTGAGAGTTCGCGGCATCAAATATTCTACCGTTCTTAACCTTTCGGCCCTTCTTGTAGCTACCCGAAAAAAAAGAGTTTCGGGTAATCCGGCAACTTGCTGCAAACCAAGAAATCACAGATCCTGAAATATTTAAGATCATCGAGCCTCAGCTTTGTGAATTGTTTGTCCCGGCGGAGAACTTTTTCGTATGATTTGAATGGATGTACGAGTCGAGTTTATGGTTTTTTGACGCATCCATACAATAAAAATATACGTGATACATGCCACATGCCAGTTACTGCTCCTTGCGTAAACGTTGTTTGACACCCATGCTAGCGAGGATCGGAAGAATGGCCTTCACTTTGTTATCTTTTTTCAGTTCATCCAAGACCTCTCGATAAGACCTGTTTACCTCTTCTGCGGGGATGCCGAGCTCATGAACGAGTTTGTCAATAGCCTGGACATGCATATCATTATCTTTGTTGTAACTGTGTCGTGAAAAATCTGCTAAAGTATGATTCGGCATGGTTACACCTCCTTATTGGTTTGGATCGAATTCATTACATCATGTTCGACGACTATCAGTGACATAAATTACGTGTACTACTTCTGCCCAAGGGGGAGGGCCTTAGCACTGCATGAAGACACTGTGCGGGACACAACTGCGCCGAATACCTCCAGGCTTACCGCCCTCCTAATTACTCCCACGGCAAGAATGACACTCATCTACGTATCGATACATGGGGATAACTGTCATTCTTGCGTAAAGAATATGGGACAAGTATTACAGGAGTATGAAGAGATCATAAAGTTTCCATTAAATTCTCAACCGGCTCTGGATCAGGCAAGAATAAACAGGTAACGTCCATAGGCAAGGGATGCTTAAGTGTTCTAAAATCAATAGGATAGAGGCCAAATTTTGTATCGAAACCATGATTCTCTGGGAAATTTACGCATCCAGAGAATTCAGAGGAGAATAAGCATGGTAGTGCTTATTTCCTCAAGCTTTGTAATTTTTCATTACTTGCCTATGGATATAAGCTAAATCAGCATGACATCTGATATAGTTGGAAATGAGAGGCCGTCGAGGGATCTTGCGAAACTTATGGGGAGAAACTGCGCTGGCTGATGCGATCAGTAGCCCACATGATGATGCGCTTTTATGCGGCCCAAGGTAAAATATTATAATCTTATAGAGTGCATTTTCGCACTAAAAGGACCAATGTAATGCATAATTTTATTTATACGTTTTTGATTGCCTTATCGAATAATTTTGACAATGTCGGTGCCAGAATTGCATACAGCATTCGAGGAATAATGATATCCCCGCTGATAAATCTTTGGATTTCTGTAATTACATTTGTCATATCATTTTTTGCAGCTTACGCAGGAACTTTAATATCAGGCGTTATCAGTAAACAATTATCCTCTCTGATAGCGATGTTGCTGCTTACCGCCATTGGCGTGTGGATAATATTAGAACCTTTCTTGAAAAAAGACAATGATCGACCAGACAGGTCTGTCCAGGAAAACAAGAAAAGTGCCGTTGATGTTTTGTTGAATCCCAAAAATGCTGATATGGACAATTCAAAACATATCGATTTTAAAGAAGCAACTGTCCTTGGCATAGCGCTGTCGATAAACAATGTAGGAGGAGGAGTAAGCGCTGGGATAATTGGACTTAACGCATTTTGGGTTGGACTTTTGTCTGCGGTGCTCAGTTATCTTGCCCTTTGGGGAGGGAACTACATCGCAGTATTCTTTCTAAAATGGAATATATCCAAAAAGGCCTCGGTTGTAGCGGGACTCTTATTAATAGCAATAGGTATAGAACAGATTATTTAATTATCGTTATGCCAATGGACGGTGGCCCAAGTAGCCTGTCTACCATATACAAGATGGCTATCTCGAAGTTGTCGGTAATAACGAAAGGAAGGGGCCGTTCATTTCTCGCCTCCATCATGCCTCTTTCCTCTTAACCTCTTTTCTCTTCTTTCCATTATTTCCGATAGCGCTTCCTGTGCCATGCAGAACATGCATATATGCATGGTTTGTGAATTTTTTTTGTTCACGGTTCAAACAACTAGCGGACATACGGATAATGGACTTCATCGACATCATTTCGTTTTACCGGAAAATTCTGGGAAAAACCTCTTTTTACACCGTAATGTTGTTCATCGCGGTCTGTGGCGCAGCGTCTGCTGAAACTGCGTCGGAACCTGCTTGGGCACCCCAACTTCTGGGGATGCAGGCGACGATCATTTATCAAAACATGCCAGCGTTTCCAAGCCGCTATGAAGGACAGAATAGCCTGTCATTTGAAAATGGCGAAGGACATGGGCACACCGAAACGTATGGCGTCTATCTCGGCTCCCAAATAGTCCCGTCTTTGCAGGCCTACCTTGATATTGAGCAGGCTCGCGGTAATGGAATCAGCCGCGGCGTCGGGTTGGGCGGCATCACGGACGGCGATGTAATCCGGCAGGGCTCTGTGGATCTGGGAACGGACCCGTACATCGCGCGACTCTACCTGCGATACCTTATCCCCTTGTCGCAAGAAAAAGATCCGATGGCCACGCGCGGGATGGATCAACTACCAGGAAATGAGCCCGCGAGCAGGGTGGAGGTAAAGCTTGGGAAGATGGCCGCTACTGACGATTTCGATCTCAACCGCTATGCCAACAATACGCGGGCCCAGTTTATGAACTGGGGGCTTATCAACAACACCGCGTGGGATTATGCCGCGGACACCCGTGGCTATAGTTACGGCTTTGTTATTTCTTTAGTCGAGCCGTTTTGGAGATTGGCTTTCGGTAGCTACCAGATGCCAACCACTGCCAATGGAAATGAGTTCGACAGTCATCTGAATGAGGCTCGCGGCGATAATTTGGAGCTCACACTCAAGCCGAATCAACGGGGTACCGTGGTGCGCCTTCTAGCATATCATAATCAAGCGCGCATGGGTGATTACGCAGAAGCGATTGCGAACGGGGTCGCGAGCGCATCAACGCCAAACATTGCTGCGGATGACCGGCTTGGACGTTCAAAATATGGTTTTGGCTTCAATGTAGAGCAACCTCTCGCAGATGACGGCGAAACCGGAGCTTTTGCAAGGATCGGCTGGAACGATGGCAATACTGAAGATTTTGTATTTACGGAAGTAGATCGGCACTTGAGCACCGGCGTACAGGTGAGCGGAATACATTGGGACCGTAAGGACGACCGCGTAGGAATCGCTTATGTGTGGCACGGTCTATCACCTGAGCATCGTGATTATCTGGCTGCTGGCGGGATCGGGTTCCTCCTCGGTGACGGCAGGCTCAACTATGGATTAGAGCAAATCCTGGAGACTTATTACCGAGTCCAACTCGGTCAATATGCACAGCTGAGTCCGGATTTTCAGTATATTCAAAACCCCGGTTATAACCGTGACCGGGGGCCTGTTGAAGTCTATTCTCTGCGCTTACACGTCAGTTATTAATTTATCAGGAAAAAGGGCAACAAAAGCTTCGTCTTTTTTCTGTAGCGCCTTCGTTGTGTGACGTTCAAGAAGAATCTTATGCAGGTCCTAGCTTTTGAATGTCCAGTAGGAATTCAGAAAATAATTGACGAAGGTCGCGGGCACGATGCCCACGGCCTGATGCACCTGCGGAATACCGCGGGGATCAAATGCGCTCAGCAGCAGAAAGGTTGCATAACTTACGACTAAAGCAGCGAATGAAATGATATTGAATTTGAGACCGCGGATATGGATCTTATCGTTCATCGCCCGTTTGGAGAACGTCCAGTAGTTGTTCAGCAGGAAATTGGTGATGATCGAAACTTCTATCGCAATAGGTGATGCGAGAAACTTGCTTATGCCTGCGTTCATCAGTATCGTGAACAAGACCAGATTCACAGCCACACCGCTCGCTCCGACCACTAGGAATTTCAGAAAGGTTTTGCTCCGCTCGAACCGGATCCACCAGGCGTTCAGCATGAATTCGCTGATATCCGAAATCCCCATTTTCGTAATGCCCCGTTTCCTATCCACAAAATGGACCGGGATTTCGCGCACCATTGCTCCATTCACGATCGCCTCGTGCAACAGCGATATCTGGAATGCATAACCCCGGACCCGGAGCGCATCGAGATCGATTTGTTTAATAATGTCCGCACGAATCGCGCGAAAACCCGCGGTGCAGTCCCTCACGCTATAGATGCCGGCGACATATCGCGCAAACACGTTCCCCCATTTGGAAATCATCCTGCGCAACAGCCCCCAGTCTTGAGGAATACAGCCGCCCGGAACATACCTGCTGCCGATCACGAAGTCGGCGCCCTGGTCGATGGTCTCGATCAGCCGCGGTACATCCTCAGGCTTGTGTGAGAAGTCAGAGTCCATTTCCATGACCACGTCGGCATGCAACACATCGATCGCATGCTTCATGCCCCTGATATACGCCGCTCCCAGCCCACGTTTTTCTCCGGTCAGAAGGAACACGTTTGGAACCTTGCTCCCTGCGGCTCTGACAACATCAGCGGTACCGTCCGGGGAATTGTCGTCAACAACCAGGATGCTCATATGATGCGAAATCCTCGCAAACTGCTTCAGGAGCGCATCGATCATGAGCGATATGTTTTCTTTTTCGTTGTAAGTCGGAAGAATAATGACGATTTTCATGATACCCCTGGGCGCGTAACATTTTCCCCGGCAAACGGATTTGCCGCGTCCGTAAACAGCTGGATAAGCGCGTATGCGGCGAAGAGTACGGAGACGAACGGGGATAACCATACCTGCTCGGCGTGCGGGGCGAGCAGCCGCTCGACAAACCTGCTGCCGACCAGCAGGAGCACCATGGCGGCGAGCAGCATGCCTTGCCGCCTCCTTTGTTCAACCAGGAATGCGAAGGCAAGAAAAGCGGCGATCGCGGGACTTAGCATGGCATAGGTGTTGTTCTCGGTCCTAGGGCTGAACAGTATGAGGTACAGTGATGCAAGCGTGAAGAGGTATAGCGCTGCACGTGACGGCTCCAGACGCCGTTTTATATAAAAACAAAGGAGCAGCGTGGCAATCGCACCGGCGAGTCGTATCGCAGTCTGAATGTTCTCGGGCACATCGACAATACCAAGCGCGCGCAAAGCGGTGAAAGGAGACGTCCATCCCTGGATTGAGACCCCTACATGCGCGGCCGTGGTCATGTTCTGCACGCATGCGATATACTGCTGCACGACATAGCCCGGCGCCTGCGTGAGAAAAGGCGACAGTGCCGTCACTCCCATGCCCACAAGCAGCCGCCAGTTCATCCTGCGGTCAATCGCCATAATCAGCAGTATAAGCACCAGCACCAGCGGCTTGATTGCAATACCGAGCGACAGCCAGAGCGTCGCCCGCCACCATCGGGAGTGCGCCATGTCAGCAACCGCGAGCAGCATCAGCCCGGTGATGATCAGCGTAGCCTGGCCGTTGCGCGCGCAGTCCCAGACCAGCGGAATAGTTGCGAGCGACAATAGGGGGAAAAAATCCCCTGCCGAACGCTCTCCCGCGAGTCTGCCGAACCGGTATAGGCCTGCAGCAAACACCGCGATCATGCCTAGCCGCCAGAGGATTTCACCGACGGTCGGTGGAAAAAGCGCGAATGGGACGAACAGAACTGCCGACTGCGGAAAATACACAAAGCCGCCTACGCCTTTGCTGTCGTACAGGTGCTGTCCACTGATCCAGCTCAGCGCCGCTGTCCGGTATGCAGGGACGACAGACCGGTTACCGTTAACGGCGACGATCGCAGACACCGCAACAAACAGAACAATCCAACCCGCCACCGCAATCCATATCGCCTTTTTTTTATATACTGCCGACAAATTTGCCTCCACTGCAGATCGAACCAACTGCAACTACACATTCTCCGGTCGGTTGATCATCGTGAATATAACATAATCGCATCTTCCAATCAAATACAGATATCAATACAGTTATCAGAATTGTCTCATCGCTAATGATTTTCCTCACAAACTCTTGTATAATGGGACAGTGTCTGATGTTTAAACACCTGGTGATTGATTGGAGCCCGTGAAGAACAACATTTATTCCGCAACAGCGTTGATACTTCTGTTCGTGTTCTGGATGACGCCCGGCCTCATCGGTCGCGAGCCCTGGAAGGCTGACGAACCCTTCAGCTTCGGCATCGCCAGTGAAATGTCGCGGTCTGGTGATTGGGTCGTGCCCCGGCTAACGGGCGAACCCTTTCTTGAAAAACCCCCACTCTATTATGCGACCGCGGCGGTATGCGGCAGGCTGTTTTCCCCGCCGCTCGAACTGTACGACGCCTGCCGTATGGCCACTGCTTTTTATATGTCTCTTGCCGTCCTGTTTTTCGCACTGACGGCGCGGGAATTATACGGATCGGAATACGGAGGCAGCGCCGTATTTCTTCTGATCGGCTGCGTTTCTTTTCAAGAAGCCGCCCACAAGATAATTACCGATGTTGGCCTGTTTGCCGGATTTTCCATAGCTCTCTACGGTTTCGCGCTCTGTAGAAGAAGGAGAACATTGGGCGGATTCTGGCTCGGAACGGGATCCGGAATCGGATTTTTGTCAAAAGGGCTGCTCGCACCAGGGGTATTGGGCATTACCGCCGTTGTTCTTCCCCTGCTTTTTCCTGCTTGGCGCCGAAAAGACTACCGTCATTCCCTCATGATTGCCTGTGCCGCAGCCCTGCCTTGGCTCATAATATGGCCTCTTGCGCTTTTCCACCGATCTCCCGATTTTTTCATGCACTGGTTCGTACGCGAGAACTTCGGACGTTTTTTGGGAAACAACTACGGCGGAACTGTGGGCTTCAACGATCACATAGCGGATTCACACAGCTATTATCTGACGAACCTGATATGGATCGCATGGCCGGCGGTGCTCCCGGCTGCATGGGCGCTCTGGCATTTCAGGCGGACCCGCCTTGACCACCCGGTTTTTCAAATTCCCGTTCTCGTATTCGTGGTGATGATCGCAACACTCAGCGCATCCGCGACAAACCGTTCGCTCTATGCCATGCCGTTGCTGCTACCGATATCCCTGATCGCGCTCCCGGGGATACCAAGGCTCCCGACTCGCGTTAACAGCATCGGTAGCCGGTTCAGCATTCTGTTCTTCGGCGGCATTGCTATCGTGTTGTGGTTCGGCTGGCTTGCCATGATAACCGGCAGTCCGGCGGTCATTGCGCAAAAGCTGCACGATTTCCAGCCGGATTATGTCCCTGCGGTAAAAGGTATCTTGTTGGTTGCAGCGCTCTGCTACTCCCTGGCGTGGCTGTTCCTGGTCGCCACGATAACACGTGCAGATAAGGATTTCATCGTAAACTGGACACTGGGCGTTGTTCTGACCTGGGGGCTGATCATGACGCTCTGGCTTCCGGCCCTGAATGCGGGCTCAAGCTACCGTGCTGCGTTCACGAGCCTTAAGCAGTCCATACCCCCAGGATATTCCTGTATTGCAAGCCGCGGCCTCGGGGAATCGGAGCGGGCGATGCTCGAATATTTCACCGGTCTGCAAACAATCAGGGTTGAATCAGCCGAATCGCCACCAAATTGCGACCTCTTACTCGAAGAACAGGGCGGAGACGGCAGGAAGCTGGAGACCGGCATGCAACCCATATGGGAATTCAGTCACCCAAGCATACGGCCCAAGAACATCTTCACCCTTTTCCGAATCAACACCGCAAAAACGGTCCATAGCGAATAAGCTCACAGCACAGCTCGGAACACAGGGCAAAGCGACTGAACGCAAAACGACCCGCACAAAAGAGATATGTGAACCCTTCATTAAATTACCCTGTAGAATATTGAAAGTAATCTCTAAATCTCCTAAGTCTCCTTTCTTTATTTGTTAGCTTCCACGCTATTTGCTGTCTGCTTACCTTCATAACCATTTGAATTCTCAGAACCCATAGAAGCTGGAGGGTTTCTGCCAGTGGATGCATTTTTTCTCCAACAAGCTGTTGAAATAATTTTTCCGAACATAAATGAGATTTTCAGATATCGTCCGCCTCTTACTTCATTGAGATGTAATGAACTTGTCATATGCCTGTAACAGTCCCACCTTATAGTGCCTGTCACAGCAAAACACCAAGAATGAGGACACAGGATGTCAAAAGAACGGATTCTCATCGTTGATGACGAACAGGATGTCGTAGACCTCCTGCGATATAATCTTGAAAAGGCCTATTACGAAACAGTTGTAGCATTGAGCGGTCAGCAGGCCATAGAGGCCGTTCGGCTCCACACGCCCGACGTGGTGCTCCTGGATATCATGCTCCCGGACATTAGCGGATGGGAGATATGCAAAACTCTGCGAGAAAGCTCGCTAGGTAAGTTTCTTCCAATCATCATGCTCACAGCCCTTGCTGATGAAGAAGCTCGAATCAAAGGACTCACGCTAGGCGCGAATGACTACCTCGCCAAACCATTCTCCCTCAGGGAACTCCAACTCAAGATTCGGAAGTGTCTTGACCAGCGGCAAATGATCAAATCATTTATCGCTAAAGAGCAGGAACATGATACTTCGCTCCGCTACCTCGTCCACGAACTGAGAAATTCCTTATCTGTCATCGGAAACTTCTCAGCTCTCGCACTCAGGAAGGAAAAGGACACAAAGAAATACCTGAAGACGATCAATTCCACCTCCACTCATGCGGAAAACCTTCTCAACGATACATCGCTACTCGCCCGGCTTGAAATGGATGGTGCCGCATTTCCAATCGCACCCGTCGATATTTCGGCGGTCTGCGAAGAAGTGGCCGACATTTTCCGCGATGAGGCGAAAAAAAGAGAGATCGGCATCGAGATTATAAACAAGACCCGGTTCATGGTCAAGGGTGATAGAACGGCTGTGCGTCAGGTGCTTGTTAACCTCGTTTCCAATGCAGTCAAGTACAACCGGCGCGGTGGCAAGGTCCGGATATCCTTCAACGACACGGGTTCTTGTCTTCAAATCTCGATCCAGGACGAAGGATGTGGAGTGTCCAGTGACGAACTCCCACGCATTTTTGATAAATTCTACCGCGCAGCAGGAAGTGAACGGAAGAAAGGAGCGGGTCTCGGCCTCTATATCGTCAAACTCATGGCGCATGCCATGGGTGGCAAAATTACGGTCTCCAGCAATATCGGCGAAGGAAGCGTCTTTACCGTCACATTCAAACGATGCGGTGCTGAGAATTGTGAACAGGGAAACGCAGTCAGAGACGAGGCCGTCCAGACGACAACACGCGAATAAATATGCTTTCAGAAAATCTCATAATCGATACAGATATAAAGAACTCTTTATTACGAAACGATTCGCCCCCGGTCTGCACGCTTATCGCGTCCACCCGGAACGTACCTCCGGCAATGTGCGTATCGGACGTTGCCGATTTGTTCTTTCAATCCGCCAATCTCGACTCCCTGGCGGTCGTGGACGGAAATGAACCCGTGGCGCTTCTCACAAGGCCCAAATTCATGCTCAAGCTGCTTCGCAAATCCGGGTGCGAGCTGTTCGAAAAGCATCCCATCATAACACTCGCCGACACAGATCCACTGATCATTGAGGAAAGCGAACGGCTCGATGTGACGATCGGAAAGGCATTGGGGCGCGACTCCTCCACGGTTTTTGACGAAATCATCGCCGTGGACAGGAACGGCTGCTTTAAGGGCCTCCTTTCGGTCAGACAGCTTGTAATCCAGCGGTGCTCCTCGCTGGCCAACAGCATGGTGCAGGCAGAAAGCGCAAGCATACACCCCTGCGAACTCGAAAAGATCAACGCGGCAAAATCGCAATTTATCGCACACGTCGCCCACGAATTGCGCGCCCCGGTCAATGCCATCATCGAACTAGCCGAACTCCTGAGAATGACGACGGACAAAGATGCCATTGAACAGATCAGGGAGCTTCTCTCCTTGGCAACATCTAGCGCCACCGACCTCCGGGCCATCATCACCAACATTCTCGAACTATCGAAGATCGAAGCGGGCAAAATGGAAGTCATGAAACAGGATGTGGACGTATCGGCGCTTGTCGCTGATACAGCTGAAACGGTACGCGTTCTCATCGAGAATAAGCCGGTAATTGTCGAGGTCGCGTGCCCCGCCGCGCCCGTAATAGTCGTAACGGACCCTGTCAAGCTGCGCCAGATCGTCATGAACCTCGCAATTAATGCGGCGAAATTCACCAACTCCGGCAAGGTCTCCCTGATGCTTGGCATCATCGGCAGCGGTCTTGAAATCGCAATCGGCGATACCGGCATCGGCATCAAGAAAGAACATCTGAGCGGGCTGTCCGCCGCTTTCAGTCAGGTACAAGACGCTAAAACTAAAATCTGCGAAGGGACCGGAACTGGCCTATCAGTCAGTAAACATCTCACCGATCTTCTCGGAGGCACGATCTCGGTGACGAGCGTATCTGGCACGGGATCGACCTTCGCTGTTTCTCTACCGTTGCAGCTCGGGGAACGTCTAGAGGGGCTCTACAATGCGGATTAGAAAAAAGGTACTGGTTGTCAACGATGACAAATTACATCTTTACAAGGCCAGGGATCTGCTTGAAAGCGACGAAATCGAGGTGGTGACACATACCAGCGCATTCGGGGTGACCAGTCTCGTGAGATTGATGCACCCGGACCTCATTCTTCTTGACATCAACATGATGGCCCTATCCGGCAACAAGCTGGCGTCTCTGATCCGCGACTACTGCGATTTCAGTTGTATTCCGGTCATTTTTCACTCATTCAATGACGAGAGCATCCTGTTAGAAAGTGTAACGGCCACCGGCGTCCCAGGCTATACTTGGAAAGCGAACCCTGCGGATCTTCGGATTAAAATCAAACGGGATATCAGCAGGCAGGCAAAGAAATATCGAGAGGTCCGCGCAAGGGAGTTTACATTATGATTAAGCGAAAAAAAATTTTGGTTGTTGACGATGATGAAATGCATCTCAGGGTAACTAGGGAATTACTTCGTGACGAGAAGTTCGAGGTTGTCACTCATCAATGCGGATTCGGAGTCATGGCTCTCGCGAGCGAGTTTCAGCCAGACCTTCTTCTCCTCGATGTCTACATGCCGGCCCTTTCCGGCGACAAACTGGCGTCGCTACTGAGGGCAAACGAACATACACGCAATATTCAGATCGTATTTTATTCATCGGATTACGAGGAAAACCTTAGGGAAATCGTCAAGACCTGCGATGTACGGGGATACATATGCAAGGGCGACGTTGTCGACCTGAAAAATAAAATAAACCATTACCTCGCGGCACCGGCCTGAGCGAGCACCCGGCTTGACATCCTCCCCGGCCTGAAGGCCGAGGATTCCCGAATCAAACCCTGCAACTACTGAGGGCCACTGCTGATTCTGTTCGCAGATGCGGCAGAGTTATTTGCCACGTCCCCGGTTTATGGGCTGATGTAGCTAGCCTGGTTTTTCTCCAGGCAAACCGGTTAACCGCAGGCTGTGCCAAGCAGCCACTACTCCAGGAAACACTTATTTGCTCCGGGAGATACCTTTTGAGAATGTTTATCGCGCCGTTCACATCAGCATTGATTACGGCGCCGCATTGCTTGCAGACATACAGGCCACGATGCACACGGCTGGACTTGTTTATGGTGTTGCATTGGCTGCATGTCTGGCTTGTGTAGCTTTCATTTAAATCTACAACGAGGATGCCTTTGAGACGTGCCTTGTACGTAAGCATCTTGACGATACGTTCGAACGGCCACTTATGCAGGTTCTGGTTCCCACTATCACCCCAGTCTTTGCCTGTTCTGATGTCCTTAAGGGTTCCCACGATGATCGTGGAAACACCGCGAGCCTCTGCATCGCGGACGAGAGATTTGGTAAAACTGTGGAGCAGATGGGTACGCTGACGAGACCGTTTTTGGTTCAGTGCACACGATTTTCTGGACCTGCTTTTGGCGGTTTTAGATTTTTGCTTCTCAAAGTACCGTTCAAGTGCAGCTAATTCTCCACCCAGCCAGAGGGATGTTGACCCATCGGTACAGGCTGTGGCAACGATGTTTACCATCCCCAGGTCGACGCCCATTGCTTCCCCGTTTCCTTTCAGTTCGGGGAGCAGCATTTTGTAGACAAGGTGGACATACCAATCACCCTTCAGATAGACCAGACGCCCTATCTGAATATTGTCGCTGGTAAAACGGTATCCATAAGGCATCCTGACCTTTAAATAGACAAATTGCTTGTCGTAGATGTCTTTTGGGATGCTGAGTCGAACCGTGGAAGTCCGTGGATTCCACTGAACGGCGGCTTGCTTGAATGTTACGGCCGACAGGGTAGTTTTTCTTCTATAGCCGGGGGGCTTGGCTCTCTTGTCACCCTTTTTACGGAGTGCGTACCATGATTTGTATGATTGCCAAAGATCTTCCAAGACTGCCTGGGCACTTTGTGAATGCAGCCGGCGGTACCAAAGGGGGTGTTCTTGCTTCAGCACAATATCGAGGTCATTATAGGTAGGGATTTTCCCCGATGTTTTCCACGCTTCTTTGCTATACCATACGGCAGTGTTCCAGAGCTTAGTCGCAGAAAAACCGAGGAGCCCGAGCAAGATTGCGGTACTGTCGTCTGTTACCGACACCTTACCGACGGCAGTAATTGTTTGCAACTCAGAATCTTTATCAGGGCCAACCATCATTGTTAATGATAGCAGATAAGTGGACATTTGTCTACTTATTTCACAAAAACGGTAAAATTTGATTGCCCTGCAACCAGCGCCTTACATCCCCGTCCTGAAGAGATGAAGTTTTACGGCGCATTTTTATAAACTTTATGAAGGGCCGCGCCTCCTGCGGAGAAGGCGGTATATTAAATATTCAACACTGCATGAACAGCTCATGGCACTCTTTCATGAATGGGTGGAATGAATACTAATAGTGAAGAATCCGCTCGGCAACGGGAATAAGCAGCCGGGAAAATGAAAGGTGGGTGCTCACGAAGGGGAAAAATAGTGGGAAAAGCCGGTGAGTATCTTTGCAATGTAACGAAAATGTAACATTACTGTAACAATTCGATGATATAAAAATATCAGCAAAAATAAAATGAGGAGGAAGCAAAATGAAGAAAATCGCAGCATTGGCATTAATCGTGGTTCTCACAATGGCGTCAAGCGTTTTCGCAGAGGATATGCTGAATGGTGCAGGGGCTACCTTCCCCTACCCTGTGTATTCTGCATGGGCAAACGAGTACAACAAGGTCACCGGCATAAAGCTCAATTATCAGTCGATCGGATCGGGCGGCGGAATCAAGCAGATCACGGAGCGGACAGTCGATTTCGGCGCATCCGATGCGCCGCAAACGCCTGAGTTCCTGGCAAAAAACAATTTACTGCAGTTCCCTGCTGTGATGGGCGGCGTCGTACTGGTAGTCAATATCAGCGGTGTAAAGGCAGGAGAGCTGAAACTCGATTCCGAAGCAGTTTGCAAAATGTACCTGGGTGAAATCACGAAGTGGAGCGACCCAAAAATCAAGACGCTCAACCCTGACGTCAACCTTCCGGACAGTGATATCACGGTAGTCCATCGTTCTGACGGGTCAGGAACGACCGCGATCTTCACCGGTTACCTAAACGATGTCTGTTCTGCCTGGAAAGAGAAAGTCGGAACCGGCACTTCCGTCAGCTGGCCGGCGGGTATCGGAGGGAAAGGAAACGAGGGCGTGGCCAACTATGTTCAGCAGCAGAATAATTCAATAGGGTACGTGGAATTTGCCTATGCGCAGCAGAACAATCTGACCTACACGCTCCTCAAGAATAGCGCTGGCACGTTCGTGGCACCGAGCTTCAAGACCTTCGAAGACGCGGCTGCTACGGCCAACTTCGACCCGAAACAGCACTTTTACCTCTGGCTTAACAATGCGCCAGGCAAGAACGCTTGGCCTATTGCGGGCGCGACATTCATTCTCCTCGGTAAGGAAAAAAAGGATTCAAACATAAAAGTGGTGAAGTTCTACAACTGGGCATTCAGTAATGGCGACAAAAAGGCGGAGGAGCTGATCTACGTTCCGCTCCCTAAATCGTTGAAGGATAAAATCCGCGCCTACTGGAAGTCGAACGGCATACAGTAAAGCGGCGTTAAAAAAGAGGTTGAATTGTACGGGTCAGGTATATATACTATTGATACCTGACCCGTTTGATTTTTTATCAACCGGCAGAGCAGAAAGGTTACATCCTTGGCCATTGTTCCCAAAAAGAATGTCATCGATTTTTTATTTTCCTTCCTGACCGCCATCGCGTCTTTCAGCATCATTATTTTCATTATCGGAATTCTGGTGGTGCTCGTCAAGGAGTCTTCGCTCGCTATCGGGAAATTCGGGCTGATTAATTTTCTTACGTCAACAACCTGGAACCCCGTCACACGTGTCTTTGGGGCAGCAACCACGATCTTCGGAACATTCGTCACAACCGCCCTCGCCCTGATTTTCGCAATTCCAACCGCAATCGGAATAGCGGTATTCGTGACGGAAATAGCGCCGAATTTTCTGAAAAGTCCTATCGGCATCGCTATAGAGCTTCTAGCCGCCATCCCGAGCATTATTTACGGTATGTGGGGCTTATTCACTCTCGCGCCCATCATGTCGAAATATATCGAACCTGTGCTCAAAAACACCCTCGGGACGATGCCTGTTATCGGCATTCTGTTCGAAGGAAATCCTATGGGCATCGACCTGTTGACCGCAAGCGTCATCCTCGGCATCATGATCATCCCTTTCACGGCGAGCATCGCCCGCGATTCGTTCAATTTGACCCCCGCCGTGGTCAAGGAGTCGGCCTACGCCATTGGCGCGACACGGTGGGAAGTGGTCAAGAACGTCGTACTCCCTTATTCCAAGCTGGGGGTGTTCGGAGGGGCTGCGCTTTCCCTGGGCCGGGCCTTGGGCGAGACTATGGCAGTAGCTTTCGTGCTCGGGAACAACCATAAAATCGCCACGTCACTGCTTGACGCGGCCTCTACCATCACCGTAAGCCTAGCGAATGAATTCACGGAAGCAGACAGTGCCATGTACCTGTCCTCGCTTTATTATCTCGCGCTCGTCCTGTTCGTGATGAGCTTCATCATCCTGGCTGTCGCGAAGTTCTTTCTCCTGAAGGCGGAGAGGAAGTATTCAAGGTGATGCAACATCCCTATACAGCCGGACATCGAGCTTCTTTATAATATATTCTTTATAATATATAAAGGAGCAACTACGGTTAGACATTCCTGCGAAAGCAGGAATAGAGTGTCTCCTGACTCTCGTTTTTCCGAGTTCCAGCATTCGCCGGAATGATGGCATTAGTATCCTGTTTGAGCGCCTATAAAATTCGATTTGATATATTATGCTGACTCACGAACAAAAACGTAAAGTCGAAGGTATTATCGCCCTCTCACTGAGCGGACTCGCTGCCGCGATCGGTCTTTTCTGGCTCGTGTACATTCTGACCGATGTGATCATCAATGGTCTCGGGGCCCTCAAAATAAGCCTTTTCCTCAATGATCCTGCTCCCGCAGGGGTCGAGGGAGGCGGATTGAGGAACGCCTTTGTCGGGCAGCTGATGATCACCTCCGCCGCTACTTTGATCGGCGTCCCCATCGGTGTGTTGGGAGGGACGTTCCTGGCAGAATACGCGCGCGGGAGAAAAATCGCAAGAACCATCAGCATTCTTTCCGACATCATGGTCAGCGTTCCTTCGATCGTCGTTGGCGCTTTTGTCTATGCAGTACTCGTCCAACCGCTCCATCATTTCAGCGGTTGGGCAGGCGCTTTCGCCCTTTCAATTATCATGGTCCCCGTGGTTCTCCGGACTACGGAGGACATGCTGTCGCTTGTGCCGTGGACCCTGCGCGAAGCGGCGTTCGCGCTCGGCGCGCCTTATTACAAGGTGATCATACAGATCGTCTACCGTGGGGCAGCCACGGGAATTTTCACAGGAATTCTCCTTTCGATCGCCCGCGTCGCAGGAGAAACGGCGCCGCTTCTCTTTACTTCGTTTAACAACAACTTTTTCTCCGGCCAAATGAACGGGCCCCTCGCTTCGTTGACAGTCACAATCTTTCAGTACGCGATGGGCCCCTATAAAAGCTGGCATTCGCAGGCCTGGGGCGCTGCCTTCGTCATCACCCTTTTTATTCTCGGACTAACGATCGCGGGCAGATTAATAATCAAGTGGAGGTATAAGAGTTGACAAAACCATTCGAGATGGAGGTCAGGGACCTTGACTTCTATTATAACGGCGATCTTCACGCGCTCCGGGCGATTTCGCTGCCGATTTACAAAAACAACGTAACGGCACTGATCGGGCCGTCGGGTTGCGGCAAAACCACGCTGCTCCGCTGTTTTAACCGCATGCACGACCTTTATCCCAAGCACCGGTATGGGGGAGAAATCTTCTTTCAGGGAAACAATATTCTTGGCGATGGCACAGACCTGATAAATCTCCGGAGCCGCATCGGAATGGTATTCCAGAGACCGACGCCCTTCCCCATGTCTATTGCCGAAAACATCGCCTACGGGTTGCGGCTCAAAGGAATCAGAAAAAAAAGCGAGCTCGTTGAGCGCATTGAGCGGGCGCTCAGACATGCGGTGCTCTGGGAGGAGGTGAGGGACAAGCTGAACTCCAGCGCCTATGACCTGTCGGGTGGGCAACAGCAGCGGCTGGTGATTGCGCGCGCCTTGGCCGTAGAGCCGGAAATCCTGCTTTTCGATGAACCGACTTCAGCCTTGGACCCCATCTCAACGGCTAAAATAGAAGAACTGGTAGTCAACCTCAAGAAAGATGTTACCATTATCATTGTAACGCACAACATGCAGCAGGCGGCGCGCGTCTCGGACATGACGGGATTCCTCTATATGGGCGAACTCATCGAGTACGGTACCACGGAGAAGATATTCACTAATCCCGACAAGAAACAGACTGACGATTATATAACGGGAAGATTCGGATAGAAAATACAGGGTCAAGTAGAAAGGAACGCAAGACCTTTCAGCCAGGTGCTCACACTTTACTGTGCTACTTGACCTTTGCCCCTTGCATCGCGACTCTTGACCCTATGTTCTAAAGGAGGCAAAATGACCGCGCAGAAAGAACAGGACCTCGAAAAACTCAAGGAACGGATCCTCAAGATGGGATCCTTTGTCGAGGACGCAATCAGGAAATCCATCAAGGCCCTTGTGGAACGTGACCGAGAACTGGCCATCTCGGTGATCGACGGTGATGCCATCGTGAACAACTACGATGTAGAAATAGAGGAGGAGTGCATCCGGTTCTTGGCTATCTGGCAGCCCACCGGCAGCAACCTCCGTCTGGTGACGACAGCCATCAAGATTATCACTGACTTGGAGCGCATGGGTGACCTAGCTGTGGACACCTGCGAACGGGCCATTGAGATGTTGGAAGAGCCGCCGCTCAAGCCTTTTATCGACCTTCCTCGCATGGCCGAGGCGGCCCAGAAAATGCTCAAGGACAGCCTCGACGCCTTCGTAGCCCAGGACGCTGAACTGGCCATGCAGGTCTGCGAGGCAGATGATTTCGTTGACAATCTAAACCAGCAGCTATTCAACGAGCTACTGCTCTATATGCTCAAGGACTCGAAAAACATCAGTCGTGCTGTCCGCCTTACCTATATTGCCAAGTATATCGAACGCATCGGGGATCATGCCACAAATATCGCGGAAATGGTGGTCTACATGGTCAAGGGCAAAGTGATACGCCATATGGCATGCGAAACACTTCGGCGTGAAGAAAGCAAGGGTTGAAGGACAGGCCGACCTTCCGTAACAAACAGTCCCCATCTGCATGAACACAGCAGAGAAACGAGGAAAGAGGCTGAAAATACCGGTTTGATCGCCCTTTTTTCTTCAATCTCCCCTTGATTTCCCAGCTGCGTCTGCCACGTCTTCCCTGCTCATAATACTTTGATCACGAACCATAAAATGTTTGACAAATCGCACCGTTACGATGTAAAATCCTTGCTTCGGCCTTCATCGGCTGGGTTTTCGTGCTCTGTCACCCCAGATGATAACGGCGTGCCGTAGATGCCGATGTCCATTATTAACCGTCTCATAATAAAGTGGACATAATCATGCGATTATGCTATATTTAGCGCATGAGAAAAACAGATGCGCGAAAACTTGACCATAAGACTCTGACGGCAGTAAGACAAAGAGCTGTAGCGAGCGTACAAGAAGGGCATAGCCCTGAGATTGTCGCCAAAACAATGGGTATCGCCCGCGCAACTATGTACGGTTGGCTGGCAAAATACCGCGACGGTGGCTGGGGTTCTCTTGATGCCCGGAAGCGGGGAGGCAGGCCGCCTAAGCTGGATGGCTCTGCCATGCAGTGGATTTTCCACACCGTGACGATGAAGAATCCTCTTCAAATGAAGTTCACCTATGCTCTGTGGACTGCAAAGATGGTTGGGAAGGTAATCTCCGATCGCTTTGGCGTTAAATTGAGCAAAGCGTCTGTGTGCCGATTGCTGGCGCAGCTGGGACTTACTCCGCAGCGTCCTATTTGGCGCGCCTACCAGCAAAAGCCGGAAGAAGTTCAGCGCTGGTTGAATAAAGAGTACCCAAAGATCCGAAGCTTGGCGCGCAGGGAAAAGGCGCAGATATTCTTTGGCGACGAGGCTGGCGTTCGGTCTGACCATCATGCCGGCACTACCTGGGCAGTTCAAGGAAAGACGCCTGTCGTGAGCAGCACCGGCGCTCGTTTCGGCTTGAATATGATTTCTGCTGTGAGCGCCCAAGGTGAATTCAGATTCATGGTAGTCAGAAGCCGCGTGGGCGCAACGTTTTTTGTCGAGTTTATCAAGCGGTTGGTTCATGGCTCTGATCGTATGATTTTCCTGATAGTTGATGGACATCCGTCTCATAGGGCACGTAAGGTCACTAAATTTATCGAAACGATTAAGGATCGTTTTCGGCTCTTCTATCTTCCGCCATACTCGCCGGAGCTTAATCCCGACGAACGAGTTTGGAATGACCTGAAGAACAACGCTATTGGGCGTCACGCCATTACAAGCCCAGAACAATTACATCGTGCTGTCGTGAGTCATCTCCGGTTTATCCAGAAATCACCGGATCGTGTGCAAGCCTACTTTAATGGAGAAACAACGAAGTACGCTGCTTAATGTTCAGACTATTTTGAGACCATTAATAATTCCCTACCGCGCTCGCAAGCGGAATTCTCAGAAAGATATTCATGAATTCTGTATCCAAACAAATCGAGCAACCTCTACTGCGAGACCTTATCATCCTGACTGTCCTGATCGCCGTCTTTTTCGGTTTCATGATCGGGAACCGCCCCTTGTCCGTTCCCGATGAGGGTCGGTACGTCGAGATTCCACGCGAAATGGTGGAGACGGGAAACTATCTCACTCCCCGCCTCAATGGGGTGAAATACTTTGAAAAACCTGTTCTCTTCTACTGGTTAGAGGCCTTGTCGATCAGGCTTTTCGGTCTCCACGAGTCCACCTTGCGTCTCTGGCCCGCCGTCTTTGCTCTCTTCGGATGCCTTTCGGTCTACGTCGCGGGCCGCCGTCTCTTCGGACGCCGGGCCGGACTGGTTGCTGCTATCGTCCTTGCCACCAGCATTCTGTATTACAGCTTGAGTCGGGCGATCATTCTCGACATGCCGGTCTCCGTCTTACTTTCCGCTGCGCTCCTTTCCTTCCTGATCGGTATGCATGAGGTCCCAGGTTTACGGCGAAGGTTCTTCCTCTGGAGCTTTTACGTTTTTTGCGCCCTTGCGGTCCTGACCAAAGGGCTCATCGGCATCGTCATCCCGGGCATGATCATCGGCGCATGGATCGTCACGCTCGGGGAATGGCGCGTCCTCAGGACCATCTATCTCCCCTCAGGGCTTGCACTGTTCCTGCTCATCGCCGCACCGTGGCACATCCTCGTCATTCGGGCCAACCCCGAATTTTTTCATTTTTACTTCATTCAGGAGCACTTCCTGCGCTACCTGACCAAGATGCACGGCCGGTACCATCCGCTGTGGTTCTTCATTCCCATCATTCTTGTCGGATTGTTTCCCTGGAGCGCCTTTCTTATGCAGGCAGTCAGACACAGCCTCCCGGCTACCTGGCGTGAACGGCACGAGCACCGCGACGCGCTCTTTCTGATGCTGTGGGCGGTGCTGGTATTTCTCTTTTTTACAGCATCGGATTCGAAGCTGCCGCCCTACATCCTTCCCGTCTTTCCGCCTCTGGCGCTCCTGATCGGGCGCTACCTGGCCGAGGCATGGGACAGCAAGGAGTTTCCCGGACTGCGCCTTGGATATCATATCTTCCTGACAGCCGCGCTGCTTTTGGCAGGAGCTTTTCTGGTGGCTCCTTATGTTTCACCTACGGAGAATGTTCAGGCCCTGGGCGGATACAGCTACTTGTTAGCGGTTACCCTGGCCGTGGGAGCCGGATTAGCGTGGGCGCTGGCACAGTACCGCGGTTTTCAGCCGTCCTTCATCGCCGTTGTCGCCATGTCTGTGCTTTTCCTGCTCGAAGTGAACGCAGCCGCGCCCCGCGTTCAAGCCAATTCGATCAAGGACCTTGCAGTGACCCTGAGGCCCCTGCTGAAGCCCGGTGACGAAGTTGCCAGCTATTCGACCTATTACCAGGACCTGCCCGTGTACCTCGAAAAGCGCATTATTGTCGTGGGCTGGAAAGGCGAGCTCGAATTCGGCACTCAAGTGGAGGACACCACGAAGTGGATGATGGAACCGGACGCGTTTTGGAAGCGGTGGCAGGGTCCCGAAACGATATATATGATTGCCAGTAAGGATACATATGAGGCCATGTGTCAGAATCCTAGGCTCAAATTGTTTCCCGTGGCAGAAGATCAGAGTAACATTGTGTTGTCCAATAGAGAGGTCAAATGATGAGCTACCTTCCCCTTATTCTGCTCGGCGTAATGCTGAATGCCGCTGCCCAGCTGTTTCTTAAAGAGGGGATGCGCCGGATCGGCCACTTCGACTTCGTCTGGGCCAATGTCCTCCCGATTGCAGTCCAGGTGGCGGGAAATGTTTTCATTCTCGGCGGTCTGCTTTGCTACATCATAAGCGTTGCAGTCTGGCTCCTTGTCCTGTCCCGCGTCGAAGTGAGCTTTGCCTATCCGCTGCTCTCGGTGGGGTACATCGTGAACGCCGTTGCAGGCTACTACCTGTTTCAGGAGAATCTTTCAGTCACGCGAATCACGGGAATCCTGATCATCTGTGTGGGCGTATATTTTGTGACAAAGAGCTGAGAAATAAACTATTTCACCACAGAGTACGCTGAGAAGGCGGAGTTGTAAAATTTTTATATGAACCTTATTTCCCTTGCACTTTTTTTGACAGCAAGGACCAGCGACCTGAGCCGTTACGCGATCTCAATGACTTTTAAAATACACTTTTTAAAACAAGGCAAATAATGTCGAACAACCCAAACGAAGCATTTCTTCCGTTTTCCCGGCCGTCCATCAGCCAGGCCGCGATCGACGAAGTCGTGGCATGCCTTAAATCAGGCTGGATCACCACCGGCCCCCGGGTTAAGCAGTTCGAGGAGGACCTGAAAGCCTATGTAAGCGCGCCGTACGTGCTGGCCCTGACCTCGGCAACTGCCGGCCTTCACCTGACGCTTGTCGCCCTTGACCTCAAACCCGGCGATGAAGTCATCACCACGCCCATGACCTTCGCGGCTACGCTGAACACGATCGTGCTCGCGGGTGGGATACCGGTCCTCGTCGATGTCGAACCCAGGACTTATAATATGGATGTAGCAAAGATCGAGAAGGCGGTCACGAAACGCACCCGAGCCATCATGCCCGTTCACTTTGCTGGCCTTCCCGTGGACCTCGACCCTCTCTACACGATTGCTAAGAAACACAACCTTCGCGTCATTGAGGATGCGGCTCATGCCATCGGCGCGGAGTATAAAGGCAAGCGCATCGGCAGCTTCGGTGATATCCAAGTTTTCAGTTTTCACCCGAACAAGAACATGACGACCGGCGAAGGCGGATGCGTGGTTACGCGGGATGAAAAACTCGCCTCCGATGTTGCCCTGCTCCGCTTCCATGGCATGGACCGGGAAGCCTGGAACCGGTTCGGTAAAAGAGGCAACCAACATTACGAGATCATCGCGCCTGGATATAAATATAATATGATGGATATCCAGGCCGCTCTGGGGCTGCACCAGCTGAAGCAGCTCGACGGCTTCATCAGGCGCCGGACCGAGCTTACGCTCCGGTACCACAGGCTGCTGAAGGACTGGCCCCAGTTGACGCTGACCACGGCGCCGGCTTATTCCCATCTCCACGCCTGTCACCTGTATACGCCACTCATCAATCCCGAGGTGGCGAAGATGGATCGCGACGCGTTCATGCAGGCGATGAAGGAGCGCAACATCGGGACGGGTCTGCATTACCATGCCGTGCACCTCTACCCATACTACCGGGAACACTTCGGCTTCAAGCGGGGAGATTTTCCGAATGCCGAGACCATCTCGGACCGCATCGTAAGCCTGCCGCTTTTCCCGGCAATGACCGATGCGGATCAGGACCGCGTGCTTGCCGCTATGGCCGATCTGTTCGGGAGGAAGTAAGCCCCATGAAACCCTACATCAGTATCGTTATCCCGGTTTACAACGAGCAGGACAATCTCGAGGTCCTCTTCACGCGCCTGACTGCGGTGATGGACAATACGGGAAAACCCTACGAAATCCTGTTCACCAACGACGGGAGCCGCGACCGTTCCCGGGACATGCTCAGGAATTTTTTTGAGCAACGACCGGACCGGATCCGAGTCATAGACTTCAATGGGAATTTCGGACAGCACATGGCCATCATGGCCGCCTTCGAACGTGTGCGGGGCGAGGTGATTGTGACCCTGGACGCTGATCTTCAGAACCCGCCGGAGGAAATTCCGAAACTCCTCGCCGCAATAGAAGCAGGACATGACGTCGTGGGGGGATACCGGAAAAACCGCCAGGACACCTTCTTCCGGAAGTATGCGTCAAAGGTCATCAACGGGATCCGTGCGAAGATCACCAACATCCAGATGCGGGACCAGGGCTGTATGCTCCGCGCATACCGGAAGAACATCGTCGGAAGCATTGTAGCAAGCGAGGAAACCTCGACGTTCATCCCCGCGCTCGCCTATAGTTATGCGGCCAACCCCACAGAAGTGGAAGTCGAGCATGCAGCGCGCGTAGCAGGTGAATCCAAATACCGCCTCTATGACCTGATCCGCTTGAACTTCGACCTCATGACCGGATTCTCCGTCGTGCCGCTCCAGGTGTTCACCGTTTTCGGCATTCTCGTATCGATGCTCAGTACCCTCTTCGTAATTTACCTGTTCATCCGCCGTCTGATCATAGGCCCCGAAGCCGAGGGGGTATTCACCCTCTTTGCAATACTCTACTTCCTCGTGGGTATCGGCATCATGGGCCTCGGCATCATCGGCGAATATATCGGCAGAATCTATAGGGAAGTGAGGCGCAGACCGCGGTTTGTGATCCGCGAAGTCTACGAAAAAATCAATGACTAAACCAGCCATCCTTGTTTTCGCGTACCACGACGTCGGCTATGAATGCCTGGACGCCCTGATACAGAATGACGAATACGTCCTCGCCATCATAACGCACAAAAACAACCCTAACGAAGAGATCTGGTTCCGCTCCGTTGAGCGTCTGGCAAAGAAGTACGACATACCGGTCCATACGCCGGAGTCAGTAAACACTCCTGATTGGATCGCACGGATCCGTTCCTGGGCACCGGACCTGATCTTCTCCTTCTATTACCGCAACATGATCAACGAGGAGATCCTGGGCATCCCGCGCCTCGGCGCGTTCAACATGCACGGTTCGCTCCTCCCAAAATACCGTGGCCGTGTGCCGATCAACTGGGCAATCCTGCACGGCGAGAAGGAAACGGGAGTGACGCTTCATCATATGGTGAAGCGCGCCGACGCGGGCGACATCGTGGACCAGGAAGTGGTGCCTATCGGCCATGATGAGACGGCGCGGGAAGTGTTCGCCAAATGCGTCAAGGCAGCCCGTCTTGTGCTCGAGAGGCAGTTGGATTCCCTGACAACGGGGACCGCACCACGGCGCAACCAGGATGAATCGCAAGCGACCTATTTTGGTGGACGCACACCTGAAGATGGACGCATCGACTGGACACAAAGTGCCGAGAAAATATATAATCTCATCCGCGCCGTGACCCAACCCTATCCGGGTGCATTCACCGATGTCGGGGGAAAACGCATGTTCATCTGGTGGGCCGCTCCCCTGCCCGGCGGGAACGGCGCTCCGGGAGAGGTGTTGTCTTTGGAACCGCTTCACGTATCAACGGGAAACGGCGTTCTGGATATCGTCAATTGGGAATGGGAAGATGATGAAATTCGCGAATTGACGGTGGGCCAGGTGCTGGGTACGTAATTTCCCTGCATTATTCCCTGTGAGTTATTCTCGGAACGCGGTATCCATTCTTATTGTATAAACGAACCCTGTCCCCGATGGATTCATTCGAGGATGACAAAAGGAAATGGAGTATTGCATGAGCCTAAAAATTTTGATCTTCGGAGTCAATGGATTCATCGGAAACAGCCTGACGGAATACATTCTGAAAAACAAGGATTGGGAAGTCTACGGCATGGATATGGCCGCAGACAAGCTTGACCGGTGCATGGGGCATGAACGTTTCCACTTCGTTGAGGGCGATATTACCATTAACAAGGAATGGATCGAGTATCACGTCCGGAAATGCGATGTCGTCATCCCCCTCGTGGCCATTGCCACACCGGCAACCTATGTTAAGGACCCCCTGCGGGTGTTCGAGCTGGATTTCGAAGCGAATCTCGACATCGTGCGCAAATGCGTACGGCATAAAAAACGGGTGCTCTTCCCTTCTACCTCGGAAGTGTACGGGATGTGCATGGACCGGGAGTTCGATGAAGAGATGTCGAATTTTGTTCTCGGCCCGATCAGCAAGCCTAGATGGATCTACTCCTGTTCCAAGCAGCTCATGGATCGAGTGATCCACGCTTACGGGATGAAGGAAGGCCTTCATTACACGCTCTTCCGCCCCTTCAACTGGATCGGTCCCAAGCTGGACAATATCCTCGAACCAAAAGAAGGCAGCTCCCGCGTGCTCACCCAGTTTATCGGCAATATTTTACGGGGTAAGGACATACAGCTCGTTGATGGCGGAGCGCAGCGCCGGAGTTTCACGTATATCGATGACGGGATCGATGCCCTCATCCGCATCATCGAGAATAGGGACAGTGCCGCCGACAGCCGCATTTTCAATATCGGCAACCCTGCGAACGATGTGTCTATCAGAGAGCTGGCGGAAACGCTGATCGCGCTCATCAAAACTTATCCCAAATACGCGAAGCTCGCTGACAGCGTGAAGCTTGTTTCCGTACAATCAAAGGAATATTACGGCGAGGGATACCAGGACATCCTGACCCGCGTCCCATCGATCAAAAATGCGGAAAAGTACCTCGGATGGAAACCGACAACCGATCTAAAAACCGGACTCAGGAAGACCCTGGACTATCACCTCGGCAGACCATCGACTGAGTTGGATGTTTAGCGGTAAGTGAATTTGCAACTACCCGGGTCTCTGCCCTTAGCCAGCATTCCTGCTTGCCCAAAATAGTAACAGTAAGTTTTGTTTTTGCCGCTTCTCCCGCATTTTCTATTCCCGGCTTGAGGAGTTACGAGGATATTTGCATCATGCTTCTCCGTATTGAATCATTATCATGACCGAACTCGCAATAAAAATCGATGTAGACACCGACCGGGGCACGCGCATCGGCGTCCCGAATCTCCTTAACCTGTTCGACGAATTCGGCATCAAGGCCACTTTTCTCTTTTCCCTCGGTCCCGACAACACGGGCCGCGCCATAAAACGCATTTTCCGTCCTGGGTTCCTGAGCAAAGTGAGCCGCACGAGCGTCATATCAACTTACGGCATCCGCACGCTCCTGAACGGCATTCTTCTGCCCGGACCACATGTGGGTCGGAGAAACGAAGGCGTCATGAAGCTTGCGCGGGACAAGGGACATGAAGTCGGCATTCATTGCTATGATCACATCCGCTGGCAGGACGGCCTCGCAAAAATGACGCATGATGAAGTGTTCGAGGAGTTCGGCAAGGCGCGGAGGGAATTCGAGCGGATTTTCGGCGAGCGGGCAAGGACCGCGACTGCGGCGGGATGGCAGGTAAACGCTTACAGCCTTGCCGCCTATGACGAAGCGGAGCTTCTTTACGCAGGCGATGCCCGCGGTCGCCATCCCTTCTTCCCCCGCGTACAGGGCGCGGTATACCGGACGATGCAAATCCCCACGACCCTCCCGACGCTTGATGAACTGCTTGGGCGGCCAGAATATCCCGAGGATCGTCTTGCCGATCATTATGTGTCCCTTCTGCGGCCTGATGCGTTGAATGTTCTTACCATACACGCTGAAGTAGAGGGGATGAAAAACCTCGCCTTTTTCCGTTCTCTTCTCAACCGGCTCGGGGCGCGCGCAATCCGAATCATGAGACTTGATGAGCGGGCGAAAGGGCTCCTGAAAGACCCGTCGGCGCTTCCTGTTTGCGATCTTGTTCCAGGCACTGTTGACGGACGCAGTGGGACGATTGCACTCCAAAAATTATGACCCTTCCAACATCGGGCCGCAACAACAAGCGGCGAGCCGGATCCCTAATAATAACAGGGACCTTGCCTGACTGTTTTCCCCGACAAAACAGTCTCTGGTTATCAGATTCTTTTTGACAATCCCCCGTTATTCCATTATATTTAAAAAGGAATCGCCGCAATCCACCCCATTATCCCCCGAAGGAGAGTGTCAATGATCCCTACCGTCGAATGGAAAGACGGCTTCATTCGCATGCTGGACCAGACTAGACTGCCCTTGGAAACGGTTTACAACGACTGCAAAGACTACCAGACCGTTGCGCGGGGGATCAAAGAACTCTGGGTGCGCGGTGCCCCGGCTATCGGGGTATCGGCGGCCATGGGACTGGCTCTTGGTGCCCGACAGGTGACCGCATCTACCTTCGAGGAATTCTGGCCGAAATTCGAAGAGATCTGTGCTGTCATGGCGTCGACCCGGCCCACAGCGGTGAATCTTTTTTGGGCTATCGAGCGGATCAAACAATTCGTACAAGCGAATCGGGATAAAAGCATCGACGACATCAGCACCCTCCTCGTAGAAGAATCCCAGCGCATGCTGGATGAGGACGTTGCTGCTAACAAAATGATCGGCAGCTATGGATCGGTTTTCCTTTCCGACGAAGACAATGTTGTAACGCACTGCAACGCAGGTTCTATCGCCACCGCCGGCTACGGCACGGCCGAAGGCGTCATGCGCGCAGCGGTCGAGGAAGGGAAAAGGATCCATGTCTATGTGGACGAAACGCGCCCCGTGCTCCAGGGCGCGCGCCTGACTGCGTGGGAGCTGATGCAGGAAAACATCCCTTGCACGCTGATCACCGACAATATGGCGGGTTATTTCATGTATCATGATATGATCGACGTAGCCATCGTGGGAGCCGACCGCATTGCGAGTAACGGTGATGTGGCGAATAAGATCGGTACATACAGCCTCGCGGTCCTCTGCAAGGAGCACGGAATCCCCTTCTACGTTGCTGCGCCGCTCTCCACCATCGATTTCAAAATTGAAGCAGGCTCTTCCATTCCCATCGAGGAACGCGATCCCCGCGAGGTGACCCATGTGTTCGGCAAGGTCCAGATCGCTCCGAGCGGCGTGAACGTGGCAAACCCGGCCTTCGATGTTACGCCGGCCCGATACATCACGGCCATCATTACCGAAAAGGGGGCGTTCCATCCAAAGGACATCCATAAACTTGCCGACAGTAAGACCGACCCTGAAAGATTCAGATTGAAATAACACCATCTACACAACCATTTACACAGCATGAGGAATTGATAGTCTTCTTGATGGGTGGCTAAGAAGATGCCTGAACTCTAGACTTTGATCCTGGAAAATCCTGTACGGCAACCTATCCCCGGCGGAGGGCCGAATGAAGCAGACTGTTCTTCATCCGAAACACGAGCTGCTGAATGCGAAGATGACAGAGTATCAGGGATGGCAGATCCCCCTGCAGTTCTCAGACATCCAAGACGAGTATCATGCCGTCCGCCACGCCGCAGGGCTCTTCGACATAAGCTATCTGGGGAGAATTGAGGTCGCCGGCCCGGATGCCCCCGCCCTGCTCCAGAACATCATGACCTCAAACCTGTCGAAAATTCGCGAGGGTTCGGCCCACTATGGTCTTATCTGCAATGATGAGGGACGCATTCTTGACGATATTTTCATCCACCACCTCACCGCAGCAAAGACTCCCGGCGGCCGCTACCTCCTCTCTACCAATGCATCCAATACCGAAAAGATACTGAACTGGCTCAAGAAGCAGGCTTCTGGAGATGTGCAGATCGAGGACAAGTCGCAGACCACGGCGCAGCTTTCCCTCCAAGGCCCGAAATCGCTTCGCATTATGGAGAAACTTCCTAGCTTGCACTTTAAAAAATTAAAGCTCCGGTCGATCCGGGACATGGCATACGCCGAAACATCAGTGCTCGTGCTGCGGAGCGGCTACACTGGGGAACACGGATACGAGATCATTGTTTCCGCGGACCAGGCAGGAGCTCTCTGGGAAGCCCTGTTGACCGCCGGCGCCGAGGAGGGCATACTTCCCTGCGGTTTCGCATGCAGGGACGTCCTACGCCTTGAAATGGGTTACCTCATGTACGGCTATGATATTGATGAGACTCGGACGCCTGTCGAAGCGGGGTTGTCTCGATTCATCGATTTCAGGAAGGAATTCATCGGGAAAGAAGCCCTACAGCGAATCAAAGCCGACGGCCCGAAACAAATGCTGGCGGGCTTTGTCCTGCTGGATAAGGGGGTCCCGAAAAACGGCAGTAGCATTTACTCTGAAAACCGGGAAATAGGCGCGGTAACGAGCGGGGGGCAATCACCTGACCTGCGCAAGGGCATCGGTTTGGGCTATGTCTTCAGCCGTTATGCGCAGCCTGGACAGGAGATAGAGATCGAACTCCGCGACCGCGAAATTGCTGCAAAGATCGTGGACCTGCCCTTTTATCGGAAAAAGTGAGCGTCCCGCCAGGGGCGCTTTTCCAACTGACTCAACCATCAAAGTCTCGTAAAAAAGCTGTATTTCTCCTGGATCTGTCCGACAGCTCCGGAATCCCGGAGGTTTGCACAGTCGTGGTGAAGGCAAAAAAAAGACACCGTCGATTTAATCCCGGCAGCGCTTCCGTTAATCCGTCAATAACTTTTCAAGGTCAGTCTTAATCAGAGCTGTCCAAGATAATCTGATTTCCTTAACCTCACGACCATAAATCAAAGCTTTTAGACAGGTAAATCCAACATTTCGAATCCAGGTTCCCCATTCTGCTGTCCAATTACCGAATATTTAATAAAAGTTGTTCCGCATCTGGCACAATCGGTGGCGTTTCAAAGGGGTTATCCAGCCACAACCATAGATCTCGGTAAGTGAAGAGATTATATCGTAGCATAGCTATCAGATTCGATAATGACCATCCGAGTTCAGATCGAAATTTAAGGTATTTCAACACCAAAATAGCTATCAATGCTGTCCAAATCTGAGTCATCAGGGCGTTCCGGCTGGTTCCCACAAAGGTCTTGATCTTTAGATTCTGCTTGATTGTCTTGAAAAAAGTCTCGATCTGCCAGCGATCCTTATAAATACGTGATATGGTCGTTGCACCAAAGGTGAGATGGTTTGTCCACAGAACTATTATCCGCTCTTTTTTCTCATCCCACACTTCGATACGCCGTAACTGATAAGGGCACTTTAACTTGGCATAGTAGCCTGCTAGTTCAATGATCTTATGATATTCTGGTTGTCCGGGACATCCCGATCTTCAATGACCTTGAAGAAGGCGCGTTTTTTTTGCTTTGTGACAAAATAGACACCTTCTTCCGTCCATCGCGAGAACAGATCATAATCCACATAGCCCATATCGACGGCCAAAATGGAACCTTTCGGGAATTGGAGGGTATAGGCAATGTTTACTTCATGCACTTTCCCCTCGGTTACACAGGCGAAGACCGGGAGATACCCTTCATGGTCCAACAACAAATGGAGTTTCACGGCTCCTTTCGTCTGCCTGAACTTTGCCCAGTCAAACAACGTTGCGCAAAGATCAATGACCGTGGCATCCAGGCTGAACAATTTGTTCTTGAACCGAAATTTTTTCTTCCCGCTTGCTAAAACCTGGCATTTCGCCAATAGCTGATAAAATATCTTCTCGTATAATTGCCACGGTCTATGCTCATTGGCATAGGACAGGGTGGATCGCCGCGGTGCTGAGTCTATTCCAAGGTGCTTGAGTTTGCCGAGGCAGGTTGCCAGCCCACCGCATATTTCCCGAAGCGAATGGGCTTGCCCCAACTGACAAAATAACATCGCTACAAACTGTCCCCAGCAGCTAAATCCTTTTACTCCCTTCTCTGCCTTTGTCTCTCTGACTGCTCTAATAAAATCCTGAGGAGTAAATATGTGTAGAATCTGGCCGAATATGCTGGTAAACTTGTTCACGGGGATGTCCTCCTTCTGGTTTTGTAAGTCTTCGATAAACCTACTCTACCTGATTGAGGCTTCCCCTTCAATTACTTAAAATTTATCTTGGACAGATCTGAGTCTTAATCACCTTCAAACTCCGTCAATGCGAAAACGCTATACCCCTTTTCCAGCAATTTTTTCCTTCCTCCCACATCGGGCAGATCGACGATAAAAGCCATCTCTACCACGATAGCGCCGAGTTTTTCGACAAGGGCCGCGGCTGCCAGTGCCGTGCCGCCAGTTGCGAGGAGGTCGTCGATGATAAGCACGCGCTCGTTTTTCTTCAACGCATCCTTGTGGATCTCAATGTGGTCAGTGCCGTACTCAAGCGAGTACTCCTGCGACACGACCTCGGCCGGGAGTTTGCCCTTCTTGCGGATCGGAACAAATCCCCTACCGAGCGTATATGCCAAAGCCGAGCCGATGATGAAACCCCTTGACTCGATGCCGACAACGGTGTCAAAATTGAAATCCGCATGGATATACCGTTGAGTAAGCGTATCAATGACGAGCCGGAACCCGACAGGATCCTTGATGAGCGTGGTGATGTCGCGGAACATGATCCCCTTTTTGGGATAATCGGGTATTGTTCTGATTCTTGATTTAATCGTCACTCTTCTCTCCTTCAATCATATTCCCACACCTCTGCGGGGGGACCGCATGGTGATTTCCGCATCCTGAATACGACGCTCTCTATTAGCCGTTCCCCGCTATCAGCAATTCCCGTCTTCAACCTCTCCGATCTCTTTGTACCGTTCTACACCTATCCGATACAGGTCTTCGCCATGCACGTCATTCACGACGATCGCGGGGAAGTTTTCGACTTCGAGCCGCATCACTGCCTCGGTCCCGAGTTCGGGATAGGCGATTACCTCGGCTTTTTTGATAGTCTTGGAAATAAGCGCTCCCGCGCCGCCTATGGCCGCAAGGTAGACGGCTTTATATCGTTTGATCGCGTCTTTTACATCCTGTCCGCGAGGCCCTTTGCCGATCATGCCTTTCAGCCCAAGTTCAAGCAGAGCAGGCGTGTACTTGTCCATGCGGTAACTCGTGGTCGGCCCCGCGGATCCAATGGCCCTCCCCGGCGGCGCCGGCGTCGGCCCAGTGTAATATAGAATTTGGCCCTTGAGGTCAAAAGGCGGCTTTTCGCCTTTTTCGCGGCCTTCAATCATGTACTTGTGTGCCATGTCCCTGCCGGTATAAATGACGCCCGTAATAACCACGTGGTCTCCAGCCCTAAGCTTTACGATGACATCGTCTGTGAGGGGAGGACGCAATAAAATGGGATCGGGCATGATAGACCTCTCCGGGCATGACCCCGCGAGCATGAGGAACAGGCTTCGACAACCTTTACGATGAAGGATTGTGTCCGCCGCTCGCTGCTCTCAAAACTAAAGAATAATCGTCTTGTGCCGTGCAGCATGACAATTAATATTCACCGCCACCGGAAGACTCGCGATGTGGCAGGGGAAACTTTCAACATGCACCGCCATGGCTGTTACATTGCCTCCCAGTCCCTCGGGCCCGATACCGGTCTTGTTCACCGTCTTCAGCAGCATTTCCTCAAGCGAAGCCAGCTCCAGTTTGGCGTTCGGACTGCCCACGGGCCTGAGAAGCGCTTTCTTCGCGAGGAGCGCCGCCTTCTCGAAGTCACCGCCGATACCCACGCCGATAACAACCGGAGGGCAAGGGTTCGCACCAGCCTTCTGCACGCACTCAAGCACAAAGCTCTTAATGCCCTCAATGCCCTCGGTGGGCCGCAGCATCCGGATCACGCTCATATTTTCGCTCCCCGCCCCCTTGGGCATGAACGAGACCCTGAGTTTGTCGCCCGGCACCAGCTCGGTGTAAATGATGGCCGGCGTATTGTCACCCGTGTTCTTCCGGGAGATCGGGTCTACTACGGATTTCCGGAGAAAGCCCTCCTTGTATCCTTTACGGACGCCTTCATTAATAGCATCTGCGAGAAAGCCGTTTTTGATCCGCAGGTCCTGGCCGATCTCAACGAAGAAGATGGCGATCCCCGTGTCCTGGCACAGGGGGATGTGTTCCTCCCTGGCAATCCGGGCGTTCTCCTTCAGGAGCCCTATGATTTCCTTTGCTGTGGGCGCCGTCTCGGTCTCCAGCGCCCGGTCAAAGGCCGTCATCACATCGTCGCTCACGTTGTATGCCGCGTCGATGCAGATCTGCGCCACATTGTCTCTGATTTCGTCTACATGAATTTCGCGCATCCCGATCTCACCGCCTCTACCGACTTCATAAACGCCGCGTTCTCTTCGGCGCTCAGTTTGATCTCGATAACCTGCTCTACTCCGCCCGCTCCAAGTTTTACCGGAACGCCGGCGAAGGTGTCCTTGACGCCGTATTCTCCAGCAAGACAGGCCGAACAGGGAAGTATCTTCTTCTTATCCAGCAGCACGGCTTCGACCATCTCGAGGGTCGCCGCCGAGGGAGCATAGTAGGCGCTTCCTGTCTTGAGCAGCGCAACAATTTCCGCGCCGCCGTTCCGGGTACGCTCGACCAGCTTGTCGATCGTTTCTTTTTTCATCAATTCCGTGATCGGTATTCCTGCCACCGTCGAGTACCGCGGCAGCGGCACCATGGTGTCACCATGTCCACCAAGCACAAAGGCGTGAGTGTTCTCAACCGAAACCGCCAGTTCCAAGGCGATAAAAGTGCGAAACCGCGCCGAGTCCAGTACGCCGCCCATGCCGATTACGCGTTCGCGCGGGAAACCACTGGCCATCATGGCGACATGAGCCATGACGTCCATGGGGTTGGTGACTACTATCATGACCGCCCGGGGTGAACGCTTGCCCGTCTCCTCGGCGACTTTTTTTACGATGGTGCCGTTCGCTACGAGCAGGTCGTCACGGCTCATACCTGGCTTGCGCGCCAAGCCAGCGGTAATCACGATAATATCAGACCCCTCGGTTTCTTCATAGCTGTTCGTGCCGATGATTTTCGTATCGTAACCCATCACTGGCCCGGCTTCAAGCAGGTCAATTCCCTTTCCCTGCGGAACGCCCTCGACCACATCCATCATCACAACATCCGCAATACGGGCTTCGGCAATCCGCTGCACTAGCGTTGCTCCGACATTGCCCGCGCCAACGACTGTTACCTTTTTCCTCACTCCGCTACCCTCCTTTCTTTACAGTGGTTTAAATGATTCAAGCCGTTTAAACAGATTAAACCGTGTTCTGTTATAATTTTGTGACCTTTACTTTCGCGATCTTTCTCCCCTCAAGCTCAAGAACTTCGAGCTTAAGATTCTTATACTTCAGCTGCTCGCCTACCTTGGGCATTCTGCCAAAAAGTCCGAATACGAAGCCGCCGAGGGTGTTAAAGTCCGAGGACTGAAGGTTTGCGCCGAGCAATTCATTCACTTCATCGAGGTCTGACTGACCTGAAACCACAAAATTCTTTTCGTCGACTACCTCAACGTCCTTCTGCTCGGCTTCCAATTCGTCATGGATACTGCCCACGATCTCTTCGATCAAATCTTCGAGGGTTACAAGGCCGGACGTTCCACCGTACTCGTCGATAACGATGGCAAGCTGGAACCGATCGCGCTGCATTTCCGACAACAATTCGCTCACCCGCTTGTTCTCGGGGATGAAGTATGCCGGTCTGATAAATTGTTGAATCCCCTCCTCACGCTTCACGTCTCCCGCGGACATGGCGACAAGAATATCCTTGATATACAGGCTCCCGATAACAGTATCTATCGTGTCCTCTATGACGGGGTAGCGTGAATAACCGAATTCGGATACAAGAGTTAGCACCTCCTGAAGGGTCACATTCGACGGAACGCTCACAATTTCAGTCCTAGGCCGCATGGCCTGCGAAGCGAGCGTATCACCGAACTCGAAGACCTTATGCAGCAGCTCCTTTTCTTCCTCCTTGAGAGAACCGCGCTCCTCCCCGAGGTTGATCATGGCCTTGATGTCCTCTTCGGTAACCACCGCTGCGCAGGACAGTCCCTGCGGCCCCGGCCCGACCATGAAGTCCGCTGCACTTGAAAATATGCGGTTTAGGGGCGCGAAAAACCTGTTTATGACCTGAAGCGTCGGAGCGACTGCAAGGGAAAAGGTATCGGGATTTCTGCAGGCGATCCCCTTGGGAATCATTTTGGCGAAAAAAGCAACGAACACGCTCATCACCACCGCCGAGACGAACGCGGCCAGTGCAGTCTGAGCGAAAGTACGGAGCGCCATTATCGTGCCGAGAACGACCGATAGAATGATCAGAAAATTTTCAACCAGCATCAAGGAGACGTGGAGGCGGTCGCGGTTCTGGGTGAGGGCAAGAACGGTTTGCGCACGAATGTTTCCAGCCTCGGACAGCTGGTGGATGTGCGCCTTGTTCGAGAAGACGATGGCTGTTTCCGCGCCGGCGCAGAAAGCCGCCAGAAAGATGCTCAGGCCGATCGCTGCCAACAGTACTACATTGCCGGTTATGAGAGTAATAAAGGTATCCATAGCAAACAAACGGGGCGGGGACGCGAGGCTGCGGTCAGGGAGCTTCTCCTTCGTCTTCCCTTACCCATGAACCGTGTCCTATCACCGTTTCTTTTTACGTTTTCTCCCCCGTCACCCTGATAACCTCATCAAAGGTGGTCTCACCCTTCAGCATCTTGCGTACTGCCGCATCGTGCAGGACAACCATTCCATCCGAGACTGCCGTTTTCCTGATGTAATCGGCATCTGCTTTCTCCCGGATAACGGCCCTGATCCTATCATTAATTTCCATGACCTCGAAGATGCCGGAGCGTCCCGCATATCCCGTCCCCCGGCATTGGGAACAACCCTCGCCGTATTTCACAACAGCCTTTTGATCCTTGTTCGACGCGAGACCAACTGCCTGCGCTTCTTCGGGAAGAAGTTCATAGGTCTTCTCGCAGTGTTTGCAGATTTTTCTTACCAGCCGTTGCGCCATGACACCGATGATGGTCGAGGAGATGAGGTACGGTGGAACACCCAGGTCAAGCAGCCGCGTGATCGCGCTCGGGGCGTCATTCGTGTGAAGCGTGGAAAAAACAAGATGTCCAGTGAGCGCCGCCTGGACGGCGTTCTCCGCTGTATCAAGGTCGCGTATCTCGCCGACCATGATAATGTCCGGGTCCTGCCGGAGGATCGTCCTGAGCGTGCTGCCGAAGGTGATGCCGATCTGCGATTGGACGCTCACCTGGTTGAATTTGTCGTTCACCATTTCGATGGGGTCCTCGATGGTTACCACGTTCACTTCGGGCGTGGCGACGGTTTTGAGCGCCGAATACAGCGTCGTGGTCTTTCCGCTTCCCGTCGGGCCGGTCACCAGGATGATGCCGTGGGGCCTTCCAATAAATGATCGGAACAGCTCGTATTCCCTGGGTTCGAAGCCAATCTCCTCCAGGTCTTGGAGCAGAATATCGGGGTCAAAGATCCTGATCACGACCTTTTCCCCAAAGGCGGTCGGCATGGTTGATACGCGCAGTTCCACCTCGCGCGACTTGTACTCGGTCTTGATCCTGCCATCCTGGGGTCGTCGCTTCTCGGCAATGTCCATGCGAGAAAGCATCTTAATGCGTGAGACAAAAGCGGGGTGAACCACCTTAGGTATCCTGTTGATGGTGGTAAGCAAACCATCGATCCGAAGACGAACTTCCCCGGCATCGCGCTTGGGCTCGATGTGGATATCGCTCGCTCGCTGGTCAAATGCGTAGCGGAACAGGAATTCCACGGCGTTCACGACGTGCTTGTCCGTGGCCTCTATCTCGGAAACCGACTTCATCTTGACGAATTGTTCAAGATTCCCGAGGTCAACCGAGGAGGCCATTTCCTTTTCCGCCGCGATCACCGATGAGCGGAACCCGTAGAATTCGGTAATGATCTTGAGTATATCAGTCTTGGGGGAAATGATGCGCTTGACCTTGTAACCCATCCGCTCGATATTCTCGGTGACTTCAATATTATAGGGATCGGCCACGGCAAGGGTCAGCGTATCGTCCTCGCGTTCGATTGGTACAGAGACAGTCCGTCGCGCAAAAGCCCGCGACAGGATCTGTGTTGTAATATCGGGATTGAGCTTCAGGGGGTCTATCTTTTTGAAAGGCAGTCCGGCGTGGGCCGCAACCGCTTCGGTAATGTTATCCTCAGTCAGAAACTGTCCCGGAGCGCCGGGCATTTCCAGGTTCATCGACGCTGCCACTTCGATTGCCGATATTTCGTCTTCGATATGCATCCTGCCCCGGTGCAGGGTTTCACCCCTGGCCTTGAGCAGCTTCATCCGTTGCACATCCTGTTTTATCTTGATCTCCCGGGCCTGTTCAGGCGAAAGTTTTCCGGCCTTGATCAGAATTTCTCCAAGAAGATCAGTCGTTAGTTTCTTCATCAAATACCCTGTGAATAGCCGTTCTCTCACCCGCACCTGACTGCAACAGGCGGCCTGGTTGCGCTTGTTCCATTATACACGCAAACATGCTGTTGCGCTCCACTTTTCCAGACGGGGAATGCAAATATAAAGGCCCCCGCAGATGGGGGGCCCTGTATCATTAAATCGATAGTACGCGGATACGCTATTTTTTCGCGGGTTTTGCCGGGGCCGGCTCCGGAGTCGGTGTTGGTGCAGGTGTTGCCGGTGCCGGTGCAGGAGGCGGTATCACAGCTGGCTGCGCAGCAGGCTGAGGTTCTTCTTTTTTCTTCTCGCATCCACTAAATGTAATAGTAACAATGCTTATGAAGGCAAGGATAAGTACGATCAACTTTTTCATGTACTTTCACCTCCTTTCGGCCCAAAGGCAATGAAGGGGAAAATCCGGTTCGCGGGAAACAACCGTCCCGGATAATATATATGCTGCGTTTGTTCCCCCTAGAGAATTCTCGTTGCGACCGATCGTGTGACAGTCAGTTCCTTCACCTTCTGCCCGAGTTGTTCTTCCAGTATCTGCTGCTGTTCCTCGTTGAGGCGCAGCCGGAAGACTCTCAATTTGTTCAACGATCGCTTTGTAAGATAAATCTCATGGAGCTCAAAACCGATCTGCTTTTTAATTTCAGCAATCTGTTGCGAGTTCAATTGAAGCTTTACGATCTCTTCCACCGCGCGCCCTCCATAAAGGCCGATTATAAAAGCTTTAGCATCGAAATTCAAGCTATTTTTGGCCGGTGCTTTGGCCGGTGTTTTTACCCATATTATCACGACCGGGTTACAACCACTATTACCTGTCCGATCTAGATGAATTTCGTTTTACTAGTGACTCAATGATGCCGGGTGAGACTCTTTCCCGTGTCAGCATCGACCGCATAAAAACGAAATATATTCATAATATACTTTGAACTCCGAAGTTTTCTTTCTTTAGTCATCCTTCCATCACCAGCTTTTTCGCAATCTGCTGCACGGCTGCTTCGACGTCAACTTTTTCCACCCGCCCTGTCTTGCGTTCCTTGATCTCCACCAGGCCTTCTTTGAGATTTTTTTCTCCGATGATGATACGCCAGGGGATACCAATGAGGTCGGCGTCCTTGAATTTCACGCCCGCCCGCTCGTCGCGGTCGTCCATCAGGACCTCGAACCCTTTCTCCTCAAGGGCAATGTACATTTCCTCGGCAACATCCATGGACTTCACATCCTTTACGTTCACCGGCACAATCAGGATTTGATAGGGTGCGATGGCCAAGGGCCAAATAATGCCGTCTTCATCGTTTCCCTGCTCGATGGCCGACGCTGCAATTCGCGCCGGGCCGATGCCGTAGCTGCCCATGACGATCGGTTTTTCATTCCCCTGCTCATCAAGATAATTCGCTTTAAGCGGTTCAGAATACTTAGTCCCGAGCTTGAAAATGTTGCCGATCTCGATGACGCGGTCGATCCTAAGCGGCTTGCCGCAGTGTATGCAAGCGTCGCCCGCTGCGGCAACGTGGATGTCGCTAAACTCAGCGTCAGAAAAGTGCATGTCCGCGGATACGCCCTTTACATGAAACCCTTCCTTGTTTGCGCCGGCGATATACAACCCCTGTTTGAGAACCGGATCCGCGATTTTCCTGACCCGGTGGCCCATGGGACCGATGAATCCTGCCGGGACCTTGAGATGTTCCTTGACCTCGTCCTTCTGGGCGGGTCGGTGCGGTCCGATGAGTTTTGCGAGTTTCTTTTCATGCAGTGTCTGGTCGCCACGGACCAGGGCCAGCACCGGTCCGTTGTCGCCCATGACCAGGATAGATTTGAGCAGGAGGCCCGGAGTTACCTTTAGAAACCGGGTTACTTCTTCGATAGTCCGTTTTTCGGGCGTCGCGATTTCCTCGTATTTTCCTTCAGAAACGGCTGTCGGTTTCGGGATTGACAGCGCCAGTTCCACGTTTGCCGCGTACCCGCAGCCGTCGCAAAGGGCTACATCATCTTCTCCGGCCGGCGATGGCGCCATGTACTCGTGCGCCATGGAGCCACCCATCATGCCGGTATCGCTCTGGACCACGTAGAATTTGATGCCGCAGCGCGAATAAATTTTTTTATACGCTTCAAGGTGGAGTTGATAGGACTTATCCAGCCCTTCCTGATCCTTATCGAAACTGTAGGAGTCTTTCATGGTGAACTCACGGGTTCGAAGCACACCACTCTTGGGCCGCGCTTCATCGCGCAATTTCGTCTGGAGTTGATACCATATCTGCGGAAGCTCCCGGTAGGATCGGATGTCGTGAGCGGCCAGCCAGGTCATTGTCTCTTCATGGGTCATGGCCAGACACATATCGCGGCCTCCGCGGTCCTTGAGCCTGAACATTTCGTCGCCGATAACATCCCACCGCCCTGTCTGCTGCCAGACCTCGGCAGGGTTCAACACCGGCATGGTCACTTCCTGGCCGCCAATTGCATTCATCTCCTCGCGGATGATCCGATTTATTTTTTCCATGACCCGGATGCCGAGCGGAAGAAAAATATAAAGCCCGGCGGCAAGCTGTCGCACATAACCTGCCCGCACCATGAGTTTATGAGAAATCGCCTCCGCCTCGGACGGGGCTTCTTTCAGGGTCGGAATGAATAATCGAGAATAACGCATGAAACCTCCGATGAGTCAGTAGACGGTTTAGAGTAAGCAGTGCATGGGAAAATCCAGCCCAAAGACTTTCCCCCTCTATTATCTACTTCCTCCCGTCTACTTGTCTTTACTGTCTCCTGAGTGCTTGTTTCTAACGATTTCCTCCACTTCCTTCACCAATACATCAGCCAATTCCTTCTCGTCTAACTTTTTGATAATGTTGCCGTTTTTGAACAGAAGCCCGATGCCTTTGCCGCCCGCTATGCCCACATCGGCCTCGCGGGCCTCTCCCGGGCCGTTCACCACACACCCCATGACCGCAACGGTAAGCGGCTCTTTGATCGAAGCCAGACGTCTTTCCACTTCCTGTGCCAAACCGATGATGTTGATCTCGGTTCTGCCGCAGGTAGGACAGGAGATGATGTTCACGCCATGCTGACGGATTTTCAGCGCCTTGAGAATTTCGTAAGCCACGCGCACTTCCTCGACAGGATCCGCAGTAAGGGAAACGCGCATCGTGTCGCCGATGCCTTCGGCAAGCAGAATGCCGAGCCCCACACTCGACTTGATCGTGCCAGAGAAGAGCGTACCCGCCTCGGATATGCCGATGTGGAGCGGGTAATCGGATTGTTCCGAAAAAAGACGGTAGGCCGCCACGGTCGTCATCACGTCCGACGCTTTGAGTGAAACCTTAATATCAGAAAAATGAAGTTCCTCAAGAATACGGAGGTGGCCAAAGGCGCTTTCGACAATGGCCTCAGGCGTGGGATGCTGATATTTCTCAATGAGATGTTTCTCGAGCGAGCCGGCATTCACGCCGATGCGGATCGGAATTCCCCTGTCTTTACAGGCCCGAACGACCTCGCTCACCTTATTTTTCCCGCCGATATTTCCAGGATTGATCCTGAGGCCGTCCACGCCCTGTTTCACCGCCTCGAGCGCCAGACGATGGTCAAAGTGAATGTCTGCAATAAGCGGCAGGTCGGTGCCTTTTTTGATCTTTCCGAGTGCGACAGCAGCTTCTTCGTCGGGCACGGCAAGGCGTACGAGCTCGCAACCGGCCTGTTCAAGTTGTCGTATCTGGGCAAGAGTCGCTTCAGCGTCTCGCGTGTCGGTGTTGCACATTGACTGAACAGCAACAGGCGCGTTACCGCCGATCTTTACGGACCCGAGTGTGATTTGTCTGGTTTTTCTGCGTGTAATCGGGTTGTCCACATTCATCCTGACGGTTCCCGTGCCATTTCCTTCTCCGTTCCGGGGAGACAATGGTGAGGGGCGATAACTACTTGCTGAAAAACATTCTCATGATATCATTATAGGATACAACCGCTATTAGAGTGATCAGAATGGCTGCGCCTATGCTCTGGGACACTTCCATGACCTTTCTGCTGACCGGCTTCTTGCGGATGGCCTCGATCACGAGGAAAAGAATCAACCCGCCATCGAGTACCGGGATCGGCAGCAGGTTCAGGATGCCCAGTGAAATGCTGATCATGGCAAGGAGGGACAGAAACACCGACAGGCCTGCTGACGCGGCCTGACCTGACATCTGTGCAATCATCACGGGACCGCCGAGCGTCTTGATCGAAAGATTGAAAGTCACCAGCTTCTTAAGCGTGATAATGGTAAGATCAATGGCATCAATGGTTTTGTCAAACCCCAGGCGCAGGGACTCAATGAATCCGTACTTCTTGAAGACCAGGTGCATGACCGGTTCCACGCCAATCACATACCTCCCGCCGTCTTCCACCGCAGTGAGTGCGATATCCATATGACTTCCGGAACGCTCGATGGTGAGATTCAGCGTCTTCCCCTTGCTCTCGCGTACAAGGCCGGAAAATTGATTCCAGTGATAGACTGTTTTGCCATCCACGGCGAGGATCTTGTCGTTCACCTTGAGACCAGCCTTCTCTGCCGGGAATCCCGGTTTCAGCTTGCCAATTTCTGCCGGCATATCAGGCATGAGGCCGGACGTGCCGATTTTGAGCTCTGATGTGGCAGCAGGCCGCAGCACAAGTGTTTCCTTCGCTCCCTGACGGTCCACGGTAACATTCAGGTTGGTATCGGGGTTGACGGCTATGAGGGAAAGGGCCTTCGTCCAGTCGCTGATACTCCTGCCATTGATCTCCACGATTATATCGCCAGCCTTGAAGCCGGCCCGTTCGGCTGGAGAGCCGCTCTCCACGTAACCAACCTTTGCCGGGCCTTCCGCGTAGGTGCCAACCATGAAGACCACCGGCATGATGATGAATGCGAGAACAATGTTCGTAAGCGGACCCATTGCCGCGATCATGACGCGCTGCCATACGGACTTTGACTGGAACTCATCCGGTGCTCCGGTTGGCTCCTCGTCCGGGTTCTCACCCGCCATTTTTACATACCCGCCGAGGGGGAGCGCTGATATGACGTATTCTGTATCTCCCTTTTTGTATCCCACAAGCTTGGGACCCATGCCGAGTGAAAATTTCTCGACCCGGACACCGGCCCGTTTCGCCATAAGAAAGTGACCGAACTCATGCACGAATACGAGCACGCCGATCACAATGAGAAAGTAAAAAAATGTCATTTGAACTCCTTAGTAATGATAGAATCTATCAGCAACGGGTAAATAAGAAGCGAAGGGAAACAAAATCCGAGGGCTACCATGTATTTCCTTGCCACTCGCCTCTTGCTACTTGCTGCTTGCCGCTTGCCAAGTCCTTCTCTCAATGATCATCTCCGCTTCCTGCCTCGCCCAAAGGTCAGCTTTGAGCGCATCCTCAACCGTATTTATGGGCGAAGGCGTATGTGCCTCCATAGCGGTCTTGATTACCCCTGCGATATCGCCATAGCAAATCTTCTCGTCAAGAAAATATTTGACTGCTACTTCGTTGGCGGCCGATAGCACTGCCGGCATGCTGCCTCCTGCGCGGAGTGCGTCAAAAGCATGGGCAAGACAGGGAAAGCGCTCGGTATCCGGTTCCTCGAAGGTAAGCGTGCCTATTCTCGCGAGATCAAGCTCAGGTGACACACCCTCAAGCCGTTCAGGATAGGAGAGCGCATAGGCGATGGGCCCCCTCATATCGGGCATGCCGAGTTGAGCAACGACGGCGCCGTCCCGGTACTCCACCAGAGAATGTACGATGCTCTGGGGATGGATAAGCACCTTGATCCGCTCAGGCGGCACTCCGAAGAGCCATCGCGCTTCGATCACCTCGAGCCCCTTGTTCATAAGCGTCGCTGAATCGACGGTGATCTTCCTGCCCATGCTCCAGTTTGGGTGTTTAAGCGTTTGGGCAAGGGTGACCGCGGCGAGGTCCTGCTTTGAATGACGCCGGAAAGGCCCGCCCGACGCGGTGAGAATCAGTTTTCCGACATCGCGGTTTTCTCCCGCGAGAAGGCATTGGAAAATGGCGCTGTGCTCGCTATCCACGGGAAGCAGGCTGACCTTCCGTGACCGGCATTCGGCCATGACGAGTTCGCCGGCCGTAACGAGGACCTCTTTGTTCGCAAGTGCGATGTTCTTCCCTGCGCGGATCGCCGCCATCGTCGGCACCAGCCCCGCCGTTCCCACAATCGCCGAAACCGTGATGTCCGCTTCATCAGCCGCCGCTACCTGGATCATTCCCTCGATGCCAGAGAAAATCCTAATCTTCATTCCCTGCAACCGCTTTTTCAAAATTTCCGCCGATGCCTGGCCAGACAGGGAAACAACGACTGGTTTAAACCGGCGCACCTGCTGTTCAAGCAAATCGATGTTATTGCCCGCGGCGAGTGCGACAACGGAAAATCGGTCAGAATACTTTTCCACCACCGAGAGTGTTGACTGACCGATTGAGCCGGTGGATCCTAGAAGGGAGATTTTTTTCATAACAGAATTCGAGGGCCGTAAAAAAATGGCATCACTGCAAGCTTTTGGCTCTTTATAATTTCATCTTAATCTCAAATAATAATATAGTACCGGAGCGGCAAATAGCATGCTGTCCATTCTGTCCAGAATGCCGCCATGACCCGGGATGATACTTCCAGAATCTTTTACTCCCACCGCACGCTTGAACAGAGACTCCGCCAGGTCGCCGATTGTTCCGACCGCTGAAAGGACCAGTGCTATCTCGATAGCTTCCGCTGTTCCTATGGCAGGCATGAACCAGATCCTGCAGAGAAGTGCCATGCCCGCCGATGCTACTAATGCGCCGGCCAGGCCTTCGATGCTCTTTTTGGGGCTCACCTTCTCATAGAGACGGTGTCTGCCGAACGGGATCCCGATCGAATAGGCGCCGATATCGGATGCCCAGATGATGAAATAGAGGAATACAAGCCACTGTTTACCATTCACCCCGGTGCGTATCACAACCTGGAAAGCGAACAGCATTGCTACATAAAACACGCCAAGAAACGTGGTCGCCACATCCTCAAGCGCACCGTCAACGGGACGGGAGGAGAACAGCCTCGCCACCATGATCAGGAGCAGTGAGCCCGAAAGAACAAGGAAATGCTCCTGATCAGGGAGCAAGGGATGATAGGACCAGATCACAATGAGCACACCGAGCGCAGTTCCCAGGGCCCTCTGGGGATGAAACCCGCGTGCCTGCGCCATGCGGTAGAACTCATACTGCCCCACTGCAGCGGCCACCAGCACGAGTGCCGTAAAATAAACAGGGGGCAGCTGCCAGGTGACCAGGTAGAATATGGGGAGAAAGACCAGCCCCGAGATTACTCTCTTATACAGCATGTGGCGTCTCCATGGGTTCTGCGTGAGCCCGGAAATTTCACCGTCTCTGGTGGACAGCCGTGTTCCTTTTGACGCCCGGCTGAACCAAGGGGAAAATATTCTGTAGTCAGTTGAATTAACGGTCCGGGAGCGCTCTGCAAACCCCTTACTTCCGCATAATCTGCTCCTGGGTCAGACCGAATCTGCGCTGCCGACCTTGATAATCGATCAGGGCGTCATGCAGTTCTTTCTCTAAAAAGTCCGGCCACAGCGTATCGGTAAAATAGAGCTCAGCATATGCCGCCTGCCACAGGAGAAAGTTGCTGATCCGTTTCTCTCCACTCGTGCGAATAATCAGGTCCGGGTCGGGAAGGCCGCTGGTATCCAGATAGGAGGAAAAGGTTTCATCGTTCAAGGGCTTCGCATTCACGCCTGCATCGTTCAACCGCCTGACCGCTTCCAGGATCTCCCCGCGTCCGCTGTAGGACAACGCCAGGTTCAGGATCATGCCGGTATTTTCCGCGGTCTCGGCCGTCGCTTTTTCAACCCACTTTCTTGCCTTTGCCGGGAGTCGCTCGATTCTGCCGATCGTACGGAACCTGATGCCGTTGGATTTCATAGTAGCAATCTCTGCCTTGAGAAAGCTTCCGAGCATATTCATGAGAAAACCGACTTCCTCCTTAGGTCTGCCCCAGTTCTCGTCGGAAAAAGCATAGAGTGTCAGCACTTCGATTCCGAGCTGTCGGCACTCCTCAGTTATCCGCCGCACCGTAGCCGCGCCCCGCTTGTGCCCGGCAACCCGGGGAAGCCCCCTGTTTACGGCCCACCGTCCGTTGCCGTCCATGATAATGGCGACATGGCGCGGAATGCCGACCGCGTCCATTTTCGCGTAAGAATGCCCGGTTGTACCGCTCTTCTTTACCATAGTACCGATTTATCATATGCGCCGTAAACCCCCGGCCTTCAGGCCGGAGATATATGGCGCTGGTTGCGAATAAATCAAAATAGGAATTGCTTGAGTTTTAAGTGGGAAAATGTCCACTTCCCTCGCGTACTTGTTAAAAAGGTCGATCTGCCGTTGGTAAAACATCCGGAACTGACGATAACACCGTATTCATAGCTTTGTCACCCCTCTTGCCCGCGATGCAGACGCTCACGGCGTTTCCACGATCGTCGTGGAGACTCCGTTAAGAACGTCAAAGAGGTCAAAGACCGGAATAGTGCAATCAACAGGTATCTCCCGGGGCAAATAAGTGTCTCCTGGAGTAGTGGCTGCTTGACACAGCCTGCGGTCAACCGGCTTGCCTGGAGAAAAACCAGGCCATCAATGCCAGCCCATGAACCGGTGACACGGCTAACATCTCTGCCGCATCTGCGAACAGAATCAGCAGTGGTTCTCAGTAGCAACAGAGCCAGATTCGGGAATCCTCGGCCTTCAGGCCGGGGAGGATGTCAACTGTCCCCGACCCTAAGGATCGCAGTGGAACGTCATACTCCATTCTCGCTCCACTGCCTTTTTGAAGCTTACTTTGCCGCGTAACCCATCACCCGGATAGTATCGCTGGAAAGCAATCCGCCTGACGACGCCACAAGCGCCAAGATCTGCGCGGCAGACCCCACTTGCTGGCGGATCTGGAAGTCGAGGACAGCACCGCCAATATCTTTGATGCTCCAGTGTTGTTCGAGCCGCGAGCCGGTCCATCCCAAGCTTATAAACTCAGCCTGTGTATAACCGCTGAAAAATGACCCGCCGCTGTTCTTGGGCAAAATAATCTCGTCTCTTTCCGTCTCCGTTCACGTCAAGCGCCACGATCCGTCCCGTAATCCGGACTTTCTGACTTTTTTCCACTTCAGCGACGGACTCCGATATGACCGCTGCGGGGCCGACCACAGGCATGTTCACCTTAATTCCCACGGCTGGATAGGTCTCTTCACTTTTCCAGATCACCGCATCCTTCGAATAGACGAGAATGTGATCTTTATCATCCAGCGCCATGATAAGCGGGTTGGCTTCACCCACCGTGGCGATGACGAACCCGTACAGTTTCACACCGCGGGGCAATGGGAAAACCGGTCCGGCAACGTATTTGCCGTTCTCCCAGGAATACTGCTTGATCTGCCCGGAGAAAAATGTTCGGGGGTCATAGTCCTGCCCGAGTAGAAGAGCGCCCTTCCCGGGATAGGTGATGACCCGGACAAATCCCGGGATTTCCGCGATGCGCTGATATTCCCCGTCATGAAATTCCACAACGTACGAGGTGACCTTGCCATTCAGCATGGCCGTAACAAAGATCTCGGGCCTGCCGTTTCCGTTGATGTCCGCCACATCGAGGTTGATATGCTGTATGTCCTCTCCACCGCGCGGTACCGTTTCCGTCCATTCTTCACGCCATCCCGACGGTCCCTTTCCGTAGACATGCAGTTTGGCACCATCAGAAAAGACATATTTCAGCATGCCGTTCCCTTCTAAATCCGCGGTAACCATGAATCGTGCGCTAAAGGGCACCACGGGAAGGTCGGATTCCAGCTTCACCGGAGGGAAAAACGGTTTTATGTCGCTGTAGATATCATTCTTCGATTTCAGGTCGAGAATCGCTACAACCGTATCAAGCGGTCTCGCTTCATCGGCATAAAAAAGCCTCGCGGTCACCAGCAGTTTCTTTCCCTCTGAAGGATAAATCCCTAATGCTACAATCACATCGAGATTATAGGCTTTGCTCAATTCCTTGATGAGCGAACTGTCGCGCTGTTTCCTGTCCTTGAGGAACGCCTCCACTTTATCGTTCCCAAGCACCGAGAATCTGCCGAGATCGCTGAGTCGGTCCTGAAGGCCCTGGATAATCTCTGGATGGTCCGCCCGGACCGGGAGGAGTGCGAGATTGATCTTTTTCGGCGTGATCCTTGCTTTGTCGCCGACTTGCGGGTCCTTCAGTTTTTCCTGAAGCACGGCAGTGCAGGTTGTATCGGCCACGTCGATAACCTGCACGCTCCCAACCTCATCTTCAGCGAAGCCGAGCACCTGTCCGGTCACGGGATGATGAATTTCCTTGCCGTTGCGCCAGAGCGTGAGTGTTACACCGGGAAGAAGCCCGTTTTTTGTCCCTAGACCTATTGTAAGGTGGTCTCCCTGCACGTCCTTGACTTCCCCCTGCACTTTTGGGAAGTACGAAGCGATGTCATTCGCGATTTCCTCGATAGAAGTAATGTCTTCGACTCCAAGGGGTTTCTCGGCAGCCGCGCCCGCCGAACCAAATGAAAGGACCAGTACTATAAGTATAAAAAAATTTTTCATGCTTCTGATAACCTCAGTTTCCTTCATTCAATACGGATTTTGCTTCAAGCAACGTTCACCCCGAGTTCCATGGTCCACGACTTGCCGGGAGGAAGCGAGATGCGCCAGACAGGCATCACCATCGAACTCTGGTACACCCGTTCGAATCCCGCCTCGGATTGCGACACCGTTTCGACGGGAGCGCGCCAGAGCTCCGCGGGTTTGCCGAATTCCATCGTGAGCCGGAGGCGGAGCCATTCATCGACAAGGCTCACCTGCCGTACGTTATTCGTCTCGCCCGAGGAAGCCAGGTTTTTTTTATCCAGAGTGTGGCCGGGGATGTCGTAATAGCGGTCTTGGGCATTCCCCGCCAGCAGGGAAAAGTTGAACTCGGTGCCGAAGGACGTATTCAGTTCTTCAGCGCTCCTATTCTCGATCTCGTGGTATACGACAAAACCAGGCGCGCTCCTGCGCAGTGAGATTTCCTTCCTAAGCCTGACGTTGAGCCCGGCCACCATACCATTTCGTTCGAGCGAAACAGACACGCCGTTCGTCTGTTTCTTCTGTTTGAAACTGTAAACACCGAGGACAAAATCTCCAGCCTCGTAATACTCTGAACGCATGAAACCCGCCAGATCCACACCTGATCCGAGGAAGTGGTCGATCAGGGATCCGCGGGTGTACCAGTCGTAGAGCAGATGGTTCTGGAGCCCTTCTTCCTTCATGGAAACCCGTTCGTGGATGGTTTTGGCGCCGCCCATTTGCGCGCCGACGGCAAGGTCCTTGACCGCCTGAAGAATTTTTTCGTGATAACCCTCGCGTCTCCGTGTAAGCGTATTTGTAAGGTTGAATGACCGGGGCTTCCAGTCCAGCTCCGCGATCATGCCGCCTTTCGCCGGGTTTATAAAAATATTCAGAAGCTCGGAGTTGATCATGACTTCCTCGTTCCCATCCCGGTCGAAGTCGCCGGTCTCGATCACGAGCCACGATGCCGCCTTCAGATCAGACTTCCGGCTTCTACCTTCCCGTTTCTTTCCATCCACCGACCCCTGACATTTTAATACCGTGTCTGCCAAAAACTCGGCCTGGACAATATGCTCAAACACCGCGGACCGCAGGTGGGGCAGATATAGTCCGCCGAAGACGCCATGCCAGTATGAGTCGTTGCACTGAGACTGGTACAGGTGGTCAATCATAAGCGAAGCATCGGTGCTCTTCCTGCCGCCCCGCTCCGCAAGCGCATTGAGCGCATCGTGCACCTTGCTGCTCACCATCAGCATACGCTTGTGCATATGGTTGCTCTCGGGATATTTAGCGAGAAAATTTCTCCAGATGCCACCTTTGATGAAGGGACGGAGAGAGCCAAACTCCGGGGAGTTTTTTGTTTTCGCAAGCGCCTCATCGTATTCCTTCATGGCGCGCGTCGGCAGCGCCCATTCGCCCATTTCCATGTAGGATGCCGTCGGAAGATATATCCTTCCGCGGGCCGGTTCCTTGGTAAGAAACTCCGCGAAAGTCGTCGTCTCGAGCCATTCTCCGTTCTGCTCAATGAGCGTAAAAAAACGCTCAAGCCAGCCTTCTTCATACACGGTGTGAAAGGTCTCAGGCCAGACACCGAATTTTTCCCCGTCATCAGCCATTACGGCAAGACGGCTTCGTTCTGCGGATCGGAGACCGGCAAGAAACTCGATTGTTTCCTCGGCAGGGTGAAAGGGTATCAGGTACCGGAGCTTTTCGCTTCCCGGGAACATACGGAGAACGCAGCCCAACTCTTCCGTCAGGTAGTAACCGTCAAGTTCATCATCGTGCAGTCCGGCCATTTTAAAATGGCAATCGTCGACGACCACGTGGTTAATACCTGCTTCGCTGATAGGCTTCGCGAGATGGGGCTCCCAGACCCGCTCGGCAAGCCACATACCGCGGGCATCGTAGCCGATCTGTTCGCCGATGAAGTGCGTGAGTGCATGGATCTGGCCAGTCTTGTCTTCGTCCGGCAGCACCGCGAGAATGGGCTCGTAAAACCCGCCGGACAGGATCTCCACGCGGTCTTCCTTCACCAGTTTCCTCAAAAGGTCAATGAATTCCGGATGCCGCTCTTCAAAAAAACGGAAGAGAATACCGGTGTAATGCAGTGTAATCTTGATCCGTGGGTGGCGCTCAAGCACCTTGACGAAGGGCAGATAGGACTTCTGATATGCGTCCTCCGCAACAAATTCGAAATTGCCGACCGGCTGATGATTGTGAATGGCGAAGATGAATTGGACTTTCGGCATCTCTCCCTTTAGTATCCTGCGTTTCCTTAGGCTGCGAAACCGTGCGATGAGAACATATCTTGAAATATTAGACTCATAGGTCGAAAAAGTCAACTAAAAACAGGGGAATAGCGATGATCAGGACGAAGGAAACGATTGGCGGACCGCATCGCGTCAAGGGAGTGAGATTATTACCTGCTCCATGAGATCCAGTATGCCTTTAAGCGATATTTTACAAGAAAAAGTCCCAGACCGCCAAGAGCAAATCGAGGGAATCACTAATGACCGTGAGCAGGTACCCGCAAGGCGATGAGCAGCGAATGAAAAAAACCGCAGTGGCCGAGAATATTGTCATGCCGCACACGTAGAAGAACTTGCGCTATTGATGTCGGGCAGCACTCTGCATAGCGCGGTCAACACTCAGAAGCGAACAAGCATTTCCCCAGACATGGCTGTTTCCCCGAGCATGCCCAAGAGGAAGAGATTTGTGAACTCGGATGCCATGCGTTCGTCTGTGCCGCCCCTGTTTCATGCCGTTTTTTTCACCATCATAGCCGCCAGGAGGAAGAACAACAAAGTATATGCCGCGAGCACTGCCGTTGAAACCAAGGCCGGGCTGCCGCCCGAAGCAAGCGCGCGAAGCAGCAGGCTTGCGTGCGTCAGGGGGTAGACGAGAATGAGGCTCTTGAAAGGTTCCGGTAGTCTGTCGGGAGAAAAAAACGTTCCCGCCAGGAACGACATGGGAATGATGAAAAAGCTGTTGAAATTCGACATGTCCTCGTGCGAGCGGGCGATCATGGCGGCGGCCACGCCCGCGGCCCCGAAGCAGAACGCAGTAAGTGCGAGAATGGCCAGGAAAGTCAACGTCATATGCAGCTGAACGCCGGTGACTACTCCGACGAGCAGGAGCATGAATGCTGAAAACATGCCGCGCACGAGCCCCGTGAGGGCTCTGCCGAGCGCGATGTCCCAGTGGCTCACCGGAGAGACGAGTACCTCCTCGATTGTCTTGGTGTACAGCTTGCTGATATTGAGCGATGTCGATACCGGACCGAAACTGTTGTTCATGGCTGAAAGCGCCAGAATGCCCGGAAGAACAAATTCCAGATAGCGGCCTCCACTCACGTTCATTCCCCGCCCCAGTCCCCAGCCGAAGGTTACGAGATAAAGAACGGGCATGATCAGGCTCGACGCAATAAAGCGCCAGGGTTTCTTACGGATGATCATCATCTCTTTCCAAAAAATAGGATAAAAATTCATAAAAAACCTCATCTACCCGGGATGAACACGACAAAATAATATAAGAATACAGTGATCATTCTTTATCTTTTCCTAACCGTGTTCATCCGTTGTTACCTGATGTCTTATGTATCAATCCTTTCCCCCGTCATGCTGATAAACACGTCCTCCAGCGTCACATCGCGAACAACCATGTCCGAGCAGAGCTCGCGGCCAGCTTCGATCGCTGATTCCCTTGTCTGGAAGAACTGCCGGGGAATATCGTATCTGCCGAGACACTCAACGGCGAATTTCCCAACGCCGTCCTTGAGAGCGGCTGGTCTGTCAAGCGCAATGATCTTTCCCGAACGCATGATGGCTACCCGGTCGCAGAGCGCATCGGCCTCCTCGATATAGTGCGTCGTCAGCAGGATTGTTATGCCGCTCCGCTTGAGCGACTCAACAAATGCCCAGATCGTCCTTCTCGCCTGCGGGTCCAATCCCACCGTGGGTTCGTCCATGAAGACCACTTGCGGTCGATGCATGAGCCCCCGCGCGATCAGAAGCCTTCTGCGCATGCCGCCTGAAAGGTGTTCAACGGAAGTATTCCTCTTTTCCCAGAGCCCGACGAATCGAAGCAATTCTTCAGTCCGCGCCGCGCGGTCCCCCGGCTGCATCTTATGGAGTCTCCCGTGGTATTCGAGGTTTTCCGCGCAGGTGAGGTCGATATCGAGGTTCAGCATCTGGGGCACGACTCCGATGGATCGTTTGACGCTGAGCGGCTCTGTTGCCGCATCATGACCGGCAACATAAACAGACCCCGACGTTGGCGCGGTCAGCGTGGTCAGCATGCGGATTGTGGTAGTCTTGCCCGCGCCGTTCGGGCCAAGGAGGCCGAAGATTTCGCCCTTAGCGACGCTAAAGCTGATGGACTGTACGGCGCCGAGGTCACCGAAATATTTCGTAAGGTTGATGGTTTCAATCATCGAAAAAGTCATGGATCCTTCATCAATCTTCGATCTCAATACCCAGCGCCTTGATCTTCCGATGCAGGTTGCTACGTTCCACGCCGATGGCATCAGCGGTCCTGCTCACGTTGCCTCCGAATTCCCGAAGCTTCTGTGCGATAAACTCCCGTTCGAACTCGGCGCGCGCGTCCTTGAGCATAGAAAGATGCGACGGGATCCGCATCGTTGCGCCTTTGATAGGGGGTCCGTTCTCGCCCACACCGCTGACGGGCGGCGGCACATCGCGGGCCGTCAGCACCGGGCCGGGCACCATGATAATTAGCCGCTCGATGAAATTCCGGAGTTCGCGCACATTTCCTGGCCAAGAGTACTTAACGAAAAGCTCAAGCGCTTCCTCTTCGATCGTCTTGGCCTTCTGCCCGTACTCGCCCGAATATTCCCTCAGAAAATAACGCACCAGGCGTGGGATGTCGTCGACGCGCTCGCGGAGCGGCGGTACTTCAAGAGGTATCACATTCAGCCGATAGAACAGGTCCTGGCGGAATGCACCATTCTTGATCTCGTAAAGCAGGTTCTTGTTCGATGCAGCGATCACGCGTACATCGGATTTCAGCGTCCTCGTTCCTCCCACACGCTGGAACTCCTGGCCTTCGAGTACACGCAGCACCTTTGCCTGTGTGGCCAGGCTCATGTCCGCAATCTCATCGAGAAAAATGGTTCCACTGTGGGCAATCTCGAATTTACCGCGTTTCATGCTCGTCGCGCCGGTGAATGAACCCTTTTCGTGGCCGAAGAGTTCGCTTTCAATAAGTTCCTGCGGTATAGCCGCACAGTTGACCTCCACGAAGGGGCCGTTCGCGCGCCTGCTTGCCCGGTGAATGGACCGGGCAACGAGTTCTTTGCCCGTCCCGCTCTCGCCGTGGATCAGCACCCATCCGTTTGTCGGTCCGGCAAGAGCAATCTGCTGTTTGAGAGCCTGGATTTTCCCGCTCTCTCCCACAATCTCGCTCCGCCGTTCGATGCTCCGCCGGAGCGATTCGTTTTCCTCGCGGAGCCGTGATTCCTCAATCCCGTGCTTCACAACGAGCGTGAGGTGCTGAAGCTCCGGCGGCTTTACGATGAAGTCGTAGGCGCCCATCTTCGTGGTCTTGACCGCCGTCTCGATCGTGCCGTGGCCTGTGACCATGATGACCGGCAGGTCCGGCCGGACCTCTCGTATCCTCCGCAGCGTCTCGATCCCGTCCATTTCAGGCATGGCAATGTCGAGAAGCGCCAGTGAGGGCTGAGTTTCGTTGAGTGCGTCGATACCCTCTCTGCCCGACGCTACAGTCACGACATCATAGCCTTCATCGCGCATAACATCGGCGAGGCTTTTTCGAACGCTTTCTTCATCATCAACGATGAGTATGGTTTCGCCTGACATGCGTCAACCCCTCTTCAGATTCCCGATTATCCAGTCATGCCCTGTGCGAGCCGGGCAATGACTTCATCGATCTCGTTTTCCGTCGTCTCCCTGCCGAGGCTGAATCGGATCGCCCCCCGCGCGAGGTCGCGGTCCACACCCATCGCGACGAGCACATGAGACGGTTCAATAAGATCACCGTGGCATGCAGCGCCGGGAGAGACGGCTACACCTGCGAGCATTTCCATGATTGAAACGGCGTCAAATCCCTCGAAGCTGATATTCCAGGTATTGGGGAGCTTTTTCTCCGGGTGGCCGTTCAGATGCACCTTGAGGCCGGCCTGCCTCAAGCCTTGATAGAGCTTTTTCCCAAGCAAGACCTGGCGGGCGCCCTCGCTCTCGATTGCCGGCGCCGCGATCGTGGCGGCCTCTCCGATGCCAACAATAAAGGCGGCATTCTCCGTGCCCGGGCGAAACCCCCGTTCGTGTCCGGCCCCGTGAAGCAGCGGCGGGAGTTTACGTCCGCTTTTAATGTACAGGGCGCCGATGCCCTTCGGCGCGTAGAATTTGTGGCCCGCAACGGTCAGAAAATCCACGCCCAGGACATCGACCCGCACATGCACCTTGCCCACGCTCTGTGCCGCATCGGTATGGAATGGAACACCGCGTGCTGCAGCGATCCGCGCAAGCTCTCCAATATCCTGGATCGCCCCAACCTCGTTGTTTGAGTGCATGATCGTCACCAGCGCCGTATCCGGCGTGACAGCCTTCTCGAGATCAGACGGGTCCACTATGCCGAATCGATCAACAGGCAGATAGGTCACGCGATACCCGAAGCGTTCAAGGTGTCTGCAGGGCTCCAGCACCGCGGGGTGTTCTATCCGAGAAGTGATGAAGTGCTTCCCTTTTCCGGCGGCTTTTGCGATCCCCTTGATCACCATGTTATTCGACTCTGTGGCGCCGCTGGTAAAGATAACTTCCGAAGCATCGCATCCCAGCAGGATCGCCAACCGCTCCCGCGCCTGCTCGATCCCGGCCCGGCAGGCGATTCCGAAGGCGTGGCTTGAGGACGGATTGCCGTACTTTTCCCGCAAGTAGGGCAGCATCTCCTCAAACACTCGGGGAGCCACGGGCGTGCTTGCATTGTAATCGAGGTAGATTGGTTTCATGCTATCCTGACAAATCAAGAAACAATCTTATTCAATAACGTGGTTTCAAAAAAATACTCAAAGAGGTTCATAATACCAAGAAAAACCGATGCGGAAAAAAACGACGCGATAGCATACCCTATTGCCTGTTTTCTCCCTGTGGCCGCGAGGCCGATAATTCCGAGATAGACGAGATAGACACTGTAAAGGATCGCAGCATAAACGATCCAGTTCATCCCCGGTATAACAGCGAGCACTCCTGCCACAAAGAGCGGGGTGAAGGAGTATGCAGCTATCTTTAATCCCCGGAGAGCGTCCCATCGCGATTCAGAGGCCGTGACAAAAGCCGTAATAATCGCTCCAGTAATCACGACATTCATGATGGAGATGCAGTACCACATTACATTCTGCAAGAGAAGGCGGCTGAGAGATGAAAGGAGGGCGCTCTGCGGGGTGAGGCCGTTGAAAACAATCCCGTCTATGACGGCCGCCGCTGGCGGAATCGCAGCGAGAATAGCGACATAGCGGAAGATGATACCCGAATACGTTTCAGGCTCGTCCCTGATTACCCGCCACTCATCCCGGGGGCGGATAAGGATATTCTTCACGCGGATCAATAATGCCCTGATGGATTCCATTCCCCCGTGCATGTTTTTATGCGCCGCTCTTCCGCTCGAACACACCCGTCGTCAGATAGCGCTCACCGCCGTCGGGGAACACGACCACAACGCGTTTCCCCTTGCCCAAGCGGGCGGCAACCTGGAGCGCCGCCCAGCAGGCCGCTCCAGACGATATCCCCACGAGAAGGCCTTCCTCCCGGGCGAGCCGCCGAGTGGTCTCAGCAGCCTGTTCGTTCGCGACCGGGATCACCTCATCGTACACGCGGGTGTTCAGGATCTTCGGCACAAACCCGGCGCCGAGACCGGGAATCTTGTGGGCACCGGACTTTCCGCCCGAAAGCACTGGTGAGGAGGCTGGCTCAACGGCAAAGATCTTTATGTCCTTGAACTGTTTCCTAAGCGTTTCGCCCACGCCGGTGATGGTTCCACCGGTGCCCACGCCGGCGACGAAGGCGCTGATGCACTTCCCGCCCATAAATTTAAGAATTTCCTTTGCCGTTGTCCGGCGATGGACCATTGGATTCGCGGGGTTCGCGAACTGCTGGGGCATAAAATATTCCCTGTTCGATGCGGCGATCTCCTCCGCCCGGTCAATGGCTCCCTGCATGCCTTTGTCCCCGGGCGTTAGGACCAGGTCCGCGCCGTATGCCTGGAGCAGTTGTCGGCGCTCGACAGTCATGGTCTCGGGCATGGTCAGAACAATGGGATAGCCCTTGACCGCAGCTACCATGGCAAGCCCGATACCTGTATTGCCGCTCGTGGGCTCCACGAGCTTCATCCCCTTTTTAAGCTTTCCCTTCAGTTCCGCGTCCTCGATCATGGCAAGGGCGGGTCGGTCCTTCACGCTTCCGCCGGGGTTGCACCCCTCAAGTTTTGCCCAGATTTCCGCATCGTTAGCCTCCGCAATGCTGGTCAGTTTAACCATGGGTGTGTTCCCGATCAGATCGAGTATGGTTTTTATCTTGGACATGAGAGGTTCCCTTTCCCGGGAGTTCCCGTTTTAGTCGCAACCCGCATACGTCTTTACTCCAGTGTCGCTGCGCAAGCAGTTCCGGACGGCGCACAGAACATCTTCAACCGCAAGTACAGCACCACCCGGCCTTCCGTAAAACGAGACTGGAGCCTTGCCGTTCACCGCCAGCCGCACATCCTCCACCATCTGCCCCATATTCATTTCAACCACCAGAATCCGCGCCGTTTGTTCCGCGATCTTCGAGATGATTTTCTCGGGAAAAGGGAATAGTGTTATCGGACGGACAAGTCCGGCCTTAATCCCCTCCGCTCTGGCAAGCGTTATAACGCTTTTGGCAATGCGCGCCGATGTACCGAAGGCAACAAGAACAATCTCGGCGTCTTGGGTCAGCGAGGTCTCGCAGAGCACTTCATGCTCGGCCATACGGTCGTATTTTGCCTTCAAGAGGTAGTTTCGTTGCTCAAGCACCCCGTCCTCTCCGGGAGCATGAAAAGTGACCGTATGACCTGGCCTGGCCTGCCCTTTGCTCCTGTGAGGGCCCAGGACTTGTCCACCAGTCTTGGTTCGATCTCGGGAAACTCTACAGGCTCCATCATCTGTCCCAGCACTCCGTCTCCGAGGATCATCACGGGATTGAGGTATTCATCGGCTTTGTCAAAAGCCCTCACGGTCAGATCGACAATCTCCTGGATCGTTGACGGCGCATAAACCAGAAGTTTGTAATCGCCATGGCCACCACCTTTAACCGCCTGAAAATAATCGGCCTGTGAGGGCGCGATGTTGCCGAGTCCGGGGCCACCGCGCTGCATGTTAACGATTACCGCCGGCAGTTCCGATGCTGCCATGAACGACAGCGCTTCCTGCATGAGACTGATGCCTGGGCTGGACGAAGAGGTCATGGCCCGCTCTCCCACGGCCGCGGCGCCATAGACCATGTTGATAGCCGCGATCTCGCTCTCTGCCTGGATGAAGGTACCGCCTATTTCAGGTAGTCGGCGGGACATAAATTCCGGGATTTCGTTCTGCGGGGTGATGGGATACCCGAAATAGCGTTTGCACCCGGCCCGGACAGCCGCCTCGGCAAGCGCTTCGTTACCGGTAATTAAAACTTTTGCCATGATCCAGTCCCCTGTCAGATTTAGGTTCCAGCGTTATGAAGACCGGGTGAACTCCCGACCTACCTACTTCCACACTTCTATAGCCGCGTCTGGGCACATCTCGGCGCAAAGCGCGCATCCCGTGCACGTCCCCTCGTCGTCGCAATATTCGACGGAGTAGTATCCGCTTTTATTGAACTGCGCTCCGATTTTCAGCAGTTTTTTCGTGCAGGCCGTGGTGCAGAGTTCACAGCCTTTGCAGTATTCGATATTGATGATTACCTTGCCCATGGCTACGTTCCCCCCGCCCGCTCTCAACGCCTATGAACTCTGAACCTTAAACGGTGAATGGTCTTTTAAGCGCTTCCACGCTCCATCATCTCCTCGGCGTGCTTGATTGTCGCTTCCGTAATGATCTTCCCGCCGAGCATTCGGGCGATTTCGTCGACCCGTTCTTTCTGCTCAAGCAGACGAACCTCAGTGCTCGTCCGGTCTTTCTTTACCGATTTGGACACGCCGTAATGGCTGTCGGCCATACTCGCGATCTGAGGCAGATGGGTGATGCAAAAGACCTGACGTTTCGCCGCAATGCGCTTGAGCTTCTTTCCAACTTCCTCCGCAACCGCTCCGCCGATGCCCGCGTCAACTTCATCAAACACCACAGTGGGGATTCTGTCTGCCTCGACCAGGATGGACTTAAGCGCCAGCATGACGCGCGAAAGCTCGCCGCCCGAAGCTATCTTCGCAAGCGGTTTCGACTCTTCTCCCGGGTTTGGGGAGATGAGAAATTCCACGCGGTCCGCGCCACGGGGGTCGATCTTGTGGCCATCCAGCGTGTCGCCCCCGGGTTCCTGCGTTATCTTCAGGGTGAAAGTCGTCTTTTTCATCCCAAGGTGCGCCAGTTCGGCCTCCACCTTCTTTTCAAGGTCTTTCGCCGCTGTTCCTCTCTTTCTGGTGAGTTCGTTCACTTTGTCAGTCAGCCCGAATTTGATCGCCTGGATCTCCGATTTTAGCCGTTCGATCTCCTCGATGCTCCGTTCCATGCGGTCGAGTTCAACACCAGCCCTGGCGCCAAACTCCAGGATTTCTTCAATCGTGTTCCCATATTTTTTTTTCAGCTTATGGATCAGGTCAAGGCGGTCACCGACCTGCTCAAGCCGCTCGGAGTCAAACTCCATACCGCTGTTGTAGGAGGACAGCTCACGCGCGGCCTCTTCGATCTGAGCGCGGGCCGATTCACAGAGGTCGATGGCGCCTGTGAGTTTTTTGTCGATTTCAATGATGTCTTTCAAACCATTGATCGATTTTATCAGCATCGTTACCACCGAATCATCCGACGAATAAAGCGCCTCATCCACCATTGTACAGAGAGCCGCCAGTCTTTCGGAATTGGCCAGGACTTTCTGCATATTCGCGAGTTCCAAGTCCTCTCCCGGTTTCAGCATCGCAGCGTCGATCTCGTTTTTCTGGAACCGGAGGATATCCTCACGCTGTGCCCGGTCACGCTCGCCCGTTTCGAGCTTAGCCAGTTCCTTCCGCACATCCATCAGGCGGGCATAGATACCTGCCACCTCTTCCCGCAAGCTGTCAAGATCGCCAAAGGAATCGAGCATCTCCATCTGTCGTTCGATCGCCAGCAGTGATTGATGCTCATGTTGGCCGTGAATGTCCGCGAGGACCGCGCCCAGCGCTGCAAGCGCAGTAAGGTTGGCGAGGCTCCCGTTTATGTAAACCTTGTTCTTACCTGATGAAGAAAGAACCCTTCGCACGATGAGATCTTCATTTGCCTGCAGTTCAATCCCCTGTTCGGCGAGCAATGCGGAGACATCTTTCAAACTGCGGCTGTCGAGCTCGAAGTCAGCCTCCACAACCGCCTCCTGACAACCGGTCCGGATAAGGTCCGCGTTCGCCCGCTCGCCCAAGGCAAGGTTGAGCGCATCAACGACAATGGATTTGCCTGCGCCAGTCTCGCCGGTAAACGCATTTAACCCCGGCGTGAATTCAACGCGAAGCTGATCGATAATAGCAAAGTTTTTAATGTTCAGTTCTTTTAACATAAAAAGGTACGGCCAAGCATGAAATGGCATCAGGCAAGGGATATCAGTAACGCATCAAGGGATTTCCCTTACTATGAGCTATTCGCCACTCACTATTTGCCTTTCTTCACCTCATCCGCCTTCTTGAGCGCAAACTGTTCGTGGGAGGACTTCCCTTTTCCGCCGGCCTTGCGATAATACTCCTCTGCCAGCTCCTTCTTGCCCATCCGCTCCCCGGCTCTCCCTGCCCAATAATATGCCGTACCGACCCACATCCCTGAGGAGGGATAAAGTTCCGGTATTTTCAGAAATTCGGTTATTGCTTCTTGGTCCTTTCCAAGAAGAAAGGTGCAGAACCCAATCCAGTACTGGGTCGGCGGACGTTGGGAGAGCTTTTGCTGTTGCAGGGCAATACGATAGGCATTGCGCGCATTTCCGTAATCTTGAAGCCGAAAATAGCAGTCACCGATCCGAGATTGAATATCGCCCGCGGCGACTTTGCCCGTTCTGTTGGCAAGGGCCTGTTGATAGAGAAGGAGAGCATCAGTGTATTTTCCCGCTTCAAACATGTTCTCCGCTTTGACATATGCCGAAGGTAGGGACGGACCTGCTAGTGCGGTGGACTGGACAATAGATGAAAATAAAATAAGAAGAAGCCACAACGGCTTTCTATTGATAATTCCTCCCCTCGAGAGACTGTGTCAAATTTAACACAAAGCATAGGCCTGCACAAGAGTAAAATCTTAAATTATCTTTTTAACTAATCCTGCCATACAGGGATTCTGGGCGAAATCAGCAGCAGCATTAAAAACTGACATAATTCATTTAAATGGACAAAAATGTCGAACATAACAATGATAACCTCATCGGGTCTTCCCGGGATTCCCGGTGGTGAGTGAATCCCAGAAACTCCTCGGGATGGTAAACGAGCTGCATATCCTGGAAGCAATACAGAAGGGTATTGGCCTGGAAACGATCACAGCATCTCATCTTATGGTGAAGCCGCCGCTCATCGCTGGTGCGAATACGACGCCCGAAGAGCTGATCGGGATGCAGCTGGCCAACAGGTGTTGCGCCGTCATTCCCATCATTCGCAACGGTAAATACGTGGGACTGGTAAGCAGACACATGCTGATGGACGTCTTTACCTCGCCCCGCTACTCCCGGTTCGCAAAAAAAAGACCGCAAGGGGCCGTGTTCATGAGAGAAAGTCAAGGTGTGGGACAAGGATTAAGGAAATCATCAGCAGCAAAACAGGCATCCCTTTTTACTTGACCCTTGCTACTCGCCTCTTGACACTATATTTAAAAGGAGGAAACATGTGCATCGCCGACAAGAAAACGATATCTCGGAAGAACCTCAGGCCTTTCGCAGGAATCTTCATACTCAGGAGCTCTCTCCTGGGATTTCATGTGCAACGTGACTAATTCATTTTCACAGTTTTTTGTGGGCGCCATGCTCACGATTTTTACCTTGACAGGTCTTTGTGCCGTGAGTATTATACCTTACGTTTTAGGCGAGAGAGAGCGTTACAAACGCTAGAACAAGCATGCAAGTATAAAGGGAATCATTAAGGAAAGGAGTTGTTTCATGCCGTTTTACGAGTATATGTGCGAAGCCTGCGGCAAGGATTTCGTCCTGCTGCAATCCATGAATACGAAGGCGGAAGAGACTGTCTGCCCTTATTGCAACGAGAAAAAATCTAAGAAGCTTGTCTCCAATTTTTCTTCCGGCAACAGCGGTTCGGTTTGCAGCGTCGGCGGTCATTCCTGGGGAGGCGGTTGAGGCTCCTAAGCGATTCGCCGTGCGCGAGTCAAGAAAGCACAAGCCTGAGAATCCGATGATTCTCAGGCTTTTTTGTGGCAAAGACGTTTTACCACAGAAGGCGCAGAGGGTTGTCAAAAACACCGGCTGACCGTTCTTCCCACCCCCGCGTGCTCTGTGGCTCATTACTCGAATGGCATCGGTATCCCTCAAAACATTCCGCAATCCCCGGTACTGGTATGTCTGGCCGGCTCTGGCGCTCATGCTCATTATGAGCCGAATGCCGGACCGCGTTCTCTGGCTCATCGGCAACATCCTGGGCGCAATCGTTTCCTGGCTTCCCCACTCCCAACCGCCGTTTCGCCGAAAGGAACATCGAACTCTGCTTTCCCGACAAAAGCAAAACGGAACGCATGAGGCTGGTGAAACAGCATTTTCGCCTGAGCGGCTATGCCATGCTCAGCCTGAGCGTCGCCTGGTTTGCACCCCGTGAGCGCCTCGAGCGGTTCATCACCCTCCGCGACCGGCACTACATCGCTGAAGCATACGCAAAAGGGAAAAATGTAATCCTGCTGGCGCCGCATTTCATCGGTCTGGACATGGGCGGGGCGCGCCTGTCCGCGGAAGGAAAGTACGTCAGCATGTACCGCAAGGCCCGGAACCCGCTCCTGGAATATCTCTTCCTTCGGCGCGAACGATTCGGCTCCGTTGTGGTTGAACGCATGGCAAGCCTGAAGCCGATCCTTCGCATGATCCGTGAGGCAAGGCCTTTCTATTACCTACCAGATCAGGACATGGGCGAGCGCGCCAGTGTATTCGTTCCCTTCTTCGGCATCCCTGCAGCCACGGTTACGACTCTAAGCCGCATCGCCGAAACGACGAACGCGGCGGTTATACCCTGCCTCACCCGCATTCTGCCTAAAGGCGGATACGAAGTACGTCTGTATGCGCCGCTCGAAAGTTTCCCCACCGTAGACCCCGCTGCCGATGCCGCACGAATGAATCGGGAAATAGAACAATGGGTCCGCGAAATGCCGGAACAGTATATGTGGTCCTACCGCAGGTTTAAGACCAGACCAAATAACGAACCCTCTTTATATGAATAAGTGGAAATATATCGACTCCGGCCCGAATTTCGCCGCCCACAACATGGCTGTTGACGAGGAATTGCTCGCCCGTGCTCAGGCGGGCGTGAACGTTCCTGCGCTCCGGCTTACATCCTGGGACCCGCCTGCGGTTTCCCTCGGCCGGTTCCAGAAGATCGAGACCGCGGTGGATATTGGGGCCTGCAAACGGCTCGGCTTTGATATCGTGCGACGGATAACCGGCGGTAGGGCTGTGCTCCATCTTCACGAACTCACCTACAGCATCGTTGCGCCTCTCGATAATCCCCAGTTCCCACCAACCGTGCTCGGGACTTACAAGGCAATCGCCGGCGGACTCCTTGTGGGGCTCCGTAATCTCGGCATAGCAGCGGAAATAGTTTCCCGCAGCGGACGCTATGCGGAACTGGTAAGGGACAATACAAAGGGCTCTTCCTGTTTCTCATCCCCTTCCTGGTACGAGATCGTGATCAACGGAAAAAAGATCGTCGGCAGCGCCCAGCGCAGGATGCCGCGCGCTTTCCTGCAGCATGGATCTATTTTGATCGGTTATGAACCTGAGCTTGAAGCGCTGGTCATTCCCGGCGTCGGCGCAAGCGCCTGCGTCACCAGCATTCAAAAAGAGTTGGGAAGAACGGTATCTCACGAGGAGGTCAAGCTGGCTTTTCGGCTCGGTTTTCAATCAGCCTTTGACGTCCTTTTCTAATTTCACCTCATGCATTATCTATCCCTTCCGCTTTATCGTACCTGCCCGCGCCTTTACACTAAATCTTGACCCGGAGACCTGATAAGGGTAAACTTGTGACATATCCTGGGAGCATATCAATTCTTTAAATCGTCACTTGAAAAGGCCATACACAGCGGTTTACTCAATCATTATATACCCCCTTGACCACCGCTGAATATCGCTGTTTTTTCACGAAAAGTGCCTTCAAGCCCAGCTCATAAAATTCCGACAGTCAGCTGACCAATGGCTCTCAAAAATGCGGGGGAGCTGGGGTTCTACTAGCTGTCTTTGAATAAAACGCCGTGATGGAATAGCAGTCCAGCGTGTAAAATACAGATGACCGTGTAGGGACTTTTGTTTTTTTATTTCATACTTTGAACGCTGAACTATGCATACTGCACGCTGAACTAATCTATGGGTAAACCCCTTCACATACTCATCGTCGAGGATTCGGAAGACGACGCCCTGCTGCTCCTCAGGGAGCTGCGCCGCGGCGGTTACGATCCCATGTCGGAACGCGTCGATTCGGCCGAGGCCATGAAAGCGGCGCTTGAACGAGATCATTGGGACCTCATTATCTCGGACTACCTCATGCCGCGTTTCAGCGGCGTGGTTGCCCTGAAGATTCTGACGGAAAGCGAACTCGATATCCCGTTTATCATCGTTTCCGGCAACATCGGCGAGGACATCGCCGTTAACGCGATGAGGGCCGGAGCCCACGATTACATCATCAAAGGCAATCTGGCCAGGCTCATCCCCGCAGTTGACCGGGAAATGCGCGAGGCGGAAACCCGACGCGAGCGCAGGCGGACGGAAGAGCAGCTCAGAGAGTCGCGCCAAAGACTCTTTGAGACGCTTGAAACCATTAACGAGGGTTTCTTCACCCTCGACCGTGAATGGCGGTTTTCTTATGTGAACACCGAGGCGGCAAGACTTTGGAAAAGGAAACATGAAGAACTGCTCGACAGAAGCCTCTGGAGCGTAGCGCCCGAGGCGATCGGCACTCAGTTTGATGAACAGTTCCACCGGGCCGTCAGAGATCGACTTCCCGTCAACTTCGAAGCGGTGTCTCCCATGCTGGACATCTGGGTCGAAGTAAGGGCTTATCCGAACGAAGATGGTCTCGCCGTCTATTTCCATGACATCTCCGAGCGGAAAGAGACGGAAAGCCATATCAGGATGACCAATGACCTGCTCACGCTTTATGCGCGGAACCTAGACCGGAAGGAATACCTTGACGCAGCCGTGGAATTGATCCTTGCCTGGAGCGGCTGTAGCCACGTCGGCGTGAGAATCACCGACAAATTCGGCAGGCTTCCCTTCGAGTCATGCAGGGGCTATACCGCCGCCTTTCTCGAACCCGAGGGAATGCTCTCGCTGTCCGCGGACAGCTGTATCTGCACGCGGGTGTCCCTCGGGGCCTCGGAATATCAGGATGTCCGGGCCATGACCCCCCGTGGATCTTTCTATACGAACAATACGGCGAAGTTCATGGCTGACCTGACCGCCGAAGAACGGCCTAGGTACCAGGGGCACTGCATGCGAAACGGGTACACATCGCTTGCCGTCATCCCCATCCAGCACCGCGACAGCGTAGTCGGCGCCATCCATCTTGCCGACGAGCGTCCCGACATGGTCCCCCTTGCGAAGGTGGAATTCCTGGAGCATCTTGCCCATATCATCGGCGAGGCAACCCTGCGGTTCAACATTGAAGAAGAACTCCGAGCCAACTACGCGACCCTTCAGAAAACCACCGAGCTGCTGGAACGGATTTTTTCCACGACCCACATGCTCGTCGCCTACCTGGACAAGGACTTTAATTTCATCCGTGTGAACCGTGCCTATGCTGATGCGGAAAAACACGAACAGGAATACTTCGTAGGCAAAAATTGCCTAACGCTCTATCCTGACAAAGAGATTGAGGACATTTTCCGGACAACAGCTGCTTCCGGGGAACCCTACCACGCCTTTGAGCGTTCCTTCGACCACAAGGACCAAGCCGATGAAGATACCCGGTACTGGGACTGGAGCCTGCTGCCGGTCAAGGAAACCGACGGCTCCCTAAGCGGACTGATTTTTACACTCGTCGATGTCACCCTTCGCAAGAAAGCCGAGGACAGTCTGAAGCAGGCTGGCGCCTACAACCGGAGCCTGATCGAAGCCAGCCTCGATCCCCTGGTCACCATCGATCCGGACGGGAGGATCACCGACATCAATGCGGCAACCGAAGCGGCGACAGGACTGACCCGAGCCGAACTTATCGGAACCGACTTCTCCATATATTTCTCGGAACCCGAAAAAGCGCGGTCGGGATTTCTACAAGCTTTCCGGAAAGGCTCGGTAAGGGACTACGCCCTCGAAATTCGAAACCAGAACGGCCGCCTGACGCCGGTCCTGTACAATGCATCTCTCTACCGCGACGAAACCGGAAAGATCGGTGGTTTGTTCGCGGCCGCACGCGACGTCACCGAACTTAGAGAAAACGAACGAAGAAACACTGTCATCAACAGCTTGTTGAAATTGTTCACCCAGACCTCTTCCCGACAGGAGTACCTCAATCAGGCCCTGGAGATAATCCGCTACTGGACCGGATGCCTTCACGCGGGCATGCGGGAAGCGGATCGGGAGAGAAACATCCCCTACACGGCACACTCCGGCTTTGATGACCGGTTCATCGAAATGGAGAACATGATATCGCTCAACCGCGACCATTGTGCGTGCACCCGAGTCGTGAGCGGCGTGCCGGACCCGCTGGACAGCTCCGCCATGACTGAAAATGGGTCACTCTACTACAATAACTCCGTGGAATACCTGAACAGTCTATCGCCTGAACAGCGGAAAATATACCGCGGCGTTTGCCAGCAAAGGGGCTTCCTGTCCGTTGCCGTGGTCCCGATCCGATACCGCGATACGATCCTGGGGGCGCTCCATGTCGCCGACGAACGGGAGGGTATGGTTCCCCGGCAATCGGTCGAGTTCCTCGAGCGCATCGCGCTCATCGTCGGGGAGGCGCTTTACCGATTCGGCATCGAGGAACAGCAGGTGCGTCTCGCTTCGGCTCTGGAATCCTCGGCGGACGCCGTCGTCATCACCGAGCCCCAATCAGGCGCGATCCAGTATGTAAATCACGCATTCGAGGTCATAACGGGGTATACTAAGAACGAGACTCTCGGCCGGACGCTTCATTTCCTTGAAAGCGGCAGGAACACCGAGCAGCACTACCGTGAGCTTCGCGAGGCACTCCGTCGGGATGGCGTCTGGCGCGGCCAGCTTGTGAACAGGAAAAAGGACGGATCTCTCTATTTTGAAGACTGCACGTTTTCCCCAGTCAGGGACGCATCGGGAAAGATCATCAATTTCGTATCGGTGAGGCGCGACGTCACGGAAAAGCTCCGGCTCGAATCCATCGCCGAGTCGGTGAACACCATGGACAACATTGGCTACGTATTTTCAGGAGTGCGGCATGAGATTGGGAACCCGATCAACTCTGCAAAAATGAGCCTCAACGTCCTGCAGCATAAATTGGATACAGCCTCGAAAGAGATTGTCAAGGATTACGTGGAACGGGCGCTCGGTGAGATCGGGCGGGTTGAACAGCTTCTCAAGAGTCTGCGGAATTACAACCTCTATGAAACACCGGACCTGCAGAACATGAACCTGAAAGCCTTCATACAGAAATTTTTCCAACTCGCTATCGACGATTTTACGCAAAAAGGAATAGTTTTGAGGCACGAAATCCATGAGGATGCGGAATGGGTCGTTGCTGACCCGCGGGCGCTGCAGCAGGTACTCCTTAACCTTTTTACGAACGCTGCCGACGCCCTCAAGGACAGGCCCTCGCCCGAAATCGTGGTTACTATCATGCGCAAATTCAGCCAGGTCCTTCTCCAGATTGCAGACAACGGAAGCGGCATGACGGAGAAACAGCAGCAGGAACTGTTCAAGCCGTTCTATACCTCAAAACTCCACGGCACCGGCCTCGGTCTCGTAATCGTGAGGAAAACGGTGGCGCGAATGCATGGAAAGGTCGAGATTGCGAGCACCCCGGGCCAAGGTACAATTATCAGCATCTATTTGCCGGAGGGACGCGATGCGGCTTAGCAGCAGGAAAACACTCCTCATCATCGACGACGAAAAAGTCTTCTGCAACACCGTCCGCGACTACCTCGAGAATGAACGGCTCGAGGTCCTTGCAGCTCATACGGGCGCCGAGGGGATTGCGGTATGCTCTTCGCGGAAGGTGGACGTGGTGCTCCTGGACCAGAAACTGCCGGACGGCGAAGGCCACGCCTTGGCACCGACGATCCTCGAAAAGAACGACCAGACCAAGATCATTTTCATTACTGCTTTTCCGAGTTTCGAGAACGCCGTGACGGCGGTCCGCCTCGGAGCCCATGATTATCTGTCAAAGCCCTTCGATATCGAGGAACTCAGGCTCACTATCGAAAACACCCTTCGTACGCTGGACCTGGAGCGGGTTGAACAGATACAGAACTACGCCCGCGATAAGGAGCGCGAAGCCTCAGTCATTATAGGGAGTCATGGCGCCTTCGGCGAAGTGGTGCGCCTCGTGGACATGGCGGCGGCCATGGACGGCCCGGTTCTGATCACCGGTGAGACCGGCACGGGTAAGAACCTGGTGGCAAAAACCATCCACTACAAGAGCGCTTTCGCCCGATCGGCCTTCATCAGCATCAACTGCGCGGCCTTGCCGGACAACCTGATAGAGGCGGAACTCTTCGGCTACGAAAAAGGGGCCTTTACCGGCGCGACAGCCACAAAAAAAGGGCTCTTCGAAATCGCTGACGGTGGGACTGTGTTTCTCGATGAAATCGGTGACATGCCTCTCCATCTGCAGACAAAGCTCCTGAGCGTGCTCGAGGACAAAATGGTGCGCCGTATCGGTAGTACCGCGGTTACCTCGGTAAGCGTCCGAATCATCGCCGCGACGAATGCCGAACTGGAAAACGCCTTGGGCAAAACCTTTCGCAAGGACCTCTACTTTCGTCTGAGCGTGGTCCGTATTCATGTTCCCCCGCTACGGGAACACAGGGAAGACATCCCTGCGCTCTGCTCCTATCTCCTCGCCCACATCGCCGGAGGACGGGCCGTCGAACTGCCGGAGGCCGAAATCGACAAACTCAAGGAGTACGACTGGCCAGGCAATGTGCGCGAACTCAGAAATATCCTGGAGCGGGCGCTTTTCCTGCAGAAGAACTCCGTCCTCACCCCATCCCAGTTGATCCAGAGAACAACCGCCGTGTTGCAGTCCATGGTGCAGAATCAGCCATCATCACGGGAAATCAAAAAACTCGCCCAAGTGGAGCAGGAGCTCATTCACAACGCCCTGTTTTTACTTAAAGGCAACCTTACCCAGAGCGCAAAAGCTCTGGGCATCTCCCTATCCACGCTTAAAAGAAAGATAAAAGAATACAGCCTAAAATGACCCCTGCCCGTTCAAAATGAACTATTCATAATAGATGACCATTTCTATCCTTTTTCACCCTTAAAAACAACCATTTGATAAGTATAATTTTTTTGCTGTTGTTTTTGTCATTTTTTTTGGCATCTTCTTTGCTTTGAACAATTATCGAGGATTCGAATGATATAGTGGATGTCTTATTAAGAAACAATTGAGCCTTTCCGCCTCGCGGAAAACAGGGTGGGATAACATCATGAAGGGGGTCAGTATGAGAACTAGTGCATCAGTAGCATTCAACGACGAAGTGGTAGAGGACCAGTTCATGGACGATGCCTGGGGCAATGAAAACGAGCACGAAGTATCCCTGGAAGAAGGCCACGGGCAGGACACGCCGTTCCCGGCAAAGCGCAAACGCGTCGGAGCGCCGGAAACGGACTTGGACACGGTTAAACTTTACCTTCAGGATATACGGAAAACACCCCTGCTCACCTTCGTGGAAGAGCAGGCACTGGCAAAAAGGGTTCAGGAAGGGGAGCAGGAAGCGCGCAGCAAGATGATTCAGTCCAATCTACGCCTCGTGGTGTCCATAGGTAAGCGTTATATTAACCGGGGCCTCCCCTTTTCCGACATCATCGAGGAGGGAAACCTCGGCCTCATCAGGGCCGTCGAGAAGTTCCAGTACGAGCGAGGTTTCAGGTTCAGCACTTATGCGTCTTGGTGGATTCGGCAGTCCATAGAACGGGCCATCGCCAACCAGGTCCGCATCATACGCCTCCCGGTCCATGTGGCGGAACTTGCCAATGCTTATTCCCGGACGATCCGGAAATTGACACAGGAGCTCGGACGGGAACCGTTTAACGAAGAAGTGGCGAAGAAAATGAAGATCAGCATTAACCGCGTGCGGGCGCTCTCTCAAGTCACCCGGGAGACTTATTCGCTCGACATGCTCATCAGCGGCGAAGGAGAGGAAACACTCAAGGACGTGCTGAGCGACGAGAACACGCCGGAGCCTTCCGCAACGAGCGATGAACGTCTTCGCCGCCAGTATCTCGGCGAGTGGGTTTCCGGGCTCCCTGCCACGGAGCGCAGCGTCATCGAGATGCGATACGGCTTGAACCACACGGCTCAGCGTACCCTCGACAGCATCGGGCGGCAGTTCGGCATCACACGCGAGCGGGTGAGGCAGATAGAAAACCAGGCGATCCGGAAACTCCGAAACTACACCCGGTCGAAGAACATTGAACTGAGCGATATGATGTAAAACACGTCGGGACCAGGACGTGATCCGGGCCCCGGAGGTCACCAGCCGTGGGGCAAAGAATACGAAAGGCGGGATGGTAAGCCATGAGTTACGACAGGAATACAGCAACCATCACAAGGCCAGAGACACCGTCTCCTGGTCATGTAAAGATGAAGACCATTCTGATCGTCGATGACGACAAGGTCTTTTCGTCCGCCCTTGCAGAGGGTCTCATGAGCATGGAGGAAGGGCTGATGGTATACACCGCGGAAAACGGATATCAGGCCGCCGCCATGCTCAAAGATGTTGACATGGATCTGCTCATCACGGACCTTCGCATGCCCGTCATGGGAGGATTGGAGCTGACGCACCGGGTGAACGAGATCTTGCCCTCCGTGCCGGTAATCGTGATAAGCGCCTATGCCGACACAAGCACGGTTCTAGAACTTGAAACGCAGGGTAACTATTTTTTCGACAAGCCCCTGGACTTCGACAATCTGCTCGAAACAATCCGTGCGCTACTGCTTTAAATTTTTTTTGAAATGCGCTAACCTGTCCTAAGAGTACTAATAGCTTCCGGGCAACCTGGAGTTACGGAAGAAGCATGAATATGGCTGTTGCTGAAGAATCTTCGTTGTCATTTTCAAATAATTTATCGGGTTGAGGGCTTCCCTTACATTCGGATGAGGACACTCGCTTGTCTGGATCTTTCCCCCAGGTTAGTTTTGCCTGATCACTCAGAGTTGACCACCATTCCTTGTTTGAAACTTCTCCCCCCTGCCTGCAGTTCTGATATAATGATACACAACCCAAGCTACAGAGCAAAACATTGAAAGCGTCACCCCGTAGCGGGACTCAACGATATTTATTCACGCAGTACAGACTGACTGAAGGCGATTTTAAAAATCCCATTCCCCCAGGTGGTGCAATGCAGGAACAACGTGACGTGGAAAAGCACAAGACGATCCATCTCAAGGATTATCGTCCTCCCGACTATCTCATCGAAACTGTGAATCTGGAATTTGATCTTGATGAGAAACGGACGACCGTTAAATCACTGTTTACAGTTGTCTGCAACCACGATAAATGCGAGGGTATTCACCCCTTTGTATTGAATGGCAAGGACCTAGTACTGAAGTCCCTAAAACTCGACGGCCGGCCCCTCGCGGAACACGAATTCAAGATCGATGATCATTCGCTTACGCTCCTGCCGGTGCCGAACCGCTTCGTGCTCGAGATAGAGACCGAAATCAATCCCGCCGCGAATAGCGAACTTTCCGGGCTCTATCTCTCGGGCGGCAATTTCTGCACCCAGTGCGAAGCGGAAGGTTTCCGGAAAATCACCTACTACCCTGACCGGCCCGACGTCATGGCGCGGTTCTTCACCACCCTTGTTGGGGATCAGGCGAAGTATCCCGTCCTGCTCTCCAACGGGAATCTCACCGGAGCCGGCAAGCTCAAAGACGGGAAGCATTTTGCCAAATGGCATGACCCCTTCCCCAAGCCGGCCTACCTGTTTGCCCTTGTGGCCGGCGACCTCGCGCGTATTCGTGACACCTTCATCACGATGAGCGGAAAAAAGGTGGACCTGAGTATTTATGTGCAGCAACACAATAGGGACAAGTGCGCATATGCCATGGAATCTCTCAAACTAGCTATGAAGTGGGATGAGGAGACCTACGGCAGGGAGTACGACCTCGACACTTTCATGATTGTGGCTGTTGACGATTTCAATATGGGGGCCATGGAGAATAAGGGACTGAACATTTTCAATTCAAAATACGTGCTCGCCAAACCCGAGACAGCCACGGACGCAGATTTTCAGGGTATCATGGGAGTCGTGGGGCACGAGTACTTTCACAACTGGTCAGGCGACCGTGTGACCTGCAGGGATTGGTTTCAGCTCTCGCTCAAGGAGGGCTTCACCGTTTTCCGCGACCAGCACTTCATGGAGGACATGACCTCTCCCGGGGTGAAGCGCATCAGCGATGTGAATGTGCTGCGCACGCACCAATTCCGAGAAGACGCAAGCCCCATGGCCCACCCGGTCAGGCCAGAATCGTATGTCGAGATCAACAATTTCTATACCGTCACGGTTTATAACAAAGGCGCCGAACTGATCCGCATGTTGAGGACTATTCTGGGCCCTGCGGGTTTCAGGAAGGGTACGGACCTCTACTTTTCGCGGCATGACGGCCAGGCAGTCACGATCGATGACTTCCTGAAGGCAATGGAAGACGCAAACAGCACCGACCTCGGACAATTCCAGCGCTGGTATGCTCAGGCAGGCACCCCGGAATTGCAGGTGACGCGAGCATACAATGCAAAAACGAAGACCTATGCGCTTACGATTAAGCAGACCTGCCCTCCCACTCCGGGCCAGCCCGCAAAGGAGCCTTTTCATATCCCCGTGGCCGTAGGACTGCTCGACAATTATGGCCGGGATCTGCCACTCATGCTCGACAGAGAGACCGACCAACAGGCAGACAGCAGCACGATTGTTCTTCACCTCAGAAAAGAGGAAGAAACCTTCTTTTTTCCCGGCGTTCCGGAAAAACCGGTGCCCTCCATACTGCGCCATTTTTCAGCACCCGTAAAAGTAAAGTCCGACCTGACCGATGATGAGCACCTGTTTCTCATGGCCAATGACTCCGACGAGTTCAACCGCTGGGACGCAGGGCAACAGCTAGCCGTGAATCTCCTCCTGAACCTGGTAAAGGATTATCAACACGGCAAAACACCCAAGCTGGACCGCAACTTCGTCAGCGCTTTCAACAAGACTCTGGTAAGTGGAATGCCCGACAAGGCGTTCCAGACCGTTGCCCTCTCGCTTCCTGCCGAGACCTATCTGGCTGATTTCATGCACGTGATCGATCCAACGGCGATCTTCGAAGCCCGGAGATTCGTGCAGAAGACCCTGGCAACGGAACTGAAGGAGACGTTTCTGGCCGTATATTACACCAATCAGGACACGGGACCCTACCGCGTGGACCAGGCATCGATTGGACGGAGGAGTCTCAAGAACATATGCCTTGCCTACCTCATGGAGTTGGACGAACCGGGCATCCGAAAACTTTGCATGGAGCAATACCGGAATGCGGAGAACATGACCGATCGGGTGGCCAGCCTTGCAACGCTCGCAAACTTCGATTGCACCGAACGATACGATGCGCTGGCATCGTTCTATGAAACGTGGAAACACGATCCGCTCGTCATGGACAAATGGCTTTCCATCCAAGCCCTGTCGCGCCTGACAACCACGCTCAATACCGTCAAGTTGCTCATGGCCGATCCCGCATTCAGCCTCAAAAACCCGAACAAGGTCCGCGCCCTTATTGGAGCATTTTCATCGAACACTGTCCGTTTTCATGCGCCCGGTGGAGAGGGCTACGTCTTCCTGGCCGACCAGGTCCTGGCGATTAATACCTTGAACCCCCAGATAGCCGCGCGCCTTGTCTCGGCTTTCACGATGTGGAAACGGTATGACGAGAAGCGCAAGGCCTTGATGAAGGCGGAACTCGAGAGAATCCTTGCCGCACCGAAACTTTCCAGGGACGTTCATGAAATCGTTTCCAAAAGCCTGGCGTGAGCCGTCCCGCCCTCCAGGATGACGGCCGGCTTCGAAAGCGATATTAAGCATCCGGTTGTCTTTGGGAGTCGTTACGAGTTGAAACTCGTGGATAAAGGACAGGTTTTTGGTTTGCTTGACATTGCAGTTCCAAGACTATCACAAAGGTGAACAATTGTCCAGTAATTATTCAGTCCCCGCAATCATCCCCACGGTTAAAACCAGGGATTTTCTGCGGATGTTTCGGCAATGAGGAGGAAATAGTCATGCCACTCCAGAACCAAGCTCGTGGGTATGTTTACTTGTATGAAATGCTCAAGCAACGGCAGGCAGACCCTTTCTGCCGGACTTGCAGCGCCTACAACAAGACCATCACGGCGGTACGTGAATCCCTTGCGAAATTCGAAAACCAACTTGCCGCTGCCGAGGAAATGCTCCCCGCGGAGTTCTCCCGTCTTTATTCCGAGGCCAGGGCTGGCATCGCTTCCCTGAAACTGCCGGAAAATCCGACGGGCCAGAAAAAAGCGGGAAACTGCAAGCTGCCGGAAGGCGTTTGTTTCGTCAAATTATCCTATGCAATTTTTGAACGCTCCTGCCCCTAAATCGCCCGCGAGAATTGCCAGGGGGAGGCACGGTACTTGACGGCTCCGTTCTGAAAGCTATCGTCCCAGCTTGTCTTACTGCCAACTCCCCGCCCTCGCGTTACTTCGGCCGGTTCAAACCGGTCTGCTTGCCCCCCTCCGGCGCTCCGCGCCTAGCAGGGCGAATGCATGGCCAAGAGTTCATACCATATATATGCATATATATGCACAAGGATTACTAATAGATGACCTGGACGAAATTGAGAAGTACCTGCTACGCAAAACATAGAGCAGCATACAGCCGAATATACCATCAGTAGTCCGTCCAACAAGGACTGCACCCTGGTTCTCTTACGATTTCAACATTCCCTCCTGTTTTCCCGCTTAAGGGGAATCACCCAAATTTTAATAACTTACGAGACGATTGTAGTCCTCTTTCCCCGGCTCCCGGAAAATATTTCGACGGGATGAATTACCGCCTTGACACAACAAAATTCTTTGCTACAATGTAGGCATGCGACGACCTCATATGGAATCCCTCATGTTGGTTCTAATTCTGATGGTAATCCTTTCCCCTGCCATTGCTTTTTCGAAAGACAGCTGTTTTGACTGTCACGGCATGAAGGGCATGAAAGACTACATAGATCCCGCCCTTTTTGAACAATCAGTACATATGTTCCTAGCCTGCAATAAATGCCATGTCGATGTTACCACAATCCCCCATGGAAAAGTTGAAAAAGTAAACTGCGGCATCTGCCACTTCCTCGGCAGGGAGGGCGCTCCGAAAGAGCAGGCCTCGGAATACAAGCTAAGCGTACACGGCCGTGCGACCGCGGCAGGAAATAGCGCGGCGCCGACCTGCCAGACCTGTCACGGCTCTCATTACATCTATCCCTCCGCCGATGCGAGATCGGCGACAAACAGGCGAAATATCCCCTTACTCTGCTCCCATTGTCATAACCAGGAGTTCGATGTCTACAAGAACAGCATTCACGGCAAGGAGCTTTTGGACAATCACAACACAGCGGCGCCCACCTGCTTTGATTGTCACCTGGAGCATCTGACTCCGCCCACCACAAGCAATCAGTGGCAGCTGTCGCTGATCAAACAGTGCGGCACGTGTCATTCCGAGGAGATGAAATCCTACCGGAAAACATACCACGGCAAGGTCACGGAACTTGGGTATACCACGGTGGCGAAGTGCTCGGACTGCCACGGATCCCATGACATCCAGCGGCTCGATAATGCCCAATCGACCCTTTCGCCGCAGAACATTCTGAGCACCTGCAGAAAGTGCCATGCTGACGCCTCGATCGGCTTCACGAAATACTATGCCCATGCCGAGGAAAGCAACAAAGCAAAATACCCCATACTCTACTATACGTACCGCTTCATGACGCTGCTTCTAATCGGCGTGTTCGCCTTCTTCTTCACGCACACTTTCCTGTGGGCTTACCGCTCGATGAAAGAACGGATGCAGAAAAAGGGAGGCGAGTAACATGGTACTGATAAAACGGTTCAACGCTTACCATCGGGTCCTCCACATCGTCGTGGCCACGAGTTTCATCGGGCTCGTTGCCTCCGGCATGCCACTCAAGTACGCCGGAGCCCCTTGGGCAACATGGCTGATGAAACTGCTTGGCGGCTACTCTACGGCAGGCCTCATCCACCGGATCTGCGCCGTCGTCACGTTCGGATACTTTGCTGCCCACATCAGCTATGTGCTGTATTACATCGCAATCGTCAGAAAATTCAAGTTCAACATCCTCGGGCCCGAGTCCATGGTCCCCTGGATCAAGGACCTCAAGGATATCTACGACAGTTTCCGGTGGTTTCTCGGGCTTGGCCCCCGGCCTCAATTCGACGCGTGGACCTATTGGGAAAAATTTGATTACTGGGCCGTGTTCTGGGGCGTCGGCATGATCGGCGTTTCAGGCCTCTTTCTCTGGTTCCCCGAGTTTTTCGGCCGGTTTTTCCCGGGGTGGGCATTCAATATCGCCACAGTTATCCACAGCGATGAAGCGCTCCTTGCAGCCGGTTTCATTTTCACCATTCATTATTTCAATACCCATCTGCGGCCAGAGAAGTTCCCCATGGACACAGTCATCTTCACCGGAACGCTCTCGCTCCAGGAATTGCAGCATGAGCGGCCCCTCGAATACCAGCGTCTTGTCGACGCACACCGTATTGAACAGGCCACAACCAGTCCCCAGGCGCCGTGGCTGACCGATACCGGCATCATTTTCGGCTTCCTTTTGGTGCTGATCGGGTTCTTCCTGCTCATCCTGATTATTATGGGTCAGTTCATTTACTGATATGTCACTAGCCCAACGGGATCTCTTCATAAAACACATATTCACGACTGTTGCGCCCTACGTCGATTTTCTGAGCAGTGGTTTTAGCTTCGGATTTGACCACTACTGGCGCAGGCGGGCCATTCTGCTGTCCGGGATCGCTGAAGGAGACCGCGTGCTCGATGTCTGCACGGGCACTGGCGAACTGGCCATTCCCCTCGCCAAAAAAGTCGGAGACAAGGGGTCGGTAACCGGCGCCGATTTCTGTGAAGAAATGCTCATGCATGCCCGCAGAAAAACCGGCGCACGGTATAAAAATCTGTCCTTTCTCCTGTCGGACGCTAAAAGACTCCCCTTCCGGGACAATACCTTCGACGCCGTTACCGTCGCTTTCGGGATGCGCAACATACCAGACACCTCACTGGCGCTGCACGAGATCAATCGGGTGTTGAAGCCGGGCGGGAAATTCATATGCCTCGAGCTCACTCGTCCCCAAGGGAGCTTGTTCCGCGCGGTCTACGAATGGTACGTCTTCCGGATCATGCCCCTGATCGGGAAAATTGTCGTCAAGACGGCCGCACCCTACCTTTACCTGCCCCGCTCCATTAATGCCTTTTATCCTCCAGACGAGTTCCGGAGCATCATTGCCGAATCGGGGTACCGAATGGTGACCGTGGATTCGCTCACCATGGGAATCGCCACCATTTACCGGGCGGTAAAAAATGGATAAGGTGGATATCCTGTGCGACAAGGACAGGATTCTCATGGAAGACTTTTCCCGGCTGAGCCTGAACCGAATGGGCAGACATACCACACTACTCGGTTCAATCCCTTTTTTTTCGAGCTATCAGGAAACAAACGTGAAAAAAGAGGTGGACAAGGACCGTCTCATCATCAGGGAGGCGGCCGGGGCCTTTGGAGCAGGAAGACCCGTGTGCGATCTCGATCTCGAGGATATTTTCGAGAAAACGAAAGAGGTGGACAAGGTTTTTTTGAATAAACTCCTGATCGCCCCCTTCACCCTCTCGGTTCGCTACAGCGATTTCGCCGATATCCGCATTCAGCGTATCTGGCTCATTTCTAAAACCGTTTACGCACTGCTGACGCACTGGCCGGAAGGCGCGTCGTTCATCGATGCCGTGAGAAACGCCTATCAGGAAAAAAAATTCAAGGACGTCCTTGCAGAAATCCTGCATCTGTACAACGAAGAAACAAGGATGCTGAGCAAGTCAATCCGGCACCTCGGGCCGTTCAGGTCCGTCGTGAGCACCTACACCGATGCACTCTACCAGGCCATGGAGGATGTGAGGGAGAACATCACGGCGTCTGCCGTTCAACGTATTTTCGGAGATAAAACAGTCTATGCCTAAACCCGACCTGATGCTGCTCCATCCACCGAGCGTCTTCAAGTTCCGCGAACTTCCGCTCTTCTTCGGTCCTGTGAGCGATGTGGTACCCTCTTCATCGATCTTCGAGATTTACCCGATCGGCTTTCTCACCATGTCGGATTATCTGACCCGTCACGGGATCTCCGTGAGGATCATAAACCTGGCGCTCAGGATGCTTCGTTCGCGATCCTTCGATCCCGAGCGGTGCGTCAGGAACATGAATGCGACAGCCTTCGGCATCGACCTGCACTGGCTGCCCCATGTCGACGGGAGCCTTAGTCTCGCCGAGCTCGTAAAAAAATACCATCCCGACAAACCGGTCATCCTCGGCGGTCTCAGCGCAACCTACTATCACGAAGAGATCATGCGGGAATATCCCTTTGTGGATTTCGTACTGTGCGGGGAATCGACGGAGGAGCCGCTGCGAATGCTGATGGAAGCGATACGCGCCGGATCGGGCTACGAGAACGTACCGAACCTCGTCTGGAGAGACGGAAGCGGCCGCATGGTGAAGAACGAACGTTCGTTCAGACCGGAAAACCTCGATTATGTAGACTTTGACTACTCGCATCTTCTGAAGATGGCGATCAAGTACCGAGATCCGTCTGGGTACATCCCCTTCAAGTATTGGCTCAGCTACCCCGTAACGGCGGTTTTCTCTGTTCGCGGCTGCAACCACAACTGCGGCACCTGCGGCGGTTCGATCTCCGCGTTCCGGACGGTCTGCGGGAGGTCACACGCCTGCTTCCGATCTCCTGATCGCGTAGCCGACGATATCCGGCGGATTGCCGACTACACTGGCGCTCCCGTCATCATCCTCGGCGATCTGCTCCAAGCCGGCCGCGAGTACAGCGACCGCTTTCTCGCCGCTGTCAAAAAACACCGCATAAAAAACGAAATCTGCGTCGAGTTCTTCAGCCCCCCTCCCGTCGAATTTCTGGAAAAGGTGGCCGATTCCATCGAAACCTTCAACGTCGAAATCTCACCGGAATCGCATGACCTCAATGTCCGGAAGACCTTCGGGAAAAACTATGACAATACGGCGCTCGAGGATATGATCCGCACGCTTCTTCGCGTTGGTTGCAAGCGGATCGACCTCTTCTTCATGGTCGGCCTTCCGAACCAGACCTACCGTTCCGTCATGGATACTGTTGTTTATTGCGGGGAGCTATTGGAAAAATATGGCAGCAACGGTGGGAAGGGCAGGGTTCTCCCTCTGCTCGCGCCGCTCGCGCCGTTCATTGACCCTGGCAGCGTTATCTTTGAGGACCCTGGGAAATACGGCTACCGGTTCTTTTATAAGACCCTCAAGGAACACCGGCAGGCAATGCTCAAACCTAGCTGGAAGTTCGCTCTCAACTATGAAACTGAGTGGATGACGCGCGATGATATCGTAAGGGCCACGTATGACGGGGCCCTGGAACTCCTCGCTATCAAGGAGCGGTACGGAGTGATCGGTCAGCAAAACGCCTTGAAGATCCGAGACCATCTGGAGCGTGCAATCATACTAAGCGAGAAAATCAATAATCCGGAAAATGTGGACGAGGAGCTCAGGAAAGAAATCTTCAGCCTCAACACACTAGACATCGTCTGCGGCAAGCATGAGCTCGAGTGGCCCATCAAAGGCTGGAAACTGAACGTACCGAACATCACAAAGCTCCTGGTCTCCGAATTCCGCCGGGACGTGAGGTCCCGAAATCCCTTTTTCTCCTTCATGCCCCGCAAGTCGGATGTTCGATGAAGCCATCAAAAAAGGATGAACCGGCCGGAGCTGGTTCATTCTTTATTCCCCTTCTGTTCGCCTTTCGCGACCAATGCCGGACAAGGCTACTAGTGTTTAAACAAAAATTTGAAAAACTGGTTCATCATCAGACCGGCGGCAGCTCCCAGAAACGCCCCGAACGCGGCAAGGAAACCCATGACAATGACAAGAACCAGCATAACGGCGAAGGTGTTCTGTCCACATGCCGTTCCGAACATCCGGGTCACATCCTTTGCCGCTGCATCACGCCACGTACCCTGCAGCGTGTCGGCAAAGAACAAATCCATGGACAGGGCAACGGCCAGCGTAGCGATTGCGCCGATCCCCGCACCGATCAATACGGCTTTTTTCAATCCCTTGTTGGACATGGCAATCTCACTATCCTTTCCCAATCGATCGGCTACGTCTGTCAATAAACCGCTACTTCAATATTTCCCCCGTCTTGCGCGACCACAGCAGGAGGTCCAGATGGTCCATATCAATGCCGATTTCTCCGGCGAACTGACGCAGCTTTTTCTCGATTGCAAGATACCCGGCGCGGCTGGTGGGACGCATCCGCTTCGAAATCACGCCCAGCTCACGAAGGCTGTTGAGGATATGCTTATCCAGGATGGCATATCCGGGGTAGCCGATGTTCCGGAGGAAGTGACTCGCCTCTTTGTAGCCAAGCCCTTTGATCGATTTATTCCGTGCCAGGAAATCCCGTCTCGCGTCGGGAGAATCGAACGAGTCAAGCAGAATGCGGAGCTTCATCCCGCAGGCGTCCTTCAGGTACTCCCGAGTCTGGACGATATAAGAAGGCCGCAGGCGCCAGAATCGCACACGGTGCGTCTGCGCGCGTTCCTGTAGTTCTTTCTCGCTGCCGGTATGGAGAATGTCCTTCAAGGCCTCAACGGTACGCATCCCCATCTTCGCACTGCTGCCGGCCGTCAGGATGCAATAGCAGAGCTCCTCGAAGATAACCCTGTCTCCCTTGTGGGAAACGGCCCTGAATTCGGCGAGACGCTTTACGATGCGCGGCTTTTTCCCCCTGTAGTCTCTTTTCAACTCACGGATGAATTCTTTTCCAGGCATTGTAGCCGCCCTTCAAATTGTAAAGGTTCTTGTAGCCCATGCCCATCAACCGCTTGATGGCCCAAACACTCCGGCTCCCGTTCTGGCAGTAGACGACCAGCTCCTTGTCCTTTTTGAGCTTTTTGACCTTGTCGCCGATTTCCGAAAGCTGCACATGGACCGAGCCGGGGATGTGCCCCTGCTCATATTCCTTGTTGGTGCGGACGTCGAGAATCGCCATCCCTTTTTTCTGGTCGAGCTCCCGCGCGGAAAGCTGTTTAATCCCCAGCCGGCTCAGGACACCGAATATTCTGATGATGAGGTAAAGAGCTACGATGCTGAGCAGTATTGTTGATGCGGTGTCCAAATGAGAACCTCCCTGTTTTAATTCAAAGTTAACAATTTAGTGTCCAGCGTTCAAAGAAATATCCGGCTCATGATTCAGAACTCTGGGCATTGAACTCTGCACTCTGAACTGCTGTACCTTGTGCAATCGGCAGCTCGATGGTGAAACGGGCGCCACGCGGCATATTCTGCTCCACACGGATCGAACCGCTGTGGTCTGTTATGATCCTGAGCACGATCGCAAGCCCCAGCCCGCTTTTTTTCTTCTTGCGCGAGAAGTCGGGCTGGAAGAGTTTCGGTACGTCCTCGGCTGAGATCCCGGTCCCTTCGTCGGCTACCTCGATCTGCGCCTTGCCCGACGCAGCAACGCGCGCTGAGACCCATATCCGGCCTTTTCCGCCCATGGCTTCGACGGCATTTTCAAAAAGGTTAATGAATACGCGCTTCATCTGCTCTCGGTCGAAAAGCACATCGGGCATTCCCTGCTGGATGTCGCGCAGGATGGAAATATCCTTGTGGGCCCCGCCATAGAGTTGGGCCACGCTTTCCAGGACCGGTGACAGCGGTTGGGGCACCGGGTTCGAACTCGGCATGCGCGCAAAATTCGCAAACTCGTCGACGAGTTTGCGCAGTCCGTCCGCCTCATGGACAATCGTCCGGCTGCATTCGTCGAATACGGCATCAAAATCCGGCGAACCCTCCGCATGTTTTTTTCTCAGCCGTTCCGCCGAAAGCTTGATCGGGGTCAGGGGATTCTTGAACTCGTGGGCGATCCTCCGCGCAACATCCTGCCAGGTTTCCGCTTTCTTCGCCCGCAGAAGCTCCGTCATGTCGTCGAAAGTGATGACCGATCCGGTCAGCGTGCCGCCGCCATCCCGAAGCGTCGTGATGCGCACCCTGAGCATCAGCATCCGTCCGCGCACGCTGAGCGTCAATTCCTCTTCGGCCCGGCCCTGCCCTTCCTCCAGTTTGCGGAAGAGGCCGCGGATCGGCTCCAGTTCGATAAACCCGAAGGCCTCATCATACCGTCTGCCCAGCACCTCTTTTTCACGGATGCCGAGGATCTCCGAAGCCGACTGATTGACCATCGTGATCCTTGCCGCGCGGTCGATAGATACAACGCCTGTATCGATGTTCGAGAGGATCGTTTTCCTGGAATTTACTTCCTGCTCAAGCTGCTCGCGGGAACTTTTGAGCTCCCGTGTCATCAGATTGAATGAATCGATGAGAATGCCGACCTCGTCTCCGGACTTCTCGTCGATCCGGTAATCAAATCTTCCTGCTGCGACAGCGGCGGTCCCTTCGGCCAGCTTCTTGATAGGTCCGGTAATTCCTGCAGCTACGCGGAGCGCGACCCATATTGCAGCCAGAAGAAGCGCAAGCGTTACAGTGAGAAAGCCGAGCCTGTAGGAAAGCTTGATCGGCTCCTTGCTCTTGAACGCCGAACGGTACTGTGCGTAGCCCTCGCGGATGTCGGAGGCTTTCCTCGCCAGGTTCCAAGGGACATAATAGCTTATAGCAACAACGCCGGCCACTTGGTTCCCTCCCGGCGAATCATAGAGCGGAACGACGGCCCGCAGGATGTCCCCTTTACTTCCCGTACTTGATACGTCCGCTGCATTATGTCCTGCGAAGGCATCGGCCACAAGTTCGGCAGACGTCTGTGTGAACGTCTTCGGGGGATAGTGATTTGTTACCACGGTAACGGCACGTTTATGCGGGTCGGTAAAGAGCTCGATAGAACTTACGCCGTATTCAGCGGCTTTTTTTGCAAGGTATTCCTTGAGCGCCTGATTCTCGAACCGGGACAGCAATCTGGCTTCGGTCATCTGGCTGCTGATCTGCTTCCCGAACACAAATGCGTCTTTCTGCAGCAGGTCGTAGTATTCCTGGGCGATGGAGACCGAATCCTTGAGCGAATTTTCTATGCGCAGGCTGAACAACCGCTCAATGCTGCTGGTGAACATGCCGCTTCCAATGAAAAACAGAAGGACGGGGGGAATGAACGACAGGCTGACAAAGGCAAATACCAATTTCGTCCTGAACCTTGCCCCGAGCACGCCGCGCTTTCGCTCCACCGAGAGTTTCCAGAGGCTTTTGGCGATCATGAATATCACGGTCGCCAGGAGGAGGAAGTTCGCGTTGATGAGAAAAATGATTAGGAGGTTGTCGGAAAGGGGGCCCTCAAAGCCCCGGTACTTGAGTTGAAGCACGATGACAAGCGCAGTGAGGGCCAGAAAAACAAATAAATAGAGGACGCCCCTCCATCCGCTTTTGCCCCCTTTGCCGTCAATCACCATGATAGCGGCAGAATACCAAAATCATCACCCAAAAGCAAGGTCTGGTTTGGCCGGATTTTGATTAATTCTCTTGACAAACCAGAGGTTTCTCGTATATCTTAAGAAAAAATGGTTTGCTTAAACAGCTGTCTGCGCAGGGAACAAATCAGGAGGCAGGAATGACCACAAGGCCGAGCGCCCTTATCCAAGCAGCATGCATTTCATTACTGATCATGCTCGTTCCGGGCACCGCCGCACCTCAGGAGCAGAAGGAACCATCGTCAGGGCAACAACCCGAACAAACCGTTGCTGAACCGGCTCAGCCGCAGTCCGAACCAACGGGTACGACGAGCGGGACGACTGGCGGCGCCAGTCAATTGCAGGCTGCACCGCCGAAGGTTGAGCCGCAGGCTGCAGCCCCCGCGGCGGGAAACGCTACTCCCGCCAGCGAGGAAAATACTGAATACGTCATTAAACAGGGCGATACGCTCTGGGACATTTCAAATACTTACCTCAAAGATCCGTTCCTGTGGCCGATTATTTGGAAGTCAAACCCTTCCATCGCAAACCCGGATAAGATTTATGCGGGGAGCAAACTTGCAATCCCGAGCATCGCTCCTCTCGAACAGGCCATGCAGGCACCTTCTGAAGAAGCGCCGAAAACGCAGCTCGTGGAAAAGCAAGCACCGGTCAGTGAAGAAGCCAAAGAACCTGAAGCGAAACAAACCACCGAGGCAGCAGTATCGCCCGCTCCTGAGCCGGTGCCGGCGGAAGGGCTGGAATCGGCCCTTGCAGTGCGGCCGCGGCAGGTGCAGCCCGCGGAAGAAAAGACTGGAGGAGGCAACAGGCTTATCCTTCCTGAAGAACAGGTCAAGCCGATCATTGACAAGTATGCCATGCTAAGCGCCGGCTTCGTAAATGGCATGGAAAGCGCCGGTGTCATCATAGGTCATGCCGGAGAGGTACAACAGGCCACCTTCGGATATGACGACTCCGTTTATGTTAAGTTCGACTCACCGGGGAATGTCAATATCGGAGATAAATTCCTCATTTACGCGTCCCAGGGGACTGTCAAACATCCCCGGACAGGGAAGGATTACGGACAGCTTATCCATGGTCTCGGCATACTGCGGGTCACGGCCAAGGACCCGTCTACTGAAGTGTGCACTGCGCGAATCACACTTTCCTTTGATACCATCGAAAAAAACAATCAGTTGACGCCTTACCAGGAACCGGCGCTGGTCTATCCCTCCCCGGCAAAGAAAAAGGATATCTCCGGATACGTTCTGGCGGTGGAAAATCAGCGAGCCATCGTCGGTCAGATGGATTTCGTCTACATCGACAAAGGGAGTGCAGACGGTGTTGATCCCGGAGACAATTTCGTCGTCTATGCCGATACGGTAAAGGCGGGAGAACCCAGGGTAAAAATCGGTGAAGTGCAGGTTATCATTGTAAAGGAGCGCTCTTCAACGGCCGTTGTTCGCAGGAGCACCGATACCCTGATCACTGGCAATGCCGTTGATTTCGAAAAATAGGATCGTCCCTATTCCCCTTCCTGGTTCAGTTGAATACTGGCCAGGAGCTCATGCAATTCCTGCTCGTCGAGACGTGACGGCCCGGAGATAAAAAAATTTATTTCCTTCCTCTCTTTGCCGCCGACGAGCATGATATGTGTCAATTCTCTTCCTTTTTTGCTGCCCTGCGTTATAAAGCCGCCGATTGCCTGCTGACCCACCATAAAGATCCGGATATCCTTCATGCCCGCCAGGGCGATGTCTTTCAGCACGAGGGGAATAATGCCGAAGCGCGCGTTATAGGAATGCTCCAGAACGTCGGCATAATCACCCATACCGGTCGCATACCGGAATATTTTCCTGCGTACCGAAGAAGTCGCAATCCAATTCGCAACCACGTTTATTTCAGTCCTTTTCACTTCCCGGTCCTCAAAAAATGTTACATCATCTTCCGTGCCGAGCTTCCGAAATTTGTGCGGCAGACGGAAGGAAAAATCTCCGACAGTAAAACTGTTCGCCTTTGATTTCGCTCCCCCATCACGAATTGTCTCGAACCTTTGCGGGACGATGCCTACCTGTGGATGGCGGGCGTACAAATAACCGTCAAACCCTGCGGTTGCGAGAATCAGAATCGACGCGATGAGAAACACAGATTTCCAATCGGCGTATGCTCGCTCCCTGATTACGAGCCCTGGTATGCGCTTCATGAGTTCTTCGACGAGACGCGCTTTTGCATTCCGGTCGAGCGCCGAGACCAGGGCAATGCGGTTAAACTTTCCCCGTTTGACATGAACTTGCAGCAGACCGGCGGTCTCGTTCAGTTCCATAAGCGTTATGGCACTATAGGGAACGGGCTTGCCCACGGGACGTGTAATGACTCGGCCCTCATCATCAAATGAGAAACCGTCTGTCCGCGCTATGAGGGACGTGAAGACCGGAAGCATGATGAGAGACAGCGCCATGATCGTCAGGAAGACATGGATCCAGAGCGCGCCCATCAGGCAGAGTGACAGCAGCGGCGCCATCACCAATACATAAAGAAACACGTTCTTCAGAAGCAGCCGGCCGTTCCCCTTAAACTGAAGGTCCATGGTGTTTCTCCTGTGCTGTGAAAGCCCTTTGCTTCACTGCTCGAACCGTTTTCTTATTTCACGATCACCGATGCATGGGGATCGAAAGGATTCATCCGTACGGCAAGGGAGAACAAATAAGGATACTCGCTTTTCAAGTGTTTCATGTAGGCGAGCCATTCCGTGATAAGCAGTACGTGCGCCCGTTTGATGTCGCCGGCAATATGGATGGCGTCGGCCGGGGACAGTTCGTTCAGATTTTCCCGCGAGGCCAGCTCCTCGGTCAGATGAAAAACCGCCCAGAGCAGCTCGGTGAAGGTTTCATGTTCGAGAAGGTTTGGGTTTTCCAGAAGCCTGAGTAAAAAATCCCGTTTTGTGGCGAGAAAGTGCTTCAAGGCGACAAGGTCGGTTTTCGCATGATCGATTTTGCAGTCATAGATTGAGACAATGCCGGCCGCTTCACGGAATTGCCGATCTGACCACTGCCCCGTCACCAGGAGGTCCTTTTTCAGTGCGTCCATATTTTGATCGAATCCGGAAAAAAGTTTGAGGAGGCCAGTCCCCGCTTCACTGAAAAAAGTACCGATGACCATATTCATCTTGTTCAGCATAGCCATTTTTTCACGCATGTTCAGCATCTGATTCAAGATTAGCGTCACAAGGAGGACCTGGATAGGGATAAAGGCAATGTCCTGGAGCAGATAAAAAAAAGTGCTCCGCGCATCGCGAAAAACGACGATTTGAATGGTGTAGAGAGATACCGATGCCAGGATGAGGGATATTCCGAGAATAACCTGCCATTTGTACTGCTTCATTCCATTCTGTTCCTTTCACCTGTCCGCGATGGTGTTTATTCTATCAGAAATGTCCCCCCGCGCGAAATTGTCAGGGCAGGCATTCAAGAAAAAAAAGGCCGTCGGAGACGAACTTTTCGGAGCGGTCGTGCATCGTTTTTTTTATTTCATAAAGGAGAAGAATCCATTGAAAAAGTACACAAGGCCGAGAACCCCTGACAGCATACCGAAATACCAGAAAAACTTTTTTTTCATCAATGCCGCGATCGATGAAAGCAGGATCGCGATCTGGAGGAACATAGCGGCCAGACCAAAGGCGCCGGAATGCTTTTGAGCTTCGTCGCGGACCGCCTCAAGCGACTTGGCGGTCTTCATGATCTCGGCCTTCTCGTCTTCATATTTATTTATCTTCTCCGCATAACCGTCGATTTTTTTCTGATAGTCCGCGGCCAGAGAACGGGATGCGGTCCCTTTCAGGACCTTTATGTCCATTTCGAGCTTTTCCCTCTGGAGTTCATATAAATATCCCTTGACGCTCTTGGCCTGATAAAAAGCCCACTGGTCCGAGGCCTGGGACTGGGACATCATCGCCTTTGATCCGTAGCCGCCACCCTTGAGCGTAGAGAGCGTGGCGCAGACCGCGAAGATGACCGTCGTGAGCGCAAGGTAATTGAGCCAAAGTTCTTTCTTTTCTTCCGCCATGATGAAACCTCCAGGACAATAAGTCCGTATGAGTAACGGCACATAGTACCGAAATCAGGTTGATTAGTCAATAGGTTGCATGTCCTGAAGGGAGCGGGTCTGTACATTGCAATCTCAGGGAATTCCTGCTACATTTTAATTGACGCGAAAAATCGAAGAGGAAAGGACAGCCAGATGATCATCGGCGTTCCCCGCGAAATCAAGATTGAGGAGTTCCGTGTTGGAATAACGCCCTTCGGTGTGCAGGATCTTGTGCAGGCAGGTCACAGGGTACTCATTGAAACCAATGCGGGAGCTGGCAGCGGCTTTCCGGACGGTGATTATCGAAAAGCCGGATCGGAAATCGTCGACAAGAAGCAGGTATTCAGCCTGTCTGAGCTCATCGTTAAGGTCAAAGAGCCGATTCCGCAGGAATACGATTTGTTCACGGAAGAGCAGGCGCTTTTCACCTACCTCCACCTTGCCCCAAACCGCGAACTGACTGAGGTGTTGCTCAAAAAAAAAGTAACCGGTATTGGCTATGAAACGCTCACGAAGGACGGTATCCTGCCCCTTCTCGCCCCCATGAGTGAAATCGCCGGCAGGATGGCGCCGCTCATGGCTGCCCATTATCTCCAGAAATTCAAGGGAGGCTCGGGCATTCTCGCGACCGGCGCGAGCGGCGTTAAACCAGCCAAGATCGTGATACTCGGAGCCGGGGTAGTGGGTACGAATGCGGCCCGCGTCGCGTCGAACCTGGGAATGGAGACCGTGGTCATGAACAAGGGCACGGAGCGACTTCAAAAAATCGACGAAATGTTCATGGGACGGGTGGAGACCCTTCCTGTCACGGCCCAAACGATTGCCGAGGAAATTAGAGCCGCCGACATCATCATCGGAGCAGTGCTCATTCCCGGCGCCAGGACCCCCATTCTGATAACACGTCAGATGCTTGGGACCATGAAAACAGGCTCGGTGATCGTAGACGTGGCCGTGGACCAGGGAGGTTGCATCGAAACATCCCGTCCCACCACGCACGACGACCCCGTGTACGCGGTGGACGGCATTATCCATTATTGCGTTGCGAATATGCCAGGCGCCTATCCACGGACATCAACGCTGGCACTCACGAACGCGACACTTCCTTATGTTAAGATCATCGCAGCTGAAGGGATCAGGAAGGCGGTACAGACGGACCCGATCATCCGGAGCGCGCTGAACACCTATCACGGAAAGATCGTCAACAAGGCTTTGGCGGAATCTCTGAGGTTAACGAGCGGTTAACGCGGGAACGACATTCGTGAGCAGGCCCCGCAGTTTAACATAGAAAACAAATTTTCCTCCCGCCTTTCCGGACTAGTGAGCGGAGAACACTTTTTCAATGTCAGGTGTGGCCTGAACCAGCTTGTCTCCAACTTTGCTTAAATCCTCGTCGGTTACCGAATATTTCTTCAGCAGCGCATCGAAGTTGCCAGACCAGATGCTGTCACCTTCCTTCCGGGAAACGAATCTTCCCGCAAGCGCATCGGCAAGCGCGACCACGGCTGTTGTTTCCTTTTGCTCCAATGCAAGCTCGGGATGATGGTGAAATTTGGTGATCAGCGAAAGATCCTTGGGCATGCCGAGTTCCTCGATGAGCCAGGCTCCGGCATCCGCGTGTGTGCAGCCGAAAAGCGTCTTCTCCCATTCGAGCAGATCGTCTCCCGGTGCGATGGAGATGAATTTTTTCTGGTCCATGCTGCAGAAAACCACCCGGCCGATGTCGTGCAGAAGACCGGCGAGAAAACACTCTCCCGGAATGGTCATGGGGATGAGATCGGTGAGTACTGAAGCAAGAAACCCTACTTCATATCCGTGGACCCAGAGATTCTCAACGGTAAAAGAGCCTTTTGTGGGCATGACGTTCATGACCGTCATGCCGATGGCAATGGACCTGATCCGGTCGAAGCCGAGAAACATGATGGCCTGTTCAATGTCCTTGATCTGCCCCGAGCGGGCGAAGGCGGCGGAGTTCGCCATTCGCAGAACTCGCTGGGCAAGCGCCTGGTCAAAAGTAATGAGTTTGTGGAGATCGCCGGTGGATGCGTTTTCATCCTGCACGGTTTTGAGGATCTTTCCCAGGAGCACCGGAATTGTGGACAGGTCGTGAAGTCCCTTGATATATCGTTTGACGTCGCTTTCCGTAATTTGTTGCTTCAAATCAGGCATGGTTCTCCCTCGACGTGGATTCTGAAATCTTGTTTCTCTTATCGGCTGCAGAAAATATAACTTTAATGAGCGACAACAAGCAAACTAAAAAACAGGCATGATGGAAGGATTCAGTTTACAATCATTTTAATGCTCGACGCGCCTCCCTTGGAGCACCACTCCGTGCACAGCACATTATATTAATTTATGATTTTGCATGGCTAACTCGATAGTGTAGATCAATTTTATTAGGAGCCACGATCGCTTTAGCATGAAACTTTCAGAACGGGCGTATTTCACAAGACTCGATCATTCTCGATAGCTTTTGTGATTGCGCTCTTTGTGCTGCGATCAGCGGCTGCATGTTTAAGCGCCACATCCGGTTCGAACGAGTCCCGATTAATTCACTGTTGCCTGCCCTGTGACTCGACAGCGGTCGCAATCATCGATTTGCGTGTAGCAAGACCAGTTGGGGAGAAAGCCTTCAGAACGCCGCCGAAGAGAACCGTGAACCCGCCACTACAATCTCGCAAGCGATTTGGTGGCGGGAAAGTTCATTGGACAGCGAATCATTATCGGGAGGGACAGCCCTGTATGAGGCATGCGAAAGAATAAAATAAAACCGCTGTCTCCGGAGAAAAGACAGCGGTCAAAAAACCCTTCCACGATACTTCAGCAACTGCAGGAGGAACCGCAGGCACTTGGCTGCATGCCCGTAAGCACAAATCCCTGGCTTTCCTGAAAGTCGATGCTGGTATTCGTGAGCATGCCCTTTGCACGCTCCTCCAGAAAAATCTTAAGCCCCTGCATATCCAGTGTCGTATCACCGGTCTGGGGCGCTTTGGCTATGTCCATAGCCAGAGAAGGGCTTCAGCCACCCGGAACAACGAATATCCTAACTCCGTCTCCTGCAGTGCCCTGCTTAGAGACAATTTCCTTGAATTTTTCTACCGCGTTGTTCGAAATACTTACCATGCTTCCTCCTTGCTGTATTATCAATGCAACCCACCCTGAGGTTCAGAGTTTAGTTATTTTAAATATATTACCAGTCTCTTTCTTCTGGCGCAACTGTTTTTTCGCGTATAAAACAATGTTTTATTGTAGCGCGGTATCCAGCCATGGATGAACAGGGGAAGACGGGTATATTGAATAAAAGCAGTGATACATCACGCATCACCCGTCGAGAATTAACTTCTTTTTTGTTTCAGTATCTCGATGAACTCTTCCATCTTTGCCCTGATTTCGTCCCGTGCCCTCCTGAAATCCTTCATCACCTCTTCTGCGGTGCCGATGGCATTGATAGGGTCTTCGATGGGCCAGTGAAAGCGTTGTATCTGTGAAGGGGTCAGCGGACAGGACTCCTCCGCATCGGTGCAGAGCGTGACAATGATGTCCATGTTCATGAGAACTCTTTCATCGATCCTTTTAGATTTTTGCTTCGATATATCGATGCCGATTTCCTTCATCACAGCCATGGCCTGCGGATGAACTCCCGCGGCAAGAAGACCCGCGCTGAAGGGCTCGATCAATCCCTTTCCGAGCTCTCGCGCCAGTCCCTCAGCCATCTGGCTCCGGCACGCGTTGCCGATGCACAGAAACATCACTTTTACTGGAGATAAATTTTTCATGATTCTGATGTCACGCTCACGGATCACCGCATCGGCTCGTCGAGCAGGTTTTTAATGCCCTCAGTCGTGTATACTTTTCCCTCTTCGTCGACAATAATGGCCTCTGCGCCGACTTTCTTCACGATCTCAAGACCCTTTTCCGGACCAAGAATAAACGGTGCCTTGGTAAGAGGATCAATGAACGCTCCCTTGTTTCCGATCAGGGTCGCAGAGATGACTCCTTTTGAGGGCTTTCCGGTCCGGGGGTCGATAATATGATGATACCGCTTGTTTTCCCTGATGACGAACCGTTCGTAGTCACCCGAGGTGGAAATATATTTATCGCTCAAGTCGAGCACAGCCAGCGTCTTGTCCTTTTCCCGCGGGTGCTGCACACCGATCTTCCACGGCTTGCCGTCCTCGCGGTGTCCCATGACCCAGATATCGCCGGCGACGGCTATGATCGCGTTTGTTATGCCACGCTTCCTGATTACGTCTGCGGCACGATCCGCTGTATATCCCTTCATGCCTCCAAAATCCATGATCATACCGGTTTTCTTCAGAAATATCGTTGAAGCTTTTCGGTCGACCTCTATATTCCGATAGTTGACCAGTGGCCGAATCCTCGCGATTTCTCTGTCCGTGGGAATTTTCCCCTCCTTGAGCCGCATCTGCCACAGAACTACCAGCGGTCCGATCGTTACGTCGAAAACGCCGCCAGACAGCTTTGAGACCACTTCAGCATCCTGGACGACTTCGATCATTTCGGGTGAGACCTTAACTGGGTGCTTCCCCGCCGCAAGATTCACCCTCGTGATCTCGCTGTCATTTTTGTAAAGTGACATCATGGCATCAAGCCGGTGAAGCTCCGCCATCCCAGCATCGATGGCCGCTGCACCCTCTTCCACCGACTTCGCAACAACCGTGATCGTCACATCGGTACCCATGATCGATTCTGTCTTTAGGACGGTCTTGGGCCCGGAGGAGGGACACCCGGCTACAATTAGAACAAGTGTGAAGAAAATAATTCCTGAACGTCTCATTATAATACCCTGGAACCGCAATCAATTTAAACGAAACAAGAGGCATTGACCGGAGCATGGAGCGGGAATTTACGCTTTGCCGAGCTTTTTCTTCGCAAGATGGTTTTTAGCTGCCGTTCTGACCGGCGCCGGGACATTGCGGCTTTTTTCAAGGATGCCCAGCTCGCGGACGCTCAACCGGTTGATAAACCCAAGCGATATGCCGACCGGTGTTTTGGGGTTGTTTACAAGGGCCGAGGCGACTGATATTTTTTTTGACCACTCGCTGTTGGTTCCGATCTTGCGTATGACGTCTTCGCTCATATTGGTCGATTTGGCGAAGAACTCGATCTCGCCCGCGGTGATACGGGGATTTTCCAGTACGGCCAACGCAATCATCTTGCTGGACTCCCGGATCAGCAGGCTCCGCGCATCTTTGCCGCCCGCCACTGCAAGCTTGATCTTCTGCGGCGGCGACATCTTCTGGATGAGCTGCTGGATATTGAGCTTCTTCCCGTCTTCGGCAAGCTCACCGCCGGAGGTTTCCCCCATAATTATATCGATAGCCCGCGTACCGGCGATGAACTGCTTCATCTCCTCCGAGGCCGTCAACGCGATAAAGGCGAGCGTTGTCTCTTCCAGATTGGGACAACGGACGAGGGCCTGCAAAACTTCCGCGTCGTCACAATAGACCAAGGCGATCTGGTCGAGGATGACGGCAGGGGTGTGGACATCGAGAATGATAGCCCGGAGCGCGATCGGCGAACAGTGATCTATGTCCAAGGGAAGCAACCGACTGAACTTCTTCGCGTATATAACTTGCCATTTCGAAGGCTGGTCCATTTACCGCCTCACTGTATCGTTGAACAGAATTACGCCGCACGTGACAGGGGTGAGACGATGCCAGGCGTCCGGCGGCTGAAAAAAGGCCCTTCGTTCCTGATGTGCGGGTGAAATAACATTGAGCTCGTTCTGTCGTTGCTCTACCCCGAGCGTCTTCTTAAACAACTTTATAGCCGGCTTCAACAACGGCGAACGACAATTTGTCCAGGGAGACCTTGGCGTCGTCATAGGTGACCGCAGCCTCGGCCTTCTGCAGGTCTACCCGCGCGTCCTGCACGCCTGGTACCGCCTTGAGCGCTTTCGCGACCCGCATCACACAGTGATTGCAGGTCATGCCCTGGATTTTGAGATTTGTCTTTGCCATACGTTCCTCCTCATAACAATAATTCCTCTTTTATATTACCTGATTCAGGATGAAAGATGCAAGATATCTGAAGGCCGGGGAAAAGTGCAGTTTTATTACATTCCCCAGCCGCGATAGCCTATTTGAGTCCGTATTTCTCCATCCGGTAAATCAATGTCGGTCTAGTGATGCCGAGATATTCTGCAGCTCGGGTCTGGTTGCCCTTGTGCTTTTCGAGGGCCTTGATAATGAGGTTTTTTTCCAAGTCTTCGAGCGCGATTCCCTCGTCCGGAAGGTTCAGGATGATGTTTTGGACTGCACTCTTATTGTTCTTCATTTTTTCTGGAAAATCGGCGAGCGTAACGTTGTTTCCACTTCTCAGAACCGATGCCCGTTCAATGACGCTCTCAAGTTCACGTACATTGCCGGGCCAGCCATAGGAGAGAAGCGCCTGCTGAGCTTCCTCAACGACACTCACGGCGGCGTCTTTATTAAACTTTTTAAGAAAATAGTTCGCCAGCAGCAGAATGTCCTCTCTGCGGTCTCGCAGTGGAGGTATGCGCAGAGCCACGACGTTTAAGCGATCGTAGAGATCTTCACGGAATTTACCTTCCTTGATTGCCCGTTCGATGTCTTTGTTCGTAGAGGCGACAACCCGCAGATCCACCGGAACAGGTTTTGTGCCGCCGAGCCGATCAATAGTTCGCTCCTGCAGGACACGAAGTATTTTCGCCTGAAGATCAATGCGAAGATCTCCGATCTCGTCCAGCAAGATCGTTCCGCCGTCGGCAAGCTCAAATTTTCCTTCCTTGTCCCTGCCCGCTCCAGTAAAGGCCCCCTTTACATGGCCGAAAAGCTCGCTCTCAATAAGCGTCTCGGGGATGGCGGCACAATTGACGGCAACAAAGGGACCTTCGGCGCGCGAACTGTTGAAATGGATGCCTTTGGCAAGAAGCTCTTTGCCTGTTCCCCGTTCCCCCGTGATAAGGACCGTCGCGTCGCTCGCGGCCACTCGACCGGCCATATCGAGCACCTCCCGGATAGCGTCACTGTTGCCGATGATGCTGTCGAAGCGGTATCGGTCCGTAACCTCGGCCCGGAGCTTGACATTTTCCTTCTCAAGCTGTCTCAGCCGGAGCGCTTTAGCGAGCGTGAGCATCAGCTCATCGCGGTTAAAGGGTTTGGTAATGTAATCGAAGGCCCCCTGCCTCATGGCCTGCACCGCACTCTCGATCGTGCCGTAAGCCGTTATCATGATCACAGGCAGGTCTCCGTCCCGGCTGTGGATTGTCGCCAGGACCTCCATCCCGTTCATGCCAGGCATGGTAATGTCTGTGATCACTGCGTCAAAACATCCCTTCTCAAAAAGTCGCAGCCCCTCCTGACCGCCCGCCGCAGTCTGCACGTGATATCCAGCCGAGGTTAGATTGAATTCTATGACCCTGCGAAGGCTATCGTCATCATCTATGAGAAGGATAGAGGATTTTTTCATGATTTTTTCACCGCAGAGATAAAAGAAGAATGCTTAAATTACCCCTATGCGATGGGGATCTTGACCGTAAACGTCGCACCCTGGCCCGGCTCGCTTACTACGTCGATTGTTCCCCGGTGCTTCTCGATGATGCGATAGGTGATGGCAAGACCGAGACCCGTTCCCTGCTTCCTAGTCGTAAAAAACGGGCTGAAAAGCTTTTTCCGGTTCTCTTCCGAAATGCCCGATCCGGTGTCCCTGATCATCACTTCGATCATCTCATTCCTGATCCCGCTCTTCACGGTCAACTCGCCACCTTCCGGCATAGCCTGGAGGGCATTCAGAACCAGGTTTAGGAAGGCCTGTTTGAGCATCCCGGCATCGAGACTCCGTTTTCCAATTGCCGGATCGAGCTGTTTCCGTACCGTGATGCCCGCTTTCCTGGCTTCCTGCGAGGTCAAGGTTAGCACCGATTCGAGGTCCCCATTTAGGTCGGTTTGCTGAAAGTCCGGCTGCTTGGACTTCGCAAACTCGAGGAACTCCTGGACAATACGGTTTAACCGGTCCGTCTCCTTAAGCAGGATCTGAATGAACTCATACCTGGCATCGTCCACCGAATAGTCGTCTTTCAGAATCTCGACAGCGCCCTTGATCGAACCGAGCGGATTGCGTATCTCGTGGGCCATGCCGGCGGACAGCTCACCAAGGGCCGACAACCGGTCCGCGCGTCTCAGATGCTCTTCTGTCTGGAACAGGATATCCGTCTGTTCCTTCAGTTTCCGGTGGGATTCATCGAGCCGCCTGAGTGCCTCCTCATAGCGCATGCCCTGATTGCGTTCCATCTGACTCAACACGCCAGTGACGCCGCCGATCAGCAGAAAAAGGAACAATTCGACGTAGTTATAGACATCCAGAAAAGGATCGTGCCAGTGCAGAAACAGATGCGGCGAAAACAGCGCTGCGGAGGCAATGGCTGTCGATACGCCTCCCCTAATCCCGAACCAATAAGCGCCTAGTATGATGGGAACAATATAAAGGTGACCAAGAAGCCCATGGAGTATGCCGGCATGTACACCCCGCACGAGGTAGTGGATCAGCGAAATGAGCGCAAGAAGACCTGCCAGCGCGTAAGCCCTGGAACCTTTTATGCGCCTGAAGAGGGATTCTATCATATGAAGTGTGTCTTGTCTTGTGTCCGCACGGAATATAGGGTCGGCAGGCTGCTTTCTGTACGGGTATAAACATGAACTCTTCCGCGCATGGTTGCAGGGAGAATGCCTTCTCATGACTTCATCCGTCGGCAAAACGATCTAAACACAATTTAACTGAATCGCGTCCCTTTTGTCAAGAAATGGCTGATATCACGCGGGTTATTGCCTCATTATATTGACAGTTTCCAGAAGCTTAAGCTTCTCATTCTTACAGGCACCCATTCTTTACTCTTGACAATAGTTGCCGAATCTGATAATCTGAAGAATCTTATTAAGGAAGGGAGGTGAAACAGAATGAAGAAGATTATTGCTCTTTTCACGGCAGTGGCATTTGCCCTGACCCTCGGCGTAGCATTCGCACAGGAAACGGCACCGGCAGCTGCACCTGAGAAGAAGATGGAAGAGAAGGCTCCGGCAAAGAAGAAGGCCACCAAGAAGAAGACTACCACCAAGAAGAAAAAGAAGGCTGCAGCAAAGAAGGAAGCCCCGGCAGCAGCAGCTCCTGCGGCTCCAGCAGGAAAGTAGTTTTACCCATACCGCTCATTTATTATTCCTAAGCGGAAAGAAATGTTATCTTGAATGCACAAGTGATTTTAGGCAGGCGGAAATACCGCCTGCTTTTTTTTACTTTTGCGAGACGTTCCGCATTTT
>CAWGYL010000018.1:0-230458 GCA_963826885.1 Nitrospirota bacterium | reverse complement strand
TGCATGGGCATGTGCCGGTTTTCGGATTACCGGGGCATCCTGCCGCGGTCAGCATTTGTTTCGAAGTCTTCGTGAAGCCCCTTCTCTCTCGTATGGCTGGAGAAATTCCAAATCCCGTACTGGAGAGCGTGCCTGTCTTTCGCACGGTCAAGGCACGTCTCGCGCGAAGCATTGCATCGAGCCCGGGCCGCGAAGACCACGTTCGGGTTACTCTTGAGAAGCGGGACGACGGCCTCTGGGCGCGGCCTGTTTTCGGAGCCTCGGGACTCATCAGCACTCTCGTAAAGGCCGTGGGCACCATCGTAATACCAGTCAACAAGATCGGGATCGAGACAGGGGAGGAAGTGGAGGTAAGGTTGTTCTAACGGAAGCATCTCGCCGAAGAATAAACAATGGAGTCCACCAGTATAAGGACAATTCCCGACAAGCGAGAACGACGTTTACAACACAAAGCCGTGCCTTTTAAGAGCCTGTCACTTTATGTACAAACAAAAAAAATATCTCGATAATCAGCCGCTTGCCGATGCAATCCGGAGATTTCATGAAGCATTGATTACAGCAGGCATCGGTGGACCGCTTGTCGGGGAACGCATACTAGTCGGCGATTCGCTCGGACGGGTCACCTCGGAAGCCGTTATCGCGAAGATATCGTCGCCCTTCTATCACTCTAGCGCCATGGACGGCGTCGCCGTCCGCTTTATCGATACCTTTGGTGCGGCCGAAACCAGGCCGAAGCGTCTTACTATGCCCGATCACGCCGTGTTCGTGGATACCGGCGACCCGATGCCCGACGGGTATGACGCTGTGATTATGATTGAGGACGTGGAGAAAATCTCGGAATCGGAGATCGAGATTTTAAAGCCCGCGACCCCCTGGCAGCACGTGCGCTTAGTCGGCGAGGACATCGTTGCCACAGAGCTCATCATCCCGGAGAACACCCTCGTCCGTCCCGTCGATATGGCGGCAATGATTGCGTCCGGCCATACGTCCGTCATGGTTCGCCGCCGGCCCGTTGTTTCGATCATCCCCACGGGGACGGAACTAGTTGAGCCCGGCAGCGAACTTAAAAAGGGTGACATCATCGACTTTAATTCGGTAATGCTTTTCGCCATGACCGCGGAGTACGGCGCCCATGGGGTGCGAAAAAACATTGTCAAGGATGATGTGACATCGCTTGGGAAAATGATTCTGGAAGCCCACGCTGAATCGGAAATTGTTGTGATCAACGCTGGGTCATCTGCGGGCAGGGAGGACTTTACCGCCGATGTAATCGCCGAACTCGGCGACGTCGTCGTGCATGGCGTCAATATCAAACCGGGTAAGCCTGTGATCCTTGGAATCGTGCGGGGCAAGCCGGTCATCGGCATACCCGGCTATCCCGTGTCGGCGGCGCTCACCTTCAATCTTTTCGTGAAACCGCTCATATACTCCCTCCTCGGGATCACACCGACTGAACTGGGAACGGTCACGGCAAAACTCAGCAGGCAGGTGGCTTCTTCGCTAGGACAGGAGGAGTTCATCCGAGTGAAGCTTGGACGCGTTGGAGACAGCCTGATCGTGACGCCCGTGAGTCGGGGAGCGGGCGCACTTATGTCCCTCGTCCGCGCCGACGGCATCATCCGCGTTCCCGCTGCAAACGAAGGCATCGCCGCGGGGCATGAGGTAATGGTGGAGCTTCTCCGGCCGAGTCGTGATATTGAGAACACCATTGTCTGCATCGGCTCCCACGACAACGCCCTGGACGTGCTCGGCAATTTTCTCAAGAGAAATCATGCGGAGTTTACACTTTCATCGGCGCATGTGGGGAGTATGGGCGGGCTTCTGGCGCTCAAACGCGGAGAAGCCCATTTGGCGGGAATGCATTTGCTCGACGAAGAAACAGGTGAATACAATGTCGGTTATATTAAAAAAATGCTTCCCGATACTGGTACCGTGCTCGTGAACCTGGTTTACCGCACCCAGGGTTTCATCGTGACCAAAGGTAATCCGAAACGCTTGAAAGGGTTCGAGGACTTGACACGCGGGGACGTAACATTTGTGAACCGACAGGCGGGCGCGGGCACGCGGCTCTTGACGGATCTCCACCTGCGGAGATTAAAGATTGACCCGAGGAAGGTAAAAGGGTATGATCACGAGGAATTCACCCATATGGCGGTGGCTGCAGCAGTTCTTTCGGGTGCGGCCGACATCGGGCTCGGCGTGCTCTCGGCAGCCCATGCACTGCGACTGGATTTCGTTCCGGTGGCGCAGGAGCGGTATGATCTCGCGATCCCGAAACGGTTCTACAATACACCCATGCTGCAGGCTTTACTCTCGATTATCCAGGACGACAAGGTATTTCGCGATCAAATCGCAAGCATGGGCGGGTATGATGTTTCAGATATGGGGAAAATAATGGCCATGCTTTAAACCTGAAAGCTTTTTGCCGCGGCGGATGCTGAGGGGAAGCAAAAAAGATATAACAGGCAACAGACAACGTTCGAACCTGATACCGGCCAAAAATCAATGTTCTCAAATTTTAAAAACCCCATGGTATTTATTCGGTAAAATCATATTTCTCTGCGCCTTCTGCGGTGAAAAAAACAATCGGAGGTTTCAATGTTCGCAATCAGCGCGGTGCCCGGACTGGGCATAGGAGTGCTCGGTCTCTTCGGCGAGACCGGATGGGTCGGCAAGGGAATCGTGTTCATCCTGATGGGATTTTCGGTCGTGTCCTGGGCCATGATCCTGCTTAAATACCAGTTCCTGCGGAGAGCAGAGAAGGAGTCCCACGACTTTCTCCATGATTTCCGGAAGACCAAGAACATCGATGAACTTATGCGGCGGGCGGAAGCTAAGAAATTCAGCCCTCTCTCGACGCTATTCATCGAGGGCTATCGCGAAGCCGAATCCATCATCAAAACCCTGCCTGACGGAAAGGTGACAGAAGAGGAACGGCCGCTCATTTCCCAGGAGATCGAGCGTTCGCTGAGGATCACGACGCAGGATGAGATCGTCTACATGGAGCGCTACCTCGCTTTTCTCGGCACGACCGGCACGGTCGGTCCGCTCCTGGGGCTCTTCGGAACGGTATGGGGCATTATGGACGCCTTTTACGGAATCGGTCTTAAGGGCGCGGGCGACATCGGAGCGCTGGCTCCGGGTCTTGCCGCGGCGCTCATCAACACCATCTCAGGCCTTTTTGTGGCGATTCCCGCCGTGATCGCCTATAACTATTTTGCCGACAAGATTCGGGACATTGCCATCAGGTGTGATTCGTTCTCCATGGAATTCCTGAGCTATCTCGAGCGAAACATGCTCCGGAGGAAGTTATGAGCTTTGAGCGACGGGAACGGCATATTATCCGTGAGCTGAATCTGGTCCCACTCATCGATGTTCTGCTCACGATCCTTTTCTTTTACATGATCGTCTCGCCCATGATGAGCAGGGGGTTGGATGTCAATCTGCCGAAATCCGCTGCCAACAGCATCAAACCCGAAGACCGCATCGTGCTCACGGTAACGCGCGGTCAGGAACTTTTCGTCGAAAAAGAGCGGGTTGACATTACCCGTCTAAAAGACGTGCTTGATTCGATCCGCAAATCCAAACCGATGGTCAACGTCTATCTTCGCGCAGACAAGGATGCTCCCTACGGCGCTGTAGTGCAGGTAATGGACGTGGTGAAGCGCGCCGGCATTGACCGGCTCGGCATGGTGACGGAAGCCGCCTCGGGTGTCGAGACTGGCAAATGAGGCTTTCTCACGGCAGGAAGATCGGCCAATCCGGGAACGAGCTGGTGGTTGCCGTTCTTTTTTCTTTTTTCCTGCATGCCGCTCTTGTTGCGCTCGCGCTTTTCGTCATATTTGCCGTACATCCGAAAATATATGTTCCCCTTATTTACGAAGTCAAGCTGGTGGGACTGAACGCTCCTGCTTCGCCGGCACCCCCATCGCCGGCAGCGGCCGCTCCGTCTCCGCCAAAACCTGAAGCTGCAGCGGCTAGGGAGAAGCCCAATCAACTGACGAAAAAAGTGCCTGCGCAGCAGGTCAGGGTTTCGCCGAACAAGGAGACATTGCCGGCAGTCTCGCCGGAGAAACAGAAAGTCCATCCGCAGACGCCTGCAAAAACGGAAGCGAAACCTGCAGAACCCGCAGCGCCGGCGGCACCGGTGGCCGCGCCCTCTACGCCTGGGGGAAAACCGGGCGGCAAGACCGAGAATGTTGCGGTGAGTTCCTCATCGGAGGAACTCAAATTATCTCCCTACCTCGCGCTTGTGCGGGACAAAATTCAGCAGAACTGGAATCCGCCTCCGGGAGTGGCGACGGCAAAGGCAAAAGTCGAATTTACCGTTCTGCGATCGGGCAGAGTGGGTGACGCGAAACTCTTAGCCTCGAGCAGCAATTTCTATTTCGATCAGGCGGCTGTGCGTGCCATCCTGATGTCGAGCCCCTTTCCGCCCATGCCGGAGGGGTTCTACAAAGACTACGCCGTGTTCACCGTCGATTTACAGGAAAACGAGTAGGGTCGAGAGTCATGGGGCAGGGGTGAGGGAAGTTCAATTTTGATCCGCACTCCCTCGTATACTCTGGCCGAAGTATTGGGGTTCTCATGCCATGAAACGCATTTTCGCAGCAATCATAATGTTGTGCATCCTCGTCGTGATGCCCGCCGCAGTTCATTCCCAATACTATCTCGGTGTGGTCCGCGGAGAAGCCAAGAAGATCCCGATCACTGTGCTCGATATCCGCGATCAGACAGGCTCTCCCGCGCTGCGTGCTCTGGCACTTGAGGTCCTGCAGGACGATCTTCGGCGTTCTCAGATATTTGATGTCATCGATGCGAAGAAGTTGGATCTGCGAATCACGGATAACTCGGAACCGACGGAAGAGATCATAAAGCGGGGAGGCACCTTCGGACTGACCGGCGTGGTCTGGGGTCAGATTGGGAAAAGCGGCGGAGATATCGTGCTGTCCGGCAAACTCTACGATGCAACATCGGGAATGCACCTCGCGAGCAAGGAGTACTTCGGGAACACGGTAACGTTCCGCCGCATGGTGCATACCTTTGCCGATGAGATCGTTTCCCGATACACCGGAGAAAAAGGCATTGCGCGCACGCGTATAGCCTATGTGTCCGACAAGACGAAGTTCAAGGAACTGTACATCATGGACTACGACGGACAGAACCCCCAGCGGGTCACGGCAGACCGCTCCATCTGTCTCTCGCCAGCATGGAGCCCGGACGGCAAGGTGCTCGCCTATGTTTCCTATCGCGACGGGAATCCCGATCTCTTCGCGCTGGACATGGAAACCGGCAGACGCTGGAAGCTGTCAGGCAGCGAAGGCCTTAATATCTCTCCAGCCTGGTCGCCGGACGGCAAGCGCATCGCGCTGGCTCTCAGCAAAGACAGCGGCGCCGAGATTTATACCATGAGCAGGGACGGAAACGATCTGGAGCGGCTGACCTACGGGGAATCGGACAACGTCTCTCCTTCCTGGGCCCCCAACGGCAGGGAAATCGTTTTCACCTCAGGCAGGGCGGGTACACCGCAGCTGTATATTATGGGTTCCGACGGCACAGATATCCGCAGAATATCCTTCGAGGGGAGCTATAACGCTTCCCCGAACTGGTCGTCCCGGGGCGACCGCATTGTGTTTTCAACACAGGTCGGCGGAGTATTCAAGATCGCGACCGTGTTTCCCGACGGATCGGACTTTCGCATGCTTACGAGCGGACGGGGAAGCGATGAAAATCCGTCGTGGTCGCCTTCAGGCAGACAGATCGTTTTTAGTTCGAACCGAGAGGGGAAATTCAATATCTACATTATGAACGCCAATGGAACGGACCTCGAGCGCATTACGCCGAACGATGCGAATTATACCTCGCCGGCCTGGTCGCCATAAGACCGCAGCGCGAGCATGTCCTTGCAGTATCTCATGAACCGGGGTGGAGGCGAACAAAAGGTCATCACGCCGAGTTGCCGGAAATCCACGTTTCCCCGGTTCTTGAATGGCATCCTGCATCCTCCGGTTAATGCCAACACGCTTGTAATTTCCTCGCTCTTTCTGCCTCTTCAGCAGCATAACCCGACAACAGCCTGTATGCTATACTTTTAAGAGAGAACTTTTTTCTGATGCTTGAACATGAGCAGCAAGAAACGGAAAAGGCTATTACCACTAAGGCCGCAGAGATGGCAGGGCATAACGAAGTAAAGAGTAAGTGATATTTTTTTCAGTAAACTACTTCATTTCTCTCTGCGCTCTCTGATAACGGTGCAGAAAATCACCTCTTATTTTCTTCAGCAGCAGGCAAGCTTGCTGTTTCATTATGTGGAAAAGAGGAACGAGATGCCGCATTTCGGCTTGATGAATGAACGAAATATGGGCCCTGTTGAGGGCCCGTTCCTGCGCGCAAGGCTTCATATGCGTGGAGGGAAGCGCAGACTCCGGCAGGGAAAAATCGCCGCGGGCATCGTGACACTCTACGACGCGCTGGATGCCGCGATGCAGGCTTACGTTGCCGCTGAGGAGCATAAGAAGCGTCTGAAGATCAATGCAGGCGAGGATTTGAATGATGACAGAACACTGTTCACGGTGCTCGTCCGCTCACAGGTGCTTGATGGGACTTTTAATTTTGACGGCTTCGACCGTCTGACGGAACGGGCTTTGCATGAGGAAATGCCGGGCTATGATTCTAGTGAACTCCTCTCAGGCTTGGAGTCTGTCATGCAACAGCTCGGGGTCATGCCTTTTGATGAGAGCACCCTCCCGCCGGAAGACCCGAAGACGTTTTGATGACTGCGAAAAGGAAAAGTGACGGAGGCAGGATGAGCAGGGAGAAACGATCGGCATTCCAGGTCCTTTCCCGATGCCTGAGCCTCAAGGAGGGACGTTGATGTATGAATAGATTGGCGAATGAACGATCAGCTTATCTCAATCATGCAGCGCATCAGAAGATCGAGTGGTATCCGTGGTCCGAGGAGGCTTTCGATACGGCAAGGCGGGAAGATAAACCTGTTTTTCTGAGTAGCGGAGCAGTGTGGTGTCACTGGTGCCATGTTATGGCGCAGGAAACCTTTGAAGACACAGAAACGGCCCGTCTCATGAACAAGCTCTTTATCAATATCAAACTCGATCGTGACGAACGGCCCGAAATCGATCGCAGGTATCAGCAAGCTGTGGCTGCCTTGGGCGGAGGCGGCGGCTGGCCCCTCTCGGTCTTCCTGACGTCGGACAAACGGGCATTTTACGGAGGCACCTATTTTCCGCCTGAAGACCGGCAGGGTAGGCCGGGTTTCAAAAAAGTTCTCATATCGGTGGCCGACTATTACAGGGTAAAACGGGGTGATGCTCTTGTTTATGCCCAGCGCGTCATGGAAGTACTCAAGACGGAGCCGCTGCCCCCTGAAGAGCTCAGCGAATCCCAGGTCAGGGAAGCGGAGCAAGCCATGCTCGGTGTTGTTGACCTGCAAAACGGGGGATTCGGCGCGGCACCCAAGTTTCCCATGCCCGGCGCCCTGGAATTTCTGATCCGCCGCTCTCCGGTAAGCGCAAACCCCTCGGTGGACAAGGCTGCCCGCAGGATGCTGGAAGCGATGTCGGCCGGCGGTTTCCATGACCAGCTCGGTGGCGGATTTCACCGTTATTCCGTCGATGAAGCGTGGATTGTGCCGCACTTCGAGAAAATGGCTGATGACAATGCCGGGCTCCTCAGAAATTACATTGATGGATACTCGGTATTCGGTGATGAGCGGTTCCGCACTGTTGCAAGGGGCATCATTGATTTCACCCGCAGCGTACTGTCTGACCCTGAAGGAGGATTCTACGCGAGTCAGGACGCAGATGTGACGCCTGATGACGAGGGCGGCTACTTCACCTGGACCGAGGAAGATTTCAGGACGGCCCTCGAACCTGATGAATATGCTGTGCTCTCATCCTTTTATCTACACGAGCGGGGGAACATGCATCATGATCCTGGGAAACGAGTGCTTTATGTTACGCAGTCCCTGCAGGAAATTGCCCGAAAGCTCGGGAAAGCCCCGGATGAAACGGAACGAATTCTCGCGCGCGGAAAGTCAAAACTGCTTTCAATTCGCACGCACCGGGAAAAACCATTTATCGACCAGGCGCTGTATCCGTCATTGAACGGGATGCTGATTGCGTCGTACTTCCATGCCTTCCTGGTGCTTGGCGATGAGGAGGTAAGGTCTTTCGGCGTGAAGAGCCTTGATCGTATTCTTCGAAATTGCATCATCGACGGCGTTTTGATGCATGCGGAAAATATCCCCGCCCTGCTTGACGATTACATCAACCTTATTGATGCGCTGATCGCAGCCTACGAGGCAACAGCTGGAAAACGGTTTCTCTTACAGGCAGAGGATCTTATGTCGTTGTGCATCGAAAAGTTTTTCGACAAGCTGGAGGGAGGATTCTTTGATACGGATCAGGATGTTCTCGGCGCAAGGCTTAAACGCATCGAGGATGTTCCCCATCCATCTGCGAACGCACTCGCTATTATGCTGCTCCTAAAGCTTGCGTACATGACCGATCGGGATGATTATCGCAAAGCGGCGGTACAGTCGCTCGAAAGATTATCAGCGCTGGCGCGCGAGATGGGTATTCATGCTGGAGCCTTCTTCTGCGGTCTTGACGCGTCATTCCGCATGCTCAAACTGACGATTGAAGCTCATCCGGACAGTGAACTAGCCAGCGCCGGCCGTGCTGTTGCCGGGAAACAATATGCTGCGATCGTTTACGGTGAAGACCGGGGACGGGTGATCGCCTGTACTCGAGACACTTGCCTGGAACCAATCAACGAGCCGGATATCCTGCGTCACCTTCAGGCTCAGCTTCCGATACCATAAGGGCACTATCCCAAAGCCAAGTTCAAGACCGGCACCCGAGCAGCTGAGTCGACGGTGGGGACTTATGCGCTGAGTCTTATCAGAAAGGACAAACATTATAAGGTGGGGAGGATACGGAACATGATGAGCAAGGAAGACTTTATCAAAACATTCCCGATGTTCCGGGGCGGACTCAGGAGTTTGGTCCCGGAAGTGCTTTCCGCGGGGCAGCAGCGTTCGATTCCCCGGAACAGCCGAATTTATACAGAAGGCGACGCCTGTTCTGCAATAGCCTTCATCTTGTTCGGTGAGGTAAGAGTATACAAGATCGGCGCAACGGGACGGGAAATCACGCTTTATGAGATCGGCCCCGGCGAAACCTGCATTCTGAACGCTTCTTGCATACTTGCCAATACATACTATCCCGCTAATGCGGTCGCTGCCTCCGACGTAGAGGTGCTGCTTATGTCTTCCTCTGCTTTCCGAAGGATTGCAACGAAGCATGAAGAAATGCGGGATTTTATTTTCACCCTCCTCAGTCAGCGGCTTGCCAAGGTAATGGAGCTGGTCGAGGAAGTGGCTTTTGGCAGAATGGACGAGCGGTTGATGCAGTATCTTATTGAGAAGTCAAATAACAACTCACTCGAAACAACACACCAGAAAATCGCCAACGACCTCGGCACGTCCCGCGAGGTTGTCAGCAGGCTGCTCAAGGACTTCGAACGGAAACGGCAGGTCAGGCTGTCCCGGAATTCGATCACCCTGCTACAACCGTAAAATAGAGCTGGTCAATTCATTTATCCAGGGAAAATAAGACGGACACAGAATTGTCTCAGGCAAAAGAAATACCCTGAATACGGAGCAAACCGGCGCGGTTGTGCTTTCGTAAGTTACGTGTGTTTCTGCGCTGGGCGGAATCATATAAAGCGCTTTCTTCGAGACTCAGTGCGATATCGTGGGGATTAGTGCCGTTGTGCTGAGCCCCTCAAAAAAATACTTTAACTGACCATCTGTGGTTCCCCTTAGGGAGCACCGCCACGGTGCTCCTTGATTTTTTCTCTTTCTTTCCCGCTGAATAGAGAAATTTCGGCTTGACAGCAATGCGTAGTCCGGTGTATTGTATCAGGTCTCGGCTGCTGATTCCCGAGCGAAAAAGCCCCTGATGAGGGGCTTTTTTTACCACTGCTGCAAAAGTATGCAGGATCGTTTGTAGCAGCGTTCAATGGGTTTCCCGCCGGAATAAAGACCGATACATCAAATACAGCAAAGTGTACAGAGCACAGCGTCCCTAGCGACGATTAAGTAATATGCTGCCGCGTTTCATGCGCTCTGCGCTATGCGACTTTTTTGAGGAGTCACTATGTGCCGTTTGAGTGCGATCACCTCGGGCGATTATATCTCCCCCATAGAGAATATATATGCGCTCGAGACCATGAAAGAAGGCCATGATGGATCAGGCCTCGGGCTTATGTTGAAGGACATGGGCGGGCCTTTCGCCGACTTCAAGCAGTATCCAACGTTGTCCGCCATCTGTTCGAACAATGGGCTCCAGCTTCTCAACGATTACATGAAGGCTCAAGGGTTCGTGGAAAAATTTTCTTGGGGGCCACCGATAAAGAACGTGGCCGGTGTTGAGCGCCGCGAACATTACCTCGCCAAGGTCTATGATTATCCTGTATTGTACAAGGACAAGACACAGCGAGAGAAAGAAGACCTTCTCCTGCAGACCAGGCTCGCTCTCAGGATGATGGGAGAGCCCGACGGCTCGCTTTTCGTCTTCTCCTTTTACCCCGACGTGTTGACGCTCAAGGAAGTGGGCGATCCCTTGCAGCTCAGCGAGTTTTTCGGCATCGAGAAGTCGGGCATCCAGTCAAGGATCGTGCTGGCCCAAGGTCGGCAGAACACGAACTACGCCATCTACCTTTACGCCTGTCATCCTTTCTTTATCCAGGGCTACGCCACCATGACGAATGGCGAGAACACGGCCTTTGTGCCGATCCGCGAGTTCCTCATGGGCCGTGGCAACGCGGGGTATATGGGCTACAATTCCGACTCCGAGGTGTTCACCCATATCCTGCACTATACGAACAGGACCCTCGGTTACCCGCTTCATTATTACAAGGACATCATCACGCCGATGAAGGACGCAGAGATCGGACAGAGATCGGACGCTGCGGCGCTTCGGCTACTGAAAAAATCGCTCCGACCTCTTTGCATCGACGGCCCGAACTGTGTCATTGGGTTTACGCCCGACGGCTCGGTCTTCATGGTGCATGATTCGAAAAAGCTGCGGCCCGGCGCGGTCGGCGGCAAGTCCGGAAAGTACGCGCTCATGTCCGAAGTCTGCGGCGTGGACAGCGCGATTCCGGACCGGGACAAATCAAAGGACATCTTCCCCATGAAGTACGACATGGTGGTGATCGCGCCTGGAGCGCGGGAGGTCAAAATATGGAATCAGCTTCACGGTTAGACAAAAACCATCAGCTCTCATTAAAAGAGCTTCCCTATATAATCCAGTGGCGTGAGGACCGCTGTACGCGATGTGGTCGTTGCACGGCCGTCTGCCCCATGAAATCCATCGAGGCCACGGTTTACACACAGCGCGTTGTCTCATCAGAGGGTGCAGGCCCTGAGCCCCTGGTTACACGCAGGCTCACCCAGGTGGTGCGCCAAGTCACGGAAATCGACCGTTACTGCATCGGGTGCGGCACCTGTTCCCTCGTCTGTCCCACGGACGCCATTTTCCCGGAATACAACTTTCAACACAAGCTCTACCACTATAAGAACAGGGGTGGCATCCCCTTTATGCGCGGGGGCAGGCGAAACGATCCGTCCATTTCGACGCTCGATAAGCTTAAATTCACCCGCATCTCGATGTTGACGGATCCCGCATTGGATGCCGGCCGCCACGAGTTCCGCGTCCGGACGCTCCTGGGCAGGAACCTTCCTGCAGAGCAGCTTCCGCTCAAGGTGGAAGGCGATAAGCTGTTGATCGGCGACCACACCTTTATCCCACCGGTGCGAGAAATCTTTCCGATCAGGATCGGGTCCATGTCCATCGGCGCTCTCTCTCCTCATATGTGGGAAGGTCTTGCAATGGGTGTTACCTACCTCAACGAGGTCGAAGGCATCCCGGTGGTGATGTGTTCAGGCGAGGGTGGCATGCCGCCGAGCATTTTGAAATCGCGATATATAAAGTATTTCATTCTCCAGATCGCGTCGGGATATTTCGGCTGGGATGAAATCATCCACGCACTTCCCGACATGATCGAAGACCCTGCGGCCATCGAGATTAAGTACGGCCAGGGCGCCAAACCTGGAGACGGAGGGCTGCTCCAGGCCTACAAGGTGCTCGGCCTTATCGCGAAAATCCGTGGTGTGCCGCAGTTCGTCGATCTTGCATCGCCGCCCACGCATCAGACCAAGTATTCCATCGAAGAGGCTGTCGCAAAGATGATCCAGTCCATGTCCATGGCCTGGGGTTTCCGCGTGCCGGTCTATCCCAAAATTTCCGGTACCAAGACAGCCCGGGCCGTACTGAACAACCTTGCCCGGAACCCATATGCCGCGGCGCTCTGCATCGACGGCGAGGATGGCGGCACGGGCGCAGCTTATAACGTATCGCTGGACAAGATGGGCCATCCTATCGCATCCAATATTCGCGACTGCTACCTCGATCTCGTAAAGCAAGGTAAGCAGAATGAACTCCCGCTTATCGCCGCAGGCGGCGTCGGCAAGGGCGGCAACCTGGCAGCGAACGCCGCGGCGCTTATCATGCTCGGCGCTTCCGCAGTCGATATCGGAAAGTACATCATGCAGGCCGCGGCAGGCTGCTTCGGCGACGAATACAACCGCTGTAACGTCTGTAACCTGGGCAAGTGCCCGCGCGGGATCACGACCCAGGATCCGAGGCTTTACCGCAGGCTCGACCCGGATAAGGTGGCCGAGCGAGTAGTGGAAGTATTCAAGGCTGCGGACGTAGAGCTCAAGAAAATATTTGCGCCGCTCGGCCGGAGCACCGAACTCCCGATCGGCATGTCCGATGCGCTGGGTGTTGCGGACAAGGAAATCGCCGACCGTTTACAGATTTCGTATGTATGCTAATCAACCACGGATGAACACAGTTCAACGCATGTGCGAAACCAGTGGTGTATAAAAGACCATTTAAGGTAGATGACATGATCATACAGGGTAAGATAAACGGAAAACGGGTCTCTTCGAAAGATCTCGAAGATCAGATCCAGAAGGCAATCAAGGACGGAGCCAGGGACCTCACCGTAGTAGCGGACGGCCAGCACGGCATTGGTGGAAGGATCTGGCCGCGGAACGGCAAGGTCAGGGTGACCATCGAAAACACCGCTGGGCAGCGTGTCGGTAGCATGGGCATGGGGGACACGGATATCCTTGTCAAAGGCTCGACGTCCGATGATACCGGATGGCTCAACTGCGGCGCGCTCATCACGGTCCTTGGCGACGTGGCGAACGGTGCGCACAATGCAGGTGCCCAGGGCAAGCTCTATGTCCAGGGTGGCGGTGGTGCACGGTGCGACACAATGACCAAGAAGAACCCGCGCTTCCCCGATCTTGAGTCTTGGTATTTCCGGAGTGTGGGCGATTCCTTTGCCGAGTTCAAGGCAGGCGGTATCGCCGTGGTGTGCGGCGTGAAGCCACGGGACGCCGAAAATATTCTCGGATACCGTCCCTGCGTTGGCATGGTCGGCGGTACAATCTATTTCCGCGGAGCCATCAAGGACTACAGCAAAGCAGACGTGAGACTTTCGGACCTGACGGAGCAGGATTGGGAGTGGCTTACACAGAACATGAAGCCCTATCTCACCGCCATCGACCGCATGTCCTATTACCAGGAACTTACAAAGGATATGAGTGCCTGGAAAAAGCTCACCGCCTTCACGCCTGCCGAAAAGACGAAAGCCAAAGGCAAGCTCAAGATGGAGCTCACCGAATTCCGGATGAACGTGTGGGAGAAGGAAGTAGGTAAGGGCGGCATGTTCGGCGCCTACCTCGCCCATGACCGTTCTGTGCTACCCTATATCACGACCGGTGAGGAGCGGCGGTGGAAGCCGCTTTGGAAAAACGACAAATATCTTCCTCCTTGCGCCTATGCATGCCCGTCTCGCATCCCATCGCACAAGCGCGCGAGCCTGATCAGGCAAGGAAGGACCGCCGAGGCTCTTGCCCTCGTACTCCAGTACAGTCCTCTCCCTGCCACGGTCTGCGGTACGATCTGTCCAAATCTCTGCATGACCGATTGCACACGCGGAAAGGTTGACGAGCCGCTCAACATCAAGGAATACGGTTCAGCAGCGTTGAATCTCAAAGCCCCAAAGAAAGCGAAAGCAACAGGCCATTCCATTGCGATCATCGGAGGTGGACCGGGCGGCCTTTCGGCAGCATGGCAGCTCGGTCTCAAGGGCCATAACGTTGATCTCTTTGAAGCATCGGTCAAAATTGGCGGCAAGATCGAGATGTGCATTCCTCGCGAGCGCCTGCCCAAGAAGATTCTGGACAAGGAACTGGCGCGGTTTGCCGAAATCGGCGTGAACGTCCATACCAAGACTCAAGTGGACAGGAACAAATTCGAGAACATCTACCAGAACCATGATGTCGTAGTCATCGCGGTCGGCGCCCACGAAGGACGGATGATACCGTTCCCGGGCCACGAAGATGCGGTGAAAGGGATCGACTACCTGAAGGAAATCAACTTCGGAAAGCCGAAGAACCTGAGAGGGAAAAAAGTCGTCGTGATCGGCGCAGGCAACGTGGGCATGGACATCGCCTGCCAAGCCTGGGACCACGGCGCAGAGAGCGTCATCTGCGTTGACATCCAGAAGCCTGCGGCTTTCGGAAAAGAAATGGAACTGGCCTCCTCCAAGGGGACTAGGGTGCTGTTCCCGAAGGTGACTGAGAAGTACGATGCCAAGGCCAAAAAGATCTTTTTCAAGGATAGCACGCATCTAGACGCGGACATGGTAATCGTCTCCGTTGGTGACAAACCGGTTCTTGATTTCCTGCCCCCCTCGATCAACACGGAGCGTGGTTATATCACCGTGAATGACCTGGGCCAGACATCGGACGTTAAGGTCTTCGCCATCGGCGATGCGACCAACCCCGGCCTCGTGACCCATGCCATTGGCCAAGGTAAGGTTGCCGCGGATAAGATTCATTCGCTGCTCATGAATACAGACTACTTGCCCGAAGAGCGCCGTATGATCCCTTACGAGAGAATCAAGACCGAGTACTACGAGGTCTGCCGGATTGAAGATATCAAGTTCTCGCCGAAGAAGGAAGCGAACCGCTGCATGTCCTGCGGCTCCTGCCGCGACTGCGGGATGTGCGAGCAGTCCTGCTACTACGGCGCCATAATGCGGAAAAAACTGCAGAACAAATCTTTTGAGTATGTCGTCGATGAAAGCAAATGCATCGGCTGCGGTTTCTGCGCCGGGATTTGTCCCTGCGGAGTTTGGGAAATGGTGGAGAACGTGTAGAGAGAATGCTCTCGCCCCTCGGGGGAACGAGAGTGAGGGGAGACCCTGCCAGCTTGATTGGTAAAACCCTTCGCCGGAATGTGGTGAAGGGCTTTCTTGTTGTCTGCCGAATCCCTCCGAGATCTTCTGGCTTTTCTTACCCCTTGCATTAGCATTTCGGATCGAGTTTCTTTTTCAGATAGTGCCCTGTAAACCTGGATCATTCTTTCCTTCATCAGCACCTTCAGTCTCGCGCCCGGCGACGCCCTCACGAAGGTTGTTCTGACTGCGGTCTTTGCTTAACCTAGTTCGCCGGCGACTTCTGCCGGGTTGTCTTTTCCCGAGTTGCGGGTCCGTTTCCGCTGATCTTGACAAGCCGTGACGTTCTGTATAAGATGAACGCATAAAGATGCATAAAGGGGAAAATGCATGGCAGAGCATTTAAAGATAGCTTATGAGTTCAAGTTCAGCAATAGTCCGGTCAAAAAACTCGATGTCCTTCTCGATAAGGAGACACTTGCGCTGACCGCGGAGCAGGGCCGGGAACTACCGGCTTGGGCGCAGTTGGAATTTCATCAATGCTCCAATTGTCCATTGAACAAGACCCTTATCCCCGTCTGTCCCATTGCGGTGAATATCGCATCAATCACTCAGAAATTCAGAGACGTCACCGCCACCGATAGAGTAGTCGTCACTGTCACGGTCAAGGAACGGTCGTATTATAAGGAAACTCTAATGCAGGAAGGGCTGAGCCCCCTGCTTGGCATAATCATGACCACGAGCGGATGCCCAGTCATGGAGCCGCTCAAACCGATGGTACGTTACCATCTGCCTTTTGCGAGCCTCGATGAGACGGTATTCAGGATGATTTCTATGTATCTCGTTGCCCATTTCCTGAGGAATCAGTCTGGCAAGAAGCCGGAGTGGGATCTCAAGGGCCTCACCAGGATTTATGGCGAGGTGAAAAAATTGAACAAGGATTTCGGTCAGAGAATGATCGCCGCATCGCATAATGATGCAAACGTTCATGCCCTCGTGAAGCTTAATGTATTCGCTGTCATGGTCCCTCTTGAGGTAGAAAAAACGCTTAAGGAGATTCTACCTAATTATACGCTCTACCTGAAATAAGCAATCTGCCATTGAAAAGAAAGAGCGACCATCTTGAAATCCTTCGACCAAAGGGTGGAGAAGACAAGTCTTTTGCCTTCAATAGGGTGAAAATGCGGGGGGAGGGGGATCCGCTTCTCTTCTTGCATGGATTCACGGGTTCGACTGAGGACTGGCGACTAATTTTCAAGGATCCTCCTAAGGGCTTTCAACGCATCATACCGGATCTGCGCGGACACGGCAGGTCAACAACCCCTCCAAGGAGCTCAGACTTCGGCAATGTGCTCTTGACGTGTTCGCGCTGCTCGACCGGCTGGGAGTCGGGCGGTTTAAGGCGATGGGCATGAGCGTCGGTGCATAACCCTCCTGCATGTGGCGACTCAGCAGGCCACCAGGAAGAGGCCATGGTTCTGATTAGTGCCGCCGTGCATTACTTTCCTGAACAGGCAGGGGGCTGTCCGGAGCCGGAGGATCGGGGAAGGCCGGCCCGACATTGATTGGCAGATCATGCGACAATACCATAAATACGGGGACGATCAGTTCCGGGAGTTGTGGCGGCAAAACCATGCCATGAAAGACAGCTATGATGACGTGAACTTCACACCCCCTTCTCTTTCCACGATTACCGCCCACGTTTTGATCGTTCACGTTGACCGGGATCCGCCGTACCCGATCAACATTCCAGTGGAAATACATACCGCAATCCCGCAATCCTTCCGATGGGTCGTCCCGAACGGCGGCCATGTCCCTGTATTCGGGTACTTGGCAGCCCGCTTCGTTCAAACAGTACTTCCGTTGCTACGCGGAGAATGGGAGAATAAGTACGCGAAACAGATTTAGCACTGTGAAGGATCTTGTGAGAGAAGTGACATTTACAACAAGCAGGTGATCACTCATATCCATGCAATTGTTGATTCTGTGTGTTGAACTTTTTTCGGTCGAGTTGCATGAAGTGTGTTGTATCGTACATTGATTCAATCTGGGAATTGTTCTCATCTTGGCTCAATTGCCATCCTCGGAAAGGGCATACCATGATCACCCTGAAGGACATACAAGATGCTCGTAAGAACCTGGGGCCGTTCATCCACAAGACACCGCTGTTTTATTCGAATTCACTCAGCAAACTGTCGGGTGCTGAGGTCTATCTCAAGCTTGAAAATCTCCAGAAAACTGGATCCTTCAAGGTGCGCGGCGCCTTCAACAAAATGAGACATGTTAGCGGGGATCGGGTGATCGCGGCGTCTATGGGCAACCATGCCCAAGCCGTTGCCTTTGCAGCGCAGAAGCTCGGGAAACGCGCGCGGATCGTCATGCCACTATCGGCGCCGATCGTCAAGGAGGAGGCTACAAGGGGGTATGGTGCAGAAGTCAATCTGGTCGGGGAGCGGTTCAGCGAGGCGCTTGAGTTTGCGCTTTCTCAAAAGGACAGCACGTTCATCCACCCTTTTGATGATGACCTGGTTATCGCAGGACAGGGGACAATCGGCATCGAGATTCTCGAGGAACTGGGAGAAATAAATGCGGTGTTCGTTCCTGTCGGAGGGGGAGGGCTTATCGCTGGCCTTGCCGCGGCACTCAAATCCCTATCTCCCGGAGCAGCCGTGGTCGGCGTCCAGGCGGAATCCGCTCCCGCTGTCGCTCGCTCGTTCAAGGACAAAAAGATCGAGGATCGGGTCCCGCTTTCCACGATCGCGGATGGGATAGCAGTCAACAGACCCGGGGAGAAAACATTTGAATTGATCCTGCACTACGTCGACGAGATGGTTCTGGTGTCGGAAGAGCAGATTGCCATGTCGATTCTTCTGTTCCTTGAGAGGAAGAAACTGGTCGTCGAAGGCGCTGGTGCGTCCCCACTCGCAGCCTTCCTGGAAATGAAGGAGCGCTACAGGAACAAACGGGTGGTCTTGATTGTGAGCGGAGGAAATGTTGATTTCACCATCATGGACCGGATAATCCGCAAAGGCATGGGAACAAGCGGGCGGATCGGCATTATTGAAGTGACGATCGATGATATCGCAGGGAGTCTGCACAAGGTGACTGGCATTCTCGCAGAGCGAAGGGCAAACGTCCTGGATATTATTCATGACCGTCTTTCGGGGGGGCTTCCGTACGGCAAGGCCAAGGTGATTGTGACAGTCGAGATCCGAGGGAAGCAGCACCTCGACCAGATAACCACGGACTTGGAATCACAGGGATACGAGGCGCGGGAACGGACAGGCATATGAGATCAGCACGCCGATTTTGCGTATAGCGTTGTTCCCGCATACCTACCGACCAATCCTTCCGCTGACAGGTTTGTTATGCTTGGATTATCTGAGACTGAAGGAGGGGAGGACGATGTCTGAATCGATACGGAAGCATCGCGGCATGCGCGTCGTGAAAAGCAATGATTTGGATGCCGACATGCTCCAAATTCCACCAGTAAACCGGGCCGAAACTATCTGCAACGTATACAAAATTTGCGGTAGCATGGAGGGAAAGAATACTGATTGTCGTGGATTAGCCGACGCTGAGGCTTTTTTTCTTGGACACCCTGTCAAAGGAAGGTACGGTTGAGACCGCGACAATCGCCGCAGTAACATTGTACATGATAGTGGAGTGTTATAATGACATCACCCCTGTACGATCTGAAGATATAAGCGAGGAACACTATGGATCCATTCCGGCAAGCGAAATATCCGCGCTTCGGGTCTGCACGAACGTATTTCGTTCCTCACCGCCAACCCGGCTGCCGAGCATGCTGATTTTTTCACGCAGCAGGGACACTGCGCTATTTTGAAAAACCAGTCATGCTCAAGGAACTGCAGACGTCAGTCCGAAAGATAATCGGCAGGACCCGAACGGCACTGTGAGGGGGGCGCTCCGGCAACGGTTGCGGAAATACCGCAGAGCGCCATTCGTTGAGGGTTCTTGACGGTGGATGTACAGTAGTGGGTTTATTTACAGCGAACGATTTCATAAGAGGAGGACAAGGGTGATGACTAGAACGCCGCCATGGCTTATATCCGCAGCGCTTGCATTGATTTTGTGGGGCATCTGGGGGGTGTTTCAAAAACTTGCCACGAACCAGATGGCTCCTCGGAATGTTTATTTCATTTCCGCGCTCGGAGCTCTCTTGGTTGTTCTCGTCATCCTGTCAACGAGCCGATTTCCGATTTCGCTGAATTTCGAAGGAGCGTTCTTTGCCCTGGTTGCAGGCGTCTGCAGTTCGCTCGGCGGACTGCTTTTTCTACAGGCGATGAGCAGGGGTGAAGCAGCGATCGTTATTACGTTTACTGCCCTTTATCCCGCCGTATCGATCATTCTTTCCTTCCTTCTCCTGGATGAAACGATAACGATGAAACAAGGTATGGGCATCGTCTTGGCCTTGTTTTCGATGCTGCTGCTGAAGTAGCTGGCGAGAGTCGGAACAATTCTTGGAAATTACGAAGACGACAAGGAGAGCTTATGGCGGAATTTATGAAACGAATGAAAGCCAAGGAAATTCTGATTGGGATCCGGGCATGCATCCTGGCGGTCTTGTACAGTTAATTTGTAGCGGATACCATTTACGACCAGGATAACCGATGCGCAGATGATGAAGTAGACAACGGGTTTATGATCGCAACCGAATACCGTCCATTCATAAATAAGGATCTCTGGTGCTGGAACCGCTCAGAACGAAGCGTTCAGCTTGAAGGGCATGATGCAAAAAAAATATGGCCGAGGGATACTTTATTATTACGATATGAAAATATTACGAAGATCGGACAAACGCAGGAATCTCCCGGAGAGGGGATGTCGATTTGACAAAGATTTCCATCGGTGATAACTTCATAGAAAAGAGGGAGGCGCGCGACTTAGTTCCTGGATTCCTTCTGAATAAAGCAGGGATCGTTGAGGTGGACGCTTTCACTCCTGAAGTGATCAAATCGCTGCAGACAAAAGCCGCTTGAGGTGGCGGCAGAGTTCTGCGACACGATGAGGCAAGAAAAGTCCCTGCCCGGATAAGTTTTTTAGCCATCCGGGCTTTTTTGTTTAGATCACACAGGTCGGGTGCGGGATCCGGACAAGGCTTCCTTGACATGTTGCCGGTGCAGTGATAGGCTTTAAAAAATCGGGTGACAGGCTTAACCCTTTGGAAGAAAGGGCAGGGGGTCTCACTCTCTCCCGATCCGCGATTGCGGTCAGACGGGCGGATAATATTTCATATCGCGCATGTGTTCCGTTTCTGCGAAGGAGAAAACAATGGACGTTGCCGCGGAAAAAAAGAAAGCAGCGATACCCTCTCCCGACTTCCCCCTGGAAAAAAAATTCGCCTCCATCGGCGGATATCGGATCGGTTATGTAGAATCAGGTAGAGGAGACCCCATCCTTTTTATTCATGGAAATCCCACCTCATCCTACCTGTGGAGAAATATCCTTCCGCAGGTAGCCGAAGACACCGGCAGCCGGGGAATTGCCCTCGACCTGCTGGGGTTCGGCGAATCCGACAAGCCCGATGTGGTGGACTACAGCATTCGACTGCACGCTGATATCATAACGGGTTTCATCGAACAACTGGATCTCAAGAATCTTATCCTTGTGCTTCATGATTGGGGCGGCCCACTGGGGGCTGCTTATGCGGTAAACCATCCTGAAAATGTTCGGGGTATTGCGTTCATGGAGACTTTCCTCTGGCCTCTTGTCTGGAAGGACTTCGGCAACTATGCAATGGCGTTCAAGTTGTTCCGCTCGCCGCTAGGACATCTGCTGATCCAGGTTATGAATGTCTTCGTGAATAACATGATTCCCGGAGCAGTTCTGCGAAAGGGTAATATGACGGAAGAAGTCATGCGTCATTACCACAAACCGTTCCCGACCATCAGGTCGCGCAGAGCTGTCAGGGCTTTTGTGAAACTCCTACCCATTGAAGGCAAACCGTTGGAAAGCGATACATTCCTCGAGGATATTCACCAAAGAATTCAGAACATCAAGGTTCCCGCGCTCTGGATCAAGGCTGTTCCGGGCGTTGTGCTTTCGAACGACACTGAATACCATCTTTATCTTCTCCGGAGCCAACTACCCCAGATTATCATCAAGGACTTCGGTCCCGGCCTCCACTATCTGCAGGAGGATAACCCGGACAAGATCGCCGATTTCATCACGGAATGGATGCGCCAGAGTAAGCTTGACAGAAAGGATCGGGAATCTGTTCACCCGAAGAATTTCAGACATGCGGCGTGATTGTTGTCAGCGACCGCCTGAAAAGCCGTTGTTACAGCTCCGTAAGCGAGTCCTTCAATCTTTTTGATATTTATCCACCCGCTTCTTCGAGTATAAACCATGTGTCCGACCTACTTCGAGGAACGTCCCTTGCTTCCCCGAATTGGGCAAGCACTCCGTATTAAGGCTCTTGCTCCTCATTTCCTGTGCATCGCAGTCACCTTCGACTGCCAAGCATGGACAATCTTCCCGCTTGGAAGCCTAACCGGGATAAGGGCATAAAGGACCCCAATGTCATAAAGCCTGTTTTTTTGTGAAACTCCCAGCGGTCCGCAACAAGGGCATCCTCATTCTTATCAATAAGCCCCTTGGGAATGGACCAAGCCGCCAAATCTTTCTTCACCTAAATCGGACCGCAAGGGTTGACGAGAAACACCTCAATAATCCTATCCCTTTATCTGGTGCATTAAAAATCCCGCGCTGACTTGCGGCATGGCGTAGGACACCTTCTTCCCCATAGTTCGGGTGCAACCCATCCTGAGAATACCTTCTTATGCATAAGACCGCGAAGGGCCGGCAGGCCTATTTGCTATGGTCGCGGCCATTCGAATTGCCGGAGGATTCCAGGTAACTCTCGACGTTGCTGTCCAGCCTTATGTACGTTATCACCTTCCCACCCTTCAGGGAGTAGGAGATGTTCAATACATCAGCCAGGCCTAGCTGATAGGGAATGAACAGTGGCCGCATTTCATAACCGACGATTCCGCCGCTGCCATCGGGAATTCTACTGAACTGAGTCTGCCAGACACTGTAGGTGCTGCATCTCAGGAAAGCCTCGGCTTTGGCGAGAGCCTCTTGGGCTGAAAGCCCTTTTATCGTTTTATAGGAGGTATCGAGATCGAATATTTCGAGCGGGTATTTACTCCCCTCTTCCACAAAAAAAGCTGCATTTTTAACATCAGAGGGATAGTGACAGCCATAGAGGAGAAGAGCATAGGTTCCTGTCATTTCAGCGGGCTTCGCTGCGCTGGGCATCAAGCGTATACTGGGCACACAGGCTGTCAAGGTTATTGCAAGAAGAATGACAGCACCGGAAAGAAAAGGACAGATTATTTTCATGCTCATTCACCTCGTTCCCGATATCGGAGCTGTTTTATCGAACATCGCTACTCGAACCTAATATATTATAACTCATCTATTTATCAGGTACCATGAATGTACAACGCCCAGGGTCGATCATCATACTTTAAAATGAAACGGGTCACTTCCTATCGCGGGACAATTGTTGACATCGGACTCGCTTGACATAATGACATACGCTGCCTTCGTCAGACTAGCGAACGGTAAATCAAGTCTGACCGGGAGGGGTCGGCTCGCGTTCCCGGTGGATAAGCCGGGATCGCTTAAAAAAGGATTTGATAGAGCTTTCGTAAAATAGTATGACGACGTGGACCGAGAGATGGGTGTTTGTAGCCGATGATTTCACGTAGTGAGTATGCTTCTCCTTTTCCCTCTGATAAAGTTGCTGCGGGGGTGAAGATAATAGAGGCGGTGAACCGTGTAAACGCTCTGGTGCGTCCGAAACAGCAGCAGGTAAATCTGAGTTTTACGGATTATGAATATGCCCGAACTGGACGGCATCGGCCTGATCATTGCGGTCTGCGGGGAGCGGAAGCGGGAAACAGTAAACATCATCCCCCACACGGGGGGAATGCGCGATCGGAAGGGTGGATTAGACGTTGGATCATAAGGTTACCTCATGAAGTGGCTCGATGTCTGCCAGTTCCGGGAAACGATCCAGAAATGCATGTCCTGCGGGCTACACGTCTTTCAGAGACGCTCATCGAGCCAGACGCCTGGATTTTTTGTATGTTTTCCTTCTTCCGGGATACATCCGTCCGTACAGGTGAAATGCGCAGTCAGGACCAATGAGATTACGCGCCGATTCAACAGACACCTGGGCCTTCCCCCTGAGTATCAGGTCCCGGTAGAGATATCGCAGCCGTATTTCCTCGGAGGTATTACTCACCCTCGCTCCCCTCCGTTTCATATCACAACTGGTGGCGGATGTAAAGACATCACCGTACGATTAATAAATATAAGTTAAAGAATCAAGTTCTTTTCAAAATGGCAGGGGGGAAGATGCCGCATAACACATAGAGGGTTCGCAGAAAAAAAGGAAAAAGACGGGGCTATGTTTTAAAACGCTATAAGATTTTCTCCGTGAACGCTGCGACCTCTGAGGAAAAATCTTTTTTGGCCTGTCCGGGTTAGGTTAAATGTGAGAATGCAACTGGAAAAACGAGGCTGTATGCTGGGAATTGGCGTTTCTGAAATTCGATGTCCAAAAAGTGCTAAACTAATAGTATACAGCGCGTCCAAACTCAAAGCGAGTTGTGAGGGTGCGCAGTCATTCGGAAAGGAGAAGTGCCGATATGTTAAAACATCGATTTGCACAGTTGACTCTGCTTATGGCCCTGTCAGCGCTGGTTATAGCAGGGTGTTATCGGACGCCTGAACAACGGGCGGAACACTTTGTGAAGCACATAGCATCCGAATTGAAGCTGAACGATGCACAAACGGCGCAGTTGGAAAAGATCAAAGACGAGTTTCTGGCAAAGAGGCCGGAAATGGCAAGAATGCGCGACGAGTCGGTGAAAGAAGCGAACGAGTTAATGAGAAGCTCTGAAATAGACAAATCGAAGCTGAACGCTCTGATTGAGAAAAATACGGCCCAAGCCGACGATGTGATCCGGTTCATCTCCGCAAAATTCGTGGAGATTCACGACATGCTCACACCGGACCAGAGAGAGAAACTGGTATCACTTATTGAAAAACACATGTCTCACGGACATGAGAAAAGCCAAACCGGGGAAGGCGAGTCAAAGAACAGCGGTTACTGAACAACACCAATTAATAATTGCATTTCAGTGAACTTTTGTATTATGACGACGGGAGAATAAACGGAGTGGTTTCACCCGTCGTTTTTTTTTTGCACTGTGAACCAGCAGAAGGCAGCTGTCTTTTTTCCCTGGATATGTTCAGACTTTAGAAACAGAGTGCATCGCCGTCAGGACATTGGGAGAGTGACTCGTTTCCTGAGAAAAGTGGTCCGATGCTACAATCTGAAATAGACTTATTCTTAAGGAAAATGAAAAGGTAAAGGGAGGGATGTTACTATAAGCAGTTGATGAAAACCATAAAAAGCGCTACAATGCACTCGCGATTTACATATCTGCAGCATTTGAAGGGGAGGTAATAATGCCGAGAGTGGCAGTTATTCTCGCCGATGGATTCGAGGAAGTGGAAGCCATAGGCGTTATTGATGTGCTGCGTCGAGCCGAGATCGATACGGTAATCGCAGGCTTGCATGACGGTAACGTTACGAGCGCTCGGAAGGTGAGGGTCGTACCGGATACGGTGATCGACACGGTGCGTGCTGAAAACTTCGATATGATCGTATTACCCGGTGGTCAACCGGGTTCGGATAATCTGAATGCTGACGTACGGGTGAAAGAGCTGATCAGGCAGTTTTCGCTGAAGGGAAAAATCACCGCAGCAATATGCGCGGCGCCTTATGTACTCGCGAACGCAGGCGTGCTTGTGGGAAAGCATGTAACGTCCTACCCTACGTACAAGGACCGCCTTGGCGGTGGTGTCTATGAAGAGAAATCCGTGGTTATCGACGGGAGTGTATTGACCAGCAGGGGGGCAGGTACAGCGCTCGACTTTGGGTTAGCAATCGTTGAAAAACTGGCCGGGCGGGAAAAGGCGCTGAAGATCAGGGATAGCATGCTGATCGCCCCATGACTGCTGTTTACTGTTTGGTCCCTTCGAGATGCAGCCCTGTTTCGAAAGAATTGTTTCCGAGCGTCTTGACCCAACGCACTGATGCAGGACGCGAAGGATGGGTTTTATCAGAACGGATGATGGTCAGTGTCTGATGCAGCCACAAGGACATAGAGACTTTTAAACAGAGACCGGAGGGGCTGAAGTTCGTCGCAACACCTGTCTGAATACTGGAGGCGGGGGTAGTTTGGAACGAAATCTTGATATTGCAGGGTTGGCGTTTTTCCATTCTGACGAGGCCCAGAGGTTTCGTAAGATCCATGCGCTGTTCACATTGGTCAAACCACTCTGCGAGCCGTGAGAAGTCGATGGGCTTCTCGAAGACCGCGCAGCCCAGTTGTTCCAGTTTTGCCCGGTTGAGTCCGTCGAAATAGCCTGTAATGAGCGCTTTGTTCATCGGTGAGAGTTTGCATTGACGGTTTGTTTGTGCTTTGAGCAGTTCGGTACCGGATATTTTGGGCATACTGAAGTCGACAAGCATTATGTCGGCGCAAGGATATTTGATGCTGCACTCTGTATCGTCTTTGTATACCGGGCAGATAAGAGGTTCTTGGTAGGCGTAGAAGTCATAACCACGCAGACTGAGAAACATTTTTAGGAGGCCCATTATAACTACATCGTCTTCAAAGATAACGGCCCGTTTTCTTCTCATAGCATACTCCCGCGTCAGGTCGAAGAACTAGTCACCGCGCCTGGTGGCCTGATGCGAAATGAAAATTATGTTGCCGGGTGTTTACCCTTGATGGTATCCGAATTCCTCAACGTTCATGGAATTTCACTGATGGTTTAAGTATAGATAGCGCCTTGCGACCTGTCAAGGCATACCGTGTTTTAATTGTCTCAATTTAACAGCCCGTTATCTGCGTAATACAGGGCACGGGGGAAACACTTTCCATGATTGCTCGCAGGGTTGCCACGTTCTTTTTTTCTGTTTACGCTCTTGTCATCTTCGGATGTGCGCACTTTATCGTGCCTGCTCCCACAGCGCCGGTAAAACCGGTTGCAGAGATTATTGTTGAGGACTCCACAATCAACGTGCCGGTCAGTCTGTCATTGAATTCCCTTGAAAGCATCGCTAACGGCTTGCTGTCGACTGGCAAAGGAAGCGATAGGAGTAATGATGAAGATGCTTCAGCTAGCAGGATCCGAAGATTTCTGAACAGACAAATTACGAAAATTGACGACAATGTTGTGAACAGCGACTTTATCCGGGAGCGGGCATCTGCGGCCTGGGATGCACTGCAATATCCGATTCCGCTTACCGACAGCTTGGCGCTCTTGCTTAACCCGCAAGCGGTGCATGTTTCGCATCCCACCGCGCAAAATGGGCAGGGAGATAAGTTTACCGTGGTCATCGGTCTTGTCGCCAGGCCGAGGATTATTGCTAATAATACGCCGCATCCATCAACTTCACCGGTTCCCCGTTTGTCTACGGCTCCTTCGGGGAACAGCTTTCACATTGCACTGGAGAGCGAGCTTTCCTATGAGATCGTCGGCAGCGAACTGGCCAAAAGACTGGAAGGCCGGGTCTTTACGAGGGACGACAGCAGGATTAAAATCGTAAATGTAAAGGTCTATGGCTCGGGCGAATCGGCTGTCCTGCAATTACAGGTCACCGGAACCATAAACGGCACGATTTACCTAAGGGGTACGCCGGCATATGATGAGCTGTCCAGGCGCCTGTATATCCAGGATCTGGATTACACGGTAGAAACGAGGCAGGTTCTCGTTAAGGCCGGAGACTGGATGTTTCACACCCGGCTTCGGGAAAGTCTGGAAAATGCAACAAAATGGTATATCGGTGACAGAATTGACGGACTCAGCGGCCTTCTGACAAAAGCGCTGAACCGCAAGCTGACGCAGCATGTTGCAATCAGCGGTACGATTGATTCGATTCGCCCCGTTGCCGCCGGTTTGACAGATACCTCCTTTAGGGCCGTTTTTGTTCTCGACGGCACCGCGGAGTTGAAGGTATTTTAACCTGATGAAACGCTAACCCCCCCAGGATTGAAGGGAATTCTGCGATCTTGACTGCAAATATGCCAAGTTTCCGAAGTCTGATGCCGTTGACGGTTCCCGGAGTTGCAGGACCTTTATTGCATTACACTGCACTAGGAAAAAGAAGCTGGTCCACAAGAACCTGCCCTGTAAGGACAAAGTGACAAAAAAGAACAGCTAGCTTGCCATTTCCCCATTGACGTTCCTCACCCTGCGACATTTGCTACAATTAAGAAAAATTGGCTGCAAAACGGGCCTGAACAGGAATCGTATGCGAATAGCGGTAATTTCTGATATTCATGCAAATCTAGAAGCACTGACCGCTGTACTCAATCGGATCAGGACTCTGCAGGTAGACGAGATCGTCAATCTGGGAGACGTGGTAGGGTATAACGCCAATCCGAATGAGTGTATCGACATCTTGCGAAGCGAGAAGATTCTGAGCGTGATGGGCAACCACGATGCCGCAGCGGCGGGACTGGAAGAGCCCGATAGCTTCAATCCGCAGGCTCGAGCAGCCGTTCTCTGGACCCGGGAGCAATTGACTGGCGAGAACAAACAGTATCTGATTGATCTGCAGCGTGAACGATCTGTCCGCGATTTTTACCTCTTTCATGGCTCCATTCATGATACCAACCGCTATATTCTATTCCGGGATGACGCTGTTGATAACTTCCGCGAACTTGCACGGCTGCGCAAATCTCCGGATCTCGGCTTCTTCGGTCATTCACACGTCATGACCATTCTCATCGAACAGGACGGCATTATTGCGACGTCGCTTTCTCAAGATGATCTGTTTCTGCAGCAAGGCAAGCGGTATTTGATCAACCCAGGAAGCGTGGGACAGCCGCGCGATGGTGACCCCCGCGCAGCGTTCCTTGTTTATGACGATCGTGACCGGAAGGTTACTTTTTACCGTATCGAATACGACTTGCGACGGAGCCAGGACAAAATCATCAATGCGGGCCTGCCACCCCGGCTCGCGGAACGACTTTATTGGGGAAGGTGACTGAATGTGCTACTGGTAACAGGTTAGAAAACGCAGGAAACCACTGATTCGCAGAGAGACACTAGAAACAACTGTCGATCTGTTGGTCTGAACTACTACGAGTTACACAGTATCTTCTGTGGTTGAAGCCTGACCGCACATTGTGTCCGGAGGGAGGGGTTATGACGAAGATAGCGTTCGAGACCGTACAGTCGACTTACACAATCCTGAATCCACAAAACAATTTTGCTGAGGAGGCCTACCAGGTTGAAGTGAGAAAGGATCCGCTTCTGGGGGACAGGAGTGTTTACAATCCCTTTCTCAGGGACAAAGCAAAGGTTTTTTTCGGCGGCAATGATCCCGCTCTGATCAGGGAGCTTGTCGCGGAAAGCGCAAAAACCTGCATCTTTTGCGGAACACGTGTCGAGGAAAGCACGCCCCGCTATCCCGCCGATCTGGTGCCGCAGGGCAGGATCCGGTCGGGAGAAGCGCTGTTGTTCCCAAACCTATTTGCAATCGGGGCCTACCATGCCATCGTATCTCTGAGTAGTACCCATTTTCTGAAACTTTCGGAATACAGCCCCATCTTGCTGGAAAACGGACTCAACGTAGCGCTGGAATTTCTGAAGGCGGTGTTCCGGCGCGATCCAGAAGCCCGGTTTGTGACGATCAACGCAAATTACCTGTTTCCCGCCGGCGCCAGCCTGGTCCATCCTCACCTGCAGATACTGATTACGCCGGTGGCCTATTCGTTTCACGGACGAATGATCGATGCATGCCGAGCCTATTATCTGAAAAACGGTTCTCCATACCACACTGATTTGGTTATGGAGGAAAGAAAAACCGGAGCACGGTATGTTGCGCAGTTCGGGAATTGGCACTGGATCACTGCCTTCTCTCCGATGGGAAACAACGAGATTGTTGCTATCCATGAATCGGATAGCGATTTTGCTATGATGACCGACGCAGATCTTGGAGATCTTGCCCGTGGCATATCGAAATCGCTTGAGTTCTACGAACGCCTGGGCCATTTGAGCTTCAACTATTCCCTGTTCTCAGTTAGACAAGCTGAAGATGGAGAGGGAAGTCGGTGCTTGTTGAAACTGGTCAACCGCCAAAACCTGTATCCCAATTACCGGAATGACGATTATTTTCTACAGAAAATGCTCCAGACAGAATTGATCATCAACCCGCCCGAGGAACTTGCAAAAAACCTGCGGTTGTCGTTCTGATTTAATAGAATGGCTATGCTGTCCCAATGGTCAATATCAACAGCTGAGATATGGGGAACATAATGACTGCCCAGAATACGTACAGGTTTGACGGCAAATATGCCCCTGCAGATTATCCAAAAATAATTATTAATAAGAAAACTGAAAAAACGGGGGAATCGTCCAGTGAGGGTTAATATCAAGGTTCACCGTATGGGAGGGATGCCGATATCCCGCAATACTCCTGAATTTCCTTGCACATTTTCTCCGTCATTTTACATAAATAAAATGAGCGGACGGATGAAACCACGGTACTGTCAAATAGTGAGGGAGGTTCTTGTTTTCGCATCAAGAATTCGACGCACCACAGAGAGCATATAGTGTGATTCAAAAGGCTTCTTAAGAAAACCGTCGATTTCTCGTATACCGTCCTTGTCCGCAATATACTTCGTGTGACCAGACATGGCAAGAATCTTTATCTCTGGCTTTATTTCCTTGATCTTTTTTATAAGCTCCTTGCCGTCCATGTTCGGCATAGCTATGTCCGTAATCACAAGTGCTATTTCCTGTGGAATTTTCCCGAAAACGGCGAGCGCATCAATAGAATCATTCATGGCGAATGTCTTATAGCCATGGTTTTCGAGGGCCTCCTGGATGAATTTTAAAAGATCGACCTCATCATCGACCAGAAGCAGAGTCTCATCACCTCGCAGGGAGGTAGTCGCTTCAATGACCGGCATGGTCGCAGGCGACTGTGTAAAAGCGGGCAGGTAAATAGTGAAACTTGAACCGACACCCACTTCGCTCGCGACGGTGATATATCCTTTATGCTCTTTAACCGCTCCATACACCATAGACAAACCTAGTCCGGTGCCTTTTCCACGTTCTTTTGTCGTAAAGAAAGGCTCGAATATCTTATCCCTTAGACTTTCAGGCATCCCTATACCCGTATCGGAAATCATGAGTACGACATATAGTCCTGGAATGATATACTGCGGCACGTCCGGCATATCGGATTTCACGTCGAGCACGGAAGTGTTGATGACGATTTTCCCGCCTTTTGGCATCGCATCACGAGCATTGATGATAAGATTCATGACGATCTGTTCGATATGGTTCGTATCTCCCTGAATGACAGGGAGATGATTGTCGAGTTCCACCCTCATCTCTATTTGCTTGTCAATGACTCTTTCTAGGAGTTTGATCGTATCATAAACGACATCATTCAGATTGAGCGGAACCAGTTCATATTTGCTCTTGCGTGCAAAACCGAGAAGCTTGGAGATCATCCGCCCCGCACGGCGAGAAGCGTCCTCGATTACGCTCAAGCTATTTGTCGCTTTGACATCCAGCGTGGGATTCTTACGAATAATCTCGATATGTCCGAGGATGGCCGTTAAAATATTATTGAAATCATGGGCGATTCCTCCGGCTAAAACGCCGATGGAATCCATTTTTTGTGATTGAAACAAGTGCTCCTGGAGTTTTTTCCTTTCTGTAATATCGCGGTAAAAAGTTTGAATGAAATACTCATTATCGATGATGATCGCTTTTGAACTCGCTTCGACGAAAATCGGCGAGCCGTCCTTCTTATTGTGCTTTGTCTCAAACACCATGGCTTCACCGGACAGGATGCGGCGCATCCTGTCCGTCATCTTCTCCTTCTCGGTTTCCGCCTCGAGGAGCTTTATGTGGGCTCCGATTAAGGCTTCACGCGAGAATCCGTGCATTTCGCACGCTTTCTCGTTTGCATTTAAAATAATGCCGTTCTTATCGAGAACGAGAATACCGTCTGTCGCGTTTTCATAGAGTGATCGATGCCATTGTTCGGATTTATTCAGTTCTTTTGTCCGCGCCGATACCAGGTCTTCCAAACGGAGGGAATATTGCTCGAGCTGATTTTTATCTTGCGATAGATCATATTCAAGAGAGAGCTTTTTAACAAGAAGATTGTAGTTAAAATATCGCCATGCCACTCCTATGAAAGCAGATGCGGACAGGAAAGCAATATTATTGGTAAAAATTCTGACGTTTGTGATTTGGTCAAGGACGAGGATGGGCAGCAAATATATTGCATAAATCATGGAAGCCATTGCCAAGGTCACATTAAAAGAAACCGGGACAAAACCCAAGATAAATATCAAAAGAATCGTCAAACCGGCGTAATAAGGAGACTGAGGACCCCCGAAAGATAATATCATCAGTTCTAGCATTGAAGCTGCTATGAAAATGCTAATAAAAAGGATCGTAATCTGATAGAGTTTTTCTTTGCGAAGTCTTAATAGTAAATATAATACTCCATGTAGTATGGATGCCGAGATTCTGTATACGAGGAATTTGGTAAAATTCTCTGGAGTTACAAAATAGTCCAGGAGACTAAATAAAAGCGTTACAGTCACACCGACAAGCGGAATCATGCCGCTCATTGACTGCAGAGTGGCTGCCAATTCTTGTTCTATATAGTCTTTTTTATCCATAAATTATCGTATCAAAAAAGGTCAGATCCGTCAATTTCAAAGAATCTTCAATTTTGTTTATGCGAGATAACAGCCACATATTAGTCAGCTCAATCAGGCGCCTATTATTATCGCATCGTACCTATTGTCATTAACTTTCATCATTCAGACTTTTTTTGGTTCAACAGATTGTTGACAAGTTCGACCGCTTCCTTAACTGTTGTAATCTTTGGGACGTCTTCATCCCGCACGGATATTTTGAATTTTTTCTCAATAGCCACGGTAATTTCTATCGCTTTTATCGAATCCACTTCAAGATCATTGAAGAAGTTTTTCCCCGGTGTAATTTCTTCGGCGTCAAAACCTGAAACTTCCGCAATTATGGTAATTATATCTTGTTCAATATTTTCGTTCATAGGTCTTTCTCATTCATCCGTATTGGAAAATTTTTTTAGTATCAGGCATGCATTGTTCCCGCCGAATGCGTAGGAGTTGTTCAAGGCGATACCGACACGATGTCTTTTTGCGTAGTTAGGCACGCAGTCGATTTCGCATTCAGGGTCGGGTGTTTCATAATTTATGGTTGGAGGGACCATGTCGTACTTAACGGCCAGAGAGCAGGCAACAGCTTCAATTGCCGACGCCGCGCCCATGGTGTGGCCCAGCATGGATTTGATGGAGCTCATAGGGATCGTTTTTGCGGACGATCCGAACACTTTCTTGACTGCTGAGGCTTCGTTTCTATCGTTTGTCAGCGTTCCCGTCCCGTGAGCGCTGATGTAATCTACCTGCTCTGGGGCAATGCCTGTCTCTTCCATCGCCTTGCTCATGCACGCAATGATCCCTTCCGTGGAAGAGGTGGTCATGTGATAGGCATCACAACTCAGACCGTACCCAAGCACCTCAGCATAGATCCCGGCATTTCTTCTCAACGCGCTGTCGAGGGATTCCAGCACCACGAATGCTGATCCTTCGGCCACCATCATTCCTTTCCGGTTCGCGTCAAAGGGCTGGCATCTTTCAGGCGCAACAGCTGAGAACTGATTAAATCCCGTAAAAGCCACCTTCGAGAGAGGTTCGGTGCCTCCAGCAAGGAGCACATCGGCCCTGCCGAGATTTATCAGATCACAACCATAACCAATTGCGTAGTTTCCCGCGGCACAGGCGGTCGAAAACATGAAATTCGGTCCCTGCATCGAGAATTCACGGGCAATTGCCGCGGAGGTTGAATGGGTCAATGTTTGACGAACAAGATCGGCTCCAACAGCATTTTGTCTGCCGGTTAATATCAGTTCATTTATTATTTCCACTGTTTGAATCGCCCCCATGGTAGTACCGACACAAACACCGGCTATTCTAGCCGAGAGAGCGGCTGAAGATAACGTTGCATCTTTCATGGCAAGATGTGCGCTTGCAAAAGCCAATTGTGTTGCCCTGCTAAAAGATTTCAATTGATCTGCAGATAGGTAGTCTTCCGGTCTGAAATTCTTAACCTCACCGCCGTTGTGCGTGAACTGGTTCGAGGTATCAAACGAAGTAATGGAGCTGATCCCTGATTTGCCTTTCAGGAGATTATCCCAGAAGTCCCGCCAGCCGATCCCGATGGATGAGATAACGCCCAGTCCTGTTATGACAATTCTCTTATTCATATTTTACGCTGAATACCAGCTCCGCCTCGGCGATCTTCTTGTCGTCAACAGATGCAACGCCCGACACATAGGCGGCGTTTGGCAGGGATTTGACGTTTTCAACCTGTATTTTGAGTTGGTCTCCCGGCACTACCGGCTGGAGAAATCGCGCTTTCACAGATCCAAAATAGTAAAGCGGCTTTTTGCCGTTAGCCTGCTTCTCTCTACCCACGGCAAAGAGGATGATGGAGGCCTGCGCCATCGCCTCGATAATAAGCGCTCCGGGCATGATGGCGTGGTCGGGAAAGTGACCGAGGAAGACCATGTCATTTCCCGAAATATTTTTCACGGCTACTGCATGTTTCCCCGGCTCCATATCGATTACCCGGTCGATCATGAGGAAGGGAAAGCGCTGCGGCACGATCTTTTTTATCTCCTCGAAGTCAAGCTGCATATTCCTCTTTTCTCGGACGTCATTTGCCGATGATGACGGCAGTATTCTGTCCGAACGGATCGGTCGAGGTAACGAGCACTGTCCGGATGTCGCCTGGTCTCGACTGATTGGGGACGTAATCGAGATCGCAGTCAGGGTCCGCATTCGAGTAATTCATTGTTGGCGGGATCCTTCCATTTTGTATCGCACCGATGGCGGCGACCAAGGCCATCATGCCGGATGCCGACAAGGACTCTCCAACCATGGATTTTATAGAACTAACCGGAGTCCGCCGGCCAAAAATATCCTTAATCACCTTCGATTCCATTCTGTCGAGACCGATGGTCGAATTTGAGCAGGAACAGATGTAGTCAATTTTTTCCGGAACAAGCGCCGCCTCTTTCAAGGCATAAGCGATAGCATTCTTCAGGCCTTGTCCCGGGTGTTTAAAGTTCCAATCTGCCGCTGGATCGAACACATTACCATATCCCATGACGTGTGCATAGACCGCAGCGTTTCTGTTTATGGCATGACGCTCGTTTTCAAGTATCACTATCGCCGCGCCCTCGGAAAGAATGACGCCATTTCTTTTTGCGTCGAACGGGCGGCATACCGCTTCCGAACCGTCTAATCCGGATAAACAGCCAAGTTTATGAAATCCGAAAAACGTCTCTTCACAGAGCTCTTCAACCCCTCCCGCGAGCACAACTTTAGCCCTGTTCAGGCGTATGAAGTCAGCCGCATAGATGACGGCATCAAGGCTGGCGCAGAACCCCGTGGATATGGTAGTGTTAAAGCCTTTGATGCCGAATCGTATCGATACGTGACTTGCAGGCGAATTGATGACCGTGTTCGGAAAGAGGGAAGGATTGACGGCTTTTGGACCTTCTAGTAGCCTTGACCGGTCGAATTGTACAATGCTGTGAAGACTGCCGAATGTCGCTCCGATGGAGACTCCGGTGGAATAAGCCGAGGTATCTATCAGTTCAAGCTTGCCGTCATCGATGGCCAGCCTGGCGGCGGAACAGAGCAACCTCGTACTTCTGTCGAGTTCTCTCAACCCTTTTTTCCCGAGAAACGTAAGCGGGTCAAAGTTCGAAATTTCTCCACCTAGGCGAACGTGAAACGGAGCTGCATCAAATAATGTAATTTCCTTGAACCCTGTCGTGCCCTGAAACAGCCCTTTCCAGTAACCATCCCTGCCGATCCCGATAGGCGAAAGAACCCCTATGCCGGTAATGACGACATCTCTATCCATGTCAGAAATTCACATCCCCAATCCGCCGTCCAGTTGCATTACCTGGCCGGTCATATACCTAGAGGCGCTGCTTGCCAAGAAAACGACAACCTGCGCCACTTCCTCAGGCATGCCGAATCGTCCGAGGGGGATCATTTTCATGACCTTCGCCCTGTACGCATCGCTAAACGCCGAAGTCATATCGGTTTCCACAAAGCCGGGAGCTACGGCATTGACCCTGATATTGTACGGTGCAACTTCCTGAGCAAGTGACTTCGTAAAACCGATTACTCCCGCTTTAGCTGCCGCGTAATTGACTTGACCGGCAAGGGGATGAATGCCGCTTACCGACGACATATTCACGATACAGCCACTTTTTTGTTTTAAGAATGTGATAATGCACGCACGGGTCATATTGAAGACGCCCGTAAGGTCCGTATCTATGACATCGGACCAGTCCTGTTGACTCATCATCATCAGCGACTTGTCCCGTGTGATTCCCGCATTATTCACAAGAATATCAATCGTACCGAAGGTCTTCTTAACCTCTTCTGCGAAACGAAGTGCCTCGCTATAACCCTTCGCGTCCAATCGGACCGGAAGAGCTTTTTCTGCCCATACTCCTGATTTCTTGGGCTAGAGATTCCGCAGCCGAGGAGCTCTTCACGTATGTAAAAGCACAGTCGGCACCCTCTCGACAAAGAGCTAAGACGATCGATCTGCCTAAACCTCGTGTTCCTCCTGTGACAATCGCTACTTTATCAAGTAGTAAATTCATATGCGACAGATGTGCGCTGGTCCCGTAAAAAGTCGATTTCTACGTTTTTGGCGACATTCCCGCTTGCACCGAATCGTTCTTATTGAAAGCATTATTGGGCAGTAGGCACCGGAAATGCCGAAAAATCGACTCATAACGAATGCATGATATGCTTAACCAGGTTTTTACACCAGGGATGAACTTTTGTCGCTTCCAGGACGTGACATGTTAATATCTATCTCCGTCAGAGAATCCAGAAACTATGGTTTCGTCGCCACATAAAATATGATTGACCCGGACTTCACACGGGTCATCGACACTGCGTCGCTGGTAATTTCAGCCTTACGCAATATCTTTTCAAAATCATCGGGTGTACGCTGGAGAAAACCATCCCAGTCGGCGAACCAATGATACATCTGGGACCGGTAGCGATTCGCATCCTTAAACGCGGCGATCAGCCTTCCTCCCGGATTGAGTATAAGATAGAGTGCATTAAGCATTTTCGTAAGAAAATCATCGGCGAGATAGTCAAAATAACCTACGCTGTAGATGATGTCTCTCATGCCGAAAGCTGACAAAGCTGTCTCGAAGTCGAACAATCTCAGGGCATTGTATTGCATGAATTCGACGCGGTCGGACGACAGGCCGGCATAGGACAGTCGATTGAGTGCGAAATCCAGTGCTTCGGAGTCCAAGTCGATGCACGTGAAATGGGCTTCGGATTTGATGATTTCTGGAACGATTTCATGTAATTCGCGGCATGAACCGCAAGCGATATCGAGAATGCTCGGAGAATGTTTCCTCGCAAGCTCCGTTTTTAAAAGCTCAGACAGCATTTGCATTCTCTCTCTGACGCCAATGGCGAGAGTCGCGGAAAGCAAATACTTGTCGAGGTAGTAGCCTATACCTTCGGACAGGGGCGTATTCCTGTATATGAATTCTATTGTTTTATAGTCACCCTGGTATCCCTGCGGCCACGTTCGAACCCGCTTCGCACCATATCCTTTTGACACTATTGAGTCCGTTTTATCGCGGAAAGCAACCCGTGCAGCGCTCAGCGCAGCTTTATTCCTGACAACCTTCTCGAATTGTTCACAGACCTGAAGCATTGACTCATTGAGCGTCGTAAGATCCTGCATGATACGGTCAGAGTCTTCTTCCGGCTTATTGCATCTTCGTTCGATGTCACTGAGCGCAACCATATACTGATCGGTTGTCGCTTCCAGATAAGCGATATGTTTTTCGCTTTCCTCTCCGACATGCAAAGAGTTTTCCTTGATATCCTCGTTTCCGAAACTCCATGGATCGGCCATCGTTTCCTCCTGGCAACAAAATTAGGCATGGATAAACAGAACGGAGTTACCACCAAAATAATGCATGAAATCATGCTTACTTAAGAAATTCGGTTCGGGATAAGCCTTTTTCTGCTATAGATAGTTCCAAATCACTGAACTGACTCGAAAAATATGAATTGCTTTTAAAGATACAGGCCGACCATCCGGAACGACCAGTTTGCAATATTAATTTGTTTGTGAGGGTAAGGTGGGAATGTTGCCTTACATTCTGTAACTTTGCGTATAGATTAATATAAATTACTATTTATGTCAAGAAACAAATTGGGCAAATTAATACTTAAGCTGTAAGTTTCAGCCTTCATCGAGATTTATGAACAATTAGCAGGTTTACCGTTTGGAAAACGTAATAAAATCCCACAGAGATAAAATGCACTTATTTTAAAGGCAAACCTTTCTCAGCGGCTTTATCCGGCCCCGGCGATCCGAAGCCGCGGCCCGCTAGCTCATTGCTCGCAAGATAACTGACGGTTTCCATCATCCTTTCCCGGGAATAGGGCGGATCGAGGCTGGCGAGCGGTTCGCGCAGGGACAGTTTACCCATCTCGACTTTCCGCGGCACAGCCTTTTCTCCCGAAAGAAAAATGGTCAGGGGAGACGCTTCCACGGGCCAGCGACCTTTCGCCACGTTTGCCGGCTCCGATCCTTCAAAGACAAGGTAACTGTACTTGTGATAATGCGGGAGTTTGTTCGCCAGACCGATCAGCGACAGGGGATTGTCCGTGACGATCAGGCTAAGCGGCATATTTCGATTTTCCGGGGACCGCGCCGTGAACACAAAAGTGTGGTTCCTGTGCGGCACCGATGTTTTGCCGATTCGTACCTGATCCGTGCCTATGGTTACATCATACTCCGATACTGCCTGGATGGCATGTGTTGCAAAGCGGTTCTCCCATCCGATAACCGTTATTGCACGGTCCGTCGGCAGTTGAATGATATCGGTGTCGAGTTCCACCGCTGCCTCATCAGGTCCCGATTGAGCCAGTGATTGCGCAAACGTCCGGTATGCATTGAGGAGGTGCCGATCAGTTTCCGAGGGAAGAATGATCAACATTTTTTTTGAGCCCAGCGCCTGCGAGATGGCAGGGGGGATCTCTTCACGACTGAGCCTTCTGAAAACATCGAATTCTGGGTCAATGTCAAGTCTGAGGGGCTGTGCCGGCAGGGAGAGTTTTACCTCGGTTTTCTTACCGTCCATGCTGATCGTCGTCTGAAAAGCCTGATCCTGTCCCTTGAGCGTCACGGCAACGGGAATCCGCAGGCGATATGCGTCGCCTGCCTGGACCTGTTCGATGGTAGCGGAGAGAGAAAATCTACCCGACTCCGCAGCTCCGGAAACCTTGCCCAGCTTCAGCTGTGGCGCGCCGGTCCAGGTCACCCACTGATCGAATTCCGGCTTTAGGTCTTTTCCGGAAACGGCCTCGAGGGTCGACCTGATGTCCTCGAAGGTGGCGTAATGAAATTTGTACTTTCTGTAAAATTCCCGGAGCCCTTTCTTGAATAAAGGATCGCCGAGTTCACTGCGTAGCATGTGGAAGAACATGAGCGCCTTGCCGTAGCCGATGGCTTCGGTGGACGGATCGTGCCGGGAGCGGAATTGCGTAAGGGGGAAGTCCTTGCCGCCGCTCACATAATCGGCATATTTCTGGAGTGTGGCAATGCGGTATTCGGCCCCGCCGCCCTGCTGTTCGCGCATGAGATGATCAGCAAGGTAGGCCGTGATCCCCTCGGACCAGTTACCTTTTTCGTAGACAGGGTACACGCTGTTGCCCCACCAGTTGTGCAGGATCTCGTGGGGATAGGAAGTGTTGATGATAAAGGGTAGGCGGATGACCGTGGGACCCAAAAGCGTGAATGAGGGCATGCCGAAGCCAGTTTCCCAGAAGTTTTCGACAAGAGCGAATTTTTTATAGGGGTAAGGGCCGATGAGTCTGCTGTACATCGAGATATAGCGTCCCGTTGCATCGAGGTACTTGTCCGCCAGGGCTTTGTCGGGTGAGCGCAGGAAGACCATGGCCTGGACCGGGCCGGACGATCTGGTATATTGCGTAAATGCCGCAGCAACAAGGTAGATGGATTCCTGCGGCTCCGGCGATTTCCAGTGCACGAGGGTGGAGAGCGCGTCCCGGTCGTGACGGGTGCGCTCGCCTTGACTGATGGCATCCCATGACCCCGGCAGCTTGACTTCAAGATCGAATGTCATGAGATTTGATCCGAAGTCGGGGTACCAGCCCGAGGTGCCTGACAGGTAAACGCCTGCATCGGATATCGTACCGGGTGTGTCCTGAAAACCCCGCGCTTGTATCCTGCTTTGTTGCTCTAAGGGATGGATAATGGCCCCTGCATAGGACATTGTAAAAGAATGAAGTCCGGGAGGCAGGATGACCCGGTAGGCCTCCAGCGGCACAGCCTCATCTCTGCTTCCCTCGTTCACGATGCGAACGAGAGGTGAAGAGGAGGTTGGTTTCAAACCGCTGTGCAGAAGGAAGGTGGCCGCCTGGGGAGAATCGCCGGGAAGGGTTATGGAATCCACGACCGTGATCCGGTGTGCCGTTGGGGCAAGGGTGATGCTCAGGTCGTGGTGGATCAATTCAGATGCGCCGAGAGAAAGAGGCAAAAATAAAAGGAGAAAAAACAGCATAAGTATTATATACTTCATCATAATTGTTAGACATCTCCTCCTTGTTCTCGGGATGGTTTAATTATAATCACTGTACTGGACGAAGTAAAGCATATTGACAGATCAAGGCTTCAATGTTACTGTTCGAAATGCTTTATGCTTTACCGAAAATTTCGCGTACCCGTACACTTGGTTATACTTGTCCTTACCCTGTGCCTCTTGTCGGGGCAGGCTATCACAAGCCAATCGACGGTCGACAAGATCAATGAAACCGCGGATTATGCTCTTGGAGGAACCCAAAGCTTCGCTTGACCTGGAAACGGTTGGAGAGTTGTTGTCGGTCATACGAGAACTGGTGTCGCAGGAGGAAATGACCGCAATTATTTCAGCTCATGAAATGGGGTTCGCTCGCGATGTCTCAGATCGGATCATTGTTTCTGCTGATGGAGCGATCATCGATTCGGGCGCGCCCAAAGGTGTCTTCACGAGTCCCTGACAGGAGCGGACGAGGATGTTTCTGGCCAGAATGCTGATTGGGATTTAAGACTCCGGGGGTATTCTTTTCTCGGCCGGTGTGGACTTTCGTGATATTCTGCGATATGCTATAATTCTAGAGACGTCGGTTCGCGCGGCGAGAATACAGCTCATCCGAAGAGGTTGATCAGTGAAAAAGATCCTCATTTCCGATACGGTTAATTTGCTTCTTGAGAAAGATAAAAAATTTCTGCAGCGGACGAATGTGAAGTTGTACACAGTGGCGAGCAACGATGAGCTTCTGTTGGTCCACCAGTCTGAAAAAGTGGACCTCATCATTTCCTGGCTTGATGCGCCGGGAGTGAGGTCGGAGGACCTTTTTATAGAGATCAGGAAGGATGATGAACTCCGCAAGGTCTCCCTGATAATGATTTGCCATGATAAACCGGCTGATAAGGCGCGAGCGGAACGATGCAGTCCTAACGTGATGCTGACTCTCCCGGTGGATACACGGCTACTGCTCGAGAAATCACAGCATCTTTTGAATATTCCCGTGCGGGAATCGTATCGCGTTCTTCTGAGCGTGAACATCAACGGCGGCAGCAAGGACGAGGCTTTTTTCTGCCGCTCCGAGAACATCAGCGCGACGGGGCTTCTACTTGAAACAGATCGGACCATACAGGAGGGTGACCGGCTTACCTGCTCGTTCTTTCTTCCCGAATCTCGGCAGATCACCGTTCCCGCTGAAGTTGTCAGGAAAATAGTCCAAGCCGACAAGTCTGGCGCGAAACGCTACGGTGTCAGGTTTGAAAAAATGAATATCGAGACCAGGAACGCGATTGAATCCTTTGTTCAAAGGAAGTCTCAGAAGATTCACTAAGCAACTGAAATTACCCTCCATTACCGGGTTTATCCGCATAAACAGGACAATTTGCGTTCTGATGCATCCTGCATTGAAGAAAACGGATGAGGGACCCCCCTTCTTGACAGGTTGAAACGCCGGTGCTATAGTAAATACAAGACATAAATTATCCCGATAATGCCAAACTCTCCGCAAGGCGAGGGCGGAAAGTCTCGGGTCTTCATTGGGGATTGGGAAGACAGCCGAACTGCCGAAGGATTATGAGCGATCAAGGCGGTTCGGCATTTTTGTGTGCTTAACCGGAAGGACAGGGGCTTTTATTAATAAAAGAGCAATGTACCCCTGCAGGAAGTTGTTAGGGCCGTGATAGCGGAAAACGAATTATCAAGAGCGTAGAGGTCTGAGTGTAAGGCGAGAGGAAAACCCGGCTGAAGAAAGGGGATTCGGAGAAACGGTTGCATACTGCCTTTCGCTCTTGTTTACGAAGCCGGGCTTATTTAAATAAAAGACGTGGGCGATTCTTCTTCTGTTTTATTTTTTCATCAGAGATTGGAGCGTTATAGAGTGACGGGCTTTTAAGCGCGGTTAGAAAACATATGAAAAGTTGAGGCGATTGTCATGAGGGATGCGAGAAAAACGGGTATATCAAGCATTACCGGCAAAATTGTTGTGATCAGGCACGCAACGGACCGGGACCGGATCATTGTTGAGGAGTATCTCAGGAACAATAGTCCGGATGCCGGTACCGACGGCTCCGAAATCGCAATTGCCCTGGAAAATGAGCGCATCATCGGGTTCGGAATTCTAAAAAAAGAACGCGAAGGAGGATGTGTCTCCCTGTTCGAAGACAGCAGGAGAAAGGGCATTGCTTCTCCGATCGTAAAGCACTTGATGGAATATGCAGGGCTGACGAAGGTGTATGCGACGCGCAATGCCACCTACTTTACCCGGTCAAAGCTTGTCCGCGGAAAACAAGCGCTCATTTCACGATCAAGCAAAAAGGGGTTCTTGTGCAGGGCGCCCTTAATGGAACCACTGTCCTTGGCGGTCTGACCGGAGTTGCGGCAAGGGAAGGTTACGGCAGATAATGGACCGTGTGTATGATTGTATTGTTATCGGAGCAGGGCCTGGCGGATTGCAGGCTTCAATTTACCTGGCCCGGTACAACCGCGATGTGCTGCTTCTTGACCGCAGCGGCGGAAGGACATGGCATGCGCGACATATCGAAAATGTCCTGACACACCGGGAAATATCAGGGAGTGAAATAATCGAAAGGGGCATGGAGCAGGCACGGAGATTTAATGTCCGGATCGAGCGAAAACACGCAATATCTCTGCGAAAGGACGTGCTGTTCACTGTTACAGCGGACGACGCTGCATTGTATCGCTCGCACTACGTTATTGCATCATCAGGTGTGTACGACGTCCTGCCCGCTGTGGAAAATATATATCCCTACCTCGGTGTAAGTTATTTTACCTGCCTTGACTGTGATGGCTATAAAACCACGCATAAGAAGGTCGTGGTCCTGGGGGACGACCTTCACTCCGTGAACATCGCGCTTGCTATGAAGCAGATGTTTACGAGGGACATTACCTACATTCCCTACCGGCTGAGCTTGCCTGACTCGGCGGAGGAAGTGCTGGAAGAAGAAGGAATCAGATTGGTTACGGCCGAACCTGTGCGGATTATCGGTGCTGAGAACATGGAGGCCCTCGAACTTAGGAGTGGAGAGCGGGTCCCCTGTGAAGCGATCATGGCTTCCTTCGGCATAAAGCTGAACGACGAATTCCTCAGCGGGGTCACGTTGAAAAAGGATTCAGAGGGATTTAAATATGTGGTCAACACTTCCTATGAATCTTCCTTGCGCGGACTCTACATCGTGGGACCGCTCAATACCGGCCATGATCAAGTCATCATAGCGGCAGGTGAAGGGGCGGTAGCGGCCATTGATATTAATAAACGACTTCTAGAGGAAACTTACGTAAAAGAGGAAGAATTTTCCGGTGTGGGACATGCCTGAGGGAGGGGCGATACCGTCTTTCGAAGGTCTTCATACTATTAGGAAAATATCACTTCTGCTCGTTTTTTTGTCTTAAGTGCTGCTGTTATGTCCGGACAAAAAGGCACTAAACTACTCACTCATTTTGGAGAAGAGCCAAAATTAAGAGCAATAGATGTCGAACAATGCCATGCCTCGCTAATGGCATTTTAAGAGTGTTACAATGGTAAGCAACAAACACACAGTTTGGAGTTTGGGGCGACTGTATCCGATAGGCTTCGAAGAAAACACGGGGTAGGAGGGAATTGGCGAAAAAAATTATTCCCATTTGAAGATCATGGAGCCGATCGCGAGAAAGAGCGCACTCATGATGCCGAGCATCAGAAGGTTCGGCGTGATGTCCGCGAGACTGGCCCCTTCAGTCATGATGGCGCGGGCGCCGTCGACGAGATAGGTGAGCGGTAGAAAGCGGGCTATTTTCTGAACGACGGGGTTGGTGCCTTCCAGCGAGAACCATACGCCCGAGAGCAGCATCATAGGCCAGGTCAGCAGATTCAATATGCCTCCTGCGAGTTCCTCGCTGGAAAGTCTTGCCGATACGAGGAGACCAAGCGAAATGAGGCAAATGACTCCGAGGAACGATATGAGAAAGAGGTTGACGTAGGAACCGCGCATCTGAAAATGGATGAAATAGTTGCAGCCAGCATAGACGGCGACCGTGATGGTCTGGATCAGAAGGAGACGCGATACCATCTGGGCTAGGAGAAATTCGAAAGGATTCAGAGGCGTTGCCTTGAGCCGCTTAAGGAATCCGTTTTTCCGGTATCGTACGATCACATAGCCGACGCCGAAAAGGCAGCTGAACATCATGTTCATGGCGAGGATGCCCGGAACAACCCAGTCCACATAGCGTATCTCTCGTCCCAGCACGGTAGAACGCAGGTATGCTGTTTCCCCCGTTCCCTTCAAAATTCGTTCGAGAATATAACCGTTGGGAGAGTTCTCGTTGATCCAGTATTGCTTGCTCGCACGCACGTCCACCACCATGTCGAGTTGAAAATGTTCAACCTTGTAGAGGGCTTTTCCCCGATCGTCAACCGGGATGAACTGAATGTATTTTGTTGAAAAGAAGTCATTACCAGAACTTTGGAGTGCGCGTTCTCCCAACACGCCAACCTTGAACATGGGTTTGGGCGGACCCGAGAATACAAACGCAAAGGCGAGAACAAGCAGGAGCGGGAACAGGATATTCCATCCCAGGGATGACTTATCGCGGATGAACTCCATGTTCCGGGCATGCAGTATAGCCAGAAATTTTTTCATGAAAACCTCAAAAGTCTTTTATCTTCGGAGTAACACAGGCTGAACTTCCTGAACAGAAAAGAGCCGGTTTCCCCTCTTACCGCTTCAATGCCTCTGAATCCTCAGTTCAATATCAGCTCCTTAGAGCTTTTCCCGTGAGCGCAATAAACAGGTCTTCAAGGCTCCAGGAACGCATTTTCATTCGTGAAAGCGAAACCCCACGCTCCAGAAGCAACCTTATCGCGCCGTCTACGTCATGCGTCTGTATCTCACACCTGCCTGGTTGTTTCGACATGCATAGGTTCAGCCCATCGAGCTTTCCCTTTACTTCCTCTTCGGGAAACTGTAGCACCACGTCCCCGAAGTGCTCCTTCAGCAGGTGTTCGGGTGTGCCCTGTGCGATGATCTTGCCGTGGTCCATGATGGCGATAATGTCACATAACGCATAGGCTTCGTCCATGTAGTGCGTTGTCAGCACCACGGTTTTGCTTCGTGACTTGATCAGGGAGATCAGGTCCCAGAAATTGCGGCGGGCCTGGGGATCCAGCCCCGTCGTCGGTTCGTCGAGAAAGAGGACCTCCGGATCGTTTACAAGCGCCAGAGCCATAAGCAGCCGTTGGCGCTGGCCGCCGGAAAGCTTGCGCGTATCGCGGTCGAGGAACTCCTCGATGCTGCAAAGCCGAATGATCTCGTTAAGATCCGTGTTGCGCGGATAGAGGTTCTTGAAGAGCCGGAGTGTCTCGCGCACGGTCAGAAATTCCTGGAGCGACGTGACCTGGAACTGGATACCCGCTTCTTTGCGGAACCTGACTCCTACCGGCGCGCCCTTGTAGAGGGTGTTGCCGGAGTCGGGCCGCTGGACGCCCTCTATGATTTCGATCAGCGTAGTTTTACCCGCACCGTTCGGTCCAAGAAGACCGAAACAGACGCCCTGTTCTATGGAAAGGCTGATGCCGTTCACTGCTCTGATGCCCGGGTATGTTTTAACCAGATTGCTTATTTCGATAATGGGGGCCATAATTTTTTAAAATAGCGGGTTCGAATCGGAATGCTCGATACAGTATCACGCAGCCAAGGTGCTGTCAAGCTCCGGAGACTCCAGCTTCGGCATCCGAAGCGATGCCACTCTTGCCGATGCCGTTCAGTACCGCATTGACTACCGCGTGCTATAATTTTAACAGATAATATAGACATGGGAGGAGGCCATGAGTCGGAGTTTGCATAAGAGTATTAACAAAGAGGTCGAACAGTACCGGCGCGCCCTTGTTCATTTCGCAAAAGCCCGAGAATGGGAGACATTCGAAAAAAAAGCGGGTATTCTGTTCGATTATCTGGAAACGATCGAACTGATGATATTGGAACGAAAATTTTATTCAGTGTTCATCACGATCCTCGCTGTTCTTGTCGGCATCATCGCAATTCTAAAAGCGGATGGCCGATTTTTCCCAATGATCACACGATATAAGGAATATGTCGTCTTGCTTGCTGCTTTTGCAACCTGTTACGAACTTTACTTTTACCTCAATTACCGCTTGTACGTTGGAGTCAAGATGTCGCGATACAAAAAGAGAAAGGAACAGTTTATCAGAAACATTGAAAACGACTTTAAGGAGTATACTATGAGATCGGGAGAGTAGGGGGGAAAGGGAATGTCTAATAAAATGCCGGTACTTTTCATCGGGCACGGCTCACCGATGAACATCATTCTGGACAACAGCTACACGAGGAGTCTTTCCGGGCTGTACGCGATTCTGCCTAAGCCGAAGGCGATCATGGTAATCTCCGCTCACTGGCTTACGAAAGGGACGTCGGTAACCTGCATGGAAAGACCGAAGACCATCCATGATTTTTACGGTTTTCCAGACGAGTTGTACGCGCAGCTCTATCCTAGTCCCGGCGCGCCGGATGATGCGCGGGCGATCATGAATCTCGTAAAAACGGTCAAGATTGCCTGCAGCAGCGAGTGGGGGCTGGACCACGCGTCTTGGGCTGTGCTCAAGCACATCTACCCTAAAGCCGATATCCCTGTATTCGAGATGAGTCTTGCCTACTCGTACAATGAATGGCATCCGAAACCGCTTCAGTACCATTACGACCTAGCAAGAGAGCTTGCCGAACTGCGTCATCGTGGGGTGCTGATCATCGGCAGCGGAAACATCGTTCATAACCTCGGCATGCTTGATTTTGAAAACATCGACGCCCCAACCTTTGACTGGGCCGGCGAGTTTGACGCGCTGATAAAAGACAGTCTCATCAAAGGAGACCACGACGCCCTGCTACGGTACCATGAGTTCGGACGATCGTCCTCGCTGGCCGTACCGACGCTCGACCATTATCTGCCCATGATTTACGCTGTCGCGCTCCAGGAAAAAAAAGAGCCTCTCACGTTCATTCATGAAGGGTTTCAGTATGGGTCGATTTCGATGCGGTGTTTTAAGATTGGGTGAGCGTGAGAGTGACGCGACGCGCATTTTATTTACCTCAACCCTTCCGGACGATATGTTATTACAATCAAGACCCCTCTTCTAGACCCTCTGCCAAAGCTAATAATATTAAAAAGATGACGATGCTTCCGGAATCAGTTAACAGCTCAAGTACAGAAATACTCGAAGCACAAAAGTATCGTGGAAAATTGCTGCTGAGTGTGCAGACCGGGTTGTCTGAAAAAGAAACAGGCTCTCCATGTCAGCCCATAAACCGGATAGGCGGCAAATATCTCTACCGTATTTGCGAACAGAAGCAGCAGTTGCTCTCAGCAGCTATAGAGACTAATTCGAAAATTATCGGCTTTCGGGCCGGGGAGGCTGCATGTAATGTCAATTTTACTTCAATATCTGAAAAAGGTTATTGTAATCATCAGTCCAGACACGAAGGTCCGGTCGTGCGGTGAGCTTTTTCGCTGTGTTCGCAAAGAGCGGTGATTCGAGGGGCTGCGACGAGAGAAGCGCCCATATGGCTCGAAAAACGTTATGCTGGCTGTCGGAATCGTTCGTCACAAGCAGGGCATGCTTCCCCAGCTTCGTGCTGAGCTTTTCCACGACCGGTTCGAGATCGATGTGAGTATTTGTGATATGCAGCGCTAGAATGCCGCTGGGTTTCAGATGGCTGAAGTAGAGCTCGAGCGCCTGCCTGGTCAGCAGGTGTACGGGAATGGCATCTCCGGAGAAAGCATCAACGACGAGAAGATCAAACTGCTGGTCTGGCTCGCGTTCAAGAGAAAGGCGGCCGTCGCCCAGTGTCACGTCGACTTTTCCACGGCAGTCCTTGAGAAAGGTGAATTCAGATCGGGCCAACTGCTCCACGAGCGGGTTGATCTCGTAAAACCGGATTGTGTCCCCGGGACGTGCATAGGCTGCAAGAGAGCCCGCACCGAGACCGATGACCCCGATGCGCAGCGATGAGCGACGGAGGTAGGTCGCCGCAAGCGCAACACCCGATTCAGGACCATAGTACGAAGTCAACTCCCTTCGACGAGATGAGGGCATGTATTGTATGCCATGCGTCACGGTCCCATGTACGAGCACCCTGATTTCGTTTGTCGTTCCCTGGTGATATTCATTCACCCGGAGACCGCCATAGAAGTTTCTCGCCATAAATCGTACCTTTTGACTGTAGGCGAACATATAATAGCCCGCTGCAAGAATGACCATGGTGGCCGTTGCTCCGCCGACAGCCAGCAGGAGGATGCGTTGCTTTCGGTAATCCAGAAGCATTAGCAGGAGTACTGCAGAAAAGACGAGCGTTATGGGAAGTTCGAAATAGGCCGGCAGAAGAGAGGGCGCAGCGAGACCGACGAGAAGCCCTCCAAGCGCACCACCGAGGGACAGCATAAGGTAGAAGGAAGTCAGATGCCGAGGGGCGGGCTTACGTTTCACCAGTTCGCCGTGAAAAAACATGCAGGCGATAAAGAGACCTGTTGCATACGTAGCGACGACCAGCCTGAGGTTGGTTTGTGAATTCCAGTTCACAAGACCATACGCCATGCTGCCAAGAGCGAGAATCAAAAGCCAGAAAAAAATTCCGCGACGATAGAGATACTCATAGTCGAAGGTTAGGATGAAGGTCAGGAGATAGATGGAGAGTGGCAGCACCCAGAGGAACGGAATGGAGGCAATGTTCTGCGTGAGGTGGTTCGTAACAGAGAGCAGAAGCATGGAAGTGCACGCGGCAAGGGCAAGCCAGAATATTTTTTCACGCAAGGTCGGGGGGCTGCAATGTTCAAGAGAGGTTTCCGGGACGGTGGCAACATCGCAGACATCAACGGCTGTGTTCCGCCTATTTGTTTTTGCAGCGGCGATCCCGAGTGCAATAAATACTGCAAAAGCCAAGGACCATCCCAATGATTGCTGCCGTAGGGTAATATTGGGTTCAACCAGGACCGGGTAGGCAAGGAGGCCTAGGAGTGAAGCCAGGTTCGACAATGCAAATAGTTTATAAGGCAATGCTGTTTTGAATTTCCGCGCATACCATGCCTGGATGAGCGGGCTTGTTGTCGAGAGAAGGAAATAAGGCAGCCCGATCGAAACAGCCAGAAGGCCCAGGATGCGCGGGACCGGGGCCTCGGCGCCTGACGGTTTCCATGCCAGTGACGGTGCGACAGGCAGGAGGAGGAGGCTGGCTGCGAGCAAAATTATGTGCACCAGGGACTGCCACTTTGGTTTGAGCGAGCGAACAGACCAGTGCGCATAGAGATATCCGCCGAGCAGCACAATCTGGAAAAAGAGCATCGCGGTTATCCAGACTGATGCGGAGCCGCCGAACCAAGGCAGTATCATCTTCGTGATCATGGGCTGGATTTGGAAAAGAAGAAAAGCACTAAGAAAAATCGTTATAGTGTAAATGAGCATAATGATGCGGATTATAACATACTGGCAAAGCAGAGCGAAGACAATTTCAGGCAGTCGGAGGTGCGGAAAATCCCACAGCCACTGACAGCGCAAGGCGGTGTCTTCCGCTTCCCCCTGTCACGTTCCTAGTACCTAATATCCTAACCCAGACAAGCCGAAATAGATTTCGCCACATAGATTATCGCGTCAATAGAGAAAATCATGTAGAAGTTATAAAAAAAGTAACCCTGTCTTTTCCTGTTTCGTCTCGCCCGCACTCTATGTGCTCTAGGGCAACGTTTTTTCTTGCCATTTTGAGAAGAACTTCATCCTTAACTTTTAACCTCGTCTGCAGAGTTGACAACGATTGATGTCCCTAAATTAGAGTAGTCCGTTCTTCAGCGATCAACGGCCATGAATGATGTTGTTAATTCCTCTTATGTAGTGTACAATAAAAAAAATTTATGGTTTGCACACATGAGGGAAGAGGAATGTCCGTGTTATCTATAAGCAAAACGCTTGATAAAGCATTATCTCATTATGAAAAAAAGGAGTATGCCGAAGCCGAGAGGGGCGCTGACGCCCTGATCGAAGCCTATCCGGATTTTAATCGGTCCATTTTTTTAAAGGCGGTGATTCTTGAGGAAACGGGACGAAAGGATGAGGCAGATAAGTACTACGAGAAGTGCGGTCCCCTGTATCCCTTGTGGTACCGTCTGGCCCTGCAACTCCAGGAAGCTGATCCCGAACGCGCACTTAAATATTTTGAAAAAGTTAGTGCCGTGGATGAAGAGAACAACATGGTATGGTACGGCATGGGCAGCCTTTACGAACGGACAGGCAAGCTTGAGGAAGCGCGGAAATGTTTCCAGAAAATATCGCTGCAGCGTGATGATGTGGCACGTCTTTTGAGCCCCATCGGGTTCCTTATCATCATGGTCACCGGTTCCATCATGATGCTCAAGCACGGCGACAAAGCCTTTGCTTCACTCGTGATTCTGTCCGCCATCGTCTGTCTTTTCTGGCTGAAGCGCGACAGCGGGCGGGTGTTGCAAATGGTGATAAAGCGGAGGAAGTACCGGTAAATTCCGCAATCCTGTCCGCCGTAAAATCTTCAGTGTTCCCTGTTGGTCCCGCATTCCTGTCGCCGTTCGCACTTCACAACAGCCACATTTCCTTTCTCTCCGTCACTCTGATGTGTTATACTCTTTCTATTATTCGGAGGGACACTCCATGCAAACCAAGCGTACAAAAAAGAGCGACAGCGTGCTCCATGGCGTGAGCTTGTTGACGGACCACGACATTTACTTGTTTAAGGAAGGGAACCATTTCAAGCTTTACGAGAAGCTCGGTTCACACCTGTTGACTGTTGACGGAGTCGAGGGCACGCTCTTCTCGGTCTGGGCTCCTAATGCGGCTAAGGTCTCGGTCATTGGCGATTTCAACGTATGGAACAAAGACGCTCACTCTCTGCGATTGCGCAATGATGGTTCGGGAATCTGGGAGGGGTTCATCCCTGGTATCGGGCAGGGGGCGATCTACAAATACTTTATTCTTTCACGGCATCGACACCACCAGGGAGAGAAAGGCGATCCATTTGCATTCTCCTGGGAGGCACCGCCGAGGACCGCATCCATCGTATGGGACCTGTCTTATGTGTGGAGCGACGGAGAGTGGATGAAGGGCCGTAACGTCTGCAATTCGCTGCAGTCCCCCTATTCAGTGTACGAGCTTCATTTGGGCTCCTGGCGAAGGTTCCCGGAACAGGACAACCGATCGCTTTCCTATCAAGAAATGGCGGCCTATCTTCCGGAGTATATCAAGGACTCCGGTTTCACCCATGTGGAGTTTATGCCAATTATGGAGCATCCCTTTTACGGTTCCTGGGGCTACCAGGTTACCGGGTTTTTCGCGCCCACAAGCAGGTACGGGAAACCACAGGACTTCATGCACCTCATTGAACGCCTGCATCAGGAGGGGATCGGCGTAATCCTCGACTGGGTGCCATCTCATTTCCCGAGCGACGCACATGGGCTGGTGTATTTCGATGGCACACATCTCTACGAACATGAAGACCCGAAAAAGGGCTTCCATCCCGAGTGGACGAGCCATATTTTCAATTACGGACGGTACGAGGTGCGCAACTTCCTGATTAGCAGCGCACTCTTCTGGCTCGATCGTTACCATGCCGACGGGCTCCGGATCGACGCAGTGGCGTCCATACTCTACCTCGACTACGCGCGGAAGGAAGGGGAGTGGATCCCGAACCAGTACGGTGGTAGGGAGAACCTCGATGCCATTGAATTTCTCCGGAGCCTGAACCGCGAGGTGTACCGTGCGTTTCCCGATGTGCAGACCATCGCCGAGGAGTCCACGGCCTGGCCAATGGTTTCGCGGCCCATCCACGTGGGCGGGCTCGGTTTTGGCATGAAGTGGAATATGGGATGGATGCACGATACCCTCGATTATTTCACCAAGGATCCAATCTTCCGCAAATATCATCACAACGACATCACTTTCAGCATCTGGTACGCCTTTTTCGAGAATTTTATGCTGCCCTTGTCCCACGATGAGGTGGTCTACGGTAAAGGCTCGCTCGCCGGTAAAATGCCGGGCAGCGGCCTCCAGAAAATGGCGAATTTGCGGCTCCTCTTCGGCTACCAGTATACCCATCCGGGCAAAAAGCTTCTCTTCATGGGCGACGAGATTGGCCAATGGGCTGAGTGGAGCCATGAACAGAGCGTAGAATGGCACCTGCTGCAATACCAATCGCACTACGGACTCTGGCAATGGGTGCGTGACCTGAACAGACTTTATCGCAGCGAGCCAGCGTTGTATGAGCTCGACTTCGAGAATGCGGGTTTCGAGTGGGTGGATTTCAGCGATCAGGAAACAAGTATCATAAGCTATCTCAGAAAAGGGCGCTCGGGCCGCAATCCGGTGCTCGTGGTCTTCAACTTCACTCCTGTAGCGCGCATGAACTACCGCGTGGGAGTCCCGGAGGGCGGCTTCTGGAGAGAGCTGCTCAACAGTGATGCCCGGGAGTACGGAGGAGAGGGGTTCGGGAACTTCGGCGGTCTTGAGGCTACGAACGAGCCGTGCCATAACCGGAATCATTCTCTCCTGATCACCCTCCCGCCGCTGGGAGTGGTTGTGTTTAAGAAGTAAGCCTGGCCAGTTCTCTTTGAGGTGACCGTATTTATGATGGTATCGTAAAAAAGTCGTTATTTCTTAGTTAACATCATTTCGGCTTATCCGGAATCAGCAGTTTCGGAGCACTGATCTGCACTATGATACCGGGCGCGCCAAGTGGCAACTATTTATGAATGGAGAATTCATCTAAACTTAAAAAAAGAACGTATTTTGTGAGAAGTAGTTTAATTTGGGCAAGATCTTTCACCTAAGCGTCTGGGGCGTTCTCGCTCATCGTGATCAAAAGGCAGCAATACCGCAGTTTAAAACAAAGGGCCAACCATGGACCGTCAAATACTTGAGAATGTCGGTTTTTTGCAGGAGATCTTAGATGCCATACCGGCAATGCTGCTGATCGTCGACAATGATGTGCAGATTCTGCACCTCAATGCCACAGCATCAAGCGGACTCGGTCTGGATATAAGGGATGTTCATCACAAGCGGGGAGGAGAGGCGCTTCACTGCGTCCATGCGACTGATGTCCCAGGCGGCTGCGGGCGGGGACCGGCTTGTAGGGAATGTATTATCAGAAACGCGGTTACGAACGCCGCACAGGGAAATAAAACCTACCGGAAAGCGACCCGGATGAAGCTGGTGAACAACAGCAGCACAACGGAACTGCAGCTTCTGATAACGGCGTCACCTTTTAAATTTGAAGAAAAATCCTATGTCCTGCTGACCCTTGAAAATATCAGCGAACTGGTACGGCTCAAGAGCCTTTTGCCGATTTGCATGCACTGCAAGAAGATCAGGAATGATGAAGGGTACTGGAACGATATCACGGTTTACTTCAATACGCAGCTTGATGTGGAGTTTTCCCACGGGCTCTGCGAGGAATGCTTTGTCAAGTTCTACCCTCAGCGGCTGAAATAATAATCAACCCAAGTTGATGATTTCTGAGCACCCTCGTTTCGCATAATGCTGCTTCATTCACTGCACCACTTTTTCTCTGTTCAGTTATACTCACAGGATGAAAAGCAAGACCAACTATGTCAGAGTGCACCATGCCACTGAGTTAAAAGAGCGAATCAAGACTTACAAAAAGTTTAAAAAGTTTGTCGAAAAGTGGATCGCGCTCGTTATCGAGCACTCAAAAATAAAAATGGATTTAGACAAAGAAAAAAATCGGATAAAATGACCGAGAGCACGGTACTCTCAAATAAATTTTAAGTTGACATTAATCTTGTTTTTCTACTCTCCACGAATACTCTCAACCATCGCATATTTGCCCTTTGTTAGTATATTGCCAAGAAGCGCATCGGCGGTATATAACCCGCTTTGCATTGCGCCATACACGCCCGCACCAGGGAAAGCCTTCGATCCCGTAAGGTAAAGATTCTTGATCGGCGTTTTTTGTCGCAACCGGTTCATCGATGTTTGGTCTGGAGTATGAGCCTGTGCATACCATCCTCCTTGCTCGTTAAGCGTATACCGCTCGTTGGTCAGCGGGGTGCTCACATCTTTAACTACAATGTGTTTGGACAACTCTGGGATAATCTGCTCCGCTGCCGAAATGAGAACATTACCCATTTCCTCTTTCAAAACATTATATTTTCTCTTGTCCCTTTGCATCCAAGTATTATTGAAATGATAGGGGGCCGGCATATATGATATATCTATCGTGTGGTGTCCCTTTGGTGCCGCATCGGGGTTTCTCATGCTTGGTACGCAGAGCGCGAACATTATTTTACTAGCATTTGTTTCCATCATGTTTTTTGCGGCCATCTTGAACATATGGCTCGTGGACCCATAACCTGGAGACAGGATGTTAAATCCGCAATGAAGTTCCGATGGAATGTCCATTTTTACTCCAAGATGCACTACTAAGCCGGATGATGATGGAACCAGATTTTTTATTTTATCGGAGTATTTTGTATTCAGTTTGCCGTCTTCAATAAGTTTTAAGAACGTAAGTTTAGCGTCTGCATTGGAGATAATATTTGTGGCCCTGATAACCTCCCCACTCGCAAGTTCTACGCCGATCGCTTTGTTTTTTTCAATGATGATTCGTTCAACCTTTGTTTTCAGTCTCAATTCACCACCAAATTCCTCGAAATTGGTGGCAAATGCATCACTCATGGCCTGGTATCCACCTTTTGGGTACCATGCACCACCTGCATGATATGACATATAAACGCCGATCGTATAAATAGCTGAAGCCTGCGAACTTGGCAACCCAACAAACAGCCAAGCAGCGCCCATAATCTCTTTCAACTCCTCATCCTGTAAAAAAGCATCCAGAAGAGCTTCGTGAGTTTTATTCCTGTATTTCACAAGATTTGGGAACCTTGCCGGATAGGTGAGAAATTGGAATAAATTGGGATCGTTATAACAATGCATGATCTCATCCCAAATCCGGACCACCGTTTTAAAATATCTATCAATGCCATTTTTCTCGCGAGGGAAATGCTTATTCAGCTCTTCTTTGTACTTTTCAATATCGGAGTAGCACTCGATGGTCCTCCCGGGATAGAGGAACCTGAATGCTTTTTCTATTGCGACAAATTCCACTCGTTTGTCCAGCCCAAGATAGGAAAATATCCTTTCAATCGGTGCGCCTTTTTTCAGCGACCCAATAATATTAGTCACATCAAACATGAATTCCCGCCTCTTGTAAGAGGTAACGTAACCTCCCGGGTGAAAATGCTGTTCGAGGATTAAGGTTTTCATACCGTTTTTTGCCAGCAGGTTCCCACAGGTAAGTCCACCTATGCCGCTGCCTATGATAATTGAATCGTACATTCTCTGTCTTTTTTCTAGATCCCCAGAAAAGGTCAGCTATTGTATGTCGGCGGGTCTCAAACTCAAATCGTTATCGTTCCGCTTCCAAGAAAACGATGCTGTCGGTCGCGTCGCGTTTCGTCTAGATTTGTTATTATCAAATCCAGCGCTTGCTGCCACGCGGGTCAGGTCCTCTTCCGACCGGTAAACAAGCCACCAGTTGATAAGCCATTCCATTAACGATGGAGAATAGACTTCCGGCCACGCTTTGCTAGGAGTATGGAAATTACTACGGCGGCATTCTTCATATAAAATCGTGCGGTATAGTATGGGGCTTACTTTGTCACGACCACGATCCCCGAGTCGGTGACGACGCAGCCTCTCAACCGATCTTCCTCGGGATCGAAACCGATTTCCAAACCGTCGGGGATATAGATATTTTCATCGATAATAGCTTTCCTGATTTTCGCATGTCTGCCGATCTGCACGCTTTCGAACAGGATCGAATCCTCTACCTGGGCAAAGCTGTGCACCTTGCACGATGGCCCCAAGATCGACCGCCGCACAGTCGCGCCACTCGTAATGCAGCCACCGCAAACCAGGGAATCGATGTTCTGTCCGCGCCGGCCCTCGTCGTCGAAAACCGTTTTTGCAGGGGGGAGGTTGCCCTGGTCCGTCAGGATCGGCCAGCTGTAATTGTAGAGGTTCAGCTGCGGACTGACACTGACGAGGTCCATGTTTGCCTCATAGTAGGAGTCGATGGTTCCTACATCCCTCCAGTAACCCCGTTCATTGGATTCCATGCCGAACACGCAATTGTCGAAAAAACTGTACGCGAAAATTTTGTCCTTCTCTTCCAGCATCATGGGTATCACGTGCTTGGCGAAATCAAGGTCCTCGTGACTGCGCTTGCCTTTTTTCAGGATGTCGATCAGTTTCTTCGCCGAGAAGATGTAATTGCCCATGGATGCAAAACAGGTGTTCCTGCCAGGAATGCGGGAGGGATCCTTGGGCTTTTCCACGAACGAGGTGACCCTCAGGTCTTCGTCCACATTCAGGATGCCAAAGCGCGTAGCGTCGTCAGGGGAGACCTCGAGCGCGGCGATGGTAATGTCGGCCTTGTTCATCCGGTGGTATTCCATCATCTGGGATATGTCCATCTTATATATATGGTCGCCGCCGAAGATAACAACGAAATCCGCGTCGGACGATTCAATGAACCGCAGGTTGTGGTAAATAGCGTCCGCGGTACCGGTGTACCATTGCTCGCCGATATTGTTTGTTTCTGGAGATATGGTATCGTAAAACTCGCCAAGCCCCACCCACCGGCCCCAGGATTCTTTGATGTGCTTGTTGAGCGAATAGGCATGGTACTGGGTCAGAATATAGGCCCTCCGGATGCCCGAATTAAAAAGGTTGCTCAGCACGAAGTCGACGATCTTGTATTTACCGCCGAAGGGGACCGCGGGTTTGGGTCTGCCGACGGTGATCGGGCTGAGCCGCTCCCCCTTGCCACCGGCAAGGACCATGGCGATGGTATTCCGGGAAATGTTGGCAGTCTGGTACATGCTGTAAAGTCCTCCTGGAATTCGGTGTGATATCGATCGTCCGGTAAAATGAATTGCGGCGCTATGCTGATGCTTCTATTGTAACAAATTCTACGGCTTTCTTGGGGAAAAAATCGGGTTCGGCGCTCACCCGGAAAGACGTTAAAGCCGGGAACTCTCTTTAAAACGAGCGATCTCAAGCGTGTTTCCAGCATGCCGGGGCTCGAGAAGCACGGGGAAACATTCAATTGACAGGATTCTCTTGATTGTGTTATTCATAAGTGCTTGCCGTGTTGCGTGCTCAAGGGGCCATGACGACATTGATCAGAAAAATAAGCGTTCTTTTGCCAGAGCCTTCGGATGACGACCGCCGGCCGTATGATCAGAGATTAAAAGACGCGCTCGGTTTTGCGAGTCTAGAAATTCCTCTGAAAGTCCTCAAGCGTTTGCCAGCACAGGTCCGTCACAACTTGCCCTTTTCGTGCATTGTGGGCCGTACCGGACCGGGGTATCGCGTTATTGATATCGGCAGTGAACACTCTTATGCAATCGCCCTGGACTTGGGCACGACCAATCTTGTCGCCCTGCTCTATGATAACATCACCGAATGTGACATCCTTAGCCGAACTCTCGAAAATCCGCAGATTGCTTTCGGTAGCGACATCCTGACGCGGATGCACCATGCCATGTCCAATCGCGGCGGGGAAGTGTATAGATCGCTCATTGAAGGCATAAACAACCTGATAAAAACTCTTTGCGACGACGCGGGTATCGCGAGCAACGACATCCATGCCCTGTCTGTGGCAGGCAACACAGTCATGACCCATTTTTTCCTCGGCCTCGATATTAGCACCATTCCCGTCGAGCCATTTGTTCCCGTGGTGCGGACACCAGGGTTTTTCAGGGCGGCAGAACTGTCTCTCGTCACTAATCCGGAAGCCCCGGTGTATGTATTTCCGAATGCCGGAAGCTACGTGGGCGGCGATATTACCGCCGGCATCGTTGCTTCGGGCCTGTACCTGTCTGACCAGCTGTCGATTCTCATTGACGTTGGCACTAACGCGGAAATCGTTATAGGAAACCGGGAGTGGATGATCGTCGGCGCGGGGGCAGCAGGCCCGGCCCTTGAAGAAGGAATCTCCCGGATCGGCAGACGGGCGAGCACGGGAATCGTCTATGATGTCGAGATTAACAATGGAGAAGTCGGTTGTAAGACCTTCGACGAACGGAAGCCGGAAGGGATTTGCGGCTCCGGCATGGTGAGCCTTCTCTATGAGATGTACCGTGCCGGAATTGTCGACCAAAGCGGCACCCTGCTGCCTGGAGCGCTGGTGGGGGAGATTGATGGACAACGGGTGTTCTCCATCGCCTGCGGGTGCGACGACGGGCTTGTTATAACCCAGACCGAGATTCAGAATTTTATGAAATCCAAGGCCGCCATGTTCACCCTGTTGCTGGTCCTAACGCGTTCCGTCGGCATTTCATTCGGCGATATCAAACAGGTATTTGTGTCAGGTGCGCTGGGGACCGGCATCAACCCGGTGAAGGCCGTAGGTATTGGCATGCTGCCGGCGTGGCCCCCCGAAATTATTAAACCACTGGGAAACTCGTCGCTTCTTGGCGCGAGAATGCTTCTTGCCGACGACGACCTGATAAAGACGATTGATGCCGTTGTCGATAAAATCACCTACAAGCACATGCAAGATGATCCTGAATTCATGAAGGAGTTCCTGGGTTCGGTATTCATCCCCCACACTGATCCGGAAATTCTGAAGGCAGGTTAATTGATGCAGCCGTGATTCCAGCGGGCAATAGTAAAGCGCGTTCCTGAATGCTGAACGCGCTTTATCATGGAATTCATGCTGCCTGGTGGATCTTGTCCCGCTCCTCGACGTATGCTGTTTTCCCAGCATCGTATGCTGTTTTCCCAGCATCGATGGCGGTCTTGACCGCTGTTTTGCTTCCTTCATACAGGTCTTTGCCCTTGTCGATGGAGGAGGCGATCATTTCACGAGTATCTATGGCCAGACCCCTGATGTCTTTTCGCAATTCCTTCCCCGATTTTGGCGCAAACAAGAGCGCCACACCAGCCCCGACTAATCCACCCACTAAAAACGGAACAAACAGATTACTTTCTTTTTTCTCTTTTACAATGTCTTCTTTCATGGCGATTCCTCCTTTGATGTTTTCAGATTTTTAACCAGCGTTAAAACCCCCGTCTTGATGCCGACTTTTAATCCGGCGATATTCGCCTCAGCGACGGTGCCGAAGCCTTCCCTCAGATAACTGTATAGCCCCCGTAAGCCTTTGTCCAGGCTGACAACGGTATGCGAGATCTGCCTAACCTCTTCCACTACAGCCCCTACTTCACCGGTTATCTTCCGGACATTTTCGAGAGTCCCTTTGAGCTCGACAAGCGTGCCGTTTATATTGCCTTCCGTGCGTTTGATGAATCCCTCCAGAGTCACGCTCGTGCGCGTCAGGCTTACCAGAGAAACTATGGTGAATGATGCATAGACAATGAACGCCACAACACCAATGCCCAAAATTATTTCTAACATGATCACTCCTTGAATTAAGTATACCACAGGCTTTTTTTTTAAGAATCATGAACGTATTGAACACGGAATTAGAGATGCGGCGCGTTATATGCACGTTCTATACAATAGTCACTTCACTGAAATTTCCCGACATGAGGAGAATTACTGCCATTAGCTTAATACAACTTTAGTCGTATTAATGTTTCCCCCCAAAGTTCATCTCATCGCAAGCCTGTCGGAGAACAGAATGAAATCATACATTCTCCACGAAAGCCAGGGCGATCAGGTATTTGTTTTTTCCGGTGTGCTATGGTATGGTGCAAGATATTTGGCGAAGATCATCAAGTACACTAGGAAGGTTTTCACGTGAAAAAAGCCGAGGAAAAAAAAACGGCGGTCTCTCGAGGCGTCTGCATTTTCCGGAAGATGAAAAAAAACTGGCCTGGCTGCCCATGCTTCTTGACGCCTATGCCATAGCGGACACAGGAATAGCAGTCGCTATCAGGGAGGAGGAAAAAAACCATAAGAAAAAGCTGGCGTGCGGAAAAGGATGCGGGAACTGCTGTGAGCATCAGAAGGATCTGCCGCTTTATCCCCACGAACTAGTGGGCATCTACTGGTATGTGTCTGAAAAGATGACGCCGCCGGAAAGGGATGTCCTGCGGGATCGGCTGGAAAAGCATAAAGCAGGGTCGAGTTGCCCCTTTCTGATGGACGGATCCTGCTCAATTCATCCTGTCCGACCTGTAGGCTGCAGGCAGTTTAACGTTTTCACCGCTACTTGTTTGCCTGGCGAAGACCCTTATTATACGCGGCGGAACGATGTTCTTGAGCCAATCGCCGACTATAAAGACCGTGCTTTTGCCGCGGTGATTCCCTTTTATAATTTTAAGAAGGAACGGGACCACTCGGCAGCCATCAGGCTTATACGCGGCCAGATCATGAATATCCAAACATTTGATTGGAAAAAACTCATAGGCATCATGGAAAATTATGACTCTCGGAAGTCGAAATAAAACAGGATCATCCTGGTGCGATAAACTATTTCCCGCGGATTCTTCGCATCCTACACGAAGACACTCTGAAACGAGAACATAAACAATTCACTTCTCGTGAGGAGTGCTTCGCCTTATCCTCTTTTCGACTTCGCCCCCCCCAGGCTCCTTGATCAGATCCCCCATCGCGCCGACAAAATCTTCTTTCGCGGCACTTCCGCGGTACCGTTTCATGATGTCGTCTCGCAGAGACCGGAACTTTTTGTAGCCTTCCAGCCGCGCCGATTCCACGACTGCCCAGTTCCCCTCTCGGGAGAAAACGACGTACGCTTCCCGGATCTCGGGGTACATCATTCTCCGAAAACCCTCAATGAGCGCAATGGATAGACCAAGAGCGCCACGGTCACGGGTTTCGATGATTTTCCTGTACGGGCCATGATCGGACGTGTCGGCGATAAGATCCTTCACTGCGCGCAGGTAATGTTCCAAATGCCGGTCTCCTGAGGACAGGGCGAGGATTTCCTTCCATTCCGGGATTGCTTCCGCGGCTTCACCAATCTCGTGGGCAAGCAGAATTTCAGAGTATCTATCCGCCATTTTCTCCAGCCGTTGTTCAAATGTGATGTCAATAATCTGCCGCTTCGGAAAACCGTACTCGGCAAAAGCGTCCTCCAGAACGGTTGCATGCCGCACGTTCAATTCCGAGTGCTTGTAAAGAAGAAGGATCGTCAGCGGTTCGAGGCGCAAAAACACTGTTTTTTCTCGGAGCATTCCTGGTGCAGTGAAGAGGTCTCGAACCAGCTCCTGCCCCGAGGTGTATACAGTGAGGCCGGAGACTTCCCGCAGACTACGCAGTTCCGCCAGAAAAAAGGTGGGTTTAAGATACATGCCGTAGCCCGCTCCATAGACTAGCCCTTCGCGGGTGAGTTCCGCATTGATTGGTGCGACATCGAAAGGATCGAAGCTTGTTCCATCAATGGTCAGGTTTTTATACCCTTTTTTTTCAAGTTCGGGCCACTTCGATTCTTTTGCTTCAATCCATGCTCCTATTTTTTCATGGGGAATGTCCGCCCAGGGCTTCATCCCTATCTCGGAGCGATACAGGTCGCGGTATCGCATGAGCAGGCCGCAAACCGAATAATATCCCCAGAACTGCGCATCGGACACGTCGCAGTTTAATTTTATATCAGCAAGGAAACCAGAGTCCATGAGACATATTACCATCTCAAGGGTGTGAAGTCCACCGTTGCGAGAGTTTAACATTCAGTGAGCGCCTTTTTTGCATATAAGATTTCCGCCGTTATCCTGGTTCATCCGGAGTCCAGTCTTGTCATCTAGAAGCCATGGCAGGTAAAAAAAATGTGATCGAAGGTGGTGGATGTATAGCTGCTGGATTTGATGGTAGGCTTAACATTGGTGCAGATACGTTTTATCCGAAATGGCTCAAGTTTCTCAAAGTTGAGCAGGCAATGCTGCATCCTTCTTTATATATTATTATGTCAACGTCCACGTCTTCCCTGAAGGTTGTTTCCCCGTATTCCTTTTCCCGGTCCGGACCAAAAAGTCCTTGCAACTGCTGAAAAAATAAACTATAATTGTCAAACTCCCTTCAGGCAGGTTTTTATCGAGATGCCCAACCAGAAAATTAAGGAACTCCGTAAAAAGATCGATGAGATTGATGATAAGCTGGTCGACCTGCTCAATGAACGCGCCAGCATTGTCATCGAAGTCGGGAACGTCAAGAAAACCGAGAAGCTGGATTTTCATTCTCCGTCCCGGGAACAGGAAATTCTTGAGCGCTTGACCGCTCGAAACACCGGTCCGTTCCCCCAGGATACGCTCAAGGCCGTATATAACGAGATCCTCTCCTCATCGCTTTCACTGGAACGGCCGCTCAAAGTGGCTTATCTCGGCCCACGCGCCACTTTTACGCATCAAGCCGGCATGCAGCAGTTCGGCTACGCAGCTCAGTATGTGCCCACGGAGAGCATTAGGGACATTTTCCGAGAGGTGGAACGGGGCCGTGCCGATTTTGGTGTTGTTCCCATCGAAAACTCGACCGAAGGCGTCGTCAACTATACTCTCGACATGTTCATCGATTCGGATCTCAAGATTTATGCCGAGATCCTGCTTGAGGTGTCGCAGAATCTTATGAACAAATCAGGTCGGATCGAGGACATAAAAAAAATCTACACCCATCCCCAGGTGCCGGGCCAGTGCCGACAGTGGCTTGAAAAAAACCTGACAGGCATACCCATCATGGACGCGCCAAGCACGGCGAGGGCTGCCGAGATGGCAGCCGATGATTCCACGATTGGGGCCATCGCGAGTGAGATGGCCTCCATGCTCTACGGGCTCCAGATAGTGGCCCGCCGGATTGAAGACAACCAGAACAATTTTACCCGGTTCCTGGTCATCGCTCCGAAGTCCCCTGGCAAGACAGGGCGCGACAAAACATCAATCATGTTCTCGATCAAGGACCGCGTTGGCGCCCTGTACAATATGCTTGCTCCTTTCGCGGAAAAGGGAATCAACCTGAATCGTCTTGATGCACGGCCGTCGGGCAGGAAGGTCTGGGACTACGTTTTCTTTCTCGACATGGAAGGTCATATTGAGGATGAGAAGGTCGCCACCGCGATCGAGAAGCTCAGAACCGATTGCATGTTCCTGAAGGTCCTCGGTTCCTATCCCCGGTGTCAGTAAGGCTGTAAAAAACAAGTAAACAGGGTGTGGGGACGAGCGTGCGAAGATTAAACTCTATGCGCTTTGTTTTATTATTTTTGTTGGCGAGGTTTTATCATGATTAGCGTATCAGACAACATTAAGAATATCACCCCCTATGTTCCGGGGAAGCCGATTGGGGAACTCGAGCGCGAACTCGGCATTAGCGGGAGCATCAAGCTCGCTTCGAACGAGAACCCCCTCGGTCCGTCGCCCAAGGCGATGATGGCGCTCAAGAAGGTTGTCGAAGGATTGAACCGGTATCCCGACGGCAGCGGTTTCTACCTGTCGCAGGCCCTTGCGGCGAAATACCACGTTGAACTGTCTCAGATCATTCTTGGAAACGGCTCGAATGAACTGATCGAGCTGGTGGTGCGCACCTTTGTACAGCCCGGAGACGAGGTCATCTCAGCCGATCCGTCCTTCGTGGTCTATAAAATGATCACCCAGGCGGCAGGCGGGACAAATGTAATCGTGCCGTGCAAGGATCTGCGCCACGATCTTAATGCAATGGCGAAGCGTATCACGAGCAGGACGAAAATCGTGTTTATTGCCAACCCGAACAATCCGACGGGCACCATGAACACTAAGGCCGAGATGGACCGATTCATGGAACTCGTGCCTGATAACGTGATCGTGGCCGTAGATGAGGCGTACTTCGAGTATGTGACCCATGCCGATTACCCTGATTCACTGGATTACCTGAAAGATGGTAGGAATATCCTGGCACTTAGGACCTTCTCCAAGATCTACGGGCTCGCCGGGCTGCGCATCGGGTATGGCATCACGACAGCGGAGATTGCGGAACTTCTGAACAAGGTGAGGCAGCCCTTTAATACCAATTCGCTTGCACAGGTGGCCGCGCTCGCGGCGCTTGCGGACCGGAGGCACGTCGAGAGATCGATAGCCGTCAACAATGAAGGGAAACAATATCTGTATCAGTCTTTCGGACATCTCGGCATATCCTTTACACCCACGGAGACAAATTTTATTCTCTTTGAAACAGCGCTGAAGGCAACGGACATTTATACGGCCCTCCTGAATCAGGGCGTGATCATCCGGCCGATGGGCGAGAAAAGGCTCAGGGTCACCATAGGACTTCCCGAAGAGAACAAGCGGTTTATGGCGGAGTTGGAAAAGGTTGTAAAGGCATAGCGCTGAGGACAAAGGTCTTTAACAGTATGCGCCGGGCGATTTGCACTAGGCAGTTCTAGAAAGGATTACTATGATTATCGTTGTAAAACCGGATGCGACCGAGGAGCAGATCGACCACATCATAAAAAAAATCAAAGACCATGGCCTGCAAGCCCATGTGTCAAAAGGGACGGAGCGGACTATTATCGGCGCCATCGGCGACGAGGCGATTCTCCAGAGCGTACCGCTTGAGGCGATCCCGGGCGTGGAGAAAGTGCTCCCCATTTTGAAACCCTTCAAACTGGCGAGCTGGGAGTTCAGGCGGGAGAAAACGGTCATCAGGGTGGGCGGCGAGGAGATCGGGGGGAAGCGGATCGCGGTCATGGCCGGCCCCTGCGCCGTGGAGAACAAGACGCTGCTGATCGAGATAGCGAAGGAAGTTAAAAACGCCGGCGCCAATTTTCTCCGGGGTGGCGCGTTTAAACCGCGGACCTCGCCCTACGCTTTTCAGGGTCTTGAAGGGGAGGGGCTCGAGTATCTCGCCGAGGCTCGCGATCGTGTCGGGTTGCCGATCGTGACGGAAGTCATGGATCCCCGGGATATCGAACTGATCGCCAAGCATGCCGATGTGCTCCAGATCGGCGCGCGGAACATGCAGAATTTCCGGTTGCTCAAGGAAGTGGGGCTGTGCAAAAAACCGGTGCTCCTGAAGCGCGGGATAGCGGCGACGATCAAGGAATGGCTCATGTCCGCTGAATATATCATGTCCGGAGGCAATCACGACGTGATCCTCTGCGAGCGCGGTATCCGCACCTACGAAACAGCAACGCGCAACACGCTCGACCTTTCCGCAGTGCCGGTGCTCAAACAAATGACGCACCTTCCAGTCATCGTGGATCCGAGCCATGCCGTCGGCAAGTGGGACCTTGTGGCTCCCATGGCGAAAGCTGCAGTCGCCGCCGGAGCCGACGGGCTCATGATCGAGGTGCATTCAAACCCCGAAGAAGCGCTCTGCGATGGTGAACAATCGCTGAAGCCGAAAAGTTTTAAGCAGCTTATGGATGAATTGAGGCTGATAGCTGCTGCTGTGGGAAGGGAAATCTAAAATTCGGTAGTAGTCAGCAGGCAGAAGTCAGGTTCATTTGTTTGCTCGCGAGGTTGTTAGGTCTTTATCAGTCTGAGAAAATGATTCGTTCATTATGATTTATTTTAATAATGTCACCATCATCGGCGTCGGCCTTATCGGAGGGTCGCTAGCCAGGGTCTTAAAGTCCAAGAACCTTGCCGGCCGCATCACCGGCGCGGGCAGGAGTAGGAGCACGCTTGAACAGGCACTCAAACTCGGCGTGATTGACTCCATGGGACACGGCTCGACGGTAGCTGTCAAAGATGCCGATCTTGTGGTTCTCGCTTCACCGGTCGGAACGTTTGAGAAGATCGTGCAGGAGATTGGGTCCTGTCTGAAGCCGGGCGCCATCCTGACCGATGTCGGCAGCGTCAAAGGTGCATTGATCAAAAGCATCGAAGCAGCTATTCCTTCCAGTTCTCATTATGTCCCAGCACATCCCATAGCAGGCAGGGAACGGTCAGGGGTAGCGGAATCCACGGAAACGCTTTTCCAGGGGCGCCGGTGCGTGTTGACCCCCACGGCCCGGACCGACGGGAAAGCGCTCAATGCCGTGCGCGATATGTGGAAAGCCGCCGGCGCGGATATAACCATTATGGACGCGGACCTGCATGACAGGGTTTTCGCGGCCGTGAGCCATCTTCCCCATGTTGCCGCCTTTGCCATGATGTCTGCTGTTTCGGAATTGAATACGGGTACGGAAGATTACCTGCAATTCTCCGGCGCCGGGTTCAAGGATTTTACGCGTATTGCCGCCAGTTCACCTGAGATGTGGAAGGACATCTGTCTCTTGAATCGTGATAACCTTGTTCAGATGATAGACCGTTACCTGCTCACTTTGAACCGGTTCAAGCACGATATTATGGTCAGGGACGGGAAACGGCTGGAAATGGATCTTACCAGGTCTAGCAACGTGCGGAGAGGGATGGAGTAATGGCCAACCTGGTCGTAAAGCCCTCCCGCGGCCTCCGGGGTGAGATCGTTCTGCCCGGCGATAAATCCCTCTCGCATCGGTCGGTGATTTTATCCGCCATCGCCGAAGGGGACACCGTTATTAACGGCTTCCTTACCGGTGAAGATACGGTCAACACAGCTAGGGCCGTACAGGCCATGGGAATCACCATTGAAGGGATAAACTCAAGTCGCCTTATAGTCCATGGGAAAGGTCTCGACGGTCTTTCGGAGCCCTCAGGAGTGCTCGATCTCGGTAACTCCGGGACAGGCATGCGGCTATTGGCAGGCCTTCTTTCCGGCCAGAGTTTTTTTTCCGTTCTGACCGGCGATCAGTATCTACGGAAGCGTCCCATGGCAAGGATCGTCGCACCGCTGCGCCGTATGGGCGCCGCTATCGACGGCCGTTCTGGCGGGACACTCGCACCGCTTGCGATCCGCGGAAGCGGCCGGAAGACACAATCCATCGATTTTACCACTCCCGTTGCGAGCGCACAGGTGAAGTCGGCGGTGTTGCTTGCCGGCCTGTATGGAGACGGGGAGACGTCGGTGAACGAACCGTCAAAATCCCGTGATCACACCGAACGTATGCTGCGTTTTTTCGGTGCAGGTTTAACGGAGCAGGGGACTATCGTTACGCTTCGTGGGCGTCAGGCTCTTCGTCCGCAGGGTCCGATCGATATTCCGTCCGATATATCATCGGCCGCGTTTTTTCTGGTCGCGGCGAGCATCGTGCCGGGGTCGGACCTGACGATTAAGAACGTGGGAGTGAATCCCACGCGCACTGGCATCATCGAAATCCTGACGGCGATGGGGGCTGATATCTCGTTTGAGAATCCTCGCGAACAGGCTGGCGAACCGGTGGCTGATCTCAGTGTGCGCTACCGGAAACTGCGGGCAATTGAGATCGCGGGGACCCTTATCCCGCGAACAATCGACGAGATTCCCGTATTATCCGTCGCCGCTTCTTACGCCGAGGGCACAAGCATCATCAAGGATGCTTCCGAGCTTCGCGTGAAGGAATCGGACCGCATAGCAACCATGGTTACCGAACTGAAAAAAATGGGGGCGCAGGTGACCGAGCGTTCCGATGGGATGGTAATTACGGGTAGGGAAGCGCTCGATGGTGCGGTTTGCGAAAGCCATGGAGACCATCGCATTGCCATGTCTATGGCCGTGGCTGGTCTTGCCGCGCGGGGAGAAACGGTCGTTCGCAATACCGAATGGATCGAGACTTCCTTTCCCGGCTTTGAGCAAGTATTGCGGCAGGTAATGTAGGGACGTGCAAGGCATCAGAAAACAACACTCCTTTGCAATAAACAGGGTATGAAGAAAAAAGGACCGGTAATAGCGATAGACGGACCATCGGGGGCCGGTAAAAGCACGACAGCGCGACTTCTTGCCGAGCGTCTCGGATATGTATATATAGACACCGGCGCGATGTATCGTGCCATAGGCTGGAAGGCGAAGCGGGAAGGCATTGACCCGTCCGATGAAGAGAAGATGGCTGACTTGTGCCGGTGCACCGAGGTTACTATCAGGCAGGTTGGCAAGAACCCGGGGTTTTTCGTGGATGGACAGGACGTAACCGGTGAAATCAGAACTCCCGAAATGGGGATGATGGCTTCGGCGGTGTCGAAATCGCCTTCGGTCCGAGCCCGTCTTCTCACGCTCCAGCGTGATCTGGGAAGATGCGGCGGGGTAGTCTTGGACGGGAGAGACATAGGCACGGTCGTGTTTCCCGACGCGGATGCGAAATTTTTTCTGGATGCGAGCGCAGAGGAACGCGGGCGCCGTCGGTATCTTGAGCTCAAAGCAAAAGGTTTGGGAGTGGATCTCATGCAAATTACCCAGGAGATCAGGGACCGCGATAGCCAGGACAGCGGACGCTCGATCGCTCCGCTGCGGCGGGCGGACGATGCTGTGCTGATAGACTCGACAACGATGGATATCGACGCGGTTGTGGATAAGATGCTGTCCGATATAGGGAAAGAGAAGTGAGCAAGCATGGAAGTATATTTAGCTGACAAGGCGGGATTCTGCTTCGGCGTGAAGCGGGCCATCAATACGGCGTTCGAGACCGCAGGCAAGGGCCATGTGTATTGCCTCGGCCCACTTATCCATAATCCCCAGGAAGTGGAGCGTCTGCGGAAGGTAGGCATCGATACAGTCGATGATTTTTCCGATTTGCACCCAGGCGATTACCTCATCATCAGATCTCATGGCGTTCCACCCCGCGTGCTCGGTCAGGCTCGTGATAAGGGTCTGACGATCATAGATCTTACGTGCCCTTTTGTCAGCAAGGCACAGCGCCATGCTGAAGTCCTTAGTACTGAAGGATATCAGGTGGTTGTTGTCGGTGAAAAAAGGCACCCGGAAGTGCAAAGTATCCTTGGTCATGCAGGGGAAAACGCGGTCGTTGTGGAAACAGCTGATGACGTAGATGCATTGAAGCTTCAAGTCCGATTGGGGGTTGTAGCACAAACCACTCAATCATATAGTAATTTTTCGGAAATTGTGCTAAAATTACTGCGTCTTTCCAAAGAATTAAAGGTTTTCAATACAATTTGCAGCTCAACCAAGGAGCGGCAGGATGCAGCACGGGTACTGGCTGGCCAGGTGGATGTCATGCTGGTGGTCGGAGGACGCAACAGCGCGAATACAAGCCGGCTGGCATCTTTGTGTGGTCAGGAAGGAAAGCCGACCTATCACATTGAACTGGCCGAAGAAATCCGGCCTGAGTGGTTAACGGGCGTTAAATCGGTAGGTGTTACCGCTGGAGCTTCCACACCCGACTGGGTCGTGGAAGGTGTTCTTGAAAAATTGAAAAAGCTGGGATAGGGCGCCGGCCGTTTGATGAGATTTTGGTTCTTGAATCTCTTTTTTGAACCTGGCTACTCGATGCGCAAAATGCCCGGCTTGTTGTAGTGAGTTGGATTTAAAGACCGGTATTAGCGTTTGGTGTTATCAGTGTTGGAGGATAGGGCCTCCAGCAGAGTTTACTTTCAGGAGGTAGGGACGTTTCATGGGCGATAAACGAGAAGACATCGAGAACGAAGAGAGCAATGCCGCAGGAGGACAGGAAACGGAGTTTGAAAAACTCTATAGCCAGTCTTTAAAGCGTTTTAAGTCCGGCACCGTGGTGCGGGGGAGAGTATTGCAAGTCCGGTCCGGTGTCGTTATGCTGGATCTCGGATACAAATCGGACGGCATCATCCCAGTTGAGCAGTTCACGGAAGAGGAGCTGAGGGCGCTCAAACCAGGAGATGAACTTGAAGTCCTGATCGAACAAGCCGAGGATGCGAACGGAAATATCATGCTTTCCCGTGATAAGGCGAAAAAGCTTCAGGTCTGGGATGATCTGAACCGCGCCTATGAAACCGGCACCCCTATAAAGGGAAAAGTGCTAGCCTCTATCAAAGGGGGGTTGTCTGTGGACATCGGCGGCGTGGACGCGTTCCTGCCAGGATCGCAGGTCGATATCAAACCTGTCCATAACCTCGGGCATCTGGTCGGTCAGTCGCTGGACATGAAAATTATCAAGATGAACTCAGGTCGTGGCAATATCGTCCTCTCCCGTAGGGCCATCCTGGAGCAGCAGCAGAATCAGAGGAAGGAAACAACGCTTTCTACTCTCTCCGATGGGCAAATCGTGAGCGGGGTCGTTAAAAATATTACAGATTACGGAGCGTTTGTGGATCTTGGCGGTATCGACGGCCTCATGCACATTACCGATATTTCCTGGGGTAGGATCAACCATCCCTCGGAGGCGTTTAAAGTCGGCGATAAGATCGACGTCGTGGTGCTTAAATACGACCGGGAAAAACAGAAAGTGTCTCTCGGCTTGAAACAGAAGACGAAGGACCCCTGGCTTTCGGCTGCTGAAAAATATCCTGTTGGCAGCAAAGTACGCGGCAAGGTCGTGAGCCTGACTGACTACGGTGCTTTTGTCGAACTAGAACACGGTGTGGAAGGTCTGGTTCACGTATCCGAAATGTCATGGACTCAGAAGATTAAACATCCCTCCAAAGTTGTTGCCGTCGGCGATATGATCGATGTCCAGGTGTTGTCCGTGGATCCCTCAGGTAAGCGTATTTCCCTCGGCATGAAGCAGATATCACAGAACCCTTGGCAGACCATAGGTGAGAGGTACCCCGTTGGGTCAGAGATAGAGGGCAAGGTCAAGACCGTTACTGATTTCGGTGCCTTCATTGGAATTGAGGAAGGTATCGATGGCCTTGTCCATATCTCCGATCTGTCCTGGACGAAGCACGTCAAACATCCTTCCGAAGTACTGAAAAAAGGCCAGAAGACCAAAGCCGTGGTCCTCGCGCTCGACCCTGCGAAGGAGCGGATCTCGCTGGGAATCAAGCAGTTGTCTCCTGATCCTTGGGACAAGGCGATTCCGGAGAGATATAAGGTCGGCCAGGATGAGACGGTAAAAGTCACGAAAAAGGCTGATTTCGGAATGTTTGTCGAGTTGGAGCACGGCATCGAAGGCTTGATCCCAACGTCGGAAGTCCCGAAGGACTCGCCCGAGAGCAAAGAAGGAGATGAGGTGACGGCACGCGTCATAAAGGTGGACAAAGGCGATCGCAAAATAGCGCTGTCCATCAAGGCCCACGTCAAGGGCCAGGATCGCTCCACTCTCCGGGAGTACATGAACCAGCAGGAAAAACCCGATACAACTATAGGCGCCTTGCTGAAGGAACGGAGCTGATTCGTAATGAAACGGAATCCAGTCCTGATCGTGTTAGTGACAGCCGCTGTGCTGGGATTACTGTTTGTTATTGCCGTCTCGCTGGCTTCGCTTCTCTCGGGAGGCAGGCGGACGGCCATGCCTCTGACCGGCGGAAGAGGCAGCATTGCGCTTGTTAAAATCGATGGACTTCTCGTTTCCTCCGAGAACATCGTGAATGAACTGAATGACTATGCGGAGGATGGCTCCATCAAAGCTATTGTTCTCCGGATCGACAGTCCCGGCGGAGGGGTCGTTCCGTCCCAGGAAATTTTCAACGCCGTCAAACATGCGAAAAAAGAAGGCAAAAAGGTAGTCGTATCGATGGGCTCTGTTGCAGCATCGGGCGGCTATTATATCGCTGCAGCCGCGGACAAGATCGTGGCTAATCCGGGAACTCTCACCGGCAGCATCGGCGTCAAAATGGAATTCGCCAACGTCGAGAAACTCCTGGACAAAATCGGGGTAAAAGGAATGGTTGTGAAAGCGGGTCAGTACAAGGATATCGGGTCTCCCTTCCGTGAAATGACTGAACCGGAAAAGAAGCTTCTGCAGGACGTTATCGACGACGTTCACGATCAGTTCATCGAGGCAGTTTCTGAGGGTCGGGGGATTCCGAAAGCGGACGTGACTGCCATTGCGGACGGCCGTATCTTCACGGGGCGTCAGGCGCTTTCCTTGAAGCTTGTTGATCAACTGGGGGACCTTGAGGACACCATCAAACTCGCGGGAGCGCTTGCCGGGATCAAAGGGAAACCGAACATCGTGGAGAAAAAGAAAAAAATTCCTTTTCTCGATTATCTGAAGGAAGAATCCGCATCCTGGATCAGTGAGGTTCTCATCAACGGAGTCAATAGAAGCACTGTATCTCTGCAATATCGATAGCGAACTGCAGGCCGGGGAGTGACAACCGGAAAACGTGGTGAATCGTTCATCAGATAAGCGTCTGTTCAGCGCATGTTGTTTGGATTCTGAAGTGATAACTCGGAATATTGAATTGAGCAATCTATCGTTCTTTTAGGAGGGTATTGCATGACGAAGGCGGAGTTGGTGGATAAAATAGCCGAAAAGAAGCCTGGATTGACGAGGAAACAGGTGGAAGTTGTAGTGAACACTGTGCTTGAGGGAATTAAAGACGCCCTGTCCAGGGAAGACAAGGTCGAGATACGGGGGTTCGGAAGTTTCCGCATCCGTTTTCGCCGGGCCAAGGAAGGCCGGAACCCCAAAACCGGCGAGACCGTTCAGGTCCCGCCTAAAAAAGTTCCGTTCTTTAAAGCGGGCAAGGAAATGCGGGAAATGGTGGATGGAAAGGCATAACTTCCCGCGTCACGCAGCTATTTTGATGATTCCTTTCTGAATCGCGAACTCGATCAATCAGTACGCGCATGTTAACCGAGTTTTTTCCCGATGGCCGTTTGGCAGGCGATGGCTGTCTGGATGCTGATAATTCATATTCGCCTCTTCTTAGTGCATATATCCCTCTGCTGCGAGGTTGAGCACCTGTTTTTCCGGGTCGCTCAGCCTATCGTAGGGATATTCCTCATTCGCCTGTTTCCTCCCCGAACAGATATCCTGCGACAAATTTCGTTGATACCGGCGAGTACAGGTTGAACTCTCCCCGCACGATTGCCTTGAGCGCCGTGATCAATTCTCTACCCGCGTCTTTCTTGTGTCACGTCGCTCTCTGCATTGCGCGATTCCAGCGTATGGCTGAGGATTAGGAGCATATTCTGGAAAAAAGAGGTCAGCGCTAATAGAACCGGCGAAATGAGGAACAGGACACTGACAGGTATGACACCCCAGGTTTCGATGGTAAACCATCCATCGTTGGCAAAAATCCCCCGATTCATAATAGTGAAGAGCCCCGTTCCGGGTCAGCTAATAGATCGTGAATGATAGGACCAGGAAGAGAATGACGGTGAACCAGAACAGCTGCCGGACAAGGGGACTATTTATTCTCCAGGCTTCCAGGGTGCGGTCTGTGATGAGCGGGCAATAGGCAATAGCTTAATAGCAGCGGAACAGAGCCACGTAAATACTGCATAGGAATTGAAGAATGATGATATGCCTATATTCCATAAATATTCAATAGACGCAGAAGAGATAAATCATGGTGAAAAAGAGGAACGATTGCCCTATAATAGTTCAGCAGCGCGCTCAGAGAGTGATGGAGCGCGCGAAGGAGGCTGAACATTACGGAATATTTTGACGTTCTAGACTGCCAGGGAAAGAAAACCGGGAAAATTATTCCACGCGATGAGGCGCACCGGAGCGGCACATGGCATGGTGCTTTTCACTGCCTCATCTTCTCTCAGCGGGACGGCCGGACCTACGGCCTGTTCCAGAAGCGGTCACTGTTTAAAAAAATTGCGCCGGGAAGCTTCGACGTAAGCGTGGGCGGTCATTATTCAACGGGGGAGGATGCAGCAGTCGCGGGGCCACGGGAGATACAAGAAGAACTCGGCATTGACGTTTGTTTCGGCGACCTTCTGTGCGTTGGTCGGCGGATCTTTGTATATTGTTTTGCCCCCGGAATAAAAGAGTATGAATTCCAGGATGTGTTTCTGCTGCGCCGCAATATTCGTCCGGAGCAACTCATGCTCCAGCCAGAGGAACTCGATGGAACAATCGAACTGGATGTGGAGAAGGGGATAGAACTTTTCTCAGGCAAAACACTTCGCGCCCAAGTCCCTTTTACGAAAACCGGCGGCGAGACAGCCCCTGTTTCAATTACGATTGATGATTTCGTACCCTGCCTTGATAAGTACTACCTGAAACTGCTTCTGCTCGTGCAGCGATATGTGAACGGCGATCGGGAACATCTACTGATCTGAACTTGCCTATTGTACCTGCTGCTATAAACTTATTGAAGCGGCCGCGATACTCTCGGTTATCATCCTCACCATTGCCGGCGCGCACGCTCCGATCGTGAACGCGCCCGCCGTGACTTCGCCGTCGGTGCTCGCAGGACGGATGCTGTACGACAAGAACGGCTGTTCCGCTTGTCATAGCATCCATGTCAAGGGCGGCACCCTCGAGCCCGATCTAACCGGCGTGGGGAGCAAGAGAGACCGCGACTGGTTCAACCGCCACTTTAAAGACCCGCAGGCCATGTCGACCGGTTCTATCATGCCAAAGGTATCATTGTCTGAGAAAGAATAGAACGAGCTGACGAATTACATGCAGAGTCTGAAGTGAGCCCCGTACGTGTTGAACCCTGAAATATCCTCTTATCCGACTTGACTCTCCGTGCTATTTGAGTAAACTTAGGATATACTGTGCCCGGCGGGAAACTCGCAACAAGGAGGGTAGGGGGGTAACACTGCGGTATTGAATGATCGGAACGAGCATCGATTTCTCCCTCGTAGACAGCATGAAACTAACGTGGCTTATCAGCGGGCTGCTCATCGTTCTTATCGCTTTTCTCGCCGTATTTGCGTTTATATACATTCTGCCTCTCGATCTTCGGGACCGATCTCCGATCCAGCCGATCTCCTTCAGCCATAAGAAGCACGCCGGCGACAACGACATTCCTTGCCTATTCTGTCATCGTTATGCCCCAAAGTCCACGGTTGCCGGCATTCCCGCAGTTGCGGACTGCCGCGCCTGCCACTTGTTCATAGCTCAGAACTCTCCGGAAATTAAAAAGCTAATGACCTATTGGGAAAATAAACAGCCGATCCCCTGGATCAGGGTCTATGGTGTGCCGGACTTCGTCTATTTTCCGCACATGATGCATATACGGGCCGGGCTCGATTGCGGCAACTGTCACGGCAACGTTGCCGCCATGGAACGGATTACCCGGAGCGTCAAAATCAAAATGGGATGGTGTCTGAACTGCCATCGCCAGCATAAGGCCAGCATCGATTGCTGGACCTGTCATAAATAAGAATAAGGGAGCCCGAATGGATCGCAGAACCTTTTTGCAGCTTGGCGGCATAACAGCAGCCGGCGCTCTTTTGGCAGGGTGCAAATCCGCGAACGAGAAACTGATCCCCTATCTTGTTCCACCAGATGAGGGTGTGACTCCGGGAAGAGCTGAGTATTATGCCAGCAGCTGCCGATTTTGTCCGGCTGGCTGCGGTATTTTGGTTCGTGTGTCCGAGGGGCGGGCAAAAAAAATCGAAGGGAACCCTCTCCACCCCGTCAATAGGGGCAAGCTATGCGCCCGGGGTCAGGCCACCCTGCAGGAGTTATACCATCCTGACCGGATAACACAGCCGCTCAAGCGGACAGGGGCACGCGGTTCCGGAGAATTCAAGAAGATTTCTTGGGAAGAGGGACTGGATCTCCTGACCAGCAATCTCAAGATACTGAAGCAGGAAAAAGCTGCCGGCAGTCTGGCATTGCTGACACCGGAGCTTCGGGGCACCCTTGCGGAGCTGACAACGCGGTTCATGCGTTCCTTCGGCTCGACTCAGCATCTCTCTTACGAACTGCTTGGTTTCGACTGGCTGCGTGCAGCCGTCCGTCGAAGCTTCGGGCAGGCCGGACTCCCCTTTTACGATGTGGCAGAGACCCGCTACTTGCTGAGTTTTGGCGCTGATATTGTGGAAAGTTACTTGTCTCCTGTGCAGTACGGCTATGCCTTCGGCAGGATGCGCCAGGCGCGGGACACGGTCCGAGGTCATTTCACCTATGTCGGCGGCCGGATGTCGCTGACCGCCGCATCGGCTGATAGATGGATGCCGGCTCGTCCTGGCAGCGAGGGAGTGCTGGCACTCGGCATGGCCCGGCTGATTCTAGCAGAATCCCTTTACGACAAAGCCGCTCTTGCTGCGAACGGACTCCATGTGGAGGATCTGCTGAAGGGACTCACATCGTACGATCTTCCGCGGGTGGCGGAACAGACGGGTCTTTCGCAAGCAGCCATCGCCGAGGTGGCCCGCGAGTTTGCAATGACGCGCCCTGCGCTTGCTATGGCAGGGGAGGCTGTCGCCTTCCAGAGCAACGTATCAGAATCAATCCACGCTGTTCAAATGCTCAACGTGCTCGTGGGGAACCTGAACAAACCCGGCGGAATTTATCCGGACGCCGGTTCTCCTGACGGACCGACGAATTCTTTTGACGAACTTATTTCTCTCGTGGAAAAAATGCGCGGGGACCAGATCCGAACGGTTTTGATATACGGCGACCCGGTCCATACCATACCACAGGCCACGGGACTCCAGGAGGCACTGGCCAAGGTCCCGTTCCTTGTCAGTTTCTCCTCGCTCCTCGATGACACAGCCCTGATGGCCGATCTGGTCCTGCCAGACCACGCTGCTCTGGAGAGCTGGGGGGACGTGATTCCATTGGCCGGCACGCGGGAAGGGGTCATCGGGCTTATGCAGCCCGTGGTGACGCCTGCATTCGACACGCGTCAGTTTCCTGAAGTCCTAATGACGGCGGCAAATGAACTGGGCGGGGAGATGAAAGTGGCATTTCCTTACCCGTCCTATCTGGAAATGCTGCGGGCCGATGTGAAAAAGCATGCCGCAGTTTCAGGCAGCACGGACTTCGAAGCAACGTGGGTGGACCTGCTTTGCAAGGGGGGAATCTTCAAACCGAATGCTGGCCAGGTAAACGGTTATAAGTGGTCGGGAGGCACGAAAATTCCCGAACTTGCAAAGCCCCTGTTCGCAGGAAGTGAAAAGGAATTTCCGCTCCATCTATCGGTATATCCCTGCACAGCCTTTTTTGACGGTCGGGGCGCTTCGCTTCCCTGGCTACAGCAGCTTCCTGATCCCATGACCACCGCGGTCTGGGGCAGTTGGGTCGAGATTAACCCAAAGACCGCCGCCGAACTCGGTATCAGCTTCGGCGACCTGGTTGAGGTGACTTCGCCCCAAGCCTCCTTGCGTGTACCGGCGGTGATCTTCCCCGGTATACGCCCTGACATGGTGGCGATTCCGTTGGGGCAGGGGCACCGCGAGATGGGGCGCTATGCCAGGGAGCGCGGCGCGAACCCCCTTGCACTGTTGGCAACGATTATTGAAGGATCCGCGCCTCAACCGGCGTGGCATGCCACACGCGTGCGCGTGACCCGGATTTCGGAAAAGGGAGAACTGGTGACGGTGGGACATCCCCAAGGGAGCTACCGGAGCGACTTGATAGAGATATGACGAGGCTCTGCTCTTGAGCGGCAAAGCCAGATGAAAAACCGTTCAAAAAGGCAGGAAAACACATTGCCAAAGAGCACACGGAGGTCTCGGAGAAAAAAAGGGGAAAAACAATGTTCCCTTTTGAAAACGTCTATAAAACTTTCTTTGTGAGCTCGGCGGTATCTGGCGAAATTTTTTACGGCGTGTCCGGATTAGGATTTATAACTTGAAACAAGATGTGTGGTAAGACGCAATATTCGGTCGGAAGGATTCAATAATATGGAAAAAATGACGAGTCCCTATAAGTGGGGAATGGTGATCGACCTTGACCGCTGCACCGGCTGTGGCGCCTGCGTGGTTGCGTGCCAGGCGGAAAACAATGTTGCCATATGCGAAAAGAGGGAGATTGCCGAGGGCCGCAACATGCACTGGCTTCGCATCGAGCGGTTTTGGGTGGGCGAGTATCCTGAAGTGCGGGTGCGCTTCCTGCCTGTGCTCTGCCAGCACTGCCATGACGCTCCCTGCGAGCCGGTCTGTCCGGTCTATGCTAGCTATCACAACCCTGATGGACTAAACGGCCAGGTATACAATCGTTGTGTCGGCACTCGTTACTGCGGCAACAACTGCCCATACGCTGTCCGTGTCTTTAATTTCCACGACCATGAGCATGCATGGCCGTCCCCACTCGAAAACCAGCTGTCCCCGGACATCACCATACGAAGCCGTGGGGTGATGGAAAAGTGTTCTTTCTGCATTCAACGCATTCGCCGGGCCAAGGAAGAAGCAACGGCGGAAGGACGGATGGTCAAAGACGGGGAGGTACAGCCGGCCTGTGTACAGACGTGCCCACCCGAGGCGCTGGTCTTTGGCAACATGTCTGACCCGCAGAGCCGCGTAGCTAGGCTTTCGCGCAGCCCGCGCAGTTTCCGGCTCCTCGAGCATCTGGGCACGCATCCATCGATCAATTATCTCAAGGGAGGAGGACGAGAGCATGTCTGAGCATGCGATAGCCGAAAAGAGTGCCGGCCGGTTGAACGACGAGATGCTTTCTTCGCTACGGCCTCCGACCTGGCGCTGGTACGGGCTCGCCTTCTTCCTAGGCGCGGTTGTGGCCTGGGGACTCGCCGCCTTCACCTACCAGGTGATGACTGACTTGAGCGTTACCGGCCTTGACCGGCCGGTCATGTGGGGCATCTACATCGCCAACTTCGTGTTCTGGGTCGGCCTGTCCCATTCCGGGACCATGGTCTCGGCAATTCTGCGTCTCTCCCAAGCCAACTGGCGAAGGCCCATCCTTCGCGCAGCCGAGGCAATGACCGTGTTCAGCATCACCGTTGCCGGTCTCTTTCCCGTCATTCACCTGGGCCGAAACTGGGTGGTTTACTACTTCATGCCCTATCCCAATCAGCGGGGGCTGTGGCCCAACTTCCGCTCGCCGCTTCTGTGGGATGCGACTGCGATAACGACCTACATTATCGGGAGCAGTCTCTTTCTCTACCTAGGAATGCTTCCCGATCTTGCCGTGGTGCGCGACCGCACGACGGGCTGGAAGAAAAAAATATTCGACGTCCTTGCCATGGGGTGGCGGGGAACGGCGCGAGAGTGGGTAGTGTTCCGTCATGCGTCGATACTGATGGCGGCTCTCATCATACCGGTGGCGGTCTCGGTTCATTCGATCGTGGCCTGGGACTTCGCCGTTACGGTGGTCCCGGGCTGGCACAGCACCATCTTCCCTCCCTATTTCGTGATCGGCGCGATCACTTCCGGCGTTGCCGCAGTCATCACACTCATGGTCATCATCCGTCGGGTCTTTCACCTGGAGGAGTATCTCACTCCGCTCCATTTCGACAATATGGGGAAGCTCCTCCTGGTCATCTGTCTGCTCTGGGCCTATGCCTACTTCGTCGAGGTCCAGACCACGTGGTACGCCCATCAACCGATCGAATGGGAGGTCTTCAGCTTCATGTCAGGCAAGTACACGCCGCTGCTTATCCTCATGCTGATCGGCAACGCCATACTGCCCATTACCGCTCTTTGCTTCAAGAAGATAAGGCGCTCCGTCAAGGCGATGCTCGTGATCACTATCCTGGTCAATGTGGGCATGTTCATCGAGCGCTACCTCATTATCGTGCCGTCGCTGTCCCACAAGAACATGCCCTTCATTTGGGGAACCTATTCTCCCTCGTGGGTGGAGCTCTCCGTGACTGCGGCTGCCTTTGCCGGGTTTACGCTCATGTATGTGCTCTTTGCGAAGTTTTTCCCCATGGTGGCGGTGACCGATGTGCGGGAACTTGGAATACGCCATGCCGATATCAGCCTCGGCCGAGCAAAGGTGCATTCGATTTCGGAAGAAGAGTGAACTGATAGTTGATTGGCGATTGTTGATTGATGATTGAGGATCATACTTTTGGAGATATTGGGAACATTCAAGGATGTTGAGGCCGCGGCAAGGGCAGTGGATGGTCTGATCGAGGCCGGATTCCCTGAGGAAACCATCACCTCGCTTACGTCCGCGCCTTTTCCCGACGGGGTGATCGTGAAGACTGATCAGCGTACCTGGTTTCGCTGGATGTCCGTGGGCGGTGGGATGTTCGGTGCCTGTGCAGGTTTTCTTTTGGCCGCCGGCACTGCCTATTTGTATCCCGTGCAGACCGGTGACAAACCGATCATCGCCTATTTCCCGGCCGGCATCATCACCTACGAGCTCACTATGCTCTTCGCCATTTTGGGGGCCATCGGAGGCATGTTTCTGGAAATGAAGCTTCCGCCGAGAAAAGGGCGACCCTACGACCCAGCTATTGCAGATGGGTACATCGGCATCAGCATGTCCGTCCCCGCGGGAGACCTCAGAAACAGGGCAGAGTCCATCATGAAAGAAGCTGGCGCACTCCGCACTACTTCAGAGGAAACGCTATGAAAAAATCCCTTTCCTTATTTGTTGTTCTGGTGGCCGCGCCTTTGCTGATGGCTGCGATCTGGATGGACGACCAGCAAACCTACAAGCCGTACGAAGCACCAGTATTGTCTCCGCCTGCTGGTTCTGTCCCCATTTCCGGCAAGGAGATTGTTTCGCAAGAATCAGAGCTGCGGAATCCCATCGCTCCCACGGAGACTTCCGTGGACCGGGGCAAGGCGCTCTTTGAAATCAACTGTCAAATATGCCACGGCCAGACCTCGGCAGAACGGGGACCGGTCGGGAAAAAACTTGTTCCGCCGCCGCCGGGTCTCGATCATGACCTAGTGAAGGGCTTGAGCGACTCAACTATTTTCAAGGCAATCACCTTCGGATTCGGCCGCATGCCCGTGTTCAAGGACAAACTCCTGCCGGATGAGCGATGGAGCCTGGTCAATTTTCTTCGGACCCGCAAATGAACGGTTTCTTAGCTGTATTGAACTTGATGTGAATCCTGATATCCAAACCACGAACGCAGAACGTTCAGTCATATGCCTTCTTCCTACGACGTCATTATAATCGGCACTGGCCCCGCGGGGATATTCGCTGCCCTGGAACTCGTCAAAAAGAATACACTCAATGTTCTTATGATCGAAAAGGGCAGCGACCTTGAGCATAGGGTCTGCCCCATGGTCGGAACTTCCGTTCCCTGCGTGCAGTGCGGGATCTGCAGCATCCTCTGCGGCTGGGGCGGCGCAGGGGCATACAGCGACGGTAAGCTCACACTCACCTCTGATTTCGGAGGCCGTCTCAAGGAATATCTCACTCCGGAAGAGCTTTCCTCGTTAATCGAATATGTTGATTCAATTTACCGCTCCTTTGGCGCCGGAGGCGACGTGCACGGCGAGAACAGCGCGGCGTTGTCACGGCTCAAGAAAAAGGCGGCAGGTTATAATCTCGATCTCATTCCGGCGCGGATTAGGCATATCGGTACGGACCTTTGCAGGGAGGTATTGAAGAAGCTCAAGGACGAGTTGAATGGCAAGGTTGATTTTGTTTTCGACCGCGCAGCGCAGCAGATCACAACGAATGGTGGGACGGTTTCAGGCGTAATCATTGAGGGTGGCATGCAGTATAAAACAAAATATGTCGTTGTGGCCGCGGGTAGGGAAGGGTCGGCTTGGCTTTCCCAGGAGGCGAAACGACTCAGTCTTTCACTCCAGAAGAACCCGGTGGACATCGGTGTGCGTGTTGAGTTGAAGGCATCGATTATGAAAGAGATCACGGACATCGCCTATGAGGGGAAATTCATTTACTTCTCAAGGCGTTTCCGCGACCGGGTGCGGACATTCTGTATGAATCCCTACGGCGAGGTTGTGAAGGAAGTCAGTGAAGGCATCGGCAGCGTGAATGGCCATAGCTACAAAAATCAGAAAACGGAGAACACGAATTTTGCCCTCCTGGTGAGCACGGATTTCACGGAACCTTTTAACGATCCTATATCTTACGGTAAATACATTGCAGGTCTCGCGAATCTCCTGGGCGGTGGAGTGATCGTCCAGCGGCTCGGCGATCTTAAGATGGGGCGCCGCTCCACGCCCGAACGGATCGCCGAAGGATCGGTGCGGCCGACGCTGGAGGATGCGACGCCCGGGGACTTGAGTTTTGCGCTACCGTACCGGCATCTGCACAACATTATGGAAATGCTCGAAGCGCTTGATAATGTTACGCCTGGCGTAAATTCCGGGGACACACTGCTTTACGGCGTTGAGGTGAAGTTCTATTCCGTGAAAATCAAGCTGACATCCTGCCTTGAAACGGAAGTGAAGAACCTCTATGCAATAGGTGATGGCGCCGGTGTGACGCGGGGCCTGATCCAGGCGTCCATATCCGGGGTGGTCGCAGCAAGAGAGATTCTGAGGAAACGATAGGTGATCGTTTTTCACAGGAAACAGAATGTTTTCTGTTTGTTTATGTCATTCCAGGTTGTCTGGAATCTTATTTATCTGCAGACTATTCGCAACTTGATTCAGGATAAGCCGTAATAAGAGCTTGTTCGAATCATTATCATGATCATTCGTCACAATCATCAATAATCCGGCGAGCTTTTTTTGCCCAATAAATTTCTCGGAATCTCAGACATGTTTTGTTGATTGTAATCAAATTGTCGCCCACCTCTCGTTGCTTTTCCCCCGGATTGACTGTATAATACTTCTTGTACAGAGGACAGCGAACATCGCCGCAGGAAAGGAACTCATGCAGGAACGCATTCAAAAAATCATATCAGCCGCGGGCGTTACGTCGCGTCGCGCCGCGGAGCAGCTCATATCCGAAGGCAGGGTGCGTGTAAACGGCCAGGTTGTGACGGAGCTCGGCACCAAGGCCGATGCTGCGAAAGATCATATCAAGGTCGATGGAAAGCTCATCAATCCCCGGCAGCCCCTCACGTATGTAATGCTGAACAAACCCGCGGGTTTCGTCACGACCATGGCCGACCCCGAGGGAAGACCGACGGTGCTCAACCTGCTCAAAGGGCTCAAGATCCGCGTCTATCCCGTGGGACGCCTGGATTACAATACGGAAGGGCTACTACTGCTCACTAACGACGGCGACTTTGCACACCTTATAACCCATCCCAAGCATGAGCTTCCCAAAACCTACCGGGCAAAGGTCAAGGGCGTTCTCGAAGACCGTCAGATCAGCGACCTCGAGAATGGCATCTACCTGGATGACGGGAGAACGGCGCCGGCGAAGCTGAAAAAACTGAGCAAGGAAGAAGCGAACTCATGGCTCGAGATCACGATCCATGAAGGAAGAAAGCGCCAAGTCCGCCGCATGTTCGATCGCGTCGGTCACTCGGTTATCAAGCTGAAGCGCATCAGGACAGGCAATCTGATGCTCGGTGACCTGCCCGAAGGAGCGTTCCGCTATCTGACCCCCGCAGAGGTCAATGCTTTGAAAGAACTTGCGGTTAAAGAGCAGAAGGCGGAAATCAGAGGCGCGAAGCCGGAGACAAGAAAACCGCGCATCGACGACAGGCCGCGAAGGTCGAAGGAAAAATCCAGCGAGCATCCCGTTCAGAGGAAAGACACCGTCCGCAGATCCGAGGAAAGTAAAACGCGAGCTGATGGAGCGCTGTTCGCGAAGCCTGGCTGGGGGCCGAACCAGGAAAATCGACGACCAGTTCGGAGGGAGAGAATCCCGGGGCAGGGAGCCAGTGGAAGAGGTCCGAGGCGGCCCCCGAGGGAGCAAGGAACTAATCAGACGCCTGGGTTCACCGGCAGCCGTTTTGGGGAACGGGTGACCGCAAGATCGGCCTCAAGTGGGACGAGAAAAACCGGAACTTCGGCCCGGAAACAGCAACGGACATTCGAAAGGCCCGGCACTGGCAAATCACCGGATAACAGGAAACGCAGACCTCAAACTCCCGGAAGCAGGCACCGACGGCCGGCAGGATCATAACTGAAAAACCGCAAAAACACGAACCGGGGAAATACAGGTGTCATCGGCAGGGAAACAGGAAATGGAATATCTTCGCGCCCAGGTGATCATCCACGGTATTGTTCAGGGAGTGTTTTTCCGCGCAAGCATGAGGGATGAGGCGATCAGGATCGGCGTAGGCGGCTGGGTCCGCAATCTTCCCGACGGCGCTGTACAGGCGCTCTTCGAAGGGGAGAAAAAAAAAGTTGAGGCGCTCATCGCCTGGTGCCATCAAGGCCCGCCGGGCGCGCTGGTAACCAAGGTGGAAATCATCTGGGAGACATACGGGGGAGAGCATAAACGCTTTGAAATCCGCTATGGCTATGTCGATTAGATGCCTCTTTCTCTGCTTTTCACTCCTCTTCTTTTTGGGCGCCGCATGCGGGTCCGAAAAAACCGTTGAGATAAAGAAACCCCTGCCAACGGTGATCGCGAAGCCAAGGCATGCGCTCCTGACCGCGGAGCAGCGCTCCGAACTCGCATTCCCTGAAAAACTGATCGCGAAGATAGAGCTTGATGCGGGAGCGGAGGCCGAACCGTTCTTCGTGACTGTGCTGATGCACACGGAGAACCTGAAAGGGGAGAAAGGGTTCGAGAGCAAGAAACTGGCCGGGTTAAGCGTCCGTACGGGGAAGGCCGACGAGCTCATCGACTCAAACCGTTCCTGGCTTCGTAAGCAGGGGTTTCTGATTTTTAAAAGCCAGAAAGGCTACGGGCGGTTGCAGGATGTGGTTGCCGTCGTAAGAGGTAATAATTCCTACGACATCCTGAAAATCCAGGGGACTGAAGCGCCATATTGCCAGCTTGATACGAAATCAATCATTTCGTGGCTTAAAGCCCGACAGCAGGAAGGGTCCTTCGTGGTAACCGGCGCGGGAACGGACTGGATCGAGGCACGCTTTATCAAACCGCCGCGAAACATGCGCGCCTTTGCGGCACATGTCGCGGCCTTTGCATCCGATGTGCTGGGTCAGGAACCGCCGGATGTCGAAAAGCTTGCGGAACGAATGAATCTGGACAATGGGTTTTATATAGGTTGGGATTGATGAAAAACCCGTTTTCGAACAGCCTGTCTGAATAACCATGAAAATCGTGATGGCATCTCTTCTCGGAATCGTCCTTATCGTTTTTTTTCTGTCGTTTATCCTCGTCTATATCAACACCCATCCGCCGAAGTATCCCCTTCATATTCCCCCGTCGATGTATAAAGCGGACTATGAGGATGTCGCCTTCACCGGCAGGGACGGCATTGTATTAAAAGGATGGCTCATCAGGCCCGTACCTGCCCGGATCGCCGCCCCGGCTATAGTCATCTGCCACGGTGTGGGTGCGAACAAATCGGATTTCACTGAACTTGCCGTTCACCTCTCTCGCAGGGGGTATGCTGTTTTACTTTTCGATTTTAGAGCTCATGGAAAGAGCGGAGGCAGCAGAACGTCCCTCGGATATCTTGAACAGGAGGATATACTTGCTGCACTCGGTTATCTTAAAACCCGGGATGAGGTCGACCCCCGCCGGATCGGCATCTATGGTTTTTCTCTGGGCGGATCGACAGCGATCCTTGCGGCAGCGAAATCGGACGGCTTCCGGGCCGTTGTTGCAGACAGCGCTTTCACAAGCCTGAGAGACCAGGCAAAAACGGCTGTCACTGACTTCTACCATCTGCCTTCTTTTCCCTTCCTTCCGCTCGTTGTTTTAGCCTATGAAGTTTATTTTCAAACGCGGGTAGGTGTCGTTTCCCCCGTCGAATCAATTGCGATGCTTTCTCAGGTACCTGTTCTCCTCATCTCGGGAGACGAAGACAAGCTTATACCCCCCGAAAATGGACAGCGGCTGTATGCGGCAGCTCGGGAGCCGAAGGAAATCTGGATCATCCCCGGAGCTGACCACGGCGGCACCCTTGCCGCAGCAGGCGACGCCTATAAAAAAAGGGTTGGCGGTTTTTTCGACAAATATTTGGGGAAAATGGCTGCCGAAGAATGATGTTCCTGACAAAAAATCGAATATCTCTTTTTAAAAAGCATCACTCCCTGTAGTAGATCAAGTATGAAATATAAGCAATCATACAATTGCAATTAGTGTAAATAGGTGCTATATTAATACGCATGAGTATGGTTAAGGCCTACGAGCTTAAGCATTCCGCCAATCATGGCAAATTAAAAGAAGTAATAAAGGTGGCCGAGGTATACCGTAATCTTGCTGTCTCCATAGCATCTGAGCAATGGATGCTGTTTCAAAAACGGGGATCCTTATTTCGCGGGACCATCGGTACAACCCAATGGGTATTATAGCAAGGAATATTCTACTATAAAAATTCAGACTGTTTTTCCCCCGTCATCGCAGGCGTCCCGGTCGTTTTCATTTTGACTCGGTGGCTCTTTTGCGGTAAGGTACAGTCATGTACATTCTGGGCATCGAAACGTCGACCAAAACAGGCAGTGTCGCGGTTCTGTCGGAAAAAGGCGTAGTCGCGCAATACAGCCTGAACATCGAAGTTACCCATTCCGAACGCCTGATGGCTACAGTGGACCGCGTACTTGCCGATACGGGGATGACGATATCGCAACTGGATGGTTTTTCTGTGGCGATCGGCCCGGGGTCCTTTACCGGACTGCGGATCGGACTTTCGACAGTCAAGGGTCTGGCGCTCGCGGTCGACAAGCCCGTGGCCGCGGTGCCGACTCTTCTTGGACTTGCCTGGAACGTTCCCTATCCGGCTTATCCTGTTTGCCCGATGCTCGACGCACGCAAAAAAGAGGTCTACATGGCGCTTTATGTGTTCGACGGCACCGCCCTTCAAGAAAAGATATCCGAAGCGGTGATCCCTATTTCGCAGCTTGGCAGCCGGATTGCCGGAAAGACGATCTTCACCGGAGAGGCTGCCTACATTCACCGTGCAGAGATCGAGAGGCTGTTCGGCGATCGGGCGCTCATTGCTCCGCGATCGGTTGTATTGCCCTCAGCCGCTACGATTGCGGAGATCGGGCTCGAGTTGCTCAATAGCGGCAGGCATTCCGACCCTGACAGTCTTGCGCCGTTGTATATACGCAGACCGGAGGCAGAGGTAGCTTGGGAAAAAAGAACTCAATCGCGATAGACATCATGAAGAAGGAGGACATCGACCAGGTCCTTGCTATTGAACAGGCATCTTTCACCATGCCTTGGTCGCGAAATCTCTTTCTCTCCGAGTTCAGGAGCGCGAGTGTTTCCATGCTCATGGTGGCGCTTGCGGACGTTTCTGTTCGAAGTGTTATCGGCTACATTGTGTGCTGGCTCGTTGCGGACGAGGTGCATATTCTGAACCTCGCAGTGGATCGTTCATTCCGCCGACAGGGCATGGCGAAAAGTATTGTATTGGCCGCATTAAAACGCGCGCATCAGAAAGGTGCAAAACGGGCTTTTTTGGAAGTCCGGTCCTCGAATACGGCGGCGAAGAAACTCTACTTGGATCTAGGTTTCACGGGTACGTCGGTGCGGCGGGATTATTATGATGAACCCATCGAAGACGCTCTCGTCATGACGCTGGGGGAAGGAGCCCTCGAAAGTCTGATACGAGTCGCGTAAATGTCTATAACACATTGATTTAAAAACATATAATCACTCTTGCCTTTTGGAGAGAAATGTGATATTTATTTTATATGTTTCAAATGAATTACAATCACCTTGTTCTTTCAAGCACCTTCTCACCGACTACAACCCCATACCATAAAGGAGGGCCGCATTATGCTGAATGTGGAGGTAAGTGAAGATGTACTTGTAGCACGACTCAGGACAGAGGACCCGGAGTTCAAAAAGTGGGAAGAAGAACATCATAAACTGGAAAGTAGTCTTGCAAGCATCGACTCCCATGTGTATCTCTCTCCTGAGGAGGAAGTGGAGCGGAAGCGGATCCAGAAACTCAAACTGGCGGCAAAAGATAAAATGATGGAAATGGTCAGGCGCTACAAGGTTGGAAGGGCCTGATGAGATTGAGGCAAGGTTGAGATACCTTGCCTTTCATGTTTAACAAGAAGGTTTGAAAAACCGGGAATCAGCGAATCCCTCTTTACGTGTTGAAGTAGAGAGGGATTTTTTTATTGACTAAAATCACTTATCTATGTTAAAAATAATGATATTCGGCTTGCAAAAAGTTCATTTGCTGCCTGTGCAGCATCCTTCCTTATTTAGTGCGGCGTACCCTTGTGTACGCCTCATTCGTCTGGACGGGAGTTTCATTCCTGGAATTTATTCCGGTGCCGCAGATAGCAATGTAAAGGGGTAATACAAGTGCGGAGCGACAGAATAAAAAAAGGGTTGGAGCGGGCTGGCCACCGGTCTCTATTATTCGCAACGGGCATCACGAGGAGTGAGCTCGAAAAGCCCATGATCGGGATTGCCACCAGTTTCACGGACCTTATCCCCGGCCATATCGGCATGCGCGATCTGGAGCGTTTCATCGAGAAAGGCGTTCACGCCGGAGGCGGCTGGCCGCTGTTTTTTGGTCTTCCCGGCATCTGCGACGGGATCGCAATGGGACACCTGGGTATGCACTATTCGCTTCCGTCCCGTGAGCTGATCGCCGATATGGTTGAATCTATAGCCACGGCCCATGCCTTTGATGGTCTCGTCCTGCTTACAAACTGCGATAAGATCACGCCCGGCATGCTGATGGCCGCGGCGCGGCTCGATATTCCCGCCATTGTCGTTACCGCGGGTCCTATGCATTCCGGCAATTTCCGGGGGCAGCGGGTAAACTTGATCACCGCGTTTGAAGCCGTGGGCAAAGTCAGGAAGGGAGAAATGTCCGAGACCGACCTGGCCGAGCTTGAAGTATGCGCCTGCCCCGGGCCGGGTTCGTGCCAGGGAATGTACACAGCCAATACCATGGCCTGTGTCACTGAATCGCTCGGCATGAGCCTGCCGGGATGCGCCACATCGCTCGCCGTATCCGGGGAGAAGCGGAGAATAGCGTTCGAGAGCGGCAAACGCATTACGGGTATGGTAAAGGAAAATCTCACACCGCGGAAAATCATGACAAAGAATGCCTTCGAGAACGCCATCCGCATTGATATGGCGCTCGGCGGCTCGACCAACACAACACTGCACATTCCAGCTATCGCATACGAGGCGGGAATCGAATTATCGATAAACCTTTTTGACAAGATCAGCCGCTCGACACCCCATGTTTGTAATATGCTGCCGGGCGGTGACCATTATCTCGAAGATCTCGACGCCGCCGGCGGCATTCCCGGTGTGATGTCGCGGTTCGTCGCTGTGCTGAAGAAATCGCCCACAGTGAGTGGCAAATCCATCGTAGAGCTTGCAAAGGCTGGACAGGTCCGGAACGACGACGTAATCCGGGAACTGGATAATGCCTACCACAAGGAAGGCGGCATCGCAGTGCTCTTCGGCAACCTCGCTCCAAACGGTTCGGTAGTAAAACAGACCGCCGTGAGCAGCAAGATGATGAAGTTCGAGGGGGCCGCCATCGTGTTCGATTCAGAGGAAGAGGCCATGACGGCCATCCTGAACAAAAAGATCAAGGCAGGTCATGTCATCGTGATTCGCTACGAGGGGCCCAAGGGAGGGCCGGGCATGCGTGAAATGCTCTCGCCCACGTCCGCTATATCGGGGATGGGGCTCGGTGACTCCGTTGTCCTCCTTACTGACGGTAGGTTCTCGGGAGGAACGCACGGCCCCTGTATTGGTCATATTTCGCCCGAAGCCGCGGAAGGTGGTCCCATCGCGGTAGTGCGTAACGGGGACTGGATTGTTCTCGACATACCAAACCGCAAACTTGAGCTTAAGCTGTCCAAAGCTGAAATCAAGAAACGTCTTGCGAAGTGGAAACCCCGGGAGCCGAAGATCAAGACCGGCTGGCTGGCGCGGTATGCCAGGGTCGTAACCTCGGCAAATACCGGGGCGATAGTAAAATAGAAAGCTTCGGTTCTTAAGTAATGTCCTAAAAAAGTTGATTTTTTTATGTCAATCCGGCTTGTCCGGAATCGTATTTTTCAGAACGTTATTCGGTGCCATGATTCCGGAAAAACTGGTGTAATGTTAAAAACGAGACGCTTATTTTTTACCCGATGCTGTCAATTCGGATTTAAGGACTTCTTTCTTTTTTATGATTTGAGATTCTGAATTCTGGATAGATAGGTGCTCTTATGACTACCAAACAGATTACCGGCGCTGAGATATTCCTCGAATGCCTGAAAAAGGAAAAGGTCGACACGCTTTTCTGCTATCCCGGTGGTGTCGTGCTTAAGATATTCGACGTTCTTTATGATCAAAAGGACGTACGCATCATTCTTCCGCGCCATGAGCAGGGTGGGGTGCATATGGCCGACGGCTATGCCCGTTCTACAGGCAAAGTCGGCGTCGCCTTGGTGACTTCGGGACCGGGAGCCACGAACATTGTCACCGCCCTTGCCACAGCGTAGATGGATTCCGTCCCTATCGTCGTGCTTACCGGCCAGGTGCCGACTGCTTGATCGGAAACGATGCTTTTCAGGAAGCCGATATCGTTGGCATGACAAGGCCCTGCACCAAGTATAATTTTCTGGCGAAGGATGTTGATGGTTTGTCCAACGTAATAAGGAGGCTTTCTCACATTGCAAAAACGGGAAGTCCCGGCCCGGTTCTGATCGATCTGCCAAGGGATGTAACTAACGGCAAGGCCGAATTCGTCTAGCCGGAGAAAGTGATTTATAAGGAGTTATAACCCTACCTACGAAGGCAACAAATGGCATGATCGAGCAGCGGCTGCCAGCGAGATCGCAAAGGCAAAAAAGCCTGTGATCATAGCGGCGGAGGCTGCACATTTCAGACTCCTCCGACGAACTGATCGAACTTGCCGAGAACAGCGAATATCCCCGTAACCCATACACTCATGGGACTTGGAGGCTTTCCTGGGACCCATCGCTTGGCCCTCGGCATGCTCGGCATGCACGGCACCTATTATGCCAACAGGAGCGTCCAAGATGCGGATCTGCTGATAGCCATCGGCATGAGATTCGACGATAGGGTCACAGGCAAAGTCGACGGCTTTGCTCCGAACGCGAAAATTATCCATATTGACATTGATCCTACATCGATAAGAAAAAACGTGCGGGTGCGATGTCCCTGTTGTCGGCGACGTGAAGAGATGTTTTAAACCAGCTCAACAAGGTTCTTAAGCAGGATATCAAGGAGTCGTGGGAAGAAGTTAGAAAGGCTTGGCTCAAACAGATCGGGGAATGGAGAGAAGAACATCCACTCTCCTATACCTGCAGCGATGATGTGATCAAGCCTCAGTTTGTGGTTGAGAAGATATACGAGCTTACTAAGGGCGATGCCATCATCTGTACTGAAGTTGGGCAGCATCAGATGTGGGCCGCACAGTTCTATAAATTCGACAAACCGCGCAAGCTGGTCACCTCAGGGGGGTTAGGCACTATGGGATATGGGTTCCCTGCGGCGATCGGCGCACAACTCGCACACCCGGACAAAATGGTAATCGATATAGCCGGCGATGGCAGCATACAGATGAACATCCAGGAGCTTGCAACGGCTGTTATATATAAACTTCCGGTTAAAGTCGCGATCCTTAACAACCGTTTCCTCGGAATGGTGAGGCAGTGGCAGGAAATGTTCTTTAATGAAAGGTATTCATACAGCAGTCTTGACGTGACACTCCGATTTCGTAGCCCTTGCACAGGCCTATGGAGCCGTGGGACTGAGGGCGAACCGGCCAGTGAGGTCGAGCCGGTTTTGAAGGAGGCCTTCAAGGTTAAAAAGACTGTATTCATGGACTTTGTCATTGACTGGAAGGAAAAGGTATTTCCCATGGTACCGGCCGGAGCTACAATTGATATGATGCTCTTTGAAGAAAAAGAGAAGAAGTCAGAAAGAAAGCTTAAAGCAGTCAAGTAAGGGGGATAGATGAGACATACGATTTCTGTTCTTGTTGAAAACAAATTCGGAGTGCTTTCCAGAGTATCAGCCCTCTTCAGTGGCAGGGGATATAACATCGAGAGCATCTCCTCGGTCAAACCATCGATCCTCAGATTTCAATAATGACAATAGTCACCTCTGGGGACGACCTGATTTTGGAACAGATAACAAAGCAGCTAAACAAGCTTATCGATGTCATCAAGCTGGTCGATCTTACTGAACTGGACCATGTCGAGAGGGAGATGATTCTGCTCAAAGTTACTCCGCGCAAAGAAAACAAAATAGAAGTTCTGAGGACTGCCGAAATCTTCAGGGGCAGGATTGTCGATTCCTGCAGGATACTTATACGTATCCAGGTGACTGGTGACGAAAAGAAGATCGAAGCCTTTATTGAGCTCATTAGGCCCACGGGCATCAAGGAATTCGTGAGGACCGGAAAAGTCGCCATACCCAGGGAATAAATTTCAAATGCGAACGCCTGAGCAAAGAAGCACGATGTCATTCCTGGCCCAAGGAAAGCTGGTGGCGTTCTGTCTCGCCGCGTTCTGTCTGCTGGCTGGATGCGCTGAGAAAGGCCCTATTCTTCTTGATATTGCCTATCAGCCTCCCGCTGGAAAGACCTCGGGATCCTCCACCGTAACTATTGGCGTGAGCTTGATAAGGGACGAACGGGGTCTTCCACCGTCTGTTATCGGCAAGCTGACCGTGACGAGCGGCCTGGAAAATGACCTTGTGACTCAGGGTACGGTGGCGGATCTGGTCACTGCGGGATTGAAGGACGCCGTGAGGGCCCATGGAATAGCCGTAAAAGAAACAGCCCCCTGGGACCTGACTCCGGAAGGGATGCCTGGGGACGGGTGCGATCTTCTTATCGGCGGCGAGATCAAATCCCTGTGGCTCGACTCAGCCTCAGTTCCCTTTAAAACAAGCCTGAAAACCTCGGTCCGGCTGAAGATCGTCATCGGTGATGCTGCTGAAAAAAAAATCATACGAGTCATTGACATCAACAGCACGATTGAGCAGGATGTCCTGTATTCACGCGAGAAGCTTGCCGCGGCGCTCTCCGAAGCTCTTTCAGCGGCGCTGGAGCAGATTTTCCAGGACGATGTGCTGAAGAAAAAAATTCACTAGCGCAGACGACCCGATATCCAATGATCACCGACGTTTCGCTCGAAACTGCGTTCATCCGTTGCAAAAATTCCGATTGAGGATCCAATAAGAGAAAGGGGACATAATGAAAGTTTACTATGACAAAGACGCGGATATGAATTTACTCAAAGGCAAAAAAACGGCTGTGATCGGTTATGGCAGCCAGGGTTTTGCTCATTCCAATAATCTTAAGGAAAGCGGCGTTGACGTGATGGTAGGGCTTCGCAAAGGGAGCAAGTCTTGGGAAAAGGCCGCCAGCGCCGGGCTCAAGGTCGTTGAAGTGGCTGAGGCCGCAAAAGTCGCCGATATCATAATGATCCTCGTACCCGATGAACTCCAGGGCAGCATGTACAAGAAGGACATCGAGCCAAACATCAAGAAGGGCACCTATCTCGCTTTCGCTCATGGATTCAACATCCATTTCGGCCAGATTGTTCCGCGCGAGGACGTGAATGTATTTATGGCGGCGCCCAAAAGCCCTGGCCATCTTGTCCGGTCCCAGTATACGAAGGGAGAGGGCGTGCCAGGTCTCATTGCCGTGCACCAGAATCCTGCGGGTAACACCAAAGACGTGGCGCTGGCCTACGCCTGTGCTGTCGGGCTGGGGCGGGCAGGTGTCATCGAGACCTCATTCCGCGAGGAAACGGAAACAGACCTTTTCGGCGAACAGGCGGTACTCTGCGGTGGAGCAACAGCGCTTATCCAGGCGGGGTATGAAACGCTTGTCGAGGCCGGCTATGCCCCGGAAATGGCCTATTTTGAATGTCTCCATGAGCTGAAGCTCATTGTAGACCTGATCTACGAGGGCGGCATTTCGAACATGCGATACTCAATCAGTAACACCGCGCAGTACGGCGATCTGACGCGAGGACCGCGACTCATTACGGAGGAAACCAAGAAAGAAATGAAAAAGATCCTCGGCGAGATCCAGTCGGGGCAGTTCGCCAAGGAATGGATGCTTGAAAACATCGCGAATAAACCCACGTTCAATGCGCTCACAAAAAAGGGCCAAGCCCATCAGATTGAGGAAGTCGGCGACCGTTTGCGTAAGATGATGCCCTGGCTCCAGAAGGGCAAACTCGTAGATAAGAGCAAAAACTGATGAAAATTGTTCGACGTTCAGAATTCCCCGTCGCATCATCAAAGGTGAACCGGTGAGCCGACCAATGAACGCAGAGGCCTGTGTATTATGATGAAAAACTATGGAATCCCGGTCGCATCGGAGGGATGGCCTTTTATCATCCCCCTGGCAATCGTCACTGCACTTCTCTTTGCGTTCGGTTGGAAGAACACAGCCATTATTTCGCTTGCTCTTACACTCTTTGTTATTTTCTTTTTCCGGGACCCCGAGCGGATAGTCCCGGGGGGCAAGGAAGTTGTTGTTTCTCCGGCTGACGGCAGGGTCATTGTGATCAAGGAAATTTTCGAACCAACCTATCTGAAACAGAACGTGAAGCAGATCAGTATTTTCCTGTCCGTGTTCAATGTGCATGTGAACCGCTCCCCTATCGGGGGAACGGTGGAAAGTGTGAAATACAACCCGGGGAAATTCCATGTCGCCTCGGTGGACAAAGCATCGCTGGACAACGAGCAGACCGCCATGGTCATTGCCGACGGTAGTAACAAAATACTCGTGAAGCAGATTGCCGGCCTCATCGCACGCCGCATCGTATGTTATGCCAAACCTGGAGATAGGATCAAAACCGGTGAACGGTACGGATTGATCCGCTTTGGCTCGCGGGTCGACATTTTTCTTCCAAAGGACGCCGATCTGAAGGTGAAGATCGGCGACAGTATCAAGGGAGCCAGGGACATTATTGCAGTGTTGAAATGAACCATCAAACCCGCTCCCGATAGCATCATCCGGGTGCAGGCTTCGGTTCCCCCCTCGAGGGAGGAAGTACGGAGAGGAGCGTTGCCAGTTGAGAAAAGGAATCTACATACTGCCGAACCTTATCACGCTGTCGAGCATGTTCTTCGGGTTCTACTCCATCGTGGCGTCGTTCAACTCCAATTACGAGCGGGCTGCGTGGGCCATACTAATTGCATCGGTATTTGATGTGCTGGACGGCTGGGTTGCGCGGCTCACCCATACGGCGACGCGGTTCGGCATCCAGATCGACTCCCTTGCAGACGTCATCTCGTTCGGCGTCGCACCGGGCATCCTGGCTTATACCTGGACATTGTCTTCCTTCGGACGTATCGGATGGCTCGGGTCATTTTTTCTCGTCGCCTGCGCCGCACTCAGGCTTGCTCGGTTCAATGTGCAGATGGGTAGCGCCGAGAAAAAGCACTTTACGGGCCTCCCCACTCCGGCTTCGGCTCTCGTGATTGCAACAACGGTGCTGGCATTTGCCGATATCATCGAAATACTTGACCGTCTGAAGCTTGTATGGCTTGCAGACGCGGTCGGCAAAGACTATTGGGTGCTCGCGCTGACCTTCATCCTAGCTGGACTCATGGTGAGCAATATTACCTACCACAGCTTGAAGGAAGCGAACTTGAAGGAACGGCGTCCCTTCGGAATCCTCGTCGTCATTGCGGGCTTTCTGGCAGTGGTTGCCTATCATCCTGCGCTCGTTCTGTTCCTGGTTTCCATCTCCTATGTGCTTATCGGTATGGCAGAGGCGCTGTACAAGTTGCTGAGGAAGAGGAAAACAGCCGCTACGTAGTCTTGCCTGATCGGAATCGTACTGGCCATCACGAGAGCAGGTATAGAGGAGAAATATACGCATATCTCTGACTTTGGTATCGGCATGTGAAGGGGCAGCAAGAGAAAACGTATTCTCAATGGCATCATCTGGGGTGACACGCAAAGACAGGTTGCTGCTAGACCAGTTCTCTTCCGAAGGAGAACTCTACTTCTGCATCATGCATGCATCACTCGCCGCATGACATGGAGGAACTTATGAGCAGAATCATCAAGATATTCGACACGACACTCCGCGACGGCGAACAGTCCCCAGGAGCAAGCATGAACGTCGAAGAAAAAATGGCCATGGCAAAACAGCTCGCACGGCTCGGCGTCGATATTATCGAAGCCGGCTTCGCCATCAGTTCGCCCGGAGATTTCGAGGCCATCAAGCGCATTGGGGCCGAGGTGGAAGGTCCGGTGGTTTGCAGTCTTGCCCGCGCCCGGAAGGAAGACATCGACCGGGCCTGGGAGGCGCTCAAGGATGCCCCGAAGCGGCGTATTCATACGTTCCATTCCACATCGGATATCCATCTGAAGCACCAGTACCGCATCTCACGCGACGAAGCGCTCAAGCGATCCGTGGAGATGGTCGGGCATGCCCGGTCCCTTGTGGAGGACGTTGAGTTTTCCCCCATGGACGCCACGCGGACCGATGTTTCCTATCTCCTGGAAGTGATCGAGGCTGTAGTAGATGCAGGCGCTGGGACCATCAACATCCCCGACACCGTGGGATATGCTATACCCGATGAGTTCGGCGCGCTCATCCGGGAGATCAGGACAAGGGTTAAAAACATCGGCAAGGCCTCCATCTCGGTTCATTGTCATAACGACCTGGGACTGGCTGTCGCGAATGCGCTCGCGGCAATTGGAAACGGCGCGACACAGGTGGAATGCACGGTCAATGGCATCGGCGAACGGGCGGGAAACTGCTCCATGGAAGAAGTCGTCATGGCGCTCCGCACAAGGAAGGACTTTTTCGGCGCCGACACGATGATTCACGCCGAAGAGATCACGCGCACGAGCAGGCTTGTGACCAAGATCACGGGCATCCCGGTTCAGCCGAACAAGGCTATCGTGGGGGCCAATGCCTTTGCCCACGAGGCGGGTATCCATCAGGACGGACTGCTCAAGGAACGAACCACGTATGAGATCATGAAGCCGGAGTCCGTCGGTCTCCTGAAAACCAATTTAGTGCTGGGGAAACATTCAGGCAGGCACGCATTCCGCGACCGGCTCAAGGAAATAGGGTATGAACTCTCCGATGAAGACCTGAACAAGGCATTCGAACGGTTCAAACGACTAGCGGATCAGAAAAAGGAAGTATTCGACGAGGATCTTGAAGCGATCGTATCCGATGAGATGCAGCAGATCCAGGAAATTTATATCCTGAAGCATCTTAGCGCGGAAAGTGGCACGGGGATCACGCCCAGGGCCACGGTTGAGCTGGCAGTGGATGGACACCCCATGAAGCAGACAGGTACCGGAGACGGTCCGGTTGACGCAGTGTACCGGACGATCGCAGCAATTACGGGCACGAAAAGCAAACTCGATGCCTATCTGGTCAAGGGCATCACCGGCGGCACCGACGCCCTGGGAGAGGTGACCGTGAAGGTCGAGGAAGAGGGCAAAAAGGTCGCGGGCCACGGCGCAGATACGGACATTATTGTCGCAAGCGCCAAAGCATACGTCAATGCCTTAAACAAGCTTGAGTATTGGAAAAAGGGAAGGCCAAAAAACTGTTGAAACTGGGCAAGGGATATTGTATATTTTTAACACTATGATGACGATAACGGAAAAGATACTGGCCGCGCACTGCGGCAAAAAAGAAGTAAAATCAGGAGAATTGATCAACGCCAAGCTCGATCTGGTGCTCGCCAACGATATCACCGCGCCTATCTCGATCAAGGAATTTCGAGCCGGAGGCGGGAAAAAGGTATTCGATCCCGAGAGGATCGCGCTCATCCCCGACCACTTTGCTCCGAACAAGGACATCTCTTCAGCCGAGCAGTGCAACATGCTCCGGCAGTTTTCGCGGGAGCACCGCCTTTCGCTCTACTTCGAGGTCGGCAGGATGGGTGTGGAACATGCGCTCCTGCCCGAGCAGGGGATCGTGGTACCCGGCGACGTGGTGATCGGCGCCGATAGCCACACCTGCACCTACGGCGGCCTGGGCGCATTTTCGACTGGTGTAGGCAGCACCGACGTTGCCGCTGCCATGATCACCGGCGAAGCCTGGTTCAAGGTGCCTGAGAGCATGAAATTTATCTATAAGGGCAAGCTCGGCAAATGGGTAGGCGGAAAAGATATCATCCTTCGCACGATCGGCGATATCGGTGTCGATGGTGCACTGTACCGTGCCATGGAGTTCACCGGCGAAGTGATCCGCAAGCTCCCGATGTCCGGCCGGCTGACCATCTGCAACATGGCCATCGAAGCGGGTGGCAAGAACGGTATCATCGAGCCCGACGAGATTACGGAAAAATATGTTGCGAAGCGCGCGCGGCGCAAGTATAAATTCTTTAAAAGCGACAGGAAGGCGAGCTATGTGGACGTTCGCGAGTACGATTTGACCGGCATGGAACCGCAGATTGCATGCCCCCATCTTCCGGAAAATGTTAAACCTGTGAGCGAGCTCGCTGCCATAAACATCGATCAGTTCGTCGTCGGTTCCTGCACGAACGGCAGAATCGAGGACCTCAGGGAGGCTGCCAAAGTTATCAAAGGGCACAAGGTCCATCCCTATGTCCGCATGATCGTCATACCGGCCACGCAGACCGTATATAAGCAGTCCATTAAGGAAGGCCTCGTGGACATATTCATCGATGCGGGTGCCGCCTTCAGCACTCCGACCTGTGGCCCCTGTCTCGGAGGTCATATGGGTATTCTCGCCGCCGGTGAACGCGCAATAGCCACAACGAACCGGAATTTCGTCGGCAGAATGGGCTCTCCCAAGAGCGAAGTATATCTTTCCAGCCCCGCGATCGCGGCGGCATCTGCGGTTCTCGGGAGAATTGGTCGGCCGGAAGAACTGAAATAACTTTCGGTTCAAATGGGTTGAGCGGTCTAAACGGTTAAACCGCTTCAAATAATGAGGTTCTCATGAAATTTAAAGGCAATGCATGGAAATTCGGGGCTGATGTTGATACTGACGCGATCATTCCGGCCCGTTATCTGAATACCTCCGATCCAAAAGAGCTTGCAAAACACTGCATGGAGGATTCTACTACACCCGACTTCATGAAGAGGATGCAACCCGGCGACATAATCGTAGCCGAGAAGAACTTCGGATGTGGGTCATCGCGCGAACATGCGCCGATTGCGATCAAGGCTGCCGGGGTATCCTGCGTGGTGGCAAAAAACTTCGCGCGGATATTCTACCGGAACTGCTTTAACATGGGGCTTCCGATCTTTGAAAGCGCCGAGGCGGTAGAAGGCATTAAAGAAGGTGACCAGATCGAAGTCGATGCCGATGCAGGGGTAATTCGGAATCTTACCTCGAACAAAACGTTCAAAGTTGCTCCCGTCCCGCCCTTCATGCAGGAACTTATCGCCGCCGGCGGGCTTATGGCATACACGAAGAAGAAGGCAGGTTTGTAATTGACTGCGTGTTTCAAGCTAATGCAAACGCTCCAGCCTAGCGGCAAAATGTATGACTCCGGATCACGCTGTGAACTATGCGTGTATTACAGCCGGAACCTCGATTCATCCTATTCCTCATCCATCAGACCTTCGCAGCCTTCTTGTGGGTTGGATTTTATCCCCGGCGACGACAACTGCATAGAGATGCGGACGAGTAACTGTAGCGCGAGAAAAGGATAGCAGCCTTTTCTCGGAAAATGGGAGAGTAATAATTCATTCATTTTATTTTTTTTGAGAGGAATTTATTCTTATGGCCAAGACCTACAAGATCGGAACGATACCCGGTGACGGTACGGGACCCGAAGTCGTTCGTGAAGCGAAAAAAGTTTTGAATGCCGCAGCATTACAAGGCGCATTTAAACTTGAGTTCACCGAGTTCGATTTTGGCGCTGCACGATATCTCAGAACCGGGGAGACACTCCCGGATAGCGCAATTGATGAGTTTAGGAAGTTCGATTCCCTGTTTCTTGGAGCTATCGGCCACCCTGATGTGAAACCGGGCATTCTCGAAACTGGCATCCTGCTCAAAATACGTTTTGCCCTCGACCAGTACATCAATCTCCGGCCAGTAAAACTCTATCCCAACGTGGAGACCCCGCTCAAAGATAAGGGACCCGAGCATATTGACTTCGTGGTCATCCGCGAGAACACGGGGGGCATCTACACGGGGCATGGCGGAGCGACCCGCGTGGGCACGACCGAGGAGATCGCGACGCAGTTGATGGTGTATGACCGTCGGACCGTGGATCGATGCCTTAAATACGCATTTGAACTCAAGAAGAAGCGTAATGCGAAAGACCCGAGATATGCCAAAAAGCCGATCACGCTTATTCACAAGCGAAACGTGCTGACCCATTGCGGCGACCTCTGGTACCGCGCGTTCGAAGAGATGGGTTCAAAGCAGTATCCGGAGATAAAGCGCGATTATAACCATGTTGACGCAGCGAACATGTGGTTCGTGAAAAACCCGGAATGGTTCGATGTCGCAGTAACGGAAAACCTCTTCGGAGACATTATCACCGACCTCGGTGCAATGATTCAGGGCGGGCTCGGCGTCGCATCGGGCGGAAATATCAACCCAGAAGGCATTTCGATGTTTGAACCTATGGGCGGCAGTGCTCCGAAGTATGCAGGACAGAACGTGATCAATCCCATGGCAGCCATCGGCGCTGTAATGATGATGCTCGATTCACTAGGCGAAACAAGGTCCGCACAGTTGATCGAAGCAGCAATGATCTCCGCTATGAAAAAGATGAAAAGCCAAGCAGCAGGGAAAATGGGATATTCGACCACGGAAGTGGGGGACATTGGTGGCGGGGATGTTTTAGTACAATTCGGATTTAAAAATATTACGAATAGATATAAAGCGGGAGAATTACATGATGCGAGTGGGTTTTATCGGCTGGCGCGGTATGGTGGGCTCGGTGCTCATGGGCCGGATGAACGAGGAAAAGGATTTTAATCTTATCGAACCGATATTTTTCACCACGTCGAATGTCGGCGGCAAGGGGCCGAGCATCGGCAAGGATGTTGCGGCACTCCAGGATGCGAAGAATATCAGCGCACTCAAGGCGGTGGATGCGATCATTTCCTGTCAAGGTGGGGATTATACAAACGAGGTCTATCCCAAGCTGCGCGCTACGGGTTGGAAAGGCTACTGGATCGATGCGGCATCAACACTGCGCATGGAGAAAGACGCCATCATTATCCTCGATCCGGTCAATCTGAACGTTATCAAGAGCGGCATGGCAAAAGGGATCAAAAACTATATAGGCGGCAATTGCACCGTGTCCCTGATGCTCATGGCCCTAGGGGGGCTTTACGAGCAGGGTCTGGTGGAATGGATGAGCGCCATGACCTACCAAGCGGCCTCGGGTGCCGGCGCCAACAATATGCGCGAGTTGCTGAAACAGATGGGCTCGATTCATAGCTCAGTGAAAGCCCTGCTCGACGATCCCTCAGGCGCGATCCTTGAAATTGACCGTAAGGTTGCCGAACAGATTCGGTCCGATTCCTATCCCCGGGAATTTTTCGGCGTTCCGCTCGCGGGTTCCGTTATTCCCTGGATCGACAAGCAACTTGAGAACGGCCAAAGCAAGGAAGAATGGAAGGGACAGGCAGAGACGAACAAGATCCTTGGACGTGAAGGGAATCCGGTTCCGATCGACGGGACCTGCGTGCGCATCGGGGCCATGCGTTGCCACAGCCAGGCATTGACAATCAAATTGACGAAAGATGTGCCGCTCAACGAAATAACGGACATAATCACCAAGCATAATAAATGGGTAAAAGTAGTTCCGAACGTTCGTGAACTTACGATCAAGGAATTGACGCCTGCTAAGATCACCGGGACACTTGCCGTGCCGGTTGGCCGGCTGCGCAAGATGAATATGGGGCCGACATTCCTGAACGCCTTTACCTGCGGCGACCAGCTTCTCTGGGGCGCGGCGGAGCCGCTGCGCAGAATGCTGAGAATCGTTGCGGAAAAATAAACGAATAACAGTTAAACAAATTGAACGAGGCGTGCAGAGTGTGAAGCTTTTTTGATAGCAAGCTTTATGTCACTCTGCGATTTTAACGCCTGATCGTCAATTTATCCTATTGTAGCCACATGCTTAAAAAAAAGACTAAATATGTCGTTGCCGTAGCCGGCGCAACCGGCCTAGTGGGCAGGGAAATGGTTGAGATCCTCGAGGAACGTAAGCTTCCAGTGGACGAATTGGTGTTGCTCGCATCGGAGCAATCAGAGGGCGAGCGAATCGCGTTCCAGGGCAGGAATGTCGCCGTTCGCAAGCTGACGAGGGATTCCTTCAGGGATGTAGACATCGCCCTGTTCTCGGCAGGCGCGGAACGCAGTCTCGAGTTCGTTTCGTCCGCAGTCGTGTCGGGCGCCATCGTGATCGACAATTCGAGTGCGTTCCGCATGGATCCGACGGTACCCCTCGTAGTGCCCGAGGTGAATGCCCATGCCCTCGAAAAGCACGCTGGTATTATAGCCAATCCTAACTGCGTCACGATAAGCTTGGTTATGGCATTAAAACCGATTCATGACAAAGTTAAGATAAAACGTGTTGTCGTCACTACCTTGCAGTCAGTTTCGGGCACCGGCAAGAAGGGCATGGACGAACTGGCGCAGCAGACCGTAGCGCTCCTTAACTTCAAGGATGTAAAAACAAAGGCATATCCGCACCAGATAGCATTCAACTGTATTCCTCATATTGATTCGTTTCTTGATAACGGTTATACTCGCGAAGAAATGAAGCTGGTTAACGAAACCAGGAAAATTATGGAGGACGACTCAATCCGGATAACAGTAACGGCTGTGCGGGTGCCGGTATTTCGCGGTCATGCCGTGTCGGTTAATATCGAAACGGAAACCAAGGTGTCAGCCGATGAAATGCGGGCAATTCTCGCCGCGGCCCCGGGTGTCATGGTATATGACGACCCCAAGAAAAACCTCTATCCCCTTGCTATCGACGTTACGGGCAAGGATGAGATCTTCGTGGGCAGGATCCGGGAAGATGAGACTGTCCCGAGCGGGATCAATCTCTGGATCGTATCCGATAATGTTCGTAAGGGTGCAGCGCTGAACGCGGTGCAGATTGCTGAATATCTGATAAAATAAAGACGCAGGAGACGGAAACCGACCGCGGATGGTGTGGATTCCGGCTGCTTTCTCCTGACTTCCGATAGTATCATGTATAAATTGATTTCTAAAATATTCGATAAGCTTGAGCGGGGTTTATCTCCGAAGGAGAAGGTTATTATCATTTCCCTCATGCTCGTGATCTCGGTGCTTGGGATTGTCCTCGCGGTGAGATACTATAACTATATTCAGAAAAACCCGGAGTTCTGCAACAGCTGCCATTTGATGGAGGAAGCTTACAAGGCGTGGAAACTCTCCGGTCACCGGAATATGGCATGCCAGGATTGCCATCAGCTCGGCATGATCGAACAGAACCGCTTGCTCATAAAATTCATATTCACGACCAACCGCAAGACTCCCGAACCGCATGGAAACGAGACCCCGTGGAAGACCTGCACAAAGTGCCACTGGGACGAGGCTGCGCAGGGAACGATCACGGTGAACAAATCAACGGGGCATGCCCGCCACGTACTCATGGAAAAGCTGTCTTGCAAAGACTGCCATAGCCGAACCGTACACTCGTTCAGACCGGAAAAGGACGCCTGCTTGCGTTGTCATAAGGATTGGAAAGTTCATGGAGTCGGCATGGAGAACATATCCTGTCTTCGGTGCCACGCATTCTCATCGAAAAAGCTGGAGGCATTGATACCCGACAGGGAGCACTGTCTCTCCTGTCACCGGAAATCATCCAGGACATCATTTCCGGACAAGGTGCCCATGGCGCGTCTGAATTGCTACGAATGCCATAAGCCTCATGCGCGCATCAAACCAACAGACGATGACTGTCTCCGCTGCCACACCCGCGAAGTGCTGGCGGTCAGGGCTGTGCATGCCTCTTCAAAACATTGCAAGGCATGCCATATCCCTCATCGTTGGAGCACACCGCGCTGATACATACACGCGCTGTCGATATCACTTTTTTTTCTGTTTTTTTAGGCCGTTCTTCGAGAAAAGAATGTTGGGCTGGACTTTATATATACTGCACAACGTGATGAGTTTCATTAGACTCGGATTGGTTTCCTTGCCTGATTCGAGACGGGAAATATAGCCCTGCGTAATTCTTCCACGGGCGTCCGGAGCCACCTCGGATATGCGCGCAACCTGGCTCATAGAGAGTTTGTTCTTTATTCGTAATTTTTTAAGTATTTCGGCGAGCTTCATAATGTGGTTTTTATACACTATTTTTGTTAGTATGTCAACAGGAAGTTGCAATATACATATCTTTTGATCGTTTCAATTTGCAAATATTTGTGTTATAGTAACGCCAATTTGCAAATAATTACTTAGATAAATTTTCTTTCATTGAGGTTTTTGAAAGAAGCAGTTATGCTAAATCTTATGAGTGGAGGATTCGCCATGTATAAGATTGAAATTCTTGAGAAGAAGCGGTTGGAAAAAGGACTCAGTTACACTGAAATCGCAGACAGACTGGGAATGCACAAAGTGACCGTCTCTCGCACACTTAAAGGAGTTACGATGAAGCCGCGTACCGTAAAACTTTTAGCAGATTATCTAGGCGTGGAGATGGAGAGAATCGTCCAGTAATAAAAGCTCGTATGAGCGTTTCATTGTTATTAAACCGCTCGGGGCATTGCGGTCATCAGTTGGGGAATAAAGGGTAGGGCAGGGCAGCCTTACCCTTTTTTGTTCTCGATATTTGCACACTCGTTTATATTATACGACCAATTATTTTTGGAGGAAAGGTGAAGGATATTATTGCTGTTGCCCGTGAAGCGGCACTGAAAGCGGGTAAAATCCTGCGCGAGAACATTGGCGGAACGCGCCAGATTACCTATAAAGGAGACATCAATCTGGTTACCGAAATGGATATGCGGTCTGAGCGTGAAGTGGTCGGAACCCTCCGTGCCGCATTTCCCCAACATGGTATCGTTGCCGAAGAAGAAACCGATATCCGGAATGACTCGGGGTTTACCTGGATTATCGATCCCCTAGATGGCACCACGAATTACGCTCATGGCTATCCCTGTTTTTCCGTGTCCATAGCGCTGGAGCAGGAAGGAACCATTATGGCCGGCGTCGTATACGATCCCATGCGCGAGGAGCTTTTCTCAGCGCAGAAAGGTCAGGGGGCCTTTTTGAACGGGAAAAAGATAAGCGTTTCAGCCATTGATACGCTTATGAAAAGCCTGCTTGCTACGGGGTTTCCCTATGACCGAAAAGTGAGTGTGATGAACAATATGAATTATTTCCATGATCTTCTCATGGCATCACAGGAAGTCCGGCGCGACGGTTCGGCGGCGCTCGATCTTTGTTCAGTGGCATCGGGTCGTTTCGATGGATTTTGGGAACTGAAATTGAAGCCTTGGGATGTTGCAGCCGGAAGCCTAATTGTTACTGAAGCCGGAGGCATGGTTACCGATTTGTCGGGGAAAAAGTTCGATCTGCATGCTGAAGAGATCCTTGCGAGCAATGGCAGAATTCACCGGCAGATGGTGGAAATACTCCAGGAGGCCGCGAAGCGTAAAGGGTAAATAACTTTTATTTTGCTGAAAGCCTATGAACAGAGAAATAATGTCGGATGTTTCACTGGTGCGCTGCATGGGTTATGAGCGAGAAGCGACCATGATTGCCGTCCGCCGGGCCGTGGATATTGTGGGCGGGATGAACACGTTCGTGAAGAGCGGCGACCGGGTTTTGATAAAACCGAATTTACTCAAGGCAAAATCGCCGGAAAGCGCGGTAACGACCCATCCCGAAGTTGTTCGCGCAGTTATCCGGCTTGTGCGTGAATGCGGCGGCAGGCCCATGGTTGGCGACAGCCCGGGCATGGGTGATCTAAAAAAAGTCGCTGAAAAAGCCGGGATTCTCGAAGTCCTCATCGAGGAAGGCGCAGAACTGACCGAGCTCATTGATGTGGTGCAGGTAAAAAATACAGGCAGATTTCAACGCTTCGAAGTGTCACGATTGGCATACGAAGCCGATGTAATTATAAATCTACCGAAGCTGAAAACCCATGGGATGACGACGCTCACTGGAGCGGTTAAGAATCTTTTCGGATGCATTCCCGGAAAACGCAAGGTCCAGTGGCATTTTAATACCGGAGTAAATCATGGCCTCTTCATGAGGATGCTCGTGGAACTCTACGCGCTTCTGGATCCGCAGCTCACTATTATGGACGCAGTCATCGGCATGGAAGGAAACGGCCCCGGCAGCGGCGATCCCCGCTGGATCGGCGCAATACTCGCCAGTAGGGACGGCGTAGCGCTCGACATCGTGGCAGGGAAAATGGTCGGCGTGCCCCCGGAGAAACTTCCTATTATAAAAGCTGCGGCGGCAGCGGGTATTGGAGCAACAGAGCTTGACCGCATCCGTATACTCGGTGAGGCGTTGGAGCTTGTTGCAGTCAGTCAGTATCGCCTTCCACCGCCGACCCATCTTGAATGGCAGATTCCGGAATGGGCCCGTGGATATCTCAAAAACGCCTTCACCGCCAAACCGCTGATCAACCATGCGCAATGCATTCAATGCGGTATTTGCCAGGGGCATTGCCCGCAAAAAGCCATTCAAAGTGCGGGAAAGCACCTTCAGATCCGCTACCGCGAATGCATCCGCTGTTTTTGCTGCCAGGAATTTTGTCCCCGGGGCGCTATAACGGTCGGCAGGGGATGGATGCTTGCATTACTCCCAAGACAGAAGGAAAATAGGGAGCGACGGAGGAAAACCGATAAGAAAAACTGACAAGTCAAAACCGGCAATACCCGTGAAGAGACGTTTCTGTTCAAGTGTCGGCATCATCGACGATACCCAAAAAACTATTACTTGAAGGCAGATCGATACCTGAGTACATCTCATAAAGCACCTCCAAGGCAAGATGGGGGTCTTTCCCAGGAGCATAACATATTCTGATATGCTCGGAGATGCCCTTTACTTAGATAATTATCATGATTCCTGATTTCAGCCGTGCTCCTCTTCGTTTATACGCCTTTGCCTGAATAAAAAAGAGGAAACCTAAATTTTCTCGGCCGAACCGTCTTCATTCCCCGCATCATGGAAATCCTCCAGCTCCAGATCGTCGTCTTCATCAATTTCATAGATTGACTCCTGCCTGACTTTTCCCGGTTCTTCTCCCCGTGCCAGCAACTCGCGATACACTATGGGTTTGACATTTATTGGGAGAGACGGATCGATATAGAGCTCCCGAAGGTCCAATAGTTTTATTGACTGCAGAAAACGCGCGGACAGCGCGAGAGGCATGTGCTCGTTTCTGATCAGCGCGAACCGCACCACTGACCGAAGCGACCAGTTCGGATGTTTGGCAATCATGACCACCGTGGTTGCTATTGTGTCCCTGCGGCTGATGATCTTGTAGAGATGGTTTTCGACGAGCCGGGGATTGTTGAGGCACAGCGCTATTATCTCGGGGTCATGGTCCTGAAGCAGTTTGAGCAGAACGTTTCCCGCTACCATCTTGGCGAGTGATTTCTTCAGCCCCAGTGCCATGGTTGGAATGCGTTCCACGATGATAGACTCGACCTTATGCCGGAATGCGAGTGGGATGAAGGGGCTGCGCGCCATCTCTGCGAGATCGAAGATGCGGAGATGCCTCACGAGGGAGAGCGAGACCAACAGCGGAGTTTTCGGATTGGCGGCCAGAGCCTTGCGGATGGGGTAACTTCCTGACCAGCGGCTGTCCCTAGCGATAGCGGTGAACACGTCCGGCGGCAGATTTTTCCTGCCCACAATAGCCAGGATGTCATCCTCAGTGAGATTCTGATTGCTAAGCAGGGCTTTAATGACGTGCGGCGACGGGTCATGGAGCAGCGTGACGATCTGTTCAACACCGGCAGAAGCTGCTTGTTCAATTCTTATTTGTTCCGTCCCATTCATTATTCTATTATACGGGTTTTCAAACCTATTGACAAACACCAAGATTTTCTGTATTTTATTTCTTCAAAACAACAAGAATTGGCAATATTTTCGGTTCTTCCGATTCACGGTAATTCAAGGATTGCAATGGAACGGACGCTCCTCCTCAACGCTACATTTGAACCGTTAAAGATCATCTCATGGCAGAGGGCGATTACCCTGCTCACTCAAGGGAAAGTGGAGGTAATCGACTTCTACGATCGGGACGTGCGCGGCGTGTCCATCACCTTCAAACTCCCCTCCATCCTCAGACTGCTCAAACTCGTCAAGGTCAGGCGCACCAGCAAGGAAGTACGGTTTTCACGGGCCAACATTTACCAGCGCGATAAATACACCTGCCAGTATTGCGGGATAAAATATCCGGCTGAAGATCTCACCTTTGATCACGTTCTCCCTCAAGTGCAGGGTGGACAAGCCACCTGGGAAAACATCGTGACCGCCTGTCTTGCGTGCAATAACAGGAAAGGCGGCAGGACACCACAGGAAGCGCGGATGAGGCTAATACGTCCTCCCGTAAAGCCCCGGTGGATGCCGGTTGTAACAATGACCTTTGGCATCAAGAACGCCCCACTCAGCTGGCGCGATTATCTCTACTGGAACATTGAATTGAGCAAGGACAGTTGAACACAGATATCCGTGCCTCGATTATTTACTCGCCATCTTGTTAAATCGTTCATTGCTGACGCAATTGCCAGTCACGGTCCCCTGCTGTTGTCACTCTCCCTGTCCGCCTAATTTTTTTTGCTGTAATCCCAAAATGATAATGTCCTATTCTACCAAAGTGAAAATGTCCTATTTCAAGTTACAATACCCTGACGTAATTGGAGGGTACTGTGACGGAAATGGACATGATCACCATGAGCAGGAGAGAAACAAAAAGACTGCACATTATCCACCAGGCACTGGATAAGAGGATTACCCAGAAAAAGGCTGCGGAGTTGGTAGGTTTGAGCAGCAGGCAGCTTCGGCGGATGATTAAACGAGTACGGGCGGAAGGAGACGAGGGCATCAGCCATCGATCTCGCGGCAAGGACTCGAGTCATTGTGTCCCCAAGAAAATTAAAGAGAAAGCACTTAAGCTGTTTAGGGAGAAGTACAGCGATTTCGGCCCGACCTTTGCCAGCGAGAAACTGCTTGATGTTCATAAAATCAAGCTAAGCGACGAAACCCTCCGCCTATGGCTGAATAAAGAAAACATCCCCTATGAAAAGCGCAAAGGGAGAAAGCACCGGGAGTGGCGCGAGAGAAAACATCATTTCGGTGAAATGGTCCAGATGGACGGCTCCCATCACGACTGGTTCGAAGGCCGGGGCCCTAAATGCGTGTTAATGGGATATATCGACGATGCAACAGGAACGGTGTATGGGCGTTTTTATGACTATGAGGGAACCATGCCAGCCATGGACAGCTTCAAGGGGTATATCAAGCGCTACGGCATGCCACAGAGCGTCTATTTGGACAAGCACACCACGTATAAATCCCCGGCCAAGCAGAGCATCGAGGATGAGTTGGAAGATATAAAGCCCATGAGCCAGTTCGAAAGGAGTCTTGCTGAACTCGAGGTGACGGTCATCCATGCTAACTCACCCCAAGCCAAAGGCAGAATAGAGAGACAGTTCCGAACGCTCCAGGATCGGCTGGTCAAAGAGATGAGGCTTGCCGGGGTTAAAAGCGTCGATCAGGCAAACGAATTCCTGATAATTTATCTCCCAAAACATAACATAAAATTCAAAGTAAAGGCGGTTTCGGAAGTTGATTTACACCGACCCGCGCTGTTCACGAGAGAGCTCAACAAGATCTTTTGCATTCGAGAAGAGCGTACGCTGCAGAATGATTTCACCATCGCTTACAACGGCAAACTCTATCAGATCAAAGACGCCGTAAAAACCCGGAAGGTCACGGTGGAAGAACGAATGGATGGATCTCTGCACATAACGCACAGGGGCCTGGATTTAAGCTACCGAGAGATCAAAACACGGCCAGCAAAAGAAAACCCAAAAAAGCCGGTAGTCATTCAGGAAAAGCAAGGACGTTATCAATCTCCAGATCACCCTTGGAAGAGACTCAGAAGAGCATCTGTACAGCTTCCCGCTGCTTCATAAAAAAGCGGACATTTTCACTTTGGTAAGGATAGGACATTTTCACTTTGGGTTGACACCTAATTTTTTTTGCTTGTCAACCTGGCAGTTTGATGCTATATTCCGAATCGCATTCGTATAAGATCCACGGGATATGGAGGCGAGTTATAATGAACAGACTCATCACATTTATTGGGGTTGTCGGAGCCCTGCTGTTGCTGATGGCTGGCCAGTCGGCGGCGGTCACTCATTATTCCCAGAATGAATTTCGGACTGCCGAGAGTCTTGATCCCGGGATGACCCAGACCGGAATCAATTTCACACTTGGCGATCAATACAAGACGTACTACCCTGACGTCCGTTACGGCTTGGGGGCGATGATGGAGGTCGGCGTCAGGTTCGGTGTCACATCAGCATCAATAAACAATGAGGACAAACTTGGGGCTTTGATCGGCGCTGATCTCAAGTATCAGCTAGTTAAGGAGACCGAGGGAGTTCCCCTCGATCTTTCAGTCGATCTGGGACTCGACAATACGATCATCAACGACAAGAATGCCAGCGAACTGAGCTTTGCCACGATTGTGAGTAAGAGTTTCCCACTGACCGATCGGGGGTATAAGATCATCCCTTATGGCGGCCTGGTGATGTCTGCACTCTATGGTTCTCTCCCTGAGAACAATGATACCTACGTAAACGCTTTTGCGGGTCTTGAATGGAAGGTCACCCAGAAGTTTATGATACTCCTGGAAATCAAGGCTGGAGAAGGTGTGATAGGCGGAGCGGGGATCAGGTTCGAATATTAGGGCGGAATGTCGACTAACCCTCACTGCCGATGAGCCTCGGACGAGACTCGCCTTCCGAAACGCGCAATCACTGGCAAACTGCTTGTTTTGCCGAAACAACAATTATGTCCATCCCACTTACAGGACAAATTCAGAAAATCCCTCTCTCGGACATCCTCGAAGATCTGCGGAGCAGGAAGGTTACCGGGACTTTGACGATGCGTAGGGACGATATAACAAAAAGCATCCATATCAGGGACGGCCAGATAATCTTTGCTGCGTCCACAGACACCAGTGATCGACTCGGGGAATGTCTTGTAAAAGCAGGTAAAATCACCCAGACTAATCTGGAGCATGCTCTCCAGCTATACCGGAAACATGCAGGTCTAAAAAAAATGGGAGCGATTTTCGTTGAAAGCGGTCTTGTGCCACCGAAGGAGCTTTTCAGCGGACTCAAGATACAGGTGAAGGATATTATCTTCAGTCTCTTTCTCTGGCGCGAGGGAGAATACTGGTTCGAGGAACGTTTGCCGTCCGATGTCATCCAGCTTCAAATTAATATCCAGGAGTTGATCACCGAAATCATCACACGGATGAGACAGTCAAGATGATCTTCCTCCCGTCTCCTAATGGCCTGCTATATCGCCGATTACTTGACTTTTTTTATTGTCCTTTCCTGCAGTTATAGGTATAATTTTCACAATCCCACTGCACAACCCGGAGTACAATTGTGAAAGCCCTCGAGCATATCTCTTTCCCCGAAGTGGCGGAACGCGCATGCGCGCTATATAGCGAAGAACAGGACGCGTTGCTTCTCGGCGTGCTGGGGCAAGAATACCACATTACGCGCGAAGGGGTTTTTCTGCGCGGGCAGAGAGCTCCCGAGTCGCATACGGCGGTGGTTGTCAATTATCTATTCGCCCCTTTCAAGAAGCCGGTCATGACACCCTGGCGTGCTATCGGTGATTTTTTCGGAGGGACATCGTCGGATTTCAGAAAAAAAATAGAACTTCCGATTACTCACTACGCAGCGGAGATCGTCTCCCGTGCCAAGATCTTTTTACCGATGATCGATGCTAGAACGACGCAAAGCCTCATCGGAAGTGACATTGCGATTACGGTCCATGCTTTACCCAAGGTTTATTTGCACGTCGAACTGTCCCAGGAGACCCAGGATTTCCCGGCCGAGGCATGGATCCTCTATTCGAACAATGCTGACACATTTCTTGATCTACCAGGTCTTCTGACTCTTGCCGAAATGTTCAAGGACCGCCTCTTGAGCCTGATCAGAATCTACTAAAGGGGTATCAACCATCAACGATCACGAATCACCGGAAGGAACTCTGGAAACAGCCGCGCGAGACCGAATGGTTCTTGCACTTGACGTCGACAACGAACGGGAAGCGCTAGACCTTGTTGCGGAGCTTAAAAACTTGGTGGGAATGTTCAAAGTCGGCCATCAACTCTTCACGGCTTACGGTCCGGACATCGTGCGCGGCATTATCGACTTGGGCGGCCGCGTGTTCCTCGATCTCAAATATCATGATATCCCGAACACCGTAGCAAAGGCGTCGGCGGAAGCCGTGAAACTGGGTGTCCATATCTTCAACGTTCACGCCCTCGGCGGATTTGACATGATGAAGGCCACGGCGGAAGCGGCGAAGGAGACGGCAGTCCAACGCAACGCGACAGTACCAACCGTCCTAGCCGTGACTGTCCTCACGAGCATGGATGCAGTGAGTTTGCGCAGGGAATTGAAAATAACACGGTCGCTGCCGCGACAAGTAGCTCATCTGGCGCGGCTTGCGCAGCGCGCAGGCATGCACGGTGTTGTCGCCTCGCCGCAGGAGATCAAAATGCTTCGTAAGGAGGTCCGGGGGAATTTCGTTATCCTAACTCCTGGGGTGCGGCCTGTCTGGGCTGACCGGGACGATCAGAAACGGATTATGACGCCTGGAGAAGCCATCCGGGCAGGTGCTGACTACATTGTCGTGGGAAGGCCGGTTCTGAAAGCCCGGGACAGGAAAGAGGCAATATTGAAAATAATCGAGGAAATAACCTTGTGCCAGACAGACCCGAAAAGAGGCGGAGCTAAAATGTAGTGGAACGATATGAGGGGTTGGGTTGTATTTCATTAACGCGCACCAAAATTAGAAGAAAAATGAGGGGATAACATAACGCAATGACATCGAAAGAGGTATTGGACATCTATAAAAAAACCGGTGCGCTGCTTACTGGCCACTTTTTGCTTTCCTCTGGTCTTCATAGCGAGCAGTATCTGCAGTCCGCGCTGGTGCTGCAGCAGCCCGACATCGCGACAAAGCTTTGTGCAGCGCTTGCGGACAATTTTAAAAACTCCGGGATCGAAGTCGTGATTGCTCCGGCGCTGGGCGGCGTGTTCGTATCACACGAGACCGCTCGTGCACTCCGCGTTCGTGCACTCTTCGCAGAGCGGGTGAACGGAGAACTCACCCTTCGACGCGGGTTCGCGATCAAACCTGCAGAGCGTGTTCTCGTAGTTGAAGATGTGATCACGACGGGAAAATCCACAAAAGAAACTATTGAGGTCGTGAAAAAGGCCGGTGGCGTGGTCGTTGCCGCAGGGGCCCTGGTCGACCGTTCAGGCGGCAAGGCGGATATCGGGGTTACCTGCCGATCCCTTGTAACGTTGACGGTTCCTGCGTACACAGCGGATGCATGTCCGATGTGCAAGGCCGGAAGCACGCCGATAAAGCCAGGGAGCAGGGGACTGAAGTAGATATTCCAGTGTGATGATACTCGTTCTGGGCTTCCTGATGTCAGGATGTCGTCGAGCTGACCATTTCGGCAACAAGGAATACACTCTGATAACAAAGAGTTGCGATGACAACGTCTATCGGAAAAACTGTACGATATATATGAGCGCAAGGGGCACAATCATAACGCCGAACATGAGCTTAATGATCTTTTGAGGGACGAATTTCTGGAGCCCCGCTCCAATATACATACCCACAAACACACCAGCGCCGAAGAAAAATCCGAGCAGCCAGTCTGGGGATGTGGAGACTCCACCCGCAGCAGGGAGTACAATGTAGATATGACCCCCACGATCGATGTCAGGAACGTACCGAGGAGCGCCGCGCAGGCACCGGTATAAATCGGCAGCTTGAAAACAGCCACGCAGAAGGGCGCGATGATGGCGCCGCCGCCGATCCCGTAGGTCCCGCCGATGATACCGACAATGAGCGCAATAAGGAACATCGATGGTACGCTAAAACGGAACCGTTCTCCCCAGAATTCATACTCGATTTCCTTCAAATTAGAGATAACGGTCCTGATCACCGTTTCCGGAGGGATTCCTGCCACGGTTTGTGCATAATGCTGTTCTGTGTTGCGCTTTGCCCGCTCTGCGAAATTTTTTATCCAGCTCGCTTCGCTGTGCCTTGTCTGCATCAGTTCTCCCGGCCATCTAATAGAGAAGTTGCTCCCGATATGGAGAAGTACGATGCCGACGAACACCTTGAAAATCCGGTGATCAGGCAGGTAAAGGATGCGAAAATAATAGCCGATGAAGACTCTCGGCAGCGTGCCGACGATGATAACCCATGTAAGGGGCCATGCCATGCGGCCTTCCTTGAAATAGCGGTACACGCCGCCCGGAATGGCAGTGATATGGTAGAAAAAATTGGTGGAATTCACTGCTGGCGTGGTAAAAAATAAGAACGCTTATGTGAAAGGGCAGGAGTATGAATGCTCCGGAAATGCCAGCCATCGAGGTGAGCGACGATACCACGAGCGCTGCGAGCGGAGGGAGAAAGAGTCTAGCATAAAAGTCAGTATCGGGATATCCCCGCCTTAGCGTATTGGCATTAATGCAGCGGGTTGTCAGGATGCGGTTGGGAGTTATTACCACATTTCAGAAGATGTCAAGTTAAAATTAATGTTTGACCTACAAGTTGTTTTTGATATAATTGAAATTAGGAGCAGATGAAAGGCAGAGTATGAACAAAGTGGCAATATCAGAAGAAAAAAACGAATACCCCGATGGCGTGCCTGAAGATGTACTAGAAGAACTCGCGGAAGATCTCGCCGAAGAGGAAGAGGAAGAAGAAGAGCCTACGCCCATAGAGATCGCTGAGGTCGCAGCCGAGGAGATAGCCGGAGGCGCCGATCTTGTGGACACCTATCTCAAATCCGTGGGAAGATTTCCTATGCTCAAGATAGAGGAAGAGCAGGAGTATGTCCGGATGCTTGAGGAGGGAAAAGCCCTTCTCAAGAGGATTGCGTTGAGCTCTCCTCTCGCAATTCCGCGAGTACTTGCCCTGGGAGCAAATATAAAGCAGGGGCTGGTGAAAGCACAGGATGTACTTAGGTTTCCCGGCGAATGGACTGACTCATACGAAACAGAATTCATGCGTCTCTATAACCGGCTTAAACGCCAAGTCGCACGTCGGGACATGGAACGGGCGACCATGACGCTCAATGAAATGAGCCTTTCGTTCCGCGAGATTGAGAAGATGCTCAAGAAACTTGTGACTCTCGGCAAACAGGCAGAGCGTGGTCACAGTGCAGAGCTCGAGAAGCTGGGTCTTGATGAACGGGCGCTCTTCGACATGGTAAACCATGTCGAAGAGGAGGAAGTCAGGGTAAAGCTGGCGAAAGATGAACTGATCAAGGCCAATCTTAGGCTGGTCGTGTCGATCGCCAAGAAATATGTGAATCGTGGGCTCACACTCCTCGACCTGGTTCAGGAGGGCAATATCGGCCTCATGAAGGCCGCGGACCGGTACGAATCGGGTAAGGGCACCAAGTTTAGCACTTATTCCACTTGGTGGATCAGACAGCGGATTACCCGCGCCATACTCGATCAGGCACGCACGATTCGTCTGCCCGTTCATCTGATCGAAGAGAGCACACGCATCAGCCGCATTTATACGAAGTTCATGAGGGAGAAAGGACGGGAACCCTCACCCGAAGAGGTGGCCAAGATTATGGGACTCTCGGTAGTGCGGGTGAATGAGATCCTGCGAGCCATTCAAGAGCCAGTATCCCTAGAGACACCGATTCTCTCGGAAGAGAAGGAGCTGAAAGACGTTATCATAGACGAAAAATCGGTTTCTCCTTTCAAGACTTTGGAAAACAGCGAGGCAGCGAACCGCATAGAGCAGGTCCTTTCATCGCTGACCGAACGGGAGGAGAAAATTATCCGCATGCGGTTCGGCATCGGTGTCGGCAGCGAACACACTCTTGAAGAGGTCGGCAAGTACTTTAATCTAACCCGTGAGCGCATCCGTCAGATCGAAATCAAGGCGCTCAAGAAACTGCGCCATCCTGCCCGCAGCAAATTGCTGCGTGAATACGTATAAATCGGCTTCCCTCGTTCTCGTCAATCATCAGAAACAAAGATGTGTATATCTCAGACACTGGAGCGGGGGGAATATTCTTACCTTCACCCACTGGCTGCAGTGCCTTTATTGTTGGTATGAGGATGTGCGAGGGGTCTGTGTAGATGTCAGAAGCACGACCTGGATCGGTTTTTTAAAAAACCCTAGAGTTACCCTTCGGCGGACTTCAGGAGAGCTGAAGGGAAGTTGCAGCCGCGGTGTGTTCCCATCAGGGCTAACGCTCTCCTGCGTTTGTTGCGATTTTGAAAAATACTCGACTGTTTGGATAATTAATCGTTCGCAGACTGGATGAACTCGATATCAGCAACGATACGCGAGGCCTCGTCGAGGTAAGGTATATCGTTGTCGGGGTTGCTGATATAGGCCGCCATGAGAGCACGGGTCTTGTCGACGAGAAACCAGATCCGCCAATGGGTGGGTTCCTGCTCAGACTTGAACGTATAATCAAGGCTGGCTATGCCCAGGTATCCCCGGTCCTCAACCTTTACCGCTTCCCGGGGAAAGGGAACGTCCCGTTCCTCCAAAGTATCCTCGAGAAGAACTTTTGCCGCTTCTGCGGGCGGAAGTTTTGTTTCATTTCGCTCGATGAAAGAAAGCTGTACCATACCAGGCCAGCCATCCTTCTCAAGCATGATAAATCCCATCTCTTCCCGTTCATTCCAGTTGTCCGGCAAGAACAGGTTTATCCATCGTTCATAAGTTACTTTTTTTCCCATGGCACTATTCTATAGGACCTGCCATGGCCAGTCAAATGAGTTTCGCAAATAGGGAGTAAAAAAGTGTTTATATGTAGCTCAATTTTTTTAGTGCAGCAAGAATCATGTCGGCACCGCTTTCCGGGGTGTCTTGTCCATCCAGGGTGATTTCGGCATTCAAAGGCGGTTCATAAGGTGATTGTATGCCGGGTACGGTCGTTGTTTCGCCTGCCGCGGCCCGCTCATATATTCCCTTGGGATCACGCTTTATGCAGACATCGAGGGAACAGCGTACGTATGCTTCTGCAAATTGTATAATGCGTGAACGCGCATAGTCTCGGTAATATCGCTTGTTCGCCGTTGCGTCGAAAACCACAGATATCCCGCTTCGCGTTATCATCTCACCGATCAACACGAGGGTCCGGTAGAATCGGTCGCGTTCCTCGGGGCCGTAAGTCGCCTTGGGGGTCAGGATGGTGCGCATTTCATCGGATTCGAGCACGACCACGGCGATGCTTTGCTCTCTCAGTTTTTTTACGAGTTCTCTTGTTATGGAACTCTTGCCCGACGCCGGAATCCCGGTTATCCAGACCGCAAAACCCTGCTGAGTATTCATTTGAGGTACCTGTTCACGTCCGTTGGATCGAACCTCCCAGCTGCCAAAACATTTTGTATGAAATTAAAAACAGATCTTCTAACACCCGGAGGCAGGTGAGGATACCAAACCGGGCTACCGATGACCAGCCCGCGCCAGGCAAAAAACGGAGCGGCAACATCAAGCATTTCCCGGTCGTTCGTCTTGCCGAGATAGTTGTCCCAAAACAGGAAAAACATCTTTTCAAAAGCGCCTTCGAGCTTCCCGGACCGCAGGAGCGATGAGAAGAGGTAATTGATGCTGAGGCAAGTTGTATCGTCGGCCGGCTCTCCCCATTCACCCCGCGATCGATCCAGCAACGTAAAATCAAGCCCTTCTCGGAAAAGGATGTTCCACGGGTGAAAGTCGCCGTGCACCTGGCAGAGTCGGTGGACGCAGCTTTTAACGCGCCAGCGCCACTCGACGCACTGCTGCTCGATCTTCCGGAGGAGCGTTGTGTCAATGAATTCAAACGTTGCGGGATAATTGTCGATGAGCCCCATGATGCACTCGCCGTGGCCCAGCAAATCGCGGATTCTCCGCGTGTAGAGTCCGGGGGCGTCAAGTTTCCGCACGTGGATTCCAACGAGAAAATCGGAAAGTGCCTGGACACGGTTCAAATCATCTTCCGTTGCCACGCCTGTGTTCCTGATGTGGTCAAGATCCTTAAAATATCCCTTCCCGGCAACGAATTCAGTAAGCAGGAAGAACTCCTCCGCGTTGCCCGTCGAAATAATGGCGCCCGATTCGAGAAATGCCCCGCAATCAAGAGAACGAACATGAGCGGGAAGGTTGTTGAAGGCGGAATGTTCCCACAGGATCGCCTGGGCACGGTCCGAAAAATGATCGTGCCCATAGGTTGAAGGCGCCATGGTTTCGAGCACGACTTTTTTTCGCTGATTGTTGACTTCAAACTCAATGAACAGCGGCGCGCCGTAGCCAAATGCTTTGAGGCCCTTGCTGGCTTCTTGTTTCCCTTCCGACGTCATGGAGAGAATGTGAACCGGACCGGCATAGAATGCCTCGAGATAGCTCGTGACCACCTGAGTGGTAATGATTGGCATGCAGACCTCTCTGTTGGGGCAGTGCAGCTACGCGACTTCCTGTTGAGACGCGGGCGGTGCGCTGATTGTCATCCACGCTATAAACCCTCATCTATTCAAGGCGGAGATATATAACGCTGGTTGCGGAGCAAACGGATAAATAGTGTTTTAGTAACAGGTGGACATCTCTGCTTCGCCTCCCTGATGCGTTGGAACACCGCCGTGTGGGAATACAAGGAAAATCTGGGACACCCACCGGCAATATATCCACCTACGCGGACCTCGATGTCGCTATTTAGCAAGAACGTCCCTCTGGTATCGCAGGCTGAACTCACAAAGTGCTCAGGCAGTAGTGAAGGCTTCGAATGTCATATAAATCGTGGTTCGCTCTCTGTGAGAAAGGAGATCCAAAGGCCAACCGCCTGGTTTTAGAGGAGAAGCTGACCTGTTGACGATGCCATTCACCAAAGTGCTGCTCAAGAGCAGCCAGCTCACCGACTGGACAAAGGGATGTAACCCCATCCGTGCAAGCAGGGCGTCGGCAAGATGTTTCATCCCATGGTCAGGGGCTATCGTCCTCCTCAATTCTTTCAGTTCGGGGAGCTGTAATGATAGAGTGAATTACACGAGCCAGACTCGTTGCATATGTCCTATACGACAAAAGTCTAGCCGCGTGCATTGCGGCCTCTATGTTTGCAAACAATGCGGTGTTCTAATCAATGCCGACGTGGCGGCCCTCAGGCTGGGGAGGATGCCAATAGTGTATCATGCTTTGATGAACAGCGGAGTTATTTTCGGCATCGAAAGTGAGGGGGGCGAAGGCTGTCTGGGAAAAAGATGATTTGCCAAAGGGCCGATCAGTTTTCCGCTCCGACCCTCTTTAAGGGGTAACCGTTTATGGGGAGCGGTTCTCCGGGGTCGAAGATATCATTGCCGTAACGGATGAGGAACGTGCGGCCGGGGACCTGTTTACTGTATGTAATAATAAGACGTCCGATGGTATGTTTGATGTCCTGGGTAGGGGTTCCGCTCAGCAGGGCGACGGGGCCTGGAAATCCTTGGGGCACGAACAGATGATACCCGCGCGGCGCCAGATCGATGAGCATACTGTTCTCTTTGTTATCACGGCCAAGGACGATTTTGTTACCCCCATCGAACCGGAAGTGACGTCCCATAGTGAGCAGCCTTACATCATCGGAAGCCACAACCTGCTTTTCGGAAAAAAGGTCGCGCAACTTTTCAGAAAAATTCTTGTCCGTCAGCAGGCAGCCGCCTGCGGGCGTGGAATAACCGCGGATGCCATACCGTTCAGCGAGTTGCATCTGCACAGTACGCGATCGGCCGCTGATTCCCAGTAGTGTTTCCCGCCGGATGAGGCCGTCCTGTTCAGCTTTGGTCGGTGGCAGAAGGGTTGCCGACAGCGGACGAAGGATCATGCCGCACATATCCGCGTCCCGCTCGATGACATGGAACGTGTCACGTCGTTGCGACATGGGCCGTTGCCCCAGTACCTCGCCAGTAACCACGAAGGGAGAATACAACTCCTGCATGACTGCTTTTGCTCGCCAGAGCATGAAAATTTTGCAGTCGATGCAGGGGTTTATGTTCTTTCCGTAGCCGTGAACAGGTTTCCTGACCAGGTCGATATAGTCCTGCCCCATATCGATGACGCGGAGGTCGATGCCGATGGCTTTTGATACGTGGGCGGCATGGGTTTCCTTCTCATTTCCATAACTCTTGGAAAAAGGGGACGTGAAGTAAAGCCCGACCACGTCGAAACCCTGCTCCATGATGATCTTGGCCGCTAGTACGCTGTCTAGGCCGCCCGATATGAGAGCGACTGCTTTTCTGCTCACCACAAGTTCCCCCTTGCCGAAATGGACGAAGTATTATAAATCTCTGAACATCGGTTTGGCAATAGAGAAGAATATATTCGGAAATATTATATAAGTCTGGTGAAAAAGCAGAGATCCTCAACAACGTGTATAATTGTTACAAAGAGGCATGAAGAGGAGGAGCAATCATGGCTAAATGGACGATTGATCAGGACCATTCTTGTGCGGCCTTTGCAATTAGGCACATGGCTCTCGCTCATGTACGCGGCCAGTTCTCGAATATCAAGGGTACTATCAAATTTGATCCTGTTGACAAGTCGCGAGCAGCGGTTGAAGTTGAGATCGATGTTGCCAGCGTAAATACTGGAATCAAGAAACGCGATGAACACCTTCTGACCGCCGATTTTTTCGACCAGGAGAAGTACCCGACCATTGAATTTAAGAGCTCGTCAATCGATTTTTTCTTGGACAATCGCTGCCGCATAAGCGGCAACTTGACAATCCACGGCACAACGCTGCCGGTTACGTTTGAGGGTGAATATGCGGGGCCATTAAGGAATCCCTATGGAGATGAAATCACCGTCGGATTTTCCGGCACGACCACGGTCAATCGCGAGGATTTCGGAATTCTGTGGGGGAGCGAGCCCATGGAGGGAGGAGGGCTGGTTGCGGGAAAAGAGGTCCAGATTTATCTCGATGTAGAGGCAGATTTATCCGAGTAGTGATGTTTCTTGACAGCCACGGATAAGTTTCTCTATTCTATATTGTGTATAATCGCCATGAACGCCTTCGCGGCGATTCAGTTGCAGTTTTCTTGACGGGAGCAGATCATGCCGTGATCAAAAAAGAGGTGGGGGATCGCAATGTCATGGTCAACTATCCAGAGGGAGACTCGAAACCGTCATACAAGACGGCTATCCCAAGGCGCACCGCACAGGTATCGTTAGGATCTACAGCGAGGAAATGGTGGATAAGGTTGACCTAGCGATGGCCGAATGAAGCAGGAAGAGTTGCGAGCTCTCAAACATAGTTTCCGGCAAAAGCTCCTTGTATGGCCATGATTTATGCTTGTTTATTAACCTGCGCAGGATACTAGAATTCAAGAATAACTGTCCATACCGTACGGAAAAGTACCTCTTAATAGCGCATTATCGGTCAGCTAGAATAACATGAACTGAGATTTTCTTCACAATGTGCTGGTTTTGCAGATCCATGAAGATCGGACAAGTCAGCAACTTAAGTGCTATACTCTAATGATAGAAATTAATATCCCAATCTCAGGAGGAGCCAATGAGGTATGCAAAGATTATCTTTGTTGCATTTGCTATCGCATTAATCATGCCGTTATCATTGAAAGTCTACAGTCAGGAGACAAATCAGGAAACCAAAGCGGATGCCGCAGGTGCGGTGATCCAGGAAACAAAACCGACGCTGGCAGCTGAAGGAAAAAACGAGACAAAGGAAACTGGGCACGATCACTCGATGGGGTCGGAAAATCGTTTTGTCGCTACCATTGGAACCGATGGTGTTCAGCACGTTGAAGTCATTGGCGGAGATTACTATTTTGACCCCAATTACATCATTGTAAAAGTGAGTGTACCTGTGGAGCTCAAAGTCAAGAAAGCGCCGGGGTACATCCCCCATGATATCGCCGTGAAAGCTCCGAAGGCAGGGATTGACTTTATAACAGACATAGGTAAGGACTGGCAGACGATCACGTTCACACCCACGACGGTCGGGAAATATGAGATGATATGCGACAAAAAGCTGTTGTGGTTCAAAAGCCATAAGGATCGGGGTATGGACGGATTTATCGAGGTGGTACCGTAGTTTCGCGGCCCGAGCAAGAGCAGGCAGAGAGATCGGACGTATTATTTCGAGCCGTAATTGTTCATCGACGAGTATTTGAGACTGCAGAGACAGATCTTGTCTGCCTTGAGAAACGAAAGAATCAAAAATATACGCAAGAGAGCCTAGGATATCCCGGAGAGCACGGAGAGAATATTAGAGAATATTAAAGAAGTGTTTAAAAAAACGCTTTTCTTTTTTTTGCGTCGTTCTGAACGGCATATGTGGCAGTAGTTTTTTCCAGTTTCTGCTTATCCGGGTTGTTTCACCCGCCCCAGATGAATAATTAGATTTTCGATATTGGAGCCCCGATCTTAGTTAGGTGCATTTCGTAACAAAAAGACTTAATAGATGACTTCCCCAGGTGCACCTCGATAATATCATGCAAAGTTCCGATTTTTGACCGATAACCAGCCTTGGGAATAGAAATAAGTGATTCCGAAGTTTGTTTGACGGTTCTTTCTGGATGGGGAAGAGCGTTGTCAATGCCACAGATCGTTGGTCTCCTGACTGGAGATGATGGTGTGAACATGCGGATGGCGCCACTCTGGTAGGTATTTCCCCATTCTAAGAGGCTTTCCGCGTTCTTTCGGAAGGCATTTCTTTTTGAGATATCCCAATTTGCATGAGCTTATCTGAAAAAAAGCTTGCAACCTCAAAGTAAAATCAGTAGAATTATAAACGTGAAAAAAATCAAGGTTTTTTTAAAAAAATACCTCATTACCGGCCTTCTCGTCATCCTGCCGGTGTGGGCGACTTATTACGTACTTACTGCACTTCTCACTGTGATCGACGGCATCTTGGGCGACCTGCCTGCTCATTTACTGGGGCGAAGGGTCCCCGGCCTGGGAATCGTTACGCTCATTCTCTTCGTCCTGTTCACGGGTGTCCTTTTCGCTAATTATGTGGGCAGCCGGATTGTCAGCATAAGCGATGATTTACTGCATAGAGTCCCCCTCGTCCGCGGTGTTTACTTTACCGTCAAGCAGGTCATGGAAACGTTTTCCATGAAGCACCAATTCCACGGTGTTGCCCTTGTTGAATATCCCCGTAAGGGTTGCTGGAGCGTGGGTTTCATGACCGGTGAAACGCAGGGCGTATCTCTTGGCCTGTCCGGAAGGTTCGTGACGGTCTTTGTTCCGACGACGCCGAACCCGACCGCAGGATTTCTTCTCATCCTGCCCGAGATCGAGGTCAAACGGCTCGACATGACCGTGGAACAGGGAATGAAGTTTATCATTTCCCTGGGCCTCGTGCCCATGGATGAAATTAGGGCGAACAAGCTGAGAAACCCTCCCCAGGAGGTGTAGCACGTGCAGCCGACAGTCATCATTCTTGCCGCGGGACTTGGTACGCGCATGAAGTCGAGCCTTGCCAAGGCACTCCACCCGGTAGCGGAGATGCCGCTGATTCGGCACGTTTTGAATGCCGCATCAGGGCTGGTTCCCGAGAAAATCATCGTCGTGCTGGGGCACCAGGCGGATAAGGTAAGGAATGCCGTCGGTGATGATGGCATTGAGATCGTGCTCCAGACAGAACAGCTTGGAACAGGCCACGCCGTTCAGCAGGCAATTGGCGCCATCACCGGACAATCTGGGCCGATCGTGATCCTCTGCGCCGACACACCGCTACTGACGAGTGCAACACTGAAGGCGATGGTCAACCTCCACCAGAGGAACCGTGTGGCGGTGACGCTCGTCACCGCTCAAGTTGAAAACCCTTTCGGGTATGGCAGGGTAGTACGTGGAAAATCAGGCGTCATGCGCGTTGTAGAAGAAAAGGACGCAACCGCTGCGCAGAGGAAAATTCGTGAAGTTAACGCGGGAATCTACTGCTTTGAACAAGATTTCCTGCTTTCATCTCTGTTGCTTCTGGGAAAGAACAATGCGCAGGGAGAGTACTACCTTCCCGATGCAATATCGCTGGCCAGAAAGAAGAAGCGTGCCGTTGCCGCGCTGTTCTGCGAGGACTCCAACGAAGTAATGGGGGTGAACTCCCGTTACGATTTGAGCCGCGCCGAGGCCGTTATGAAACAGCGCATTAACAGTCGCTGGATGACTGAAGGCGTTACCATGCTCGATCCGGACACGACCTTCGTCGGAACCGAATCTCTCCTAGGCCGCGATGTCGTGCTTTACCCGAACGTCAGGATCGAAGGGACAACAAAAATAGGGGATGGATGTATAATCTATCCGGGTTCGCGAATCCGTAACAGTGTTATCGCGAAGAGCGTGACGGTAAAAGACAATTCGGTCATCGAGGAAAGTGACATTTCCTCAGGCGCGTCGATTGGCCCCTTTGCACACCTTAGGCCTGGATCGGTTATCGGTGAGGGGGCGCGAATCGGGAATTTTGTCGAGCTGAAGAAATCGACCATCGGCGCAGGGAGCAAGGCGAACCATCTTTCATACATCGGAGATTCAATCGTAGGAAAGCAGGTAAACATCGGCGCAGGCGTCATCACCTGCAACTACGACGGTTATGACAAATATCGCACGGTGATCGAAGATGGCGTTTTTGTAGGCAGCGACGCGCAGCTCATCGCTCCGGTAACGATCGGCCGCGGCGCTCTTATTGCTGCAGGCGCTACGATAACTCGCGATGTTCCCGCGGATGCCCTGGCCATAAGCCGTGTACCCCAGGAAATTCGCGACGGTTTCGCTAAACGCAGACGAAAATTGAAGCAGAAAAAGCATTGAACATTGCCGGTTGAAGGTACGACCGTCAGGAAGAAAGCGGGAATGTTTCCGACTCAATAATGTGGTATCACAAAAAAGCTGTAAGTCTGTGTTTGGCGTCATTCCGTCTGACCCGGCGCATTGGCAACAGCTGGGGCGTTTGAAAGCGCTTCTTTTTAGCATGGTATCTAATAGAAGAATTCTCCCCGGCGTTAGCCTGGTCTGAACAGGCTCGGCAGCAAACAGATGATCTTTTTTTACGAATTCATCAATTGTATCTTTCCGATTTCCAGTCTTGCATGCAATTCGAAGGGAGCAACCAATGTGCGGTATTATCGGTTACATCGGTAAGGAGCCGGCGGTCCCGATCCTGATCGAGGGCCTTAAAAAGCTTGAGTACCGCGGCTATGATTCCGCAGGTGTGGCCGTCCTCCAAAACGGGAAGATCGCAGTCCGGCGGGCCGTGGGCAAACTCCACAACCTCGAGACCGTCTTGCGCAATGAAACGCTGACCGGGAAGATTGGTGTAGGGCATGTGCGATGGGCTACTCACGGCAGACCGTCGGAGGAAAATGCTCATCCTCACCGCGCCGGTAGCATCGTGGTCGTGCATAACGGTATCATCGAAAATTATACAATACTCAAAAAACAGCTTGAGGCCCAGGGACGAATCTTCCACTCAGAAACGGACACGGAGGTCATTGCGCACCTGATCGATAGTATTGCTCAAAAGGGAGTGGCACTGGAAGAAGCGGTGCGCGAAGCGACTTGTTTTCTGGAAGGCGCCTATGCTATCGCCGTCATCGACGAGCGGGACCCTGATATCGTGGTGGGCGCACGCAAGGGAAGCCCCCTCGTGGTCGGCCTCGGTGGTGGCGAGTTTTTTCTCGCCTCCGACATCCCCGCAGTTCTCCACCGAACCAGGGACGTATTGTTCCTGAACGATGATGAAATGGCGATCCTTACCAATGACGGAGTACGCATCACCGATCTTAAAGGGGCGGCAATTACCCGGGAAATCACACGGGTCATGTGGAACCCCGTCATGGCTGAGAAGGGCGGATATCGTCATTTCATGCTCAAGGAAATCTACGAGCAGCCGCGCGCCATCATGGATACTATAAGAGGCAGGATTTCGCAGGAGACCGGCATTATCCATCTTGAGGAGATCGGCCTCGCGTCCGACCAGATTAAAAAGCTCAAAAAAATATTCATCGTTGCCTGCGGGACTTCGTGGCACGCCGGGCTGGTGGGTAAGTACATGTTCGAGGAGCTTGCTCGGCTCACGACCGAAGTGGATATCGCATCGGAGTTCCGCTACCGCAGCCCGCTCATAGGCAAGGAAGACCTGCTTATCGCCATTACTCAGTCAGGAGAAACCGCGGACACGCTCGCGGCCATGCGTGAAGCGAAGAAACGCGGGGCGACCGTTGTAGCCATTTGTAATGTGGTGGGGTCAACGGCGAGCCGGGAGGCTACGGGGGTGATTTACACCCACGCCGGTCCAGAGATCGGCGTGGCATCCACCAAGGCCTTTACCGCCCAGTTGGTGGCGCTCTATCTTTTCGGACTTTACCTCGGCGATCTGCGCGGCAGTCTTTCTTCGGATGAATTGAAAAAATATCTCACCGATCTTGTACACGTGCCTTCCCTGGTTGAGCGTTGCCTTGAGACAGATGAAAGCATCGCCGTGATCGCCAAACACTATTTCAAGGCTACTGATTTTCTTTATCTTGGCCGGGGACCCAACTTCCCGGTGGCGCTTGAGGGCGCGCTCAAGCTGAAAGAAATTTCCTATATCCATGCTGAAGGCTATCCAGCGGGAGAGATGAAGCATGGGCCGATTGCTCTAATCGACGAAAATCTTCCTGTCGTGGTGCTCGCCGGGAAGAACAGCGTCTATGAAAAAATCCTGGGGAATATCGAGGAGGTCAAGGCGCGGGGCGGCATCGTCATCGCCCTCACGACCGAGGGTGACAAGGAAATAATAAAAAAGGTACATCACTCCATAGCGATTCCGGATACAAACCAGCTGCTTATGCCGATTCTGATGACTGTTCCGCTCCAGCTTCTCGCGTATCACATCGCAGTGCTGCTCGGAGCGGACGTAGACCAGCCGAGGAACCTGGCGAAAAGCGTTACTGTGGAGTAATCATGGTCAACGAAAGAAAAACAGAATACAGGTTTATAAACTCTTTCGTCCGTATTTCGCTTTCGGATTCTGAAGACAGGGATTATGTTGAATGATTAAGAACATTGTGATTCTATTCCCTCTGTGTCTCTGGGCCTCAGCGTCACAAGGATTTTTAAAAGGGGTATTAAACGGTGAAAGTTCACAAAAAGACGCATACCTGTGGGGAACTCACAAAAAAGGATGTTGGCGCTGTTGTGACACTCATGGGATGGGTGCATACGAGACGGGACCATGGAGGGCTCGTGTTCGTGGACCTCAGGGACCGCGGAGGTATTACTCAGGTTGTCTTGAATCCGGAAACATCGTCTGAATCCCACGAACTGGCGCACGACATCAGGAGCGAATACGTGCTTGCCGTTACCGGAACGGTTTCGCTACGTCCCGGCAATACAATAAACGAAAAACTTCCGACCGGCGAAATCGAGATTGTGGTGAGCGATCTCCGGATCTTGAACACTGCTAAAACCCTGCCGTTCATGATCGAGGATCAGACCGACGTAGCCGAGATGCTGAGGCTCAAATACCGCTACCTCGATCTCCGGCGGCCGAGTCTCCAGAAAACGCTCATAACACGCCACGTGATTACGCAGACCGTACGGCGCATTCTTGACGGCAATGGGTTTATCGACATTGAAACGCCGTTCCTCACAGAAGAGCACTCCCGAGGGGGCGCGTGATTATCTCGTCCCGAGCAGGGTGAATCCCGGCATGTTCTTCGCGCTTCCGCAGTCTCCCCAGCTTTTTAAGCAGATCCTCATGGTGGCAGGTTTTGAACGCTACTACCAGATTGTAAAATGCTTCCGTGACGAGGACCTGCGTGCCGACCGTCAGCCCGAGTTCACCCAGATCGACCTCGAAATGTCTTTTGTCGACGAAGACGACATCATCGCCCTTATGGAGCAGTTGCTGGCGGAGGTCGTGAAGGAAGTCAAAGGCTTCGAGATCCCGATGCCTTTTCCGAGGCTTCCGTACCATGAAGCAATGGACCGTTACGGATCTGACAAGCCGGACACGCGCTTCGGGCTTGAACTCAAAGATATTTCCGATATTGCAAGAGCGTCGGACTTCAAGGTGTTTCTTCAGGCTGTGGAACTCGGCGGCAAGGTGAAGGGTTTTGCTGCTCCCGGCATGGCAGGCCTCTCGCGCAAGGAATTGGACGATCTGACGAACGAAGCGAAGGTTTTCGGAGCAAAGGGCCTGGCCTGGATCAAGGTTTCTGCATCGGGTTTTGAATCTCCGATCGCGAAGTTTTTCAAGGACGGGCAGGTCAAGTCCATTGCCGAGCGGCTCGACGCAAAACCGGGCGACCTCATGATGTTCATTGCCGACAGCCCCAGGATTGTGGCGGACACGCTAGGTTATTTGCGCCTGCTCATGGGTAGACGGCTGAAGCTCATCGATGAAAGTAAGTTGAACTTCCTTTGGGTCACCGATTTCCCGCTGGTGGAATGGAACGCGGATGAGAAGCGCTACGATGCCATGCACCATCCCTTTACCGCGCCGAAGGATGAGGACCTGGAATTCATGACGACTGACCCGCTCAAGATCAAGGCCAAGGCCTATGATATCGTCCTGAATGGGTCGGAGATCGGCGGAGGCAGCATCCGCATCCACCGGTCCGAGGTGCAGTCGCGGATGTTCGATTTACTGAATATCGCGGAGGACGAAGCACGAAAGAAATTCGGTTTCCTTCTCGAGGCACTCGAGTATGGTGCCCCGCCACATGGCGGTTTGGCCTTCGGCCTGGATCGGATCACGGCGATATTGACCGGCGCACAGTCCATCCGCGACGTTATTGCATTTCCGAAGACGCAGAAGGCGGTCTGCGTCATGACCGAGGCGCCTTCGCGCGTGTCTCCGGCGCAGCTCCGGGAACTGTCGATCAAGATCGATATTGTGGAATAAGCAATACACAGAGTGTATAAGGTGGAACGCAACGGGTTAACCGGAGAGTACGCCGCCTTGTTATTCCTGCTCTTGCCCCATGCGCTATGCCAAATATGAAATGCAAAGTTTGTGGCAAGAAGGTTGATCTTCGGATCGGCTGACGAGCCGTAATATTTCGCTGCACGGCGTGCGGCAAGGAATTCTCGATTAAAGAATATATCGATGAAATCGACAATGAGATGTGGGAGAAAATATCCCGCAGACCCTGTAACAGAGCATAGGTTCGTTGTTACTGGAATCAGATTATCTCGAAAATAGAAAAAAGGCGGTCTGGGTGAAAAGGATGAACTTTCCGTTATAAAATGAAGCATGATCTGAACAATCGGCCGTAAGGCGAAGCGACTGCATTATTCCAGTTCCTCGATTAGCGCCCTCACTGTAACGAAAAGATCTCCCACGATCGGATGAACCCGCGGAGCAGGCCGGGTCAGCTTCATCAACGGTGCATCAGGGTCCTTGTTGAAGCAGAGGATCTCGGCCCGGGTTCCTACATAGTCTATGTGTTGCGGCGCTCCCGAGATGCCCAGGGCGATGATGAGCTTCGGGTTCACCCGAATACCGGTCTGGCCAATCTGCGCATCAAGCGGTAGGAGCTTTAAATCCTGCGTGACTTTTCGCGTTGCGCCGAACAATGGCGCGAGACCCCGTGTTTCCAGCAGTTTCTTGAGTTCCTGTGCCAGCTCAAATCCTGCACGGTCCCTGATGCCGTACCCGAGGTCAATGATTATGTCGGCTAGCGCCAGCGTGGGCAGTGCCGCAGGCGGGAGAGGCATAAGCCACTCCCTTTCTAGAGGATAATCGAGCACAATAGCGGTTAAACCTTTCCGAATCTCCTGTGCACCGAATTCGGCGTCCCGGGGAATGGTCATGAATGCCGATTCTTCTCCTAGTCGCTCTTTTCTGATGAGCCTGTTGTCATAGGCGGCCATTGAAAGTGTTATGGATCGGTACCCCTGTTGTACAATCGACGCGACGTTCCCATAAACGTGTACATGCTTTCCTGCGGCAGCTATTTGACCGGCAACAACACCAAAGGCGTCTAGCCAGTAGACACCGCCCAGAATCAGCGGTTTATCCGATGCCTTGGTGATGATGCGAAGCAGTTCTTCCTTCCCCTCGATAGACAGCATACTATTTGCGGTGTCGATGCAGAAAGCGCCTTCAGCCCCATTCGCGCGCGCCAGTCCAATCAGCGCGGGCCAGGACCCCCGCGGAGCGGCAATGACGGCATTCATCGGTCTGCTGAAACCATCGGCAATTCCCCTAGCTGCCCGAAGGATCGCAGAATTGGCGTTCTGCTCGAAAGGATCGAGAATTGCCCAAATCGCGTGGTCATCAGACAACCTGCCCCGGACAATTTCTCCGTGATATTCCTCCGCTTGCGCCGAACGCGCCTTGGCAGCATAGTTGTTGATATATTCCGCGGCAGCCTGTACCGTGGTAATTGTTACACTCGCAGCAGCAACTCCCGCCAGCCGCTCGAACCGCGGCGCCCTTGCCGCGGCGGATCGAGTAGAGGGATTAATCACCACGATGGGCGCGAAGGTTGCTGCCACGGTCGTATTGATATCCTGTTCAGACGGGGGAGTAACCTCGGTGATGCTGAGTACGGCCGGTGGAGCAATGCGCTCCAGACCCATTCCATCAGGACGGGTCAAGAGCCGCGTCTTCCGGTAATGTGTTCTCGCGAGAGCGCCTGCGAGGTAGGCGCCCGTTCCCTGCTCGCCATTCAGGCAGATGGAGCCTATGGTAATAAGGTCATATTGGTTCACGACTTCGAGACTACGCACCGCGCTTGTGATTTCCCCAAGAGTCGCGTCCTCAGAGTTTAACCGGATGAGGTGGTCTCCAGCGCCAGCTGTTGAGCGAAGTAGTTGTTCCCGTCCGGCGTTTCCTATAAGAAGCGCATCAATGATGACCTTTTTATTGTTTTCCGCTTTGAGTGAAAGAGCTTGTATGAAACCGGAGAGATCAAAAGGATCAATGATCTCGACGATTTCTTTGATTGAACCCTGTTCCAGTCTCGGCTTCGGTGACAGATCGGCAACGGGCCGAAGAATGCAGAGTATTCTGAGTTGGGCCTTGAGAGTAGCTCTCGATCTGAAGACCGTTTCCACTTGCAATGATGCCCGGTCAAGCGCTGCATCCGCTGCGCGCACTTCGGCAAGATCGATGTTCTCCTTTACCTGCCCCCACGCTTGTTCAAAACGGTCCTTGATTGTCGCAAGGCGGGCGATCGTGCGTTCAGCAGCACGTTTTCCTGCGATAAGCAACGCAGGAACATATTTAGGATCGGACTGATCGAGAAGTGTTCTACGCTGATCGAGCCATTCCATTCTGTAATAAATGCATTCGAGACGCAGAACTTCTCCCGCCATCTCCGCGAGGGGGAACAGGGCTGGCTGGAACATGGCGTCGGACCATGACGCATCTCCGAGCAGGTCGCCTGCTTCTTTCACGAATGTCCGGATCCCGTTTTTCCATTCTGCAAGCAACTGAGCATTTCTATCTCCCGATTGGGCGGTCAGCTCGGGCCATGTCTGCGCCTGGGCTATCAGGTCACGAAGGATCAAAAAGCGCTGCACCTCGTTCGTACCTTCGTAGATGGTAAGAATGCGCGCGTCACGCCGTGCTTTTTCAAGCAGGAAATGTTCGGTCTGTCCTTGAGGGCCGAAAGCATATTCTACGAGCGAGAGGAGTTCGTGGATGTCCTCGGAGCAAGCGTATTTGGCAATGGCCGACTCCATGCGCACCGATTCGTGAGGGCGGTCAAAGAGGCCAATGAGATAGAAGGCAAGAGACTCGCTCCCGAAGAGGATTGCGGCGGCTTCGCCGAGCAGCTTATCCCGATCGGGCGAAGGAACGAGCTGCATGCGCGCTTCATCGAGCAGCTTATGCATGAGAGCTCCGGAGACAACGGCGAGACCGCATCGCCCCACATTCAGCGTTTCGAGTGCGTTAACCTGTCCGTGGCCCTCGTACCCGATCACGGCTTCGCGCGGGACTCGGACATTGTCGATCGAGATCTCGTTTGTAGGCGAACCGCGCTGACCCATCTTCTTTTCATCGGCACCAACCTTGAGCCCTTCGCTGTGGCGGTCCACGAGGAAGCCGGTTACACCCTCCTCCGTTAGTGCAAAGAGGCAGAACTGGGTGGCAATGCTGCCGTTGGTGATCCACATCTTAGCGCCAGTCAGGCGGTAATATTCATACACCGAGCTGGTGCCCTTCACCCGCGGCTGGCCGATGTCGTGAAACTCGCATATATTTTCCTTGTACAGGAAATACCGGACCCCCTTGTCAGTGGTGTAGTCATACCGGTCGTATTGAATCAACGAGGGTTGTTCATCGGGCGTGCGGTATGCGATGCCCTGGTCCGTGAACAGGAGTCTGTCCGCATGGATTAGGAACCGGACGCTCTTTTCATCTGCTTCGTCAACAAGGAAAGAATATCTCCCATCGTCAAGCGGAGTGAGCCTCGCGGCCGAGAGTCTCGCCGTGGTCTTAACGCCGCCAGAATCGGATCCTGCCGTGGGTTCGGTCAAGGCGAAGGCGCTCACGCCGCCGTGGCCGAGATAGCTCAAGAAAAGTTTATGGCATCGCTCCCGGCGGGGCAGTTCGTCGAGCGCGACACGTACGTCGGGCATGATATGTTCGAACAACTCCATCGCATGTTTGAGGCTGGTCATGAAGCCATTGATATCCCCGCGTTGACCGGCAATGCTGGCACTGTAAAAGGCTCTCAGGAAATTGGCGCTCAGGTACTTGACCACACGTGTATGGCGGATGCGGTCATCTATGAGTTTCATGATGGCGTCAAACTCTTTCCTGATCCAGGCGGAATCCGGGGAGGAAAAGGACTTGATGACTCCCTCGATCCGCAAGCCAATTTCGCCCAATTGCCGGGAGTCATGCGCTAGTGGCGCGAGTTCTTCACTCACGCGAGGCAGCTCGTCTTCCAGCCCAAGGAGGATCGGTGTGGTGCCGATGCTTGTGCTAGCCATGATGAGCAGGTTGATTGCCGCGTCTCCGAAAGTGCCTGCTGCTGAGTTGAGGATATAATATTCGGCCTTATGCCAGCCGAGTCCGCTCTCGGCTTGCGGAATATAGGTCGCGAGCCATTTGTGTTCTTTTATTGCCGCGATAACCTCATCGGGCACTCGGTGGTCCCGTTCAATTGCTCGCTCTATGGAGAGGCCGCCGAAATTTTTATCACGACAGTTTCTTTTGAACCAGTCGGTAAGCGCAAGCCACTGCGCACGCAAACGGGGATCGTGCAACTGAATTTCAGGTACGAACCGGGGGGAGCGATCAAAGACGTTCATCAGAAAGCTGCCTGAGGCGTGAGGAACTCCCGGAGACGTGCAGAAGGTTTCGTAGTCACTGTCCAGAGCGACTTCGGGACAGGCCGGTTCAACAGGGAATAGGGCTGACGGCGATACGCGACCACGACCAACTGACAATTGAGCTTGTCGGAGAACGGTTTCCGCCTGTCCCAGCAGCACTTCTGCCGCGGCAGCTTCGGCTTCACTGCTTGTGCCGCTATCGAGTTCACGCTCAACTCTATCGAGTACGATGCGGATGCCTTTCGCGAGCGCCCTGGCTTGCCCCGCTAGCAGGGGATCCGCGCCTTCGCGCAGATCAATGCAGCGGGAATCGAGATCCTCAAGCTGCTTTGCAAGTCTTCCCAGCGGCTGTCCCTGAACAGTCATCGATAAATTAGGCTGGAAGCTGGGCCCGTCTCTGCCGCTTAAACGGTACAGGGCATGCAAAGACGCAGCCGCTCCGTAACCCGGAGGGAGGAAACGGAACAGCGCGCTGTCGCGGTAGAATCTCGAGAGCAAATCATCCTCGGAATAGGCAAAACCGCCGAAAACCTGGCCCGCATCGTAGCCCAGACTCCCGGGTTCAGGGCTAAAAGCAGTGGCGGCGAGGGTTGAATATAGAAGATCGACGTTGGAGTCCTGAGTCTTGAGTTCACCATAAGAATTAAAGAGCGTTTTTAGTAGCAAACGCCAGCCTTCGATCCTGCTGATCATGGCTTTTACCGCGCCGAGTTTGGCGATGCCGTCACGACCTTCCGTATCGAGCATCTGTCCCGGGAACTGAATGCGTCCTGTCGCGTGTTCCACGGCTCTTCGCGAAAGATAATCAGCGGCCCCAAGCGCAACGGCAAGATAGAAAAAAGCTCCGGGGACCCCATCATTGCCACGGACGAGAACGTCATTTTTTTTTACGCTGCAGTCCAGCGTAACATCGGAAAGCGCCGCAGCTCTGAAGCCGATTGTCGGCGTACTGGTGATCGTAACACCGGTTGTGGAAAGTGGTACGACGTTTCCTCTCTCTCCCGCGATGAGCAGGAGTGTATGGCATGCTGCAAGTGGAACGAGATGCAGCGTGCCCTGGATCCGGACACTGTCACTGCTCTCATCCATCATGAGAGGATCCGCTGCCACGGCGCATATCCCGGGATTAAACAAGATGCCTGCCGACTTCAGCATCGCGATCGCAGAAAACTGGTGTGCAGCAATCAGCCCGAGTGCCGGGCTGATTGCTGAGAGTGCCCTGACCGCTTCGTGAGGAGAGTCGCTGTGCTCCGCAATGAACGTGTGCAGTGTTGCGGCCCCTCCTGCGGTCAGGGGCTCTTCCTCCCATCGCTTGACCACACGGTCCGGAAAGAGGAATGATACCTCTTCATAAGATATGTTACCGGCGCTTTTTTGCGCTTTTGCGATCGTCCATGGAAGTTCAATATCGTGCAGCCCTGTCCAAGTTAAGAGGCGTTGCTCCAACGTTCGGCAGCGGTAGAAGGTATGGAACAGACTTCCCTCCATTAATCGCAAATCGATGGCGGTTTTTTCCGACGAGATGAGCTGGGATAACTCCTTTCTTCCGTCATTCGAGAGCGATTCGGCCAGTTTCTCGAGCTTTTCGGTCAGCCGTTTTCCAAGAATGAGAGGCCAGTCTTTTCTACCTTTATCTGCGGAGGAGGGGAGTCGCTTCACAGCATCCATGAACGCCGATGCTGCATTCAATGCTGACCAGCATGCGATCCTGATTTTGTCACTCAGATACCAGATTTTTTCATCGAGTTCCCGTATATTTGCATGTTCGGTCCGGGCAGGGCGAGACCCCGAAGAAAAATCCTTGAACGAATCCAAAAGCAGCGATATGGCTCCGCTCTCGGGCCGGAAAATGAGTTTGTGGTCAGTATGTCTCCCCCAGAGCGCGCGGCTCGGCTCGGTGCGCCAGCACGTTTCACACTTGATGCAGTTTTCGTAGTTCACCGTTACCTTGCCGCGTCCCGTAAGCGGAGCATCATAGACATAAACGCGGGCTGGACAAACCCACCAGAGCGCTGCCTTGGACATCTCTGGCTGCGCTGCAAGGGAATTTGGCCAAAGCGTTTTTATGTGGGATAGGGAGCCAACACGGTAGGTGTTGGAAGCGAGCTTTGCCTCTAGATTTTCACGCGGTTTTACTGCATCGAGGTCTCGCGCTTTTCTCTGAGATTTGCTGTAGGCCATAACCGGCTCGACCAGAAATTTATCCACCGGCGTTTTAAGCACGTAAAAACGAAAAGCGTCCCATATGACCGTCCCAAGAGAAATTAGAAAGAGTGAGGCACCGAAGAGGAGGAGGATGATGAGGTCGCTCAGTCTCATACCGCGCATGATGATTAGAAGGGCCTTCGAGAATTTTTTATCCATCGTCTGGCCGTCATTGGAATAGACCAATTTGAGCGCGCGCAGAACCGTGGGCGAGAGCCGCCTGATAAATGCGTTTACGGGCCAGGACAACGCTGAAGGGTCGATTGTTCTGTTGTTGATGCGAAGCAGGATACCGAGCTTCGGGTCGGGAGTGGGTGTTTTCCTGAACATGTTGGCAATCCAATGCCCAGCTGTTGCTGGGTTGAATACAGATATAATGATCGGCTTCCAGAGCCTGAGAGCGCTGATCATCCTCAGGCTGTCCGAAAGCGATTCTCTGAGCCCACGCCATGAAACAATGTGGTTTCTGAGGAACCGTCCCGTCTGAATATAGCTTCCGCTCGACAGGAAATGCGCTGATCCGCACACTATGTCGATAGTCCTGCCGTAGAGAGCGGAGGAACTGCCGAAATACTTCGGCCAAGTTGATAGGTACCGGGCATTTTGGCCGTACACACTGGCTTGGAGCGGCGCAAGATATTCCTGCACGAGATTTTTCGCATCCGGCGTACGGCCGCGGCCCAGTATGGCTTTTACGGCGCGGGCAAAGTAAAGACCGGTTGCCGATGCGGGGCCGGTGAAATTCGGGAACGGGATGTCAATGCCTATTCCGACGGAGGCCCCGCCCACGGCAAGGCCGTCTTCAACCAGGACAGGCCGCTCGGTCCACCCACCACTCCTGATGAGTTTAGTGCCGTAAGCGGATAGTTCCGTGTCCCCGGCGAGTTCCTTTATATAAGGAAGGCCCCGCAGCCACTCGAAAAGCCTGTCGTGATCGCCGTGGTAATGCTTTTTCAAATTGTCCAGCGGAATAACATATCCCAGGGACAGGCTGTTACGGTTTGTATACAGGAACCCGCTCATATTCAGTTTCGCCGTCTTTCCGGCGATTGCAGCATTCCGAATAAGCAGCTCGTAGGCGCAGCCTTCGCCGGGTTTCAGCTTGAACCGACTTTCGATGTCCGAAGGCGGAAGCAAGAGCACGGCTTTCACACCCTGGAGATAGTGAGGTTCTGGAATACGTTCGAGTTGTTCCGACCGAACCAGATGGGACGCGTCGCCCTCGGCGATGAAGACGATGTCCGCATAGAGCGGCCCGCGGTTTGTCTGAACCCCGACGACTCTCCGGCTCTTTCGAAGAAGCGAGAAAACCGTCGTTTCGGTGATATGAACCGCACCTTTCCCGCGGGCAAGATGCGCATAGTAGGGGTCATAGACAGGTCTGAGCACAGTGTAACAGTTTTTAAACGCATCGGGGTTAGTGAGCTCCACGCCAACGACATCGAGGCCGTTGTGCATGAGGGTCCCGCGTCGGGTTACCCGACGTTCAAAGGGTGCGGATTCGACGGCTTCCCGGCCGAAGCAGTCTTTTTCAGCCAGGCTCTCGGTAAAGTAAACGCATCCCGACCAGTTTTCAGCGCCTGCATATACGCCTGCCTCGAGCAGTGCAACGGATATGCCCGCATTGGCGAGGACGCCGGCAGCGGTGATACCTGCGGGCCCGGCTCCGACGATAATGACACCGAATTTATACTGGCTCATCAGTTCCCCTGTAAAAGAAAGAAGGATTTATGGAATATGAAGTTATCATGAGGAAGGTTTGCTCAGCGTTCTTCGTAAATTATAGCAAATATTCGTACAGCAAGGTAGCAACAGTGGGAGAAAGAATTGGTGGATTTGTAATTTCCACTGTGAGGGCAGTCTCGAGATATAAATTGTTTACCAGAGGTCTCGCCTGAAATTAGACAGATTCAAGCCTTTCCTGTATGGAATTTGGTCCGAAGATGTGTTAATATATTAACCTCCGGTCAAGCTGCCCATTGTCTCAATAGTCGATGAACCTGCCGGAGGGAAGGAAAACGAACTCGGATGGGGCGGGACGTCTGGTTTTTCCTGTTTTTTATCGGGGTGCTGTTGTTTGGATGGCCTCTGATGAGCATATTCCTGTCCGGTCTGGCAATGTATCTTTTTGTCAGCTGGCTGCTGTTCATCGTGCTGATATACTTTGCCACAAAAGTTACCGAGAGAGAGGACGGCGGCGGATAATTGTTTTCTCCCTGGACGCTACTGATCATCATTCTTGTCTATCTGCTGCTCCTTTTTTCCGTCGCCTACTTCGCTGAACGGAAAGAGCTGCAAGGCCGTAGTCTCGTTTCGAATCCCTACATCTACTCGCTTTCCCTGGCCGTTTACTGCACCTCTTGGACTTTTTACGGTAGCGTGGGAAGAGCGGCGAATTCCGGCCTGAGCTTTCTCACGACCTACATCGGGCCGACGCTTATGGCCGCTCTCTGGTGGGTCGTCCTCCGGAAAATCGTTTATCTTTCCAAGGAAAACAGGATCACTACGATCGCCGACTTCATCTCGTCGCGGTACGGAAAGTCACTCGGTCTTTCGGTCCTCGTAACGTTTGTGGCCATTATCGGCATCACGCCCTACCTCGGCCTGCAACTCAAAGCCATCATGACATCTTTTTCCCTGCTCTCAGGCAGGCCGGAGGGGAGCCACTTCGCCGGCTGGTTTATTTCCCTTCTCCTAGGCGTCTTCGCCGTTATCTTCGGCGCCAGAAGGCTGGATGCGTCGGAACGCCATGGAGGTCTGGTTTTTGCCGTCGCCTTCGAGTCTGCCTTCAAGCTTATTGCCTTCCTTCTTGTGGGGATATTCGTGACATACGGACTGTTCAACGGTTTCGGCGAGATATTCAGCAGAATCAAGGCAGGACCCTTTGCGTCCCTTATGACTATCGGCAGCGGATCGCCGGTGAGCTTTCTTGAGTGGACATCGCTGACTTTTCTGTCCATGATGGCTATCATGTTCCTGCCCCGGCAATTTCACGTTGCCGTCGTGGAGAATAATTCGGTGGACCATATCAAGAAGGCCATGTGGCTCTTCCCCCTCTACCTGTTCCTTATCAACATCTTCGTGCTGCCCATCGCCTATGGAGGGTTACTTCTCGGAGAGGTGCCGTCGGCTGCCGATTATTTTGTACTCAGTATCCCGATGCATTACAATCAGTCACTTCTTGCCCTCGTGGTTTTCATCGGCGGATTCTCGGCCGCCACGGCCATGATTATCGTCGAGTCCGTGGCGCTGTCCACCATGGTCATGAACAGTTTCGTCATGCCCACGCTCTGGGACCTGAGCGCCATCAGGAACTTTCACGCAGTGGTGCTGAACATCAAGAGGGTGGTCATTCTGGGATGTGTTTTCCTGGGATACATTTTTGCGGTCTATATCGGCGAATTCTATAGTTTGGTTGATATCGGCCTTAAGTCCTTCGAGGCCGTTACAATATTCGCGCCCTCTATATTGCTAGGCCTTTACTGGAAGGGAGGGAACAAGAAGGGCGCCATTGCCGGCATCATCGCCGGGTTCAGTGTCTGGATATACACCCTGCTCATCCCCTCGCTGATGCGTGCGGGGCTCATCGAGACAGGCGGTCTCATGGCGACCATTTTCAATTCAACGCTCCTTAACCCTACGGCGCTCTTCGGTCTTAAAGGCCTGGATCGCTGGAGCCATTCACTGTTTTGGGGTTGTTCCTGAACATCGGCTTCTATGTCGGGGTATCGATCTTCACTCGCCAGTCCGATGCGGAAACGCAGCAAGCCATCGTATTCGTTGATTCTTTTTCCCCCCTCACGCTCGCTCCCGCGCAGCGTCCCGCCACGATTGCGGAAATAGAGGATATTCTCGGCCAGTATATCGGTCCCATCGAGGCGCGGGATTCAATCGATGGTTTTATGAAAAAGAACGGACTCGACCGCGAATCGATATCACGGGAATGGCTTTTAAAGCTCCGACAGGAGGCCGAGCGGACCCTCTCGGGCGCGCTCGGCACATCCATCAGCACGCTGGTATTCGAGGACCGGATGGTGCTGACCCATGACGAAGCAATGCGAGTGTCAGACTCGATTCAACATATCTCGCGGAGTCTGCGTTTGTCGCGGCAGGAGCTTGCGGAGGCGAACCGCCAATTGGCAATGCTCAAGGAATTCAGCGAAAACATTATAGAAAGTCTACCCCTCGGTGTGGCCACGCTAGACGAATCGTTGAATGTAAAGTACTGGAACAGCGGTATGGAGATGATAACCGGCGTTGAAAAATCGGACGCACTTGACAAGTCAGCTTCAGGGTTGCTCACATGCCTCGAACCCAGACTCTTCACACCCGAGGTGCATGAAGGAGAAATAACCTGCAGGAGAAACTTTGAGCCTCCGATCATTCTGAAGGGGAATGTGAGCCGACTTACCGGCGCTCAGAAAGGCTATGTGCTGGTTCTTGAGGATATTACGGAAAAAAAGAAAATCGAGGAGGAACTTTTCCGTGCGACCAAACATGCCAGCGTGGGCAAGCTTGCTGCTGGAGTCGCCCACGAGATTGGCAACCCGCTGGCGTCAATCTCGTCGCTTGTCCAGGAGCTGCAAACGGAGGATCTGACATCGTTCACCGCGGCGTCTCTCACCACTATCAACCAGCAGGTCCATCGCATCGCGAGGATCGTCCGCAACCTCGGCGATTTCGCGCGGCTCTATCCGCGTCAGAAGGTGCCGACGAATCTCCGGGACATCTTGGAGAACACGCTCAATCTTGTTCGGTACGATAGAAATTTCAGGAAAATCGAAATTCAAACCGATGTCCAGGACACGCCGCCGCTCAAAATAGATCCGGATCAGATCCAGCAGGTGTTCCTGAACCTGATTCTGAATGCCCGGGACGCAATGCCGGAAGGGGGCAGTCTCTCCATCTCGGTGAAACAATCTGACCGTCATGTAGAAATGTGTTTCGCAGATACAGGCCGGGGGATCGATCCCGAGGTCAGGGACAAGGTGTTCGATCCGTTCTTCAGCACCAAGGGGCCTACAAAAGGCACCGGTCTCGGCCTATCCATCTGCTACAGCATCATCAAGGACCACGGTGGCACGATTGAAATCGACTCGGAGAAAAACCGGGGAACGAGGTTTATCATAAAAATGCCTGTTGAGGCCTAAGGCATTCAGAACGATTAAACGCTTCAAGCTGTTCGAGCAGTTGAAATGTTTGAACATATAAAAAAGCATCCATGGGGTTGTAATGTCGAAAAGTATATTGATTGTGGAAGATGAAGAAACGCTTCGTGAATCCATAAAGCGGATCTTTGCGAAAGAGGGATATGCTGTTGAAGCCGCGGAATCGGCCGAAAAGGGCATGGACCTGCTGGAAACAAAGGTCTACGATGTGATCATATCGGACATTATCCTGCCCGGGATGGATGGCATTGAGATGCTGACGAAGGTGCGCGAGCAGATACCGGATCAAATCTTCATCGTCGTCACGGCTTATGCCTCCCTCGATACATCAGTGAAAGCGCTCCGTGCAGGTGCCTACGATTACATCATGAAGCCGATTATCCACGAGGAGATCAAACAGATCGTCCGGAACGCGCTGCGACAGAAAAGTCTGCTCGCCGAGAATACGCTCCTGAAGCGTGAGGTTGGAAAGAACTATGATTTCACCAGTATCATCGGGGAAAGCCGGGCGCTCAAGGCCATTATCGACGAGGTGAAGAAGGTCGCGGACACCAAGAGCAGCATTCTCCTCCTCGGTGAAACAGGCACTGGCAAGGAGCTGTTTGCCCGCGTTCTCCATCACAACAGCTCGCGCCGCGATATGCCTTTCGTGCCGATAAACTGCTCGGCCATTCCCGAAAACCTGCTTGAGACAGAACTCTTCGGCCATGTGCGCGGCGCCTTTACCGGAGCGGTCGCGACAAAGAAGGGCATTCTCGAAGAAGCGGAAGGTGGCACTGTGTTCCTTGACGAGATCGGCGACATGAGCCTCGCTCTGCAAGCAAAGCTGCTGCGCGTCATCGACGATCAGGTGATCCGTCCCGTGGGCAGTACGAAAGGGACGAAAGTGGATATCCGGTTCGTCACAGCTACCAATAAAGACTTGAAAACAGCGGTGCGGGGAGGGGGATTTCGTGAAGATCTCTATTACCGCATCAATGTCATCTCACTGCAGATTCCGCCCCTCAGGGAGAGGAGGGAGGACATCGGCGCGCTCATTAATTACTATCTCAGCCGGTATTCCCAGGAGATGGGAAAGCAAATAAAGGAAGTGTCCTCCGAGGCCATGGATGTGATGATGCTATACGAATGGGCTGGGAATGTGCGGGAACTCCAGAACGTGATCGAACGAGCTATCCTGGTCTCCGACGACAATATGATCAGACCGGAGCACCTGCCAGTCGGCATCAAACCGCAGCCGTCGTTCGAGCAGCGCACTCTTGAGCAGAAACTGTCTATTGAAGACTATACCAAAGCTTTTATCGTCCAGTACCAGAAGGCGTTCAATGAGCAGCAGCTTGCGGAGATGCTCGGGATCACGCGCAAGTCGCTTTGGGAGAAGCGAAAAAAGTGGGGTCTACAGAAGGAGCGATGAAAGGGGGAAGACAAAGCAGGTGCGGTAGGCGGAAAGAGGGCCTTCTCTAACCCCGTGGAATTTTTCAATTATCATCTTGACATGGTGAAGCGACTAAGGTATGCTTTAGGCATCCGCGGACATGTTCCCGGATAATTTCAAAAACGAAGCAGAGGAGAAACAGAATGGCAAATGGTGTAGTGAAGTGGTTCAACAATAGCAAGGGGTTTGGGTTCATCACGCAGGAAAACGGTGAGGACGTGTTCGTGCATTTTTCAGCTATCCAGGGTGATGGTTTCAAGTCCCTGAATGAGGGCGACAAAGTGACCTTCGAAGTGGTGAAGGGACCTAAGGGCCTTCAGGCAGCCAACGTGAACAAGGCTTAATAATCTTAGGAGAAAAAAATACTTAAACACTCCAAAAGCCCCTGAGCAATCAGGGGCTTTTTTTATGTATGCCAGGCATGACGCTCTGTATTTTACAGGCTGGTCAGATTGGTAACTGACTGGCGACTCGAAGGTGAAAGTCCTTTATGGGCCTTGATGGGAGGAACCGTTAGCCGAACAGCAAGGGTGTCCGGGGCGACCCGGAATCTGAAGGAAGCTGTAAGCAAAGTCCCGGCCTGACGAACAGAAACCGCATATGAGGCAGCCACACTTGGGCGAGAGGGCATAAAGACTCAAAGCCCGATAACCATCCGGAAGGTGTGGAAGTAGATGCGGCGGGTATATGGGATGAAGGTCATGCGTCTTACCCTGGGAGGTCTGCCGTTCTGCCATGTGCTATCGACATCGTAAGGTGTTGAGATGGATCGGTAGAAGTCAGCAGAGGCCGTATTAGTCCCGCACCAACGGGATGAAGGGCCGAACTTGTCGGACTGTTCGAGACCGAATCTCTATCTGCACTGAGCACAAGCCCCGCAAGAGGGCCTAGGCTGGAAGTAGCGGACGGAATCCGCGAGGTAAAGTCAGGTGCTTATAGAACAGGAGGCGACAAGGTCACCGAAAGAGCGGAAAGACAGGAACCGCCGTATGCCGAACGGCACGTACGTGGTGTGGGAGGACGGCGGGAGTAATCCCGCCTCCTACCCGATCCTTGGCGCGCCGGCAGCACTGATAGAACAAAGCGGGCGGTGACCGCTCACCATCTTCATTTGTTGTGCATTCGATATATTCTTATTTATCTTTTTCCCTCATTCCGCCTTAGGTTTTTTCCGCGGTGGCCTGTTTCTCACGGACCGTGGACGGTACCGTAACGGCATACCCAATGGCCGTACCCAGAAGACCGCTCACCACTATGCTCACGGCCCGCGTGCAGGCGATTTCTACGACGATCCCCATTACGATTGCGGCGCGTACGAACGAGTTCGGTTCCACCATGCCGCTCATCAGCGCCTGGAGATCTGATTTTCACTCTTGTCTTTACCGGCTCGTTCTCCCTGAGAACGAGCCTTTCAGTAACTTCTTTTATAGTATGAAATTCGAATTTTTCCAATGATCGCTATTTATTCCTCATCATGACCGTTAGTTCGCTTGCTCCAACCTGTCTCGCTGCTTCCATCATTCTGCCGAGGTGCCAAGCCGCGGCGGGAGGTGCCGTTACAATCACGATCACGGCGACCAGAATGCCGACGAGCATGGATACGAATAGGATGGCCCGCGACAGGATTCCCAGATGAAGCGGCAATTCGAAAAGCATTCCTGCGAGTTTTGAATCCGCTGCTCCTCCGAGGAGACTGTTGGGAAGAAGACCGAACAACCCGAATATTACCAGCCCTGATCCGGCGCCGATGTAAACTGATTTTTTTGACATTAAACTCTTCATGTTATCATCCTCTCTTTCATCTGGTTTTGCTTTCTTTTATTGCACGAGGCATACCAAAACATCACCGGCTGAATTTTCGAGAAAGTGATCTGTGCGTTTATTTGCAGATTTGAGATAGGGGTTGAGCCTTTTTTTTTAAAATGCAAAGAAGCGAGGTTCCATTAGGCCGATGGGAGTTTAAAAGTGCGGACGATGATCTGTTTGTACTCAAATCAGTTTATGAAAAGAGACGGCGTTGTACTCTACACTGTTTGACGGGTTATTGAGTAAAAAGGAAAACGAATTTTTTGAACAATTCCTGGTGGAAGTGGCTCACCAAGGTTTCCTTCATGAGTTTGAGTGCTTCGAATGTGTTGAGCTTTTGCTGATAAGAACGGTCCGAAGTAAGCGCATCATAAACATCGGCGATGCAGCAGATGCGGCCATAGGTGTGGATCTGGTCCCCCTTGAGCATCTTCGGGTAGCCCGAACCGTTCTCCCGTTCGTGGTGCTGCATGACGATGATCATGCATTCCTCGGTCAGCTGATTGGTTTCCTTCAGGATCTTATACCCCTGGTAAGGATGTGATTTTATGTTGTACATTTCCTCTTCCGTCAGCTTCCCCCGTTTATTGATGATGGCAGGGTCGATGCGGACCTTGCCGATATCATGAAGAAAAAAACCGGCGCCGAGTTCGTGCATATTATGGGCATCGGATCCTTTGAAGACCGACTTGGCGAGCAAAACCGAAAAGACGCCGACATTCACCGAATGGGTATAAGTGTAGAAGTCATAAGATGTGATTTTGAGCAATTCCCGTGACGTGGCATCATCGGCAATGATCAGGTCAACGATTTCCGAGATGCTTTTTTTGGCTTCGCGAATGTTCTCCGTTCTCGGGTCCTCAAAGAGCCGTTCCACAAGGACGCGCGACGACTCGTACACGAGTCTCGATTTTTTTTCCGGCGGAAGCGACTGGTCATGTATGGCCTCGCGCAATTCGGGCGGCACCAGCTTTTCAGGCGACCACGTTTTCGGCGGAACGCGTGCCGGGCTCCCGGTGGGATGCGCATCAGAACGATCTCCCTTTTCCGTATCGATAACGATCTCGGTGATGCCATAGTCGATGATCTTGTCGATCTGGTCCTGGGATTTTATGGTGAACTCGTTTTTTAAAAAGGGGTGCTTGAACCAAGATACTGGCAGCATTATGTACATGCCGACAGCGAGGTCCTGTACTTTGATCGTCTTAATCATAGAGGAATATCTTACCATAAAAAATAAAAAAAGCACCCCTAAGATGCGGTCTGGTTAACTCTCGCGGGGTGCATCAAAACGAAGCAAACTTTCACAAAGCTACTTATGTCCAGCGGTTCTGACGGGTCGGCTTGGCTGATCTGAAATCGGGAAATTTGCCTCCATCCGTTTTGACGTTTTTCTTCGCGTCTCGCGTGAACCGCGAATCCCTGTTTGATTTCCCGGCGGGCCGAGCGCCGAAGGAGCTTTTCGGCGTAGTGCCCTGATCGTACCGTCTTCCCGCGGTTGCGCCCTGCCAACGCTTGCCCGATGACTGGCCTGGCCTGCTTGCGGTGAAGCCTCGGTGCAGAGGGCGGGCAGGTTCCAGACCCGGGATCACCTGTTGGGGGATTGTCTGGCCGATGTAGCGTTCGATTTGGCGCAGCGAATCAAATTCCTTTGAGGAAGCGAATGAGATTGCGATGCCTGATGCTCCGGCCCTGCCGGTGCGGCCGATGCGATGAACATAATCCTCGGCGTTTTTCGGCAGATCGTAGTTAATCACGTGGGTGATACCGTTGACATCGAGTCCTCGTGCCGCGACGTCCGTTGCCACGAGCAGGCGGACTTTACCGCGACGCATGTTCATGATAGTCCGGTTCCGAGCGTTCTGATTCATATCGCCGTGCAGGGCCGCTGCAGAATGTCCCTGCGCCGAAAGTTCGCGGGCAAGTTGATCGGCATTGCGTTTGGTTCCGGAAAAGATGATAGCCCTGGTCATGCCGCTGTCGGCAATCAGGTGGTTCAGCATCTTGTTCTTGTGCTGCATGTCGTCCGCGGTGTGCAGACGCTGCTCGATCGTTTCAAGGGTGGTTTTCTTCCCGGCGATTTCGACTCGCACTGGGTCCTTAAGCAGGCGTCCGGCAAGTTTCGCCGTGGCATTGTCCATAGTCGCTGTGAACATCAGGGTTTGGCGTGAAGCCGGCGTGGCCGCGGCAATGGTGTCCACTGCGTCGCTGAAACCCATATCGAGCATGCGGTCGGCTTCATCGAGGATGAGAAGCTCAAGACGGGAAAAATCGATTCGGCCTCTTTCCATATGGTCCATGAGACGTCCTGGTGTGGCCACAATGAGGTCCACGGGCTGAGACAAGAGCCGCTGTTGCTCGAAGTAGGGCATGCCGCCGAGGATGACGCCGCTCCTGATGCGCAGGAACTTTCCGTAGGTGCTTACCGCTGCCGTAACCTGATTGGCCAGTTCGCGCGTGGGTGTGAGCACGAGCACACGGGGGCCTTTGGATTTTTTTGTTGACGTTGACGGTACACTCAGGCGCATTAGCGCCGGCAGCACGAAGGCCGCGGTCTTGCCCGTGCCCGTCTGTGCTGTAGCGATCAGATCTTGGCCTGCCAAGGCCTTGGGAATGGCTTGCTCCTGGATCGGGGTGGGTGTGGCATAACCGCAGAGTTTTACCGCCTTGAGAATTGCTTCGTTGAGTTGCAATTTCGAAAAAGACATACTACTCCTTTGATCTCGTGCACCAGAATATTATACATGAGTCCGGATGCAGAAATCCCGTTAAGGGTTTGCGTGCGGGCCGCAGGAACACAAGGTATCCCTGAGAGCGAAGACGACGCCAGCACAAATATGACCGGCATAACTCCATCGTTCGCCAACCATAAGTGCTGATGCATTTTCAGAGTGGGAGCTGAAAACAAGGGGGGTTGATGATCGATGATATGAAGGGCAGGGAAGATGATGACGTGTGAGTGTACTTCAGTCAAATTCCTGCCGCATTGTTAAACAGTCGGTGTGCATAATACAGGATTTTATTGAAATAGCAAGAACTATTTTCAAACATGCAGGTTTACCAAGGATATTGAGCCTCGTGCCATGAGAAGGGGAGACCGACGAGGGGAGGTATCTTCTCCCGACCCTGTGTTGAGTTCTCTGCGGCTTCGAAGAATCAGAGCTGCATGGTGGGACGGGGGTTTAGATCGAGTTTCGACGTTTCGCCGCGCTTGTGATGAAGATATCCCGCGAGAGCGATCATGGCGGCATTGTCAATGCAGAGGCCCATGCCCGGGAGGTAGAGCGAGATCCCCCGTTTTTCCGCTTCCTCGTTCATTTTTTTCCTGAGCGAGCTGTTCGCCGCAACGCCGCCTGCGACTACGATCTTGTGCACGCCTGTTGCAACCGCTGCATTCACAGTTTTCTCGACGAGAGTATCCACAACAGCCGCTTGAAACCCCGCAGCGACATCCCTGACGTTGAGATCCGGATCCAGACCCCCGTCCTTGCTCATGAAAAGCGCTATATGGTTTCTCACCGCGGTTTTAAGGCCACTGAAGCTGAAGTCGTAACCCTCAAGGTGACCGCGCGGAAACTTTATGGCCGTGTGATCGCCGTCCTGCGCGAGGCGGTCAACCACCGGCCCGCCGGGATAATCAAGACCTAAGAGCTTGGCGACCTTGTCATAAGCTTCGCCTGCGGCATCATCCCTGGTCTGTCCGAGCAGGCCATACTCGCCGAGTCCCCTGACTTGGTAGAGCGCCGTGTGGCCGCCCGAAACAAGGAGGGCGATGTAAGGGTAATCGATGGCGGGATATTCTATATGCGCCGCAAGGATATGGCCTTCTCCGTGATGTACGCCGATGAAGGGGATGTTCAACGCATAGGCAATGGCTTTGGCGGTAGATACCCCGACGAGCAAAGCCCCGATCAGGCCTGGCGTGTAAGTGACGGCCACGAGGTTGATATCGCTAAGTGAGACCAAAGCCGAGGAGAGCGCTTCCCGGATGATGGGTATTAAGTTTTTCAAGTGCTCGCGGGACGCGAGCTCGGGAACCACGCCACCATATTTTTTATGGATGTCAATTTGTGAGGACACGATGTTTGACAGGACTGTTTCGTCTTGAAGCACGGCAGCAGCGGTTTCATCGCATGAAGTCTCTATTCCGAGGGTAAGCATGGTTTGGCAATTGTAATATTGTCAGGTTTACAGACGGTCAAAAGACGGAGGTAAAGGGTCAGGGAATACAAGAAGTCCTTTCAAACGATGACGCTCGACTCATGACCCTGTGCTTACTGCATCAGCCTCGACACCGGCACGATCTCAATGCCCTGGTTTCCCGCATCTGCGAGCCACTTGCGGAGTTCAATGATCGTTACGGGATGGGGATGGCCGATGCCGATGGCCTTTCCATTTTTTCGGGCGACTTCCACAAGCTCATCGAGCTGCTTCCGGATGGATACAGGATTGTCGATGTCATTGTCCAAGAACACGTCGCGCTTCCCGGACTTGAGGCCGAATTCTTTTGCCGTAGCGTAGGCCACGCTCTTCGCGCTGGTGAGACTGTCGAGAAACATCAGGTTCCGTGCCTTGAGTTCCGCCATCAGGAATTTCATTGCTTCCTTGTTCTCCGTGAGCGCAGATCCTTCATGATTATTGATGCCGATGGCGCCAGGAACCGAATCGACGTCGCTGCTCACGGTGTTCAGAAATTCCATGGGAGTCATGTCCGACCGAAGAATCCCGGGAGCCGGTTTTCCGTTCTTGCCCCGGTATTCCATGGGCACGTGGATTAGCACTTCATGGCTGTTTTGTTTTGCCAGCTCCGCGACGTTCCTGGACTGAGCCAGCCCGGGCATTATAGCAAATGTAATTTTGGCAGGCAATGAAATAATATCCCGTGCCTGTTTCATATCCATGCCGAGATCGTCGATCACGATGGCGATCTGGACGGTATTTGACGGTGTGGCATTGCCTAAAAGCGCAGGAACCGGTTTGTGTTTCGGAGTTTCTTTTTTCTGATGAGGCGCAACCGGTTTTTTGGCAGACGGTTTGGCAACGGCAGCCGACTCCTGCTGCACGGCCCTCGGTGCCTGCTTCTCCTCCAGGGGACGGAACTTGCGAAAGGGGCCCCACAGTACAACTGCTATAATCACCAGGGAAATCAGGATACCCGAGATTATCAAGCGGTCGAAATGATTGCCGCTCCCTTTTTTTGCGGGGAGTTTCTTTATTTTCTTTACCATGACAAGCATTTTATACATTATTAAGGCAAAAAAAACCAGTTTTTTTTCACTACACGGCGAATAAAGGCTGCAGTTCTCCGCAATGAACCTTTTTTGGCTTGACTTAGGCCGGGACGGATTTTATACTGCAACGAAGAAGAGCAAGCGTATCATGCAGGGAAAGATCGGAGATCCTATGAGTTTTGAGTATGTTCGTGAAATACCTCGGCCAGAAGAAATTATTGCCGCAATTCAGCTGTCGCCGGAACTAAATGCCGTCAAGAAGCAGCAGGATCAAGACATCCGTGCCATATTTACCAATGAGACGAGCAAGTTCGTACTTATCATCGGGCCGTGCTCGGCCCATGACGAAGAAGCCGTGTGCGATTACATCTCACGGCTTGCCCGGATCCAGGCGGAAGTCAGGGACAAGATCGTGATCATCCCTCGGATATACACCAACAAACCGCGGACGACCGGCATTGGATACAAGGGCATGGCTCATCAACCGAACCTGCAGGAAGAGCCGAATATCGTGGAAGGCATCAAGGCCATCAGAAAAATGCACCTTCGGGCGCTCAAGGAATCCCATCTTCCAGCGGCCGATGAAATGCTCTATCCCGGAAACTATCCTTATCTTGAGGACGTGCTGAGCTACGTTGCTGTCGGCGCCCGATCCGTGGAAAACCAGGCTCATCGGCTGACCTGCAGCGGTCTCGATATCCCCGTAGGCATGAAAAACCCGACCTCAGGCGACATGGAGGTGACGCTCAATTCCATTCAGGCCGCACAGGCTCCCCATATATTCAGCTACAACCGGTGGGAAGTGAAGACATTGGGAAATCCCCTGACCCATGCCGTGCTTCGGGGCGCTGTCGACTATCATGGACTCCCCGTGGCTAACTATCATTACGAGGATCTGGTATTCTTCGCCGAGTCCTACAAAAAGCGTGGTCTGACCAATCCCTCGATCATTGTGGATACGAACCATGCCAATTCGAACAAAAAATTCGCCGAACAGCCTCGCATTGCAAAGGAAGTAATGCGCAGCCGCCAGCACTCGCCGTTGCTGAAGAGCATGATTAAAGGATTCATGATCGAGAGCTTCATCGAAGAAGGGGCGCAGAAGGTGACGGACAATGTATATGGAAAATCCATCACCGATCCTTGTCTTGGCTGGAAGGATTCAGAGAAACTGATTCGTGATCTGGCCGAGATGGTATAGGGCAGAGAATAGAAGATAGAGGTATGCAGTATCAGGCGCCGTGCATTATGCGCTCTGCAGGGGATATGGACCTTTTCGACGCTATCCAGGGAAGAAGAAGCATCCGCAAATTCAAGCAAACACCGATTCCTGATGCGGATCTAAGGAAAATTCTCGACGCAGGCAGGCTCGCTCCCAGCGCGAACAACACTCAACCCTGGAGTTTCCTGGTCATCAAAGACCGGACCCTGCTCGGGAAAATGGCCGATGCTACTAGGGCCATGATCGACCGGATGCTTCCTTTTGCCGAGAACGAAAAACAGTACAAGCGGCTCGTTGCCTACAAAGGCACGTATTATACTTTTTTTGAAAATGCCCCCATCGTTATCGCAGTCATCATGGAGTCGTATGACGCGGGAACGGACAGGCTTCTAGCCAGAGCGGGTTATTCCGCAGAAGACATCAAGAGACTGAGGCCTTCGCCTGGGCTCCAGAGCGTATCCGCCGCGATCCAGAATATGCTGCTCGCGGTCCATGCCTTGGGTTACGGCTCCTGTTGGATGACCGGACCGACTGTTGCACAGGATGCCTTCAGAACCTTGCTTGGATACGGGGAGGGTCATTATATCGCCGCTCTTCTGCCTGTAGGCGAGCCAGATGAGAACCCTTCGGCGAGGAGCAGAAAGCCGCTGGATGAACTGATGAGGACAGTCGAGTAATGTTCCCGTTGAGTTGAACAGATGGGATCCGTACAGAGAAATCCGTAATAAAACCTGACAGGCTACCTTCCTTTTTTTACTACCCAGATCATTCGATAGCGTCTGTTTTTTTGTGATCTGCCGCGATGTGCTCCTTTTTTTATGATAATATTGTAGTCATATTTGCAGCGTAAGTTCTTCAACAATCATCCCCGCTGACAAACCGCAAAGGAGACTTGACCATGAAACGGATTATGTATTTTCTCGCAGCATTGTTGCTCAATCTGTCCGTCATGCATTCGTTGTCCGCAGCAGAAGAGGGACAGCAAACAACAGCTCCGGCCACGCCGCAGCAGAAGGAACAGTTTGAGAAGAGCATGGAAGACCGGATCAGAACGCTTGGGGAACAGCTCGATGAACTGAAAGCCAAGGCTGCCACCATGACCGAGCAGGTGAAAAAGGATATGAAGGCGGATTTAAATGCCGCTGAAAAAAAGCGAAAGATCGCTTCGCAAAAAATGGCACAAATGAGAACAAAAACTGAGAGAAAATGGAAGAAATTCTCGAAGGAAATGAACGAAGCGGCGAATGACTTTGAAAGGGCATACGAAAAGGCGAAGTCCCACTTTAAAGAGTAGACATCCATGATGTCTTTCTGAACTCCTGTCCGCGCAATCCCCCTACCAGGAGGGAAGCGCTAGGAGGGGGGCAAGCGGATGGCATCGATTTGTTTTTGCGTTTTTCCCCTTTGGTCATTTGCTGTCCAATATAGTGTTGTATTTTTTCAAGGGTAACATCACCAACACTACCAACATTGTATGTTCGATGCCAAAACACATCCTTACAGTAAAACATTTCTCTATACTCGTCGAACTGTCCAAGCAAAAGTCTGGAGCTGCCTATCTTAAGGTTGTTGACCAGGATGAAAATGTTCAGCGCGGGATATCCACCAGAAGGTGTGTTTGCTTGCTCCACCAAACTCTAACGAGGTGGCATCTCCATTGCTCGCTGAAACTTCTGGAAACGGAGAATTTCCCCACTCCGGGGGTGAGGCTAAAACTCTATTTTTTCTCTGCCGCCTTTCGTGCAGTTGACGTATCTTCCGGCAGTTCCGTTCCCTTAGCTATCACCACGATGCCCGATGGCGTCACATGATAGCGCTCCCTGTCTGCTTCGAGATCGTAGCCGATTTCGGTTTCCGGGGGTATGATAACATCCTTGTCGATGATCGCCTTTCGAATGCGGCTGTGCCTGCCGATGTCAACATTCTCCATAAGAATCGAATCGTAGACCTCGCTGTAGCTGTTTACGCGAACTTTAGGTGAGAGCACCGAATTTTGAACCCGGCCGCCGCTGATGATGCAGCCGTGGGACACGATCGAATCCAGGGCGATGCCAAGCCTTCCGCCCTTCTTCTCTTGGGCAAACACGAACTTGGCTGGAGGATTCTGCGCCTGATAGGTGCGGATGGGCCAGACACTGTCATACAGGTTCAGCAGAGGGTCCACGCTCACCAAGTCCCTGTTCGCTTCCCAGTAAGCGTCGATGGTCCCTACGTCCCGCCAGTACTTGGCTTCCTTTTTGTTCTCATCTTTGAAATTGTAAGCGCAGACCCGGGAAGTTTTCATCATCTGCGGAATGATGTTTTTACCGAAATCATGGGCCGTGTCCTGAAGAGCATCCGATTTAAGATGTTCGATAACGGTCTTTGTATTGAAAAGATAAATACCCATGGATGCAAAAACCAGGTCCGGCTGGCCGGGAATATGCTTGGGATTTCTCGGTTTTTCCTCGAACCCCATGATCCGATAGCCATCCTTTCGATCAACCTCGATAATACCGAAGGCAGCTGCGCCTCTTTTCGGGATCTCGATGGCGGCTACCGTGGCATCTGCCTTCTGCTCTTGGTGGAACCGGAACATTTCGGAATAATCCATCTTGTAGATGTGGTCGCCGGCGAGCACGAGTAAATGATTGGGAGCATCCTTCTCGATCATGTAGATATTCTGATAGATGGCATCGGCCGTTCCCTGGTACCACTTGTCGCCCACACGCTGCTGGGGTGGAACGGAAATGATGTACTCATCCAATTCCCCTGAAAAAAGGTTCCAGGCTAGCCGCAGGTGCTTGTCTAAAGACAGCGACTTGTACTGAGGTAGAACGGCGATCTTGCGGATTCCGGAATTGATGCAGTTTGAGAGCGCAAAATCGATAATCCGGTAGATTCCGCCAAACGGGACCGCGGGTTTTGCCCGATGGATGGTGAGGGGATGCAGCCGTTTTCCCTTGCCTCCGGCAAGGACCATTGCAAGAATACTCATGGATGATCGTTCTCCCAAAACAGTGATTGCACAGGAAATAATAGCAGGAGGCCGCGCCAGTGTCAATTATGAGGTCAGCATATCATGACTCTCTTTTTTCGCTCCTGCCCCTGGACCCTGGCGAGTAATCAGTAATAATAGAGATTAATAATTTCCGCATGAAATTTATTTATAGTATTTTCCCTTGATTTTTTAATTGGCGATTGTTAATATGCTTATCCATCAATTTTTATATTCTATCTATTCTATCATTTTTTTATAGTAACAAAAAGTAACCGTCTGGCATTTATTCGTAACGCAAAAGTTTCATGACTTATCTATAAACCCGTTGAGTTTCTTGTCCTTTACGCAATTTATGGCAATTTAAGAGGGGGGTCACTACCGTGCTCCAGCAAGAAGATCTAGAAAAGGTTGACGCAGTTCTCGACAATGCTTCCGGTCAGCGTGGCATTCTCATCGCTGTGCTCCAGAGAGTTCAGGAAAAAATCGGCTATCTGCCAGAAGAGGCCATGAAAATGATCGCCGAAAGGTTGAGCCTGTCACTGAACAACGTGTATGGTGTCGCATCGTTCTATAAACATTTCCATTTTAAACCGAGGGGCAAGAATGTGGTCAAGGTCTGCATGGGCACGGCATGCCACGTGAGAGGAGCCAAGGCAGTGCTTACCGAGATGGAGAGCAAGCTCGGCATTAAGGAGGGCGAGACCACGAAAGACCTCTCGGTCACGCTTGAGACCGTGGGATGCGTGGGATGTTGCGCCCTGGCGCCAGTGGCCACGGTGAATGATCAGGACCTGTACGGTGAACTCACCCCGAAGATGGTGGAAGAAATCGTAGCAATGGCGAGGAGTGAACATGGAACTCACGTTTAAGAGATTAGAGAATACAAGCGAGCTGGCCGCCCTTCGTGATAGGCTTCAACAGGAGCACAAGGACGCCGATGTCCACCGCGTGCGCGTCTGCTGCGGGACGGCATGTCAGGCTTCGGGATCGAACAAACTGATCAAAAAGTTCGAAGAGGAGGCCGCCCAGAAGCAGGTGAAGATGGAGATTGTCAAGACCGGCTGTCAGGGGTTCTGCCAGCGCGGTCCGGTCATGATTCAGGAACCGCAGGAAACCTTTTATCAGAAGGTCAAAGTCGGCGATATCCCTGGTTTATTCTCTGATTCAGTGCTTCACAACGTGCCCTATCGGAAGCAGCTATACAGGGAGTTCCCGCTTGCCGAGCCAAATGTGGCGATGCAGGACATCCCGTTCTATAAAAAGCAGAAGCGACTAGCGCTTCACCGGAATGGGCTCGTCGATCCATGCAACATTTATGATGCCATCCGCGAGGACGGCTATATGGGTCTGGCCAAGGTCATCACCGAGATGAAGCCCGAGGAAGTCATCGACATTGTCAAGAAGTCCGGTCTTCGCGGCCGCGGCGGCGCAGGTTTCCCTGCGGGTCTCAAATGGGAACATACGAAAAAATCGGGCGCAAAAGTCAAAGCTGTCGTGTGTAACGGCGACGAGGGCGATCCGGGAGCGTTCATGGACCGTTCGCTCATGGAAGGCGACCCTCATTCTGTCATCGAAGGCATGATCATCAATGCCTATGCCATCGGCGCACAGCATGGATACATATATGTGCGACATGAGTATCCCCTCGCCGTGAAGAACCTTGGCGTTGCCATTAAACAGGCCGAGGCACTGGGATTACTCGGCAAGAACATCCTCGGGTGCGGTCTCGACTTCACCATGGAGATCAAAGAAGGCGCCGGCGCTTTTGTATGCGGTGAATCGACGGCGCTGATAGCCTCGCTCGAAGGGGAACGCGGCATGCCGCGTCCAAGGCCGCCGCGGCTCTCTGAAGCGGCGGGCGGTCTCTGGGGCATGCCCACAAATCTGAACAACGTCGAGACCTTTGCCAATGTGCCCACCATCATCACCAAGGGACTGGATTATTATACCTCGATCGGCACCGAAAAATCGAAGGGCACTAAGGTGTTCGCCTTAACGGGCAAGATCAAGAACACCGGCCTCATCGAAGTACCGATGGGTATTACGCTCCGTGAGATTATCTTCGACATTGGGGGCGGCATGCTGAACCCGGACAGGCAGTTCAAGGCTGTCCAGACGGGAGGCCCCTCTGGCGGCTGCATCCCCGCTCAGTTTCTTGATATGCCCGCCGACTTCGACACACTCGCCAGCGTGGGCTCAATCATGGGCTCGGGTGGCATGGTGGTTCTTGATGAAGACGACTGTATGGTCGATGTGGCAAAATACTTCTTGTCCTTTACCAAAAGCGAGTCCTGCGGCAAGTGCCCGCCCTGCCGCATCGGCACTTGGCAGATGTATGAGCTTCTGGACAAAATCACCAAGGGGGAGGGGGAGCGCGGCGACATCGAACAGCTTGAGAAGATGGGCAGGATGGTGGTTGCCGGTTCGCTCTGCGGTCTCGGGAACAGCGCTCCGAACCCTGTTCTCTCGACAATCAAGTACTTCCGCGAAGAATACGAAGAGCACGTGAACGACAAGTACTGCCGTGCGAAGCGCTGTCAGGGTCTCGGGACGTTTCGCATCCGGCCTGAACACTGCATTCTCTGCGGTCTGTGCAAACAGGCATGCGCCTTCGATTCCGTGGTCGAACTCAAGGACAAATTCTATATCGACCAGGATTACTGCACCAAGTGCAAGGCCTGCTACAGCATCTGTCCCACGGAGGCAATCGTGATCGAAAAGGGAGGGGCCTATGTCTCAACAGGAAAATAAATGCCCAGTGGCGGCTACGAGGAATAAACTCGAAAAATTCTACTATGACGACTCGAAGGACGGCATGTGTTCCAAGTGCCATCCCTGCAAACTGGGGATTTATGACGCTATCAAAATATTTGAATTGATTCAGGCGGGCAAAGGCGCCACGAAACATGTTGCCCAGCTTCAGCGTATCGCCGTGGATGTCAAGGACGGCGGCATGTGCAAGAAAGGCAAGGATCACGCCGATATTCTCGGCTCCTTTCTGAAGGAATATTCCGAGGACCTTAATCGCCACATCAGGGGCGTGTGCACAAGCCTGGAGTGCAAATATCTCGTCCGCTACGAGATCAATCCTGATAAGTGCACGATGTGCGACAAGTGCCGTGAGGTCTGCAAGGACTTCGCCATTGAAGGTATGAAAATAGTGCAGTACAAGGGCGGATTTACGCCCTACCGCATCCGGCAGAAGCGCTGCACCCATTGCGGGGAATGCATTAAAGTCTGCCCCGAAGGGGCTGTTTTCGTCTCCGAGGACGCGCTCGCGGTCGAGGAAGTGCATGTAAGCCCCGAACGCCATGCAGTCGGGACATGCCCGATTTAATCTACAAATCGTAAACCCACACAGGGACGCAGAGGCGGGTTCCGACAGCCTTTGTATCTTTACTTTATCGATATTCAAAGTTACGGATAATCCGGAGGATACTATGAGTAAGATGGTTAACATGGAGTTTGACGGTAAGGTGGTATCGGTCCCCGAGGGAATGACCCTCGTTGATGCCGCGGCGACCGTGGGGATACACATCCCGAACCTGTGCCACATCAAGGAACTGCGCGGCGTAGGTGCTTGCCGCATGTGCATGGTCGAAATTGAGGGCATGAAAACGCCGGTCACCGGCTGCACCACGCGCACGAAAGAGGGCATGAAGGTCCAGACCAAGACCGCCAAGGTCGAGGAGATCAGGAAATTCGTGACGGACCTGGTCCTGTCCTTCCATCCGCTCGATTGCATGACCTGCCCCAAGGCGGGAAGCTGTGACCTCCAGCGGTATGCAGCGGACCTCGGCATCCGCGAATCATCTTTCGGGAGAAAGAACTTCAATTACGAACTGAACGACCGCAGCCCCTTCATTACCATCGACAATAACTACTGCATTCTTTGCGGTCGCTGTGTAAGGGTCTGCAAGGAGCAGGGTACGAATGTGCTCGATTTTATGGGCCGCGGCATCACGACCAAGGTCACCACGGCAATGGACAAGCCCCTTCATGAATCGGGATGCACGTTCTGCGGGTCCTGCGTTGATGCCTGCCCTGTGAACACAATCATGGAACGCGACCGCTGGCAGCACGGCAGGGAATGGGATCTCGAAAAGCACGACACGGTCTGTACGGCCTGTGCTTCCGGCTGCAGTGTCATTACGAGCAGCAAGGACGGAAAAATCATAAAAGTAAATGCCAAGGAAGACAACGGATACATCTGCGCCATAGGCCGGTTCGGTTTCGACTCCCTCCACTCCTCAAACCGCATTACGACACCGATGAAAAAGCAGGGGAATAAACTCGTACCCACTACCTGGGCAGATGCTCTGGAAATTGCGGCCACTGGGCTCAAGAAAGCAGGGGCCAACGCCGGGTTTATTGCCTCCGGATCGATTACTACTGAAGAGGCCTATGCCGTCCAGTCACTCGCTCGCGACGTGGTGGGCAGCAGAAACATCGACACCCCCGCGTCATCTTATGCATCGGGCCTCATTTCCGCGCTCCGTACCATGCATGGCGACGGTGGCGTGAGCATTGCCTCTCGCGCCGATCTTCATGGCGCCGATTGTGTGGTCGTGATCGGCGCTGATCCTTCACAGAAAAAACAGTCACTCCAGGAAGTGGACGTTATGATCCGGAGACGGGCCCAGGCTGGTGCAAAAATAGTTGTCGTTAGCACAGTCAAGACGGACCTGGCCGGCCATCAGAACGCCATTCTTCTTCAACTTAAGCCGGGCACGGATCCGATCCTGCTCGCGGGGCTGATGTCGTCGGTCCTTGCCGAAGGCGCGGCGCCGTCGGCAAAAGGGCTTGATGCGCTCAAGAAGTCCCTGGTGAGCGTCGACGATGCGGCAACGGGATCAGGTGTATCATCAGACCAGATTGTTGCAGCCGCTAAGGTTTTTGCTGCTGCTAAACAGCCCGTCGTTGTGATTGGGACCGGGATCTCCTCAAGTGAAGAGGCTTCGCTGCAGGCTCTCAATTTCGCATTGATCAAGAACGCCGGTGTGCTGCCGTTGATGCCCGAAGCGAATGCTCTGGGCGCACTCCAGGCAGGATGCCGGTCCGATATGGAGCCGGGCTTTACCAGTGTCAAGAAGCGCGGTGTCGGATATCAGGATATGAAGTCAGGCATGAAGGCATTGATGATCGCTGGTGCGCTTCCCGACGCCGATTTCAAATCGGAGTTCCTCGTCGTCATGACGAGTCATCTGTCCGTACTCGCGAGGAAAGCCGATGTCGTACTTCCGCTTGCCGCTCTGTATGAACAACAGGGCAGCATTGTCAATACCTACGGCAAAGTAAAAGCACTTACTCAGTCTCAGCCAGCCGGCGACGAAGCAAAAGACGGAGCGGATATAGCTGCCGAGCTTTCTCAGGTTATCAGTAAAGCCAAGGGATTCAAGCTCAAGGACGTCGCTGCAGCCACGAAAAAATTGAAATCCGGGAAAATGAGTGTTCCTTCGTTCAAGCCCGTTGAAGCAAAAGCAGTGAAGTCCGCTGCCGCTTCCAGCGCGGCTATTCTGGCGTCGGTTCACGAGGGAATGCTTTCAGGCTCGGCTGTTGCTGCGGTCGTTGCGGTAAAACAGCCGATGCTTCAAAAATAGAGTGCGGGAAAGAAACAGAAATTGCGGGCTTCTTAGGGAGCAGCGCTTGTTTAACTTCTTGTGGTTTTTTCCCGTGCCATTTTGTATAATGCACCCGTTCTGTCAATAAGGGGATAGACTATCTCCTTTGGGAAAGGAGTTTTGAAAAAAGATGAGAGAAGATTTGAAATCCGTTGATCCGGCTGCGCAGGCGATGCTGAAGGTGGCAGCCCAGAAAAAAATAGAGACGTCGTTCGACCGCGCCGACAAGCTCAAACCCTGTCCTATCGGGCATCAGGGTGCCTGCTGCAAAATGTGTCACATGGGTCCCTGTCGGCTTGTGGGTAAGGAAGAGGAGGCAATGGGCGTGTGCGGCGCAACTCTTCCGGTCGTGACAGCGCGAAACTTTGCCCGCATGGTCGCGGCGGGCACGGCTGCCCATTCAGATCATGCGCGGGATCTTGCGAACACCCTTCTGGCTGTGGCTCGCGGTGAGGCCAAGGATTTCCAGATCAAAGATGTGCGCAAGCTCAACCGTGTGGCCGGATATCTTGGCATCAATGTCGAGGGGAAGGCCGTGTACGAGGTGGCAGAAAAAGTCGCCCTCAAGTTTCTCGAGCAATTCGGCCAGCAGCGCGGAACGCTAGCATACTTGGGCAGGGCGCCTAAAAAACGCCAGGAAATATGGAATAAGCTGGGTATAGCGCCGCGTGCTATTGACCGTGAAGTGGTCGAAATGATGCACCGGACGACCATGGGCGTAGACCAGGAAATGAACAACATTATGCTGGGCGCCCTGCGCACAGCGCTCGCCGACGGATGGGGTGGTTCGATGATGGGCACCGACATTTCCGATATCCTGTTCGGCACCCCGAAACCAGTGAGAACGAACGCTAGCCTCGATGTGTTCTTGGAAGATCATGTGAACCTTGTCGTCCACGGACATGAGCCGTCATTTGCCGAGATGCTCGTGATTGCTTCCGAGGACCCCGAACTCGATGCTTATGCAAAATCCAAGGGCGCCAAAGGCGTGAAGCTTGTCGGCATGTGCTGCACGGCCAATGAAATCCTCATTCGGCACGGCATCGCCACTGCCGGCGGATTCCTGCAGCAGGAACTCGGACTACTCACTGGCATGGTCGAGGCTATGGTCGTCGATGTACAGTGCATCATGCCCGCCATCGGCGAGTTGTCGAAGAAATTCCATACTAAGATTATCACCACGACGTCCAAGGGGAAGATGAAGGACGCCATCCATATTGAATATGATGAGCATCATGCGCTCGACCTCGCAAAGAAGGTTGTTCGTCTCGCGATCGATAATTTCCCGAACCGAAAAAAGGAACTGGTTTCTCCGGCAAACGTAAAACCTGCTGACTTGATTGCCGGCTTCTCTCATGAGTATATTGAATACATGCAGGGAGGCAGGTACCGCGGATCCTTCCGGCCTCTGAATGACGCCATTATCGCGGGACGCATCCGCGGCGTCGTTGGTCTTGCCGGCTGCAACAACCCCAGGATCAGTCAGGACAGCTTGCATAACTTCTTGTCCCGCGAACTGATTAAAAACGATGTTCTGGTTGTTCAGACTGGTTGCTCCGCCATGGCGTCGGCCAAGGCGGGATATATGACGCCCGAAATGGCACTCGAAAACGCCGGAAAGGGACTTCGCGAAGTGTGCGAGGCAATTGGAATCCCGCCGATTCTCCACATGGGCTCATGCGTGGACAATTCACGCATTCTGACCGTGGCAGCCGCTATTGCAGAGGAAGGCGGTCTTGGGGACGACATCGGCGGTCTCCCCGCAGTTGGTATCGCTCCGGAATGGATGAGTGAAAAGGCTATTGCAATCGGTACCTACCTGGTGGCCTCCGGTGTGCCGATCATTTTTGGTGCAGGATCTCCGGTCAGCGCAAGCAAATCGCTCAAGGATCTCATGGAGAATAAGTGGTGGGATATGTTGAACGCCGGGTTCTATTTTGAGGAAGACCCGGGGAAAATCCTCGACCTCACGCTGAAACTCCTCGATACAGCGCGGGAAAAGCTTAAGATCCGCAAGTACGAGCCAGGCAGATTCGGAACCGAACGCGTGCTGATGGATATGGCCGCACGCCGGTCCGGCACCTTCGCAACACCCCACGGAACCGATGTGTAGAGGGTAATTTGCAGCTATTCATAGGGAGAGGCCTATTGGCCTCTCCCTTTTTTATGTATGCCAGGCATGACGCTCTGTATTTTACAGGCTGGTCAGATTGGTAACTGACTGGCGACTCGAAGGTGAAAGTCCTTTATGGGCCTTGATGGGAGGAACCGTTAGCCGAACAGCAAGGGTGTCCGGGGCGACCCGGAATCTGAAGGAAGCTGTAAGCAAAGTCCCGGCCTGACGAACAGAAACCGCATATGAGGCAGCCACACTTGGGCGAGAGGGCATAAAGACTCAAAGCCCGATAACCATCCGGAAGGTGTGGAAGTAGATGCGGCGGGTATATGGGATGAAGGTCATGCGTCTTACCCTGGGAGGTCTGCCGTTCTGCCATGTGCTATCGACATCGTAAGGTGTTGAGATGGATCGGTAGAAGTCAGCAGAGGCCGTATTAGTCCCGCACCAACGGGATGAAGGGCCGAACTTGTCGGACTGTTCGAGACCGAATCTCTATCTGTACTGAGCACAAGCCCCGCAAGAGGGCCTAGGCTGGAAGTAGCGGACGGAATCCGCGAGGTAAAGTCAGGTGCTTATAGAACAGGAGGCGACAAGGTCACCGAAAGAGCGGAAAGACAGGAACCGCCGTATGCCGAACGGCACGTACGTGTGGTGTGGGAGGACGGCGGGAGTAATCCCGCCTCCTACCCGATTTGCGCCTGCAGCGTTCCTCGTGTAATATGCCAGCCAATAAACGGGAGGTCTTGCCGGCCGTGTATGAGGGAGAACGGGTAAACAGCATATCGCATTTAGTCGGATCGGGTCTTGCTGTCGCTGGTCTTATTGTGCTGATCGTGAATGCCGTCCCTCAGCATGACATATGGAAGACACTCAGTTCCATCATATACGGTGTTACACTCGTGACGCTCTATTTATTTTCCGCGCTTTACCACAGCACTCGCGGAAAAGTAAAAGCTCTTTTCCAGGCATTTGATCATGCCTCCATATATCTTCTCATAGCAGGGACTTATACGCCCTTTACCGTCGTAACTTTGCGCGGTCTCTGGGGATGGTGGCTTTTCGGCATTGTCTGGGGCCTTGCCTGTATCGGAATACTTCAGGATTTCTTGTTCAAGAAACGCCGCCATGTTCTTTCTGTTTCGATTTATTTGATCATGGGCTGGCTTGTGGTTGCCGTTCTTCGCCCACTTGCGCGTGTCGTCCCGTCCGTCGGAATGCTCTTACTGGTTTGTGGCGGGTTATTCTATACCGTCGGTGTCGTCTTCTATGCCCTGGACAAAAAGTTATCCTGGGGCCATGAAATATTTCATTTCCTTGTTCTGGCCGGCAGCGTTTGCCATTACCTCACCATTCTTCTCTTCGTCATATAAGCCTAGACTTTAGAACGGACTTCATCCTTTCAAGTTTGTAACAACAGTGCTTACGTAACCGTCTGAACGTTTTTTCACATAATATCTACCGTTTTTTTCAGTTTTCGCGTAGAGGGTGTCATTTGATCGCGATCCACGGGTCTGAATTTATTGGACTTCACGTTCCACCAGTCTACTGATCATGAAGTGCCTTGGAATCCGGACGACCCCAATGCGGACATGATCTGCCGTTAGTGGCAGCTTCTCTCGCGAAGGAGTGGTGCTTGACAAGTTCTTCACTACCTCACCGCCCTTGATGGTCAACAACTAGGGAAGAGTATAGCCGATGCCGATGATATGCAGCCAGCGGTGAATATCCTGCCGGAACTGCTGCCACATCTCCTTACAACCCCAGTTATTCTTTGCCTGCACAAACGCGGGTAGAATGGTTCAACGCTTGGCGCATAGACCTCAAAGGCTTCAGCTGGAGAGGGCGAGACATCGGTCGCAAGAAAAAGTCGTTCCTGACTCGCGTTGCCTTCATCATCTTCGATTGATATCCAAAACTGCACCCCGAATAAGGCGGCTATCCATGAAACGTGCCTTGGCAATAGCGCTCAGTTTCGAACACCCTGCAGCTTGCCATAGATGAACAAATGCATACACATCATGGATAGGGCTGCGATCAACGCCGAAACTTCCCGTAGATTCGGGGCCTGCCGCGCTTTGGTTGTTTTTTTATGGACACAGTTAAGCGCTGTGTCTCTGCGCCGCACCTGGCTGTAAACCTGGACTCAAAACCAAGAACGTATCGGAGGAGGTTGTCCCGCATATACGCGCTGCCACGAGAATCCGTTCGTTCTCTTAAAGACCGGCGCTACCACGCAGATCAAGGTTTTGGCTACATCGGCTTGTTCCCGTTGCCGCCTCCCCGCACGAATTGGAACAGAAACGGGTTGGCGGCTGCCTGCCGTTTTCAGCAGCAGCCGCGAGACTCACCCAAACCTGGTCCCGGACAAATTCGGGACGATTGGGTTTCTTACTGTGTTCACGTTAAAGCTCGGCTGCCCGCGTTTGGTCGCTATGCCAACTACTTTTTACATTTATCTCAAATTTATTTAGTAAATTTTTTCCTTGTGAAGACCATGAAACTCTAAACTCAAGTTAAAATTACTGTAATTTTATTTATAGGGTTCGGAGCTTATTCCAATCTCAGCACAATCAGTGCTCATAAAGATTCATTCTGCATTCGTTGACTACCCCAAAAATTAGCATTAAAGAAATTGATAAAAGTGCCGATAAAACAAGTAATGAATTATTTTTAAAGCTTTGCTGCCCGAGTTTGGTCGCTATGTCAAATGCTTTCATATTTTTGTCAACATTTTCCGAATAAATTTTCTCCTTGTGAGGGTCATGAGATTCTGAACTCAAGATCATATAAGCAAGACCCCCATATTTAGTATATTTTCTCATTTATGAATACTATATATCGCGCAACTCGAATAATTGCTGACAAAAGATAAAAAAAACTTGACAATTATAGTTTCTTTAGTATCATCATAACTATACTTACTATATGCAATATGAGTACGCTAACAAGCGGGGGCATCATGGTTACACGCAAAAGCTCTAAGAGATACAAAACAAATGAAATCTGTTCTCGTTTCGATATCTCACGTGCAACGCTTTTTCGCTGGGAGAGTGAAGGTTTGCTGAGTGGAGTTGAGCGTGACTGGCGTGGCTGGAGAGTCTATAGCCAGGGGAATCTGCGAGAAATTGAGAAAATCATGAAAAGCAAGACCACCAATTGACGCAGTGTCCCCGCTGCTTAGGGAGCAATAATGCTTTTTTCAAAAAAAATTGAACCAATTGCGCTGGACATAGGATCCACTTTTATAAAACTTGTTCAGTTGAAGGGGACAAACAAAAACTATCAGCTGATCAAGTTTGGCATGGTTCCACTGCCGCCTGAAGTCATTGTTGAAGGCGCCGTCATGGACGCTGGTCGGGTCGTGGAGTCCATCAAGGAGCTTTTGTCAGCGCAGAAGGTATCGACGAAGGATGTCATTATCTCAGTCTCCGGTAGCTCGGTCATCATCAAACGCGTTTCCGTCGCGGACATGACTGATGAGGAGCTTGCCGAATCTATTAAGTGGGAAGCGGAGCAATATATTCCCTTTTCCATTGATGATGTGAACGTGGATTTCCAGAAACTCGGTCCCGGGGCCAATGAAGGGCAGGCCGATGTCCTCCTCGTGGCGGTAAAAAAGGATAAGATTAACGATTATCTGAACCTTGTAAAAGAAGCCGGCTTGGAGCCGGTCGTGATGGACGTAGACGCCTTTGCTCTTGCGAACATGTACGAACTTAACTACGATGTAGAGGCTGGGACGACTGCTCTCCTGAATATTGGCGCATCGGTGATGAATATAAATATTTTGAAAGATGGTATGTCCATCTTTACCCGCGATATTACGGTCGGCGGTAATCGATACACCGAAGCTCTTCAGAGGGATTTTGGTTTAACCTATGAGGATGCGGAAAAGGTGAAGCGCGGTGAGGAAGTTGAGGGTGCAGACAAGGAGCAGATTGCAGGCGTCATGCTGACGGTCACGGACGACATCGTGTCTGAAACGCAGAGGTCATTCGAGTTTTTCAAGTCTACAACGGGAAGTGAAAAGGTTTCCCGCGTTCTGGTATCAGGAGGTTGCGCAAGGATCGGGAATTTCATAACGACTCTCTCCGAACGACTTGAAATTCCCGTTGAGGTGAGCAACCCGTTCAAGAATATTAAAATTGACTCCAAACGCTTTGATGCCGCGCTTATTGAAGAATCTGCCCCTCTCTGTGCAGTCGCCGTGGGGCTTGCGATCAGGAGGCCAGGGGATCGATGATCAAGATAAATCTTCTGCCTACCAAGAAAAAACCTCCGAAGAAAGTAATTGATCTTCAGCAGCAGTTGCTTCTGGGGTTCCTGATTCTTGTGCTCGTGCTGATGGCCATGGCATTTTTCTGGAAGCGTCAAAAGGACCAGATAGCTGCCCTTCAGAAAGAAAAAGTTTCCGCTGAAGCACGTATTCGATCCCAGGATAAAATCCTCAATGAAGTAAAGGATGTGGAGGAGCAACGACAAAATGTAGCTGAAAAGATCGACGTCATCGAAAAACTGAAGAAAAATCAGGCAGGACCAGTCAGGCTTCTTGACGAAATAAGTAAAGCGCTGCCCATGAACGTAAATTTGACATCACTGGTCGAAAGCGACAATAACATTAATATCGAGGGTGAAGCTTTTACGAATGATGATGTTGTCCGATTTGTCGACAAGCTTAAAGCATCACCTTATCTATCCGGTGTGATGCTACTCGAAACCAGTCAGATCAAACGTGAAGCACTTGACATATACAAATATAAACTTCAGTTTGTATATAAGGGGTTGTGATGGCCTCCTTTCCTTTATTAGAAAAAATTCAAAAGATCCCTACCAAGACGCGGCTGATCGTCTTCTGCGGCATTGTTGTTTTTCTTCTTATAGCCTATATTATTCAGTTTCAGATCCCTATGAATACGGAAATAAAACAGCTGGATCAATCGTTATCCGATCTGAGAAATACAATGCAGGCAAATGACGCCAAGATTAAAAAACTTGACGATCTTAAGATGGAAGTCAGTACATTGCAGGAACGATTGGTAGTCCTTACCGAACAGTTGCCCCCTGGATCAGAAGTCTCCGGTCTCTTGTTGCAGATTCAGAAGCTGGTGAACCAATCGGGCCTTGTCCTCAAACTCTGGAAACCGGACAAACAGAGGCCACATCCGAGCGGCCTCTATGAGGAAATTCCCATATCTCTCGTTTTGACGGGCGGATACGACAATACAGCTTCGTTATTTGACCACATAAGCAAACTTACCCGCATAGTGAATATTCTCAACATCAAAATGGGTGGTGCAAAAGTGGGTAAAAGCGGAAATACTGAAGTGGATATTAATTGCACGGCAATGACGTTCGCTGCAGTGGAGAAAAAAGTTGAACCGACACCTAAAACAGGGAAAAAAGTACTATAGCGATTTACTAATCGCTGTGCTGGTCTTCCTAATGGGATTGTGGATAGCGGGTTGCTCCAAATCCGGTCAGGGCCCGACTACAACAACGCCTATTGCGGCGAAAGCGGTACAAAAACCATTAGCCAAGGTACTGCGACGACGGGATTGGAAAAACCGGGGACCGCCTACTCTTATAATACCTTGGGAAGGCGGGACCCCTTTGCTCCGATTGTGAGTAAGGAAGAAAAGCAGGCCAAAGCAGGAGAGCGTCCGCCATTGGAGCGCTACAATTTGGATGATTTCAAGTTGACAGCGGTACTGAGGGGCGGTTTCGGTGATAATGCCATGGTTGAGGCCCCCGATGGCAAAGGGTATATCATTCATGTCGGTACAATAATAGGACCGAATAAGGGTGTTGTTAAAAAAATAACAGAGAATAAGCTTATTGTAGAAGAAAAATATAAAAACTTTTCGGGAGGTTCGGAACGCAAAGATATTGTGATAGATCTCCGGAAAAAACAGGAGGAGAGCCAATGAAATATACTCAACCGCTGAAAGCCTGTTGGTTGATAATCCTCATCCCATTTATCACTGCATTCCACGGGTGTGCGGCAAAGGGGTCTGTGACTTCGATGCAGCAGGGGGCGCAAGTTGTTCTTACGAAGATTGAACCCCGTGATATGGATGGGAAAACAGAAATCACAATTGAAGCAACCGAGCCCATACTGCAGTATACCTCTTTTCAATTGTCTGATCCTCTGCGACTGGTCATTGATATTGCAGACTCAAGCATCGGGAAATTGCCTGATCGGATAGCCGTGAACAGCGGTGGAGTAACGGATATAACCCCTTCTCAGAAGGATAATGTATCGAGGCTTGAATTCAGCCTCTCACAGAGTGTAGAAACGAAAGTATATCAGTCCTCAGGAAAACTCGTCGTAGAACTAAGCAAACCCGCTGAAGAGGCGCCGGCTGCCTCTGAAGCAGTCGCTCCTGCAACGCAGACCGAGGTAGCAACTTCGGAAGTCGTGACTGCACCAACACCGACGCCGGAAGCGGCGCCTGTATTAGAAAAGATGGTAGCAGTGCAACCGGAACAGGAAGCGGCCAAATTCGTAACAGCAGTTAGTGCCATCGCCGGAAAAGATGGTGTCCAAGTGATCATCACCGGTGACGGGGCTATGAAGCCCAATGCTTTTTTGATGGGGAACAAGAAACTCGTGGTAGACATTCCTGGCGTCCAGAGCAGAGTCAGACCGAGTGTTATCCCGGTTCGCAAAGGTGGACTTGACAAAGTCCGGGTCGGCCAGCATCCCGCACCTGACCAGAAGGTTCGGGTGGTGCTGGACCTCACGAAAACGTTGAGTTATAACGTTACTCCTCAAGGGAACACAGTGCTGATTGCCATGAGTGAAGCTCCTGCTATACAGGCAGAGCAGACACAGCCTCAGGAGAAAGCCGTTGCACAGGAACAGGAAACGCCGGTAATTGCAGAGACGCAAATTTCCGCGCAGGCTTCCACACCTGTTCAGCAATCGACTCCGCCGACTGCAGCTGCACCTCAGGTCATTGAGGAACACAGGGATGTCGCAAAACACGAAACCGCGGCGGCCGAAACGTCGCTGCTTAACGGCGGCAGCAGATTCACCGGGAGGAAAATATCGCTTGATCTTCAGGATGCGGATATCGTCAATGTCATGAGGCTGTTTGCGGAAGTGGGAATTTGAATATCATTCTTGCTCCTGATGTGAAGGGCAAGGTAACGGTCCGTATGGTGAATGTTCCTTGGGACCAGGCCATGTCGATTATTCTCAAGATGAACGGCCTGGGGTATACATTGGAGGACCATATCCTTCGCATCGCCTCGGTCGGAGTATTGGCAAAGGAAGATGAGGATGAGATTAGGGCCAAGGACACCAAGAAAAAGGCAGAAGATCTTGTCACCCGTATTGTTCCAATTAACTATTCAACAGCCGCGACTATAGAGGGTACCATTAAAAAGTCCCTTTCTCCTCGCGGAGAAACCGTGACAGATGTCAGGACCAATACACTCATCGTCAAAGATATTGAACGCAATGTTGAAGAAGTGGTATCGCTCATTAAAATTCTTGACAAGCCTATTGCTCAGATTATGATTGAAGCCAGGATTGTAGAGGCTACGGTGAATTTCAGCAGTCAGATCGGAGTTCAATGGGGCGGGAATTTCTCAGCCAGTGCAGCGACTGGCAATCCCACGGGACTTGCATTTCCAAATACGATTGGGATAACCGGCGGTCCTACCATGGGTGCTGTGCCGTCAGGAAACGGCAATTTCCTCGTAAATATGCCTGCACCTGCGGGCGCCGGAACGGGCGGCGGAGCAATTGGTTTTACATTTGGGTCCCTCAGCAAAGCGTTGAATCTTGACCTCGTGCTCTCTGCTCTGGAGTCTACCGGTGAAGGTAAGGTCATATCTTCACCGAAAGTCAGCGCGCTTGACAACAAAGAAGCCAAGATCTCGCAGGGGCTCTCGATCCCCTTCTCAACAACATCTGCTTCAGGTACGCAGATACAGTTTATTGATGCAATACTAGCGCTCACCGTTACTCCCCATGCGACCCCGGATGGTAAAATATTTATGAAGATAACGGCTACCAAGAATGCTCCCAACACGTCAATTACGGGGGCCTCGGGGCAGCCTTCCATCCAAAAAAACGAAGCAACGACTGAAGTTCTCGTTACCGATGGAGAGACTTCGGTGATCGGCGGTATTCTGACAAATGACCATACAGTAAGTTATATTAAAGTCCCATTCTTCGGAGATCTCCCGTTTATCGGCTTTCTTTTTCGGACCAAGACAATTAGCGATAGTAAGGACGAGTTGCTGATTTTCATAACACCGCGGATAGTGCGACAGGAAGCTATTTGATCGTAGATCCAGATCTACAACAGGATCTGACAACAGATTTTAACTGAGCGAATCTGTCAGCATCGCCTCGGCGAGATAGAATATATGTATGTAGAGAAAAAGGCAGGATGTTCAACAATCTTAACAAGAAAAAAGTAATGGATTAATTCAGAAAAAAGGATGTTACGGAGGATCCATGAAGAATCCTTTAAAGAAAATATCTACTTCAGCTCTGATGCTATTGATTATCATGATGTTGATACCGCTGTTCGGATGCGGGTCTAATGCCTCCAAAAATGATGGTTGTCCATCCGACTCCTATGAGGCGAATTCAACGGATATAATTGTACAACAAGCCAATTCTTCATATACTCTTCTCGCTCCTTTTCCCGGCGGCTTTGTAGATACCACCCCACTTTTATTCTCAGTAACGGATCAAAACGGCAATCCGCAAAACAAGGTTTGTATGATATTCTATACTAATGGCATTTTTTATACAGATAATTCCTATACTGTGCCTTATAACAGCGTAAATGTAGTCGGGGTAACGGACGATCAGGGGGAAATTCTCTTGTATTGGGGATCATCTTTTTTACCGGCCTCGAATCCATTAAGTGGAACATCATCAGGGGCTGATGTTACCATTAATAACTATGTTCAGGCGTATTCGGGGGTGCACACAGAGACATTCAATTTCGCATGGACCGTGCAAGGTGATCAGGCACCGTAGCTAACAACTGCTGCAATTAGTCTTCTTTATAATTATATTGTAAAATATAATGCTGGAAATTATGATACCCGAGCAGTGGGATATAAAGAATAAACGGCTGGGCTAAATAGGGGCTCAGCCGTTTTTATATTTATTTTACCCACCGCGCACTTCACAGTCTGTCCAACAATTCAAATTTTTTCAATTTGGCGAACATAAACACAATTAGATACGGGGCAAAAAACCACAAAATATGCCCTTCTCGGACAGCCCATTCAGACCGACGAGACTTATTCTGACCCACACAATAAAGAACGAAAGACCTTGTTTTTCGTAAATATGGACTCAGACAATTATGCTTGATCAATTGACATGGTCAATATCGTCTGTTATCTTAAATGTAGCGTGTTAAGATAGAGGAATTTCAAGTGAAGCGGAGTCCTGGAAGTTATTTTAATGACTTTATGCCGGACTATTAGGTTTCTTGATGATTATCGCACCTGTCTTCTTCAGTGTCTGTTGAACGGCGTTTATGACTGAACACGCGGATGATATGAAATTATTATTACCTCAGCATGTTTTGGAATTTTTAACGCCTCACCGGATCTTTTCGAAACTGGCTATCGCAAGAAAGATGCTCATAGGATATATATTGATTGCTGCTTTGTCTATTGGAGTTGTTGTTTTTTCTCTCCTGAGCCTTCAGCGCATCAATGCCCTCAATCGTGAAATTGTAATGGTTGCTGTCCCGATGCAGGAAGCGGGAGAGAAGATGCGTGAAGCGCTACTTGAGCAGGATAAGTATGAAAAACAGTATCTTATTCTTCAGGGCGAAGATATGCGGACCCTTTTCCAGAAGCGTGGAACAGAATTTCAAATTGCACTTGCGACATTAGAGAAAAATCCCGGTGACGTGGAGCCTAAAATCGGGGCATTAAAAAAAATGCATGAGTCATATAATGCGCTTTTTCTCAGCGAAATCATTTTAGCTCAGGCGGGAAACACGGCGGGCGCCGCTTTTCTTTCAAATGGCGAGCTTAAAAAAAAATTTGAGAAAATTCTTCTTTTGGTTCGGGACTTGTCTGAGGGAGCCAGGCAATCACAAGAAATGGGGATGAAACGAATCAGTAAAATCGGGTCTTTCGCCTTTTTTGCCACAGCAGTTCTTTGCACGCTGGCCATAGTCCTGGGGGCGGTTTCAAGCATGGTCGTAACGCACCATATCTTTTCTTCCATTAACAAATTGACCGTAGCTACAAAATACATCGCAGAGGGGGACTTTCATTACGATCCGCACATTCAGACCGAGGACGAAATCGGAACTCTCGCCCAGGCATTTCTTTCCATGGGAAAGCGGCTTGGCAAATTGGAAGAGATGTACCTCGACGCAAGCCCGCTCACGCGTCTCCCCGGAGGGATTGCGATTGAAAAAGCGCTAAAGCACCGCATAGACTCGGGTGATGCATTTGCCTTTTGCGTGATCGATCTGGATAATTTCAAAGCTTTTAATGACCACTACGGCTATGCTCACGGGAATAAAGTCATCAAGGAGTCCGCGAAAGTCATCGAGACGGCAACGAAGGAAAAGGGGGCTGCCGGCGATTTTGTAGGGCATATCGGTGGTGACGATTTTGTGGTGATAACGACTCCAAAGTATATGCGAGAAATAAGCAATGAGATCATAGCCCTTTTCGACGCACGAGTCCCTTCGTTTTACACTAAGGAAGACCGCGAAAAAGGATATATCTTCGGGAAAAGTCGCCAAGGCGAGGACATGCAGTTTCCCCTGATCACGATTTCCATTGCCATCGTCACCAATGCACAACGACGTTTTACAAATCCCCTCGAAGCATCAGAAATTGCTGCGGAGCTGAAGGACTATGCGAAAACAATTCCATCAAGCCTGTATGTCGTGGACAAGAGGCGGTCTACATAAACAAGTGGACAGAAAGTTTCTCTCCGTCTTAGGCATGCCCTCACGTTTGAGACACTGGGCAGCGCTGTGCGTCGTATCTCTTGCCGTTGGTTGCGCGCCCTTTATTCAACACCCTTCCGTGACCGGCGATCTGCAGAAATACCGGGATGCAAAGGCTTTTTTTGCACAGGGAATGTACCGGGAATCGCGGGACGCTTATCGCTCTCTCTTTGAGACCTATCCGCAATCTCAGCGGGCCGAAGAGGCGCAATTTAATGCCGCATACATTCTTGTTTACTACAAAAATCCGGACCGTGATTATGCCGGCGCGCAGCATGAATTAGAGAAATTCTTAGAGCGCTATCCTCTGAGTACCTTTGCAGGAGAAGCACAATCATGGATCAGCCTTATCAAGGCATTCGACCAGTCGCGTGTCAGAGAACTGCTGTCTGAAGTCGAATCACTGACCAGGAAGACCGATGAGACGTCAAAAGCACTGCTGACAGCGCAGCAGGCAGAATCAATGATCCTGAAGGAACGGGACGGGCTCATAATAGAGAAAAACAATCTAATCAATAAAATCGAGGAATTGCTGAGCGAAAAGAATACGCTACTTGATGAAAAAGCTTCACTATTGACGGAACGGGAAAGGTTGATGACAAGCAAGTCCGATCTCGAGCAGCAGAACCAGGAATTAGTGAGTGAAAAGGAAGAGCTTATCAAGGCAAAAGCAAAGCTGGAAAAAAGCATTCGTGATATGACGATGGTTGATGTGAAGATGGAAAAACAGAGGAAAAAGATGAAAAAGGCGGAAGCCGAGAAGAGCGGGAATGCAGGGACAGTCCAAAATCCCGGGGGAAGCGGCAAGTAATGATGTCGGGAAGGTTTTTCATCTCGAGGCGTAGATGGTAAGCAGAGGAACACCCGGAACCAAGCCGGAGACCCTTGCCGTTCTTATGACCTGCTCTGCCTGCTCATGCGGAGGTTTTTCTGTCGTCTTTTTTGTGCTTCCCTCCGCTTTCGTTTCTTTTTTAGCGACGGTTTCTCGTAAAAACGTCTATTTTTCAACTCACGAAATAGTCCATCATGCTGCATCTTTCGCTTAAGCAAACGGAGGGCTTTTTCGATGTTGCGATCATCAACTCTTATCTCCAATTATCCTGTTTCCTTCCTCTGTTCCGATCGAATCCGCTCCGCGGCCCGCCTCCACCTCTATTGCCACCTGAAAAACCACGATCTTTTTGAGGTCTGGCCTCACTGACATTGATTTGCCGGTCCGATACATTCGTACCATTCAGCGTGGCGATTGCCTTGTCCGCATCTTCATCATTTGCCATTTCGACGAAGCCGAATCCCCGAGACCGTCCTGTTGCCGCATCAGTTACGATTTTTGCCGAAAGGACTTCCCCGAGAGCCGCAAAGACGTCTTTCAGACTGTCTTCCGTCATCTGGTACGATAAATTACCAACATAGAGCTTCTTGGCCATGATCTCCTCCGTGCTTATGAAATAACTATCGCTGCATTATTATCAGGTGAACCATTAAAATCCTGGTCTTGCTTGCTGTACGAATATTCGTTCCAGTTTTGCAGAACTCTGCTTACCCTATTACCCAAGCGCAAAACAAAAAAAGACTGCAACCCTTATCCCTAAGTTTTTGCAGTCTAGCAATTAACAAAAACTCGCTATTTTTTATTTGTTACCATTCAAATAATACTCCTTATCATTTAGGGAAGTCAACCTATTTTTTTTTCCGGCCCGGCTTTTTTCCCGCAGCCCGCTCCTCTCTTCTCCTTTTTGCATAGATATTCACTGGTGTGCCCGCAAAGCCGAAGGCTTCACGAAAATTGTTTTCAATATAGCGGAGATACGAAAAGTGCACCCCGTCAGGATAGTTGACGAAGACGATGAACGTAGGCGGCTTGATTCCGACCTGGGTTGTATAGTAATATTTGACCCTTTTGCCGTGAAACAGGGGAGGTTCATGATGCCTTACGAGCTGCTCAAAGACCCGGTTGAGCTCGGCAGTCGGAACCCGCTTTTCGCTCTCCACGATCACTCGATCTATTTCATCAAAGACTTTGGTGATGCGCTGTCGGGTCTGGGCTGATATGGTTAGAATGGGGGCATAGGCCGCGAACTTGAGCCGCTGTTGAATGTCGTTCATGAAGCGTTTGTAAGCTTCTTCTTTGTCTGAAACAAGGTCCCATTTATTGAGAATGATGATGAGCCCCTTCCCTTCCTCGTGCACGAGTCCGGCGATACGCTCATCCTGCTCGGTTATCCCCTCGGACGCGTCGATCAAAACCAGAGCAACATCAGCGCGTGTCAGACCTTTCATGGCCCGCATGACACTGTACTTTTCCACTCCCTGGCTGATTTTACCGCGGCTTCTGATGCCCGCGGTGTCCACGAGTACATACTTTCTGCCGTAGTACTGATACGTACTGTCAACGGCATCCCTGGTCGTACCCGCGACAGGGCTCACTATCATGCGGTCTTCGCCGATAAGCGAATTTACAAATGATGACTTGCCCACATTAGGCCGTCCGAGGATGGCAATGCGCGGGATGCTTACTTGTTTTTCATCGTCGGGTCCCTGATCGATGCCCGGCAGAACGCGCCGGAGTTCATCCATCAGATCGGAAAATCCAGCACCGTGCTGGGCCGACAGGGGGAAAAAAGTGTCAATGCCGAGGCGATAAAAGTCCGGGACAAGTCTTTCGTGACGAGCCCCATCCACCTTGTTTATGGCATAAAGTACAGGTTTGCCTGAGGCCCTGAGCCGGTGAGAGACCTCGATGTCCGCCGGAAGGAGACCCTGCTTGCCGTCCATGAGGAAGATGATGATGTCAGCCTCTTCCATGGCGAGGGTGGTCTGCTCACGCATCTTGGAATACATGGCGTCCTCGGTTGCCGGCTCGAAGCCGCCTGTGTCGACAAGCAGAAAACGTTTCCCATCCCACTCGGCTTCGGCGTAATTCCGATCCCGGGTTACGCCGGGGACGTCTTCGACGATGGCGAAGTTCCTCCCGATGATCCGGTTAAAAAGTGTCGACTTCCCCACATTCGGCCTGCCTACTATAGCTACTACTGGTTTCGACATAATAATTGATCAACCTTGATTGCTGACGCGACTGGCCGGCAAACGTGAAAGACGCAGTCTGTCGCATATTGAGTTTCTGCTTGATTTACCTTGAATGAATGGTGTTGTACTATATCATCTTTCGCACGGTACTCCAAGAAAAATCCTTGCGAATGCCCCCTGTTTATGTTATTTTTCACATTGTTCATTCCAGAAGGTCTTCATGCGAAAATCCATTGCTTTTGCAGTGCCTGTTTTTCATTGCAGCAACGCCCGTCTTTGCAGAGTTTTGACGAAGGGGGGACAAGGACGGAAAAGATAATTATACGAATAAATCTGAAAAATCCCGTCCGAATACCGGGACAGCATTACGAAATTAACGCCCGATACATCACGGGTTCTCGTAGAGACTAAAATCGTCTCTTCATGCCGGAGAGGCCGACATCCTGTAACCGTTGGGACAAGTATAGGCAGGGGAGAGACGTAGTGGCACAAGAAGGCGGCGAGTATGCGTTTGAGACTTCGCGATCAGCAGGATGATTACAACATAGTTCTGAGGCAACTGGAAGAGGTGGACCAGAAACCAAATGTGCTGAGCAGCAAGAAGACCCGTTCTAGCCTTGAAAAAAGACAGACACAGCTCGAAAATAATATTGAAATAAAAAGCAGGCTCGAGGTTACTCTTCCGGAGGAAGCGAACAAGGCCGATACGGATTCCTGATGGATTCGGAAGTAATCCAGAATTATGGTTGCAGCGCACTTAAAGACTTGGACAACGTCTTGCCGACAGGTCCAACAGACCGCAGTAATGAGTATGTCAGCAGATATCCAAACGGCGGGAATAGCGAATGAAACAGGTTATCATCGCAGAAAATGTTTTGCAAAACGTTGAAAACAGCGACACGCTGTTCAAGAGAGGTGGCTTGGCCGTTTATCCGGCACGTTCTTGCGAGGAAATTCTCGTCCTTCACCGTACGCATAACGTGGATCTCATCATAAGCGATTTTGCTTTGCCGCAGATGGGCGGGGAAAAGTTGTGTTCCCTCATTCGCGCCGATACGCGCCTTAAGGATGTATCCCTGCTCGTGGTTTGTAATGCCGCGGCCGTTACGGAATGCCGAAGTGCGGGTGCCAATGCCGTCCTTTCAGCGCCCATCGACTCTATCGAGCTTTTTTCCCGCGTATCAGAATTATTGCTGATTTCTCAACGGCAGGATATGCGCGCATTCCTCCACGTTTCCATAGTAGATGAGAGGGGGAGGCTTTCCTTTCTCGGTGTTTCACACAATATCAGCATATCAGGAATGCTTCTGGAAACCGAGAAGGAACTTAAAATCGGAGAACGCTTGCTCTGTACTTTCAGCATCAGCGCCAGGGAAATTGCCGCTGATGTCATTGTCGCAAGAGAAGTACAGGTTGCACCGGGGAAATTCCGGTATGGAGTCAAATTTCTGAACCTCGATACGAAGTCACTCATTATCATCAATCAATTTGTCATGGGCCGTATAAAACATTAAAATGACAGAATCTGGAATCGGGTGAGGTTGCTGGGCCTTCACCGATCCCCAGTCGGTAAATTATCGTGTTTTTGGAGGGCGGGTTTTGGACGAACGGTATGATTTCAAGAAAGTCGAAGAGCGCTGGCAGCGCTACTGGGGTGACAACAGAACGTTCAAGGTTGGCGAGGACGCATCAAAAACGAAATACTATTGCCTCGAAATGTTTCCTTATCCATCCGGCAGGATCCACATGGGTCATGTGAGGAATTACGCTATCGGCGACGTGATTTCTCGATACAAGCGCATGCGCGGATTCAATGTGATCCATCCCATGGGGTGGGATTCTTTCGGGTTGCCCGCCGAGAACGCAGCCATAAAGCACGGGATACATCCCTCAACGTGGACCCTGGAAAACATAGCTTTTATGCGCGAGAAACAACTTAAAAAGCTCGGACTGTCCTACGACTGGGACCGGGAAATAGCAACCTGCCTCGAGGAATATTACCGCTGGAACCAGTGGTTTTTCATCAAAATGTACGAACGGGGTCTGGCATACAAAAAGCTCTCCTATGTGAACTGGTGCCCTTCCTGCAATACGGTGCTGGCGAACGAACAGGTGGTGGACGCACTCTGCTGGCGTTGCAGCTCCGTAGTGACGCACAAGGAACTTGAACAATGGTTCTTCAAAATCACTGACTATGCCGAAGAGCTTCTCGCTTACACCGACAGACTTCCGGGCTGGCCTGAACGGGTGCTTACGATGCAGAGAAACTGGCTCGGCAAGTCAGTCGGCGTTGAGGTGGATTTTACCATAGAAGGCACGCGAGAAAAGCTTGCGATATTCACCACTCGTCAGGATACGCTGTTTGGTGTGACGTTCATGAGTATAGCTCCCGAACATCCAATGGTCGAGTCGCTCATTCAGGGCCGGAAGGAAAGCGGGACTGTTCGTTCCTTTGTCCAGCGTGTGATGCAGGAAGACAGGGCGGCTCGCACCGATGCAACGCAGGAGAAGGACGGCGTGTTTACTGGAGCTTATGCCGTGAACCCCTTAAACAATGAAAAAGTGCCGATCTGGGTGGGAAATTTTGTTCTTATGGAATACGGCACCGGCGCGATCATGTCCGTGCCGGCCCATGATCAACGGGATTTTGAGTTTGCAAAAAAATACTCTTTGCCGATTCGAGTTGTGATCCAGAATCCTGAAAAGAGTCTGGTGGCCGGGAAGATGACGCAAGCTTACACTGAAAACGGGGAGATGGTGAACTCGGGAAAATTCGACGGAATGACCAATATGGAGGCAAAAGAGAAGATTGCCGACCATGTTGAACAAAGCAGACTCGGAAAACGGACCGTGAACTGGCGGCTCCGCGACTGGGGCATTTCACGCCAGCGTTACTGGGGGACACCGATTCCTATCATTTATTGTGACGCATGCGGAGCCGTGCCCGTGCCGGAGAAAGAGCTGCCGGTCAAGCTGCCGGTTGACGTTGCCTTCACGGGTAAGGGCCGTTCTCCCCTGGCGGATTCCGTGGAGTTCCGCGAAACAACCTGCCCGAAATGCGGCGGTAAGGCGCGGCGCGAGACGGAACACCATGGATACGTTTGTTGATTCATCATGGTATTTCCTGCGATACTGTTCACCAAAAGAGAACGGGGCGCCCTTTGACAAAAAGGCTGCAGCATACTGGATGAGCGTGGACCAGTACATCGGCGGCATCGAACACGCCGTTCTGCATTTATTGTATGCGCGCTTCTTTACAAAAGTGATCCGTGACCTTGGCCTTTTCGACGGAGATGAACCGTTCCTGAACCTGCTCACGCAGGGGATGGTGATCAAAGACGGTGCAAAGATGAGCAAGTCAAAAGGTAATGTCGTAGACCCGGACTTCATCCTCTCCAAATACGGAGCCGATACGGCCCGGCTTTTCTCCCTTTTTGCCGCGCCGCCGGAGCGCGATCTTGAATGGAGCGATCAGGGCGTAGACGGCGCATACCGGTTCCTGCACCGTGTCTGGACGATCGTCTTCAGGTACAGCGAGTCGGTTCAGAAGGTTAAATCCGCCGGAGTTGAAGCCAGAGGAGACAAACTGTACCGCAAAACGCATCTGACGATTAAAAAAGTAACTGAAGACATCGATCGGGAGTTCCATTTCAATACCGCAATCGCCGCGCTAATGGAGATGGTGAACGAAATGTACGACTATGTATCGGGGGGCGTGACGGAAAAACAACTGCCGGTGCTGCGTTCGTCGATTGACGCACTCACTCTGCTCATTTCCCCCTTTGCGCCTCATTTTGCCGAAGAGCTTTGGGAATGTATCGGCAATGAAGCGAGCATCGCGAACGCTCGATGGCCGCAGTATGACCCTGATGCGATTATCGCGGCAGAGGTAAACATCGTGGTACAAGTGAACGGCAAGGTAAGAAGCAAACTCACGCTTCCTGCCGGAACTGACGACAGGGAAATGGAGGCCGCGGCGCTTGCGGATTTGAAGGTTAAAGAGCATATGCAGGGCAAAGTGCCCCGGAAAGTGATCGTTGTGCAGGGAAAACTCGTGAATGTGGTGGTGTAGAGGGCCCGCTCCGCGCTGCGAGAGGATTTTGAAATTGATACGAGGAGTCATGAATCACATAAAGAAATATACGTTAGTGGTTGCCGCATCCTGTCTGCTGTCGGCGATTGCCTCCTGTGGTTATAATTTTACACCCGTGGGTGGTATAGTCCCGGAGGGAGCAAAAACCATTGCGATCCCGGTATTCATCAACAACACATTTGAACCCTATGTCGATGTCGACGTTACGAAGGCCGTTGTTGAGGAATTTCTTACCGATGGCAGACTCAAAGTCGTCAGCACTGATGTTGCTGATCTTGTGATGCGGGGGAAAGTAACCAAGTTCGTGCTTATTCCGCAGACGTATTCGATTGATCCCTATGTACTATCGTATAATGTCTCAATCAACGTAACTATCACCATAATCGAGGGGAAAACACAAAAGGTGATCTTGAAGGACTCAAGTGTTGGAACAGTCTTTAGCTCTATCTATGCGGTGACCCTGGGGAATATCACCCAGACCAAGATAGCGAAATCGGCCGCTATCATGAATGCCTGCCAGGATCTCGCTTCGACGATCAGGAGCAGAGTTCTCGAAGGGTTCTGAACTGAAGACAGAACTCAAAATTTAGCGGCGTCTGCTGCAGTGACTGGTTCAAGATTCTGATGCAGCTGACGTTATGAAGTCTCCAGAAACTTAAAGCAATAGCCCAGCTTTTCTCCAAGCATGACTAAATATCAAGACCTCATATCCGGTATTAAGAAGCACAAGGTCCTTCCGCTCTACCTTCTCTTTGGAGAAGAAGAGTTCCTGATCCAGGAAACTCTCGCCCTCATCATCAAGGAGATTGTAGATCCCGATTCTGCAGACTTCAACTTCAACACTGTTTACTGCCGAGACACATCCGCCGCGGAAATCGTATCCCTTGCCCAGACCCTACCATTTATGTCCGAAAAGAGACTCGTCATCGCAAAAGAAGTCGATGCCTTCAAGGCTGCCGATCTCGAAGAACTCGTTCCCTACCTCAACGACCCGTCTCCCGCAACGTGTCTGGTTATGGTTTCCAGCCAGGGAAAGTATGAAAAAAAGTCCGTTATTTCTGCTGTAGAAGCGCAAGGAGCCGTGGTCCGTTTTTATCCGCTTCTGGAGCGGGAGATTGTGGGGTGGATCGAAGGGTGGGCTAAGATGCGGGGTCTATCTCTGCAGCGCGATGCCGCCCAGTATCTCTGGCAGATTATCGGCAATGACCTCCAAAAGATCGTCAACGAGCTTCAAAAAGTGGAAATTTATATCAAAGAGGCAAAGACCGTCACGTTCGAAGACGTCAAGACCGTCGTCGGTGATTTCCGGGAATACACCTCATTTGATCTTGCTGCATCTGTGGGGCAGAAAGACCCGGGAAAAGCGCTCCTGATACTTTCGCGCCTGATTCAGGAAGGGGAGTCACCAGTGGGCCTGCTGGGCTCGATTGCCTGGAATTTCCGCAGGCTCCTGCAGGCAAAGGCCATGGAAGAAGCCGGCAGGGGACCCGATGAAATCTTGAGAAAGCTGAGGGTGATTTTTCATCAGACCGCCATTTTTAAGGAACAGTTGAGACGTCATACCGTGGATGAACTGAAAGGGGTTTTCCCCGTGATGCTGTCGACGGACCGGGCTCTTAAATCGAGCAGTCTCAACGGCAAATTACTTCTGGAGCGAATGATCCTGAAGTTGTGTGGGGTGTAACGAACGAAGAAAAGTCCTGCACTGGATGCTGGCACAGAGAAGGGTGAAATGAAAATCCCCCTGCGGCCTTTTCATCTAAAGGCTTCGAGGGGGGATTAATTGTTTCCGGAGGACATCAAGCTGCCGTGATTTTGCTTACCTTCGTGGAAAGGCGCGAGATCTTCCGGGATGCCGTATTTTTATGTACGAAGCCCTGCGAAGTCGCCTTGTCGTAAGCCTTCATTGCCTTGGTCAAGGCTTCCTTTGCAACATCTGCTTTTTTTTCGGTAGCGGCCTGTTCAACTTTCTTGGTTATCGTCTTGAGCGCGGATTTCATGGATTTATTGATCAGATGCTTTTTGTCGGCCTGTTTCTGCCTTTTAATCACGGATTTGTGAATTGCCACTTCTTACCTCCTTTGGGTTTAAAACAGCTTATTCTTTTAACATAAAGTGTAGGGAACTGTCAAGAAAAAAAACCTTTTCTTACCGGCCTTTTTCTGATAAAGTTACCACTTATTTATTAAGTTTATCCAGTTGCCTGAGGTGAATCTGCATGTCCGAAAAGGCGAATATCGCCAAAGCGGCAGGCGTTGTTGGCCTCGCCACCTTGGCAAGCCGCATCATGGGTTATATCCGTGATATGGTCATGTCCTGGGCTTTCGGTACCGGTCTGGCGGCCGATGCTTTTTATGTTGCGTACCGCATTCCGAATCTCCTGCGCGAGCTATTGGCCGAGGGGTCCATGTCGGCGGCCTTCATCCCGGTTTTCACGGAAACCCTAACCAAGGAGTCCCGAGAGAGTGCCCATCATTTGGCCAATACGGTTTTCGCAAGACTTCTCATCATCCTCATCGTCCTCACAGGCATGGGCGTCCTTTTTGCGCCCTCTGTGGTGAAGATCGTGGCTTGGGGCTGGGCATATAAGGCCGAACATGACAAGTACGTGCTCGGTGTCACACTGACGAGGATCATGTTCCCGTATCTCCTGTTCATTGGCCTCACCGCGCTGGCCATGGGCATGCTCAATTCCCTCCGGTCTTTTCTCATGCCGGCGCTTTCGCCGGTCATGCTGAACGTCGTGATCATCGTCGCAGCAGTCTTGAGCTTAAGGTTCATGGCTGACCCGATACTCGGCGTGGCCGTCGGCGTTGTTCTCGGCGGGATGTGCCAGTTCCTTATGCAGGCTCCGGGACTCCAGAAACAGAACATGATGGTGCGCTTCCAGCTGGAGCCGACCCATCCCGGTGTCAAAAAAATCGGTAGGCTGGTGCTGCCAGTCTTCCTAAGCTCTTCGGTGAATCAGTTCAACATTTTTATCGGCACCATTTTCGCTTCTTTTCTTACAACCGGGAGCATTTCCTACTTGTACTACGGCATGCGGTTCATTCATTTTCCCTTGGGCATATTCGGCATCGCCATCGCCACGGCCGTGCTACCGGCCATGTCTGCCCAGGCGGCGCGGCGTGAGATCAGGGAATTCCGCGATACGCTATCGCTCGGGTTGCGGCTCGTTTTTTTCATCATGTTCCCGGCCATGGCAGGCATAATAACGCTGCACGTGCCGATCGTCAGCCTTTTGCTTGAACACGGCCAATTCGACCGGCTCTCGACACAGGGGACCGCGGCGGCACTTCTTTATTATGCCGTGGGGCTCTGGGCATTTGCGGGAGTACGCATCGTCGTGCAGGCGTTTTATGCGCTTCAGGATACAAGAACGCCTGTTGCCACCGCTATAGTCGCGCTCTTCGCCAACATCCTTTTAAGCTTCTCTTTTGTCAGATGGACCTCGTTGGCGCACGGCGGGCTTGCTCTTGCCACGTCGCTGGCGGCAATGCTCAATATCAGTCTACTCACATGGCAACTCAGAAAAAAGATAGGTCGCATGGACGGAAGCCGAATATTTAGGTCTCTGATGAAAATTATTCCCGTCTCCCTTGCAATGGGTGTGATCGGGTGGTGGATAAGTGTGAACCCCGTCTGGGACAAAGGCGGAAATACGCTCGTAAAGAGCCAACTCCTGGGGGGCGGCATTGTCGTGAGCATTACGTTCTACCTTGTCGTAATGTGGATACTGAGAAGTGAAGAGTTGAAATTCATGTGGGAACTGGTGAGGGAAAAGAGACGTGGGTAGGTTCCGGATGGTTTCAAACCAGTACCAAAGTGGTAAATTCCGGATCCGGAAGGGGTATTAAAAAATGATCCTTATGCGACTCGTTGTAGGTCCTCTACAGGTGAATTGCTTCCTTCTCGCGGACGACAAGACCAAAGAAGCGGTGGTGATCGATCCAGGTGACGATGCTCAGGAGATTCTAAGAATCATCAGGGAGAAAAGGCTCAAGGTCAAGTACATCATCAATACCCATGCCCATTTCGATCACGTCGGCGCTAATAGGGCCATCAAGGAAGCAACTGGTGCCGAGTTGCTGCTGCACGAGGACGATGCGGCCACGCTTGCCACCGTATCGAGCCAGTCCCGTTCTTTCGGCATGAGCCCCGTTTCCTCGCCAGAGCCCGACCGGTTCCTGAAGCACGGAGACGTCATAACGGCCGGAGAAATATCTTTGAAAGTATTGCATACGCCAGGTCATACGCCCGGAGGTATTAGCCTCCTGGAAGAAGGGCTAGTTTTTACAGGCGATTCGCTTTTTGCAGGCTCCATCGGACGGACGGATTTTCCCGGAGGCGATCTTCTGACGCTTCTGCGCTCCATCAGGACGAACCTCATGACCCTCCCGGACGATACCAAGGTCTTCTCCGGGCATGGTCCTGCCTCAACCATCGGCGACGAGCGCGCCGAAAACCCCTTCCTGAACGAAGATTCCGGATTTGTGTAAGTCGGTTTCTCTTGAGGTTTACCTGCTACTGTGGTAACATAATAAATTCTCGATGAACGATGCGGTGGGTGGAAAATACTTTTCCAACTTGCTGTGCCAGCAATCGCGCATCTTGGCTCATTTTTTTTATGAAGGAGAAACTCAATGGTTGCCGGTCCCATACGTGAAGGTCTCACCTTTGATGATGTCCTGCTTTTACCTGCAAAATCTGATGTCTTGCCGAGGGACGTCGATGTCCGGACGCAACTCACGAAGAAGATTCAATTGAATATTCCCCTAGTGAGCGCTGCGATGGATACCGTGACCGAAGCAAAGCTTGCTATTGCCTTGGCACAGGAAGGAGGCCTAGGATTCATTCATAAGGCGCTTCCCATCGATGTGCACGCCGAGGAGATTGACAAGGTAAAAAAATCGGAAAGCGGCATGATCATTGACCCCATCACGATCTCGCCTGATGCAAAGATCTCCGACGCCCTAGATGTCATGAAGAAGTACCGCATCTCCGGCGTGCCCGTTACGAAGGGACACAAACTCGTAGGCATTCTGACCAACCGAGACCTCAGGTTCGAGACCCGATACAGCCTCAAAGTATCAGAAGTGATGACTAAAGAGCACCTCGTGACGGCCCCGCTCGGCACCACGCTTGAAAAAGCCATGAAGATCCTTCAGAAGTACAAGATAGAGAAGCTGCTGATCGTTGATAAAGACAATAGCCTCAGGGGTCTCATCACCATCAAGGATATCGAGAAGAAGATTAAGTACCCTTACGCTTGCAAGGACAAGCTCGGCAGGCTGCGTGTGGGCGCAGCTGTCAGTGACCGGGACTATTCCGAACGAGTGCCGGAGCTGATCAAAGCCGGTGTGGATATCGTGGTCGTCGACACGGCGCATGGACATTCGCAGGGCGTTATCGACGCGGTGAGAGGGATCAAGAAGAAATTTCCAGACCTTGATGTGGTAGCGGGCAACATCGCCACGGCAGCCGCAGCCAGGGACCTGATCAAAGCAGGCGCTGACTGCGTGAAGGTCGGCATCGGACCGGGCTCTATCTGTACAACGCGGGTCGTTTCCGGCGCAGGAGTGCCGCAGATCACGGCGGTCATGGACTGCTCCCGGGAGGCAGACAAGGCCGGCATCCCCTGCATTGCCGACGGCGGCATCAAGTTCTCGGGCGACATTACCAAGGTTCTGGCAGCCGGCGCTTCCCTCGTCATGATCGGCGGACTTTTTGCGGGTACCGAGGAGAGTCCAGGAGAGAGCATCCTGTACCAGGGGAGGAGCTACAAAGTCTACCGCGGGATGGGCTCCATCGGAGCTATGGAGCGGGGCAGCAAGGACCGTTACTTCCAGTCTCATGAGGAAGAGCGTTCGAAGCTGGTGCCGGAAGGCATCGAAGGCCGCGTCCCGTACAAGGGAACTCTCGCTGCAAGCGTGCACCAGCTTATCGGCGGTGTGCGCTCCGGCATGGGCTACTGCGGGTGCGAGGACCTGAAAGCGCTGAAAGCGCGCGCGCAGTTCATCAGGATCACGAGCGCCGGCCTGCGCGAGTCGCATGTCCATGATGTAGTGATAACTAAGGAAGCGCCGAATTATCGGTTGGATTAGGACTACTGTAGACTGTGGACAGGAATTACAAGACAATGGAGAAAACCAGATGTTAGGCAGGAAGCATGGATGATGTTGAAAGTCCTTCCCATCAGGAAAGCGCGGAGCACAAAGAACGAGAAAGATTCAGTCAGGGGCGGTCATGAAGACTTCACTCCTTGCAGTCAGGATATGACCATCTGTAGCGATTGTGAAGGGAACAGGGCAAATAAGAAGTGCCCGCGCCTTAAAGAGTGGCTGGCGAAGAAAGAAAACTGATAGGAAGCGACTCCCATATGATATAAAATCCGACGCCCTGGGTGAAGACGTGCTCAGGGCGTCTTTGTTTGAATTGCCTTGGATGATAAAATTAAAATAGGCATCAGCTCGTGTCTCCTCGGGAACGACGTCCGGTACGATGGGACAAACAAGTTCGATTATGATCTGCGGGACACGCTTGGACAATTTGTTGAATGGGTGCGGGTGTGTCCGGAAGTGGAATCGGGCCTGCCTGTGCCGAGGGAAGCCATGCACCTTGTCGGGGACCCGGCCGCTCCGAGGCTTGTGACAATATTTACCGGCCTCGACCACGGAGACCGCATGTCGGGGTGGGCGAAAAAGAAGCTTCTTTATCTGGAAAAAGCCGGCATCAGTGGATTCGTGTTCAAGGCCCGGTCACCCAGTTGTGGCCTGGAGAACGTGAAAATACATTCCCGATCCGGAAAAGCGCACGGAAAAGGCGCAGGGATCTTCGCGAAGGGATTCATGGACCGGTTCCCATCCCTCCCGGCGGAAGATGAAGAGGGGATGCGGAATGGTATAATCAGGGAGAATTTCGTCGAGCGAACGTTCGTGTATCATCGATGGCGCGAGTTTAAAACTCAGGACGGTACTAATGCGGGCCTGATTCGATTTCATGCCTCGCATAAACTCCTGATGATGTCTCACAGCATAAGGCACCTGAGGGAACTCGGTGCAATTGTCGAGAATGCGAAGAAACTGAAGCGTTCCGTATTATTCGGGAGGTATGAGCAGACTCTGATGTCAGGCATGCGGCTTCCTGGGACCGTGAAGAAACACATGAATGTCCTGCAACAACTCTCGGGTTATTTCAAGAAACAGCTGACTTATGAGGATAAGAAAGAATTACAGGAAGTCATTTTCCGCTACCACGGCGGTCTGGTTCCGCTGATTGTTCCGGTTACCCTCATCAGACATTACGCTGGAAAATACGATCTGCCCGATCTTAAGCAACAGTGCTATCTGAATTCCCATCCGCTCGAACTGATGCTCAGAAATCACGTCTAAACAGAGTTTTATAACTTCTTGTTGCGGCATTCCAGGAAACTTTTCGTTTGATTTTATCAGCCTGTGATGTTATTATTTTTGGTACTGCTGAAAATTGGTGGAATATCACGAGGTTCTCCGCAAAAATTGGACATGATGAAAAAATGGATTGAAAATGTTTTCGCCTTATTCAAGAAGGTCGGCCGCATTGCTTGGGAAAAGTTCAAGGCCTTTTGGTTCATGATCGCCGTCCCGTGGCTGAAGAATCTGACGCCTATAAAAGCACTCAAACTGTTAGGGATCGCCGTCGTCGCAGGTGTGATCTTCGTCGCCTTACTGTTCTTTATATTTTCCTTCGGACTACCGACGGTTGATTCTCTCAAGGACTATAAGCCGAGCCCGGGAACGGTTATTCTAGCCGAGGATGGACGCGTGCTTGGACACATCAGGATCGAGAAAGGTGTCTATGTGCCGTTCAAGCGGATTCCGAAGTTCATGGTGAATGCACTGCTTGCGACCGAGGACCCGCGATTTTACCAGCACGGCGGAATCGATTTCCGAGGGATCGTGCGTGCCGCGCTGAAAGATATCATTTCCGTCCAGCTGAAACAGGGCGGCAGCACTATTACCCAACAGCTCACGAAAGTGGTGTTTCTCTCGCCGGAACGGAAGTTCAAGCGGAAAATCAAAGAAATTATTCTTGCCCGTCGGCTCGAAAAGGAGCTGACCAAGGATGAGATTCTCGAACTCTATCTCAATAAGGTCTATTTTGGCCACGGCGCATATGGCGTCCAGATGGCGGCCAAGACCTACTTCGGCAAAAACATATGGGAGGTCAACCAGGCCGAAGCCGCGTTGCTGGCCGGGCTGCCCCAGTCTCCCATGGCCTACTCACCCTATGGCGACATTGACTTGACGAAGCTGAGACAATCGCATGTTCTCAAGAGGATGGTAGAGGAGGGGTACATCAACGAAGCCCAGGCAAAGGACATCTATAACCAACGCCTCAACCTCGAAAACCTGCGGCCCCAGGAGGAAGTGGCTCCCCACGTGGTCGACTACATACGAAAGTACATCGAGAAGAAGTACGGCCTTGATAAACTTTACCAAGGCGGGCTCGAGGTCTATACGACCATAAACTTCGATCTTCAGCACACCGCGGTTATGGCGCTCCGAGAAGGTTTGCGCGCTGTCGACAAGCGTCAGGGTTTTCGGGGAAAAGTGGGTTTCAAACAGCTCAAATCAACAGCGATTCAGTGGAATTCTCTTCGCGTGATGGTCAAGCCCGGCGAAAGCTTTAATGCCCAAGTGCTTGCTGTCGATGACAACGCTATCACGGTCAAGGGCCGCGGACTCATGGGATACATTATGCGCGACGACATGGCTTGGGCGCTCGTAAAGCAGAAGAGGAAAAAGGACGATCCCGAGGAGTTCAAGAAACCCCAGGATATAGTCCAGCCAGGCGACATTATCAAGGTCAGGTTCAAGGATTTCGACAAAAAGAAGCAGGTCGCATCCTTCATTCTGGATCAGACACCGCTCGTGGAGGGTGCGGTGGTCTCCATCGAACCCTATACCGGGTATATCCGCGTGATGGTCGGCGGCTATGACTTCGTGGAAGGCGGTTTTAATCACGCCACCGATGCCAGGAGACAGCCGGGTTCCTCGTTCAAACCCTTTATCTACGGAGCGGCGCTCGAAAACGGATTTACTCCGGCATCGATCTTGATGGACCTGCCGGTGATACATGAGCAAGGCGAGTATGAGAAGAAAACCTGGAAACCAGAAAACTATGATGAGCGGTTCCTGGGCCCCATGCGCATGCGTACCGCGCTCGCGCTCTCGCGTAACGCCGTGACCGTATCTTTGCTCGAAAAGATAGGGCTTGAAAAGGCCATAGATTTTGCCCGCAAGGCTGGAATCACCAGCCAGATCAACTATGATTATACTACGGCTCTAGGCTCCTCGGCGGTCACACCGCTGGAACTTACGTCGGCCTATGCGACCTTTGCTTCGCAGGGTGTGCGCACCGAGCCCGTCCTCATAAAGAGCATTGTGGACGGCGGCGGAGCGGTCCTCGAGAGCTATGATCCCCAGCCTGTGGAAGCGATTGATCCGACCACGGCCTATTTAATCACGAGTCTCTTAAAGAGCGTGGTCGAGGACGGAACGGGACGGGGCGCGAAGGCTCTCGGCAAACCGGTCGTGGGCAAGACCGGAACGACGAACAATTTCGTGGACGCCTGGTTTATCGGATACGCGCCGAGCATCGTGACCGGCGTCTGGGTCGGGTATGATAACCCCAAAGCTTCCCTAGGCGACAAGGAGACCGGCGCACGGGTCGCGCTTCCTATCTGGATGCCGGTTATGGCCAGGGCGCTCGCGGATAAACCACCCGATGATTTTGTCCCAACCGCAGATATCGTATCCGTGAAAATAGATCCCGAGACGGGTCTCCTGGCCCGGGAAGGCCAAGCGGACGCCATCACCGATGTCTTCCGCAGGGGGACGGAGCCCACGCAGTATGTTGATATAAACGAGAAAAAATCGAATAAATTCTATCTCTTCGACCAGGGCGGCGCAGAAAATGAGACGAGGAAAAAGATACCGGAAGACGAGACTTCCGACTAGAGGATGCACTGGAAGAAGAGACGGGATGGCATGAAGATGACGATAAGTGGTCTAGTGAAGGTAAATTGAATGGATTATAAAGCAACTCTGAATCTGCCGAAAACCGAATTCCCTATGAAGGCGAATCTGAAAGACCTAGAGCCTCGTCTCATCGAGAAATGGCGGCAGGAAAACATCTACGTCCAGATCCAAAAGCAATCTGAGGGTAGGCCGACCTATATTCTCCACGACGGACCTCCCTATGCGAACGGCCACATCCATATCGGTCACGCGCTGAACAAAACCCTGAAGGACATCATAGTCAAGTTCAAAACCATGGAAGGGTTTAGGAGCCCCTACGTGCCAGGTTGGGACTGCCACGGCCTTCCTATCGAACATCAAGTCCTCAAGAACCTTGGCCCGAAAAAAGAAGGGATGAGCCAAAACGAAATCCGGAAACTTTGCCGCGAGTATGCCGAAAAATTTATCGGCATACAGCGGGAGGAATTCAAGAGGCTCGGCGTATTCGGTGATTGGGATAATCCCTATCTTACTATGGACTATACCTACGAGGCCGCTATCGTGCGCGAACTGGGCAAATTCGTCAGCGCCGGAGGCGTCTATAAAGGGAAGAAACCCGTGTACTGGTGCGGCTTCGACGAAACAGCACTAGCCGAGGCGGAGGTCGAGTACGCTGATCACGAATCGCCTTCCGTGTTTGTGCGGTTCGAGCTTCCCGATGCGGCGAAGGCACTTCCGTCCCTGAGCGGGAGAAAAGTAGCGATCGTGATCTGGACCACGACCCCTTGGACGCTCGTCGCAAACCTGGCCGTTGCGCTCCATCCCGAGTTCGACTATGCGGCCGTTGAGCACGAGGGTACGGTGCTTATCCTGGCTGAAGGCCTCCTGAAACAGGCGATGGAAAAGTTTGGCATCAAGGGCTACCATGTGATCGAAAAGTTTAAAGGCCGGAAATTTGAAGGCTTGAAAGCGCGCCATCCTTTTCTTGACCGCGATTCCCTCGTGATCCTTAGTGATCACGTGACTCTCGAAGCCGGCACGGGCGCCGTACATACCGCCCCTGGTCATGGTCAGGAAGACTACGAGGCGGGGATTCATTATGGTCTCGATATCTATGCTCCCGTCGATTACAAGGGACGGTTTACGAAGGAAGCCGGCGAGTTCGCGGGCCAGCAGGTTTTCAAAGCGAATAAGGGCATCATTGAACTGCTCAAAAGCAGGGGAACGCTCATGGCGGAGGAAAAGATCGTTCACTCCTATCCTCATTGCTGGCGATGCAAGAATCCGGTGATTTTCCGCGCGACCGAGCAGTGGTTTATCTCTATGAACAAAAATGATCTCCTGAAGAAGACCATCGAAAACATTCACAAGGTCGCCTGGGTGCCGGTCTGGGGAAAGGACCGCATTCTCGGCATGATGGAGAACAGACCAGACTGGTGCATTTCGCGCCAGCGGGCATGGGGTGTGCCGATCATCGCCTTCACCTGTAAAGCGTGCAATGAACTCGTACTCGATCAGCAGATCATAAACCACGTGGCAAACATTATTGAAAATGAAGGCGCCGATGCATGGTTCGTGAGAAGCGCGGCGGAACTGCTCCCAAAAGGGACGGCATGCAAAAAGTGCAGAAGCATGGACCTAGCGAAGGAGATGGATATCCTCGACGTGTGGTTCGACTCGGGCGTGAGTCACGCCGCAGTCCTCAAGAACCGCAAAGAACTGTCCTGGCCGGCTGATATGTATCTTGAAGGCAGTGATCAGCACCGAGGTTGGTTCCAGTCGTCACTTCTCACGTCGGTCGCGACCACGGGCAGGGCTCCGTATCGAACGGTGCTGACGCACGGTTTCACCATGGATGGATCGGGCAAAAAGATGAGCAAGTCCGCAGGCAACATCGTGGCGCCCCAGGAAGTGATAGATAAGTTCGGCGCCGAAGTGCTCAGGCTCTGGGTCTCCTCGGTAGACTACCGGGACGATCAGAGGATATCGCAGGAAATCCTGTCTCACCTTGCCGAGGCTTATCGTCGAATAAGAAATACTTGCCGTTACCTAATCGGAAATCTTGCCGACTTCGATCCCGTTACAGACCGTATCGCTGACAAGGACCTCCTTGAGATCGACCGCTGGGCGCTGCATCGTTTGCAGAAACTGGTCCAACGAGTGCGAAAAGCTTACGATGACTTCGAGTTCCACATCGTGTTCCACGGCATCCATAATTTTTGTGCGGTGGACATGAGCGCGTTCTATCTCGATATTTTGAAGGATCGGCTCTATACAACCAGGGCTGCATCCGTCGAAAGGAGGTCGGGGCAGACCGCCATGCATGCAATTCTCTCAGCTATGGTCCGCCTCATGGCGCCGGTGCTTTCCTTTACTGCTGATGAAGTGTGGGGCTACATGAAAGACGGATCGCCTGCGAAGAGCGTATTTTTGCAACCCTTTCCCCAGGGAGAGGAGAGGTACATTGATAACGAACTGGAGGCGCGATGGGAGCGTCTCATCGCTGTCCGCAGCGAGACCGCAAAAGTTCTGGAAGCTCTCCGCCGCGACAAGAAAATCGGTCATTCTCTCGACGCCACAGTCAGAATCTATGCAGAAGCGCAGCTGTTGGACTTTCTGAAGGGCTACAGAAACGATCTCGCATTCATCTTCATCGTCTCATCAGTAGAAATCTCAAAAGAATCAAATGCGCCGTCCGATACCTTCGCGAGCGAGGTTGTCAAAGGGCTCAAAATTGCGGCTGGTCCTTCAGGGGGCGTGAAATGCGGCCGCTGCTGGATGTACAGCGAGACCGTAGGTCAGGTAAAGGACCATCCCGGGATCTGCGACAGATGCGCGTCGAACCTGTAGCGAATTTGGCCACGCCACTTCGCAGCATTTTCCCCGTGGGAAGGATAGTGTGACATTCTCAGATAGAACAAGAGTGCTTTCTCAACGCAGGAGTAGGATGAAAAACAAATATCTCTGGGTCGGCTCCATTATCGGCATAGTTCTGCTGCTCGACCAGATAACGAAGTATATAGTTGAAAAACATGTCCGTCTGTTCGAGGTCATCCCCGTCATCCCTGGGTTCTTTAACATAACCCACGTGCGAAATAAAGGCGCGGCATTCAGCCTGTTCGCGGGCGCTCCCGAGGCGTTCCGGAGTCTGTTCTTCGCCACAGTGACCATCGTGGCTATTGTGGCGATCATACTCCTGATCCGGAAAACCAACGAGCGTCTGCTGATTGTGGCGTTTTCACTCATTGCCGGCGGTGCAGTAGGCAATCTCATTGATCGTTTGCGCTACGGTGAGGTGGTGGATTTCATTCAGTGGTACGTTAAATCCTATTACTGGCCGTCATTCAACGTGGCGGATTCGGCAATTACCGTGGGTGTCTGTCTATTGGCTGTTGATATGCTGTTTCACAAGCAAGATAATGTCGGGAGCAAGCGGCAAACGAACCGGTAAACGGCTTCCGCGAATGTGATCTGCATTTCATTGATCTGCTGTATCTTCCCGTTGCTCTGCGCGGTTATGGAATCTAATGCATCCAATCCTGTTTGAGATACACCCGATGGAATTTCTGGGCTGGGTCATTGGCCCCATCCCGATTAAGCTCTCTTGTCTCATGATTGGTCTCGCGTTCGTGCTCGGCATCTTTCTCGCGGCGCGTCAGGCAAAGAAGGAGGGCGTGAGCCCCGACCGAATCCTCGACCTCGGTGTCCACGTGCTCTTGGCGGCTATCGTAGGCTCCTGAAACCTCTTCGTACTAACGAACCTGGGCGAGTCTGCGGTCAAACCGCTTAACGCTTCTGCGCTCTGGAGAGGGTACCTTGTGCCCGCCGCAGTGCCGGTTGGAAGTTTCTCAGCTTCTGCATGCTGCTTCTGATCCGGAGTTACAAGAAGTTCAACGGCCAGCTTATCTGGTTCTATGTTCTTTTCTACGCTGTTTTCCGGTTTGTAATCGAGTTTATCCGCGGCGATGCCGTTCGCAGACTCTATTTCGGGGATGCCGCCTCGACGTCGCAAATAATTGGAATCGGCATGTTTTTGTTGGCTGGTTTCATGCTCAGGAGACTCGGGGGTGTGAAATGTTAACGTCAAATGATCGAATAACAAAGCTCAATGTTAAGAACTGAAAATGAACGCTTCCGGATAAGACGGAATGACGTTATAGCCTGCATATTACAAGTACATCATAGGCTGTCCCCTTAAATTCCTTCTGTCATGGGTCTTATTACTTACATTGTCATGGAAAAACACATCGGCAAGCGCCTGGACATCTTCATTGCCCACTACGAGCCGCATATCTCGCGTAACCGTATCCAGGCGATGATCAAGGACGGTCACATTCTCGTCAACGGAAAACCGGAAAAGACTGGATATAAAGTTAAACTTGGCGAACAGATTACGCTGGACATGCCAGAGAGACCGATTCACGAGGTCTTGCCGGAAGCCATCTCTTTGAATGTTATCTATGAGGATACTCATATCATTGTACTGAACAAACCGCCGGGGCTCGTTGTGCACCCCGCTCCGGGGAACTATACCGGTACTCTGGTAAATGCCCTCCTGTATCATTACGGGAGTTTGCCGTCATCGGGACTGGGAGTTCAGGGAAACGAGCGTGCCGGCATCGTGCACCGCTTGGACAAGGATACATCGGGGGTCATGGTTGTGGCGAGAACCCACGAAGCGCTCCGCTCTCTGTCAGGACAGTTCAAGAACCGTATCGTCAAGAAAAAATACGTTGCCTTAGTCGCGGGAGTAATAAAAAAGGGGTCCGGCACAATCGATGCTAGCCTCGGCAGGCATATAAAAGAACGTAAAAAGATCAGTGTGCACACCCGCAGCCCTCGGGAAGCGGTCACGAGTTTTATCGTGAAAGAACGGTATGGGAACGCGACGCTCGTGGAAGTCGATATCAAGACGGGCAGGACACACCAGATACGGGTTCACATGGCCCATATCGGCCACCCTGTACTAGGCGACCGGCTTTATGGAGGCAGCAAGGCAACAAAACCAGGGGAAGGCATGATCGCTCGTCAGATGCTCCACGCGGAATCACTTTCGCTCCTGCATCCGGAAACAGGGCACCCCATGGCGTTCAGCGCTCCACCACCGCGGGACATGATGGAGGTCATCGAAAAAATGAGGGTGATGAGACAGAGATGATATCATAAAAACCGTGGCTTATGTTGTTAACGTCGTTCCGGCTTATCCGGAATTGCCTTATTAGCATGTTGCTCGGAAATATGGTTCCGGACAAGCCGGGATGGCAACTTTTTGCAGATGAATCAAATAAAGTAAAGCTTTCTAACCATTATTCCAGAGACATTGAGCCGATATGTTCTCATCATCCTCTCGTCTTCGCTCTCCGTGTAACATCAATCAAATTGTTTTTCCCTTTTGATATTATCATGTATTATTTACTTGGTTATCGGGTACCCTGCCTTTTTCCATTCTTTCAGGCCGCCAATCATGTTGACGGCATTCTTGTATCCCATGTCGTTCAATGTTTTGGTCGCCAGCGGACCTCTGAGGTCGAGTCCGCAGTAGACGATGATTTTGGAACCCCTGTCGGGTATCACCATTGCTACTTTAAACTCCAGCATCCCCCGTGAAATATTAATCGCCCCGGGAATGTGCCCATCTTCCAGCTCGTTTTTATCACGGACATCAAGGATAATGATATTCTCCTTTGCATCGATCATTTTCTTGACATCGCCGATGGTAACTTCCTTGATCGCTGCTTTCGCTTCTTTCACGAATTGATCCGGTGTTTTATCCGCAGCCTCAACTTGATAAACCGCACCTATGGACATGAATACTGCAATCGCGAGCATCGCTACAATTTTTTTCATAATCCCCTCCTCTTGACTTTTTACCATAATCGTAACAAAAATATTGCTATCTCGCAACCCTGTCACGGGGCGGAGAACAATCATTATGCTATAATGTAACTATGTGGTATTACGTAATTTTCTTTTTTGTATGGTTCCCGGCGCTGGGGTGGGCCGACCCTGCCATCGAATTTCAGACCGATAAACACGATTTCGGGAAAGTAATCCAGGGGGGGCAGCTGGAGTATCAGTTTGAATTTACCAACAGGGGAACGGATGAGCTGATCATCGACTCGGTGAATACTTCCTGAGGATGCGGGGCCGTGATGGCTAGTTCGAGCCATCTGAAGCAGGGAGAGAAGGGCGCCATTACTGCGCGGGTGTCAACAGCCATGAAAAGCGGGCCCATCGAGGAAACAATCGAAGTAGTGAGCAATGATCCGAAGAGACCAAAAGTGATTCTGACTCTGGATGCCGTGGTCCTGGACAACCTGCTTCCGGCAGTGAAAAACAACAGCAGCCTCCCTTGATGCTGATAAATCTGTGACAAGACTGAATGCCGTCAAGGGTCGCCGATGCGACCCTTTCGAGGTCGTTAAAATATCATTCCCGCCATACTTTCAGTTCAATTTCTCGTAACAACCCTTCAAACGTTTCCGGATGGATCGCCGAGCAAGCAACCCCCTTGAACCGGGCCGCCATTGCCTTGGCCCAGAGCGGGTTCACGAGATCGGCTTTATTAAAGACGGGCAACTGCGGGATATGGTCCAGGCCGATTTCCACTAGGAGGTTGTTCACCGAATCCATTTGCTGCTCGAACCGAGGATTGCTGATGTCGATCACATGCAGAATCAAGTCGGCATCCAGCATCTCTTCGAGGGTGGCCCGGAAGGCCCCGAGCAAGTCCTTCGGCAGATCCTTGATGAATCCCACCGTGTCGGTAATTACGACTTCACGGTCTCTCGGGAAACGGAGCCTGCGCGTCGCCGTATCGAGTGTGGCGAAGAGCAGATTTTCGGTCTTAACCTCCGACTTAGTGAGAGCGTTGAAGAGTGTGGACTTGCCCGCATTTGTGTATCCCGCGATGGATACAATGGGGATATCGCTCCTGACGCGCCGTTCCCGGCGCTGGTCACGGGCTTTCCTCAGAGAGTCAAGCTGCTTCTCCAATCTGCGTATCTTGTCCCGAGCCCTGCGCATGTCGATCTCGAGCCGCGTTTCTCCAGGCCCTCTGCCACCGATGCCGCCAGTCAGGCGCGAGAGCGCCGTGGATCTCTCCGAGAGCCTCGGTAGCCGGTACTTGAGCATGGCAAGCTCCACTTGAACTTTTCCGTCGCCGCTGTGAGCGCGCCGGGCAAATATGTCGAGAATGAGCTGGGTTCGGTCAATGACGCGCATTTCAGTGATGTCGCCGATCGCCTTTACTTGGGCTGGCGTTAGGTTCTGGTCTAACACTATTAGGTCCGCTCCGAGCTGCTGGGAACGGATGATCAGCTCCTTGAGCTTTCCCTCGCCTAGCAGGTATCGCGGATTGATCTCATGAAGCCGCTGGATGACCGAATCCAGGACCGCGATCCCGTCGGAGCGCGCCAGTTCCTTGAGCTCTTCGAGGGACTCTTCCTGCTCGTGTTTGCTCTTTTTTGACACGCTCACGAGGATGGCCCGGTCTTTTTGAACGACCTCTCGCGCAGCCTGCGCCCGCTCCATCTGTCGTTCAATGTCGGCGATGAATTCAGCCGCATCGATTTCGAGCGCATGGACCGCCCGCGGAGGTAGGATTTCATAGAGTTTTTCCTCGGGATTGGGCGGGATGAGATGTGCGATTGAAATGCTTCCTGGCAGGCCGCCCGGCTCGATGGCAAGCGCGACCATCATGTCGAGCCTGAGAAGCGCAAGGTCGGTCAGGTCCTCCTGGTTCAGTGGCTGTCCCTTGAGATGAGTGTGAATGAACCGGACGCCGCGGAGGCGTCTGCTTCCAAGCCGAAGTTCGGAGAGATCGGGAATAAGGATGTCCTTGTTCGATCCAACGATCACATTCCTCACGCTTCCGGACCGATCGATGATAAGGCCGACCTGCCTGCCGATTTCAGCAGAGACATCGGACAGGGCGCGAGCGGCCTCAGGGGTGATGATGGCGTTAGGTGGCATTCTTCTGCGGTAAAGCCGCTCAAGCATTCTGATTTCCGCGGGTTTGAGGCCCGTTGCGTTGCCGTAGATAGTGGGAATAAGGGTCTCCTTAGCCGAATTTTCGCGTATCTTCCTTTCCCCCGGGAGGGGCAGGTGGTGGGGGGATAAAAAATACGGTGCAGGCTGGCTGCCTACGCTGTTGCCTATTGTATCATGATCTTCCGAGGCAGGGCACTACTTGACTAGATACACGATATCGTGTCCTCGCACGTGGTCCTTTACCCTGATGCCGACGCTTTGGCCGGCCCCCGCCTGGTCGATGTGCATGTGTTCGTACTCCATCGACTCGACGGTCTGGGCGAAATCGGTGGTGTTTCCTTTCAGGTGAATGGTATCACCCACCTTGAGTGTTCCCTTATTGATCTGGACGACTGCAACGTTTAAATGGCTGTAATAATGCGTAACAGTGCCGATAGCCTCTTCATTCGCGAACGGTTCTTCCACGGGCGGGATAGTGCGCGGCGGCGGTCCCGGCTCCACCATGGCCGGCATGGGAGTCACTGTTTTCTTTCTGTTTGTTAGAGGTTTCTTCTTGAGAGGTCTCTTCTTTGCGGTTTTTTTTGCAGAAGACGATTTTTTTTTGAGAGCTTTCTTTTTAACTGATTTTTTTACAGGTTTTCGGGAAGCAGTTTTTTTCGCTTTTTTTTTGGCCTTTACTTTTCTCGGCATAAGGCGCCTCCTCAGTTATCTTTCTCCCGGTGGATTTTATCAGGAAATTAGAATCTTTCGTATAAAAGTTGAAACGTAGCATTTGAGCAAAAAAAGACATCGGATTAACCAATTCTGATAAAGTAGGTTTGCCGACCAAACTTTAACCAGAAAGGAAAACCCGATGCAGCTCCATACTATCACAGAACTGCTTGCTATTCCAAACTATCGCGTCAGCCATATGGTCGTTCATTCTGACAGTCGTCTCGATTTACTCTTAGAGCCGTCCCGTTTCATCCCTGCCGTCTGCTCCGGCTGCGGTCATGTCCACAATACGCCCGTTCATAGCATAGGGACGATGGTTGTCGAGGATCTCTCCATGAGCGGAAAGCGGGTATTCCTGCATGTCCCGAAGCGCAAGGCTCTTTGCGTTGAAGACGACAGCATCCGCGTCGAAGAACTTGACTGGCTCCGAGGCCGATTCACCAAACGCTTTGCTGATCAGGTATACCGGCTGACCTCCATCACCACCAATCAGGAGGCAGGGTGGTATCTCGGCCTCGACGATGAAGTGGTCTATCGGATCGACCGGCAGTACCTCGAAGAACTGGCCCAGGAGAAGCTTTCCCCCGTTCCCGCCCCACGATACATGAGTGTTGACGAGGTGGCCTGGCAAAAATGGCACCATTACGTCACCAACGTAGTGGACATCGAGAAACGCAAGGTTATTTGGAACCACGATGACCGGGGCAAATCAGTGCTCGAATCCTTCTATAAAGCCCTTGGAGAAGAACAGTGCGCCGACATCAAGGCCGTGGCTAGTGACGGCGCCCGTGGGTTTCTGTCAGCAACCCAGGAACATGCAAAGAACGCGTTAATCGTTCTTGACCATTTCCATGTCAAGAAATCCTTGAACGATGCCATAGACACGGTGCGCAAGGAAGAGCTTGCAAAGGCACGAAAGACGGATGATACTGAACTGGCCGATTTGCTCCACTGCAAGAAGAAGTTCATCCTGATGCAGAACAAGCAAACCAAACGGCGGGAGAACCTTCTGCAAAAGCTCGCCGATCTCAACGATCCCATTTACAAGTCCATGCTTCTCAAAGAGCAGTTTGTTGCTATCTATACATCCCGCAATCGCGCTTCAGCCCGTAAAGCTTTGCGGGAGTGGATCATCGCTGCAATTGGGTCGAAAATTCAGGTGTTCGTAGAACTCGGCCGTAAGTTCTTTCGAAAACGGCACTTTATCCTGAACTACTTCATCTGTAAAATAACGACTGCCATCTCCGAAGGGATCAATAATAAGATCAAACGTCTTAAGCGCATGGCTTACGGCTATAAAGATGTCACCTACTTCCTGCTTAAGATTCATCAGCACTGCGGGTTGCTTAACCCCAGGCTTTCAACTTAAAGACGAATGAAGGGGAAATTATACGTTGCCACACGCTGGCAGCTGTTTGATGATATATTATTGCAGTATTGAAATATGGAGTAGATTCGCTTCGAAATGTTTCCCCTTCGGCACTAAACTGGCAAAATTGTAACAAAAAACCCATAAAAAGCAAGTTAAAAGACGGGGTAATCAAATATTGTATGCAGACCATTGTTTGCTTGACAGTTGATAATAAGTATGAAATAATTTGTTTGCTCAAAGGCCATATTCGTAATATATCATTCCTGATCTTTCTTATCTGCCATAGTGATGCATTCTTTTTTGAGCTTCTCGCCGTGCAAGCAAAAGGACTCTTTGACAGCTTCACTTTTTTTCAAGTCTTTAATATTATCAAACAAAGTTTTTCCATAATATCATCAAATTCCCGCAACATGAAGGGGCAGAATAGGGGAGTTTTTTCTCAAACCGACGGCATATGGCACATATAGTTGCAAAGTATCGAAATAGTAAATTATCGTACATAAGAAACAACTAATGTGTGGTCAGGAGGAGGATAAGTATGGAAAAAAGAATGACAGTATTAGTGCTGTGCTTCACCATTACCTTAGTGGCAATCTCAACAGCTGCATTCGCAACAAATGGCATGGACCTGGAAGGATATGGTCCGATTGCCACGGGTATGGGCGGCGCGTCAATGGCCTATGACAATGGCACGGCGGCAATGATGAACAACCCCGCGACACTCGGACTGATGCCTGCAGGAGACCGGTTTGATGTCGCGCTTGGGTACCTCGGACCGCATATTACGGCATCCACGCCTGGTGCGCCGGATGCCACATCTTCGGCAAATGCTTTTTTCATGCCAGCAGTAGGCTGGGCCACAAAATCGGGCGCGCTCACATACGGTGTCGGCGTGTTCTCTCAGGGCGGCATGGGTACAAAGTATGATGGTAATTCGTTCCTGGCTGCCGGGTCAGGAGAGGAAGTTAAATCGCAACTCGGCGTTGGACGGTTTATGATTCCGGTTGCATACAATGTGAATGATAAGTTCACCATCGGTGGTTCGCTGGATCTCGTATGGGCAAGCCTCGACCTGAAGATGGCCCTGAATGGCGCACAGTTCGGAGACATGGTCTCAGCACTTGGCGGTCATCAGACGACTGGTGCTGCAAGCGGTTCTATGGTAAATACACTTGCGGGCGCCTTCGGCTCGGGCGCACTGACTGGTTTAAACTGGGCACGATTTGATTTCAACGAAGACAACCCGTTTGAAGGCGCAGCCAGGTCTTACGGCTACGCTGCCAAGATCGGCGGAGTTTACAAGGTAACCGATGCGCTGGCGCTGGGCGCCATGTATCAAAGCGAAACAAATCTTAGTGACATGGAAGCGGATGGCGCAACGGTATCCATGAATGTAGTTGGTCCCGGTGTCGGTGGCGGACCTGCCACGATTCCGGTCACCGGCAAAATTAAGGTCGTTGACTTCCAGTGGCCGCAGACAATCGGACTCGGCGCCGCCTATCAGGCGACGGATAAATTAATAATTGTCTTCGATTATAAATGGATTAACTGGGAAACTACGATGAAGAACTTTAAGATGACCTTCACGGCAGATTCGACCCAGGCTAACCCCTTGGCTGCGGGATTTGGTCTGGGCGGTCAGTCTATGAACGCAGTTTTGTTCCAAAATTGGAAAGACCAGAACGTCTTCATGCTTGGTGCCGGTTATAAAGTGGCCGATGAATTCACCGTGCGTGCCGGTGTGAACATTGCGAATAACCCCATCCCGGATCAATACTTGAATCCCTTGTTCCCCGCGATCGAAAAAGACAACTATATGATCGGCGCCGGCTATATGTTTACCAAGGCATCCAGCATTGACACTTCTTTCACCTATGCACCGCCAGTGAGCGCCACGACGCACGTGCTGACGGCACCGAACACTTATGTCCCCGTGACGGTAAGTCATTACCAGACAAACGCGCAGGTCATGTACAGCTACCGGTTCTAGCGACGTACGGAAATACTACATGGCGTCAAGGGACTTTGGGAGGCTATAGCCCTTTTTTGGGAAAGGATGCGTCATGAGACGAACTTCTGGCAGAATACGCATGTTATGAATAAGCGGCTGCAACCTGTCGAGGCGGGCCTTGTCGCAGGCCCGGAAGGAATAATCAAAGTATGCCGGATGACGTTCCGGAAAAGAAAGAAGCGCTTTTCGGCGTTGCCATGAAATGCGTGACCGACGCGGACAAGTATATGGACGACAAGTTTATCATGAGCGAAATTGATTTCAAGGACGTGCGATCCACCGCGCACCTGCCCTATGATATCCTGGTTTCTGGAAACAGGGTCTATGCGCTCTATGCCCGGTTCCGCATTGCGGTCAGTTTCCCAGACCTTTCCATGAGGGGGACAAAAGTTTTATGAACATCATGAAAAGCCCCGAAGCGATCCGTAGAGCCCTGACCAAGGCTACTGGAGGGAAAGTCTAGATCTCTTACGGCGCTGTTGTTCTTAAAGGCCTTCCATTTTAATTTTCGACCTCCTCCCTTCAGGGATGGGGTCTTTTTTTTACAAGTCTGGCAGACCGCCCGTGGTTGTCAATATCCGCACAATGGCGTTGTTTTCTTTACCGGGAGTCGAGTAATCAAGCGGGGCCTGGATAATCAGGTGATCCATTCAATTCACATTCAAATCAGCGGGAGCATATGATATACATAGGCACATTGTCCCTTCTACTACATTGTCAAACAATCATCACCGTTCAACTCATCGCGAACCACGTGAAGAGGGCACCATGAGGGCTGCGGAGATGACGCAAATCCAGACGATTCTCGGTATGAGGTCGGCGATTACCGCTGTTTCGCTGTTGACTGTGCTGCAGGGATGGATTATGATATGCAGCACATGTCTGCCATGAAAATTCTGATTGTAAAACTGTCCGCTATCGGCGATGTGGTGCAGACGCTGCCCGCCCTTGAGGCCCTCAAAAAAAACTATCCTGACAGCGAAATAACCTGGGTTGTCGAAGAGGCATCCTCGGGAATCCTCGAGGGGCATCCGCTTATCAGCCATCTGCTCATATCGCAAAGGAAAAAGTGGCTTCACATGCTCAAAAATCCGCTTACCGCCGCACAGGGCTTTGACCACGTCATCCGCTTTGTCCGGGAGCTTCGCGGCATTCGTTATGATATTGCCATAGATTTCCAAGGGCTCTTCAAGAGCGGGATCGTGATCGGCTTGGCACGGGCCAGCCGCAAGATCGGTTTTAACCACTCCCGGGAGCTCTCTTTTCTCTTTCTGAACGAAAAACTGCCTTCCTATGATGTTGAGAAACATGCCCTGGATCGGTATCTCGATATAGCCCGCTACCTGGGCGTAAAGGACCCTTCTCCAGGGTGCACGCTACCGATTGAACAAGAACGCAAGGCCATCAAGCAGAGACTGGAAGGAATCAGCGAACGGGGACACATGCTTATCGTGGTGAACCCTGTTGCGCGCTGGACGACAAAACTCTGGCCGGAGAGGAATTTTGCGGAATTGGCGGACCGCCTTATCCGGGAAAAAAACGCCGTAATCGTCTTTACGGGAAGCCTTGAAGACAGGGCCGTGAATGACAGAATCCTGTCAATGATGGCGGAGAGGGCCGCGAACTGGGCAGGGGATACCACGCTCAAGGAACTGGCCGCTCTCGCTTCCTTCTCCGATTATTTCATAACCACCGATACCGGTCCCATGCATCTCGCCGCGGCGGCCGGAGCCAGAGTCGTTGCGCTTTTCGGCCCCACAGCCCCATGGAGGACGGGTCCTTACGGCTCCTCTCACACTGTCGTGCGCACGGGCATCGACTGTTCTCCCTGTTATCAGCGGCAATGTGATATCAACATGCAATGCATGTACGGTATAACCGTCGAAGAAGTCATGCGGAAAATTTCTCCGTAAGCGGAGAACCAGCGCAAAAAAAAGAAGGAGGCCTCGCTCAACAAGGGTTGAGTAGTGCCTCCTTTTTCAGTTTTCGGGGGGTATGTGCGCTTCAGCAGGCTATCATAGTCGCGGTTTGTTCGATGTATTTCACGATCTGCGCCAGGGGAAGACGGCGGTCATCGAGGGCCCAGAAAAAGAAATCGTCAACGGATTTGAAAGGGCCATATGCCGACCGGTGGGAGGCAAGAGCATCGGCCGCTGTTTTATCGGTAACAATCTGGTTTGCAGTCACGATCTGGTCCAGGACCTTCGGGAAGCCGGTATACCAGGAACCATAACCTTTCCCCTTCGCATTACTTATTCGGTTTTTAAGCATGTTCAGGACTTGGCGGTAGAGGCTGGCCTGGTCATTCATGGTGTGCTGGGGGTCGATGAGTATGGAGTGCATGCCGATGGCCTGGGTAATCTCGGAATAGCGCTGCTGATTAAAGAGTTCCCCAAGGTACGTCTTGAGATTTTCCATTTTTTCGACACTTGAGACCATGACGAGTTCCGGCATAGCAGATAACCCTCCTCAAAGGATGACGATTTTAAGTGCTGATAGGAATCTTATCTTATGTTGAGAAGGGAATCAAGATTTATTTATTCGGGGGAGCAGCGCGCGCAGTCATCCGCCGGTTTTTCTGAATACGTTCTACCCGCCTGCAAGGCGCCGCAAAAAAACAGGAAGGACTCATTATCCGGCTTGAAAATTCAATATGAATCAGGTAAAGTCGATAACACTATGACTGAAATGAATTCATCGGCACCCGCTTGGCGCAGGGGCCTTACCAGAAACGTTGTAATTCTGGGATGTGTCAGTCTATTGAACGACGGCGCATCAGAAATGATCTATCCGCTCCTCCCGACGTTTCTCACTGCCGTGCTCGGCGCGGGTCCGGAGGCCGTCGGTGTGGTAGAAGGTACTGCCGAAGCCACCGCTTCACTGCTTAAACTCTACTCAGGATACCTCTCTGACCGGGTGAAGAAGCGGAAGGGCTGGATCGTCGCCGGTTATTCCATCTCGAATGTTATCAGGCCGCTCATTGCTTTCTCCACATCGTGGCTGCATGTGCTGACGCTTCGTTTTTTCGACCGCGTGGGCAAGGGGCTGCGTACGTCCCCGCGCGATGCGATTATCGCTGATTCGACTCCTGTCGAGTATAGGGGCAAGGCCTATGGTTTTCACCGGGCCATGGACCACAGCGGCGCCATTGTCGGGCCCCTTGCCGCGACAGCGCTGCTCCTGGTGTTCCACGACAATATTAAAACGATCTTCCTGCTTTCTTTTATCCCCGGACTACTTGCCGTGCTCATGCTATTTTTCGGGCTCAAGGAAAAGCAGCCGGAGTCACCCCGTATCGCGTCAACGACGTTCAACTATCGCGGGGCTTGGGCCCAGATGCCGTCAGGCTTCCGCAAGTACCTAGGGATCATTTTCCTGTTCGCGCTTGGAAACTCAACCGATGCGTTTCTCCTTCTTCGGGCGCAGCAACTTGGGGTGACGGTTACGCTCCTGCCGACTATCTGGGTTGTGCTGCACATCGTCAAGATGGGCTTTTCCGTGCCGGGAGGAATACTCTCGGACCGAATCGGCAGGAAAAAAGTGATCGTCACGGGATGGATCGTGTACGCCCTCGTGTACGCCGGATTCGGCGCTGCGACTCACTACTGGCACGCATGGGCTCTCTTCGCCGTGTACGGGATATACTTCGGCCTGACTGAGGGCGTTGAAAAAGCGCTGGTAGCCGATTTTGCGCCCGCACATCTGCGCGGATCGTCATTCGGCCTCTATAACCTGGCCGTCGGCATCGGGGCATTCCCGGCTTCTCTTCTCTTTGGCGTGGTGTGGCAGAAGCTCGGGGCAACGTTCGCTTTTGGCATGGGGGCTAGCTTCGCTCTTGCAGCGAGTATTCTGCTGGCAACGCTGGTGGTAAAGAAACCTGAAGTATCCTGAAATAATGCTAGGAAAAAAGAAAGAGGTAAAGTATGGCAACGTATACGGTAGCGATCAGCGGCGCGAGCGGAGCGCCCTATGCTCTCCAGCTGCTTAAGGTGCTGAGCAAAGGCGGACATTCGATCTATCTCTCGATTTCGGGGGATGGACTATCGATCCTGAATGACGAAACAGGTCTGATGCTAAAGGGTTCGGAAACCGATATCCAGTTTGCACTCGAGAAATATCTCGAAGCCAAGGAAAGGCAGATAGCTTATTTCGACGAGGACAATATGTACGCACCGATCGCGAGCGGTTCCGTCAAGGTTGACGCCATGGTCGTGATTCCCTGCTCCATGAAAACGCTGGCATCCCTGGCCAACGGCTTTGCATCAAACCTGATCGAGCGGGCCGCTGATGTGACGCTGAAGGAAAAAAGGAAACTGATCATCGTCCCGCGTGAGACGCCACTGTCGGCCATCCATCTCCGAAATATGCTGACGATGGCCGAACTGGGTTGTCATATTATCCCCGCCATGCCTGCCTTCTATCATCATCCCAAGAGGGTTTCTGACCTAGTGGATTTTGTTGTGGGAAGAGTGTTGGACAGCATGGGAATCGAGAACGATCTGTCACCGAGGTGGGGGGGGTAGTACAAGTTTGGATTTAAAAAATTAAAAAATTCTCATTTGCACCTGCGGGATCCCCTGCGGCATACTCAAACTCCGGGCTCGAAGAGAAATCTGCGTTAAGTTCAGTTTTAAAAAACTCCTGCGCCCTCGCGGGACCAAGATTAAACAGATGGTTCGGCTCATGCATTATATTCTGTGCCGCCGCTTCCGCTCTCGCCAAAGTTTTTCATCCACGTGTCGATCATGGTTGAATCCTGCTTGGCGATCACATCTTCCTCAACGAAAACCGGCGCTCCGATCCGTATTGCGATGGCAATGGCATCGCTGGGCCGCGAATCTATGTGAAATTCCTTGTTATTGTGGAGGAGATAGAGTGAGGCGTAGAAGGTATTATCGATGAGATCGCTGATGACTACGCGGGCTATCTCGACTTCAAGCCGGTCGAAGATGTTGACGATCAGGTCATGGGTGTGGGGCCGCTCGAGTTTGACATTGCTCATGGCCATGGCAATTGAATTGCCTTCCGCAGCTCCGATCCAGATGGGAAGAATCTTTTTCCCGGTCTCATCCTTCAGGACGACAATGTAGCTGTTGTTCTTGCTGTCGAAAAGAACGGTATTTACATTCATCTGGATCCACATGCTGGCTCCCCGTCAACAACTTAAAAATACCACACCCCTGACGTCAAGTAAAGGGATTATTTTATTGACTTTTTTTAAAGATACGATATACTTTCGATTCTGTAAACTGCGAAGGAATTGCTGATTATCAATGAAACAAACGCTGACTGAAATCCTGGACCAAGCCCTCAGCCGTGCCAGGGAAAAAGGCGAACTGAGACTCGAAAAGCAGCCGACAATCACGCTCGACACCCCTCGGGAAAAAACGCATGGGGACTTGACCACTACGGTCGCCATGGTCTTGGCCAAGACGGAGGCCAAACCGCCCCGGGAGATCGCCGAAATAATCATCAGAAACATCCAGGATGAAGAAGGCCTCATCGAAAAGACCGATATCGCAGGTCCCGGCTTCATCAATTTTTTCTTGAAGCAGGACCGGTGGAAAAAGACGCTCTTTGACATAGATGCGGACGGAGTATCTTACGGTCTGCGGAATATCGGTAAAGGGGAGAAGGTCCTCGTCGAGTTTGTCAGCGCCAACCCCACCGGACCGCTTCATGTGGGCCACGGACGGGGAGCGGCGCTCGGAGATGCCTTGGCGAACCTTCTCGCTGCCGTTGGATACGATGTGAGCCGGGAATTTTACATCAATGACGCCGGAAGACAGATTCGGCTTCTTGCCTTGTCGGTCTATGCCCGGTATCAGCAGGCACTCGGCAACGATTTCCCATTCCCCGAGGACGGGTACCATGGTACCTATATTGAAGAGATCGCCCTGGGCTTTCAGAAGGTTCATGGTAATAATTTTCTGAACATTTCTTTCGAGGAATGTTTCAGCGCGTTCGCGGACTACGGTAAAGAGACCATGCTTGCGGACATCCGGACGGACCTTGAGGCCTTTGGTGTCAGATTTGATACCTGGTTCAGCGAAGCATCGCTCCTTTCCGATGGATCGGTGCAACGTTCCCTTGACGAACTGATGGAGAGCCGCAACTTGTACGAGCAGGACGCCGCGCTCTGGCTCCGGTCCACCGCATACGGAGACGACAAAGACCGTGTCGTGGTGAAGAATGACAAAAGCTATACCTATCTGGCTACGGACATAGCTTACCACCGTAATAAGTTGGCTCGCGGGTACAAGACCCTGGTGAACATCTGGGGGGCAGACCATCACGGCTATATCCCACGCGTTCAGGCTGTGATTCAGGCATTCGGACATCCCAGGGATTCACTCCATGTATTGCTGGTGCAGTTGGTGACGATTCTTCGGCACGGTCAGCCGGTGCCCATGTCCAAACGGGCGGGGACCTTTGTGACGCTCAGGGATGTTGTTCAGGACGTGGGTTGTGACGCTGCCCGGTACATTTTCCTTACGCGCCGTTCCGACAGCCATCTGGATTTCGACCTCGACATCGCCAAGGAACAGTCCCGGGAAAACCCCGTGTACTATGTGCAGTATGCCCATGCACGGTTGGCGAGCGTCTTTCGCGAGGCCGAAGCGAGAAACATCACTGTGCCGAGGAGTGAAACAGTTGACCTTTCGCTGCTGGACCTTGAGGAAGAGCATAATATTATCAAGCTACTAGCCAAGTACCCCGAGGTAGTTGAGGAGGCGGCGCTGGCTTATGAGCCGCACCGGCTGACCTTCTACCTACAGGATCTCGCCGGGCTGCTGCATAACTACTATTTTAAATACCGGATAATGAGCGATGACAGAGCACGAAGCGGAGTAAAACTGTTCCTCATGAAGCAGGTGAAATCGGTCATCCAGAGCGCGTTGAAAATTTTGGGAGTCAATGCGCCGGAGAGAATGTGAGACGCAGATATCAGAGAGCAGACGTGCAGAGGACAGATTGGAAAAAACTCAATGTTATGTCTGACATCGATGCTCTAACTTCTGTTATCTGAGTATATCATGTTCAAATTTTCTTTGATAAAAACAGACCCTGTTTCTCCTGCTCGCCTCGGGAAATTCACGACGCCCCACGGCGAGGTCAACACGCCGGTGTTCATGCCTGTGGGCACACAGGCTTCGGTGAAAACACTCTCCCCCGACGATTTGTTGAGCATCGGGGCAGAGATCATTCTGGCGAATACCTATCACCTTTTTTTGCGGCCAGGACATGAGCTGATAGACGCTTTCGGCGGGGTCCAGCAATTCATGAGCTGGAACAGGCCGGTTCTAACCGACAGCGGAGGGTTCCAGGTATTTAGCCTTGCGGAGCTTCGAAAGATTACGGAAGAGGGAGTGACGTTCCAGTCGCATATTGACGGCGGTGCGAAGCATTTTATCACGCCTGAGTATGCGGTAGAGATTCAGGAAGCGCTTGGTGCCGACATCATCATGGCTTTCGACGAGTGCATTCCCTATCCTGCAACACGGGATTACGCTCGGGAGTCGCTAGAGCGAACCCTGCGATGGGCAAAGCGCTGCAAGAACGCCAAAAAGGATACGGGGCAGGCGCTTTTCGGTATTGTGCAGGGAGGAATGTACCCTGAGCTTCGGAAACACTGCGCTGACGCCCTTATCGACATAGGATTCGACGGCTATGCGCTTGGCGGACTGTCGGTCGGGGAAACCAAACCAATGATGTATGAGATGATCGAGGCGTCGGTCCCGTTGCTTCCTGGGAATGGACTGCGGTACCTCATGGGCGTTGGCACTCCGGAAGACCTTGTAGAGGGAGTCGACCGCGGCATCGACATGTTCGACTGCGTTATGCCGACCAGGAACGCACGAAACGGGACGTTTTTCACCTCCTTCGGCAGGGTTGTGATCAGGAACGCTCAATACGAGAGGGACAGACAGCCGATTGACCCCGAGTGTGGATGCCACACGTGCAGGAATTACTCAAGGGCCTACTTGAGGCATTTATTCAATGCTGGCGAGCTGTTGGCACTCAGACTCGGTACGATCCACAACCTATTCTTTTACCTGGAGCTGATGCGGAATGTGAGAGCGAGCATCGGACAGGGAAAATTCAGGGAATTTAAAAAAGAGTTTCTGGGAAAGCGAAGCGCCCAAGAGTAACTGAAGTTAAATATCAGCGTTCAACGAACAAGGGGTGCCCCCTTGGACGTAGTCATTTGTAATTATTTAAAATTCGAATTTTGAACTTTTGACATTTCTATGAGGAGGGAATACCATGTTTATTGCAACAGCTTATGCTATGGGAGCGCCGGCTGGCGGTGGAGCCGCACCGGGCGGATCAGGAGGTTTTTCCAGTCTCATCATGATGGTGGTCATTTTTGCCATCTTTTATTTCATCCTGATCCGGCCTCAGCAAAAGAAGATGAAGGATCACAAAAAGATGGTAGAGGAGCTCAAGAAGGGCGACAAGATCATCACCTCGGGCGGCATTTACGGCACGGTTGTGGGCACCGGGACGAACACCCTGAAGGTGGAGATCGCTGACGGTGTAAAGGTGAAAATTGCCCGCAATACCGTTGGCACGGTGCTGTCTGAAGAAGAAGCATCGAAAGAGTAGCAGGGAAATCAAGAAGTGTCACGGCATGAACGGGACAGTAAGAGGTGAGTTTCCGTTTTTCCAGGTTGGAAGAATTCGCTGTTCATTTTCTGATATTGCGTTTCAGGAGGCAAGTGTATGAAGAAAAGTATTCAATGGAGACTGGCGCTCATCGCCTTTTCGGTGCTGATCGCGTTGTTTTTATTCCTTCCATCTACGCCGCTGAGGGACAGTCTGCCCGAGGTATGGCGGAGCGTTCCTAAAATATCGCTCGGACTCGACCTCAGAGGCGGCAGCCACCTTGTAATGCAGGTTGAGACGGACAAGGCCGTGGAATCCTCGGTGGACAACATCGTGGCTGATTTGCAGACAACGGCCGCAACTCAGAAGCTCGCGGTGACGTTTAACAGGACGGGCCTGGATATCAGCGCCAAATTCGACGAGTCTCTGCTCGATCCTGTAGAGAAGCTCATTAAGGACAGCTACGCCATCCTTGATATAAAATCCCAGCCCAAGGGTGAGCTGATTTATAGTTTGAAGCCGGCTGAAGTGAAGCGGCTGAAAGAGTCGGCTGTGCAGCAGGCACTCGAGCGGACCCGCCGGAGAGTGGACAAGTACGGCGTGGCCGAGCCACAGATTTACAAGCAGGAAAACGATCAGATCGCTCTTCAACTTCCGGGGGTGAAAAATCCTCAGGAGGCAATCGCCTTTATCAAGACGGCGGGTAGACTTGAGTTTAAACTGGTTAACTCCGATCCCGGAGAGCTCCAAAAAGCGCTCGCCGGTAAGGTGCCGGATGGCATGGAGATTCTTTATGAGGAAAGGGAAGGCGAGGAAGGCAAGATTGCTAAGCAGCCGATCCTGGTCTACAGCAAAACGCTTCTGACCGGCGACCGCCTGAAGGAGGCCAAGGTGGGTATCGACCAATATAACAAGCCTGCCGTATCAATATCATTCGACGGTGAGGGCGCCAAAATTTTCGACCGCATCACCGGCGAGAATGTCGGAAAGCAGCTTGCGATCGTGCTCGACGGCGTGGTACAGTCGGCGCCGCGCATCCAGGACCGCATCAGCGGCGGCAATGCGGAGATCACCGGGAACTTTACAAACGACGAGGCCGCAAAGCTCGCGATTGTCCTGCGTGAATCGCTTCCGGCACCTGTGAAGATCATCCAGAACGTGACGGTCGGTCCCTCGCTGGGCCAGGATTCAATCAACATGGGCGTCCGCTCTGCTCTGATCGGTGGTTTGGTGGTTATCGTGTTCATGGTTATCTACTACCGTTTGGCTGGAGTCATCGCTGATTATGCCATCGTGCTGAACCTTGTGCTGCTCCTAGGAGCCATGGCGCTCCTGAACGCCACGCTTACCCTGCCAGGTATAGCAGGCATCATCCTAACCATAGGGATGGGCGTCGATTCAAACGTCCTGATGTTCGAGCGCATTCGTGAGGAAATCAGGGCGGGCAAGCAACCCCGTCCGGCGGTCGACGCGGGATACGATAAGGCTTTTCTGACAATCCTCGACTCGCATGTGACGACGCTTATTACGGCCGCCGTGCTCTTCATGTTTGGCACGGGCCCCATTAAAGGTTTCGCCGTTTCGCTCAGCCTCGGCATCATCATCAACCTCTATTCCGCCCTAGTGGGCACGAAGGTGATATTCGACATCATTAATTCCAAGTGGAAGTTGGAGAAACTCAGTATTTAGACCCCCGGGGAGCGGGGCAGGGAGGAAGAAATGCTTCAAATTCTGCATAAAACCAACATCGATTTCATGGGGTGGAAGAATGTATCTTTTTCATTTTCCGCCCTTCTCGTTATCCTTGGCATCGTAGGATTGGTGCAGATAGGACGCGGCAAGGCGAACCTGGGCATAGATTTTATCGGCGGCACAACGGTCCAGCTCGGTTTTAAAGATGCCGTGCCTATCGACAAAGCGCGGGCCGCGCTCGAAAAAAACGGCTTCCAGAGTTCGACCATTCAGGAAGTCGGAGAAGGGGGGAACAAAATTCTTATTAGACTGCGAGAGTCTGAAGGCACTTCTGACAAGGTGCAGAACGTATTCAAACAGGAGTTCCCAGAGAATCCCTTCGAGGTCATCAGCATCCAGGAGATTGGGCCGGTGATCGGCCAGGCGCTTCAGCGCCAGGCGCTCTGGGCGGTCACGATATCAATCGCGGCTATCATCGTCTACATTGCCCTCCGTTTCCAGTTCAAGTTTGGCGTGGCGGCTGCCATCGCGACGGTGCATGACGTGCTCGCGGTGCTTGGTATCTTCTACATTCTGAACAAGGAGATTAACCTGCTTATCATAACGGCGCTTCTGACACTTGCCGGTTACTCGCTGACCGACACTGTAGTGGTTTTTGACCGGATCCGGGAGAACCTCAAAAAGAACCGGCGTGATGCGCTACCGCAGCTGGTGAACAACAGCATCAACGAGGTGCTGTCCCGGACCATCATTACATCGTTTACGGTGGTGCTGGTACTCGTCCCGCTCGTGTTGTTCGGCGGCGATGTGCTTCATGATTTTTCCATCGCGCTCCTTATGGGAGTTATCGTGGGAACCTACTCGTCAGTGTTCGTCGCAAGCCCCGTTCTTGTGGTGTGGCATGTAAAATCGGGCGGGAAACTGATCGGGAAGTAAAGCGGTGTGTATTTTAGCCTGCAGCAGAAGACAGCTTATTACCTTTTTTAAAGGGAGGAGCGTAATGCTTCTCCCTTTTTTGTTAGATATGCAAAATGCTTGTGTAATTTACGAGAAACAGTTGGTAGGGTTGGTAGAGTGTAGAGAAACCTGACATCCTTCACCCATCGGTTTCTGAGTCAGTTCTATTCACGGTGCAGATCCAGCGCAACGGTAAGAGTCTTGACCAAAAACAAACATATCCCTAATCGCACAAATTCTGCCATCGCGTGAAGCCCCGACTTGATTTTGGATCATAGCAGTCAGAAATTTGAAGGGTTTCGAACCGCGCTACCCGGCCAACTCAGATTTATATTGACCATTCCAACCGATATGTCAACATATAGACTACCTCGTAGATAAGAAAAGCGGCTTCTCATTCTCCGTAGCGAATAACGTCTACGAGATGCAATATATGATCATTAAGGTTGATCAGAGATTCATTTTGCGCAACAGATTATCAGCTAGCCATTGGACTTTACTGCAGCCTAAATCCGGAACTTATTAAGCACAAGCGGACGATTTTGCCCGTTTTTCATACCTCTTCTCTTGCGGCTGAATCTGTGATGTGTTAATATACTCGCAAGTTAATCCTAAAAGAAAAAAGAGAAACCATGTGTGGGAATACTATCAAGACCGTTTGCATTGCCGGTACTGAAGCTAGAATTCTGTCCGAGACCGATTTCATCCAAGTCTCCTGCGGCGTGAATGGATGCAGCTCCAACTGTTGCACAAAAAGCGCTCCCATCGTGCTCAATCCTTACGAAATCGCCTTGATCTGCCGTGAAAGCAATCTGAGCTATGAAGACCTCCTGGATATTGTAGATACGGACAGAGCCAAAAGCTTCCCCCTCGTCATGCTGCCGCGCGACCCTCATTGTCATTTTTGGACCGGAAAAGGGTGCCGTATCTACCGGGGGCGGCCGCTCGCCTGCCGACTGTATCCGCTAGGCAGGGTTTTCGACCAAGGGGCGTCGCACCTTGTGCTGCCGGATCTGAACGTCTGCTCGGGCCTATCATCCTCACCCACTAAATCCGTTGCAGAGTACCTGTGCGATCAGGACACTGCCGTACTGATCCAGATGGCTGATCGATGGATAGAGTTCGTGTCCGACCTGGAGCAGAAGCCGCTTCCCGATAAGCCGGTCACCTCGGTGGCCTTTCACATGCTCGTTTACAGTCCCGATACGCCGCCCGCTGTCGGTCATAGCGATTTGACGCTTTCCCTCGAAGAACGCTTCATCCTACGGCTTGATACAGCCAGAAACCAGATTCCCAGGTTTTTGGACGTTCAGTAATATATTTTTTCTATTCTTTCCCACTTCGTTGTCGAGACCCGCTGTTTCGGATCGATCCGGGGCTTTCTACACAAGTCACGCATATGTCCTTGCCTGCGTCTATCCGGCTGCATGTCATTGATATATTATTCATGAACGGCTATTGACAGGACTAGTCACTCACTATATTATATTTGTGGTGTTGAATCGATATTGCCGCGCAATGGGATTACCTCCCCTGTTGGTATGCATATGACTTTGTTTCAAAAGATTGTTCTGTTCCTGCTCCTGTTGGCGATGGCTTCCTGTGCAGCGAAAAAGCCGGCTCCTTTGGTCAGCATTGCTACGGCAACGCTGCTGCCCGCGCCCCCGTCGATCAGCCGTATTTCCCTAACCGAGCCAGAGCAGGCGCTGAAAACGGTTCTAGATGCGGGAAGAGCGGGGAATTGGGGCACCGTGCTTCTTCTGAGCAGGCAGATTGCCGAGCAATACCCGAATACGATTTGGTACAGGCGGTCGCTTTTTCTATCTGAACGCGCGTTTATCCTACTTGACCGGCCGAGCGAGGCTGAATCTGCTATGCTTCGCATACGGACCGAGTATCCTGAGATGGCAGACTATGCCGTCTATCTTCTGGCTGATTATTCCTTTTCAAAAGGCTGGTACAGCAAGGCTGCTGCCCTGTACGAAGCTCTGATGGAGAATTACCCGGAGAGCTTTCTCCGAATGCAGTCGGAATACCAACGCGGGCTGGCCCTTCTCGGGATGTATGTCTATCCCCAAGCCGGCGATGCTTTCACGAAGTTTCTCGAAGCCTACCCCCATTCCGAGTTGGCGCCTGATGCGGGTCTGGGTCTAGGGAGGGCGCTTACCGCCGAGGTCCAACTTGAGCAGGCGGCACGCGCCTACCAGGATGTCTGGATTAAGACCCCTGGCACAGACGCCGACCTGGAAGCGGAAAAGGCCCTCGCGGAGATGAGAACATGGGGAGTGGGAATCCCTGAATATACCTCTGATGATCTCTACGAACGCGGAAAGACACTTGCGCGTATGGGCCAGTACGAAAAGGCTGTAGACGCCTTTACGAGGATTCTCTCGAAGGACGTGGCCCCCTCATACCGGTCAGACGTTCTCCTTCGTGACGGTGTCAGCCTATTCAATATGAACCGGCGGGCAGATTCCGCGGTCATCCTTGAAAAGATGGTGCATGATTATCCCGAGGACCCGAGGGTGCCGGAGGCGCTGTACTGGTTGGGGAGGTGTTACAGCAAACTCGGCGACTGGGAGCGGGGGATCGTGGCCTTTCAAAAACTGCTTGATCGTTTTCCGCAAAGCGATTGGGCCCATGATGCCCTCTTTTTTATGGCAAACATTTACCGTGAAGCAGGAGACATGAAAAAAGCCCTCCTGTTTTATGAACGGTTGAGCCGGGAATATCCCGACAACAGGTTCGCCGACAGCGCAATATGGTGGAGAGCCTGGTCCCTGTATACGGCTGGTGATTACTGGGCGTCTGAACAGACGCTGCAGGAACTGATTAACCGTTATCCCCGTTCGTTTCTGGTGAACCAGTCACGCTACTGGCAGGGCAGGGCCGCCGAAAAAATGGGCGACTCTTCGCGCGCGGCTGCTTACTTCGAAGAGGTGTTGAGAAAAGGTCCTTACACGTATTACGGATACCGCGCCGCTGAACAAAAAGGACGGCTGGAAGCGGCGATCGCAGACCTCAAGACTGCAAACACCATCAGTATAAATATTGATGATGTCTGTGCGGGGACGTTCTCCAGGGATGATCCGGTGAATTCCCTCGATATCGATGAGGGACCGCCGGAATGGACCAGTGAAACGCGACAGGTCCTCTCTGGAGAGCCGTCCTACGAGAAAGCGCAGGAACTGATGTTTCTGGATATGAAAAAGGAGGCTGACCAGGAGCTGTGGGCGCTCCAGGACGCCGTGCCCCGCAAACAGGGCATGTCCATCGTTTTAAGCAAGGCCTTCTTCAGTCTGGGCGATTACCATCATTCCCTCCAACTCGTGCTCAGAAACTACGAGCGGTACTTGGAGCGGCCGAGGGAGGGGACCCCTGAAGATTTGTGGCTGCTCGCCTATCCCCAAGGTTACTGGGAAAGCATTCTTTCCTACGCCCGGAAGTACGGTCAGGACCCGTACTATATCGCCGCCATCGTCCGGGAAGAGAGCCAGTTCTCTTCCGGAGCTTTGTCGCCCACGGGAGCGAGGGGGCTGATGCAGGTGATGCCGACTACGGGGGAGTGGGTGGCAAAGCGGATCAAACTCGCCGGATTCGATCGAAGCAAGCTTTTCGACGCCGATACAGGGATCAACGTTGGGACATGGTATATCGGTTATCTGATGAAACAATTCAAGGGAGATCCTCTTCTGGCAGCGGCGGCATACAACGCCGGACCCGATGCCGTACTAGCATGGCTTGAAAAATTCGGATCCAACCGCGACGGTGATGCGTTTGTCGAGGATATCCCTTATGCCGAAACGCGAGGATATGTGAAGAAGGTGCTCCGTAACTACGGCGAGTACCGGAGAATTTATGGAAAGCCCGCCGGGTCCGCACTTTTCGGATCGTTGAGTAGCAATTAAAAGCCAGATATCACCGCACGATGAGGAAAAAATTGTCGCGGGGGGCCTTATTCTTGATATGGTCCGGTTTCCTGAAGCATCCTTCAGCGAAGTTGAGGAATGTTGTATTGAAAGAGCTCGATGAAAAATTCCGGGTGATAGAAAAGCGGGTTCGCGCACTTATAGCCGAGAATAAGAACCTTACTGACCGCATCTGCAATATGGAGCAGGAACTTCTTGCGGCGCGCCGCGAAGCGCAGGAGTCAGAACACCATCATGACAGGACTCTGCGCATCCGCCAGAAGATTGAGAATATCCTTCACGCCCTCGAGTCCATAGGGATAAAAAAGAATGATTGATTCGAGAAGGAAAATGAGTTGAGAAAGGGGCCTCCTTATGATGAACGAGGCTTTTTATAAAACGCTTCTTGACAGCCTCTATGATGGCGTTTATATGGTGGACCAGAATGAACAGATAACATTCTGGAACAGGGGATCTGAGCGCATCTCCGGGTACTTGCAGCGGAGATTGTAGAGAAACAGTGTTCGAACAGCATGTTGCTGCACCTTGACAAGGATGGAAGCTGCCTGTCTACTGGCATCTGTTCATTGTCGAATGAAACGAACGGGGGAATCGGGAAGAGCAGGGAAGCCTTTGTTCACCACAAATCAGTACATCGGGTGCCTATCGCCATGCGGATGGTATCGACACACGGTGAGCAAGGAGAGATTGTGAGCGGCATTTGAAGTCTTTACCAACAATGCGCCGGCCGTGGTTGCACTCGATCGACTTGCGGAACTCGAACGCCTGACATATATCGATACGCTGACCAGCCTTGCGACCAGGCGTTATGCGGGAATTATGCTAAACGCGCGTCTCGAGGAACTGCAGCGCTATAAGTGGTAATTCGACGTTTTTATTTTATTGATATCGACAAATTCAAGAACATCAATGACCACTATGGTCATGACCCGGCGATGAGATGCTGCAGAGGGTAGCCAAAACGCTCCAGAACAGTGTGAGGACTTTCGATATCGTAAGCAGCTGGGACGGTGAGGCGTTTGTTGCAGTCATCTCGGAAGTCGAAGGAAACGTGTTGCTCGCCACGGCTAATCGGTGTTGCGCTCATCGAGCAGTCAAGCTTGCCGGGCGTTCAACCGGTCCAGGTTACCTTTCTCTCGGCGCAACGCTTGCGCGCCACGAAGACAGCGTGGCATCGATCACAAAAAGAGCGGACCAGCTTATGTACGTGAGCAAACAAACTGGACGAAACCACGTGACCGCGGACCTTTAATTCTGCATGAATCACGGAGGGGTCAGGGTGGAGAACGCGGAAAGATGGGTTTTGAGCCCGGCTCTCAGCGGAAAAGATCGAGAACCGGCAGTGGCTATCGTAGTTGCCAGAAAACTCGTCAAGGATTATAACGGGCTCCGGGCCGTAGATGGCGTTGATTTTGTGATAATCCGCGGCGAATGCTTCGGTTTCCTCGGTCCGAACGGAGCGGGGAAGACCACGGTCCTACGCATGATCTCTTGCTTTATGTCGCCGACAGCGGGATCTGTGTCGGTATTCGGCTTGGAAACGGCCGGACACCCGAGTGAAATCAAATCCAGGATCGGGGTCATGCCCCAGGACAACAACCTTGACCCTGATTTGTCGGTTATCGAAAACCTTATTGTTTATGGACGGTACTTCGATATCAGGAAGAAGGATTCTCTCCGGCTCGCCCGCGTTCTGCTCGAATTTGTGGAGCTCCAGGACAAGGCTGGGGCGCAGATAGACCAGCTGTCCGGGGGCATGAAACACCGACTTCTGCTCGCGCGCTCGCTCATAAACAATCCGGAATTACTGATCCTTGACGAGCCCACGACCGGACTTGATCCGCACAGCAGGCGCGCTGTCTGGGACAAGCTTAATCACCTGAAAAAAAAGGACACGACGCTCCTGCTGACGACTCACTATATGGAAGAAGCGGAAAAGCTTTGCGACCGCGTAGCGATCATGGACTCGGGAAAGATCGTGACCGTCGATTCGCCCTCTCATTTAATGAAGCTGCACGGCGGCAACCTCGAAGACGTCTATCTCAAGCTGACGGGGAGGAGCCTTGCGGATTAAGCGCGCATTCAGGGTCTGGCAGCGTCACTGGCTCGTATATACAAAATTGTACAAGACGAGTTTCGCGCTGAACTTTGCTGAACCCGCACTCTATCTCGTTGCCATGGGGCTGGGACTCGGTTCCTTCGTGAAAGATATTCACGGACAACCCTACATCAAATATATCGCGCCCGGGATTGTAGCCTCCTCCTCCGTCTTCGCCGCAGTTTACGAGTGCACCTACGGCACCTATATCAGGATGACTTTCCAGAAAACCTTCGATGCCATTCTCGCTACTCCCGTGAATCTGAATGATCTCATAGCGGGGGAGCTTATCTGGGGCGCGACCAAAAGCGTGATCTTCGGCATCACCATTGCGATCGTCATCACCCTGTTTGGGCTTGTTGAATCTCCGCTCATTATACTCGTTATCCCCTGTATCTTTCTGGGAGGGTTGATCTTTGCTGAGTTATCCATCATTTTCTGCGCCATTGTTCCGGGTATTGATTCGTTCAGTTATTTTTATACACTTTTCATGACTCCGCTTTTTCTTTTTTCCGGCATTTTTTTCCCCCTTGATAGCATGCCGCGGCTGGTTGCTGATATCGCATTTTTCACGCCTTTATATCACCTGGTTATTGTTTGCCGGGCATTTACCTCGGGCTCGGTCACGAGCGCTCTCGGGAGCATTATCTGGCTCATTGTGACTGTTGTGGTCCTTGCCCCTTTCCCGTTCAAGCTCATGAGAAAGAGGATCTTCGTATGAGGCAAGAACCGCAAGGAGGCGTCAGGACTTCAATGAGCGAGGTATCCTCGTCGCTGCCGTGTTGCATTACGAGAGTCCGGCGGATACGAACATTTCCGATACCAAAACAAATGTGCAATGAGGTCAAGCTTGTTCAGATCAGGGACGTAATCACATTGACAACAAGGAATCCCCTGTGATATTCTTTTTCATAAGTAATCTAATTCTGCTTAAAATCATAATTCTACGACGCCGAGCGGGGATATGAAGATGAAGAGAACAGCAATGTTTCGCTGGATATTGATATATGGTATGGCGTTTCTGCTGGCAACCGGTTGTGCATCAGCGCCGAAAGCGGCCCCTCCGGCTACCCATCCACCAAAACCTGTTGCCCGTCCGGCCGTTGATACCAAAGCCCAACAGCAATTTTACGATAAGGGGCTTCAGCTTTACTCCCAGGAAAATTACGACGAAGCGAGGAACGCGTTTCAACAGGTTGTGGAACTCGGTTCGAATACTGCCCTGGGTTTGAAGGCGGAAGAAAATATCAGGAAAATCGACCAAATACTTAAAACACTGAAGGAAATCGAATCAAAATGAGCGACGATCCTGTTGATACGTCAAAAGAAATAACTGACAATCTTGAAATTGAAACAATAGCGGAGGAACAGAAACCTGCGCCGGAGCCGGAGCAGAAGAGTCTCGTCCCACCGCCTTCCACGCCAAAGTTAGATGAACCCCGGCGCTCCGTCTTTACCTGGCTAACTCATTTTCTTTCTTCACTTAGCGTCCGCTACAAGATCGCGGGAACGCTCATCATCATCCTGATCCTGGCCGTCGTTTCTCTCGGCGTAGTTACTTTTACCCGCCAAAACTCACTTCTTAGAACGGAAATGAGAAATCGGGCTGCAATTCTTGTGCAGCAGCTCGCCAGTGTCGGAAAGGAAGGCCTGCTGACGAAGCAGGAATTGCCGGCCTTTTCTGCGATTACGGATATCATGAAGAGGGGTGGTGTCGTTTATGCCATGATCCTGGATGACGAGGGAAGAGTTTTCGCGCACAGCGATTTCTTTACCAGGAAAGGATCAGTTCTCCTCAACCCTTCGGACAGGGCCGCGTTTAAGTCTGATACCATTCTGTTTCAGGAGACGGTTTTCAACAATGATGCCGTGCTGGACGCCACCATCCCCATTGTCCTGACATCCAAGGATCTGAAAATAGGCTTTGCTCGGGTCGGACTTTCCCAAAAAAAACTGAATGAATCGATCAGCAAACAAAAGACCATTTATCTCTGGGTCGCTCTCGGTTTCATCATGGGCGGACTGCTCGTCTCCTTTGCCCTTGCCCGCATGATTACAAAACCGCTTGATTCGCTGGCTGAAGGTATCCAGGTCGTTGCCCGGGGAGACCTGCGCAGGCTGGTCACTGTCCACTCAGGAGATGAGATTGGGAAACTTACAAATGTCTTCAACAATATGATCCTCAGTCTTCGTGAGAAACTTCTCATGGAAAAATACCTGTCCCAACCGACGGTCCAGAGCATCAAGGAACATCGAGACGTCACGCAGCTTAAACTTGGGGGAGAACGGAAGTACGTAACCGCCCTTTTTTCCGACGCCCGCGGATTCACCTCTCTTTCAGAAAAAATGAGCCCGGAGGAAGTAGTGAGGCTTATGAATGTTTACCTGAACCTGCAGGCCAAAGTCATTCATCAGTTCGGAGGCACCATCGACAAGTTCGTGGGTGATGAGGTCATGGCTATATTCGAGGGACGGGGGATGGAAATCAACGCGGTCCGGGCCGCGGTGGAGATCCAGAGTTATTGCAGGGCATTGAATGCGGCTAGGACGGCAGGAGAAGAAAAAACGATATCCATCGGCATCGGTCTGAACAGCGGAGAAGTTGTCATGGGCAATATGGGTTCGGAAGACCACATGGACTATACCGTCATTGGTGACAACATCAATGTAGCGGCGCGGATGTGCGGAATAGCGCAGCCAGGAACGGTGCTTGTCAGCAAAGCTATTGCGGATGCCGTCGGCGACCAAGCCGTTTTGCAGGACATGCATCCTGTCATGGTGAAGGGGAAGGACCAGCCCATCGGTATCGCTGAGGTCATATCCGTCAAAGGCGGGTCAAGACAATACATGCGGAAGTCGACGGAGGCATCGGCGACCTATTCCCTCGAAGGATTTTCTGAAGAATCGTACACCGCCATCATAAAGAATATCAGCCCCTCGGGATGCCTCTTGGAAGTAGGCGCTCCAGTCGGGATTGGCTCGAAATTGAAAATAAGCTTCAACCTGCTTGCGCTGGACAATATCACTGTCCGAGCCTCAGTCTATCACGCCAGAAGACAGGACGCAGATTATTACATTGGCCTTTGTTTTGAAGACATGCAGGAAGAAGCAAAGTACCGCATTATCCAGTGGATTCACCAGGTGAACTCGGAAATCGCCGAAGGGCTGTTTCTCTGAAAGGCGTGTCTTCCCGCCCTGTCAATATTTATTTTCCTGGCGGAATTTCTCTTTCCGTTGCGGCCTTTTACTTTTTTTTCATATACAAACATCCTTAAAGTTCGTGCTGATATCGCAGCCGGGAAGAACAACCTATGCCGTATGTCTCCGTGGCTAGACCAGTGAAAAAGAGCCAAACACGGCATTACATGGGGCCTATCAAGATGACCGATTACTATGCGCAGGTATGAGGAAAAAAGCGGAAAATGCCGATAAAGGAGGATTATGACGGACTCCATCCCCGACAAGGATTCAGAATACCTCGAAAATATTGAAAACGCAATATTCTCCCGCATGAAACTGGGGATTGATTTTTCCGAGTTGAACATGCTGGATGATGTCAATGTGAGCAAACGAAAGCTTCAGGAACTGGGGACGAAAATCTCTGTCAACAATCCAGAAGTTGCCGCGACATTACTAGAGATCGCCCACTCCATTTATTTCAACCGCATGAGCCACGGAGAGGTCCCGGACTTTTTCAGTGCCGTTATACTCATGGGCGCGGAACGGGTAAAGCTTCTCCTTTTTTCCGTATCGCTATTCTTCCTTGAGAAGGGACTGGCAGCCAGACAACGGGCGGCGAAAAGCGCGAGCATCGGCGTTCTCGGTAGAATTATCGCAGAAGAGATGAATATGAAGGACGAAATCGTCCGAAAAGTCGAAACAGGAGGTTTGCTTTCTCAACTCGGAAGAAATATATTCATGAAGGCTCGCGAAATGGGCATGGACATTGACGATGACTTTATTCAAAAAAACCAGAGCCATTTAGCGGCCCGCATCATTGACCGGCTAGGCCTCGATCCTTCCTTGAAACAGGCCCTTGACATGTCGTCGTTAGAATTTGATGAAGATTCTCTTACCGTGTCTGGTATTATAAAGCTGGCCGAAGCCCTTACGGAAGACAGCTTTGACAAATACGGAAAGCTGGTGTTGAGATCCCCGATGCCGGATAATAAAAATATCGTTGTTAAAACCCCGGGAAACGATATTAAAAATTTATTTGCCGCTTTAGGCGTTGAGGATTTTCTGGAAGTGCAGGAAATCCTTACCCCTCGCCAGAAAGTAGCCTTGAAAAAACAAGACAGGAAATAACTTCATGCAGTCTCAGCAGGCTGAATGCTACCACGTAAGTTTATTCATCCGAACGGACTACGTTGATGGAAATAATCCCTCTGGTTGCTGAGTATCTCAGGGGGTGACCAAGCGCGCATCATCCGTTTTTTGTAAGCAATTTCCCAGTCGATGTAAAAAAAATCGCGAAAACGACGGCCCGAACTTTGTCTCAAAAGAGCGGCAGTTCTGGCTCGAAACCATCGCTACCCAGGAAAATGCAAGACCCCACGCTGAAGTGAGAGGTTAAGCAACAACTCGGAATTTTCAGTCCAGAATGCAGAGCAACATCACTTTACCATTTTGATAGAAGCTTGTATACCGCCGAAAAATCCAGTTCTCCCCATCCGTTTTTAATTGCCAGCCCGTAAATCTCCTTTGCCAAATTCGACATCGGCAATGCAACACCCGCTTCGTAAGCGGTATCTGACGCAAGCTGTAAATCCTTGTGCATCCACTTAAGCGGAAACTCCGTATCGAACTTGCCCTCTTCGATCTTTAAGCGCTTCATCGTCAGATAAGGTGCGGCCACAGGAGAGTTGAGCAGAATATTGAAAAGCTGGTCCCTGGCTATCCCCAGTGCTTCGCCAAGTACGATTGCTTCCGAAAACGCAGCCATTGTCTGGGCCAACATGATATTGTTTACCATTTTCATGGAGGTCCCCGTCCCATTTCTCCCATGGGAAAGACCGCCCTGCCCATGGATTCAAAGAGTGGTCGTGCTTCCTCAATATCCGATTTTTCACCACCTGCGAAGAACAGCAGCTGACCCTGCTCGGCAGGGCCTTTTGAACCGGCGACTGGCGCATCGATAAAACGTATCTTCCGCTGATGGGCCTCTGATGCCATAAGGCGCGAGAATGACGGATTAACGGTGCTACAATCGATCCAGAGCGAATTACCGAGAAGTGCATTAAGAAATCCGCTTCGCCCGAGCAGCGCCGTCTCAGCGACAGCATCGGGTTTTGAAAGCATCGTGATAATCGTCTTTACCTGACAAGCCACATCAGCCGGCGTCGTCGCCCATATCGCTCCTTGCCAACGAGCGGAACTCGCTTTCTGTTTTGTTCTGTTGTACACGACCAGTTCATGGCCTTTTTTCTGGAGATTCGTCGCCATGCGGCTTCCCATGATCCCCAGTCCTATGAAACCGATTTTCATGCAAACCTCCTGTTATCCGGAGTATAATTTTCTACGAGACTCAAGCCGGGGTCAAATACAATCTAAAATTGTGAACCGCTATCGGCAGGTTGATCGAGGCGGGTGTTCAGTCTGCGGTGTCCGGGATAAGGACCGTGTACATTCCCCTCGGTCAGATTTATCGGTGCAAAGACCATTTCTTCGGCAAAAGCACGGCATGGCAGCAGCGCAAGGAAAGAAACCGAGACTCCTTTTATAAAACAACTCATAAAATATCTCCTCAAAGTCACACTCTAATTCTACCTCATTTGACTCTTCATTGTCCATGAGGTTGAAACCGCCGCCTTTTTAATTTTGTATGCTCTAACCCTTGACAAGTGCTTAGGAAGGAGCAAAAATTATATTATGAAAATCAAGGTGCTAATCGGATTGTTTTTTCTGTTGCTTTTCCTGGTGATTGCCCTGACAACGGCAATGGTCAGGTTCCAGGAGGTGTATCAGGTCAGCAACGGAAAAATAATATCATTCGAGCAGATGATCAGCGATGTGAGAAAAGCCGACTTTATCGTCGTCGGTGAAGTACATGATGATCCTGATGATCACCGCCTGGAGCTGGAAATTATCAAGGCGCTCCATGAAACGGATGTGCCACTGGCGATCGGGCTTGAGATGTTCAAGGCCGACAGCCAGAGGCCCTGGATGACTGGGTTCGAGGATCACTGCCGCTTGACGATTTTCTGCCTCTGTATTACAACAACTGGCGCATGGCTTGGCCGATTTATCGCGAAATTTTTACCTACGCCCGGGAGCACCGGATCCCCATGGTGGGGTTGAATATTCCCGATGAGATAGCCGCAACCGTAGCGAAAAAGGGTTTCGCGTCGCTCACTGAAAAAGAGCGCCAGATCCTTCCACCAGGCATCAGCTGTGATGTGGACCCGACCTATATGAATTTTATCAAACAGGCCTATGTCGGTCATTCCCAGAAAACGGACAAGCAGTTCCTGCATTTTTGCGAAGCACAGATGGTCTGGGACAAAAGTATGGCGGCGAACCTCATCGATTATCGAAAAAAGCATCCCTCCCAAACCGTAGTGGTTCTTGCCGGTGTTGGTCATGCATGGAAGCGGGGAATTCCGGAACAACTTGCCCGGGAATCAAAATATACCGTCAAAACCGCGCTGCCGCTTGTGCCGGGCCAGATCGAGAGGGATACCGTGACCGTCCATGATGCGGATTACGTACTTCTGAACTGAATTCCCTGCGTCAGCCGTATAATTTTGGAATATATAGACTCCTGCGAAGCATGATGCCTCTCTCTACTCCTGGGAATCAGCCATCTTGATTTCCGATAACGCAAATGCGTCTCTACCTATCGAATCTTTTTGATGAACTCCTCAACGGGTATTGCAGGGAGTGACATGAGATGCACCGAACCTCGAGAGCCTATTTCGACCGACATTTTCATGACTGTTTCATTATCCGGCGCTTCGACGATGTTCACGAAATCGTAGGAACCCATAAGCGCATATTGTTTGAGTATTTTTACACCCATGGCTTCGATTTCCCGGTTCACTTCCAGGATTCGTTCCGGTTTCTGCTTGATAGTCCGCCTGCCTTCGTCAGTAAGATTACTTAGGATCACGTAGTATGACATTATCGCTGCCCTCCTTTACGGGAACCGTTTTAGAATGCATTCGACGGGGAATCAATAAATGCTATAGTTAATTATAGCGTTATTTTGCTTTCTTCGTATGCTACAGTGCTGTATGTGAAGAGAACGCTGGGCATTCAAAAAGGCTTGATTGCACGCATGATGCCAAAGGCTCTTTTTGCCTCGTCATTTTAGAGGACAAAAGTTCCGCCTCTGCTTCAAAGCTGGATCCAATATGAGGGTAATGTCCCCCGGCGATCTAAAGGTAAAACAGACAATCAAACCGGACAATTTTTACTGCTATGGCGCGGTATCGGGCCCTGCTCGCCCTACCCGCATATCCGCATTTCCCAGGCTGACAACACCGGAATGACCCTGGTAATGGAAGGCAGATACCACGGGTTGACGACTTTTGTGGGTTTTCGCTTACCGAGGACCTGAACACGAGCAGAGTTCTTGATTTTATTTTGAATGTTTCCGTTAAGACGAAATACTAAATAACGGCCGGACTCGTCATTGCGCGGCATGACGGATTTTTAGTATGTGGGCGGGAGAACACCAACCTTAAATGCCGTCTTGTCCGCCGTCATCATGCGCATCAGGCTAGGATGTTCCGTTGTATGGACGTAGCTCAGCTTCTGGATGCGATCAACTCTACGTTCGAATCCGTCTGTCAGTCTTGAACACCAGCCTTAATTGGCGGTGATTGACGAAATTGTTTATGGCAAATGTATGATTTGTCTCACGGGAAGAAACACCTTTGATTCATAATGCAGAGCTGGAGGAAATATTTTAATTTTTCTTGATTTCAGGAAAGGCTTATGATATAGATGAAGAGGGAAAAGTCTTCGGTGAGGTTTAATTATGAAGCGGGAAGGGACGAAATTGAAAAAAAAGCGTTCTTCGGCAGGTTCAAAAGAAAAGCCTGTCTGCGGTACTCTGTCCTATCTTGCTGAATGCCGGGGCATGGTTCAAAGGCCTGGTTCAACTAGGTCGCCGGAGTCTCCAGGGGATATGAATAAGATTAATCGAAAATACCCCGCCAAATCTTAAAATGGCGGGTTTTTTAATTTGATTTTGCCGGAAAGGAGTTTAAATAACCCATGTGCGATCTAAAAGCCTATGTCAGAAAAGATGACAGGGAAGAGTTGCTGCTGGAATCCGTCAATCAGGTCCGCGTCGAGCATGGCGAGGTAACGCTTCGAAATCTTTTTGGTGAGGAAAAGAAGATCCGCGGTGAAGTGTGTGAGGTATCGCTAGTCAAAAACCGGATTGTCGTTGAAGGAATTTAACATGGACAATATGCACGCCGTGTTGCTATTTCGCTGATCTTTCTCCGGAACGCCTCTAAACCTAGGTAGTTGAAAGAACCAGGGTGCGCCGTCTGACGTTTTGATCCTCTCGTACGGCAATTTGATCCAGTGTGAATTCATTTTTGATCGTTATCATATTTCCACGTTTCTGCCCGATAACCGCTGATTTGTCTCGGGGATTTACACAAAAAACAGCAGTTTTTACCCTGCCCCCCGCGTTCCTCAATGCTCCTCGCATTTTCTCCTTAAAAATCGAAGATTCCACAAGTTGTCTGAATGCCGGGTGATAAGGCCCAGCAAGTATGGTGCCCGGCTTTTCTAGCTCCCTGGTCGACTGGAGACCCATGCGGATTACCTCAATTCCATGCTGCTCAAACCGTATAACAGCTTCTTGACACATGGTAACGGCCGCTTCGAGGGTAAGCGGTTTGTAGCGCCCGCTCTTGTAAAGTTCTTCGAGAGGAGTATCTTTGATAACGAGAACGGGATAAAGCCGGACGCTATCCGGCTTGAGTTCAAGGACCTTGCTGACGGTATCCCGGAAAATGACTTCCGAGTCTCCCGGCAGGCCTGGCATCAACTGAAGGCCGACTGAAAAACCTTGCTGTTTGAGAAGTGTAAAGGATTTCACGGTGTCTGCAGCCGTGTGGCCGCGGCCTGAGAGTACGAGCACGTCGTCATTCATGGACTGGACACCGAGTTCGATTGTCTGAACATGATATGACTTGAGGAGCGTGAGGATTTCCCCGTCTGATGCAATCCGGTCTGGTTGATAACCGGATCGTACGAACCTGATTCGCGTTCAAAAAGGGCTGAACCGCTTCCAGGTAACGCTTTTGTGTTTTCAGTAGCAGGGCGGTAAAACTCCCACCGTAAAAAGCAACCTCAACGGAATTGCCTGAGGTATGAGTGCTTCGGTATCGACGGATTTTATTAGAGATGGTCGAGGCATCCTCAGGTTTGCTTTGACCAATGATGTTTTTTTGATTGCAAAACACGCATTGGTGCGGACAGCCTGAGTGTGGAATGAAGAAGGGGATAATCATAGCGTCTGTTGACGGTAGACGGCAGGGAGTAGGTAAGTGGTTGAAAAAGTTTTACCCTGTCTACTGTCCATAGCTTTTGCTCAATTTGGCCAGTGCTTCCTTCGCGGCCCTCTGCTCCGCTTCTTTTTTGTTTTTACCGATACCCCGTCCGTAGACCTCACCTTTGATGACGAGATCAACGGCGAATTGTTTCAGATGATCTGGGCCTGTTTCGGACGCGATTCGATATTCAGGGAGCTGTTTCAATCGTTCCTGGCACAATTCCTGTAACTCAGTTTTATAGTCGAGCGTACTCCGTGATGCGCAGGTTGTTTTTATCAGTTCCTTGAAAAAACGAATGACGAACTCCTCAACAACAGTATTACCGGCGTCAAGATAAAGGGAGGCTATCACCGCTTCGAGGCAGTTTGCAAGTAGCGAGTCCTTGTCTCTTCCCCCCGTCTGCTCTTCGCCTCTTCCGAGCAGCAGATAATTGCCAAGGCCGATTTCCCGGGCAATAGAAGCAAGGGCTGGTTCACTCACCACCGCAGCCCGTAACCGGGAGAGATCACCCTCGTTTGATGCTGGGCACGCATTCATCAAGTATTCGCTGATGACCAGGCTCAGAACGGCATCGCCCAGGAACTCGAGCCGCTCATTGTGGCCGGACAAACGGTTTTCATTCGCATAGGATTTGTGCGTTAGCGCCCGTTCGAGCAGCTCCCGATTCCCGAACTGATGGCCGATGCGTTGCTGAATGTCTGAAAGGGGGGGCATTTTATTTCTGGAATCGTCTGAAGATCAGGCAGGCGTTCGTTCCGCCGAAGCCGAAGGAGTTGGACATGGCCACATCCACCTGAACTTCACGTGCCGTATGTGGAATGTAGTCTAGGTCGCACTCCGGGTCGGGGTTGTCGAGATTGATGGTCGGCGGTAGAATTCCTCGGTCCAGTGCTAGAATGGAGACGACCGCTTCCACGCCGCCTGCAGCACCGAGCAGATGACCTGTCATGGATTTCGTAGAGCTCACGGGTATTTTGTAGGCATGGTCTCCGAATACGGTTTTAATGGCGATCGACTCAAGCTCGTCACCGTATTTGGTCGATGTGCCGTGAGCGTTGATATAACCCATCTCCAGAGGAGATATTCCTGCGTCCTTGACGGCCATCTTCATGCACCGGGCAGCCCCTTCGCCGTTCGGCGCTGGTGCTGTTATGTGATACGCGTCGCCGGAGGCGCCATAGCCGATCACCTCTGCATAGATGCGCGCTCCACGCTTTTCGGCAAACTCGAGGCCTTCAAGAACGACGACACCCGAGCCTTCACCCATGATGAAGCCGTCGCGCTCCGTGTCGAATGGCCGACTTGCCCGCTGAGGCTCATCGTTCCGCGTGGAGAGTGCCTTCATGGCGTTAAAACCGCCGACACCGAGCGGACAGATGCACGATTCTGTGCCGCCTGCGATTATCGCGTCGGCATCACCGCGCTCAATGGTTCTGAAAGCCTCGCCAATGGAATGCGTACCCGTGGCGCATGCTGTAACCACGCAGATATTGGGACCCTTGGCGCCGTACCGGATGGAAAGAACCCCGGCTGCTTCGTTTATGATGAGCATGGGGATGAAGAACGGAGTAATTTTTCGGAAACCTCGTTCGAGGTAGACCTTGTGGTACTTCTCGATGGCGGGAAGTCCTCCCATGCCGGCGCTGACCATGACGCCGACGCGTTCGGCGTTCTCCGGTGTGATCTTAAGACCCGATGTATCCATGGCCATCTGGCTTGCTGCGATAGCCAAATGGATAAAGCGGTCCATTTTCTTGATCTCTTTCAGCTCGATATACTTCTCTGGCTCAAAACCATGGAGTTCGCCGGCAATCTGTGTCGGAATGCTCTTGTCATCGAACTGCGTTATGCGACCGATGCCCGACTTCCCATTGATCAGGCCCGTCCAGCTTGCTTCTGTGTCAAGCCCGACCGGCGTGACCATGCCGATGCCAGTGACGACTACTCTTCTTTTCAAAGATGGATCCTCCTGGATAAAAATCCGAAAAGCCAAAAAACCCGGTCTCGCATTTGCGGGAGGGGCCTTCTGGCTTTTGGAATTTCTTACGACATCATTAAGCGGTAATCTGTATGGCGAATGCTGTTATTTTTGTTTTGCCTTGATGTAATCCACGGCGTTCTGCACAGTTGCGATCTTTTCGGCGTCTTCATCGGGGATTTCGATACCGAATTCCTCTTCAAGCGCCATTACCAGCTCCACAGTATCCAGTGAATCGGCGCCGAGATCGTTCACGAATGAGGCCTCGGGCTTCACATCCCCTTCGGGTACGCCGAGCTGCTCAGAAATAATTTTTTTTACTTTTGCGTCGATATCTGCCATTGTCATCCTCCTCCGGTAATGTGTCTATCTATGAACCTAATGTATTTGATTCGTTACTATTTCAATCCTGGATGGATTTTTACATGTACATGCCGCCGTTCACGTGGACAACCTGACCGGTGATGTAGGACGCCTCCGGCGAAGCCAGAAAACGAACCGCGTTCGCGACATCTTGCGGTGTACCGAGTTTCCCCATGGGAATCTGCTTAGCGAGTTCCTGACGGACGTTCTCGGAAAGTGCCTGTGTCATGGCGGTTTCAATAAATCCC
>CAWGYL010000017.1:0-70215 GCA_963826885.1 Nitrospirota bacterium | reverse complement strand
CGTGCTTGCCTTCCTCGGTCACGGTTTCATCCCTGTTACAGAACGGGCAGTGCCAGAGATATTCGCTCACGATTCCCTCCTTAACGAGCCTGCCGACGGCTGCTACCTCGAAATCAGGTCCAGCAGGTGTTGTTCTTCCCAGTCTTTCGTGATAACCACTTCACCGATCTTTGTCGGCATGACGAACTTCACTTTCCCGCCTTCCGCCTTCTTGTCCACCTGCATTGCAGCCATGAGGTCGGCCGCCGTGGGCTTCCGGCTGAGCGCCGAAAGACCGACCGGCAAGCCATAGAATGCGAGAAGTTTTTTTACTCGTTGGGCACCGTACCGTCGCATAGACCGGTTTTGTGCGCGAGTTGTGCTGCGTAGACCATGCCAATGGCGACCGCATGACCATGGCGCATAGTATAGTTCCCGGCAGTCTCAATGGCGTGTGCCACGGTATGGCCGAAGTTGAGGATTGCACGGAGGCCGCCTTCGTGCTCGTCCTTGCTCACGACTTCCGCCTTGATCTCGCAGGACCGCAGGACGATATGCTCTAACATGTCTGGATCGAGGGCAATAATCTTGCCCCGGTTGTTTTCGAGGAATCGAAACCATGTATTCCCGACCACCCAATACTCATGACCTCGGCCATGCCAGCGAGATACTCCTCCTTCGGGAGTGACCTAAGCACGTCGAGGTCCATGATCACCTTTTTCGGCTGGTAGAACGCTCCGATCATGTTCTTCCCCAGGGGATGGTTCACACCGGTCTTGCCGCCAATGCTGCTGTCAACCATAGCAAGGAGTGTTGTCGGTATCTGTACGAAGGGCACTCCACGCATAAATGTGGCTGCTGCAAAACCGGTGATATCGCCGATCACACCGCCGCCGAGCGCGATGAGAGCCGATTTGCGGTCGAAGCTGTTGATAAGGAGCGCTGTATAGATCGAGTTGACCCAGTCGAGTGTTTTAAATTTTTCGCCGTCGGGGATCTCGATGGACATGACGAGGAAGCCTGCAGCCTTGAGACTTTCCCAGACCACGCGCTGCCCATAAAGCTTTTTGACTGAGGGGTTTGTAACAACGGCCATTTTTCTGCCGAATCCCAGCCCTTGCAGCTCCGCACCGGCCCGATCCAGATTCACTCCGAGAGTAATATCATAGCTCCGCTCGCCGAGGTCTACGTTAACAATATGCATGCCTGATTCTCTCTTTAATTCCGCGGATAACATCATCAACGGTTATTTCCGATGTGTCGATGGTCATATCGGCCTGAGCATAAAATGTCGCACGGCTTTCCAGCAGTTCCTTGATTTTTGCCAGGGGGGCCGATGTTCGGAGAAGTGGACGGTGCGTCTCATGTTTAATACGCTCATAGATCACTTCTGGCCGGGCCGACAGGCAGACTACCAAGCCTGCTTTCTTGAACGCCACCCGGTTCCCGTCCCGGATTACGGCGCCGCCTCCAGTGGAGACAACCTGGTTTTCACCCGCCATGACTCGCTGAATAATCGTTGATTCGATATCGCGGAAGCGGAGCTCACCGAGCTTCGTGAAAATGTCAGTGATGGTCATCTTCTGATCGGCCTCGACAAGCTCATCGGTGTCTACAAAGGTAAACCCGATGTCCTTTGCCAATCGCGTGCCGACGCTGGTCTTGCCAACGCCCATGAACCCCGTAAGAATGATGTTCTTGAACATAGTGGTTAGTTTCACCGTAGAGAACACAGAGGCAGGTAAAAATTTCAGTGCAGCTTCAGCGTCCAGAATTTCTTCTTTCTTATGACTTTCTACCTCTTCCCTGCTCTTCCTCCACTCCCATCCGAGCCTTGAGGTACTTCAGGTACCCGTGGTAGTTCCGCTTCATCTCGTCGATGCTGTCACCTCCGAGCTTTTCGATCAAGGCCGAAGCGATTTCGAAAGCCGCGGCGGACTCGGCAACCACGCCGGCCGCCGGCACGGCGCATACGTCCGAACGTTCTACGCTCGCCTTGAAGGGTTTCCTGCTGGCCAGGTCAACAGAGCGGAGAGGCTTCATGAGCGTGGGGATGGGCTTCATGGCTGCGCGGAGTGTAATGGTCTCGCCGTTGCTGATGCCGCCCTCGATCCCGCCGGCCATGTTGGTCTTCCGGTAAAAACCTTCTTTCCTGTTCCAGAAAATTTCATCGTGCACCATTGAGCCCAGCCGATTTGCAGATCCGAAACCCGCACCGATCTCTACACCTTTTATGGCCTGGATGCTCATGAGCGCCGCCGCAAGCCTACCATCCAGTTTCCTGTCCCAGTGAGAATGACTGCCGAGACCAGCCGGCACACCGCTGATCATCACTTCGAACACCCCTCCCAATGAATCGCCGGCCAACTTTGCCTCATCGATCCGGCGCATCATCCGTCTTTCCGCTTCGGGGTCGGAGCACCGCAGCTCGGAGGCTTCTACGTGTTTTTTAAGATCAGCGACTGTAAGCTTAGGTACTTTGGCGAAAATACCGTCAATGCTCAGAACATGGCTCACCACGTCAATGCCGAATTCCTCTAGCAGCCGCTTTGCCACAGCGCCGATCGCCACACGCATGGCCGTCTCTCTTGCACTCGAGCGCTCGAGGATGTTTCGGATGTCAGTCATGCAGTATTTAAGAGCGCCCGCCAGGTCGGCATGGCCAGGGCGGGGACGGGTAACGGGGTCAGCGGAATTCAGGAACATCGGATCAGGCGACATCTTATCACGCCAATTTTCCCAATCCTTGTTCCTGATCATCAGCCCGATGGGGCCGCCGAGCGTTTTTCCCCAGCGTACTCCGGTATAAATCTTTACGGAGTCCTTCTCGATCTTCATGCGGTTTCCGCGACCGTAACCTGCCTGCCGTCGGCCAAGATCGCGGTCAATATCGGTGACCCGGATTAGAAGACCGGCCGGCATGCCTTCAATAATCCCCATCAATAGTTCGCCATGAGATTCTCCGGCTGTTAAAAATCTCAGCATCTTCCCCCTCCAGTAATGCGTAATCCCCCGGACACAGTTCCCTGAATGAAAAGGGGTTACCTGTGGAAAATCCTTTAAAATCGCGCCCATCATAACAAATTTGCCATAGAAGTGCAACGGAAAGTGTGGTATAGTTAGAGGTATTTTTAGGGTATTTTTCTGTTTTTTATAATAGTTAAAGTATCCTCAAATTGATATAAAACCGATTAAAGCCTTATTTTTTAACGAGTTATAAAGGAATTTTTTATGATAGCCCTCCTCTGCGCCGTTCAAGCCGAAGTTGAGCACATCTTAGCAGCGTTATCCGCATCTGAGACCAAAATGGTGGGCTCGAAGTCGATCACTACAGGGACGCTCACTGGACAGCAAGTCACCGTCTGCGTCGGTGGAATGGGAAAGGTCAACGCGGCCCATGCCGCAACGCTCCTCGCGCAACACAAACCGGAAACTCTTGTCATCTTCGGCGTAGGTGGCGCTTATCCCTCGTCGGGTGCAAAAATCGGCGACATTGCCCTCGCAAAGGAAGAAATCGTTGGCGATGAAGGCGTGCTGACCCTGGACGGCTTCAAGGACACCGAGTTCATCGGCATTCCGCTCATTAAGACAGCCACATCGGTGATGTACAACACCTACCCAGCCGCAGAAGCCCCGTTGCAGCATGCGATCAAGACGCTCGTCGCTCGTCAGCAGGCCGTCGCTAAGGATTTGCATATAGGAACCTTCGTCACCCTCTCTACCTGCACAGGGACCTCCGGGCGAGCGCGAGACTTGGAGAACCGCTATCACGGGTTGTGCGAAAATATGGAAGGCGCGGCCGCGGCCCAGGTTGCCGAACTGCACGGGATTCCCTGGATTGAGGTCCGTGGAATTTCGAATATCGTAGAAGACCGTGATCTCCGAAAATGGGACCTCCCCCGGGCGATACTGGTTGTGCAGCAGGCTGTCCGGCTCATTGTAGAGGGTTGGGCTTCATGACGCAGACCATTACCATCGGCTATTCTCCCTGCCCGAATGATACCTTCATCTTCCATGCGCTCATCCACGGAAAGGTCGGAATCCCGGGTGTAGCCTTTCGCGAACAGCTCGAGGATGTCGAGACGCTGAACCAGATGGCGCTCGACGGCGCGCTGGACATCACAAAAGTTTCCTACCATGCCCTTAGTCACCTGCGCGAGCGTTACGCCCTGCTGCGCTCCGGCGGCGCGCTCGGCAGAGGTTGCGGTCCGCTCATTGTCGCGAAACCGGGCACTCGGATTGACAACCTCAGACACGGTGTGATCGCGATCCCCGGGAAGCTCACGACAGCCTACCTCCTTCTTCGCCTGTTTGATCCTTCGATCTCAGAGGTACGCGTCATGACCTTTGATAAAATCATGGATGCGGTATCGAGGGGAGAAGTTCAGGCGGGGCTCATAATTCATGAAAGCCGTTTCACCTATCCGCTGTACAAGCTCGATAATCTGCTCGATCTTGGCAAATGGTGGGAAGACATCTCAGGGCTTCCGATTCCACTCGGCGGTATTCTCGGGAGGCGCTCCCTCGGCCGGGACATGCTGCTCCGTATCGAGACTGCTATACGGGAAAGTCTCCGCTACGCCCGGACGCATCCCGACGAGGTCATGGAATATTGCAAGCGACACAGCCAGGAAATGGATGAAGCGGTGATGAAAAGCCACATTGATCTCTATGTAAATGATTTCTCTCTGGATCTGGGCAGGGAAGGATTGCATGCAATCCGTAGGCTCTTCGGAGAGGCGGAATCGCGGGGAATTTTTTCACGTTCCGATAAACCGCTCCTTGCCGAGGAATGATATTTTAATGGATTTGTAATCTGAAGAACGAATTCCTGAGGAGGTCATATGATCGGTTGGATGCTGCTCGCAGTTCTCGTTTTATTGATGTTCTGGCTCATTTTTATTTACAATGGACTCGTATCGATCCGGAACGATACGCAAAGCTCGTGGAAACAGATTGACGTTCAGCTCAAGCGGAGACATGATCTTATCCCGAACCTCGTCCAGACCGTGAAAGGGGTCATGGAGTTCGAACAGGACACCCTCGAAAAGGTGATCTCGGCGCGGGCCAAAGCAGTATCGGCTTCCACGCCGGCCGCCAAAGCGGAGGCGGAAAACATGCTCACCCAAACACTTGGGAAGCTTTTTGCGGTGATGGAGAGCTATCCCGATCTCAAGAGCAACCGGAATGTGATGCAACTCCAGGAGGAGCTTACCTCCACGGAAAACCGCATTGCCTTCGCTCGCCAGCTGTACAACGACCTCATCGCGAACTTCCGCACGAAGATCCAGATCTTCCCGAACAATATCGTTTCTTCGATGTTTAACTTTCAGTCCGAAGAGTATTTCGGGGCCGACGAAACAGCCCGTGCCGTACCGGCAGTGGACCTGAGCTTGAGAAAGTGAAGTGGATGACAAAAGACAGAGCACTGGCGTCAGGGTGAACCGCCTTTCGGCGCATCACTTCATCCTGAGTCTGTCATCTGACTTCTGAATTCTATTTTCTGAGTATCCCATGGCCTTGACTTATATCGACATAGAACGTAAGAAAAGTTGGCGCATCTGGGTTTTCTTTCTTTTCCTCATGACACTCTACTCTACTCGTTCCCGTTCTCTTCGCCGCTTTTTTCCCGTTACACGCCTCACCGCGGTTCTGGTTCGTTGCCGGAATGATTGCCCTGCTGGTGGCGGGGATTCACTTCTTTTTCTCGGCCTTCGACACGGTCGCCGTTGTAATCAGGAGCTTGAGCGCCCAGCCTCCGGACCCGCAGGACGATGTGCATACAATGCTCATTAACGTGATACAGGAAATTCACGTGGCCACCGGGAACAAGAGATCGATCAGATGCGTCGTCATCCCCTCGTTGTCGATGAATGCAATGGCCGCGGCCGACCTAAAGGGTGAGGCCGTTATCGGCATCACCGAGGGGCTGCTCTCCCGCCTCACACGGCCGCAGCTTGAAGCCGTCATTGCCCATGAGGCGCATCATATCCTTTCCGGCGACTGTCTGGAAACCACCGTCGCGGCGAGCCTTTTCGGCACGTTTACGTCGGCAGTCGAAAAACTTGATGACAGCACACGGGACCGGACACTTCCGTCCCCGGCGTTTTTCCTAGCCTGGCTTTTGCTGAAGCTGACCTATCTCCTGAACATGTTCATTTCGCGCGAGCGGGAGTACCGGGCGGACGCGGCAGCGATCCGCATGACCCGGAACCCCATAGCACTGGCCGAGACACTGCATCTTCTATCACGGAGCTGGCGGGGTGCAGGATTTATCGGAAGCGGTTTCGAGATGCTCTGTATCGTCAACCCCGAAGCTACCGCACGGGACGAGAGGGAAGGTTTCTGGGCCGATCTTCTGTCAACTCATCCGCCGCTCGCCAAGAGGATCGATGTCCTGCTTCGGATGGCACGTATCAGTCTTTCTGACCTCGATGTCCGAGCCACCGCGGACAATGCATCCGCATGGACCGGTGTGGCGGAAGAGAACAGTCCTTCTTATTATGCGATGAATCCCGGTCAGCAGTGGCAGGGACCTTTTTCTCTCCTGGAACTGGGGGCTCTGCCTTGGCTCTCGCCTCTCACCTGGATAACCCGGCAAAAGGATCAAGCAGCTGACCGGGCGTGGAAAGATCCAGCGGTGAATGCCTTTTTTGCAGCGAGGCTTTTAGAACCGGAACGCGCGCCGACAGGTTTTTCGTGCCCTGTTTGCCGGCAGCCGCTCGCCGTCGAGTCCTACGAGAGTACGCAGATTTACCAATGCCGTTTTTGCGCCGGGATACTTGCAGAAACTGCCAAAATACCGAGAATCATCGCGCGCACTGGCAGGGATAAACCCTGCTCAGAGCGTATTACTTCGCTAGCAAAAACAGTGGTGAAGGAAAACCAGCTCAGACTGGCGCATCAAATGCCGACAAGAACGAGTCAAGCAGCAATTCACCTGCTTGACTGCCCCAAATGCGGCAATCCTATGTACCGGGCATTCTACAGCCTCGCTTATCTTATTGAGATAGACCGGTGCAGTTTCTGCAGCCTCACGTGGTTCAATCAAGACGAACTGGAGATGCTGCAGTGTTTGATCGAGAACAGGATCGTGCCTGGCATGGGAGAAACAACAGGTTCAATTCCTTCTTTGTGAAAACAATTTCAGCGCTCTCCCGGCTGCACGCTGGTATGATTCCTATCGTGAAATACCGTGAGTAAGATTAAAAACGAGATGATCACTGTCAAACTATTCGCCGTACTGAAAGACAAGGCCGGCACCAGCGAAATCCAGCTCCCAGGTAAAACTGAGACTGTATCAGACCTGCTCCGACAGGTGTCCCAGGAGCTTCCCGTCCTCTCTAACCTCCTTTCCTCGTGCGCCATCATGGTCTCGGTGAACCAGGAATTCGTCAAACACAACACCCTTGTCAAGGACGGCGATGAAGTTGCGCTCATGCCTCCTTTTTCGGGCGGGGACGAACCGTGCGGCCGCATTCGTATTCAGCAAGAACCCTTCTCGCTTGAACAGGAAGTCGAATCGCTTAAGAGGTGTTCATCCTCGATCGGCGCGATCGTCACCTTCATCGGGACGACGAGGGATGTATCCAGGGGAAAAGTGGTCGCGAAGCTGGAGTTCGAACATTATTCCGGCATGGCGGAAAAGAAACTGGAAGAGATTAGGACCCGGACGGTTGCCGACTTCGGAGTGATCGACGTGACGATCGTGCATCGTATTGGGACGATGCCGGTGGGAGAGGATATCGTGCTGATCGCGGTCGCAGCGGGCCACCGTGACGAAGCGTTCAAGGCTTGCCGGTTCTGCATTGATGAATTGAAGAGGATTACCCCCATCTGGAAGAAGGAAACAACGCCAGAAGGAGAGGTTTGGGTGGAGGAGCATCCGTGAGGATTATCCTTCAATCTGTAAAAACAGTTTCAAGCATTTAATCGTTTGCAAGGTATTTATTGCTTCTTTGCCGCTTTTTTCCCGTTCTTCAGAAACACCACGCAGGTAGAACAGTCGTTTTCCATCCGGCACCGGGTTGTTTCCCAGCACGGTTTGCCCTTGTCCGTGAAGGCCGTACATACAACCCGGCGCTCATCAGGACAGTCCTTGATTTCCCAGCAAGGAGCGTAGTCGAGAAGCTTCTTGATGCCTTCAATGCTGATTTTTTTGGAATGAATCAGTTCGCGAATACACCTTAACCATTTGATGTCGTTCTCCGTGTATAATCGGTTTCTGCGCTCCCGCGTCGGAAGAATCAAACCATGCTTCTCGTAAAGCCGCAGGGTCTGGGCCGTGGTTCCCACGAGCTTGGCAGCCACACCCATGGTATAGAGAGGCGCGTCCTTGTCTTTTAATACATCCAAACCTTCTGCTGTCATAATTTCCTTCTTCCCCTAGAATTTCTAACGAATTATAAGGATCGTCATTTTATCCATGATGAGGAGTATGCCCATGACGATCAGAATGGCTCCGCTCACTATTTTCATGACTTTAAAATGTCTTTTCAGCCTATTGAACGAAGTCAGGAAGGCACTGATCGCGATGGCTGAGACAATAAAGGGGATTCCCAATCCAAGCGAATAAAAGGTAAGAAGCGCCATTCCTCTGCCCATGGTATCTGTTTCCATGGCCAACGCAAGAACCGAGCCCAGAAAGGGACCAGTACAGGGGGTCCAGCCTGCTCCGAAAATCATCCCCACGATGAGTGTGCCGACGAACCCCGCGGGACGCGTCTTCAGCTGCAGCCTGGCCTCGCGCTGCAGAAAGGGGATATTCACCACGTCCATGACGAATACGCCCATAATAATGATGAGAATTCCGCCGGCAATCCGTATGACATCGAGGTGCCGGGAAAGAACGTTTCCGGCAAGACTCGCCGTCGCTCCGAGCAACACGAAAATGATCGTGAAACCCGCGACGAATGCAAGCGAGTGAAGCAGGGTAATGTTCATGTTCCGCCTGCGCGACTCACGGCTCACGAGCTCATCATAGCTGATACCGGTAATATATGAGACATAGGAGGGTATCAGCGGCAGAATGCACGGGGATGCGAAGGAGATGAGTCCCATAAGCATCGAAAAAAACAGGACAGAGAACGTTAATCCGTGTGAAATGTCCATGAACGGTATAATCCCCCTCGACCGGCAATCTTTATAATACCAAAGCTCGCGAAATAGAGTCAAGAGAAAGTTTACTATTTTCTAATTGATATATTCTCAAATTGCCGCTTTGACATCCTCCCCGGCCTGAAGGCCGAGGATTCCCGAATCAGGCTCTACAACTACTGAGAGCCAATGCAGATTCTGTTCGCAGATGCGGCAGAGATGTTTGCCACTTCCCCGATTCATGGGCTGTTGCAGATGACCTGGTATTTCTCCAGGCGAACCGGTTGACTGCAGGCTGTGCCAAACAGCCACTACTCCAAGAGACACCTATTTGCTCCGGGAGATACCTTTTGAGGATGTTGACTGCGCCGCTTACGTCGGCATGTATTTCGGCGCCACAGTGTTTGCAGACATAGAGACCTCGATGCACACGGCTGGACTTGTTTATGGTGTGACAACAGGTCTGGCTCGTGTAGCTCTCGTTTAAGTCTACAACACGGATACCTTTGAGTCGTCCCTTGTACGTAAGCATTTTGATGATTTTGTCGAAAGGCCACTTGTGGAGCTGCTGATTCCCGCTGTTTCCCCAGTCTTTGCCTTCTCTAATGTCATCAAGGGTGCCCACGATGATCGTGGAGACGCCGCGAGCCTCTGCATCGCTGACAAGAGATTTGGTAAAGCTGTGGAGCAGGTGGGAACGCTGGTGGGAACGTTTTTGGTTCAGTGCACACGATTTTTTGGACCTGCTTTGAGTGGTTTTCGATTTTAGCTTTTCAAAATACCGTTCCAGGGCAGCTAATTCATCGCCTGGCCAGAGGGCAGTAGTTCCATCCGTACACGCGGTGGCGGCTATATTAATGATCCCGAGGTCGACGCCCATAGCTTCCCCGGCTCCTTTCAGTTCGGGAAGCACTCTATTATAGACGAGGTGAACATACCAATCGCCTTTCAGATAGACCAGACGTCCTATCTGGATATTGTCATCGGTAAGACGATATCCGTAAGGCATTCTGACTTGAGGAATTGCTTGTTGTAGATGTCTCTGGGGATGCTGAGCCTCCGGGGGTCCCACCTAACGGCAGATTGTTTAAATGTTACGGCCGAAAGCGTGGATTTCCTTCTGTAGCCCGGAGGTTTAGCCTTCTTATCGCCGTTTTTACGCAGCGCGTACCAGGATTTGTATGATTGCCAAAGCTCTTCTAATACGGCCTGGGCGCTTTGGGAGTGTATCCGGCGATACTAAAGGGGATGTTCTTGTTTCATGGCCACATCGAGGTCTGAATAGGTAGGTATTTTGCCTGTGGCCTCCCATGTTTTCTTGGTATACCACACAGCCGTGTTCCAGAGCTTTGTGACAAAAAAACCGATGAGACCAAGCAAGATTGCCGTACTGTCATCCGTTACTGAGACTTTACCGACGGAGGTCATTGTTTGATACTCGAGTTCTTTAAGAGTCGCAGCCATCATCGCTAATGATAGCAGAGCGGTGAACATTTGTCTACTCATTTATCAGAAACCATACTTTTTTTGGTTGCGTTGCAGTCAGCGCCTTATATCCCCGGCCTGAAGGCGGGGGTTTTACGGTGGAAGGATAAATGAATCCGGTTGCGGCTATAGGCGGTCTCCTGCTGGTTCTTGGAAGTTTTTAACAAATAGAACTTGCCGGCCCGTTGCCTCATAATTAAATGTTACCGGAAGGGATGCAGAAATATGTGTGTTGGTTTCAGGGTTTGAAGATGCGTTTCAGCTTCTCCTCCAGGGTTTTTCTTAGCTCAAAAGGGTTCAAGGTTCCTTGCAGTTTCCGGAGAGACTGCTTAGTTTCTTCAGAGATGTCCGGAGACTCGAGAACCCGCTGGTAGGGTGTTTTGGGTTTATCATAGCGTTTTACGGTCTTTGACGCAATTCGTTTTTTTTCAATCAGCTTCACCGAGGGACAGAAGAAGTTCAGAAACAAACGCCACTCGGAGGTATAGAGTTCGTTCATGAGAGGGACAGTTTCAGGACGATCCAAACGATCATAACCGAGCCATTGTCTAACGTGGGTCCAGTTCTTCTGCTCCACGTGGGCATTATCGTCTTTTTTGTAGGCCCTGCTCCGCGTAAACTGGATCGGCCGCTTTCTATCCTCCGTCAGATACCTGAGGAGGTGATAGTTCAAGAACTCACTGCCATTGTCAGAGTCAAAGCCTAAGATCGGGAACGGCAGGGAGCGTTCGATATCCTTGATCTGGTCGATAACGCCCTGATAGCTTTTGCCCCACACGGCACGCTGTTCGGTCCAGCCGGTGGCGATGTCCACGCAGTCTAACGTGTTGGCATACAGGCCTTCTGTGGTGCTTCCGCAATGGGCAACGGTGTCCGCCTCCAGGAATCCGGGGCGAAATTCGTTCCACTGATTGGTCTTGATGGGGATATGATTTCTTATGAGCGTCCCCGGTTTCGTTGTGGCCCTTCCGTGCTGCGCATATCTGGCACGGACCGGTTTTAATATCCGATCGATCGTCGGAGGTGATATCCGGAGCAATGCCCCGGCCACCTCCTGGGAGATAGGCCCATAGGTTTCGATATACCCCCGCAGCCAGAGAGGGATGATTGCCTTCAGCCGCTTGGAGCAAGGAAGGTTAGCCGCCTTCCAGATGCGCTGAAGCGGCTTACGGAGCAGCTCGGCGTCATATACCTGTTTTCTGCCGCGCTTGCCTGGTGGTTTTTGCGTAAACCGCCGAAATGTCCGTAAAAGTCGCAGCGCATGCTTGCGGTGATAATGGCAGGCAGCGCAGAACTCGTTCAGCATCGCAGTCTTTATTTTGCGGGAGGAAACCCGGTATCGTTTGACGATCGCCTCCAGGTACTCCCTTTTGGATCGTGGACTCATCGGAACTAGCCCTCCTTTTGGGGGTATAGTTCCGGTAACATGAATTATGAGTCAACGATATAATTCAGGATTCGCTTGGGTAACATTAATTGTGAGTCAATTCGCCGGGAAAATTTTTATTGACAAAATTCTGCTCTTCTATTATTCTTTTTATCCCACATCATTTGATCAAACTTGGAGGAAACAGTGTATATCGAGCAACCCTTACGGTATTTCATGGATAAGCTGGCAAGCAAATCACCCGAGCCGGGAGGTGGAAGTGTGGCGGCGCTTATTGGATCACTCGGTGCGGCACTCGTCAGCATGGTTTCCAACCTGACGCTTGGAAAGGAAAAGTACAAAGATGTTCAACCGCAAATAGACGCGCTCCTGAAGGAATCGGAAAAACTTCGCGGAGAAATGCAGGACCTGATCCAGAAGGATACCGAGGCATACGGGTCTCTTTCTGAAGTGTACAAAATGCCGAAGAACACCGACACCGAAAAAGCGGCTCGGACTGTTAAGATGCAGGAGGCCCTAAAAAAGGCCTGCCAGGTCCCCTTCGAGATTGGCCTGAAATCCCTCGATGTGGCAAAGCTCGCTGAGCGCGCCGCTGATATCGGGAATGTGGCCGCGGTGAGCGATGCGGGCGTCGCCGTGCTGCTGGCCCAGGCTTGCGCCCAGAGCGCGGCGTTGAATGTTAAAATCAATGTCAACAGCATCAAAGACGAGTCTTATAATAAAGCAACCTGGTCCCGAATGGAAGGTGTTCTTACAGAGGTTGCGGCTCTTGAAAAATCAGTGATGGCAACGACGTATAAAAAAATGGGATAAACAATAGAAGGTCGGGCAGCAAGGGGGGCAAGGACTCATTTTTGTTTTCATACGTCGCCCCTTCCCTTGACGCTTAGCCCATGATGCTTGAACCCCCTTTCTGTCCTTAAGGAGCAACTATGCCAGCAAAACTGTTAACCGGTAAAGAAGTGGCCCAGAAAATGGACCAGGACATTCAGAAAGATGTACAGGAACTCAAGGCGAAAGGCGTCAATCCGGCGCTCAGGATCATGATCGTGGGAGAAGCGGCCGATTCAGTCACCTACGCGAACAGCGCCAAAAAAATGGCTGAGAAAAACGGAATCACCTGCGAAATCGAGCAGTTGCCCGGAGCAACGAGCCAAGATGATTTCGTCAGGATTTTGAAGGAACGGAACGCGGATAGAAGCATCAGCGGCATTATTGTCATGCGCCCCTTCCCGAAGCAGATCAGTGAGGACGTGGTTAAGCACATTCTGGCACCGGAAAAAGATATTGACTGTTTTAACCCGGTGAACGCGGGCAAGATCATGGCCGGAGATATGACCGGATTCGCGCCTGCCACGCCGCAGGCGGTGATGGAAATCCTCCGCTTCTACCAAGTTCCGATGCGCGGAAAAGAGGCCGTGGTCATCGGTCGCTCAATGGTAGTGGGCAAGCCCTTATCGATGCTGCTCTTGGGAGAAAATGCCACGGTTACAGTATGTCATTCCCGGACGCAGGACCTCCCCGGCGTCTGCCGCCGTGCCGATATCCTTGTGGCGGCCATCGGGAAGGCTAGAATGATTACGAAAGACTACATTAAAAACGGCGCTACGGTCATGGACGTCGGTATTAACGTGGAGGGAGACAAGCTCTTCGGCGATGTCGATACCGATCCTGCCAAGGAGATTGCAAGTGCCATTACGCCAGTACCCGGCGGCGTCGGTACCGTAACCACGCGCGTTCTTTTAAAACACGTTGTAAAAGCGGCGAAATTACAGAATCCCTGACCACTCCCCAAGGCTAAAACCAGGGGGGTTCTAACAGCAGTATCAATTACCTTATTGGCGACGGAAATGCGGCTGCCAATCTCGACTGCCGCTGATCCTTTAACGGGCAAACAAACTTTGCCTCTGACTCGCACTGTTGATTTCTACAGAAGTGATTGTCATAAACAGTGTCAAGGGCAAGCTGCATGGGACAAGAGAAAAAAGCGGAGGCATTGAAGAGGCGGCCTTTAGTCTGTGTTGGCTGACTCCTGCTACTTACCCCTGTCCTTCCTCTCGACGGCGTCATTTACGACGTGCAGAAGATCCGCAATCCGGTAGGGTTTCTGAACAAAACCTGCGACGCCCTGCATCAGTAGATCATCGGTATCCCTGTCATGACTGTACCCGCTTGAAATGATGACCGTAACATGGGGATTAACGCTACGAAGTTGCCGGAAGACTTCCCTCCCGTCCATGCCAGGCATAACGATGTCCAATACGACAGCCTTTATTTCCCTGGACTGTTCCCGATAGAGCGCCACCGCTTCCTCTCCACAACCCGCGGTCAGCACACTGTATCCGAAGCGTTTCAAAATATCCCTGGCAAGCTGCCTGACAAGCGGTTCGTCATCCACTACCAGGATCGTCCCGGTACCGCGATGTAGTTCCATCCTCTCCCCCTTTTCCACACAAGCATGCTCTCCGGTGCAGGCAATGAGGTTCACTTCGAACGTTGATCCACGGCCTGGTTCACTGCATACCTGAATAAACCCGTTGTGTTTTTTAATAATGCCGTACACGATAGCCAGTCCCAAACCGGTTCCCTTTTCCTTGGTAGTAAAGAAAGGCTCAAACATATGCTGCTGCGTCTGACGGTCCATACCGACACCGGTGTCGGACACGGATATGCGGACATAATCGCCCGGCGTAATATCGACGAGATACCGAACGTCTTCTATCTCCAGCCGGACGTTTTCCGTACGGATGGTAAGCGTACCGCCCTGCGGCATGGAATCGCGTCCATTGATACTCAGATTCAGAATGGCCTGCTGAATCTGGCCGGCATCGCAGATGGCGAGCCGGAGATTTTTGTCAGTATTGACGCTCAGGATTATATTTTTGCCGACTGTGTGTACAAGGAGCGCGGCCACCTCTCCCACAATGACATTGACATCGTTGGGTTTTGCATCGTACTTACCGCCTTTTGCGAAAGCAAGCAGCTGCTCGGTCAGTTCCGATGCACGCAGCGACGCTGTCTCTATGATTTCGATATGGCGATACAATGGATCACCATCGGATAAATCCGCCTTAGCAAGGGAAGAGTAGCCGAGAATGGAGGCCAGCAGGTTGTTGAAGTCATGGGCGATCCCTCCCGCGAGCGTTCCGAGAGCTTCCAGTTTCTGCGACTGAAACAGCTGCTCCCGAAGCTTGCGCTTCTCTTCGTCAGCCTTTTTCCGTTCGGAAATATCCCGGATCACCGACCGGCTCATGAAAAAGTTGCCATCTCCATCATAGACAGCGGATGCATTCATCATAATCGGCAGCAGCGAGCCATCTTTCCTCACCAGGGTCAATTCCAGGTGCTCCATCCTGCCGGCCTTTTTTAACTCCGGAAACTTTATGTGGCATGTCTGGATGCTGTCACCGGACAATATTTCTTCAACAAACATTTTCCGGACTACTTCTTCGCGGCGATAGCCGAGCATGTCCAGAAAGGTTTTGTTCACCTCAACGATGAGACCGTTCCCGGTAAGAGAATAATACCCGTCCGGAGCATTATCATACAAGTCCCGGTACTTTTCTTCAGACTCCTTGAGCTTGCACTCCAGCTGCACCCGCTCCGTAACATCATTGAGTGTCTCGATGGCCCTGATGACCTGGCCTGACGAGTCCTGAATGGGATAGGCATGGCATTCAACATAGATTTCCCTGCCCCCTTGATCATAGTGTACGTGCATAACCTTTTCGGGATGGCCGGTTTCGAACACGCACCGGACCGGGCAATCATGCCCGTTTCCTGTGCAGGGCACATTAAAATGGTGCGATACTTCATAACAATGCTTTCCCACGACACGTTCGCTCGCATTTTCCACTTGATTGAGGTAACCCTTATTTGCCGAGAGGATGCAATAGTCCCTGTCCACCACCACGACGCCTTCGCCGATGCCTTCGAGAACACTCGATAAAAATGCGAGCGACTGTGCACTCTCCTCTTCAAGCCGCGCGCTGAGGGTGACATCACGCATCAATTCGAGCATGCCGATTATTGAGCCATCATTGCTTCTGATCGGCGAAGCGATAAGCTCCACAAGGATTTCTTTCCCCAGCTTCGAAAAATGTCGATGGGTCACTTTGAGCGGTTTCCTGAAACTGAAAACTCCTCGGAAAGGACAACTGCAGTCGGTCATCTGACAAGGGAAGTCCTGATGATGAAGGACCTTATGACAGGAATTGCCGATAAGATTTTCCCGGGAATCTTCTTGCATTTCAAGCAGGGCATCATTGACCATGGTGATGCAGCAGCTGCTTCCGATGATCACGACAGGATCAGGGATGCAGTTGATCAGATCCTGATAATGTTGCTGGCTGTCACGATCCATGCCCCGCTAACCTCTGCTTTCCTATCGATAGATTGAATGATCAGAACTGATGTAGGACAACGAAGTGTCTGCATTTTATCACATTACATTGCATGTCTCAAGTCTAATCACCCCGTCTGTCACCCCATCATGTATTCCGAATTAAGAATACTCTCATAATAATCTTTTCACCTCTCTCAGAACGTCATTTCCGCTAAAGCAGGAACCCGATATGGCTGACAGTTGCATGCTGCTTATCGTTGGGGTGCTTGCTCGCGTTCTTGGTAACGATCCGCAGCGAATCAGTACCAAGCCTGCTAGGGCGTCGTACGCTTGTTTAAAGCCGCTGCTGGACGTTTTCATGATGTGGAAATCCTGCAACGAGCTCACGCAGGTCGAGAATTCGCTCCGCAAGATCAAAAGAGATCTCGGCATGCGACTGATCTTCCAACAGAACAAAAGGCGGAACGTAAGCGCACATCCCCGTATGCTTTTTCTCTCTTGCCACGTGGCGGACGCTTTCATATTGGATGTCTTGCGCCGACTTCGGAAGTGCGCCGAGAAAAATATTCGAAGAATTGCGCTTAGTGAAGTCTAATGATGCGCTGCTTCATCAGGTTAGGAAGAGGACTTACAGCTCCAAGTTTTTGAACATGCTTCGGCGCACTAAAAAACCCCGGAGGATAATTCCTCCGGGGTCGTGTGCGCATCTATGCTAGGTGCACCGAAACGGTGCGCATGCTTTAGAAGTTGAGAGACAGAATACCCTGAATACCGGTAATATAGTGAGTCATTCCTTCAACCGATCCAGCGACCGCAGTCGATGTTGAATCCGCTACTCTGGGAGCGCTCATGCAGGTGCCGGGCTTGAACCAACCGAGGTTCCAGTTCCAAGTCAGGTTGTCATAGAGCTTCCACATGATGGTCGCATCGACTTCCGTTCCCACATAATTGCTCGGCGATCCCGTATCATTCGTCGCGTTTGCGAGAGGCGTACTATCCTTCTCGGTTGCCAGCAGGTACCAAACATCGACTGCGACGTTCACGCTCTTGCTTACATTAACGTTCGCACCAACGCTTGCGGCCGTCGTGTTGGCGAAGCCAGTGTTCCTCGCGCCAGCGGCGGTTATGGTCTTATACTCGTACAGGAAAGTGTAGTGCGGATCGACATCCAAGAAGTTGATGTACTGGCCGACATTAGGACCACCAGGTGCACCAACCAAAGTGCTTTGTTGCTTGGTACCGGAACCACGTGCAAGGGTGAACTCGAGGCCCACCGGGTCTAACGCCACGGTGCCCTGGATCACGATCTGATTACCTTCAAACTTTGGTTCACTTGTGGCGGGGTTTTCAAGTTTACCCGCCTGGGCATCAGCTTCGATTTTCAAGCCCAACGGGCCGATCTTGCCGGTATAACCTAAACCAAGGTTGTAGAGATTCGAACCCGCAATATTTGGAAATTCCGCAACCGCACTGCCCAGAGGAGGATACGGAACCACTGACGAAAGACCCGCTTTCACATAGCTGAGGTCAACCATAACCATATTGCCATCATCGATCTTAAACACATCGAGGAGCGCATAGGCGTCCACAGCACTGTCAGCTTCAGCGGCATTATTCTTTTGAGCCACAATGTTAACGAAAGCTGCCGTGTTGGGGCCCGTCACATTGGCAATAACCCAGGCATCGTCTCCGAAATGCTTGTTACGTAAGAACCAGCCCTGGTTCAATGCCAAGAGCTGATGGCCAGCGGTTACATTCACCGGGATGCCTGGCACGTTGAAGTTCACCCATGCTTCGCGGAAGCCAAAATGATCCGCTGCGGGGCTGCTGGAAAGGGAGTTACCAAAACCATTGCCCTGTTGCTGTTCAATGGTGCCCCAATCATTGAAATCGTTCCAGAGCGCGATCTTTCCCTTCACGTCATCGCCGGCCTTCACGTTCACGTCGAGCTCGACTCTCTCCTGGGTGTCAGCATAGGATCCAGAAGGGTCGGTATTGCTAAAGCGCAGGTTGTCAAAATCACGGCTCCGAATCTGCACGCTGCCGCCTACGCTTACGTCAGCCGCAGCAAAAGCCATGGAGCCGAGGCAAACCATTGTCAGTACAACGAGTGCTACAAGAACCTTCTTCATCGTTTATCCTCCCTAAAATAGATTCGTTCCGATCGAGACCGGAACACGTCATAACCTTAAAGTGATGTACGCGAATCAAAACAGCAGTGGCCCCCATGAAACAACATTAAATGATTTCGTGACACCCCCCCTCTCTTTAGAAAAATTTCTAACGAAACCGATGGCACCGGGAAAAATGAGACACTTGTCTAAATAATGAAATAATGTCAATTTTGAATTTTTCGGCAAGAATACCAGTTGCCGCGAAAGGCACTATGCACCCGCTCACAGAAGCAACGGTCTGCTTCTCATCGGGGGTATGGCAATATTGACGATATGTAGGTCTGTTAGTGGTAATCATAGCTAGTATAACTCGTTTGCATCTGCCACTATTACAAACTGCTACAGGTATTCGAGAAAAAAAAGAATTGCTATTGCGGGTGTTTTAGAAAACTTTAGCCAAAATATATCAAAGAAGTATTCTTTAGTCAAGCGTTTTCTAGCTGTTAACGAAGTGTTTCCAACATAGTTGCGGTTATGCGCAATTATTGCTCCAAGGCGCCTGTTTCCAGTCTTCCATACAGAGAGCTTCTTTGACACCTGTTTTGACACCTGTAAGGTAGGTGAAACGAAACTCCTGACATCACGATCATAAAAATCCCCTGACACGGTGAGCGGTTTGGTTAAAGAAATTTATTGTCGACGCCTCGATCACCGGCCCGGGGATGGAGGCAACGGGAAATGTGACCGCACCCGAGCTATGCGCGGGACCAGTCCTAGTCGTGGGGGGGCGGCTTTGTTTGTGCCGGAGCTGCGTTTATGGCGGGAAAGGAAGCGTATTGTTTCGGCTGCCGTGAGAACTGGGTGCTCGCGATCTGTGGATCCACCTTCATGGTCCTCGTAAACCTCTTCGGCACGGAAAACCGACTCTTTTATTTTCCCAGCTTCTTAATCCTAGTTCTTCTGTTCCTTCCCCTTACGGGCAAAAACTTGAAACACGAATTTCTGTCATCGCGTACAACAAACATCTGCGGATCCCCAAATCATCAGGAATAGAACCACTTTGCCCCCACCTACAATCTACTACCTGCTCTACCCCTGCCTGCAGACTACTTAAACTCCTCCTTCTTCAGCCCATACCGGGCCATTTTTTCGTGAAAGTTTTTTATATTGATGCCCGCGTGCTGGGAAGCGCGGCTCATGTTTCCGTTGTACATCTTGAGCAGCCTGGTAAAATATTCTTTCTCAAACTTCTCAACAACCTCGGTCTTTTTCTTACGGAATGTCTCGATATCATTCCTCATCGGGGACTGCTTGTCGTATTTCCCGCTGTCTACGCGTTTGAGGTCGATTTTGGTGAGGGTATCCCCCTTTTCCATGATCACGGCCCTCTCAATAATGTTCTCCAATTCCCGGACATTCCCGGGATAGGAGTACCGCATAAGCGACGACAATCCCTCTGTCGAGATCATGGCAATCCGCTTGTGGTTTTTTTCGCTGTATTTGTTCAGAAAATGAGCGGCAAGGAGCGGTACATCATCAAGCCGGTCACGAAGAGGGGGGAGCTTGATGGGTACAACATTTAACCGATAGAACAGGTCCTCTCGGAACAATCGTTCATTCATGGCGCGGTGTAGGTCTGTGTGCGTGGCTGCAATAACGCGAACATCGACCTTCACGGGCTTGTTCCCGCCAACGCGCTCGAACTCCCGCTCCTGAAGAACCCGTAAAAGCTTGATCTGCACCGGCATGGACATCTCGCCGATTTCATCGAGAAAAACCGTGCCCCCGTCGGCCATCTCGAACCTGCCGATCCGTTGACGGATTGCGCCGGTGAACGAACCTTTTTCATGGCCAAAAAGCTCGCTCTCCAGCAGTGTTTCGGGCAGGGCAGAGCAACTGACCGTCACGAACGGGCGGTCCTTCCGTCGGCTGTTGTAATGAATCGCGCGCGCAATGAGTTCCTTGCCTGTGCCGCTTTCGCCGTGGATCAGCACAGTCGCATCGGTTTCTGCCACTGTGCGCACGAGATGAAAAATTTCCTGCATCTGCGGATTTTTGCCCAGGATGTTGCCGAGCTGATACCGCTCTTCCACGGCGTGACGCAGGTTCTCCACCTCACGCGAAAGTTTTCTTCGCTCAACCGCATTTTTGACCTGCATACTCAGTTCTTCGTACTGAATAGGTTTAGTCAGGTAACTGTAGGCACCGTCCTTCATCGCCTTGACGGCCATTTCGATTGTACCATATGCGGTGACGACAATGACGGGGATTTCGGTTCTGTCCGGCCCTCCATGCCGTCCGTTTCGCAGGTGCTCAAGTAACTCCATGCCGGTAAGACGGGGCATCTGGTGATCGACAATAATGGCATCGAAGTCTCGCCCCTCTAGCTTCTGAAGTGCGGCGGCGCCGTCTTCCGCTGTCTCGACTTCATAGCCTTCTTTCTTGAGGTTGGCGGACATGACGAGCCGGATATCAGGTTCGTCGTCAATAATCAGGAGAGAACCCTTCATAGCGGTGATTCCGACAAGCGAAGCGTAGTGTCCGAAGGGGTAATGGCATCCGAATCAGTTTCCACTTTGAACGTCGGACTCTGAACGCTAAACCCGTTTTTTACCGGGAGCCGAACCAGGACCCTCGTGCCTCCCGTTTCGGGATGCTCCATAACGACTTCGCCTCCATGGTTTTTCAGCACACGCTGGACGATAGTCAGCCCAAGACCGGTGCCTCTGACTCTCGTTGTGAAGAACGACTGGAATATCCGTTCTCGGTTCTGCTCCGGTATCCCGGGCCCAGTATCCTGAACGCGGATTTCCACCAGGTTTCCGTCAGGCAATACGGGACCGAACGAAATTCCGAGCACTCCACCCCCGGGCATTGCTTCAACCGCATTGCGGAGAATATTCTGCAGCGCCTGTTCGATTTGCAGCTCATCGGCCTGGATGGGAGGGGTATCAGGCGTGGCATCCCGAACAACATCGATATGCTGGTCGCGGAGCTGTTCGAGCAGGCAATCAAGGGCCTGGTCGATGACATGCGCAACCTGAACCGTCGTCAGCCGCATGCGTAGAGGCTTCGAGACATACAGAAGATCAGAGGCGACCTGGTTGACCCGATTCGCCTGTCGTTTGATAAGGTCCGTGAAGTTCCGGAGCGTCTCATCGTCGGGGTATTCCGTCGAAAGGAAATGCGCCGCGCCAATAATGGCATTCAAGGGATTTCTCACTTCATGGGCGACGCGCGCCGACATCTCGCCGAGTTCGGCAAGTCTGCGCGACTGTTCGAGCCGCTCCGCGAGCCTCACTTTTTCCGTAACGTCCTTGATGTATTCGACAACCTGAATCACCCGGTTGCCGCGGTCCAGGAGAGGGAACGTGCTGATTTCCACAACCCGCTCCTCTTGTCTGTTCGAAGTCCTCTGCAGAACCCTTTTTGTTATCGAGGCAGGCTGTCCAGTCCGGAACGTCTCCTCCGCGGGGCAGTCAAGACATATCTTCGTTCCGAAGGCGCAGGCCTCGAAGCACCGAGATCCTGTCCTTATCTCACGAGCAAGGAGCGTGGTCATGGACTTGTTCACTGCCGTAATCCGAAAATCGCTGTCTACGACCTGGATGCCGTCGGTGATCCCGTCGAACACGGCCAAAAGCTTCTTGCGGGCATCGGATATCTGGTCCTCCATTTCTTTTTTACGGGTGATATCATCAAGCATGATCACAACGCCATTACCGACGGACCAAGCCATCCTGCCGATGGGATAGACGCTGTAACTAATTACCGCCCGTTTCCCCCGTCGAGTGATAAGGTCAAACTCAAGGTCAAGCGCAGCTCCCGCAGCCCAGACCGCATCGGAAATCCGCTCCCAGAGCGCACGGCGGCCATGATCATCAAAGCCCATCATGCGGCCAATCTCTTTCATGTGCCTGCCGATAACCATCACGCGCGGCAGCCCGAAAAGCTTTTCCACCGAAGCGTTAAAAACTCTTATTCGCCCTTCTCCATCCAGTGATATGATGCCTGTCGTTACGCTGTCCACGAGGCTGCCGAGGTGCTGGAGCACATCATCATGACCTCGCCTGCTCTTCCCATCACTCGAAGGGGACGGCGCTGGCTGCTTGATGTCTTCCCCCGTTAAGCGGATACCGCAGGACGCTTTCTGCTTTTCTGTTTGGACAACGTTAACTTCATGGCTATTACTGTGCTGTTTCTTTCCCATTTCGCTCCGTTTTGTCCATCCCGGCGGAATACTGAGAATAAGAATGCATCCCGAGTTTTAAAAGGCCCTTTTCGATCAGTCTTCTCGCCGATTCGGCGACGAGCGGATCGAACTGTCGCCCTGTTTCCCGTTCCAGTTCCAGAAGGACTTCCTGGCTAGAGATTGTCCCGCGATAGGGCCGTTCGGAGACCATTGCATCTACAGTGTCGGCGACGTTTAGGATCCTCGCAGCCGGTGAGATGTGATCGCCGACAAGCCCCTGAGGATATCCCTTGCCGTCATAGCGTTCATGATGCTGATAGATCGCGCTCGTAATGGACGCTGAAAAACCAATAGGCTCAAGAATCCTCAGTCCATGAGCCGGATGGTCTTTCATGATGTCGAACTCCTCACGGCTGAGGCGTTCCGGCTTACCGATAATCAACTCACTGATGCCTATCTTGCCGATATCGTGAAGAATAGAGGCAATATGGATTTCCTCAAGCTGAGACGGGCTCATCCCCATATCCCGCGCGATCGCCACGGCGTATTTGGCAACATTCGTCGAGTGCCAGCGGGTGTAAGGATCCTTTGCTTCGACGGCGGCAACGAGGGCTTGCACTGTTCTGAAATAGCTTTCCCGTTGGTCTTCATAGAGCGCGGCGTTCTCCATTGCTGTCACTACTTGACTTGATAGAATCAGCACGATCTGGAGATCGCTCGTCGTAAAGGGAGGGCCCGCAAACTTGCTTAGATTGAGCACACCGAAAAATTTATTCTTGCCGATAAGCGGCACCGACATAGACGAGGCTGGCATATTCTCGCGGTTGATGGCATCCATCACCTCCCGGTCCGCATGCTTTCCTTCCGAGATGATCAAAGGCTTTCGATGCTTGAGCACCAGCCCTGCCACGCCCTCCCCGATTTTTCGGCGCGCTTTCAACGCCATCTCCGTCGGTAAGCCATGGGAAGCGCGGATCAGAAGATTTCCGCTTGCCTCATCCATGAGCATCAAGGAGACGCGATCCACGGCAAATTCCTGCACCAATACCTCGGTTATTATCTTGAACAGGTGAGCGAGATCGATCTCGGTAACCAGAAGTTTGCTGATTTCAAAGAGTGGAATCAGCGCCTTGAGTCTGATGTTCTCTTTTTTCAGCCTGCTCCTGCTGATCGCCCGGTTTACGACGCTGAGCAGCTCTTCCTGGGTGAACGGCTTCAGGACGAAGCCGTCCACGCCGCGCATGAGGGACTCGATGGCGGTATCCAGCGAACCATGTCCTGTGATAAAAATTGTTACGAGATCGATGTTCCGGTCCTTAACACGTTCGAAAAGCTCCAGCCCGTCCATTCCCGGCATTTTGATGTCCGTGATCAGGAGATCCGCCGGCGCCCGACCAAGCTCCTCGAGGGCCATTGCCCCGTTTGCCACTGTCGTAACCATGTATCCTTCCGAGCTCAGGACATGGTCACAAAGGTCCCTGATTACATCCTCATCGTCGACGACGAGGATTTTCTCTCCAGCCATGCGGTAACTCCTAAATATGAGTCTGTAGCTTTCATTGAGTTTCTGGAATCCACAGTGTGCGAAGACGCTTAAACGCTTTTTCCCATTCCTTACTCTTTCGGCTCATTAGACTCTTTAGCCTTTCCTGCACTCTCGATCGGCAGGATTATACGGAACATCGAGCCTTTTCCAACCGTGCTGTCAACTTCAATACGGCCGCCATGGTTTTGAACGATCATATAGCTGATCGCCAGCCCCATGCCCTTTCCTTTGCCGTCCGTATACGTTGTAAAGAAAGGATCAAAAATCTTCTCGAGATGTTTTTCGGGATCCCGCGGCCGGCATCCGCAATTTCAACAGCTAGGACTTCTTGCCCCGATAGTTTCCTAAAATCAACTTCATCCCTGACCTTAGCTTATGTCTGCCGAACAGGATTCTGATCGGGATTCTCGCTGTTTCCGCATTGTTCTTGTTTCAATATGATTCGCTATTCCTCTTGCAGGAGCCAACAATCAACGCCGGAAACGGCATGTCCACAACGCCGGCTTCCCAGCTCTCTAGCCCATACCTTCGTTATCATCCGTGCCATAAAACCTCGGCCTTGAGGCCGGGGATATAAGGCGATGGTGGCGAAGCAACTAAACAGGTATTGTTCTTAATGAGAGATATACAAATATTCACTTTTCTGGTGTAATTGATAATGATGGTCGAGTACGAGTAGAGGAGGGCTCTGTCCGAGAGGTCATCCTCGTTTGCGGTGAAGGGAAGAATCAGTCTTCTGTGCAGCTCATCACGGTTTCCCGCAACGATATATTCGGATGTGAGGACAGCAAATTCATGTGCAGTATACATAGCTCCGCCCCCCTATCTCTTCATCAAGGTCATTCTTCCCTACCTGGAAGAAGAAGGCTCCGATGATGGAGGTAACGAGGATAAGAGCCCTTATCATGAAAAACGAGACTCTGCATCCGATTCCAGTCCGCCACCAGAAACCTGACGCACACGCACCGCAGGCCTCGAGGCTATGCCTGCCTGTAGCATCTGCCATGGGTGTCCGCGGAGTGTTATGCACTCATATTAACACAAAAGGAATTTCCTGTAAACATACTATAACGCTCCTGTCAAGTAAGCAGTTCAATTTGTTCTTATTCAACGGGCTAGCTTGCCCTCTATATTTCGAGACGCACCTCTCCTTTCGGCGTTCGTACCGTTATCGTTTTTATCGGCGAGTTCTCTCGCTTCCAGACGAACGACATCTCTGATCGTTATGACCTATACGGCGTACCGCACCTGAGGTTTGGCCGCCTAGAATACCTTATCCAGATTCTATCGTTCAAACGAGAGGCCCTGTAATGTTTACAACGAGGTCAACTGCCCTCAACGCAATTTTCCCGGGCTCTCTCGCCGAAATCATTTTTATTTATAGAATCATGCAGCTTCTTGCCGATCTGCCTCCAGTTTAAGGCATTTCGGGTCGAAGCACTCCTTCTTTTTCATCAGCGTCCAGGCGATGATCAGTAGTTTCGCGGCGAGTTTCACTCTCATCTTCGTGCCGATCCCTTTTTCCTTCGCTCTTCCGATGAGCTTATTCGTAAAGTAGGGCACAAAGTGCTTGGTCTTCGTCGAGGCAATCAGCGCCGCCTGATATAAGGCGTACCGGAGGTCAGACTTGCCCTGCTTGGAGATGACCGGCGTCGCGTTGTTTGACGTTTTTCCGCTTCGATTCGCACAGAGATCAAGACCCGCCATCTTCAAAACCTGCTTGCCGCTCGTAAAGCGGTATGGATCGCCGATGGCCCCCAGGACCTTGGCGGATATGTCCGGTCCGAACCCAGGAATACTCAGCAGATACGTGTACTCGGGAAACTGGAGGCAGGCATCCTCAAGCTTTTCGTCTACCTCCTTGATCGTTTGCCTTATCTGCTTCAAACTGTCCACCATCACCCGGGCTTCGTAGGATGCTGCCTCTCCCATGGTGCAGCCGACGGAATCGACGGCAGCCTTCCAAATCGCTCCCGCTCTTCGTTCTTTCGCCAGCGTCATCTTGCCTGGTGCTACGGTACGACAGAAGTCATCGTACTCCATGCCGGCGACTGCCGAGGGATCTAGACATTCCCGCACCACCGCCAATGTTTCTGCGGGTCCATAGTGCTTATCCAGCTCAGGGAAATATTGTGCAAGGATATGATTGCGAATGCATGAGCTTATCCCGTGCTCCCGTTTCTTCAGCCGCCGCTTGAGGGCATTCAGGATGCGCACATTCCTCAATGTCATCAGGGGATATTCATAAAACAGACATTTCCCTTGAGAGATGAGATCTGCGACATTGGCCGAGTCCTTGTCATCGTTTTTGTCCCATCGGCCATTCAGAAGCTGCCTATTGTTCTTCACTGCCGTACCGCCGACAAGAACGACCATCCGCCCGCACTTGACCAGATGCTCCGCCAAAGGCTTGTGGTAATCCGCCGTCGGCTCGATGCCGAGTACAACCTTCGGCAGGCTGTATTGAACCTTGATGCGTTCCATGTGAGCATCCAGCTTCTCGAATCCCTCTACTGTATTATCAAAAATCAGGCTCTTCATAAGCGTCTTGCCTTGTGCAGTACCGAAAAACGCACGGTGTTTCTCTTTCGCCGCGTCAATCCCCACAATCAAATACTGCCCAGAACCGCGAATCTCTTTCTTCATTTGCACAAACTGCTTAAGTCTGATATCATCTACATAGTTCATAGAGACCTCCTGTCTAAAAGAATTTAGTTTCCGCATAAACTAATTCTTAGCAGGAGGTTTCTATTTTGGGTAGTCTAGAAGATAATTTTGTATATGCTTTACTGGGAAGGTCTAACCTCATGCTCTACCCATATATAACGCAATTAAAAAAGGCAAGAGCATAAGCTCTTGCCTTTTGATTCGTTGGATAATATGTCGGCGGCCAAACTGCATTGTCACAACCTATTCGAAATTACGGTCGTGCGGAATCTTTGATTTATGCAGCCGCTGTCTTGGCTGCTTTAGTCTTTCCCTTGGACTTAGTGTCCCCGCCTTCAGTTTTTTCCCTCTCTACCAGTTCGATCACTGCCATGGGAGCCGCATCACCGGGCCGATTGCGGGTCGGGACGATGCGCGTGTAGCCTCCAATACGGGATGAAAACCGCGGCCCCAGCTGGGCAAACAGGTTGCTTACAACGGATTCATCCTGAATAAAGCTCAAAGCCTGACGTCGAGCGTGCAGATCCCCCCTCTTGGCGAGGGTGATCATTTTTTCGGCTAGAGGCCGCATTTCCTTTGCTTTTGCCGTTGTGGTTTCAATTTTTTCATTTTTCAGTAACGCGGTTACGAGCATTCGGAGCAGCGCCTTGCGGTGCCCTGAGTTTCTTCCAAATTGTCTGCCTGCGCATCCATGTCTCATTTTGTTGTCCCTGCCAATTTTAAGTTATATTATGCTTCACTCGGTTTTTCCGCTAACAGCCGTCGGGCCTCCGAGACGATTTTATCGTCAACCTTCATGCCCAATGAAAGCCCCATTTCTGCAAGAATCTCTTTTATCTCGTTTAAGGACTTTCTTCCAAAGTTTTTGGTCTTGAGCATTTCACTCTCGGTCTTCTGCACCATCTCGGCTATGGTCTCAATCCCTGCATTCTTAAGACAGTTCGCCGCCCGCACAGAGAGTTCTAGTTCGTTCACACTGCGCAGAAGGTTTTCATTGAACGATGGAACTTTTTTGATTTCTTCTTCCGTAACCGGAATGTCCTCTTCTTCCTCGGGCAAATGAATGAAGATCGAGAGGTGATCCTTCAGCAGTTTCGCGGCGTGGGCAACGGCATCATCAGGCTTGATGCTTCCGTCTGTCCAGACATCGAGAACAAGCTTGTCATAATCAGTATCCTGGCCGACGCGGGCGTTTTCAACCTTGAAATTCACTTTGCGTATGGGAGAAAATATGGAATCGATCGGGATAACCCCAATGGCCTGGCCGGATTCCTTGTTTCTGTCCGAGGAAACGTATCCCCGGCCGCGACGAGCTCGCATCTCAAGTTCGAGTTTCCCATTTTTATCGATCGTTGCAAGGTGAAGATCGGGATTCAAGATTTCGACTTCTGCATCCGCCTCTATGTCTTTTGCTGTAACTTCTCCGGGCCCCTTTGATTTTAGAATAAGGGTCTTGGGCTTGTCCGTATGAAGCTTGAGTCTGATCTCTTTGAGGTTCAGAATCAGATCCGTCGTATCTTCGATCACACCCGGAATGCTCGAGAACTCATGCTGAACTCCCGATATTTTCAATGAGGTAATAGCAGACCCCTCAAGGGAGGAGAGAAGAACCCGACGTAGGGAGTTGCCCAAGGTAGTTCCAAAACCGCGCTCTAAAGGCTCGGCCGTGAATTTGCCATAGGTGTCACTTATTTTTTTCGGGTCATATTGAAGCTTTTTTGGCATTTGGAAATCTTTGGCTTTTTTGAGCATGGGTCCTCCAGAACGGAGTGAAAAACTATTTATAAAAAAGCAAGGAGTGCCCATCGTAAGGGGCACTCACGCAGTCCTCGACGCCGTTCTCAGCATCAATATGAAAATTATTTCGAATAGAGTTCGACGACAAGCTGTTCCTTAACGGTCGGCATCGTGCTTTCATCCCTGACCGGCAAGGATAAAACCTTTCCTCTGAACTGTGCTTTGTCGATTTCCAGCCAAGAAGGGAAGCCGCGTTTTTCCACGGCCGCAAGGGTCTGCTGTATGTGCGCAATCCCCCTGCTTTTTTCCCGAAGCTCCACCGCATCGCCAGCCTTTAACAGATAGGACGGGATATTGACTTTTTTCCCGTTGACCAGAATATGGCCGTGGCGTACAAGCTGCCGTGCTTCTTTTTTGGAGCCGCAAAAGCCCATTCTCTGAACAACATTATCAATCCGCCGTTCGAGGAGCTGCAACAGATTTTCTCCGGTAACGCCTTTCATCCGTTCGGCCTTTTCAAAATAGCCGCGGAATTGACGCTCAAGAACTCCATACACCCGTCTGATTTTCTGCTTCTCCCTCAGCTGCAGGCTGTATTCAGACTGTTTGATGCGGGCCTGGCCGTGCTGGCCGGGAGGATAGCTCCTGCGGGTGATGCCGCATTTATCCGTATAACAACGCTCAGCCTTCAGAAAGAGCTTCATGCCCTCTCTTCTGCAGAGCTTACAAACTGATCCAATATACCGTGCCACGTGATTCCTCCTGTGTTAACCAAGTTCCAAAAAACTATACCCGTCTCCGTTTTGGCGGCCTGCATCCATTGTGGGGAATCGGGGTGACATCCTTGATCGCTACAATTTCAAGGCCTGCTGCCTGAATTGAACGAATTGCCGACTCTCTGCCCGTCCCCGGTCCCTTCACGTAGACCTCAACCTGCCTCATGCCGTGCTCCATGGCTTTCTTGGCAGCCGATTCCGCAGCCAGCTGCGAGGCGAACGGTGTACTCTTTCGCGATCCCTTGAAACCCTTGTTACCGGAACTAGACCAGGTAATAACATTTCCTGCGGTATCCGTGATCGTTACTATCGTATTGTTAAACGAAGCATGGATATGCGCTATTCCATTGGCCACGTTCTTTCTTTCTTTGCCCTTCTTGGCCATTATTCCTCCTTAATGAGAGACGCGGGTTGTCTAGGGAAACCTCTCGCGACAACCGCATCAGCGCTTGCGGTTATTTCTTTGCCAGACTTTTCTTTTTGCCTCTTCCAGACATTGCCGACTTCTTCGGACCTTTTCTCGTTCTGGCATTCGTTTTTGTGCGCTGACCTCGGGCCGGTAATCCCCTACGATGCCGCAACCCCCTGTAGCTGCCGATGTCCATCAACCGTTTGATGTGCATCGTCACGTCTCTGCGAAGGTCGCCCTCTACCGTATAGTCGCGATCCAGAATTGTACGGATTTTGACAATATCGGATTCGGTCAGATTGCCGCTCTTCATATTCAGGTCTATTCCGGATTCCGCAAGAATTTTCTTGGCGGATGTCGGCCCGATACCGTAAATATACGTAAGCGCTATCTCGATTTTTTTATCTTTGGGGAGATCTACCCCGGCAATTCGTGCCACATTTCCTCCTCACGTCCATGGGTTCAGGCCGGTCACGGTATTTGCGCGACCCTGCAGCAACTGCAGCCTCCCATCAAACGGTCTCTGCTTGATTCTCTTAGATTATCCCTGCCGCTGCTTGTGGCGAGAGTTCTCGCAAATTACTCGCACAATGCCTTTGCGACGAATGATAGAACATTTTGGGCAAATTTTACGTACTGATGAGCGAACTTTCATCTTTCGTTACTTCCATTCCCTTGAGATTTTTTAATCCATTCCTGCTTTGACACCAGAAGGCGTCTATTTGAAACGATAAGTAATCCTGCCTCTGGTCAGATCATAGGGAGTAAGCTCAACCGTTACCTTGTCTCCCGGAAGAATTTTAATAAAATGCATGCGCATTTTTCCTGATATATGAGCCAGTATTTTATGCCCGTTTTCCATTTCCACGCGAAACATTGCGTTGGGAAGCGTTTCCAATACGGTACCCTGAACTTCTATAGAATCTTCTTTCGCCATATCCTCTCGGTTCTTTGCATCTTTGCATTACCACCATTACTTCTTTGTCAGTATCCAGGGGCCGTCCGGCATGATCGCAATCGTATGTTCGAAATGTGCCGAAAGACTTCCATCTGACGTTACGGCCGTCCAACCATCATCTTTAACAACCGTCGCGCTGCCGCCGGCATTTACCATTGGCTCCACCGCAAGAACCATCCCTGACTTTAACCTCGGCCCCTGACCTTGCGAACCAAAGTTCGGAATCTGAGGATCTTCATGGAGATTCCGACCGATGCCATGACCAACGTATTCCCGTACTACCGAATACCCATGAGCTTCAACATGACTTTGAACAGCGTATGAAAGATCATACAGCCTCTTACCTGTCCTTGCCTGATCAATGCCGCGGTAAAGAGACTCTTCGGTTACCCTGATTAGCCGTTCCGCTTCTTTTGAAATAGTTCCTACCGGCATCGTAACGGCGGCATCACCGTAAAATCCATCTACGATTGCTCCTACATCTATGCTGACGATATCGCCCGCGTTAAGAACAACTTCTTTCGCAGGGATTCCGTGAATAACCTCATTATTTACCGATGTACAAAGAGTCTTCGGATACCCGCGGTATCCTTTGAAAGCCGGCTTTGCACCTGCGGACAGAATCTGCCGTTCGGCAATTTCATCGAGCGCCTGAGTGCTGATACCCGGTCGAACATGTTCACGAATACGGTCAAGAACATCCGATACAATTAAACAGGCTTTCCGTATCTTTTCGATTTCCTGAAGGGACTTGAGAATAATCATGGCAACTCCCAGGCCTCAACGTCTCCCTTTAACAGAACTGCCCTTCAGAAAACCTCCATAGTGTCTTTGAATTAAGTGTGACTCAATCTGCGAAATCGTATCGAGAGCCACGCCGATGACAATGAGAAGCGATGTTCCCCCGAAATAAAACGGCACATTGAAAAACTTATAAAAAATATCGGGTAAAACGCAGACTGCGGCAAGATACAGTGCGCCGCCAAGTGTTATACGGTTCAAAACACGAAATAGATAGTCGGAGGTCTTCTTCCCCGGCCTGATTCCCGGGATGAAACCACCGTATTTTTTCAAATTATCCGCGATATCAACCGGATTAAACACGATAGCGGTATAGAAATAGGAGAACCCGATAATCATAATCACATAAACAAAGGTATAGAGCAGTTTCCCAGGTGAAAGTTGCTGAGCGAACCACTGAAGCCACGGTACCTGTACAAAGCCCGCAATAGTAGCCGGGAAAAGCAGGATTGAAGATGCAAAGATGGGAGGAATAACCCCAGAGGAGTTGATCTTGAGTGGGAGGTGCGTGCTTTGTCCCTTGTAAATTTTTCTCCCCACCATCCTCTGAGCATATTGAACCGCAATTTTCCTCTGCCCGCGCTCCATCACGATTATCGCAGCCACAACCGCGATAATTATTGCAATAATGATAAAGACCATGAAGTAGGCAATTTCACCAGCACTTACCAGGCCTATAGTGTTGCTGACCGCGCGGGGGAAGCCGGAAACAATGCCTGCAAAAATGATCAGGGAAATGCCATTTCCGATCCCGCGCTCGGTTATCTGCTCGCCAAGCCACATGATAAACGTCGTTCCTGCAGTCAGCGTAATCATGGTAAGAATGCGGAACGACCATCCGGTTGACTCAACGAATGCGCCGCCACCCATCTTTTCTATGCCGACTGCCATCCAGAACGACTGAAATCCGGATATGAGAACGGTTCCATATCGCGTATACTCGGTAATCTTCTTGCGGCCGGCCTCCCCTTCCTTCGCTAATGCCTGAAGCCGCGGGATTACCACGGTCAGCAGCTGCAGCACGATGGAAGCCGTGATGTAGGGCATAATCCCAAGAGCAAATATCGTAACTCTCGACAAAGCCCCGCCGGAAAACATGTCAAAAAAGCCCATCAGCCCTGCGGCAGACTGGTGCAGAAATTGACTGAGCGCTTCACCTTTCACGCCAGGCGTGGGGATATGGGCGCCAATGCGATATACGGCCAGCATCAGGAGCGTAAAGATAACGCGCTTCCGAAGTTCTGGAATATTGAATATGTTTTTCAGGCCAGTGAACAAGGGTTAGATCACCTCAGCCTTGCCGCCAGCCGCCTGAATTTTATCCAAGGCGCTTTTGCTGAACTTGTGGGCACGGACGGTCAGTTTGGATTTCAGCTCACCCATTCCGAGAATCTTAACCCCTGTCTTCAAATCCTTGATCAGGCCCTTCTGCACGAGCATCTCCGGGGTTACCGGATCGGTCCCGCCGATTTTCTCAAGCTCTGACAGATTCACAATTGCGTATTCCTTGCGAAAGATATTTGTGAATCCCCGTTTAGGGATCCTGCGCTGCAAAGGCATCTGACCGCCTTCAAAGCCGGCACCTTTTACGCCTCCGGAACGGGCTTTCTGACCTTTGTGGCCTTTAGATGCAGTCTTACCTGAACCTGAGCCCGGTCCCCTGCCAACCCTCTTTGCTTTTTTTGTCGCCCCTTTTGCGGGCTTCAGATCTTCTAATCTCATAATAGACAATCCTGCGTTCGAACCATGTGGTTAGTTTTTTACTTCCTCAACCTGGACAAGATGACTCACTTTATTGATCATGCCGCGAATTTCAGGAGTATCCTGACGAATGACGAACTTATTCAATTTTTTCAAACCAAGACCGATTAAAACAACCTTGTGTTTCCCCGGACGAGCGATACCGCTTCGCACAAGTGTAATTTTCAATTTTTTCCCGTCTGTCTTCGCCATGTTAAATCAACTCCTCCACGGATTTGCCCCTGAGCAATGCTACCTGGGCGGCGCTCCGCAGCCTGGTGAGTCCATTAATCGTAGCGCTGACAACGTTATGAGGATTGCTAGAACCGAGAGATTTGCACAACACATTCCGCACACCCACGACCTCGAGCACCGATCTGCTGGCGCCGCCTGCGATCAATCCCGTACCTTCCGAGGCCGGTTTGAGCAACACCCTGCCCGCACCATAGTGTCCGAGCACCTCATGGGGAATCGTGCCTCCTTTCAGAGAAACGAGAACCATGTTTTTCTTTGCCCGTTCAACGGCTTTTTTGATGGCTACCGGCGCCTCAGCTGCTTTGCCTTTGCCGACGCCGATCTTACCCTTACCGTCGCCTACGACAACCAAGGCGCTGAAATTGAACCTTTTCCCACCCTTCACCACCTTGGCTACGCGGTTTAGGTAAACCAGCTTGTCTTTCAGGCCGTCGCCGTCTTCCGTCTCTTTATTAGTGTATCGCTCTGCCAATGCCGCCTCCGCTAATGAATGCTGGTGCTAAAATCTGAGACCTGTTTCACGTGCCGCGTCAGCCAGCGCCTTGACGCATCCATGGTACTTATAACCACCACGGTCAAATACAACCGATTTGATATTCTTGCCCAGCGCCCTCTCGGCAATGCTTGCTCCGACCTTCTTTGCCGCTGCAACGTTGCCGCCGTGCTTCAAACCGGAGCTTACCGCTTTTTCCGCAGTTGACGCCGTAATGAGCGTTTTCCCCGTAGTGTCGTCAATAAGCTGTGCATAGATATGGCTCAGGCTTTTGAACACACTCAGCCTCGGTTTGCTCATCGTGCCGATTACCTTTTCCCTGACTCTTACATGCCGCCTTTGTCTCGACTTCAGTTTGCTCTGTGCCACGATCTTCTCTCCATCCTGCTAAATGCGGTCCTAAAAATCTGACCGGTTTCTATTTTCCACCCTTACCAGCCTTGCCTTCCTTGCGCTGAATGACCTCGTTGCTGTACTTGATGCCTTTCCCCTTGTACGGTTCAGGCTTCTTCAAGCCCCTGATGTTCGCGGCTATCTGTCCGACAAGCTGTTTATCCACGCCTTTCAGCGTGACCTGTGTCTGCTTGGCATCTACCGTAGCCTTAATGCCCTTCGGCAGCGGATAGACAATGGGATGAGAAAACCCGAGGGTAAGCATCAGGTTCGTTCCCTGTGCCGCGGCTTTGAAACCGACTCCGGAAATTTCCAGTGTCTTTTCATATCCCTTGCTTACGCCAGTTACCATGTTGGCAATCAGGTTCCGCGTCAGACCGTGCAGCTCCCGATACGTCTTCTGGTTCGACGGACGCTCCACGAGTAGTTTATTGTTTTCCTTCTTAATCGTCAGCTTCGGATTCACATCCTGGCTCATCTCGCCCAGCGGACCCTTAACCGTGACCTTGCCGGTCTCGAGCTTGGCCTCGACGCCGGATGGAATCTCAATTGGTTTTTTCCCAACCCTCGACATGACAACTCCTACCCTCTTCAAGAGGACGAAAGCTACTGATTTGAAACTACCACACGTGGCAGAGAACTTCACCGCCGACATTATCCTTCTTTGCCTGTTTGCCGGTCTGAATGCCTTTCGGCGTCGAAAGGATCGCGGTACCGAGGCCGGCCAGGACCTTGGGAATCGCATCATTGCCTGCATAAACCCGGCATCCCGGCCTGCTGACTCGCTTTATGCCTTGGATAACCGGCAATTCATCCTCGGTGTACTTGAGGTATACGCGGATCAGGCCCTGCCTACGGTCTTTTACCAGCTTGACGTTCTTCACGTATCCCTCATCCTTGAGGATCTTGGCAATCTCGATCTTCAACTTCGAAGAGGGAATGTCTACTTTCTCATGTTTTGCCTTACTGGCATTGCGGATACGCGTCAGCATGTCCGCGATTGGATCGGTCATCATTGATTCAAACCCCTTTTAGTTACCAGCTCGCCTTGATCACGCCCGGAATTTCTCCTCGAAGCGCCCTGTTTCTAAAACAGATCCTGCACATATCGAACTTACGCAGATATCCCCGTGGACGTCCGCACAGCGGACAGCGATGGTAACTCCGTACTTTGAACTTAGCAGGTCTCTGCGCCTTAGCTATCAACGATTTCTTTGCCATCGTTCCTCCATGACGTCCGGTTGTGCCCGGACTACTTCCGGTACGGCATGCCCAAGTGGCCGAGCAATGCCCGGCCTTCCTCGTCGGTTTTCGCCGTCGTAACAATTATAATATCCATACCGTGGATCGAATCCACCTTGTCAATTTCGATCTCCGGGAAAATAACCTGTTCCTTGATCCCAATCGAGTAATTGCCTCTACCGTCAAAGGATTTTGCTGAGGTGCCCTTAAAGTCTCTGATGCGAGGAAGCGCCGCGCTGATAAATCGATCAAGGAACTCATACATGCGCTCACGCCGTAGAGTCACCATGCAGCCGATCGGCATCCCCTCTCTCAGCTTGAAGGTTGCTATAGATTTTTTGGCGCGGGTGATTACCGGCCGCTGACCCGAGATCTTCGCGAGTTCCTCGGCGGCGTGGTCCAGGGATTTCGCGTTGGAAATCGCCTCTCCCATTCCGACATTCAGCACAACCTTCACAAGCTTCGGAGCTTGCATGGGGTTTTTGTACTGGAATTCCTTCATCAGCGCAGGAATCGCGACATCATGATACCGCTTTTTCAGCCGAGGTGTAGGAATCGGCTCGGAAGCGATTTTCTTGCCACCCTCCCCTGCTGTCGCTCCCTTTTTTGGTTCGGTTGCGGAGCCCTTTGCTTTCGCAGCCGCTTTAGGCGTCTTGGCCGCGGCTTTTTTCTGTTCCCCGCTTTTTGTCTCTTTCGTCTTGTCTTTTTTATCTGGCATTGATCGATTATCCTGTTTTACAAGTTCTCAATATTGGGTCGCAGAAGCGCAGAACAGCTTAATCAATGATCTCGCTGCAGTTTTTGCATACCCTTGCACGCGAACCGTCGCCCTGGTCTTTACGGGTAACAGCCGTAGGTTTGTCGCATTTCGAACATATCAACTGCACATTCGACACAGAAATAGGGTTCTCCTTTTCAACGATCCCCCCCTGCCTGAGCTGCTGATTGGGCCGCGTGTGCCGCTTGATCATATTCAGCTTCTCGACAAGAAGTCTGTTCGTTGTCGGGTAAACGGCGATGACCCTGCCCTTTTTCCCTTTTTCCTTGCCGGCAATCACCATTACATTGTCATTTTTCTTTATTTGCATATTCTGAATTCCTGCTTTTCCTCAGCTGTATCTGAAGGCCGCTTTAAAGCACTTCAGGTGCCAGCGAAATAATCTTCATAAAGTTCTTTTTTCGGAGTTCTCGGGCAACAGGGCCAAAGATGCGCGTCCCGATGGGCTCATTCGCGTTGTTTATCAATACCGCGGCGTTCCGATCGAACTTTATATACGAGCCATCCTGCCGTCGCACCTCTTTGGTCGTGCGGACGACTACGGCTTTAGCAACGGTTCCTTTCTTTACCTGCCCCTCGGGAATCGCCATTTTGATGGCGACCACGATTACATCGCCGAGGCTGGCATAACGCTTGCGCGTGCCGCCTAGCACTTTTATGCACATTACTTTTTTTGCGCCGGAATTATCGGCAACGTCCAATACTGTCTGCTGCTGAATCATATCTTAATCCTCTGCGAAGATTTCTCGTCCCTGGTATTTAATTGGCCTTTTCGACGATCTCGAGCACTTTCCACCGTTTTTCCTTTGACAGAGGCCGGGTCTCAATGAACCTAACAACATCACCGACCTTGCACTCATTCTTTTCATCATGAGCCTTGAACTTGGTAGTACGCTTAACGGTCTTCCCATATCGAGAATGAGCAATACGTCTCGTTACCGCCAACACGACCGTTTTATCCATTTTATCGCTGATAACCTGCCCGATGTAGGCTTTTCTCTTCTTAGACTCTTCCATGTTTTTCCTTTAACACCGTTTTTGCTTTTGCGATATCTTTCCTCAGCGTTCTCAACCGCATCGGATTTTCAATCTGTCCCATCGCCTGCTGAACTCTGAGGTTGAACAGCTCCTTTTTGAGTTCAACGGCTTTTGCCTGCAGCTCGTCGTTCGACAAGTCCCGTAAGTCCTGTGCCCGTGTCTTCATATTTCAGCCTCCCGGGAGACAAACTTCGTCGCGACCGGCAGCTTGTATGCCGCCAGACGGAACGCTTCTCTGGCTACGGACTCGTCGACACCGCCCATCTCGTAGAGCACCCGCCCGGGCTTCACCACCGCTACCCAGTACTCAGGCGCACCCTTGCCCTTTCCCATGCGGGTTTCAGCCGGCTTTTTCGTGATCGGCTTGTCCGGGAATATGCGGATCCAGATCTTGCCGCCGCGTTTTACGTAACGTGTCATCGCAATACGAGCCGCCTCGATCTGCCGGCTCGTAATCCAACCCGGTTCCAAAACCTTAAGTCCGAACTCACCGTAACTCACCTCGGCGCCCCGGTAAGCCGTCCCCGTCATTCTTCCCTTGTGCATCTTCCGATGTTTAACTCGTTTAGGTGCTAACATGATAAAAGTCCTTTAGTCGCTCGTAATTCGGTCGCTTATGCCGCGCTCGTCGGCTTCTGGAGAATGTCTCCCCGGTAGATCCAGACCTTGACGCCGATCTGCCCCATCGTTGTTTTTGCCTCGAAGAATCCGTAGTTGATATCAGCACGCAGGGTGTGAAGGGGAACTCGTCCCTCACGGTACCACTCGGTCCGCGCAATTTCCGCACCAGCCAGTCTTCCCGCGCAGTTGATCTTGATGCCCTGGGCGCCGAGACGGAGCGCCGAGGTTACGGCTTTTTTCATGGCTCTACGGAAGGCGATCCGGCGCTCCAGCTGCAATGCGATGTTCTCGGCTACCAGTTGGACTATCCAGTTCCGGGCGCCTGATTTCCTGGATATTAATGTACATCTGCTTCCCGGTCATGGCCTCGAGATCTTTTTTCAGCTTATCGACCTCGGCGCCTTTCTTGCCGATAATGATGCCCGGCCGTGCCGTGTGAATGTTAATCTTGGCTTTTTGTCCGGCCCGTTCAATCTCCACTTTTGCAACTCCGGCATGCATGAGCCGCTCTTTTACAATCTTGCGGATTTTGATATCTTCATGCAGAAGAGCTGCATAGTTCTTCTGAGAAAACCATCGTGAATCCCAAGTCTTTATTATCCCGAGCCTCAGCCCGATCGGATGTACCTTCTGTCCCATGATGCCTCCGTTATTGAACCTATGCTGAAAGCACCAGCGTTATATGGCTGGTCCTCTTCCTGATTACATTACCGCGGCCCATGGCCCGTGCCCTCATGCGCTTCATGGTTGTACCCTGATTTACAAAGGCCTTGGTTACCTTGAGCGTATCCGGATCTCCCACTTTTTTCTGCTCGGCATTCGCGACAGCCGAATCGAGAAGTTTCTTGACGATCCGTGCGGCGTGGAGCGGGGTAAAGGTGAGAATATTGATGGCATCACCCACCATTTTCCCGCGGATGAGATCTATCACTTGTCGCGCCTTGCGCGGCGTAATGCGTATATGCCTTACTGTTGCGCTTGCTTCCATCTGACCATCCTCTTTCTCGTGACGGAGCGATCCGTTTTCTACTTCGGAGCAGTTGCCTTTTCCGCGGATTTAGATCCGCCGTGCGCTTTGAACGTCCGGGTTTGCGAAAACTCTCCTAATTTGTGTCCGACCATGTTCTCCGTGACATAAACGGGGATAAACTTTTTGCCGTTATGCACCGCCATGGTGTGGCCGACAAACTCAGGCGTAATCGTCGATCTCCGAGACCAAGTCTTCACAATCTTCTTATCCCCGGTCGCGTTCATAGACTCAACTTTTTTCATGAGGCTCTCATCGATAAAAGGCCCCTTTTTAACTGATCTCGGCACTTATTCCTCCGCTTATTTGCTTATCTGCTCTTCGTTCTTCGTGAAACAATGAATTTCGTCGTCGATTTGTTTTTCCGTGTTTTCGTCCCGTCAGGCAGTCCCCAAGGCGAACAGCCAGGTCTTCCGCCCGATGACTTACCCTCGCCGCCTCCGAGAGGATGGTCAACGGGGTTCATTGCCACTCCTCGCACCCGGGGCCGCATTCCCATCCAGCGCGCTCTCCCGGCCTTTCCGATGCTGACGTTCTCATGATCCAGGTTCCCCACCTGACCGATAGTCGCCATACACTCGGAGCGGACTCTGCGAACTTCGCCGGAGTTTAATCTCAAAGTAGCATATTCACCTTCGCGTGCCAGAAGCTGCACGGATGCGCCGGCGCTCCGCCCGAGTTGTCCGCCTGCACCCTTCTTAAGCTCCACATTATGGAGAATAGTGCCGACCGGGATTGCGGTCATTGGAAGCGCATTTCCCGTTTTGATATCGGCATCAGGGCCGGACAGAACGCTGTCACCAACTTTCAAACCGAGTGGTGCGATGATATATCGCTTTTCGCCGTCTGCATAATGAAGGAGGGCGATACGAGCAGACCTGTTCGGATCGTACTCAATCTCGGCCACCTTTGCAGGCACGCCGATTTTATCGCGTCTGAAGTCGATCATCCGGTATTTTTTCTTGTGCCAGCCGCCCCGGTAACGGACAGTGATTTTGCCGCGGTTGTTTCTCCCGCCGCTCTCGCTGATTTTTACGAGCAGCGATTTCTCCGGAGTGCTGCGCGTTACCTCTTCGAATGTCGAGGTCGTCTGAAACCGTCTTCCCGGAGATGTTGGGTTATAGCTCTTTACCGGCATTTATGCACCCTCAAATATAGCGATCTTTTCGCCTGGTTTCAACGTCACGTATGCTTTCTTCCAGTCAGACCTGCGACCCAACCGCGTTCCGACACGCTTGTTCTTGCCTGCATTCCTAACCGTGGTAACATCTACAACCTTGACCTTGAAGATTTCCTCTATTGCCTTCTTCACCTGCACCTTGTTGGCATTAACCTTGACTTCAAAGGTTAGGACATTGTTCTTTTCCTTGAGTCGCGCGCCCTTTTCAGTTATACGCGGCACCCGGACAATATCATACATATCTAACATCATTTTCCGTATACCTCCTGCAACGTGTTCAATGCATCCGGCGTCGTAATGAGGTACCGGTATTTAAGCAGGTCATAGACGTTCATGTTGTCCATCCTGAGAACTTTTACGGACGGAATGTTCCTGGAAGCAAGACGCAGGTTTTTGTTGTCCGCGGAAATCAGTACAATGGCATTTTCCTGCACTCCAAGATTCTCGAGCAACGTCGACATCAGCTTGGTCTTAGGCTCCGCGAGCTCTAGGCTGTCAACGAGAATAAGCCGGTTATCCGTGACTTTTGACGCGATGGCATCTACCAATGCAGCCCGTTTTGCTTTTTTGGGAAGAGCATAAGAATAATCTCTCGGCATTGGGCCGAAGATAGTCCCGCCATGACGCCAGAGCGGAGACCGATTGCTTCCCGCACGGGCTCTGCCCGTCCCCTTTTGCTTAAAAGGTTTTTTCCCGCCGCCGCTCACGAGGGCCTTGTTCTTGGTCGCCGCAGTGCCGGCTCTCCTGTTCGCCAACTGATTCACTACAGCGGCATGCAGGAGGTAGGGACGAGCTTCAGCGGAGAACAAGCTGGGGAGTTCCACATCCTTAACTTTTTTATTGTTCTGGTCAACCATTGAGACTGACGGCATTGTCTATTTCCTCAACTCTTGATATTAGTCGGCTTTGTATAAAAGGACGAGTCCATTTTCTCCGCCCGGGACTGCGCCGCGGACGAAGAGCAGGTTCTGGTCCGGCCGTACATCAATAACTTCAATATTTTTCAGCGTTACGTTCACATCACCCATATGTCCGGGAAGTTTTTTCCCCGGCATGACCCGTGACGGATAAGCACTCGCGCCTATGGATCCGGGAGCCCTGTTGAACATGGAGCCATGGCCACCGGGTCCTCCGGCAAACCGATGCCGTTTCATAACGCCGGCAAAACCCTTGCCTTTGCTCACTCCGCTCACGGAAATCCGCTCGCCTATTTTGAACATATCTACGGTCACTGTCTGGCCCTGCTCAAACTCTGCCGTACGGAATTCACGAAGAAACCGGTGCGGTTGAACATTTGCCTTCTGGAAGTGGCCTGCCATGGCTTTCGTCACACGGCCCTTCTTTTTCTCTTCATTAAACGCAAGCTGCACCGCGTCATAGCCTTCTTTTCCCGTGGTTTTCTTTTGTACCACGGTACATGGGCCCGCCTGAATCACAGTAACCGGAATAAGTTCTCCGCCGCTGTACTGCTGGCTCATGCCTATCTTTTTCCCGATAATTCCCTTACTCATTGCCTATCCCTTCATCCGCACACGACCCGGGATTATGAGCAATCAATCCCTTCGCGGTCTGGTTAGAACTACAGCTTAATCTCCACATCAACACCTGCAGCCAGATCAAGCTTCATGAGCGCATCCACGGTCTGCGGGGTCGGATCCAGAATATCCATCAGTCTCTTATGCGTCCTGATCTCAAACTGCTCACGAGATTTTTTGTCCACGTGGGGAGAGCGGAGCACGGTCCACCGGTTTATCCTGGTCGGGAGCGGAATCGGCCCGGACACTTTTGCTCCAGTCCTTTTAGCCGTATCCATGATTTCAAGTGCAGACTGGTCGAGCAGTCTGTGGTCATACCCTTTTAAACGTATCCTGATTTTCTGTGTCACGTGCTGTCCCTTCCCTCTGCTTACTCGATTACTTCGGTGATAACGCCGGCGCCCACGGTCCTGCCGCCTTCGCGGATGGCGAAGCGCAGGCCCTGGTCCATGGCAATCGGGGTGATGAGTTCGACGCTGCAGGTCATGTTGTCGCCCGGCATCACCATCTCCACTCCCTCGGCAAGCTTTACCACGCCCGTCACGTCCGTCGTCCGGAAGTAGAACTGCGGACGATAGCCATTGAAGAACGGAGTGTGCCGGCCGCCTTCTTCCTTCGTGAGAATATACGCCTCAGCCTTGAACTTCGTGTGCGGCGTGATGCTGCCCGGCTTCGCGAGAACCATCCCGCGCTCCACGTCTTCCTTCTTGGTGCCGCGGAGAAGCACGCCGACGTTGTCGCCCGCCTCGCCCCGGTCCAGAAGCTTCCGGAACATCTCCACGCCCGTCACCACTGTCTTCTGCGTCGGCTTGATTCCGACAATCTCGATTTCGTCGCCGACCTTCACGATGCCGCGCTCGATCCTGCCCGTCACCACCGTACCCCGGCCGGCGATCGAGAACACGTCTTCGAGCGGCATGAGATAGGGCTTGTCGATGTCGCGCTTCGGCTGGGGTATGTAGCTGTCCACAGCCGCCATCAGCTCCAGGATGCTCTTGTACTCAGGCGCGTTGACATCCTTGCTGTCGCTCTGGAGGGCCTTCAGGGCGCTTCCCTTGACGATCGGGGTCTTGTCTCCCGGAAACTGGTACTTGGACAGAAGCTCCCGGATCTCAAGCTCAACGAGCTCGATCAGCTCGGGGTCGTCCACCATATCTACCTTGTTCATGTAGACAACGATATAGGGCACGCCCACCTGACGGGCGAGCAGAATGTGTTCGCGGGTCTGGGGCATCGGACCGTCGGCGGCAGACACCACCAGAATGGCCCCGTCCATCTGCGCCGCGCCCGTGATCATGTTCTTCACATAATCGGCATGGCCGGGACAGTCGACATGGGCATAGTGCCGGTTCTCTGTCGAGTATTCAACGTGCGCCGTGGCGATTGTGATGCCGCGCTCCCGTTCTTCCGGCGCCTTGTCAATGTTGTCATAGGATACAAAGCTCGCCATATTCTTGAAGGAAAGCACCTTCGTGATGGCGGCCGTCAAGGTCGTTTTGCCGTGGTCCACGTGGCCGATGGTGCCCACGTTCACATGAGGTTTTGTCCTCTCAAATTTTGCCTTTGCCATACTGTACCCCTCCTGCCGGGAAGTGAAAAACGAATGTAATAGTTAAAGAATGATTATTTCTTGACCGCTTCGCCTTTTACCTTAGCAATGATCTGTTCCGAGATGTTTTTCGGTACTTCTTCATAATGTGCGAACTGCATGGTATAGGTAGCCCTGCCCTGCGTTTTGGACCGGATGTCTGTTGCATAACCGAACATTTCCGAAAGCGGCACCTGAGCGGTTATAACCCTGCCGGCGCCCCTCATATTCATACCCTGGACCCGGCCGCGGCGGGAGCTGAGGTCGCCAATGATATCTCCCATGTACTCCTCAGCACACACAACCTCAACAGCCATAATGGGCTCAAGCAAAGTAGGACTGGCTTTCGCTGCACCTTCCTTAAATCCCATTGAGCCAGCGATTTTGAATGCCATTTCCGAAGAGTCGACGTCATGATATGACCCGTCAATGAGCGTAATCTTAATATCAACCACCGGATACCCGGCGAGTACGCCGCTCTCCATGGCTTCTTCTATACCCTTCTGCGTCGGCCCAACATATTCCTTGGGGACTGAACCGCCAACAGTCTTGTTCACAAACTCAAAACCTTTTCCTGGCTCCTGCGGTTCAAGCTCGAGGACCACGTGGCCATATTGACCGCGTCCGCCGGACTGACGGATGAACTTGCCTTCTGCGACGACTTTTTTCTTGATCGTCTCACGGTACGCCACCTGGGGCTTGCCCACATTAGCGTCAACCCTGAATTCACGCAGTAGGCGATCGACAATGATCTCAAGGTGAAGTTCGCCCATCCCCGAGATAATAGTCTGGCCAGTTTCCTGGTCAGTGAACACGCGGAATGAAGGATCTTCCTGCATCAGCTTCTGGAGCGACAACCCGAGTCTTTCCTGATCAGCCTTTGTCTTTGGCTCAATGGCCACAGAAATAACCGGCTCGGGGAAGGTCATAGCCTCCAGGATAACAGGCTTGTTCTCGTCACACAAAGTGTGCCCCGTGAGTGTAGTCTTCAGTCCCACAGCCGCACAGATGTCGCCGGCATATATCTCCTGGATCTCTTCACGTTTGTTCGCATGCATCTTGAGCAGCCTGCCTACGCGTTCACGCTGCCCCTTGCTGGAGTTATACACATAAGAGCCGGAATGCAGCGTCCCGGAGTAAACCCTGACAAAGGTGAGCTGGCCCACGAAAGGATCGGTCATGATCTTGAAAGCCACGGCTGCAAAGGGCTCACTATCGGAGGTCAGGCGGGTAACTTCTTCGCCTTTAGGGCCTATCCCCTTTACCGGAGGGATGTCCAGCGGCGACGGGAGATAATCCACGACAGCATCGAGCAGCAGCTGTACGCCCTTATTCTTGAACGCCGACCCGCAAATAACCGGGAAAATACTCATGGCGATCGTGCCTTTGCGGATCGCGAGCATGATCTCAGCTTCCGTCGGATGCTCACCGTTCAGGAATTTTTCCATCACGGTGTCGTCGGCATCTGCGATCTTCTCAATCATTTTCTCGCGATATTCTTTCGCCCTGGCCATAAGGTCCGCGGGAATCTCTTCGACGAGGTATTTTGCTCCGAGTGTCTCATCGTCGAACAGAACCGCCTTCATTTTCACCAGGTCAATGCAACCACGGAATTTGTCCTCCGCGCCGATCGGGATCTGGATCGGTACGGCATTCGCACCGAGCCGGTCGATCATGGACTGGACGCTCATATAGAAATCTGCGCCGATGCGGTCCATTTTGTTCATGAATGCAATACGCGGAACCTGATACTTATCAGCTTGACGCCAGACCGTCTCGGACTGGGGTTCAACACCGCTAACGGAGTCGAACGCCGCGACAGCGCCATCTAATACGCGGAGCGAGCGTTCTACTTCTATGGTGAAATCCACGTGACCGGGAGTATCAATGATGTTGATGCGCTTGTCCCGCCAGAAGCAAGTCGTGGCCGCGGATGTGATCGTGATGCCGCGCTCCTGCTCCTGCACCATCCAGTCCATGACTGCGGTGCCGTCGTGCACCTCGCCGATTTTATAAGAAACACCAGTATAGTAAAGGATACGCTCGGTCGTCGTCGTTTTGCCGGCGTCGATATGAGCCATAATACCGATGTTGCGTGTATTTTCCAGAGAATACTGCCTAGCCACTGCTACCTCCACTCCAACATGAACACCTTACCAGCGAAAATGAGCGAAGGCCTTGTTTGCCTCTGCCATCCGGTGCACATCTTCCCTCTTTTTAACCGCAGCCCCCGTGTTGTTCGATGCATCAAGAATTTCTCCGGCGAGCTTGTCCACCATGGATTTTTCAGGCCGCTGCGAAGCATAGAGACGCAGCCACCGGTACGCCAGTGAAAGCCTGCGCGGCTGCTTGACCTCGATGGGCACCTGGTAGGATGCGCCACCGACCCGACGGGACTTCACTTCAAGGGTCGGCTTGAGATTCTCGACAGCCTTCTTGAAAACAGCAAGCGGATCGCTGTTAGTTTTCGCCTGAATACGGTCCAAAGCCTTATAGCAGATTGCCTCGGCCGTGCTTTTTTTGCCCTTGCGCATAAGCACGTTCACAAATTTCGCCAGCATTTTGCTGTTGTACTTCGGATCCGGCAGCGTTTCTCTTTTTACGATAACTGTTTTTCTCGGCATAGCATACCTTTTCTCAATATCATCGCCGCCTCAGCGGCATTTTTGTCAACCAGCACCTGACCGCTATTTCGGCCTCTTCGCTCCATACTTGGAACGACCTTGTTTGCGGTTCGCAACCCCCACCGTATCAAGCGTGCCTCGCACAATATGGTACCGGACACCGGGAAGGTCCTTTACTCTCCCGCCGCGAATGAGAACAATCGAGTGTTCCTGCAGATTGTGGCCAACGCCCGGGATGTACGTAGTAACTTCCATGCCGTTCGTGAGCCTCACCCTGGCAACTTTTCGGAGCGCCGAGTTGGGTTTCTTCGGGGTCGTCGTGTAAACCCTGATGCAGACCCCCCGCTTCTGAGGGCAGCTCCTGAGTGCAGGACTCTTGGTCTTGCTGGCGGCAAGCGATCTGCCTTTTCTTACCAATTGACTGATGGTAGGCACGAGAATTACTCCTTAAAAACAAATAAATAGTAGTTTTTTAAAAACGTTGAGTCAAAACCCGGTAATTATATCTGTATAAGACTAAGTTGTCAAGCTTTTTTTAGATCATTTTAGCTCATATCGTTTGGTAACGCGGATCTCTTCCAAGAAAACCCTTTCAGGGGGACTCTATTGCGCCGGTTACGCCGCCGTGCCCGGAATATTGGCTAACTAAGACTTTCTCCCGGCGTCTGCACAGCATCTTCATCGACAACCACATAGGTATTCCGGTACTCGGTCATCCCGGTACCTGCCGGAATCAGCCTTCCCATGATCACGTTTTCTTTCAATCCGACAAGATCGTCCACCGCTCCCGTGATGGCTGCTTCTGTCAGCACGCGCGTAGTTTCCTGGAAAGAAGCCGCCGAGATGAAACTGTCCGTGGTGAGCGATGCCTTGGTGATACCCAAAAGGATGGGGCGTGCGTTGGCAGGCTTGCCGCCTCGGGCGATCACCGCCTCGTTCTCCCTCGCAAATGAGAAACGGTCTACCTGCTCGCCGATCAGGAAAGACGAATCACCGGCATCTTCAATCCGGACTTTGCGAAGCATCTGGCGCACAATGACCTCGATATGCTTGTCGTTGATGCTCACGCCCTGGAGGCGATAGACTTGCTGCACTTCATCGACAAGGTATTTCTGCAGTTCCTTCGGTCCCAGCACGTTGAGAATATCGTGGGGATCCACGGGGCCGTCCATGAGCGGTTCTCCGGCGGTCACCCAGTCACCCTCGTGCACGTTCACATGCTTGCCCTTGGGGATGAGGTACTCCTTTTCATTACCCATGCCGTCCTTCACCAGTATGCGGCGCATGCCCTTCACGAAACCGCCGAATTCCACGGTGCCGTCGATTTCGCTGATGATGGCCTGCTCCTTCGGCTTTCTCGCTTCGAAGAGCTCGGCCACCCTCGGGAGACCGCCCGTGATGTCCTTGGTTTTCGTAGTTTCACGGGGGATCTTGACCAGAATATCACCAGGGAATATTTCATCGCCCTTGTCCACAAGGATGTGGGCGCCCGCAGGCAGAAGATACCGTGCGACGACGTTCGAACCGGGCAGTCTGGCGGTTTTCCCGTGCTGGTCCTTGATCGAGATGCGCGGCCGCAAGTTCTGGTTCGGATAGTCGATGATCACCTTCCGGGACAGCCCGGTGACCTCATCCACTTCCTCGCGCATGGTCACGCCTTCAATGATGTCGCCGAAGGCGATCTTCCCGCCGATTTCGGTGAGAATCGGTAAGGAGTAAGGATCCCACTCTACAAGCTTTTGACCAACAACCACCTTCTGGCCGTCCTGGACCTTAAGCCGGGCGCCGTAGATGATCGCGTATTTTTCCTTCTCACGCCCTGTTTCATCGTAGATGGCGACGTTGCCGCTGCGGGACATGACGACGTAATCGCCTTCCTTGTTTTTCACCGTATTTAGGTTGAGGTATTTAATGGCGCCGGCATTCTTCGCTTCGAGTACGGTCTGCTCGACGACCTTGCTGGCAGTACCGCCGATGTGAAACGTTCTCATCGTGAGCTGCGTACCCGGTTCACCGATTGACTGGGCCGCGATGATCCCGATTGCCTCGCCGATATCTACGAGTTTGCCGCGGCCGAGGTCCCTACCGTAACACATTTTGCAAACGCCGCGCAGGGATTGGCAGGTGAGTACGGAACGGATCTTGATGCGATCGATTCCTGCCTCATCAACGCGCTTGACAAGCTCTTCGTTGATTTCCTTCTTTGTCGGGACGATTACCTCCTTCGTAATCGGATCCCTGACGTCCTCAGCTGCAACACGGCCGAGGAGACGTTCGGACAGAGGTTCGATGATTTCCCCGCCTTCGACGAGAGATCCGACGATGATGCCATCCGTCGTACCGCAATCGTCCTGGGTGATGATCACATCCTGCGATACATCGACGAGACGTCTCGTCAGGTAGCCGGAGTTTGCGGTCTTCAGTGCAGTGTCCGCGAGACCCTTGCGCGCGCCGTGGGTCGAAATAAAGTACTGCAGCACGGTGAGGCCTTCACGGAAGTTCGCCGTAATTGGCGTCTCGATGATTTCACCCGACGGCTTTGCCATAAGCCCGCGCATGCCCGCGAGCTGCCTGATCTGCTGCGTGCTTCCGCGTGCCCCCGAGTCAGCCATCATAAAGATGTTGTTAAAGGACCTAGCCTCCTGGAGTTCCGACTTCTTGGCCCCACCCAGCTCGACGGCTTCCATGCCGAGTTCCGCCATCATTTCATCGGCGATTTTTTCGGTCACGTTCGCCCAGATATCGATTTCCTTGTTATAGCGTTCGCCGTTCGTAATGAGACCCTCGGTGTACTGATGGTGGATCTCCATCACTTCCTTCTGCGCCTGGTCGATAAACTTCTGTTTCTTGCTCGGAATATGCATGTCGGAAATGCAGATGGATATCCCGGCGCGGGTGGCGAACTTGAAGCCTATTTCCTTCAGGTCGTCGATTAGTACGACCGTGCGTCTGAGACCCAGCTTCCGGAAGCACTCGTCAAGCAGTTTTGCGAGCTCCTTCTTGGTCATTTCCTTGTTGACCGAAGAGAAAGACATGCCTTCAGGCAGAACATCGCTGAAGAGAACTCGGCCGACCGTCGTTTCTTCGATCTTGCCGTTGATGCGGACACGGATGTGGGCATGGATATCGGCCACGTTCTGGTCAAAGGCAATACGCACTTCATCTTTGCCGGAGAATATTTTACCCTCGCCGAGAACTCCGGAACGGGCTTTGGTAAGATAATAGCAGCCGAGCACGATATCCTGGGAAGGCACCGTGATCGGCCTTCCGTTCGCCGGCGAAAGGACGTTATTCACCGAGAGCATGAGGACGCGCGCTTCGAGCTGTGCCTCGACCGAAAGCGGGATGTGAACGGCCATCTGGTCGCCGTCGAAGTCGGCGTTGAACGCCGCGCACACGAGCGGATGAAGACGGATTGCCTTGCCTTCAACCAGGACCGGATCAAAGGCCTGGATGCCCAGCCTGTGGAGTGTCGGCGCACGGTTCAGGAGCACTGGATGTTCCTGGATGACCTCTTCAAGTACGTCCCACACCTCGGGCCGCTCGCGCTCGATCATTTTCTTGGCGCTTTTGATTGTCGTTGCATATCCCTTTTCTTCAAGTTTATTGAAGATAAAGGGTTTGAACAGCTCCAGCGCCATCTTCTTCGGCAGGCCGCATTGATGGAGCTTGAGATCGGGACCGACGACGATCACGGAACGGCCCGAATAATCCACGCGCTTGCCGAGAAGGTTCTGGCGGAAACGTCCCTGTTTGCCTTTGAGCATGTCCGAGAGTGACTTGAGCGGGCGCTTGTTCGGTCCCCTCAGAACACGTCCCCGTCTGCCGTTATCGAAGAGCGCGTCCACCGCCTCCTGCAGCATCCGCTTTTCATTCCGGATAATGACGGACGGCGCTTTAAGCTCTTCGAGTCGATGAAGCCTGTTGTTCCTGTTGATAACCCTGCGGTAGAGGTCGTTAAGGTCCGACGTGGCGAACCGGCCGCCTTCGAGTGGAACGAGTGGACGCAGCTCCGGCGGAATCACCGGGATAACGTCGAGAATCATCCACTCCGGCTTGTTGCCCGATTTACGGAATGCTTCAATAACCTTGAGCCGTTTGGTCAGTTTCTTCTTCGTGGCCATGGAAGTCGCGGTCTCGATCTTCTTGCGGATATCTTCCGACTCTGTCTCAAGATCAATAGCTTTGAGCATCTCCCGGATCGCTTCGGCGCCCATCCCCGCTTTAAACGCGTTGATGCCGTACTCCTGCTGAGCTTTGCGGAACTTTTCCTCGGTCAGAAGCTCTTTGTGTTTAAGCGGCGTTTCGCCGGGCTCGACCACAACATACCCTTCAAAATAGAGGACCTTCTCAAGCTGCCGGAGCGTCATATCAAGCAGCGTGCCAATACGGCTCGGAAGCCCCTTAAGGAACCAGATATGGGCAACGGGCGAGGAAAGTTCGATGTGCCCCATGCGTTCCCGTCGCACTTTGGACTGGATGACTTCGACGCCGCACTTGTCGCAGACAATACCGCGGTGTTTCATCCTTTTGTATTTTCCGCAGAGACATTCCCAGTCCTTGATGGGACCGAATATCTTGGCGCAGAAAAGACCGTCCCGTTCTGGTTTGAAGGAGCGGTAATTGATGGTCTCTGGCTTCTTGACCTCGCCGAAAGACCATTCCTTGATCCGGTCCGGCGAAGCAATCTTGATCCTCATAGCGTCAAAGCTGATATCCTTCGGCTTCTCAAAGAGATTCATTACCTCTGCTCTGGCTTTATTTTCTGATGACTGTTTTTCTTCCACAGTGTACCTCCATAGGAGAGGACTGCGTCCTCATATCCTAATCTTTAATCCCGAATGCTGCATATACCATGCGCCGTCAATCTGCAAATGATGGCTTCCTAGCCCGTGATAGAAGCTGCTACCGCGCTGAAGATATTTTTTCGAGTCCGATTACCCGTTCCTTCTCGTTTTTCCGTTCAATAAGTTCGACATCGAGGCAAAGACTCTGGAGCTCCTTGATCAGCACGTAGAACGACTCGGGCAGACCCGGTTCGAGGGTATTTTCACCCTTCACGATGGCCTCGTAGATCTTGGCACGTCCGGACACGTCGTCAGATTTTACTGTCAGGAATTCCTGGAGACAGTATGCGGCCCCGTAGGCCTGCAGCGCCCAGACTTCCATTTCGCCGAGCCGCTGGCCACCGAACTGGGCTTTGCCGCCCAGCGGCTGCTGCGTTACCAGCGAATAAGGTCCAATAGAACGCGCGTGCAGCTTATCATCAACCAGATGATGCAGCTTCAACATGTACATATAGCCGACGGTAACTGGCTTGTCGAAGGGCTCACCGGTCCGGCCGTCGAAAAGCTGGGACTGGCCGGTCGGCGGCAGCTTCGCTTCCTTCAGCATTGCCTTGATGCGATCTTCCGAAGCGCCGTCGAACACCGGTGTCGCGACGTGAAGACCGAGGGCTTTGGCGGCCCAGCCCAAATGCGTTTCGAGGATCTGACCCACGTTCATACGGGACGGCACACCGAGCGGGTTCAACACGATCTCAACGGGAGTGCCGTCGGGAAGGTAAGGCATGTCTTCCTCGGGCACGATCCGGGAAACCACACCCTTGTTTCCATGGCGGCCGGCCATCTTGTCGCCGACGGAAAGCTTGCGTTTCATGGCCACATAAACTTTTACGAGCTTGACCACGCCGGGCGGCAAATCGTCGCCGCGCTTTAGCCTCCCTATCTTCTCGTCATAAATCGACTCAAGTATGCCAAGCTGGTTCTCCGAATTGTCGAGGAGCTCCTGAAGCTTGGCGGGATAATCCTCGGATTCAACTTTAATTTTGGCGAGGTCCTTCTCGGGCAGCTTGTCGAGGATCTCGGCCGTGATCTTCTTTCCCTTGGCCATCTCGGTCTTGCCGGTCTTGGAGTTTACAATCTTGTCTGCAGCGGTCTTGCCGCTCAGGATTCTCCGGATGCGTTTATACCTGTCTTCTTTGGCCGCGCGCACCTCGTCCTGATATTCCTTCTGGAGCCGTGCGATCTCCTCGCTCTCCTGGGTTTTTAGACGTTCGTTCTTGTCCTCGCCCTTGCGCGAGAAAACTTTAACGTCGATGACAGTGCCTTCGATACCGGGAGGAGCATAAAGCGAAGCGTCCCGGACGTCGCCGGCCTTTTCGCCGAAGATTGCCCGCAGGAGTTTTTCTTCCGGGGTAAGCTGAGTCTCGCCTTTCGGGGTCACCTTGCCGATGAGAATGTCGCCGGGCATGACCTCAGCTCCGATGCGGATGATCCCGTTTTCATCGAGATTCCTCAGCGTCTCTTCACCGAGATTCGGGATATCGCGCGTGATTTCTTCCTTGCCGAGCTTAGTGTCGCGGGCCTCAATCTCGAACTCTTCGATGTGAATCGATGTATAGCGGTCTTCCTTCACCAGCCTTTCGCTGATAATGATAGCATCCTCGTAATTATAGCCACTCCAAGGCATGAAGCTCACGAGCACGTTCTGGCCCAGCGCGAGTTCGCCCAGGTCCGTTGCAGGCCCGTCGGCGATAACCTGTCCCTTCTTCACCTTGTCACCTATCCGCACGATCGGCTTCTGGTTCATACAGGTATTCTGGTTCGAACGGTAAAACTTTGTCAGCGGATAGGTATCGATTACCGTCCGACCTTTGGCATCCTCGCCTTTCACGGTAATGCGGGTTGAATCCACGCCTTCGACGATGCCGTCTCGTCTGACCGAGACAATGGCTCCTGAGTCACGAGCCGCGACGCGCTCCATGCCGGTACCCACCACTGGAGCCTGGGGCCGGAGAAGGGGAACCGCCTGGCGCTGCATGTTGGATCCCATGAGAGCCCGGTTCGCATCGTCATTCTCGAGGAACGGAATGAGCGCCGCCGATACCGAAACGATCTGTTTCGGCGAAACGTCCATGTACTGAACTTCCTCGGCGCTCACCAGCTTGAACTCACCTCCCACGCGGGCGGATACGCTGTCCACGCCGATCTTGCCGCGGCCGTCAACGGGCGTGTTGGCCTGGGCGATCACGTAATTCTCGCCATCTACGGCTGAAAGATATTCTATCTCGTCGGTCACCTTGGCGGCCTTGACCTCCCGGTATGGCGCCTCGATGAACCCATAGTCGTTCACCCGCGCATAAGTCGCGAGCGAAACGATGAGTCCGATGTTCGGGCCTTCCGGCGTTTCAATGGGGCAGATCCTGCCATAATGGGTGGTGTGCACGTCGCGCACCTCGAACCCCGCGCGCTCCCGTGTCAGACCGCCGGGCCCGAGTGCCGAGAGCCTGCGTTTATGAGTGATCTCCGCAAGAGGGTTCGTCTGGTCCATGAACTGGGAAAGCTGGCTTGATCCAAAGAACTCTTTAATGGCAGCTATCACCGGCTTGGGATTGATAATGTCATGGGGCATAAGCGTGTCGATATCCTGGAGGCTCATGCGCTCCTTGATTGCCCGTTCCATCCGCGCCAAGCCGACGCGGATTTGGTTCTCCAGCAGCTCGCCCACGGACCTCACACGCCGGTTGCCGAGATGGTCGATATCGTCCACTTCGCCCCTGCCGGTCCGGAGGTTGACCAGGTAACGGATTACTTCCACCACATCCTGGGCCGTCAGTGTGGTTTTCTCGATCGGAATGTCGAGTTTGAGCTTCTTGTTCAGCTTGAGCCTGCCCACCGGGGAAAGATCGTAGCGCTTGGCGTTGAAGAACATGCCCGAGAAAAGGTTCCGCGCCATATCAATTGTCGGTGGTTCGCCGGGACGCATTTTGCGGTAGATCTCGAGGAGCGCCTCGTCCGACGTCTGCACCTTGTCTGAGAGAAGCGTATCACGGATGGCGCCGATAACGTGAATGCCGTCCATGTAGATCACTTCCATCTTTTCCACCTTGGTGGAGGCGATCTGGGTCAGGAAGGCTTCGGTGATTTTTTCGTTGGCCGGCAGCAGCACTTCACCGGTTTCCGGATCAATCACGTCGCGGAGAACGATGCGGTCGATCAGCTCCTCGCGGGGGATGGGAATTTCGGTGATGCCTGCGGCCTCCATTTTCTTGATGGCCACACGGGTGATCTTGGCACCTTCTTTTACGATCTGCTCGCGGGTATTCTTGTCGGTGATGGTAATGGGGGCCTTGAAGCCCGCCAGGACATCGGCGAGAATCCCTCGTGTAAAGCCGTCTTTCTTGATCCGAATGTCTTCAATGGGATAGTACATGCGGAGCAGGTCTTCGTTCGAATACCCGAAGGCCTTGAGAAGGATCGTAGCCGGAATTTTCCGGCGGCGGTCGATCCGCACATAAACGATGTCCTTGACGTCGAATTCGAAATCAAGCCACGAACCACGGTAGGGTATAATGCGGGCCGAGTAGAGAATCTTGCCGCTCGCGTGGGTCCTGCCCTTGTCGTGGGTGAAGAACGCCCCCGGAGAACGATGGAGCTGGCTCACCACAACACGCTCGGTCCCGTTTACGATGAACGTCCCGGTATCGGTCATAAGTGGAAGGTCGCCGACATACACTTCCTGTTCCTTGATGTCCTTCACCCGTTTGGTCGCTGACTGCTCGTCTTTTTCAAAGAAAACTAGTCGGGTTTTAATCTTCAAAGGCGCGGCATAGTTAGCACCACGCTGCAGGCACTCCCAGATGCTGTACTTCGGATCCCCCAGCGAATAGCCGAGGTAATCGACCATGGCGGTTTCGTTGAAATCATAGATGGGGTACACGCTCTTGAAGGCCGCCTGCAGTCCCATGTCTTTTCTCTTGTCGGACGCAATGTCCTTCTGGAGAAAAGAATCATAGGACTTTTTTTGGATCTCAATGAGATCGGGGATCTCCAGGATCGTCGGGATCCTAGAAAAATCCTTTCTGACGCGGACAAATTCTCTTTTTTCCTTTGACATATTCGCACCCCTCATACGGCATTAAATGCAAAATGAAAAATGCAGGCTACAGCACCGGTTCCGCGGACTCCTTAAGCCTGATGTGCATTTTTCACTGTGCACTTACACCCATTGATTTGCATACCGAAACCAGCGAAACCACAGCCAGTATCCATAAACGCAAAAAGTCCTCTGCCCTCCGGACTGATACCGGAGGGCAAGGACTTGACCATTATTGCTCTGAATGATGTTTTATTACTTAACCTCGACAGTTGCGCCTGCTTCGGTCAGCTTTTTCTTCATACCTTCGGCGTCTTCTTTCGAGACCCCGGTCTTCACTGGCTTGGGAGCGCCTTCCACCAGGTCTTTTGCTTCCTTGAGGCCCAAGCCCGTGAGCTCGCGGACAACTTTGATCACATTGATTTTCTGTGCGCCGGCGGTTGCCAGGATCACATCGAATGCGGTTTTTTCTTCCGCTACTGCTGCTCCGCCCGCTGCGCCTGCGGCTGCAACGGCCACGGGCGCTGCTGCCGACACGCCCCACTTCTCTTCAAGCATCTTGCTTAACTCCGCTGCTTCCAGAACAGTCAAGCCGCTCAATTCATCAACAATCTTTGCTAAATCTGCCATGTTTCAATTCCTCCTGAGAATGGTTGAAAATATTTTTAAATTCGTGCCCGATGGATGGGCACGTTTTTTCGACTTAGCCCTTGTCGGCTTTTGCCTTCAGGACCCGGGCGATCTGACCGCCTGGGGCCGCGAGCACACCGACGACCCTGGATGGCGGCGCCTGGAGAAGCCCGACGATTTTCCCGCGAAGGGTGTTCAACGACGGCAGGTTGGCAAGCGCCTTGATATCGGCCTGTTTTAGAAGCTTACCGCCAAGCACACCGATCTTGAGCATCAGCTTGTTTTGAGTCTTGCTGAATTCAAAGAGCACCTTTGCCGGCGCAACTACATCGTCATAGCCGAGCGCAATGCCCACAGGTCCAACAAAGTAGTCCTTCAACGGCTCCAGTCCGGTACCTTCCGCAGCTTTCCGCGCCAAGGTGTTCTTCACAACCCGGTACTCCACATGCGCTTTACGCAACTTGGAGCGAAGTTCCGTGATCTGTTCCACGTTGATCCCGGAGTAGCCGGTAATCACCGCGGTCTTCGCACGGGAAAACTTCTCATGAAGCTCGTCAATCGCATCCTTTTTTTCTTCTTTATCCAATGCTGTCCTCCTTTCTTTCAAGAGTTCCCGATGACCATCCCGGGAATCTCGAAAGAAAGCAGCCGGTAAGCTCTACTGTCTTCTTTGACCCCGGTCTCGGCAGGCCCCTTTCCGGAATTAAACCGCGGCATATGATGCTGAAGCCCGGTGCCTGCTGTCTCGGACCGCACCCCTGGATTCAGGGGCCGACCTTTTATAAGAATTACTACTCAGCTATCTTTTCAATCTGGGCTGGATCGATCTTGATGCCCGGACCCATTGTGGTTGAAACTGTTGCGCTTCTGAGATATTTGCCTTTGCTGGATGAAGGTTTTGCCTTCAAAATAGATTCGAGCACTGCCTTGGCATTTTCGATCAGTTTGTTCTCATCGAAAGAAGACTTGCCCACCGGCACCTGGACAATGCCGGCCTTCTCGACGCGATACTCGACTTTACCGGCCCTGATCTCCTTAATGGCTTTGGCCACGTCGAAGGTAACGGTTCCGGTCTTGGGATTGGGCATCAGGCCGCGGGGACCCAGCACCTTACCTAGCCGCCCAACCAGCCCCATGATGTCCGGTGTCGCGACCACGGTATCGAAATCAGTCCAGCCTTCTTTTTGAATTTTATCGGCAAGATCCTCTGCACCGACATAATCGGCTCCGGCGTCGCGTGCTTCCTTGTCTTTTTCACCTTTCGCAAACACCAGAATCTTGACTTTTTTCCCGGTTCCGTGCGGAAGGACAACAGTGCCCCGCACCATTTGGTCTGCCTGCTTGGGGTCTACTCCCAGTCTGATGGCGAGATCAACGGTCTCGTCGAATTTGGTCCTTGCTGTTTTCTTGGCCAGCCCTATGGCCTCTTCTACGCCATACAGTTTTGTGCGGTCAACCAGTGCTGCAGCTGCTTTATACTTCTTCCCTGCCATGGTTCCTCCTTACGGTCCTAACGGCTGTTGTCAGCCTCCCGCATATAATATTATAACGATAGGAAAATTCAAAACTGAAAAACAGATCTTCCGTGACTGAATATTGAATCACGAATTTTAAATGATTAATCTACCACTTCCAGCCCCATGCTCTTTGCCGAACCTTCGATCATGCGCATAGCTGATTCCACGCTTGCCGCATTGAGGTCGGGAAGCTTTGTCTGGGCGATTTCCCTTATCTGGGCTTTGGTTACCTTGCCGACCTTGTCCTTGTTCGGGATGCCCGAACCCTTGACGATTCCGGCGGCTTTTTTCAGAAGTTCCGCGGCCGGCGGTGTCTTGGTGATGAAGGTGAAGGACCGGTCCGAGTACACCGAGATGATTACGGGAACTATGGTATCTCCCATTTTCTGGGTTTTGGCGTTGAAAGCCTTGCAGAATTCCATGATATTCACGCCATGCTGGCCGAGTGCCGGACCGACCGGCGGTGCCGGGTTGGCCTTCCCTGCTGGAACCTGAAGCTTGATTTTTGCTGTAATTTCTTTAGCCATTTATAAACTCCTGTGTGTTTTTTTAAGCTATTTAAATTCTGAATTTTTATTTGGTCTCTTTTTCCCGCTCAACTTGCAGGAATTCCAGTTCTACCGGCGTCGAGCGGCCGAAGATGCTCACCATGACACGAAGTCTTCCGTGGGCAGGGTTGACGTCTTCTACCGTCCCGATGAAACTGCTGAACGGGCCGTCAATCACTCTTACGCGGTCGCCTTTCTGGTATGCATGCTTGGGCTGCGTCGGGGCAACAGCTCCCTCCTCGGTCTGCTTGAGGATCGTCTTTATTTCATCTTCGGAGAGCGGTGTCGGATTCGTACTGCCTCCCACAAATCCGGTCACCTTCGGCGTTTCCTTGATGATATGCCAGGAGTGGTCGTCCATCTCCATCTCAACGAGGATGTATCCAGGGAAGAATTTTCGTTGCGACTTGCGCTTTTTCCCGGCTTTGATGGACAAAACCTCTTCGGTGGGGACAAGTATCTGACCGATTTTGTCCTGCAGACCTAACTTGGACACCGTTTCCAGGATGCCGGCCTTCACCTTGTTTTCAAATCCCGCATACGTATGGACTACATACCAGTTCATCGGCATAATAATCTTTATTTAAAGGCAAGGGTCATCAGTCTTCCCAACCCCAAATCTACCAGCCCCAGAAACAAGGCGCATATAAGCACGGTGATAATCACCACCCAGGTAGAACCTATAACCTCCTTCTTTGTCGGAAACACGACTTTCTTAAGCTCGAGCACTACTTCTTGATAGAATTCCGTCAGCCTTTTAAACATATCAAATCTCTCCCCGCACAGGATTCTAGAAAAAAATGGCAGGCCAGGAGGGACTCGAACCCCCAGCAGCCGGATTTGGAGTCCGGAGCTCTACCATTAGAGCTACTGGCCTGTGTCCTAACCCCGCAGCGCCCAGCAATTCCAGGCTACGCCTTTGTTTCCTTGTGCACCGTGTGTTTGCGACAGAACCGGCAATACTTGTCCAGATTGAGCTTGTCCGGCGTGTTTCTTTTATTCTTCGTCGTGGAATAATTTTTACGCTTGCATTCACCGCAAGCGAGAAGTACGATTTCCCGCATTGTAGTAGCCCCTCTTCAACCCTTATTTTGATTATCGCGTGGCGAAGACATCCGTCTGACGCAATTTTTTACTCGATTACTTCGGTGATAACGCCGGCGCCCACGGTCCTGCCGCCTTCGCGGATGGCGAAGCGCAGGCCCTGGTCCATGGCAATCGGGGTGATGAGTTCGACGCTGCAGGTCATGTTGTCGCCCGGCATCACCATCTCCACTCCCTCGGCAAGCTTTACCACGCCCGTCACGTCCGTCGTCCGGAAGTAGAACTGCGGACGATAGCCATTGAAGAACGGAGTGTGCCGGCCGCCTTCTTCCTTCGTGAGAATATACGCCTCAGCCTTGAACTTCGTGTGCGGCGTGATGCTGCCCGGCTTCGCGAGAACCATCCCGCGCTCCACGTCTTCCTTCTTGGTGCCGCGGAGAAGCACGCCGACGTTGTCGCCCGCCTCGCCCCGGTCCAGAAGCTTCCGGAACATCTCCACGCCCGTCACCACTGTCTTCTGCGTCGGCTTGATTCCGACAATCTCGATTTCGTCGCCGACCTTCACGATGCCGCGCTCGATCCTGCCCGTCACCACCGTACCCCGGCCGGCGATCGAGAACACGTCTTCGAGCGGCATGAGATAGGGCTTGTCGATGTCGCGCTTCGGCTGGGGTATGTAGCTGTCCACAGCCGCCATCAGCTCCAGGATGCTCTTGTACTCAGGCGCGTTGACATCCTTGCTGTCGCTCTGGAGGGCCTTCAGGGCGCTTCCCTTGACGATCGGGGTCTTGTCTCCCGGAAACTGGTACTTGGACAGAAGCTCCCGGATCTCAAGCTCAACGAGCTCGATCAGCTCGGGGTCGTCCACCATATCTACCTTGTTCATGTAGACAACGATATAGGGCACGCCCACCTGACGGGCGAGCAGAATGTGTTCGCGGGTCTGGGGCATCGGACCGTCGGCGGCAGACACCACCAGAATGGCCCCGTCCATCTGCGCCGCGCCCGTGATCATGTTCTTCACATAATCGGCATGGCCGGGACAGTCGACATGGGCATAGTGCCGGTTCTCTGTCGAGTATTCAACGTGCGCCGTGGCGATTGTGATGCCGCGCTCCCGTTCTTCCGGCGCCTTGTCAATGTTGTCATAGGATACAAAGCTCGCCATATTCTTGAAGGAAAGCACCTTCGTGATGGCGGCCGTCAAGGTCGTTTTGCCGTGGTCCACGTGGCCGATGGTGCCCACGTTCACATGAGGTTTTGTCCTCTCAAATTTTGCCTTTGCCATACTGTACCCCTCCTGCCGGGAAGTGAAAAATGGTGATTGGTCTGACTGAAAAAAATACGAGCCACAGCTAACTGTACAACTAACTGATTGTATGGAGCCCATGAGCGGGATTGAACCGCTGACCTCATCCTTACCAAGGATGTGCTCTACCAACTGAGCTACATGGGCGGTCTTGCACAAGTCTATCGAGTTGATCCAGTAGTAAGCCTCAAGAGTCCATCCCTGCGCTCTACTGACTCAGTGAACTCTACTAACAACTCTTTAGACTCCAGACTATGGTAACTGGAGCGGGAAACGGGATTCGAACCCGCGACCCCAAGCTTGGAAGGCTTGCGCTCTAGCCAGCTGAGCTATTCCCGCATTTTTGATATCGAATTACGGCCAACAGATTTCCCGTTTTGAAATCCACGCTCCGCAATCATCGATCCTTATTCGCAACTGGTGGGGAGGGGAGGTTTCGAACCTCCGTAGGCTGACGCCGACAGATTTACAGTCTGTTCCCTTTGGCCACTCGGGCACCTCCCCGGGAACTTCGATACATTACTCATTCTGGAACTGCTACTGCACCATCATTAATGTTCAAAAACCCATTTCAACGCTTTTTTTCGGATGAGGTTACTAGAAAATGGAGCCACCGAAGGGAATCGAACCCCCGACAGGCTGATTACAAATCAGCTACTCTACCAACTGAGTTACGGTGGCAGAACCCTCTGGACATGCCGTGTCGTGCCTCCATGTCCATAACCGGATCATGCTGCTCATTCATTAATAATACTTAAATTCATTAATAATACTTAAATTGCGCGTGTTTGTTCTGCCGCGCCAAAGAACTGTAATTATAAGAGATTGCGTATTAACTTGTCAAGCGAAAAGATTAGATTGATGGATGTGAAGAAATAGTGGTTTTCCACGCCAATGTCCGTTTTAGGGGAACTCTTTACCGCCCCCCCTGCGCTGTCGCAGTACTTCATACAGCAGAGTTCCCGCCGCCACCGAAACGTTCAAGGAGCTGATCTGCCCCATAAGCGGCAGCGATACCAGGTAGTCACAGTGCTCTTTGACCAGCCTGCGCACACCTTTATCTTCGCCACCAAGCACCAACGCCATCGGGCGCGCAAAGTCCGCGTCCCAGTAGACCGTCTCACTGCCGGCTTCCGCCCCCGTCACCCATACGCCTGCTTTTTTCAGTTCCCCAAGCGTATTTACGATATTCACCACTTTGACCACCGGCACATACTCCAAAGCTCCGGCGGCAGTCTTTGCCACAGCCTCCGTAAGTCCGGCTGCCCGTCGTTCAGGGATTATCACACCATGCACCCCTGCCGCTTCCGCTGTCCTCAGTATGGCGCCCAGATTCCGGGGATCTTCAACGCTATCCAATACGAGGAACAGCGCCTGTTCGCCGCGCTGCACCGGTATCTTAAGAATATCGTCAAGCGTTGCGTAGGTACGCGCCGATGCCATGGCGATCACCCCCTGATGATGGGAATTCTGAGATTCCCTGTTCAGAGCATCTCGGGAAGTGACCCGTATCTCTATGCCCCGCTCCTTGGCAAGACGGACGATCTCCGCAACATCCCGATCCATCTTCCGCTGCTCGGAAATCAAAAGCCTTTGGATGGGGCGTCCCGCTCTAAGCGCCTCGCGTATGGGATTGATCCCGACTATTTTTTCTTTTTGCATAGAATAGAGTAAAGCGATGACACATTGCACCGGGAAAATACGATAATAAGGACGGCAAAGGGTTCACGGACCGGTTAAAGAGGCAGATCCAAGCACTCGGGTTATCAACAATGTTTGTGCGCGCCCTTTTTCTTCAGGCTCCGCACACCAACAGGGTCATTTCGGCTTCCAGACTGTGCCATCAGGTCGATCAAACAACTCCACGCCGCCGTCATCGAGAATCTTGCGGACACGGTCTGCTTCGGTCCAATCCTTGCGCGCACGGGCCTCGTTCCGGAGGTGGATCAGCTCTTCTATCCGCTCAACCGAAAGCGTAACTTTACTGTCCGCCAGTCTTCCTTCCTTGAACCATTCCTCGGGACTGCGGGTAAAGAGCCCCAGGGTCTTGCCGACATCGGCAAAAGCTGCCGCGGCCTTGGAAAGGATAAAATAGGCGCCGTCCCGGTTCTTTTTGTCTACTTCGGCGAGAAACTTGTTTATATCGCGAACAAGGTCGTAAATGAGGCCGATGGCAAAAGCAGTGTTGAAATCATCATCCATTGCCTCTTCGAAGGATCGGGGAAGGTTCTCGATCTTTTCATAAAGCGGCCGGTCACCGACCTCAATCACTTCCTCCGGTTTGACCGTAGGTGGGGCACTGCCAGCGAGAACCTTCAGGATACTTTCCTTCATCGTATAGTAACGATCGAGGCCGGCCCGTGCATCCTTCAGGTTGGCGTCGGAAAAATCGATAGGGCTTCTATAATGGGTCGAGAGGAGAAACAGACGGACTACTTCGGCATCGTATTGGTTGAGAATGTCGCGAATCATGAAAAAATTGCCGAGTGACTTGGACATTTTCTCCTGGTTGATGTTCACGAACCCGTTATGGAGCCAGTAGTTTACAAACTTCTTGCCCGAATAGGCCTCGCTCTGGGCAATCTCGTTTTCGTGATGCGGAAAGATGAGATCCTTGCCGCCCGCGTGAATGTCGAACGTCTCGCCCAGGTGTTTAAAGCCCATAGCGGTGCATTCAATGTGCCAGCCCGGCCTTCCGCTCCCCCACGGGCTGTTCCAGGCAGGTTCTCCCGGTTTCGATGCTTTCCAGAGAGCAAAGTCGAGGGGGTCCTGCTTTCGCTCGTCAACCTCCACCCGCGCACCCGCCTTCAGGTCTTCGAGGTTGCGCTTTGATAGTTTGCCGTACTCCTTGAAACTCGCCACGCGGAAATATACATCTCCGTCGATCACATAGGCGTGACCTTTATCCAAAAGTCCTTTGATGACTTCAAGCATTTCAGCGATATGCTCCGTTGCCTTGGGCTCCACATCAGCCCTGCCCACACCGAGACGCTTCATGTCCTCTTGGTAAGCATCGATGTATTTGCGGGCAACTTCGGCAGCGGTTATGGCTTCTTCCTTCGCACGGTTGATGATCTTGTCGTCGACATCGGTGAAATTCCGCACATACTTCACTTCAAAACCCTTGCGCCGGAAGTAGCGCTGGATCAGGTCGAACGCCACGGCGCCACGCGCATGTCCGAGGTGGGAAAAATCGTAGACCGTAACTCCGCAGGCATAAATGGTTACTTTGCCTGGCTGTAGAGGAATAAACTCTTCTTTTTTCCCCGTGAGCGTGTTGTACACTTTTATCATAGTTTAATAATTCCCTCAATTCTAATGATTGTAACACGAACAGGATTACGATTCTATACGGGGCATGTTGTCTTTGTCAAGCAGTTTTAAATCCTCCATTAAGCATCTGTTATTGAGAAGATGCCGGTCCTAATTTTCTGGTATTTCAGTGGTTCTGTTCGAATTTTGCGTTTATCGGGAAAAGTGGCTTCTCAGAATCCAACGATCGGAACAATTTGTTACTGTGTCATCCCTTATTTTTATAACGAGAATCCTCGTATTAAAAGTGGCGACCTAACCTAGATGAAATGCCCATGATAGCCCCGTCAACCGCGCAGGAGCGGGCCGTTTCTTTGCATTCCTGATAATGCAGGCCTGACTTTCTCATATCTGCCAAAGAGGAGCAGGGCCGGTTTTCCATGAATTCAAGCAGTTATATTTTGGCATGCGACCTGCAATAACACTGGCAAGACTGAACGAAAAGGAGGACACAAAAATGAATACCACTCTCTCAAGAAAAACAGCATACCTCGGGGCAGGCGCAGGGCTGGTGCTCTTTGCTCTCTTCGGACTTCTTCCCGGCAGCCTTCTGGGCGGCGCAGCGGGAATCAAATTAGCGGGGCTGTTCTTCGGGCTTCCCCTCGATCCGGGCCTCTTGTCACGGGCGATCGTGCTCTCCTCCATGCTCGTGGGCATCGTGGTCTCGGGGATCACGATTATCACCGCCACGGGCACGCTGGGGTGGCTCGTAGGCAGAGTGCTCCAGGGATCGGCAGAAGAGAAGGCTTCGGAAGTTGCGTAAATTGCCCGCGATAAACAATCACCGGTGCGAAGGCACATAAATCTTTGGCTACGGCCACAAGGAGACACTATCATGAAGAACGAGACGGTAAAATCAGGTATGAAGATCGGTGCAACAATAGGCGGTTTGGTATTCCTGGTGTTCGGCATTATGCCGGGGTTTTATTTCGGCAGCTACGGGACCCTGATCCTGCTTCAGAAGCTGATGGGCGGTGCGGTTGAACCTACCCTCTTCGTCAGGGCGGCGATTGTGGTGGGGATCGTGGTCGGCATTTCCTGCGCAGCCGCGGTGAGCCTTGTGGTGGGCGGCCTTCTGGGCACGGTGGCCGGACTTGTGGTCTCCATGCCGGAAACGCTGCGCAGCAACAAGCAGGCTGCTGCCGAGAAAGCGTAAGAATCCGAGGGGGCCGGCAACGTTGCAAAACAAGGAAAACCGGACAAGCTTTAATAATGCGAACGCCAGGGCGGTGAGAATCACCGCCCTTTTTTGTCGTCTAAAATATTAATCAATCGCGCCACGAAATTGACATATATCAACGACATGTCCTCCCTGAACGCTTCTATCAGGGATATTGCTTCCCCTTCAATCATAGCCGGATCCCCCGCTCGCGTTCACTCAAGCCCGAAGAACTATGCAATAAATTACTTTTTCTGCCAAGCCGCCATTATGACCAGTAACACTAAGAAACGATAGTTTTTAGTATAGGCTGAACTTCTCGATCATTTCAATCTATGGACAAGAGCTCCGGGAATGATTATTATTATAAGATCAGATCCGGGAGGAGAGCAATGACTACTAAATGGCTTCGGTTCGTCGTGCACGAGCATAAATCAACAAGACTTCACTATGATTTCCGCCTGGAGATCGGCGGGGTGCTCAAATCATGGGCCATTCCGAAAGGGCCGTCCATGAACGCGGCGGACAAACGGCTGGCAATCATGGTTCCCGATCATGAGCTGATTTATATCGATTTCGAAGGTATCATTCCCAAGGGCAATTACGGCGCTGGGCCAGTGGTCGTCTGGGATACGGGAAAATTCGCACCGCTTGATACTGATGATCCAGAAGCGGCACTAAAATCAGGCAAACTCAGCTTTGAATTGAAAGGAAAGAAACTCAAAGGTGCATTTACTCTTGCGCAGATGAAGGGCCTCCCAAAGAGCACAGGCAAGGAATGGCTGCTCATGAAGAAGAAGGACGACTTTTCGCTTCCCTATTTTGCGATCAGGACCGAACTAACACCGGCGAGGATCGCGACGCTCAAAGAGCGCACACCTCCCTGCGATACAGAGTAACAGATGTCACCACGTCCCGAAAACAAGCACTGATGCCGGGCACCTGTTTTCAGGCAATCCATTACCCCTAACCAGTAACCTTCCCACTTGTCTACCTTGGCCGATGGAGTAAGTGTCTTTAAATAGTTTCTCCCTCCTTCGTGTAGCCGACGCATCAAAATCCATTCCCTTAGAATTTTTTCGGGAACTGTTTCTCAATGCTTCCTGACAGCGCAAGGTAAGGTTGAAAAAAAGAATACCTTCAGATAATTGAAGGAGAGCACTTCCCTTCCGAAACCTGCTTTTCAGTAGAGCACCTCTTCCCGGCATTGCACTATTGATAACCCATCCCTTCCAAAAGACTGAGAAGAGGAAGGTAAATTGCCAAGAAATATTACTTGAGTTTTCATCTATAAAATACTATTATAGGCGTTTACAATAGCAAATAACTCATTATTTCCATCGTGGGGGGAGAGTAAGGATGTCCAGAGCAGACAGGTTCTTGAAAGCGTGCCGGCGTGAGCCGGTCGATTGCACTCCGGTATGGATGATGCGCCAGGCAGGAAGGTATCTTCCAGAATATCGCGAAATCCGGAAAAAGCACACCTTCCTCGAGATGTGCAAGACTCCTGATGTAGCCGCGGAAGTTACGATCCAACCGGTGCGGCGCTACGAGATAGACGCGGCCATCATCTTTGCCGACATTCTTCTTCCACTCGAACCCATGGGCATAGGCCTCGAATTCTCCAAGGGGGAAGGCCCCGTGATCCATAATCCCGTGCGCACCATGGCCGATGTTGAGAAGCTCAAACCCATTGACGCTGCATCGCAGATCGATTACCTCATGAAGGCCATCAAAATCGTGCTGAAGGAATTGAACGGCAAGGTGCCGCTCATCGGTTTCACGGGCGCGCCGTTCACGCTCGCATCCTATATAATAGAAGGTGGCGGATCGCGCAACTATGAACACGCCAAAGCCATGATGTTCTCCCAGCCCAGGACATGGCACAAGCTCATGGAGCACCTCACCGGTGTAATCATCAACTACCTGAATGCCCAGATAGATACGGGTGTGCAGGCGGTGCAGATTTTCGACTCCTGGGTCGGGGCCCTGGGCCCCAGCGACTATCGCGAGTTCGTGCTGCCGCATCAGAAAAAAGTGATCGCGGGCATTAAAAAGACCGTCCCAATCATCCACTTCGCTCACGGCGCGAGCCATCTCCTCGAAATGGTGTCGGAAGCGGGAGGTGACGTGATCGGTCTCGACTGGCGCTGCGACCTGGACGCTGCCTGGAACCGCGTGGGATTCGACAAGGCAGTGCAGGGCAATCTCGATCCGATTTCCCTCTTCGGATCCAAGGAATTCATCCGGAAACGAACGAAGGAGATCATTGATCGGGCAGGTGGTAGAAACGGCCACATTATGAATCTCGGCCACGGCATCCTGCAGCAGACGTTGCTCGATCACGCTGAAGAGTTCATCAACGCTACTCATGAGTTGAGCAAAAGATAGGGTCAAACATCAGGGTCATGTACCGAGGAGGGGAATCAAGGAACAGGCGGACTCTTTTCTCCTTGTTTCTGCTGCTCTGCTCTCTACGTGCCCTTTTTTATTCTATGTCCGACCAAACCGCAATCATACTCATCGCCTTGGGAGGACCGCGGTCGCTCGACCAGGTCGGCCCCTTCATGACGGCATTCATGGGCCGGCCCGCTCCACCCCCTGTGGTTTCGGCGATCATAGAACGATATAAACTCATAGGCGGCAAATCACCGCTGCCGGAACTCGTGAAAGCTCAGGCTGCCGCACTCGAACAGGAGCTGGACGGCGGTTACCGCGTTTATGAAGGTTTCCGGTATTCCCATCCAACCGTTCAGGAATCATTCGAGAAAGCCGTCAAAGAGGGCGCTCGCCGGGTGATCGCACTTTCCATGTCCCCTTTTGCCACTGAGGTGACAACCGGCGCGTACCGGAGCGCCTGCGAAGGACTCGGAAACAGAGAGACCTGCCCGCATTTCATCGCAAGCTGGCATGACAATCAATTGTTCATCAAAGCATGGCAGGAAAAGGTGCTCGATGGATTGAAGCGATTCCCGGCAGAACATCAGGAAAACGCAGTCGTTATTTTTACGAGCCATAGCATACCCGTGCGCTACATCACCGCAGGAGACCCCTACCAGCGTCAGGTTGAGGAGACGGTGAAGCTTGTTGCGGACGGCTTGGCCTTGAATCAATACCGGATTGCCTGGCAGAGCAAAGGAGCGCGCGCAACAGAGCCCTGGATCGAACCCGAGGTAGAGACAGTGCTCGACCAGATTGCCCGGCAAGGCCGGCGCAATGTGCTCGAAGTGCCGATCGGGTTTACCTGCGACCACATGGAGACCTTATACGATATCGATATTGTCCACCGTGCGTACGCGAAAAAGCTGGGCATTAATTTCGAAAGGGCGGAGTCGCTGAACACGTCTCCGTTGTTTATCAGGGCGTTGGACGATGTAGTCAAAAAAACATTATAGAAAATTGTGGTCTTGGGGGCTATTGACGCGGCTCGACTCCGCTCATCCGTGCCCCATACATCACCGAAGGGGAAAAAACATGCCAAAAGTTATCATCATAGGAGGCGGGATCGCCGGTCTTGCGGCCGCCGTTCACCTCAAAGCGGGGGCCAAAGCCTACGGCAAGACCGTCGAGGTGCTATTGCTCGAAAAAAACGGGCGAATTGGAGGCAAGTTCCTGACGGAAAAGCAGGACAAGTGCCTCATTGAAGGCGGTCCCGACAGTTTCCTTCCGGAAAAGGTCTGGAGCGTGAACCTTGCAAAGCATCTCGGACTTGAACCGGAAATGCTGCCATCGAACGACCAGTTTAAAGGCACCTTCATCTACTCACGAAACAATCTCCATTCATTGCCCGAGGGGGTTATGCTTATGGTGCCCACCTCGTTCTGGCCCATGGCAAAATCTCATCTCATTACCTGGCCAGGAAAACTCCGCATGGGTATGGATGTGTTCGTACCGAAGCGTAAAATCATGGAGGATGAGAGTCTTGCCTCCTTTGTCACGCGGAGGCTGGGACGCGAATGCCTGGAGAAAATCGCAGAGCCGCTCGTTGCCGGCATCCACACTTCGAACCCCGACAATATGAGCGTGCTGGCAACGTTCCCGCGCTTCGTGCAGATGGAGCAAAAAAGCGGCAGCCTTATCCTCGGCATGCTTGCGTCGCTGAAGAGCAGGCCCCATGCAACGCTGAGCGGCCCGCCGCCTAAGCCCGGCCAGCCGAAGATGACATATTTTATGAGCTTCAAGAACGGCATGCAGACCCTCTCGCAGGCCTGCGCTGACTATATCGGCAAGGAGTCCATACGCATGGGATCCCCGGTCAAGGCCGTTGAACCGAAGGGCAAGGGTTATGCGGTCGTGCTCGAAAGCGGCGAAACCCTTTACGCTGATCAGGTAATGATAGCCTCGGCGGCATATGATGCGGCTGCAATGGTCAAGGGTTTCGATCAGCCACTGGCCGCTCAGATGGGCAAAATCGAATGGTCGTCGTCCTCCACCGTTTCGATCGCCTTCCGAAGGGAGGACATCAAAGTCCCGCTCAAAGGGTTCGGCTTCATCGTTCCACGCATCGAGGGCAAGAGGATCAATGCCGCGACCTACAGCTCGATTAAATGGTCCTTCCGCGCTCCCGACGATACCGTCCTAATCCGCGCCTTCGTGGGTGGCGGCCATCACGAAGAACTGGTCCATGAACTCGATGATGCCGGCATGGTCAAAATGGTGCTGGAGGAATTCGACAGTATTCTCGGGCTCAAAGCGAATGCCCAGTTCTCGAAAGTATACCGCTGGAACAAAGGAATGCCGAAATATACGGTCGGTCATCTGGACCGCATAGCCCTGCTCGACCGTCTGCTCGCAACACATCCCGGGCTCCACCTCATCGGCTGCTCGTATAAAGGGATCGGGATCGGCGACTGCGTGCATGAAGCGCAAATTGCGGCGGAGAAAATATTGAAGAGTTAGCCGGTGTTGGGCAACTGCGACAGGACAAGACGACAATGACCGGAGGGATGATCCTTCCGGTCATTTTATTTTTTCTGCGACATTCATCCAGCCGCGTCCTGCCGAAGAAACCCCGATCAACAGCCACCAGGGTTTATTTCCCGTCGAGTATCTTCTGGTAGCACTCTGCGTGACGAATAGTATCCAAGTCGGTATCCTTTTTTATATGATCCCACTTCGCATATCCTTTGCCGACTGCCTTCTGAAGCCAGTTGCAAGATTCCTGAATATTCTTCTCTGCTGAAAACAGACAAGACAGATTGTAATACGCGGCGGCATATTCCGGATTCACTTCAACGGCCTTGAGAAAATCGTCCCTGGCCTCATCGTATTGGCCCCGGGCACGATAGGCCGACCCGCGATTGTTGTAAGCGAACTCATATTTCGGATTTAGCTCGATGGCCTCGTTGAAATCAGCGATGGCCAGATCACTTTGTTTCAAAGACAGGTAGGCAGCGCCGCGATCATTGTACGCTTCGGCATTAAGAGGCTCCAGCTCAATGGTTTTGCTGAAATCCTCGATTGCCCGGTCGTACCGCTCCAGCACCATGAAAATATTCCCGCGGTTGAAGTACGCGCGATAATTGCCCGGATCCAGCCCGATGACTTCGCTGAAATCGCCGATGGCCTCATCATGCCTGCCTGCTGCTTCTCTGGCAACCGCACGGTTGAAATAGGCGTGAGCGTTATTCGGATTCAGTTTGATCGCCTCATTGAAATCCGCTACAGCCTTGTCATGGAGGCCCTGCAAGAGGTAGGTGTTCCCGCGGTCGTTATAAGCCTTATCATATTTCGGGTCCCTCTCGATCGCTTTGGTGAAATCGGCTACGGCCTTGTCATATTGGTTCGTCATCTGGTAAGCAAGCCCACGGTAC
>CAWGYL010000016.1:0-81068 GCA_963826885.1 Nitrospirota bacterium | reverse complement strand
AGCATCTCGATGACCCGGTCAAGCTGCGTCCCTCCTTTAGGCATGGGATGCTGAATCCTGCTGGCATATGTATACGTTTCATTTTCCGCGAGGTTCGGGTCCATTAAATATTTTACAAAATAGTCATCAATGTATTCCATGGTGGTCGGCGAAGGAATCCCGAGTGCGGGCGGGATCTGGGGGATCATGTCCTCATAGGGGTGTTCGATAAATACGGCTAAGCCTGGATACTGCAGCCGGTATTGCTCCTTTTCAAAAGACCCCTTTTGAATTTTTTGCGTGTACGAGTGGTCGAAGATGTTATAAATCAGCTGGAACCATGCATCGGATATGCTTTTCGCATGCAGGCAGAAAGGTAGCATCGGATGCCTCCTGTCCCGGAAATAACGGGGTGAGAATGTGAAGGGATTAGTCATGCGGCTCGACAGGTGAAAGGTAACACTGAAACGATGTCATGTCAATGCCGTTCGCGTCTGTCGGCGTGCATATGCATATTCAACCGGCGGTATGCAGCTCCCGGCTGAGTGCGTTGAATCACCTGCCGATCAACACGGAACATGCCGCATGACCGAGAATGTTCCTCGATACACTGCCCAAGGTCCCCCTGATTCCCCGCAATCCCCGGCAACCGACCGCGATGATATCCGCCTTCATGGCCTCTGCTTGTTTCAATATTTCCGCGGACGGATCTCCCACCCTGGTAAGAGCCTCTATCTGTTTAAATCTTCCTCCAGGAGATCCCTGGCCTGTTCGACATTTTTTTCAGAAAGAGAATATTCCTTTGCCCGAATGCCGGCCACTGCATCCTTGACGCGTTCTCCAATCTCCGGGACGAACCGTTCTGGGATATCGAGGAAGTTAGAGGATATGACATTCATGATCGTGATTCTGGCAGTCTGGGATATGGGGAGGGAACTCAACATCCGGCCTGCGGCAAGGGAGTGATCGGACCCGTCTGCGGCATAGAGGACATTTATTTCGTCTGACGGCGCCGGGGTCTGCGGTTTTACCACTAGAACTGGCTTCGGCGAGTTGATTGCAACTGCTCTGGAGACACTCCCGAGGATGACCGAAGCAATCCCCTTTATGCCTCTCCCCCCCAGAACAATAATGTCCGCACCCGAGGTATCCGCCGCGGCGATAATACATTGATCAGGCGTGCACTGGTTCAGGGCGCCTTCCACGATCTCTACGCTGATTTTCGCCTCGATGGATTTGAGGATAGCTACGGCCGAATCGAGAATCCGGGGAGCACACTCTTTTTTTATGGCCTGGAGCGTTTTGAAATGGAACTTTTCATCTTCATGAAAAGGAATCGCAAAAATAACATGAAGAATGGTAATCGCATCGCCCCGCGTCCACGACATCCGGGTCAGGAAGCGGGCAGCACCCTCGGAGTATTCGGAACCGTCGGTTGCCAGCAAAATCTTCATGGAATCCACCTTTCAGAAAGATTTCGAATATATGTTTGCGTCCAAAAGTCGTCCGCATTCCCTGTCGATCATTCCCCATGACCCGCAATTTTATTATAGCGCATCTGGCGCAAAAAAGGCCCGAATGCTTCCTTCCGACAACGGCTGCTTCTCATCCCTGGAAATCCCACCTGACTGTTTTATCGTGTTCTGGGCCCCCCTTTATGTTGCAATCCCCTTCCTTGACATCACTATATCAGGGTAATTGTATGATTGATTGTATTTGATACATTTACAGCGCTTGCGGTTATTGCATCTTCCTTATCCGCACTTCAATTTCCTTATTGTCTTTCAGCAACGCAACGATCCGTGATGTTTCGGCATCACCAAAGTGATAAGGATACAATATTTTCGGTTTGAATGCCTGCGCAGCGTCGGCGACCATCTCGGGAGACATGGTATAGGGCAGGTTCCTCGGCAGGAATGCGACATCAATGCTCTTTAAGGCCTTCATCTCAGGTGCGTTTTCCGTATCTCCGGCGATATATATCCTCTTGTCTGTGAACGTCAGCAATAACCCCCGGATCGGGTAGGAGGCGGGATTACTCCCGCCGTCCTCCCACACCACACGTACGTGCCGTTCGGCATACGGCGGTTCCTGTCTTTCCGCTCTTTCGGTGACCTTGTCGCCTCCTGTTCTATAAGCACCTGACTTTACCTCGCGGATTCCGTCCGCTACTTCCAGCCTAGGCCCTCTTGCGGGGCTTGTGCTCAGTACAGATAGAGATTCGGTCTCGAACAGTCCGACAAGTTCGGCCCTTCATCCCGTTGGTGCGGGACTAATACGGCCTCTGCTGACTTCTACCGATCCATCTCAACACCTTACGATGTCGATAGCACATGGCAGAACGGCAGACCTCCCAGGGTAAGACGCATGACCTTCATCCCATATACCCGCCGCATCTACTTCCACACCTTCCGGATGGTTATCGGGCTTTGAGTCTTTATGCCCTCTCGCCCAAGTGTGGCTGCCTCATATGCGGTTTCTGTTCGTCAGGCCGGGACTTTGCTTACAGCTTCCTTCAGATTCCGGGTCGCCCCGGACACCCTTGCTGTTCGGCTAACGGTTCCTCCCATCAAGGCCCATAAAGGACTTTCACCTTCGAGTCGCCAGTCAGTTACCAATCTGACCAGCCTGTAAAATACAGAGCGTCATGCCTGGCATACACAAAAAAAGGCCGAAAGAAATAAATCCTTCCGGCCTCTGTGCATTTCCTCGTGAAAGGAAACTGTATTCTTAGTACATTCCACCCATGCCGCCCATGCCGCCCATGCCGCCGGGCATCGAGGGCATTCCTGCACCCTTCTCTTCCGGCATGTCAGTAATCATGACTTCCGTCGTAAGCATGAGGCTCGCCACGGAAGAGGCGTTCTGGAGCGCGGACCGGGTCACCTTGGTCGGATCGATGATACCCGCCTGGAGCATGTCTACATACTCTTCCTTCTGGGCATCGAACCCGAAGTTCATTTTGTCGCTGGATTTGACCTTGTCCACAATCACCGATGGCTCGAGGCCTGCGTTGTTCACGATTTGGCGAATCGGTTCTTCGAGAGCCTTCTTTACGATGTTGACGCCAATCTGCTCGTCGCCGTTGAGCTTCAACTTTTCCAGCACCGGGATACAGCGGATCAGCGCAACGCCGCCCCCTGCCACGATGCCCTCTTCCATGGCCGCGCGAGTCGCATGGAGCGCGTCCTCAACACGTGCCTTTTTCTCTTTCATCTCGGTCTCGGTTGCTGCGCCCACGTTGATGACCGCAACGCCTCCCACGATCTTGGCGAGCCGCTCCTGGAGCTTCTCTTTATCGTAATCCGAGGTCGTTTCGGCAACCTGGGCCTTGATCTGCTTCACTCGGCCCTGGATTGCATCATTCTTGCCTGCGCCTTCAACAATTGTGGTGTTGTCCTTGTCCACGGTGATCTTCTTGGCGCGGCCAAGGTCGTTGATCTTCACGTTCTCGAGCTTCAGGCCGATGTCCTCGGAGATTACCTGGCCACCCGTCAGGATCGCGAGGTCCTCGAGCATGGCCTTACGACGGTCGCCGAAGCCGGGCGCCTTTACGGCGCAGACCTGCAGCGTGCCGCGCAGCTTGTTCACTACGAGCGTTGCCAAGGCCTCGCCCTCGACATCCTCGGCGATGATCACCATAGGCGCACCCATCTTGGCGGTCTGTTCGAGGATCGGGAGCAGATCCTTCATGCTCGAAATCTTCTTTTCGGACAGGAGGATATAGGCGTTCTCAAGAACGGCCTCCATCTTCTCGGCGTTGGTCACAAAATATGGCGAGATGTAGCCGCGGTCGAACTGCATACCCTCGACCACGTCCAGGCTGGTACTCATGCTCTTTGCCTCTTCCACGGTGATGACGCCGTCCTTGCCCACCTTGTCTACGGCCTCGGCGATTAGGTCACCAATTGTCGCATCGCTGTTCGCGGAGATGCTGCCTACCTGGGAGATCTCCTTTTTGTCAAGGACGGGCTTGGAGTTCTTCTTGAGGTTCTGGATGACTGCTTCAACGGCCTTCTCGATGCCGCGCTTCAGATCCATGGGATTCGCGCCGGCAGTCACGTTTTTTATGCCTTCGCGGTAGATGGCCTGGGCCAGCACCGTCGCGGTCGTGGTTCCGTCACCGGCCACGTCCGAGGTCTTGGACGCCACTTCGCGCACGAGCTGCGCGCCCATGTTCTCATAGGGGTCCTTCAGCTCAACTTCCTTTGCAACGGAAACGCCGTCCTTCGTAATTGTCGGCGCCCCAAATTTCTTATCGATCATGACGTTGCGGCCTTTGGGTCCCAACGTCGCCTTCACGGCGTCAGTCAGAACGTTCACGCCCTTCAGGATTGCTGCACGTGCATCCTGGTCAAAAATCAGCTGCTTTGCCATATTTTTTCCTCCTCGGGAATTCTTTGATATCGTTGATTACGTTTTCTTGATGCCGATGATTATAAGAACCTAGCTCAGAACTCCGAGCACGTCCTCTTCTTTTACGATGAGGTACTCGACATTGTCGAGATTTATTTTGGATCCCGAATAGCGGTCAAAGAGAATCTTGTCTCCCACCTTAAGGGACTTCACGTCATCGCCCACTGCCTCGACTTTGCCGCTTTGAGGCTTTTCCTTGGCAGTATCAGGAATGTAAAGGCCTCCTGCAGTCTTCTCCAACTCCGCCGTATAGCTTACAAACACTCGGTCCTTCAATGGTTTAAATTTGACACTCATACATTCAACTCCTTTCTGTGAGTTAATATTTACAATTGTACCAGAGTATTAGCACTCCTTCAAGGCGAGTGCTAATATATTTCCCGGACAGTAAAAAAGCAAACCCAATATTCGGCTAATATTGACGTTTTTAGGCAGATTTTAGCGTATCTGGGCAGAATTTAAAGGTTATCTAGAGGTTTTGATTAAATAATAAAAGCAGGACTCATCGTCCTGCTTTTATTATGATTTATTGTTCTGGTAATCAAAAAATAGATGCTTATTCCCCTAATTATTCATGTGAATTCTCTTTTTCATCTTTCTTCACTGCAACGGGTATAGCCTTGAAAACGTCTGATGCCAGAACCGCTGGCGTCAGAATTTCAATTGCCTTCTGGAGTTGGATATCATCCTTGTCGTCTTTCGGCAACGTCTCCATCGCGAAGTCTTCCTCTTCCGCGGGCTTTTCTTTTTTCTTGTCTTCTTTCACTGTCTCATTTTTCAAGTGATGTTCAAGGTCTTTCTCACGAACCACCATGTGAACAGAATCGCCATTTTTTACGTCCTTGATTGCCGGAAGCTTCACTTCGATATCCGGTGTAATGCCCACGTTCTGGATCGAGCGCCCACTCGGAGTATAATACTTTGCCGTTGTAAGCCGGAGGCCGCCGCCGCCTTCGAGCGGGAACACCGTCTGGACCGATCCCTTGCCGAAGGTCTGCGTCCCCACGATAAGCGCACGTTTGGAATCCTGAAGCGCGCCCGATACGATTTCCGATGCGCTTGCGCTGCCCGTGTTTACCAGCACGACGATGGGATAATTCCGCGGCGTTTCTGTGCTGGTCGTTAGGAAGTCCTTTCGATCAGTCTTTTGTCTGCCCTGCAGGTACACCACAAGGCTGTCCTTGGGCAGAAACTTGCTGCTCACGTCCACCGACGCGTCGAGGAGCCCGCCCGGATCGTTTCGCAGGTCGAGAACCAGCTTTTTGATCCCTTTGGCCTCGAGGTCTTTCAGCGCCTTTTCCAGTTCCTCTGTGGTCTGTCCCTGGAACTGGATGATCTTCACATATCCGATAGAGTCGTTGAGCATCCGGGATTTCACGCTTGCGACCTTAATCACGTCGCGAATGATCTTGAACTCCTTCGGCTTATCCCAACCTTCGCGAAGTATCATCAGGTTAACCGGCGTTCCCCGGGGACCGCGCATTATGTCCACAGCCTGCTCGATCGAGATGTCCCTGGTCCATTCGTCATTGATTTTGAGGATCTTGTCGCCCGCGGCGAGGCCTGCTCGGAAGCCGGGCGTATCCTCGATCGGGGCGATGATCATAAGCTGCTGATTCTTGATCCCAATCTGGATGCCGACGCCCGTAAACTCACCCCTAATATCCACGTTCATCTCTTTGAACTGCCGCTCGTTCATATATGATGAGTGCGGGTCCAGGCTGGCAACCATGCCCCGGATAGCACCCTCGATCAGCTCCCGGTTGTCTGGATTTTCGACATAATTACGTTTCACGATCTCGAGAGCCTGCGTGAACGACTTCAGCTCTTCGTAAGTATCCGGTTTTGCCTGAACCATCTGCTGACCGATTACCATTCCCGTCAACAAGATCACCAACGCGGCAATGATAAATTTCCTTTTGTTGATCCGTATCATATCGACATCCTCCGCTTCGTTCTGCATAGGTACTCTCCTGGAAGAATATAAGCAGAATATAAATTATATATGAAAATATCACGACTGCACGAAAATAGCAAAAACAAATTCCGTTTCGCCGCGCTCTATCGTCTAACCAGCCAGTGAAGAGGGTCTTGCGCCTCCCCGTTCCGGCGGATCTCAAAGTACAATTTCGATCCTTTCAGGCTCCCCGTTTCCCCCGCAAGCCCGAGTTCCTGGCCCTTGGCAACGTGGTCGCCCTTTGCGCGATCCAGTTTGAAAAGATTTCCATAGAGGGTGTAGAATCCGTCACCGTGGTCAAGAATCACAAGTTTCCCATACCCCTTATACCAGTCTGCATAGGCCACCTGTCCGCTCTCAACAGCATAGACCGGCTGGCCCTCATGGGCGCTGATTTCAATCCCTCTGCGGAAGACCATGGTCCCGAATTGAGGGTGACGCTGCATGCCGAACCGGGTAAGCAGAGGCCCTTCAAGGGGCCAAGGCAGGCTGCCTGCCTCGCCGTGCACTGTCGCGGGAGCGGTCGCATGAACCGCAGTCCGCCGCTCCTCCTCGTCCTTTTTGATCATGGCCCAGAGGCTGACCGACGCCTCCTCGAGTTCGTGCAGCGTTTGTGCATAAAGGCCCTTTTCATGCCGCACGTTTGCGAGGATAGCCGCTTTCCGATGCCTCTTTGTCTGAAGCTCCGCTTTTTCTTCGGCGACTGCCTGCCTACTTTCGATTAATTCAGCTTTTTTTAAGGCAATCTGCTTCTGCTGATCCGTAAGCCGGCCGAGCGCATTTCCGTATTCATCGATGATCCGACTGTCCCGTTCGGCAATCAGGCCCAGATACTTGATATGCCTGGCAATGCCCTCCAGACCGTCCGTTGCCGAAACCATGTCGGTTCCGCTGCTTCGATGCATCTTGTACAACGCCCGAATCCGTTGGCCATAGAGCGTTCTCAGTCCGCCCAAGTCCTGGCTGATTCTGGCGCTGTTTGCTTCGATGATGCGAAGGGAAGCTTCGGTCTCGATTAGCCGCTTTTGCTGGCCGACCAGTACGCTGCTCCCCGATTGGATTTCACGGTCAATTCTTTCGAGATCGCCCAGGACCGACCGTTCCTTCTGATCGGCCCGCTGGATATCCTTTCTCTTCTCCTGCATTTCGCGCTGAATACGCTCGAATTCCTTCGCAGAGTCCGATGATCCGTCCTCGCCGAAGCCAGACGGCCCGGCAACTCCCATGAGGAAGGCCAACAGCGCAGTACAGAGGAATACACGGGCGATTGTCATCGTTCCATCCCGTTTCCGCTATTCAAGAAACCTGCTTACCGACACCAGCCCTCCGGCCAGGCCGAGCAGGCCGCCACCAATCACCATGTATGCTACCACCGACGGCGGCAAAAAGTCCAGACCATTTGGCCTCGAGAGGAGCATCACCACCTCAGGCGGCAGCGTGTAGTAGAGCGCGGCCAGGATGCCGACCGCGAGGGCCGAACCGAGCATGGCGAGCAGCGTGCCTTCAATCAGAAAGGGCCCCTTGATGAATCCGCGGGTCGCGCCGATCCACTGCATGAGTTCAATTTCCTGCCCCCTCGAATAGAGGGCGAGCCGCACCGAATTGGAAATGATGAAAACGACTGATACGCCGAGCAGGATCGCGAGCGCCGTACCGCCGTAGGCAAGAAGCTTGTACAGAGTCGCGATCAGCTCAGCGCCCTGCTTTCCATAGGACACGTCCTCCACGCCCGGACAGGCAGAGATGTTCTTCGCAATAGCGGCAATCCGGTCTGGATCGACATAGCTGCGATCGATGATCAGCTCAAAAGAGTCCGGGAGAGGATTTTCTCCCAGACCCTGGACCAGCGATTCCTGACCTTTTAATTCTTTTTTAAACAGCGCGAGCGCTTGCTCCTTCGACAGATAGTCAGTTTTCCTGACGCCGGGCTCGTTTTTGATGCGGCCAAGCAGATAATTTTTCTCGTACTGCGTCAGGCCGTCCTTTAAGTACACCGACATTTCGAGCCGGTCGTCGAGCGTGTTGACGGCCGAGCGGACGTTGAAGAATACGATCAGAAAGAAGCCGACAATGAGCATAGCCATACTGATCGTGCCTATGGCAAGAAGGTTCACCAGACTGTTGGAACGAAGTCCTCGGATTGCTTCCGACAGGAAGTAAAACGGTCCGTACCCTCTCACTTCTCCCCCTCGCGCGCCGCCAGTCCATCCGCGCTCTCCTCCGGCTCCAGAAACGTGAGCTGAGACTGGCTCTTCACGACATTGCTTCCATCATCGATGATCCGCCCCCGCTCCATGGAGATGATGCGGCGGCGCATTTTTCTCACCATGTCCCGGTCATGGGTGGCCACGAGCACCGTTGTGCCCTTCATGTTGATGTCCCGGAACAGACGGAACACCTCCTGCGCGCTCTGAAGATCCAGGTTGCCCGTGGGCTCATCAGCGAGAAGCACCTGCGGCTCGTTCACGAGCGCCCGCGCCACGGCGACTTTCTGTTGCTCGCCGCCCGAGAGTTTAGGCGGCGTCAGGTGGCGTTTATCGTGCATGCCGACTTTTTTCAAGACCTGGAAGGCCCGTCGTTCGATCTCTCCGTAGGGAGTGCCCACCACTTTGAGCGCCAGAGTGATGTTTTCGAAGACCGTTTTATGGGGGAGGAGTTTGTAATCCTGGAAGACGAAGCCCATGTTCCGCCGGAGATAGGGGATGGTAGAGGATTTCAGGTTAAAGGTGTTCATGCCCTGGATGATGATCTGCCCTTCATCGGCATGTTCCGCGCAGAATATGACCTTGAGGAGCGTGCTTTTTCCCGCGCCGCTGGGGCCGGTAAGAAACACGAACTCGCCCTTTTCCACGTCGAAGCTTACATCGCTCAGGGCGGGAACGCCCTCATAGTATTTGGTAACCCGGTAAAGTTGGATCATGATTCAAAACGGATTATACGTTCCGAAGTTCTCCGCTGCAGCTGGGCTCTTAAAAAGATGAACCGCCAAGACGCGAGAGCGCAAAGGCTGATACTGAACATCGGCTTTCTTCGCATCCTTCTCGACTTCGCGGTTTCCGGCTGCATCTCTATTTTCATCTTCGCAATCGTTAACGCCTCTTCTTCTTGATGACTTCTCTCACAGAAGCCGCGATGTTCTCAGCGGAGATGCCGTAATGTTTGAGAAGCCCTTCTTGGTCTCCCGATGTTCCGAAGGCATCCTTGACCCCCACACGCACGAGCGGTACGGGCGCGGATTCCGACAGCACCTCCGCCACTGCGCCGCCCAGGCCGCCGATGATCGAATGCTCCTCGGCCGTGACCACGGCACCGCACCGGTTTGCGGCAGCGATGATGACATCGGCATCGATTGGCTTGATGGTAGACATGTTGATGACGCCGGCATCAATCCCCTCGGCTGTGAGCAGGTCCCTCGCTTTCAGCGCTTCGGCCACCATGATGCCCGCGGCGATGATTGCCGCGTCCCTGCCCTCGTTGAATACATGGGCTTTGCCGATCTTGAATTTATAGTCTTCGCCGAAGAGCGTCGGGACTTTATTTCGGCCCACTCGCACGTAGCAAGGACCCTTAAGCTCGGCCGCCGCCTCTATAGCCTGCATCGTCTCGGGACCGTCCGCCGGGACGATCACCGTCATGTTCGGAATCACGCGCATCACAGCAATGTCCTCGACGGACTGATGCGAACCGCCGTCCTCTCCAACAGTGATCCCCGCATGGCTGGCCACGATCTTGACACTCAGGTTTGGATAGCAGATCGACTGCCGCACCTGCTCCCATGCCCGTCCGGTGGCGAAAACAGCAAAGGTACTCACGAAGGGCAGCTTGCCACCGACGGCGAGCCCCGCAGCAGTACCCATCATGTCCTGCTCGGCTATACCAATGTTGAAGAACCGGTCCGGAAACACCTTGGCGAACTTCGATGTCTTTGTGGACCCTGAAAGGTCAGCATCAAGCACAACCACGTCATTCCTTTTTTTCCCGAGGCTGACCAGCGCGTCCCCGTATGCGTCTCTCGTAGCGACTTTTGTCACCTGTCCTCCAGAATCTCTAGACAGGATACCGGGATACTAACCAGCGAAGAGCCCGCCGGCTTCTCACCGCACATCGATCTGTCTAATTCGTTCTTTTGTCGTATCATGCTTTTTTTGTTTTCTCTGAGGAAAAAAATTACTTGCAAACCGTTTCCTCGGAAAGTTCTTTCATGGCGATTTCCAGCTCCTCTTTGGACGGAGTCGTGCCGTGGAATTCGACTTTTCCTTCGAACACCTTCGAGCCCTTTCCTTTGACCGTCCGGCAAACGATCATCGTCGGCTTTCCCTTCACCGTCTCGGCCTTGTCAAGGGCCTCAATGATTTTCGCCATATCGTGGCCGTTGACATCAATGACTTCCCAGCCGAAGGCACGCCACTTATCCGTTATCGGCTCTACACCCATCACCTTGGCCACCGGTCCATCAATCTGCAGGCCGTTGTTGTCCACCAACGCGCAGAGGTTGTCAAGTTTGTAGTGGGCCGCGGTCATGGCCGCTTCCCAGATCTGCCCTTCCTGCAGTTCTTCCGTCACCGAGCAAAGCGTAGACCCGGTTCGGTGTCTTATCGAGCTTGTGCGCGAGGCCAATCCCGTTGGCCACCGACAGGCCCTGGCCGAGCGAACCCGTGGAAATTTCAACTCCCGGGAGGTATTTGCTGTCCGGATGTCCCTGGAGCCGGGAGCCGAGTTTGCGGAGCGTGCAAAGCTCCGCGTGTTCGATAAATCCGGCGTGGGCCAAAACCGTGTACAGGAGCGGTGCTGCATGGCCCTTCGAGAGAATAAAGTAATCACGGCCTTTCCAGTCTGGTTTTTTCGCATCGTATTTCATTTTATAAAAATAAAGCGCTGTCGCGATGTCGGCCGAGGACAGGCTGCCCCCCGTATGGCCGGAACCGCACCCGGTCAGCATCTTCAGTATATCGATCCTGATTCTGCGTGCCCTGTCCGTCAGGGCCTTCAACTGCTCGTTCGTAACTGCCATGCAGCAAACCTCCTGTATAAGCCAGCGTTATAATGTGATCTAAACCGGCGCATGCGCTTTGTGTAATTTCGGAAAGTGATGTTCGGCTTGTTCGGCATAAAACGCGATGGTCGGCAATCAATGGTGGTGCTTCGTGACAGCAAATCTATATCTTCTGGCTCCGTTCTTTTTGCTCCTGTGCCAGAAAGTCCAGGATGATGTCATCCAGGCTTTTTTCCTTTTCCTCGGCCTTTGGCTCCGGGGGCGTTGGAGCAGGCGCGGGCTTTACAGGCTCCTTTTTCTTGACCGGCGCAGCCGGCGCTTCCTTGGGCGCGGGAGCAACCTTAAGGGATGGAGACGACTGAGTGGATGCATCGCGCGGGGCAGTGTGTATCTTGAGCTTGCCCTGCATCAGATCGCGGATCATATGCTTATGCTGCTCCATCATGAGCTCACGCACAACTTCTTCCAGGCAGTCGGCCTTGAGAATATCGGCATAGCTTGTTTTGCGTGAGGAGAGGATCGCGCCCTGATGGTACAGGAGGGAAGTTATGAAAGGGCTGTTTGCTCCACCGTCTTCGGTTTGTACGTGATAGGTTTTCCCCTGAAATTTAAAATCGGTATTATACCCCGTAAGCATAGATGATCATTATACAAATCCAATCAGCAAGATGCAAGCCTTTTTACTTGACAGAAAATAGGGGTTGGTGTAACTTTTACTCCGTGCCGGCGTGGTGAAACTGGTAGACGCAGAGGACTCAAAATCCTCCGGGGGCAACTCCATGTCGGTTCGATTCCGACCGCCGGCACCACTATTCTAATATAAATTCAATGTAATTATTCCGAAAAGTTCGTACCGCGGGTTTAAAGATAAAGGGCTCAGAGGAAATAAAAACCTCTGAGCCTTTTTCGTTTATAGTCATTTATAGTCATTCTGGACGTGCGAGATGTTGTTCCAGGAAATGGAGAATACAATCGCCGAAACAAAAAATAGCTCTCAAAAAGTAAAAAATTCAACAAGACTACTGAGCAACGTTTGAGATTAGTTAGGATAAGCCTTGACACTATCAGACAGCTTGAAATACAATACCCCTGATGCAAATTCGCTTATCGGGTGTTGATTATGACGTGAATAGGTTGAGAGAATCCGACAAGGAAGGGCATAAAAAGACTGTCCCCTTATCTGCTCGCCCTTTTGAGATAGTAAAGAAACGATTGGAAGGACGCTTTGAAGAGGATTGGATATTTATTAATCCTGTGACTAGTCGTCATTATACGGTTGATCGTCCAAGTCAATATTGGAAGCGGGTGTACAGGATTGATGTGTACTCACTATGAAGGTTCAAGGCAGTCATTCTATACACAGATTTTCTAGGTTACTGATAGTGCTACGCTCAAGACCTGATGCTTCATGCTGATAGGAGAAGCACAGAAAAATATATCCATGCAAGGACACACTATCTCCATGATGTTCTTATGAAACGTGGTAATGTTGTTGAGATGAGGAAAAAGAATAGTTGATTTGTAGTTGATAGTGAAAACACACAATGGCAAAAGGAGGCTGAGTATGTCTTGGGAATGGATTGGCGTTGGGGTTTATAGCAGCATGTCTTATGTGTGTGGCTATTGCGACAACAAAGTGGGATCTCATCAAGGATATGGTGCGCGTCACAAGAATTCCGGGGCTTATAGATACATTTATATATGCCCAAATTGTGCCCAGCCAACTTATTTCACTGATGGAGGTAAGCAAACGCCAAGTGTACGCATAGGTAGTGATGTCGCAGGTATCACAGACAACGGCGTTTCCGCGCTTTATAACCAAGCACGAGACTGTGCTTCTATCGGTGCATATACGGCTTCAACTTTATTGTGCAGAAAAATACTTATGAATCTTGCTGTCCAATACGGTGCCGAGGCTGGTAAGTCTTTCATAGAGTACATTGATTTTTTAGATAATGCGGGATATGTCCCCCCGAATGGGAAGGCTTGGGTTGATCGTAATCGTACGAAAGGGAATGAAGCAACTCATGAAATTAGATTGATTGAGGAAAATGAATCGTCGCAAATTCTAAAGTTCACAGAGATATTTTTGAAATTTTCTTATGAGTTTCTGAGCATGATCATATAAAATCCGCGAAGAGTTCAGAGACAAATTACCAAAACATTTGAGATGAAGGCCAATCGAGAGCATTACCCCGCATCGCAAAGGCCTTGATTTCTTTAAACTTGGATGGTTTTCATTTCGTCGGTCCTAATGTCGTGAGCTTGGGTTCCCTGGTGAGCTAGCGTTTCTCCATCTCTATCCTGAAAAAACCAAATGCTTCCTGATCGAAAATACAGAATTCGACAAGTTCAAGGGAGGCTGGGTCCCTTCTTTTGAGAAATGCGGTCGTTTCTCCCACGAGGATCTTCGCGCACCGGTCCTTAGGAAAACCGAAGATACCGGCACTAATGGCGGGAACAGAGATGCTTTTCAATTTTTTCTCCGCTGCAAGTGCAAGAACACTGTTGATGGCTTTCTTCAGCTTGTTGTTTTCGTCCCCTTCTCCCATTCTCGGCCCTACGGCATGAATAACGTATTTCGCCTTCAGCGCGCCGGCTGTCGTTAACGCAGCGCCGCCCACGGGCACATAACCGATCTTGTCGCTCTCGTCCTGAATAATTCGGCCGCCTTTTCTGACAATCGCGCCCGCGACGCCGCCGCCGTGCTGGAGATGGCTGTTCGCCGCGTTCACGATGGCGTCAACATTTCGCTCCGTGAGGTCTGCGGATACGAGACGGACCGTTTTTCCATTGATCTTCTTTTCAACTACGTTCATGCCGTATCTCCGTTCACGGAAAAATTCGGGAATGACCGAAGCCGGTTTATCCTTCTGCGCCGTAAAACCCCGTCTCTCCAGGGCGGGGAGAAATACCAGGTCATCTGCATCAGCCCATGAACGGGGGAAGTGGCAAACATCTCTGCCGCATCTGCGAACAGAATCTGCATTGGCTCTCAGCAGTTGCAGAGCCTGATTCGGGAATCCTCGGCCTTCAGGCTGGGGAGGATGTCAAAGGGACAGGGTCCGTTCTTTTAAGGGCAAGATAGCGCAGTTTGTTCGGAAAAGCAACGCGCAGGGACCTGTTTGCAGCGCGATGCCACCTCATGCATGTCGGCACCGCATTTCGATTTATTGTGAAGAACCTTCTACTGTGCTATAATAACGCCACTATGAACAACCTCGATTTCGACGGACTCAACCCCGCAGTTGCTGAGAAGGTCTCACCCATGGTCCGTGACCTGCTCGGAGAGCATGGATCGAACATTCACTCTTTTCATATCGTGGGTAGCGCTGTAATCCCCGACTACGACGAGAGGCTGTCGGACATCAATTCGGTCGTCCTCCTCAACAACATGGACCTGCAGTTCATCGCCTTCCTGGCGCCACTCGGCAAAAAGTACGGGAGAAAACATATCGCCGCGCCGCTGGTGATGACTCCTGAATATATTCATAAATCACTCAATGCCTTTCCCGTGGAGTTTCTCGACTTCAAGCTCATCCATAAAACCGTGGTCGGCGCCGACATCCTGAAGGACCTCATCATCGGCGGACACGATCTCAGACTGCAGTGCGAGCGCGAGATAAAAACCAGGCTCATCCATGTGCGGCAAGGATATATTTCTTCACTCGGGAAGAAGGAACAGCTTGCATCGACCCTGGTAAAATCGATCACGGGCTCCATGGCTCTGTTCAGGGCAATCACCTCTTTGCTCGGCAAGGTTCCGCCTGTCAAGCGAGTTGAGGTAATCCACATGCTCGGGGCAGCAACGGGCGTTGATACCGGCATATTCGAAAAGCTGCTCGCACTCAAAGCGCAACGCATTAAGCCCTCGGAGAAGGAACTGCGCGCGTTTTTCGAGAGCTACTATCATGCCCTCGAATCCACAGGAAAAATCATCGATGAACTGCATGTATAAACGTTTTTTTGTCGTCGCGTTTTTTTTCGTAACCTTCTACGCATATTTTGCGGCTGCTTCTACGCCGCAGCCACCCTCGATGCCGCGCGATTACGTCGTCGATCTTGCGGGCGTTATTCCGGACGAGGTACAGGCCCGGCTGAACGCCTACCTCAAAGAACTCGAGCAGAAAACCACAGCACAGGTCCTTGTCCTTACCGTCCAGAGCCTCGACGGCCAGAGCATCGAGGAATTCGCATTCAATACAAAAGAACAATGGAAACTGGGACAGAAAGGCAAGGACAATGGCGTTCTAATCGCCGTTGCGGTACATGATAGGAAATACCGGATTGAGACCGGCTACGGACTAGAGGGTGTGCTTCCCGACAGCTTGGTAGGATCGATCGGCCGGGAATATCTGGTGCCTTATTTTAGAAAGGGCGACTACGGTGCAGGCGTTTATGCCGCCGCACTCGTGGTAGCCAATACGATTGCGACTCATGACGGCGTGCACATCACCGGCATGCCCAATTACAACCAACCGCGCGAGGTCAGCGCAGCCAGGCCCCTTGGGACGCTGGAGATGGTCATATTCGGCATATTCGCTCTCGGATCAATCATACTTTTCATCACCCATCCAGGGCAATGCCTGCTCCTGATGCTAGCTTCCTCTATGGGAGGAGGAAGAGGCTGGTCCGGGGGTAGCGGAGGATTTGGAGGAGGCGGATTCGGAGGAGGAGGAGGCGGCAGCGGCGGCGGCGGTGGGGCATCAGGGGGATGGTAGATGAATTCAGTTTCTCTAGCTTTTAGTGTTGAGTCTTTGATCCACAGCTTCTCCATTTTAGCATCGGACTCTGAGCTTAACACTAGAAATTGGCATTATCAGGAGGTATAAATGAGCAACGGAGTTAAGGTACTATTAATTGTTTTGGCAGTCGTAGCTCTCATCGCAATCGGGGTCTTTACCTGGGGTATGGGTCAGTACAACCAGATCGTGTCCATGGACGAGCAGGTGAAATCGCAGTGGGCCCAGGTCGAGAACCAATTGAAGCGGCGCTATGATCTGATCCCGAATCTCGTGGAGACCGTGAAAGGGTATGCCAAACACGAGAAGGAACTGTTCGAAAACATCGCCAATGCGCGGACAAAATATTTTCAGGCCGCCACAGTAAAGGACAAGATCCAGTCATCCCAGCAGCTCGAAGGGGTCCTTTCCCGCCTCCTGATGCTGCAGGAAGCCTATCCCCAGCTCAAGGCCAATGAATCGTTCCTTAAGCTGCAGGACAGCCTTGAGGGAACGGAAAACCGGATCGCCGTGGAACGGAAGCGGTACAATGACGACGTAAAAGTGCTCAACACCTATAGAAGGACCGTCTTTGGAAGATTCTTTGCTTCTCTGGCGGGCGTGAACGAGGCCCAATACTATGAAATTCCGCAGGCAGAAAAGGAAGTGCCGCAGGTGAAGTTTAACTGAACCTTCTTCTTTAACGAGGGGCTTGTATTGTCAGCGCGGCCCCTTTACGCAAATATTTCCGTTCTTTCCCGAGGGTGTCTGCTGTTTCATGCCTGCCGCGACAGAATTACACGACCTGGGTTTTTGCGGCGGCGGCCGCCCCGATCACTTTTTCCTGTTTCAGCCAGGAGGGGCTCGTGAGATCTTCAAAAGCCGACATGGCAGCCGTGGAGCCGTGCGACACAGCGACGACAATCTGTTTCGGCGCGCCCGTGATATCTCCCGCGGCGTACACACCGGGAACCGAGGTCCGCATGGTCATCAGATCGGTCTTGATGTATCCTTGATCATCGAGTTCGAGACCGAGCTGTTTCGCGAGGTCATTGTTCGGAACGTAGCCGATGGCGACAAACACCCCTTCCATGGGCAGCTCTTTGATCTTGCCGCTCTTCTTGTCTTCGATCTTTACGGCTTTGACGATCTTTTCTCCCGTGATCTCCCGGACCTCGCTGTTCCAAAGCGCCGGAATACCGGACTGTCGGAAACTCTCCTGGAGTCTCGCTTCTGCCCGGAGTTCATCGCGCCAGTGTACCAGTGTCACCTTTGCGCCGATATTGTGGAGGTAGAGTGCGTCGGTAATCGCCGTGTTACCGCCTCCCACCACGAGCACCTGTTTCCCGTCCTTGAAGAAGTAACCGTCGCAGGTTGCGCAATAGCTGATACCTCTTCCGTAAAATTTTTGCGCGCCCTGCGCCTCCAGCGCCCGGTTACCCACGCCCGTGGCAATGACGATGCCCGTTGTGAGATAGATGGCATGATTCGTTTTGAGCGTGAACCTGCCATCCTCACGGTCTCTGACACCTCCGTCACGAACTCGCCGATATGGATCTCGGAATATTGGGCCGCCTGCTGCGAAATGAGGTCCACGAGGCTTTTCCCCCCGATGCGCATAAAGCCCGGATAGTTCTCCACGACCGGTGTGATCGCCACCTGGCCGCCGAGGTTGCTCTTTTCGACCACGATGCAATCGAGCCCCGCGCGCTCGGCATAAATCGCCGCCGTCAGTCCTGCTGGTCCGCCACCGATGATGACAAGGTCCTTCTTCACCGGTTCACCGGATATCTGTGTCGATGCGACCTGGGGCTCCTTAAGCGAAAGCAACGATTCCACGAACAACGGCTCTGGCTGGAGCCCTGCTCCCGTGAAGGTATTGTTCATGAAGGTCTGCGGTACAGCCAGGGACCCAAGACTCTCAGCAAGGTCCTGGTTCTCGTATATCTCGACGGCCTCGGCCGACACAAGGTCGGGCTTGGCAATCGCGGCCGAGAATGCGGCCAGGACCTGCTGCGGGCAGTAGGGACAGGTGGGACTGACGAAAACCCGGATATCCCTCTTATCGTGCAGCTGCTCCCTGATTTTTGACACTGCGGGCTCGGTCAGGATGGTATTTCCGGTAGAAGCCATCATGAGGGCGATCATAAACGACCTTCCCTCTTCACCAACCGGAGCGCCCGTGTAACGGATCTGATATTTGTCCGGAGCGATGAGTACCGTCGGCGTGCGTGTGACATGCCTCTGTGCTGATTGTTCATCGCCCACGATATGATAGGACACCTTCAACTTGTCCGAGAGTTCGGCAAGGGATTTAACGAGCGCAATTGACGCATCGTTAAACTGGTCGTTCGTGCCCTTCCGGGTATAGACCTCGATGACGATGTCTTCCCTGAACCCCTGGTCAAATGTTTCCTTAATTACCTTCTTGACATCATCCGGAATAATTTGTTGTTGTGCCATAGTAAACCTCTGTGAAAAGTCAGCAAACAGACTGCATCAAATGCTCATGAATTTTGCTGCAGTCCCATGTATCCAACCTGTCCACTGCCTACTACCTGCTATCTGTCCTCTACTGCTTCATTTTATCCTCTGCGATATTTTTTTAAACTCATCTGTACCCGCAACCTTGAGAAGCTGAAACAGAACTGTCTCCGTGCAAGTCACGACTGCACCGGCATCACGCATAAACGCAATCCCGGTCTTCCAGTTTTCCTTGGCCCGCGAGCATGTGGCATCCTGCACGACGTGTACGGTGACACCCTCCTGCAAGAGCCCTATCGTGGTTTGAAGCACACAGATGTGCGTCTCCATGCCGGTCATGATGATCTGCTTCTTCCCGAGTTTTTTGATCTCCGTTAAGAATGCCGGCTCTCCGCAGCAGTTGAAGGCCGTTTTTTCGATCGGTTTATAACCCGGGACAGCTGATTGGAGCTCGGGCAAGGTCCTACCTAGACCTTTAGGATACTGCTCGGTCACCACGACCGGGATCCCCTGCATTTTCGCCAGCTCGATCAGATGCCGGCAGCTATTCACGACCTTGTCTTTTTCCTTCATGATTACGGCAAGTCGCTCTTGGATATCGACAATCAGAAGCACCGCATCTTCCTTATTGAGGACAAAACTGCTTAGAGTCATTCTTTCTCTTTCTCCCTCTCAAAAAATATGTCTTTCCGGACGTTCCATTCTCTCGTCCGTACTGCCAGCCAGTACCCTGCTCTTGGGCAATGAATAATTCCGAGCGGCAGACCGCCGCTACTAAACCCCTCAGGCGCCGCCGTCATACCCGATGGTTACTTTATCGCCTTGAACGATGGTCGGTACCTTCCGCACGCCTTTCGAATATCTCAGCATCTCATCCAGTTTTGCGCTATCAGCCTTGACATCATAATAGACCGCATCATCGCGATAAGCCGACCTGGCTTTTTCTGTATGCGGTCAGCCCGCTTTCCCGAAAATCTTTACTTTTTCCGGCATGGTGTCCTCCTTTTGTGCATCAGTATATATAATATCATTTTAGCAATGCAAAAGTAAAATTTTTGAGATACAATCAGAATGCCATGCGACACGGAACAAATCCTGCGGCTATTTTGTCTTATAAAACAGGAAGCAACAGCATGTCCGGACCGGACGGTGATGCGGCACTTGTATCATCGGTCCGGCAGGGCGACCTGAACGCATTCGAGACGCTAGTGAACAGGCACCAGAAAAGAATGCTCAACATCGCGTACCGGCTTACCAACGATTATGAAGAAGCCTGTGAAGCGGTGCAGGACGCATTTCTGTCCGCGTACAAGAATCTGGATTCTTTCAGGGGCGAGTCGAAATTTACGACTTGGTTGACAGCCATAACTGTCAACCTCTCGAAGAACCGGCTCAAACAGATGAAGTCACGTCACGGCCTCGAGGCATTTTCTCTGGACGAACCGGTCATGAACAACGACGGTAAAATGATCTTTGATCCGCCTTCAAAAGAGCAGTCCGCTGTCAACATGCTCGAACGACAAGAGGTACAACAAAAGGTGCAGAACTGCGTTAAAGCATTGGCCGATGATTTCCGAGAGATACTGGTCCTTCGCGATTTGCAGGATTTTTCCTATAACGAAATTGGAAGCATGCTGAAAATGCCTGAAGGAACCGTAAAATCCCGCCTGTTCCGTGCGCGCGAAATGGTAAAAGACTGCCTGAAGCGCGTTATGGGAGAACTTTAATGGAACATAATGAAATTCGTCACAGGCTTTCCGAGTATATCGACGGCTCAGTCACGGCTGAAGAAAAAAAAGAAATGGAAGCCCATCTCCGGACGTGTTCAGCCTGCAACGATGCTTTCAGTGAATTGCAAAAAACTATCGAGCACATTAAAACCGTCGAAGAGGTAGAGACACCAGCTTGGATGACACAAAAAATCATGGCAAAGGTCCGTTCTGAAGAGTCAAAAAAGAAAAGTCTGTTCCAGAAGCGCTTCTTCCCGCCTCTCATGAAAATACCGATCCAGACCGTGGCCGTCCTGTTCGTCGCAGTGTGTGCGTTTTATATCTACCGGAACATCGAAAATTCATCCCGGACCGGGGAAATGCTGGCGAATCGCTTTTCAACAGGGCAGCACGATGCGAGCCCTGAGTTGTCCCCGTCTGATCGAGCACAGGATGGTCTACATGAAAAAGAGTCCTCCTCACTTCCTTCACAACAGATCCCGCAGATACCGGCATACAAATCGCTGGATATGAAACCTGAATACGAAGCGCCTTCGACTCCCGCTAATGTCGACAAAGAAACAGCTCTTGCCTCCGATAAGACAAAACGGGCAAAGCAGGCCGCGCCTGGAGGGGAGTCAATGCTCATGGAAAAAATTGCGCCAGCGTCTCGGGCAGAGGTCAGGCAGCGTTCCCTTGCCCTTGCAGAAAAGACGAAGGCATCGGCAAAAGAGCCCGCCTCAAGCGGTTCATCGGCAAGCAGCGGGGAAACGGAAGCCGAGCTCGTAAAGAAAGTAGGCGATTACTTCAGCATTCATGATTTGCCTCGGAATGGCAACGGTAAAATTGTGAAATATGAAGTTTCTAAACTCCAGGCCCTTCCGGAGAATGCGTTGTGGCTTGATGCAGGGATGCAAAAGAAAATGACTTCCTGCAAAAACACTTATTTGGTTGACGTGCTGATTTCGCAGACACAGCAGAAATATGTCTACTGCGCCGACAACGTCTCGATCGAGCTGCTTTTTAAGGTTGCGCAAAAAAACGGCCGCTGGATAAAAGCCGAATAATCCGCCGCTTTTCATGCTGCCATGAGTTTTTATCTTGAAGAACCCCAACCTCTGTGGTAAAGTTTTTTCATGGCACTCATCGACTTCCATCACCGCCGCATCGACTACCTGAGAATTTCCGTGACCGACCGGTGCAATCTTGCTTGTGTCTACTGCAAGCCCCGGGGGGAGATGAAGATGCTGGAGCACAGGGACATCCTTACCTATGAGGAAATTCAACGGTTTGTGTCCATCGCGGTGCGGCTCGGGATCTCCCGGCTCCGAATCACCGGCGGAGAGCCGCTTGTGAGACGTGGTATTGTGAACTTCATCTCATCGCTCCGGCAATTCAGGGGGATCGAGGACATTAGTCTGACCACGAATGGCGTGCTTCTCGCCAATATGGTTGAAGCTCTGGCGCAGGCCGGGAAGCCTCGTCTCAACATCAGCCTCGACTCCTTAAAGGCAGCCAGGTTCCATAAGATAACCGGAAGCGACAACTGGCATGCGGTTTGGCACGGCATCAACCGGGCGGAGGAACTCGGTTTTTTCCCGCTCAAACTAAACATGGTGCCGGTCCGGGGACTGAATGATGATGAAGTCGCTGATTTCGCCCGTCTGACGCTCGAGCGCCGCCTCCATGTCCGTTTTATCGAGTTCATGCCCATCGGTGCGAAAGACCGCTGGCACAAGGATGAGTGCGTATCATCGGACCAAGTCCGCGCCGCGATTGAGCGGGAATTCGGCGATCTCGTGCCGTTCACATCTTCCCTCTCCGCAGGCCCATCGGCTAACTTCCAGGTTCCGGGTGCCCAGGGGGTGATTGGGTTCATTAGTCCCATCAGCAGGCATTTTTGCGGTTCTTGCAGGCGTCTTCGGCTGACCGCGGACGGTAAGGTGCGGCCCTGCCTTCTGTCCGACAGGGAGATCGATATCAAGGCTCCCCTGCGTAGCGGATGCGATGACGCGGAGCTCGAACGGCTGCTCAGGCAGGCCCTCGAGATTAAACCGGAGCGTCATCATGTTTCTGAATCTGAACCCGAATGCTTCCGGAGAACCATGTCGAAAATCGGCGGGTAAATCGAATAATGGAAGAGACTCGATAAAAAAACATGGCTGAAATTACTCATTTCGACGAACAGGGAGCCGCGCGCATGGTTGATGTATCAGGCAAAGTTGAAACGACCCGCGAGTCAATTGCGGAGGGTCGCATCACTATGCAGCCTGAAACGCTCTCGCTCATTCTTGACCGGAAAGTGGCCAAGGGAGACGTGTTCGGTATTGCCCGGGTGGCGGGCATCATGGCTGCAAAAAAAACCCCCGAACTCATACCCCTTTCCCACCCGCTGCGTCTTTGCGCTGTCGAGATTGCGTTCGTACCAGACCATGAAAAATCGAGCGTCCTGATTCGGGCGACAGTAAGGACAACCGACCGAACCGGCGTTGAGATGGAGGCGCTGACCGCCGTTGCCGTTGCCGGGCTCACAATCTACGATATGTGCAAATCTGCGGACCGGTCCATGACAGTAACCGATATTCTCCTATTGAAAAAATCAGGCGGCAAAAGCGGAACCTTCGTACGCAAGCCGAGCCGCTGAATGAACATCCCCGCGGCAATCTGAGGCGAATCTGAATATAATTGTCACTCCTCCCTTGATGGGGGGATCCGGGTAAGGTTGATAACTGTTCAATAAATTATTGCAATTTATTTAAATATATGATATTAGGAACGGTATCTAGCTGCTCATTTATTTATTGCATTCCCCTCGTTTTCTCTTTATTCCTTTGTTTGTTCCTAAGTCCCCTGCCTCGGATTGCCGGAGCCTTCACAAGTTACCTGTTCTTCTTAAGACACACCACGTCGACCGCGTGGAATGGACTCCTCATCCATAATAAACCATTCAAAATAATTAAAATTCAACTATAAGCTTTCGTAACTAATTGTTTATACACAATATTTTCTTTTGGCATTTGTTTTGCTCTCTCAACTAATTAGTTTACTTAGAAGTTCCATAAAAGGATAAATATTTTGAAATATACGTGCCCCTGCTGTGGTTATAAAACATTGGATGACAAGCCTCCCGGTTCTTTCAACATTTGCCCCGTTTGTCACTGGGAAGATGACGACTTTCAATTTCAGCACCCCGATTATGCGGGAGGGGCTAACCATGTATCGCTTCGTGAAGCCCAGGAGAATTATCGCGAGTTAGGTGCTTGCGAAAAAAGATATGTGAGACACGCAAGACCTCCCAAGAGTGACGAAAAATAAAAGATCAGAACTAGAAACGGATTTAACTGATGATTGATCCCGCCGTTGTTGAGATGTGCACGCGGTGCACAGGCAAATTTTATGGCAGTCGAAATTCATAAATAGAGAACCTTTCGTATCTATCATTGTTATGAAACACCTATATTTCTGCGAAGTATGTTTCTTTTTAACCTTTCTTTGCGCTTGACAGATTTCCAATCCTCTGATAACGTTAGATCGTAATTTCCCCATTTTGGGGCTCATAAACTATAAAACAGGGAGGTGGTTCCATGAAAGGTGCAAGGATAGTTATTCTTATTGCTGTAGTTTTGATAGTCTTTGTCGGGTCGGCTTTTGCGAGTGAAATGTCCGGAACCGTAACCGCAGTGAATGTTGAGAAAGCAACTCTTACACTGAAGAATCAGACAGTTGAAGCCGGATTCGATTGTGAGACAGGGTCCATTATCAGGGGTGTGAAAGTGGGGGATCAGGTAATGGTGGAATACAACGAAGAGGGCGGTAAAAAGAAAGCTACAAAAGTTACCCCGATGAAACCGAAACCTCAAGTGGGCTGCTGATATTGATAGTCGGAAAGTACAGTCAAATGACTGTACTTTCCATCATTACATAGGTTGCTTCGTCTTCATGATTCTAGCGTTCAGACCTGTTTCCTTGCCCTCAATATTCCCTTTTATCACACAAGTGGACTACCAAAATCAGTCATTATCCACCTGCAGAATGCGAAATTGTTATTCTAAAATACGGGCTACTCGATGTTTATGGTTGTGCACTCTCACGGAAGGAACCCATCCTTAAAACCGTCACGAACGGAAAGCAGCATGTCATTTCGCTGTGATTCAACGTTACAAATGATAAATCACTATTAAACCTGCCGCGAAAAGCCCCTGGTTTCAACCATGCGGATGTAAGCGGGGATTTTGATCTACTAGACCAATGTTCACACATATGCTATATTATTAGCACACATGGCTAAGATGAAGGAAACAACTCCGACCTTTATATATGGGGTATATATGGGGTGGACTCATCCGGCAAGCTTCGGTATCAAACCAGATAACAACACGAACCGGAGACAGAGCTGCTCGCCCAATAAAGACGGATCAACAACAGCCCAGGTTGGCGGCCGCATATTCGTTGCCAAAACGGTTGTTGATACTGCCATCAGAACCCCCTGGCTTTAACCATGGGGAGTGCTCAGAACAAATCCGGCGATTCATCATACGCCTCATGTACCAAAGACGAGGGAGGGTTTATGGGGAAAAACGAGCACAGGGCGGATAACAACCGTAGATCAGGCCAAGATCGCCGAAAATTCAATGATCCACGCTATGAGGGGCATGAACGGCGAGGTTGCAATGATAGAAGATATTGGAAAGATCGCAGATCTTCCTGAACTCACATTGATCCCCTCAGCCATTTTCCCGCGTGAAACACCTACGATTATACTGAAAAACGTCTTTCCGCTTTTAAAACCCTCCGTTACAAAATAAGAAATCATTGATACTCGACATGGCAATCTTTGGATTTTGTACGGACGCAAAAGAGATTTTTATATGCAGCCTGTCAATAGATGAACCACCCCCCTTTCCGCTCTTGAAAAAAAAATTCGACAGCTGTATCATGGGACAGCTTACGGCATGAATTATTCAAGGAGAGAGGGATGAACGAATCGCTGCGGGAAGAAGATAGGAGGATGAGGATGCTGAGGTTTATCGTGGACCTTAACCAAGCGATCCTCATGCAGCAGGCCGACCTGACACTGCGCGAAGCCTTCGAGATCATGAGGGGTACCAAGCAGGCGGCTCTCAGTCTTTTTCCAGGGAAGGAAGAAGTCTTTGAGCTTATTTACACACCGAGATTCAGGAGGATTATCCGGGAGCGCTTTGTGATTTCTGGAGGGTTGGCGCATAAAGGATAGTAAACCGGCCGTCTTTCGCTCTTAGTGGATCAACCTCACCTTCTTTTCAATCAGGCTGGTGACTTCTGTTTTATAGGGCAACGTCGCTGTCCGCTAGAATAAAATTCCGTTATCATCAGCATTTCGGCATGTTCTTCAGGTGGAAACATCTTGGTGATTCTGATCCTGTCCCGTTTATGATGTTCATAGACTGTATATTCCACGACTTCTCCCCGGGCGTTCACGATTATATGACGCAACTCGCTTGCGTTTTCCGGAATGCTCGCAGCGAGACCGCCGACGAAACGGTCACGCTTCCGATGACCAGCGAGGCTGCTTTGAACGCCAGATACATCGCCTCATGTCTTCCGATCCGAAGACGCTGTTTTGAAACATTCCCTCGGAGATGACCAGTCCTCCCTCGAACCTTGCCTTTTCATTCGTAAGCACCGCTATGGCTTGCTCAAATCAGGTTTCTGCTGCTCGACGATCACGATATCGTATGACTGGGTCTGTTTGTCGTTCACTGCTGGTATGATGGTGAACATCTCCCTGCGTTTGCCCGGCCGATAAGGCAAGGTGTTATGGAATACGGGACGTCGTGTACATCATATTCGATTTTTTTCACAAGAAAGGTGGATTGCTTCGGCACAGAAGGATATTCCACGATCGGTTGAATGCGTTCGGTAATCTATCCCGAGAACCGCGAGAAAAAAGAAAAGTAGCGGGTGTTTTCATCAGCAGCGCTCTGGTCCAGGGGAGGAATCAGGAGGCCGCTTTCCTCACCAGCTCGTAGACCGTAACTTCCGGCGGCGAGAGGAAGCGGATCGGAGGGCCCCAGGTGCCGGTGCCGCGGCTGACGTGCAGGAACGATCCCTTGACCAGCGTGTAATTGCCCGCGTTTAGCGGGTAGGTAAGCCGCGTCAGCAAGGTGAAGGGAAAAATCTGCCCCTTATGCGTATGTCCCGAAATCTGGAGGTCAAATAGTCCGAGGGAGTCCCGGTCGACCAGCGGCTGGTGCTTCAGGAAAAGGACGAATTTGTCGCGGGGTACCTTTGAGAAAAGCACTCTCTCGACAACGGGTTTCTCAAAACCCAGTCGAACGCCTGTTCCATCATTCACGCCGACTATCGCTATCGGACCGTCTGCCACTGCCTGATTCCGGAGGACCGTAAATCCACACTCCTTCGTAAAGGCGATCGCCTTTTCAATACCGGCGAAGTATTCGTGATTCCCGGTGATGGCGTATTTCCCGTATTTCGGCTTTACCTCCCCCAGAAGATCGGCCAGGCCCGTCAGGTGGTTGATTTGCGCGTCGACAAGGTCGCCCGTGGAGATGAAGATATCAGGTTTCGCGGCTTTCACGACGTCAAGCATTTTCCCCAGTCGGTTGCACCGTACGATAGGGCCGAGATGCACGTCGGAGACCTGTACGATCGTGAGCCGGTCGATCCCAGATGGAAGCTTCGTTGTTTCAACCCTGACCCTCTCCGGCCTGATGTTGCGTGCTTCAAAATAGCCGTACACACTGATCGCAAGCGCGAGCGCCAAGCTTATAAAAAAGGATGGGCGTGGCGTGATAAGGACGGAGGCGATGTTCATTCGTGTCAACCAGCCCGAGCCCCGTATAAGAAAATTGATGATATCGATGAGGAGAGAAGCGGAAAAAAAGAGAAACAGCACCGCCATCCAGAAATAGGCAACGTAAGCCAGCGCGCGGGCCGTGCGTTTGTATTCATGGGTCTCAAGGATGCGGATCAGAAATACCGCAACGACCATCAGGACCATGAAGAGCGCAAGGGCTGAGCCGGTTTCTAGGCCGAAGCCGAGCGCATTGCGGGCGCATAGGAATGCGTAGACATGAATCCCACCGTAGACCGCAAAAATGGTGAGAAAAAAGAAGCTCATCTGCCGAAACTGACTCCCATGCCTTCTGCGATGTTCACCAACTCGCAGTGAGGCTCAACGAGCTTGAGGCTGCTGATTGCCTTTTCAAGCGGCACCGACGTAATGATTGGCGGCTGATAGGAGACCATTTCGCCGAATTTCTTTTGGGCTATCAGCTCGACCGCATGGGCCCCGTATCGCGTTGCCAGCAGCCGGTCAAAGGGGCAGGGGCTGCCACCGCGCTGCACATGGCCAAGCACGGTCACCCGTGTCTCGAAGCCCGTGCGTTTGGTAATCTCGTTCGCGACGATCTCACCCATGCCGCCGAGCCTGAGCACGTACCCGTCAGCCGCTTTCTCGCGCACCGCCATCTCTCCTCCCGCCGGCATCGCTCCCTCGGCAACGACCACGATGCTTGATTTGCTCCCTGCTTTTTTCCGTTCCAGAAGTTTTTCAGCAACCTTGTCCATGCTGAACGGAATCTCGGGTACGAGGATAACATCGGCGCTTCCCGCCATACCCGCTTCCAAGGCGATCCATCCCGCGTAACGGCCCATAACCTCAAGAACGATGACTCGTTGGTGGCTCTCCGCCGTGGTATGAAGCTTGTCGAGCGCTTCCGTTGCCGTATCGACCGCGGTCTGAAAACCGAAGGTAACATAGGTGGCCATGAGATCATTATCGATGGTTTTCGGTACTCCTATCACCGGTACGCCCAGCTTATGGAGCCCATCCCCGATTTTGAGCGAGCCGTCGCCGCCGATGACGACAAGCACATCAAGTCCCAGCTCCTTGATATTGCTCAGGACCATAGGCGACATGTCCTCGATGATTTCCTTGCCACCCACAACGGTTTTATGCGCAAAGGGATTGCCCCGGTTAGTCGTGCCGAGTATGGTGCCGCCGACGAAAAGAATACCGCGAGTGTTCCACGATGTCAGCTGACGGGTCTTCGTGGGCATAAGAAGCCCCTCGAAACCGTCGACAATGCCGGTCACGTCCCAGCCGTACTTGAAAATCGCCGTCTTAACCACAGCTCGGATGACAGCATTGAGACCCGGCGCATCTCCGCCGCCCGACAGAACGCCTATTCGCATAATATCCTCCGGAAATAATCCTGGAAAAGTGTTTTAACAACGGATGAACGCGGTTTAGTGACACAGCAGAAAGCATAATCAACGTCAGAATGCCTGACACTCATCCATGTTACTTGAAGCATAACCGATGACCCAGTACATCATATTCCCAGCAGCTTTCTCCCGCCATCCGCGGCGATCCGGAGCACGATATCACGCGGAAGCCCCGCCTGTTCAAAGAATGACAGCTCGGCAGCATACGCTTTTTCGTACTCCCTGACGGGCAGTACGCAATCAGTGCCGATTGCCAGGGGGATGCCCATGGAATGCGCGCGACCGATCATTTCCAGGTGGGTCCGTATAAGGCCGCAGATATATACCTTTGCCTCGTCTGAAACCGCGCCGGAATCAGAAGCCCGGGCCAAGGCACCGACGGTCGGCGTCCAGAACGTCCCCGCTTTTGCAATAGCATCGAGCGATTTTTTCGTCATGAAAAATCCATGCTCGATCGAACGAACGCCTGCTCTTGCCGCGGCAATGACGGCGCTTTCTCCGTTTGCATGCGCCATGACCGCAAGTCCGAGTTGGGCAGCTTCTTTGACTATATACTCAATTTCTTCGGCAGTAAAGCCCCCTGTTGTTATGCTGCCGGGACGACGCAGGCTTACGATGCCTGAGGCCATGATTTTTATTATACCAGCACCGTCTTTTTTGAGCCTGTCAATTTCCGACTTTATTTCATCCCTCGTCCCGACCGGAGTTCCAAAATGAGAACCATAACCGTCCTCCTTCGAAAGCGCACGGCCCGCTGAAACGACAAGAGGTTTTCCCCCTCTTCCCCCGGTCCCGCTGATGCCGAGACCTGCCCCATTCCGCGTTCCTGCGTCGCGCACCGCCGCAACGCCTGCGGCATTAACGGCTTCCAGACCGCGCGCATCCTCTATGTGAACGTGTGCATCAACAAATCTGTTGTTAGGGCTAATATCCGTTTTCGGCATGGCCAACAAGAGATGAATAAGACTGATCCGCTCTTTAAAAATTGACGATCATCCTGAACCCGATCTGATAATAATTGTACCCCGCTGTTGTTCCGCCGGCGTAGTTTCCGCCCTCTCCGTTTATCTCGAAGGACGTGCATTTCTTTATCTTCAATCCTGCCGATCCGGACGCGCCGAAGAACATATCGCTGGTATACGCGCCGTACCGTGTAAATGACTGGTGCCCGATGTACGGCTCCAAATAAGCGTAATAACCGTTCGTCTCGGCGTACAGTGAGACAAATACTTGGTGAGAGATAAAGTCTGTGGGATCAAAATATCCGCCCCCACTCTGACGTCTGAAGTCCCAGTATCTAAAGCGGTAGCCCGTCGCAAGTTTCACAGGGGCCAGCGGAATTTCGTATCTTGCTCCAAGCCGCATATCGTCCGCGTCATTGTTGTCGGAGTAGTCTGAATGCGAATAGCTTTCCGTGAAGGATAGTCTCGGAGAGGCTTTTTCGGAAAGGTTCAGTGCCTCGCTCGTTTGCACGATCCTGTTTTGGATAAGCTGCGCCGTGTCCGAGAGAGTTCTCTCGCTGCGCTCATGCCGATGGTCCACCAGCCCTTGTCCACGTCTGCGTTTGCCCGGCCGACAAAAATATCCCCGTTTCCACTAGTAATGCTCATACCGATTCCGGCTCCGGCACCGAACCTGCCCTCCTGCGTACGGGCGTTAATCCACAGATCTTCCGCCTTCTCATGCCGCTGAGGATCCTTTGCATCGGTCAACCGGTAGGAAAATTCCGGTTCCCATCTTCCAGCCCAGAGGCCGTATGATAACAATATGCGGTTGACCCTGTTATCGTCGGAATCCTCGTAATAGCTGTACTGAAGGCCAGCATGGGACGCCCGCACCCCGCAAAGAGTGTCTGAAAATTTTATTAATTCTTTTTCCTGGACCGCAAAAAGCGGTTTCAGGGGTTGGCTGATCTCATTCGCCTTCTCTTTCTCACCGATATCGAGATAGGCATATGCAAGACCGATCCTCGCATCGAAGTCCTCTCCCTGGGCAAGCGCTTTTTCATATACCGGGATCGCTGCCTTGGAATCTCCCCGCCAGCGAAGCGTGTTTGCCTTGATGACTAATGCATCGCGGTCTTCAGGATCATCCTTCAGCACGACGTCGGCCTCAACCGCAGCCTCGTCCAGTTTGTCGTTCCAGGAAAGAACCCTTGCTAGCTGAATCCGGGCTTCTCGATCATTCTGGTTCTCAGCAAGGATCCCCTTGAGCAGACGGGCGGCATCGTCGAGACGGTCAGCCCACGAGAGGGTAATAGCCATTTGAAGGCGCTCCGCAGCCGTAAATGGCGCAGGCCCCAGGGAAAGAGCCTTCACATATTCGTTCGCGGCTCTTTGGTAGTCTTCCTTCGACACGTAGTAATCACCCAATTTTTTCCTAAGCAGCGCTTCTTCCCTGCTGTCCTTTGCGTCGCTGATGGCCTTTTCATAGGACGCACTGCCCCCGTCCCCGCCGTTCCCGGCCGCAGGTTCCGCGAATCCCGAGGCACAGCATAGGTAGAGCAAAACAACCGCAATCGAAATGATTCTTATTATCATAGTCTCGTCTCGATTCGTTCACGGAACAGTTTGAGCGACGTATCGTTACTGATGGTCAGCCGCGGAATATCGAGTTGATCGCCGTTCGTTGCAAAGTACCCGTCATCGGAATTTAGGATAAAATGCATACCTGCTTTCCGTGCGATCTCAATGCTCATCTTATTGTGCATTCCGTAGGGCCATGCGAGTACATCGGCACGCTGGCCCAGTTCCTGAACGGCGATTTTTTGAAAAATGGCGAGATCCTCCGCCAGTTTTTCATTAAACACATCGATCGCATGCGACCGTGACTGACGGCCATACCAGTTATGGAGACCATAGGTGTGGCAGCCAATCTCCACCAATCCGCTCTTGGCGAGGAATCGGCATTCGTCCCAGCTCAATCGTGGATCATTCCCGCTCACAAACCCGCCCATATGTTCCCCGATGACATTAATTGTGGCCTTGAAACCATACTCGTTCAGAAGAGGAAAGGCGTAGTCCATGAACGAGGTATATCCGTCATCAAAGGTCATTACCACGGTCCTCTCCGCAGTATCTCGGTGGAGCAACGCAAGCTCGCTGAATAATACAGCGTGGTATCCCATGCCGTAAAGCCATTCCATCTGGGCGGCAAAAAGCCGGGGCGACAGGGTTTCCTTTTCACTTCTCCGGGGAGAGATGTCGTGATACATCAGTACAGGAATTTTCGTCCCATCCGCCGCCGCATGTCCGGCGAAAGAAAGGAACACAACAGCGCCGCTGCCCAGTTTCAGGAATTCCCGTCGCGTGAAATTCATCGCGCCTCCGGAATAGCCTGAAGAACTTTTTGGAAGCGAAAGTAGCTTTCCTTCAGGAAAGAATGATAGATCGGCGTTTTCCATTCATTCCAGGAGTATTTTCTGACCTGCGCCGGCACGAGCTCCGCCGGCAGGCTGTCTGTATGGTTGAATGCTCCTCCCGTCCCGCGGGCGACAAGCTCCCCCTCTTCCGGCTTGTAGGAAAGCGCGAGCATACGTATGCCCTCGGTTTGTCGTGTAGTTCCGTTTTTATCCATCCACAAGGCCGTCCTCGAGCTGGGATCGGTGATATTGATCAGCCCCCAGGGGATGCGAAGTTCAATCTTGTTATCACGGCTGAAAAAGTCCGCAAGGGAATGGTAGTCCGCGCTCTTCTCATCAAGGCTGCCAAAGCGGAGACGGCTCATGGTAAAAACGCGCGCGGGAAAGAAGCGGTTTCCGTCCTTACTGATCCGGCGGATATTAGTCTCATTCTGCATCATCACCCATTCGCCTTGGTCTGATGCCTCGGGCTTTACTACACCCGTCTTTCCATTCAGGTATTTGTCATAGGACGCAGCAGCGAGGATTCTGCTGCTTTCCCGCCCAGCCAGATGTATGAGAAACGTGAGGCCCACGGGACTCATGAGATTCGTTCCGAAAGGGAGTGCCCGTTCTCCCCCATCTGCTAAACAGGTATCGAGTCCTATCAGAAAGTTCGCTTTTGAGAAATCAATCGTACCGGCGGTCTCGAGCAGAATGTAGAGAAAGCCCTCGTCGTGCTGGACAGATAAACGCAGGAGCCTCCGGCTATCATCCGACTTGTCATGGAACGGGAATGCCATCGAGTCTTCCTTCTTTTCATAGAGAGGAGCAACGCCGTGCCAGTCATCAGTGCGGCAGTCAAGGTTTACCTTCTTCCCCGGATATCCGGGATATGCAGCCAATAGGCCGTAATTCTCTTCGGGGTCCTGAAGGTTATACCAAAAAGGTTTTCTCTCCGCGGGGAGCTCGGAAGGAAGGAAAAGCCAGTTCCGCTTAAACCACTCGTCGAACCAGCTGAACAGTATCCCCCCAGCCATTCCCGCCTCATGGATCGTCTGCATGAGTTTCCCGTTGATCTTGCCCTGATCCCTGTCGCCATGGCCTCCGTGATGCCAGCCGCAGCGGTTCCAATGGGCAGCCTCCCTGCTGGACGGCACTCCGAATTCCGCAATTACGACCGGCTGACGGCCGTGGTATTTTTTAAGGGCTGAAAGATAGGCGAGGTAGGGGTTCTCCTGATCGGCATAATCGTTGTTCATGAAATCGGGGTAATAGGGATATACATGATAGAGGGCAAAGAATCCGTTCCCTTCTATAGCCGTGATTTTCGTAAGATCAAGCGATTCGACATCTTCGATATGAACGTCGATGCAGGGGCCGTGGTCCCCCTGCGACTGAAGCCCCTGCCTCCGGAACTCGTCCTCATAGGTCGATTCTGAAGGGTGTTCCAGGGGGTCGAGCGTAGGCCAATTCACCGTTGTCACGGGATGGGTTACCTGATACTGCTCATGTTCATAGCTCTGCAGAAAGTCACACATTTCCGCTATCCAGACCTCAAACGGCGTCCCGTTTTGAATCCGCAGGAACATACCTTGATAGTCAGCGGTTCGTCGCAGATGAGCCTCATTGAAGCCCTTTACTGCGCAACTCTCCCATTCCCTGCCGACGATAAATCCCCCAACAAAGGAAGAGACGTCGTATTCATAGATCCCGTGAGGATATCCCGGACGTTCCTGCAGGGATGCGTTGCCAAAAACAACGTCGACAGTATTTTTGATATCCTGCCGGAGACCTTCGATGAAGCGGCTGTCTCGGAAATCGTTGCCCTCCGGCAGCTCTGTCCATATTTCCTGAAAGAGATATAATTTCTGGTCTAGTTCATTGAACCGGTAAAGCGCCTCGTAGAATTCCGGAGGAAGGATCGTATAGACCCTAACGGCATTTGCGCCGAGTTCCTTTATCTGTTTGAACCACTTGAGATAGGTTCCTTTTTTTACAGCGAACTCGCCCGGAAAATATCCCGGCAGTCCAGCGCCGATGTTGACACCCTTGATGAAGAACTCCCGCCAGGTCCCGTCATGGACTTCGAGAAAATCTTTGCGGGCTCGGAACCGTGCTTTTTTTGTTGGCACCGGCTTCCGACTTTTTTTTGTCTTGTCGATGCGCTCAAGGTAAGCCAATGACTCCTTATGGTCCCGTTTTCGCTCCAGCGCCTGATAAAAGGCCCACCGGGCCGTGAGGATATCGCCGAGATGATAGTGCGCAACCCCGAATCCGAAGAAGGCGTCGGCCTCTTTTTTATGGTCAAGCGCCCGCTTGAAGATATTGATCGCCTCCTGATGGTCACCGCGCTTAAGAGCGAGAAATCCCAGGTCCAGAGTGCTCATTGCTTACCGCCTTTCTTGCTCCCCCTCCCCTTGAATTGCACATACTCCCACCCGGTCCGGCCGATTAGATAATTAAGGACTGCTTGGAGCCTCCAGAACGAGTTGATCTGGCGATAACCGAAGTTCTCGAATACTCCGAAGAGAAGGAGACGGAACATGTGCCTCCATCGGGGATACCGCCGGTAGGTTATTTCCTCAAGAAATATTCCGGCGGTCGAAAGAAACACTCCGTAAAAGATGGCCAATGTGAAAAAGAGCATGAGGAACCGTATGCTCAGGAGACCCATGACATAGGAAAGAAGCACCACCACATAACCAATCACTTCAATGATCGGACCAATAATCTCGAAAAACAAATAATAGGGCATCACTACCGTGCCAATCGTCCCGTAACGGGGGTTGAAAAGCATTATTTTGTTCTGGCTGATACTCTGGATCAGCCCCAGATGCCAACGCCGACGCTGACGGGCGAGCATCTTCATGGTTTCCGGCGCCTCGGTCCAGCATATGGGGTCCGAGATGAACCGTATCTGGTAGGGTTTTTTCTGGTCCCGTTTGAGGCGGTGAAGCCTAACTATCATCTCCATGTCCTCGGACACATTGCCGACCATGAATCCGCCTGCTTCAATGACCGTGTGCTTATGAAACAGCGAAAAGGTGCCGGAGAGAATTAGCAGAGAATTCAATGCATCCCAACCGACCCTGCCGAACAGAAATCCCCGGAGATACTCGACAATCTGCAACAGGATGAGTCTGTTGCGAGGGAGATCAACCTTTTTAATGGTGATTTCATCCTCCAGTTCCACTCCGTTCAGGATGCGGACAACGCCGCCGCAGGCAATGACCGGCTTACCGCTTTCAATCACCGGGGTCATGATCCTGATCAGCGCGTCTTTTTCGAGAAGAGAGTCTGCGTCGACGGAACAGAAGTAGGGGCATTTTGATGCATTGATGCCGCTGTTAAGGGCATCGGCCTTGCCTCCGCGGGCCTTGTCGATCACGAGCAGGTTCGGGGCGTCCGCACTGGCGTAAAATCCCTGCACCGCTTCGGTCTTCAGAAACGTGCGGTATACCCGGTCGATCTTCTTAAGTTGGAAAGTATTAATAAGCTTCCGTAGCGTGTTATCCTGAGATCCGTCATTAATGACAATAACTTCAAACAGGGGGTAATCTCCCGCCAATGCTGCGCGAACGCTTCTCAACACGATTTGTTCTTCATTGTGAACGGGGATGAGTATCGAGACTGGCGGCGTTTCCGGCGATGTATGAAAATCCCTGATAGGGGCGAATTTGATCCTTTGTATGTGCCGAAGAATGGCGAACAGCGACAGGGCGAGGAGGAATGCCAGTATGGTATTCACCACGCCGAAATAGGCTCCGACAAAATAATTGAACCACAGGATGAATGTGATGGTGGCCGTTTTCATCGTCCCGCACCAGCCGCAAGGATCTTATTTATTTCCTCTTTGATTCGGACGCTGCCGTCGGCCGTGGAACATTCTAGAAGAGGGGTAGAGAAATGCATGGAATGCATGATGCGGAGGATTGCGGCGGATTTTATCCTCAGAGTCTCGTCGTTGCCGCCCAAGTGCTCAATAAGCTGATCGACAAACCGTGATTTTTCAATTTCCTCACAGATGCCTTCCTTCGCGTAAGCGTCCTCCGTCATGAGCGCACCAAGAAACACATCCATGGTGCAGGTTCCGAGTCGCGCAAGACTGAACGCGGCCGTGCTCCTCACCTGCCAGTTTTTATCGAACAAGAGCTTACCGATCGATTTTGCAACCTTGGCACAATCGAGCTTGTTTACGGACTTGACGGCCTGGAGCCTAACAAACCATACGGGGTCATCAAGGAGCGGGAGGATCAAATCAGGCAGTGAAGCGGGAAGGGGTGCTTCAACGCGTCCGATTACTTTCAGCGCCTTGCTCCTAACCTCGGGGTTTGCGCTTCCCAGATGTTCGGATGCCAGGGAGAAAGAACGGATATCGGGCGGAAGGTGGGAAAGCGTCTCCAGAACGCACGACATGATCCAAGGGTCGGAATCCTGGCTGTGGTACTCGACGAGGCAATCAACAGCGTCTTTTCTGAAATGCAGTAGCGCCGTTTCCATGGCCTTACGTGTAACCCGCCCCTGTGCGAGAAGGACAGGCAACCGCTCCACGATGGCTATCAACCCTTCTTTCGCACCGATGCGGCTCAATGCGCGTACTGTCACGGTCAGAATTTCCGGCTCTGTTTCATTGAGCCGCAGGAGCAATTTCGCCAGGGACGATTGGGTCCCCATCCTTCCGAGTTTATCAATGGCGGAAGCCCTGATCAACCGATTTCTGCTGGCAAGTCTGTTCTCATAATACGCCACGTAGCCGAGCCGGTGAAAAAGCTCTTTCAGCTCATCACCAGACGCACCACAATTCATCAGATCCAAGAGAACTTCTTCGACAGCCCGCCATTCAAGAGAGTCCGTGGCTGCAGCAAAATCCGGTTCATGGCCCGCTATCCCATCCGCGTCGAGCAATCGTTGGACCCGTTCCCGGTACTCCTGTCGAAGGGCGTCTAGCTTCCGGTATCTGCGTTCGTTTAATGCTCGCCGTACAACGCTCGCAATCAGGAGAACGACGATCAAAAACAGCAGGGCTGCAATGGCAGCAACAATTATGATGATCGTCAGGTTGTCATGCATAAAGAGTCAAGCGGTTACACAAGCACCGGTTTGCGAGGTGCGCTGAATCAAACCATTAGCCCTAAAGCTGAAGTGGCATCCATCTGCGATGATAATATGGTTGAGCACTTCGATTCCAAGCACATCCGCAGCCTGGGCAATCCGCCGAGTCAGCAGAATATCCTCTCGCCCGGCTTGGTATCTCCTCTCGGATGATTGTAAATGAAGATGACCGCTGCCGACAACTCCCGGATTGCGAGCTTTGAAAGTATCCTGGGGGCAGACGATTGACGCGGTGAGACTGCCAATAAAAACAATCTCACCCCGGATGATCTTATACTTTGTATCGAGCAGGTCGCATCTGAACAGTTCCTTCTTGCTATTTTTCATCGGGGGCCGGTACTAGATGGCAACCTCTTCGCTTGAGCTGAAAGAAGCGCCCGCCAGGTTCGGCTTCTGGCAGTTCGATCGAGCTCTAATCTCCGTTGCCTTGGCAAGACCCGATGCCCATTACGTGGCAGAGTTCCTTGATACCAGCCCGCTTGATGCCTAACAGAATGCCGAATTGTTCCTGTATGTCCCTACCGAGATCTACGGCCGGTCTGCCCGCACGGCCATTGCGGATAATAATGGCGGAGAGCTGAACTTCGAAATGCGATGCCGCCCCTGCAGAATGATCCGCTCGCCACCAGGCCAGGCTTTTACACTGATAACCTTTTTATCTGCCATGGGCAACACGCGCTTTTTAGCCGTAGAATCCCGTTGTTGTGAATTATAGTGGGGACCCAGGACGCTGTCAAACGAAAAAGACGGCCGATAACAGAACCCTGGCCGCCTTGCGATTCCGAGCAATTTGTGTTCATGTCATATCCTTACGAAGGCATCTTTAGGCGCATTGCAGACAGGGCAACTCCAGTCATCGGGAAGATCCTCGAACTTTGTACCTTCTTTTGCATCATCATAAATATACCCGCATACCGTGCATCTCCACATAATTCGTCTCCTCTGTAGGGGTTGAAAGGGAAAATCCTCAATCTGCCCGCGTTGAACTAAACCTTTGCGGCGACTACCTGCATATGCAGAATTTTATGCTGGGGATTAAAAATTAGACTGCGATTGGCAAGTTGCCACGGAATCACCGTCAAACTTCTTGTGATATTCTCTGGTTTTTTCCGCGAACTGTTTTCCGAATTCGAAGCATTTCAATTCATCCTCTGCGGAAGGCCGGTACAATACTTCAATACCTGGTTCCACCGTATCGAGTCCCATTCTCTTAAACTCGGCATAAGCTTCCTTTACCGCACCACCGCCCCAGCCGAAACTTCCGAATGCGCCCGCCAGCCTGTTCTTAGGCCTGAGTCCCCGGAGGTGCGTGAGAAACTCGGCAACGCTTGGGAACATGATGTTATTCAACGTCGGCGTGCCTACCAGCATGGCCCGGGATTCCCATACCCTCTTAATCGCCCTGCTCATCGGAGTGGCCCGTAGTTTTATGACTTCCACATCGACGCCGACCGACCGTATGCCCTGCATGATCGGCATAGTCATGTGTTCTGTGCTGTGCCACATAGTATCGTAAACAAGCACGACCCTGAGGTCGGCTTTATCGTTCGCCATATCGAGGTACATTTGCAGTATCTTACCGGGGTCCTGTCTCCATATCACGCCATGATCAGGCGCGATCATGGATATTTCGATACCCAGTTTCTTGATCTCGGCGAGCTTCGCTTTCACGAGCGTACCGAACGGCATGAGAATATTCGCGTAGTAATCCCGCACCGCATGCTCAAGTCCAATCATGGAAAACTGATCGCAGTACTCATCGTCAAACCGCGCCGAGGAGGCGAGATGCTGGCCGAAGGCATCCTGGCTGAAAAGAACCTTATCTTCCTTCACATAGCTCATCATTGAATCGGGCCAGTGGAGCATGGGGGTCTCGAGAAAGGTGATCGTTTTGACGCCCGTACTCAGCGTGTCTCCGGTCTTGACAATTTTGAAGTTCCAACGCGACGTATCAAAGAAACGATCGAGCCCCTTTTTCCCGCGGGCGGTAATATAGATCATGGCTTGCGGCGTGAGTTCCATGATGCGATCGATGCTCGACATGTGGTCGTTTTCGATGTGGTTGATAATGATGTTTTTAATTTTCCCCGGGTCAACCAGACTGCGGATTGAATCCAGGGTATACTCGCTGAAATCGTGCTTCACCGTATCAACGAGTGTCACCTGCTGGTCAAGGATTAGGTAGTTGTTGTAGGATGTCCCGTTCGGGGTGATGTAGCCGTGAAAATCCCGAACCGCCCAGTCGATAGCACCCACCCAATGAATCCCTGGTTTAATTTCTACTGCTCGCATGAAAAAACCTCCTGCAATTTTTTCTCCCTGATCAGATGATAATTTCGCGGTATCGGGCCGGCAGGATTACGACAGTTTCCTTTTTTTCCCGCACGGTGAGCATTGCCCATAAAATTCGATATGGTTTCCAAGAATGGTAAAATCCTCCCGCATCGAATTCGGCAGCTCAACATGGATTTTTTCCGGGACATCGATTATCTTGCCGCAGGACATGCAGATCAGGTGGTGGTGATCGCTCGTGTCGGGATCGTAACGCTTTCGTTCGGGGTCGATGGTAAGTTCTCTGAGTACCCCGGCCTTCGTAAGCGCATGGATGGTATTATAAACAGTAGCAAACGACATAGATTGATATTTTACCGTTACCGCCCGAAATATGTCTTCCGCTGACGGGTGCGAAGTATTCCCCTCCAGATACTCAAGAATCGCCAGCCGCTGCGGGGTCCGTTTAAAACGAACACTGGCGCCTTTTTTCTGCTCCTGTTTTGTTTGAATGGTGTTCATATTGTTTGGAATCATTTTAATCTGCATAGACGCTGCTGTCAAGGGATTTATCGCCGCTCGCCCTTAAACACAAAAGGCAGACCTCCATGAGGGCTGCCTTTTGACAAAGAATGCGATAGGGCATAAGCCGATTATAATTTTCCGCCATGCTTCTCGGCAACCTGAATGCGGATGATCGCCCTGAGCAGATCGATGCGGGCTTTATCATAGTCTTTTTTGTCAAGCTTTTCACTCAGCGCCTTCTCGGCGCGCTCCTTGGCGAGCCGCGCCTCGGAAATATCAATCTCTGACGCCCGGTCAGCTCCTTCAGCCAGGATAACGACGCGATCCGGTCCAACCTCAGCATAGCCCCACTCCACTGCCAAGTGGTGCCACTCCGTGTTTTCCCGGTATGAAAGCATCCCGACCTTGAGTGTTGTCAGGAATGGTGTATGGCCGGGCAGCACTCCGAACTCACCCTCGCTGCCCGGAGCAATCACCTCATCCACGTGTTCCGACCGTAATACCTGGCGGCTTGGCGCAACGATCTCGAGGAGCATTTTCCCTTTTTCAGCGACCATGTTCTTTTTCCAATCCTCAGTGCTCAATTTCGTTTAGTGTTGCACGAGTTCATACTCTCGTTCAGCAGTTAACGTTTGTATCCGAGTTGTTCCGCTTTCGCGAAAACTTCTTCGACGGGGCCGACCATGTAGAATGCCTGCTCGGGGATGTCATCCATTTTGCCCTCGACAACTTCCTTGAATCCTTTGATGGTCTCCTTGAGGGGGACATATTTACCCGGCGTACCAGTGAAGGCTTCCGCCACCTGGAAGGGCTGCGACAGGAAGCGCTGGATCTTTCTTGCACGCGACACGGCAAGTTTGTCCTCGTCGGAGAGTTCATCCATACCAAGGATGGCGATGATGTCCTGAAGTTCCTTGTACCTCTGGAGAACGAGTTGCACCCTGCGCGCGACGTCGTAATGCTCATCACCGATCACATGAGGATCCATGAGGCGAGATGTTGAATCGAGCGGGTCGACAGCGGGATAGATGCCGAGTTCCGAGATCTGGCGCGAAAGCACTGTCGTCGCATCGAGGTGCGCAAACGCTGTTGCCGGGGCCGGATCGGTCAAGTCGTCCGCAGGAACGTAGATGGCCTGTACCGAGGTGATCGAGCCCTTCTTCGTGGAGGTGATACGTTCCTGCAGGGCGCCCATTTCCGTACCGAGAGTAGGCTGATAGCCCACGGCCGACGGCATACGGCCAAGGAGTGCTGACACTTCAGAACCGGCCTGAGTAAAGCGGAATATGTTATCAACGAAGAGAAGCACGTCCTGCCCCATGGTGTCGCGGAAATACTCGGCAACCGTAAGGGCGGACAGCGCGACGCGGAGGCGTGCTCCCGGCGGTTCGTTCATCTGACCGTAGACCAGCGCCGTTCTGTTGATAACGCCGGACTCCTTCATCTCAGCCCAGAGATCGTTTCCTTCACGGGTCCGTTCGCCCACGCCCGCAAACACGGAGTAACCCCCGTGCTGTTTGGCCACGTTGTTGATGAGCTCCATGATGATCACGGTTTTCCCCACGCCCGCCCCGCCGAAGAGACCCGTCTTACCGCCTTTGGTGTACGGCGCCAAGAGGTCGATGACTTTGATGCCCGTTTCGAAGAGCTGCTTAGTAGGGTCAAGTTCTTCCAGCATCGGAGCTGGCCGGTGGATCGGCAGCGTGTCTTTGGTCGTGATCGGTCCCATCTCGTCCACAGGCTCGCCGATGACGTTCATGATGCGACCGAGCACTTCCTTGCCGACCGGCATGGAAATGGCCCTACCGGTGTCGGTTACCTTCATACCGCGCATAAGACCGTCGGTCGACGACATGGCCACTGTACGCACCCGGTTTTCACCGAGGTGGAGCGCAACTTCAAGTGTCAGATGCGTCTCCGGCGTGCCAACGTTTTTGTCTTCGGCCTGATCAATCCTGAGCGCATTCATCAGATGGGGAAGGTTTCCGACGGGGAACTCGCAGTCCACCACAGCGCCCATCACCTGTACTATTTTCCCTGTGCTCATTGTAACCCCCCTGTTGCGGCATGGCAGGCATGCCGATTAAAAAATTTTCGTTGTAAATTGGAGATTGAAAAATGGAACGTCAAATTTCGATGTGCACTATTCAATTTCCAATAAATTCCTATTTTAACGCTTCCGCGCCTCCGACTATTTCGGAGATTTCCTTTGTGATCGCGGCCTGGCGCTGCTTGTTGAACTTCAACGTAAGGCGCTCGATCATGTCCTTGGCATTCCGAGTGGCGGAGTCCATGGCAGTCATACGCGCACCCATCTCACTTGCCTGGCTTTCCAGCATCGCCCGGTACACCTGCACCTCGATATGCTTCGGCAGGATAGAGCTTAATATCGCCTCTGCTGAGGGTTCATAGAGATAATCGACAGCGGCCATGAACGGATCCGCATCAGCAGACGGTTCCACGGGCAGGAGTTTCTCAAGCGTCACTTTCTGCTGTATAACGCTCTTGAACTCGTTATAGAGAAGATAGACTTCGTCGGTTTCGCCTGCGGAAAAACGCTCGACAATGTTTTTTCCAACATCAGCGGCCTTGTCATAGTCGACCATGCCGAGCTCGGACCAAACCTTGCCCAGCGTGAAGGTGGAACGCTTCCGGAAAAAATCACGGCCCTTTCTTCCGACTACATTGACCTTAACATCCTTGCCTTCAGCCTTAAACTGCCTGACTGCTTCGACGGCTTTACGCAGGATATTGGTGTTGTATGCGCCACAGAGACCCCGGTCCGAGGTGAGCACCAGAAGCTTCACCCGCTTGGGTTCCCGTTTGGCAAGTAACACGTGCTGCGCCCGTTCGACCCGGCCCGCGAGGTTCGCGATCACAGCAAGCATCTTGCGCGAGTAGGGACGCGCTGCGATCACGCGGTCCTGGGCGCGGCGGAGCTTTGCCGCAGCCACCATTTTCATGGCCTTCGTGATCTGTTGGGTCTTCTTAACACTTGTTATTTTTCTTTTAATGTCTCTTAAGCTGGGCATGTATGACCTACTTTAGGTTCGAGTTTCGGGTCCCATCTTTTCGTTCGCTCTAAACCGGTAACTACGCCGTAAATGATTTTTTGAACTCCTCGATGGAACTTTTCAGACGTGCCTTGAGGTCGTCATCGAGCTGCTTTTTGGTTTTGATGTCGTTCAGGAGCGCCTGGTTTTTGCTGGTTACGAACCGCAGGAGTTCAGCCTCAAACTTCTTTACAGCGTTCACTTGGACATCATCCAGATAACCGTTGGTTCCCGCAAAGATCACAAGGACCTGCTGTTCCACCGGCAGCGGCTTGTACTGGTCCTGTTTCAGAAGCTCGACCATGCGCGAACCACGGTTCAACTGCGCCAAGGTCGCCTTGTCGAGGTCACTACCGAACTGGGCAAAGGCCGCAAGCTCGCGGTACTGGGCCAGGTCGAGGCGGAGTGTGCCGGCCACCTGCTTCATAGCCTTGATCTGGGCGCTACCGCCCACGCGTGACACGGAAATACCCACGTTAATGGCTGGCCGTACGCCTGAGTAAAAAAGGTCGGATTCGAGGAATATCTGACCATCAGTGATGGAGATCACGTTCGTCGGGATATAGGCGGACACGTCGCCCGCCTGGGTCTCAATGATCGGCAATGCCGTGAGTGATCCGCCGCCTAGCTTATCGGACAATTTTGCCGCGCGCTCCAACAGCCGGGAATGGAGGTAAAACACGTCGCCTGGGTAGGCCTCACGTCCTGGAGGCCTGCGGAGAAGCAGCGAGAGCTGACGATACGCCGTGGCTTGCTTTGATAAGTCATCATAAACGATCAAGGCGTGGCCGCCTTTATCGCGGAAATATTCTCCGATGGTGCAACCGGTGTAGGGTGAGATGAACTGGAGTGGTGCCGGGTCCGAAGCGGTGGCCGATACAATGATTGTGTACTCCATGGCCCCGTGCTCTTCAAGGGTCTTGACAACCTGCGCCACCGTGGACCGCTTCTGTCCGATGGCCACGTAGATGCAGACGACGTTCTGACCCTTCTGGTTGATGATCGTATCAATGGCGACTGCGGTTTTCCCGGTTTGACGGTCGCCGATGATGAGCTCGCGCTGGCCGCGACCGATGGGGATCATGGCATCGACGGCCTTCAAACCCGTCTGGAGCGACTCGCGCACCGACTGGCGCTTCACGATGCCCGGCGCGATCACTTCAATTTTGCGAAACTCCTTGGAAGCGATGGGGCCCTTGCCATCGATGGGTTGGCCGATGCCGTCCACCACGCGCCCTACGATGGCTTCGCCCACGGGAACTTCGGCGATCCTCTTGGTGCGCTTCACGATATCGCCCTCGCGAATCCGTGAATCGTCGCCCATGAGCACCGCGCCGACATTCTCCTCTTCGAGGTTGAGCGCCATGCCCATAACTCCGCCCGGAAATTCGAGGAGCTCGCCGGACATGACGTTGTCGAGCCCGAAGATCTTGGCGATACCGTCACCGACGGTGATCACGGTGCCGACTTCGGCTACCTCGACGGACTTTTCAAAATCGGATATTTTCTTTTTTATGATCTCACTGATTTCCTGTGCCTTGATCTGCATCGTTTAACTCCTTTGATCAGATGACAGATGACAGAGGGCAGAGGACAGGTAACATCACCGGGCTTTCCGACTTCTGTCTTCCGACTTCTGACGTCTGCGGTTTTATCTAATTCGTCAATCGCGTGCGCATCTTGCTGAGCTGATTCTTGATGGATCCGTCGTAGATCGTGCTTCCAATCTGCGCTTTGGCTCCGCCGATGAGTGACGCATCCACCTTTGCGTCGATGTCCACCTGTTTGCCGGTCAGCGTTTCCAACTTCTTCTTAATGTCCGCCAAATCGCCGCTGTTTATCGTGGTCGCCGTCGTTAGTCGCACGGCGGCGCGATTCTGCTTCTCCGACAGGATCGCCAGAAAAGCCTCATAGACGTCGTTGACGTACCTGATTCTGCCTGTTTCAGCCAGATGTTCGACAAACCGCTGGCTCAACGGCTGCATGTTTAATTTGGCGGACAGATCCTTGATAACCGCTTTTTTGTTCTCGGGTGTAAATACAGGGCTGGAAAACAGCTTCTGCATGGCGGGCACCGCGTCAACTGCGGCGACGAAGGCCGCAAAATCCGCTTTGGTCGTGTCGATGGAACCCTTAGAATCGGCAGCTCCACGAGGGCCCTGGCATATCTATTTGCGACGGTCCGGATCACGCTTTGCCTCCAACCTTGGAAATATACTCCTTCACAATGCGCTCATGGTCCTGGCTGTCGATTTTTTCCTTGATCCGGCTCTCCGCAAGGTCGATGGACAGAAGAGCAGCTTCTACGGCCAGCGCGGTCTTGGCCTTCTGTACCTCGATTTCAACGCCAAGCTTGACCTGGTTCTGCACGTCTTGAGCGACTTTTTTGCCTTCCTCAACGAGTGCTTGCCTGTCCTTTTCGCCGCGAGCCTGAGATTCAGCAATCATCCGGTTTGTTTCCGCTTCCAGATCTTTTATCTTATGCTCCATGTCTGCGAGCGCCGCGACAGCGCGCTCCCGCATCTCCTTCGACTCCTGCATGGCCTTGCCTATCTCAGCAGTCCGGTTCGCGAAGAAGTCGCGTACTGGTTTTCTCATAAAGTAGATGACGACGGCCGCAATAATGCCGAAATTGACGAGCCTCGGCAGCCAATCACCGGTGAACGTCATTACTTGCCCGCCTTCGCCTCCCGCTTCCTCAGCGACGGCCCAGGCTGCCTGAAACATTCCAACCAGTCCAAAGAACATCAGCGTGATCTTCTTCATCATGGAATCCCTCACCTTTACACCGCCCTTCCGAGCAGCTTGGAGGTTATTTCCTGCGAGAGCCGCTCCGCCTCTTTCTTGAGGTCGGTTCGTGCCGCTTCCGACGCGGACACGATCTCGGCTCGGGCCTTGTCCAGCGCTTCTCCTGCTTTGGAGCGTTCGGCGGAAATCAAATCGCGCTGGGCATCAAGCCCCTGCTGGTAGATCGTATTGTAAGTTGCCATGGATTTCTGCTTGGCCTCGGCCAGTGAATCGTTGTATTGATCGAGCAGTTTTTGCATGCGTTCCTGGGCTATCTTTGCATCGCCGAAGGCCGAGCTGATACCCTGCTCACGTTCCTGCATGGTCTGCCGGATCGGCCTAAAAAGAATAAAATTCAGGATGATCATTAAAACGATGAAGTTGGCAAGCTGGATCAGAAGTGATACGTTGATATCGATCATAAAAGTGCCATTGCCTCTCGGGGAAAGAGAAACGCTTATCTGACGTTACAAAAGTGGAAAAAAGTTAACACAATGAAAAACCATTGTCAAGAATTTTGCCTATAAATAATATAAATGAGACCTAGGTTTTTGGTTATAGAAAAAAAGAGGCGAAAATGCCCGACATTCGCAGGTATCGGGATGAACCCCGGCGCAGAAAAATGCTGATCATGGTCACCCTCCTGCTAGGACCGATAGGGAGCACGGCAAGTTTGGAAACTTTCAACCGTCCGGGGCCGTTTCCCCGGCAGGTTTGAAGTCTATGACGTGAGGTTCGCGTATCCTCTCACGAGCCGTTCGCTCCGGGGTTCTTTGTTATGGGAGACTGACAACAGGTAGGGGATGTTTTGCCACCAAGTCACGGAGAGCAGAGAGCTAAAAGAAGATAATTGATTAGACATTCTTGCGTCATGCTCTTACAGTTCCCTCGTAGTTCTCTGCCATCTCCGTGGCTCAAAGATATCCCATCTTGTCCGAGTGTGGGATAGGAAAACGCCATGGTCGGCCGGTATAAAATCCTTTACTCTCTTCCCAAGGGGTGGTAATATGATCTTTCGCTCTTTACCTTACTGCTCCCGGGAAATCCATGAACAAAATCATCATCAAAGGCTGCCGTCAGCACAACCTGAAGAATATCGATCTCGAAATCCCGCGCGACAAACTCGTTGTAATCACTGGTTTATCCGGCTCCGGCAAGTCGTCTCTTGCCTTCGACACGATCTACGCCGAGGGACAGCGCAGGTATGTGGAAAGCCTTTCAGCCTATGCCCGGCAGTTCCTAGGCCAGATGGACAAACCCGACGTTGACTCCATCGACGGCCTATCCCCCGCCATCGCCATCGAGCAGAAAACGACGAGCAAGAACCCCCGTTCTACAGTCGGTACGGTGACCGAGGTTTATGATTATCTGCGCCTGCTCTTTGCGCGCATCGGAAAGCCCTATTGCTACAAATGCGGCCGGGAAATCGCGGCCCAGACTGTACAGCAGATCACCGACGCGGTTATGGCCTTGCCCGACGGAACCCGGATCCAGGTCCTTGGACCCATTGTGCGCGGCAGAAAAGGCGAATACAAAAAAGAACTAATGGCGGCCGGCGCGTCGGGCTACGTGCGGGCACGGATCGACGGAACGATCAAAGACCTTTCAGAACCCGTCCCGATGGACAAGAAGAAAAAGCACGACATCGAGATTGTGATCGATCGCCTCGTGATCAAGCAAGGGGTTGAACGAAGACTTGCAGAATCTATCGAGACCGCACTCCGCCAAGCAGACGGCATTGTACTCATTAACTTGGTGGACCAGAAAAAAGACCAGCTCTACAGCGAGAAATTATCCTGCATCTACGATAACATAAGCTATCCCGAACTCGCGCCGAACAGTTTTTCCTTCAACGCCCCGCAGGGCGCCTGCCCCACCTGCGACGGTCTGGGCGGCCTGCTCGAATTCGACAAGGAACTCATCGTGCCGAACCCGAACCTCTCGCTCCGGGAAGGCGCGATCAAACCCTGGGCTAAACGCACGTCTTTCCAGTATTTCCAGATGCTCGACTCGATCGCACAGGGTTGCGGGTTCGATGTGAACACGCCGTTCAAGGATTTGAAAGCCGCCCAGCAGAAGCTCCTCTTCAATGGCACCGGTGAAGACGGCTCCAAGACATTGAACACACGGACGACCAGAGGCGCGCGTTGCAAACTCTTCGAGGGAATCCTGGAAATCCTGAAACGTCGCTACGACGAAACCGACTCTTTTGCAACCCAGTGGGAACTCGAGCAGTATATGAGTTACCAGACCTGCCCGGATTGCAACGGCAGCCGCCTCCGCCCAGAGTCTCTGGCCGTCAAAGTCTCTAACCTGAACATTCACGATATCACGAAGATGAGCATCAAGCAGGCGCTTGCGTTTTTCTCCGGAATCATACTCACGGAAAAGGAAAGCGCCATCGCCCACCGGATCCTGAAGGAGATCCGCGAGCGACTCGGATTCATGGTGCATGTGGGCCTCGATTACCTTACCCTGGACCGGGGATCGGCTACGCTCTCGGGAGGCGAGGGACAACGCATCCGACTCGCCACCCAGATTGGTTCGTCTCTCGTGGGCGTACTGTACATTCTTGATGAGCCGAGCATCGGGCTGCATCAGCGCGACAACCGCCGTCTTCTGGATACGCTGTTCCGGCTCCGGGACCTGGGCAATACCGTCCTCGTCGTCGAACACGACGAGGAAACCATCCGGCTTGCGGACCATGTGATCGACATGGGACCGGGCGCCGGAGTCCACGGCGGCGAGATCGTGGCCCAGGGCACGCCTCTGGAGGTCCAGAAGGTCGCGGAGTCGCTCACCGGGCAATATCTCTCCGGCAAAGCGTTCATCAAAGTGCCGGGCGCCCGCAGAAAATTCGATAGGTCCATAAGCGTCGTAGGCGCATCGGAGAACAATCTCCGCAGCATAACGGTTCAGTTCCCGCTCGGCGTGTTCACCTGCGTGACCGGCGTCTCGGGCTCGGGCAAAAGCACGCTCGTCGTCGATATCCTGTACCGCGCGCTCGCCCAGCGCATATACCGCTCCACGGAGCGCGCGGGCAGACACAAGGACATTAAAGGGCTGGAAAACATTGATAAAGTCATCGATATCGACCAGTCGCCCATCGGCAGAACTCCGCGCTCGAACCCCGCCACCTACACCGGGGTTTTCAGCCCTGTACGGGACCTCTTTGCGCAGCTTCCGGAATCGCGCATGCGCGGATACAAACCCGGACGATACAGCTTCAATGTGAAAGGCGGCAGGTGCGAGGCCTGTGAAGGAGACGGTCTGATCAAGATCGAAATGCACTTCCTGCCCGACGTCTATGTGACCTGCGACGTATGCCACGGCAGCCGTTACAACCGCGAAACCCTCGACATCCAGTACAAGGGTAGGAACATCGCTGAAGTGCTGGGCATGACCGTGGAGCAGGCCTATGATTTTTTCCAGAACGTCCCGCCGGTTAAATCCAAGCTTCAGACCCTGATGGACGTGGGTCTGGGATACATCACCCTGGGCCAATCGGCCACCACGCTGTCGGGCGGCGAATCCCAACGGGTAAAGCTATCCAAGGAATTGTCGCGCCGAGCCACAGGCCGCACATTGTACATCCTCGACGAACCTACCACGGGGCTCCATTTCGCCGACACGCAGAAGCTGCTCGACATGCTAAACCAGCTCGTCGACGCCGGCAACACGGTCGTGGTGATCGAACACAACCTCGACGTAATCAAGACCGCAGACTGGATCATCGACCTGGGTCCGGAAGGCGGAGACCAGGGAGGCCAGATCGTGGGCCAGGGGACGCCGGAGTACGTGGCGAAAATAAACGATTCGTATACCGGGCAATTCCTGCAAAAAATTCTGTAACAGGATGCAAATAAATTTCTTGCTCATGCATCCTCCATCGTGTATTCTTTCATCACTCGTCACTCGTTGTCTTCCATGGAGGTCCCATGCGGCGTCTCGTAACTCTGTTCTTCAGCATCGTATTCCTGATGGCTTCATTTGCCTGCAGCAGCAAGAAGCTGCCCGAACAGACAGCCGTGAAAAGCAAAAACATTCTCACCTCTCTCCAGGAAATGACCCGGGCCTATGAGAAAAAAGACCTCGACACTGTCTTATCCGGTATATCCGACCAATACCGTGACCGGGATGCCTTTGCAAAGTCTCTCACAGGTGTCTTTGCAAAATATGAAAACATCCACTTTAATATCCAATATACGAGAATGATCATCCTGATCGAGCAGAACGGCCAGATCGCGGCAACGTTTACCTGGGACGCCGAGTGGCAGACTGCTGGCGGCGCCTCTGTGAAGGACGGTTCGCGGGTCACCCTGATTTTTGATCCAAAAAATAACAAGCTCCTCTCCATAGACGGGAAAAATCCCTTCTTGGCGCAGCCGGGAGAATCGCCAGGAAAATAATAAAATTATAGTTTAAAATTCAAAATACAGAGTTCAGCGTTGTCAATAACTCGTTAACGTTATTTCATGGATTACCAGGAAGAACATATCAGGACCGACTATCTGATCATCGGCGGCGGCGTGGCCGGACTTCGGGCGGCTGTGGAGCTGGCACGAGACGGCAACGTCCTCGTCGTGACCAAGGATGCGCCCACGGAAAGCAGCAGCCAGTATGCCCAGGGCGGCGTGGCCGTTGCTCTTTCGGACGAAGACGAGATCTCGATCCATTTCGAGGACACGCTCCGTGCCGGAGACGGCCTCTGCCTCAGGAAAGCCGTAGGTACGCTTGTCGAGGAAGGTCCCACGCGCATCCGGGAACTCATCCTTTGGGGCGCGGAATTCGACAAGGAAGGCACTAAGCTTGCGTTCACACAGGAGGCTGCTCATTCTAAGCGCAGAATCCTCCATGCCCAGGGAGATTCCACGGGCCGCGAGATTATGCGCGTGCTCACCGACAAGGTACGCTTAACAAAAACCGTGTCCAAAATAGACTTTGCCTTCACCCGCGATCTGGTTATCCGGGATGGACGATGCGTGGGCGCCGTTGTATGCCAGCAGGCACTGAAAAAAGTGTTGAATATCTCGGCGAGGGCCGTTCTCCTGGCCACCGGCGGAGCAGGACAACTCTACGAGCGGACGACCAATCCTGCAGTTGCTACCGGAGACGGAATGGCCATGGCCTATCGCGCCGGCGCGTCCCTGGTTGATATGGAATTCGTTCAATTCCATCCCACGGCGCTCTATCGGAGCGGCGCTCCCCAGTTTCTACTTTCCGAAGCTATGCGCGGCGAAGGAGGGATGCTCAAGAACACCCTCGGCCAACGATTCATGGAACGGTACCACCCCGCCCGCGAACTCGCGCCACGCGACGTGGTCACCCGTGCAATCCATTCGGAAATGGTCACCACGAACTCGCCCCATGTTCTCCTGGACATGACACACCTGAATGCCAGCTATGTGATGCAACGGTTCCCCCGCATTTACCGTACCTGCAAGGAACTGGGAATCGATATCACAAAAGAACCAATACCGGTGTCTCCGGCGGCGCACTATATCATGGGAGGAGTAAAAACAGACCTCTGGGGCGCCACGAACATCCCAGGCCTTTTTGCGGCAGGCGAAACCGCCTGCACCGGGGTGCACGGTGCCAATCGCCTCGCAAGCAATTCTCTCCTGGAGGGATTAGTCTACGGAGAGAGAGCGGGCCTCGCTGCCGCCCGCTCTGCCCGCAAGCTGACTTCCCGCGACACACTCCTGCATCGGGTCGGCGTCAAGATGCAGGCACCCGGCCATAAATCGCCTGATGGCACGGCTGTGGAGGAAATCCGTATTTCTTTAAAAAAGCTCATGTGGGGAAAAGTAGGCATTGTTCGGAACAGGAAGGATCTCACAACGGCGTTCAAATCTCTCCGGGAATGGGACCGGCGCATGAAAGGATGCGGCCATGACAAAAAATGTTACGAGCTCAAGAACATGATCACAACCGCTATGCTCATTACCCGTTCAGCCCTCGAAAGGGAAGGAAGCGTCGGAGCACACTTCAGGAGCGATTTCCCGACAAAAGGAAGGAAGTGGAGAATAAGGACGAACATGATGAAGTAAGACCACGTTCTGCGCAGCATTCCATCCGTCTTCCTTTTGATCCGCTGCTTTAGACTCATATCTTTTTCTTCCGAAGACAACATGTTTAAAAAAAATTGGCGCGGCAGATTCTCTTCGCAGTGTCGGTCTCTTAGAATGTTGCGAGGCCCGGATGTGCCGTTTTGAAATGACGCGCGCAGTGTGGCATCGCATTCCCGTGTTTTTCTAAGCAGTCATTGAATAATTACCCGCGGCAGAAGGATTCCCGATTGTGGAAAAATGGGAGTTGCCTGAGCTGTCGAGTAGTGGTTCCGCGAAGCTACCGAAAAGCGAATACATCGTGGCACTTTTCGAAATGTATTTGCTTTGCTTGATGCTATCAAGAATTATATTTTGAATCTTTCGTATAAAAGTTGAAACGTAGCATTTGAGCAAAAAAAGACATCGGATTAACCAATTCTGATAAAGTAGGTTTGCCGACCAAACTTTAACCAGAAAGGAAAACCCGATGCAGCTCCATACTATCACAGAACTGCTTGCTATTCCAAACTATCGCGTCAGCCATATGGTCGTTCATTCTGACAGTCGTCTCGATTTACTCTTAGAGCCGTCCCGTTTCATCCCTGCCGTCTGCTCCGGCTGCGGTCATGTCCACAATACGCCCGTTCATAGCATAGGGACGATGGTTGTCGAGGATCTCTCCATGAGCGGAAAGCGGGTATTCCTGCATGTCCCGAAGCGCAAGGCTCTTTGCGTTGAAGACGACAGCATCCGCGTCGAAGAACTTGACTGGCTCCGAGGCCGATTCACCAAACGCTTTGCTGATCAGGTATACCGGCTGACCTCCATCACCACCAATCAGGAGGCAGGGTGGTATCTCGGCCTCGACGATGAAGTGGTCTATCGGATCGACCGGCAGTACCTCGAAGAACTGGCCCAGGAGAAGCTTTCCCCCGTTCCCGCCCCACGATACATGAGTGTTGACGAGGTGGCCTGGCAAAAATGGCACCATTACGTCACCAACGTAGTGGACATCGAGAAACGCAAGGTTATTTGGAACCACGATGACCGGGGCAAATCAGTGCTCGAATCCTTCTATAAAGCCCTTGGAGAAGAACAGTGCGCCGACATCAAGGCCGTGGCTAGTGACGGCGCCCGTGGGTTTCTGTCAGCAACCCAGGAACATGCAAAGAACGCGTTAATCGTTCTTGACCATTTCCATGTCAAGAAATCCTTGAACGATGCCATAGACACGGTGCGCAAGGAAGAGCTTGCAAAGGCACGAAAGACGGATGATACTGAACTGGCCGATTTGCTCCACTGCAAGAAGAAGTTCATCCTGATGCAGAACAAGCAAACCAAACGGCGGGAGAACCTTCTGCAAAAGCTCGCCGATCTCAACGATCCCATTTACAAGTCCATGCTTCTCAAAGAGCAGTTTGTTGCTATCTATACATCCCGCAATCGCGCTTCAGCCCGTAAAGCTTTGCGGGAGTGGATCATCGCTGCAATTGGGTCGAAAATTCAGGTGTTCGTAGAACTCGGCCGTAAGTTCTTTCGAAAACGGCACTTTATCCTGAACTACTTCATCTGTAAAATAACGACTGCCATCTCCGAAGGGATCAATAATAAGATCAAACGTCTTAAGCGCATGGCTTACGGCTATAAAGATGTCACCTACTTCCTGCTTAAGATTCATCAGCACTGCGGGTTGCTTAACCCCAGGCTTTCAACTTAAAGACGAATGAAGGTATATTTTCAACCAAAATCCTTAGGTGTTTGTATTGACTGCACCTGTCGCGCAGATTTTGACTAAAGTTGCCAAAGGTAAGGAAGTTGTGGAGGCATTACACTAGACGCTGAGCCCAAGATGTACAATTCAGGGCCTATTAATATTCTAGAAAAGGGATGTTGGGCGGCCCACCCCTGCACGACGGATATTCAATAACTCTCAGAGGTCAAGTTCGCTTCGTGTAAGCGAGACTCGTCTAACAAAACTGGGAGCATCCGCAATAGATGTACAGTGGAGGTTTGTGCTTAAAAAAACAGGAGCTACTCGAACTTAAAAGATAGGGATGCCTTACGATTTCATAAAAGCGATCCTTGACAGGAGAAGCATAGTATATGACAAACACTGAATCGTAGAGAAGCGACTTTCTTAATTGTTATGAAATCAAAACTTTCTTTTTAAGTATATCATGGCTTCATCTTCATCCTGAAAAACATCTACACGTTTCATAACGCCTGTTAGCTCAAAAATTTCACTGTGGAGTTTGTTTATATTAGTGAAACAAACACGACAGTCGCTTTCGTATGTCTTCTGTAGGATACTCTTGAAGATTGAGATTCCGTGAGTATTTATCAATTCGACATTGGAAAAATTTATTATGAGCTTTTTAAAACCTCTGTCGAGAAACTGTTCACTGGCCTTTTCGATCTGATGCACGCCTGTGTCAGTGAGGTAGCCTCTCGGCATGATAACGGCTACGTCCAGTTCTGATTTTGATGATAAAGAGAACTTAATCACAGTCTGTTATTCTCCCTACTGCACACTTCCCAAGATACTCATTCTGCGGAATCATGTTTCTTGTTTTAACAAGCGATATCTTGGTCAATGTTTTTTTGTAAACCTTATATTTCAGACCTACTGCCGGATGATGTCATCCTCCAGCCGTTCATGCGTATTGGCTGTGGTCTTTCGTCCACCGATCCGAGCATGAGCCCGAGAGGGTGTATAGCCCCTGATACTCGGTTGCTGAGTTTCGAGTAAACTCACGGGATAATGTGCTCTTGTTCCTACTGAGAGCTTTTGCGATATCACCCAGCCTGGAATCTTCTGAGAGCTGATTAGCGATATGCTCTCTCAAGGATTGGGATAAATGTTTATTGCGGTTTGGCAAGAACACTTGGGGTAACATGATTGCCTCAAGTATTGCATTTCGCTATAAAACTAGTGTGGTTAAGTTTGACAGAGAAACTTTAGTTATAACTTCATATACGATAGCATCGAAGGGAGATTGCATCTCACAATTTATTGTGGTCGTTAATCGGGGGAGCGTAATCATCGATCTGAACCAACACCTCTCAATGTTTCAATATATAAATAACAACAAGTACCCCACGTTTTTCGCTACGGGTGCGACAAAGTCCTCTAGTGAACTTTCCGCGGACACTTGTTGTCAAGTCAGCTATGTCACCGCAGATGTCATCAACGGCGTGACCCCGATGATTCCTGCCGGTCAGGCGCGCACCGTCCGGAGCCGCTTCTCGTGCCGCCGGAAGACCTGACGGAAATGGAAACCGTAGATCGAGAGGGTAATGGCGAGCGGGAAGAGCCGTGGCCTCCGGACCAGGGACCAGAAGAAGAGTTTCCAGTACTGGTAACGCTCCCTGCCGAAGATGCCGAGCCGCACGATGGACTGGACCATAGCCCGCACATGCATGATCCGTAGACGACCCCGATTCTTCCGAGGAGGTCGGTACTCCTGCAAAAACTTCCGCACCCGGGCGTAGTAGTGCTTGGGGGCATATATAGTGCCCAAGATACTCCGGTACCCGCTGACCAGCGCTTCTTTGCTCATTTTAGGGACGAAATTAATCGAGAAGTCGGTATTGTCGCCGGTCACGGACCTTATGATCCGACCCTCTTGCTCCAGGCGTCGGTGCAGTTTGGTGCCGGCCGGAGCATTCAGCAGCCCCACCATGGCAGTCACGATGCCGCTCTCCTGGATGAAGGCGATCAGCCGCTCGAAAATCGCAGCTGGGTCCTTGTCGAACCCCACGATGAATCCCGCTTGGACCTCGAGGCCGGCGTGCTGGATCTTCCGGACGTTCGCGATCAGGTCGCGGTTCCGGTTCTGGCGCTTACTACACTCAGCGAGGCTTTCCTCGTTCGGCGACTCGATGCCCACGAACACTTGGTCGAACCCGGCCCGGACCATGAGCGCCATCAGTTCCTCATCGTCGGCAAGGTTGATGGACACCTCAGTATAGAGCTTGAAAGGATGCCTGCGCCGTTCCATCCATGCGATGATGGCCGGCAGCACCTCCTTCTTGAGTTTCCCCTTGTTTCCGATGAAGTTGTCATCCACGATAAAGACGCTGCTCCGCCAACCCCGAAGGTAAAGTGCGTCGAGCTCGGTCACGATCTGTGCCGCGTCCTTGGTCCGCGGCGTCCGGCCGTAGAGCACCGTGATGTTGCAGAAGTCACATTCGAAGGGGCAGCCGCGGGAATACTGGATGTTCATGGAGGCGTAGTGCTTCATGTTCAGGAGATCGAAGCGCGGCAAAGGGGTCGAGGTGAGATCCGCCCAGCGCTCCGAGGTATAGATCCGCTGCGGTCGGCCCTGCTCCAGGTCAGCGAGGAACAGCGGCAGGGTGACTTCCGCCTCGTTCAGTACGAGGTGGTCCACCTGGCTGTAGTCCCCGGGATGGGCGGTGAAGAGCGGACCACCGGCGATCACTTTCACGTCGAGCCGACGACACCGCTCGATGATCGCGTCGGCGTCGTCTTTTTGGATGGACATAGCCGAAATCATCACGTAGTCCGCCCAGCGGATGTCAGCGTCGGTCAGCCTCGCGGTGTTCAGATCAACTAGACGCTGTTCCCACTGCGGGGGAAGCATAGCAGCCACGGTCATGAGGCCCAAGGGCGGTAGACTAGCTTTTTTAGCGATGAACGTCAGGGCGTACTTGAAACTCCAGAAAGTTAAGGGATATTGCGGATAGACGAGAAGGATGTTCATCATGGTCTCCTTGAAACGTACCAGGGAATTTTCACGTACCAAGAGAGCCCGACAGGAAGATTTGAGCTTGTTGGGACAATGTGGCAGCAGCGTGCGTGAATGATAAGTATATTATTATCCATCTTTTGCTTTGCATATTCAACAATTATTATTTGTCTGAAGCCTACTCCGAGATTGGCAGGTAACGGGCCATGCCTTCACGCGATGGATTATTTCTCTCTCCGTCTTTCTCCTTTTGTTCCTACCTCGGCACCCGGCAGCGACATTTAGAGGAATTCTCAACGAGTGGCCTATACGTTCATAGAGCGTTTCAGCATCGTCGGAGGGATACCGGCAAAAATATGAGACTCATCTCCTCTATGGGTTGCCTGATAGCGAGACAAGTCTAAGCGGAGAGGACAGGAAATATGCGCTAGTATGAAAAAAACCAAGGAAGTTAACGTGTCCAAAGTGAGGTAGAATATAAAACAAAAGACAAAGTTTCCGGCTCCTCACAATGAACACGACCTTCTTTCATAGGTGTAATACGCCACAAATTCACCCGCAAGGGTGATGTCTTTTCCCTTTTTATACACTAAAGGATCGAGCAGTCCCTTTGCTTTTGGATAAATGGCAAAAAACCTGCTCTGAATCCGCGCCCCTTCTTTCAGGCTTCCGTAGGAATCGACCGGTACGTATAATGCCTCGATCTGCGACCCCTGTTCCGTCAGTCGTGTGTTCACAATGAGGCCGCCCAGAATGAAAAGTTTTCCTTTATATTAATCGGGCGCTTCCCGCAGACGATCGAATGACACATCCCGCGTTCCCTCCCGCATGAGTTCGCGGTTCAGAACCGGTGTGCACGCAGTTAGAAACATAGCAACGCTCACCAAGGTCATTATTTTTTTCATATAACAATTATCCCTTCAATACCGAATTTATGTCAAGGCCCGTCTTTTTTATTGCAATATTTGAGGATAGATTTTCTGAGCTCATTCGAGACAGATGCCGTTGCTGAATTCTGATTTGAAATGGTCGCGAATATGTCTTAAATTTTAATGTCTTTACCAGATTTCAGGGGATTTTATGTAAATTTTTGGACATATTGCAAGACTACTCTGCACCAAAATCGTTTGCATACAGCCTCTTCCCGTGTTATAGTAAATAACAAAACCGAACTGGGAGAATGTTTCATGCCTTCAGATAAGCCAAAAATAAAACTCTATACCCTCAGTACCTGTTCGCACTGCAACCGTACCAAGCGTTTTTTCAAGGAAAACGGGATCGACATGGAGTTTGTCGATGTCGATCTGTTGAGCGCTTCAGAGCGGGAGCAAATCATGGACGAGGTCAGGAAATTCAATCCGGATTGCAGTTTCCCGACGATTTGCATCGATAATCATATCATTGTCGGATATAACGAAGAGAAGCTCAAAAAAGCCTTAAACATGCCATGACTCCGGACAAACTCCACGATATTCTGTCCCGATACGCTGAATCACAAGGCATTCGATTGAATAAGGACAAGCCCTTTGTTCTCGACATCCTGCAGGGTCTGCTTACGAACGAGGCTCGTTATGGCTACCGTTCGTGCCCTTGCCGCCTTGCTTTCGGTGTTAAGGGGAAGGATGCGGATATCGTCTGCCCCTGCGTTTATCGTGATCCCGATATCAGGGAATACGGCAGTTGCTTCTGCGGGCTCTACGTTTCGGCGGCATGGAACGAGGAAGTAGTGCCGCACCAACAAGTCCCTGAGCGGAGGCCAAGGGGAAAAAGGGTACTTTAACTCTGAGAGCGAAAGGCAAAGGGTTGAACACCTTACGCTGTGGGGCATGCTCGTTACCCCTTATTTGGCCAAACGTTCATCAGCTGAATCGATTCTGAAAAGGACAACGCATGAAAAAGAAGGATAAAGCCAAAAAAAAAGAGGATATGCCCGAATTCAGCTTCAAGGAATTCACGCCCGAAGAAGGCAAAATCTATGAGGAAGCGGTGAACAGTTTACGTCAGGCTGTTGCCGCGGGAAAGACCCTGCGCCAGGCTTTTGACAGCTACAAAATCCCGGACAAAGAGCTGGGGAAAATTATCCAGGCCGATTTCCTGAAGATTATTATTGCGGAGCGCCATTTCGGTCAGCGCCAGTCTCTCGAAGAGATCGCAAAAAGCCTCGATGTCACCCAGGACCTTTTAAAGAACACCCTCGCCCGCATGCTGCAGGAAGTAGGCATAACCGCGGCGAACCAGTTCGGCCAGGAATTCGGCGGTTTGGTACCGAAGTCAAACGATTAGTAGCGCTTGGTGCCATCAGTGCATGAAAAGCGCAAGGGAATGCTTTCTCCATGTGAATAAAGATGTTTTTCGTGACTGCCCCGCTCCATCGCGTCCGTCCTGATCAATCCCCGTCATTCAGGTTGCTTCTTTCTCAGCGTTTCCTTAGCAGGTTTGTTCGAAGGCCTTATCGGCCTGGGCAGCGTCATCATGATACCTCTCATAGTAGGCGTCATTAAACGGGACAAGCACAAGGCAAATGTCACCAGCCTTGTTGCTCTTGTGTTCACCGGCATATCCGGGCACGGCGGCCTACGGCGTGAAAGGATCGGTGGATGTCCTAGCTGAGTGCTGCTGGCCGCTACGTCCATGACAACGGCGCGAGCCGTGGCGCACTACGCCTATGCGCTGCCGGAGTGGAGACTTAAGCGTTCCTTCAGCGTATTTCTTTTCCTCGGCTCCGTCCTCCTGCTGATCAAACCATATCTGCCTCATATCCATGGGATGGAAACCGGTTGGCCGTCTGTTGTGGTGCCGCTTCTGGCTGGCGCGTTCACGGGATTCGTGTCCGGCATGATGGGGGCAGAGGCGGATCGATCATGGTGCCGACCATGGTATTCCTTGCGGGTTTTGAGCAATATGCAGCGCTGGGAACTTCCTTACGCGCCATGTTGCCCGCGGGAGCAGCGGGCGCGTATACGCATTGGAAGCTCGGCAATGTGAGGACAACCATTCTGGCGGGACTGATCGCGGGAATTCTTGTCGGGACCTATCTCTGCGGAACTCTTGCGCACTTTTTATCGGAAGCAACGCTCCGGATTGTGTTTGCAGCCATGCTGATATGGACCAGCTTGCGTTTTTTTAAAGACAAGGAAACCGATGTCGTAAGTTGGCTGCAGAGGAGCAACACGCCGTTTTACCGCATGAAGTAAAACACGGCAACTGCAAGGCCGACGGTGATAACAATACTTCGCAGCACAATCGGTTTTATTCTTCCCGCTAGCCGCCCGCCAAGCGCGCCGCCCGCCAGTGAACCGGCCATCATGACGAGCGCTGCGAGCCACAGTATCTGGCCGGAAAAAAGAAAAAAAACTGCGGCCGCGATATTGATACTGAACGAGATGGCCTGCTTGAGCGCGTTCAAGCGGGTCAGCGAATCCTCGAGCACTAGCCCCACTACGGCCAGAACCATCACACTCACGCCGGCGCCAAAATAGCCGCCGTAGAGGGCAGCCGGCATGACTGGCGCTATCGTCCATGCCTCGTTCAGTTGCCTTGACCCCTCACGCTCTATTCGGCCCATGACCCAATTTCGCAATCGATCCTGAAAAGCAAGCAGAACCACGGCAAGCAGAATCAAATAGGGGATCAGCTTGCGGAACGTGTTATCGCTCGTATGCAGGAGCAAAACACCTCCTGCAATCCCACCCAATACACCTACTGGCAGAAGAAGCCACAGCCTCCTCCCCTGCCCCCGCAAGTCTTTCATCTGGGCTAAAGTTGCGCCGAGGTAGCCGGGGCAGAGCGCAACGGTATTGGTCACATTCGCCGCAACGGGCGGAATGCCGACAGCGGTCAGCATTGGGAAGGTGATGAGCGTACCGCCGCCGGCAAGAGCATTCACGAGGCCTCCCGCCACAGCGGCAAGGCTGATAAGGATGAGATTCAGCCCATTCATACTATTCAATAAAGGAAAGGGCGGCTACCTGGCGCCGCCACTCCTCTTCATCTTTCCCTGTGATCTATTTTTCGGAACCACTATTCCCACTCAATCGTGCTCGGCGGTTTGGACGAGATATCGAAGCACACGCGGTTCACGCCCTTTACTTCGTTAATGATGCGATTGGACATAGCCCCTAGGAGCTCATAGGGTATCTTTGCCCAGTCAGCAGTCATGCCGTCCTGGCTCGTGACCGCGCGGATCGCTACAACGTTCTCATAAGTCCGCTCGTCTCCCATGACGCCGACGGTCTTGATCGGCAGCAGTACGGCAAAGGACTGCCAGATTTCCTTGTACAACCCCGCTTTCTTGATCTCTTCGATCACGATGGCGTCTGCCTCTCGGAGAATCTTGAGCCGCGGCTCGGTCACTTCACCAAGGATGCGAATCGCGAGGCCGGGGCCGGGAAAGGGCTGTCGATCAATAATGTCGTCGGGCATTTTCATTTCACGGCCTATGGCCCGGACTTCATCCTTGAATAATTCCCGAAGCGGTTCGACCAGTTTCAGCTTCATCTTCTCAGGCAGACCGCCTACATTGTGATGTGATTTGATGACCGCGGAAGGGCCTTTGAACGAAACGCTTTCAATCACATCTGGATAGAGCGTGCCCTGAACCAGGAACTCGGCCCCTCCCACGGCGTGGGCCTCGCGCTCGAAGACCTCGATAAAGGTGTTGCCGATGATCTTCCGCTTCTTCTCCGGGTCTTCCACTCCGTTGAGCTTGGACAGGAACTCCTGCGACGCATCGACATATTTCAGGTTCAGGCCCATGTCCTTGAAGGAATACTGCACCTTCTCCGCCTCGTCCTTCCTGAGAACACCGTTGTTCACAAAGATACAGGTGAGCTGCTTCCCGATGGCTTTGTGCACCAGCACCGCGGCAACGGACGAGTCAACGCCTCCGGAGAGGCCGCACACGGCTTGCTTGCTCCCCACGGCCCTCCTGATCTCACCAACGGAATAGTCCACGAAGGAAGCCATGGTCCAGGAAGGTTCGCATTTGCAGATACCGTACACGAAGTTCCTCAGAATTTGTACTCCTTGCGGCGTATGCACAACCTCAGGATGAAACTGCACACCGTAGAACTTGTTCTTTTCGTCCGCCATGGCAGCGGTGGGCGAGTTGTCTGTGTGTGCAATGGCCGAGAATCCCTCCGGCATCTTCTCAATCCTATCACCGTGGCTCATCCAGACCGTCGCTTTCTCGCGCACGCCGATGCCAGAGAACAATCCTTCGTTCTTATGAATGTTCAGCTCGGCCCTTCCATATTCGCGCTTTGTCGATTTCGCGACCACGCCACCAAGCACGTGAGTCAGAAGCTGCATGCCGTAGCAGATGCCGAGTACGGGTATGCCGAGATTGAGATGGGCTTTGTTGATAAGCGGTGCTCCGGAGCCATACACACTGGACGGACCACCCGAGAGTATCAGCCCCTTGGGCCGGAATGCCTTTACCTTTTCGAGCCCCGCGTTATAGGGAAATATCTCGCAGTAGACCTTCGCCTCGCGCACGCGGCGCGCGATCAGTTGAGTATATTGCGACCCGAAGTCGAGAATCAGTATTCTTTCGCTGTGGATGTCAGACACGGTAAGCCCCTTTCACAAAGGGAAAAGATTGAGAATTCTACATCACCATGCCAAGTTAGTCAATCGGAGAATCTCGCTGGAGGAGAAAGGGAAAAGGGACAGCGTTCTGTGAGTTGATTGATGCTATGACCTCCGATATTTTCGGGCTGAAGATGAGTTTAAAAACCAGGCTCTGCCTCAATTTTCTCACCTGTCGTTACACGAAGTATTGGAAAAAACTCGACTTGACACCACACCCACTCTCTGGCTATTATAAATCTATGACCCATACTGCTTATGAGCTTCTTCAGGCCAGAGCGTATGAAATCGCGCGTACGCTGCCTAAACCAGCCTTTTACCATGCCCATGCCCCGGCAGTCCACCAAGCCGATGAAGCGCTCAGGACTTACGACCTTATCCGCAAATGTCACGCATATCTCGATGAATCGAAGCTCGAGTGCGCCCACGGGCTCTGTCACTGCGAGGCTGTTGCCCGGGATGCAGGCGCCATTGTTCTCGTTGAAGGGGCCCGGCGCGCCATGGGCGGCAACGAGATCATGCCGCTCTTTATCGCGGCAATCATTGCAGGTTTACTCCATGATATAAAGCGCCGAGAGGATGATCATGCCGTTCTAGGCAGCCTGGAGGCTGAAGCCATACTGAAAACGCTCAAGGTGGATGAGCGCAGCCGTACGTATATCACCTACGCAATAAGGAACCATGAAGCATTTAAGACGACGTGTGATCTGGACGACGCGGAAGGATGCATGGTCAGCGATGCGCTGTACGATGCAGATAAATTCCGATGGGGGCCGGAGAATTTTACCGGAACGCTGTGGCTCATGGTCAATGCCCATGAAACGCCGATCGCGTCGCTCCATAAAACGTTCCGGGAAAAAATGAAGGGAATTGAGCGAATTAAAGACACATTCCGGACCGATACGGGAAAGCAGTATGGTCCAGAATTTATTGATCAAGGAATTCAAATTGGAAATGCCATTTACATGGAAATGAGCGCTATGCTTCAACCCCGCAGTTAGAGGACGTTCTCCTTACTCCTGGCTGGCTGACTCATTCACTTTCTTTTTTCCCGTACACTCTTCGCAACATCGCATCGGTGCGGTCCTTTCGTGCTTCTGCCACGCCCTCTTTGAGGATGAGGGTCTCTTCAGCGAACATCGACGAGCGGAGCCATTCATATCCCAGTTTCAGCAGCTCCGCATCATCGGTCCGAACCTTCTCTATGCGCTCTGCCGGGATATCGTAAGTGTCCAGAAACGTGCTGCCGAACACGAATTCGCGGAAATAGTCCGTATTTGTGCTGACCATGAAGAACATCTGGTTTTTGATCTCCGGGAATTCCTTCTCGCCAAAGGATTTCTTTTTCATCAGGATATCCATCCATCCGCGATTGCTGTCGTCGTAGACGTCCGCTTCCTGGTCTTTGCGCCACTCTGCAATGGTCCACTCCTTGTCCTCATCGAACCCCTTGCAGTGGTCTTCCTTGACCATGAAATAGAACTCGTCTTTCCCGCTTTCGGTGTCCTTTTTTCTGAGCGTGGCCATACCCAGAGGATAATAGCGGCAGTTGCTCGGCCTGTCCTCGTACACCGTGCAACCGTCGGGCGTTACGAATGGACAGCTGCGCTTCTCATCGCTCTGCATTTTGAGCGTAATGACCGGCAGAAGCGTTTTAGCCAGCATTTCTATTTCGCAGTATTTGTTGATGAAATCCTCGGTTGTCATGCCCAGCCGCTTTCGCAACCGCAACAGGTCATAGGGCGGTAGCACGATATTGATATTGCTGCAGCAGGCGGTGAAGCATTTGACGCCTTTGTGGCAGCGGAATTTGAACCTGCTCTTCTCTGTTAACTTGATCGGCACAACCTTGTCGGTCTGGCTTTTTTTCAGTGGATCAATATCGATATCTTCCGGCTTTATTTCTTTTTTCTTATTGCTCATCATAAACCTTTCAGCGCAGCCGTCATTCTGCGACTTTTAATGTCCTCAGCCTGCTAACTGCCGCCTGCTGTTTCTTTTCCCTTTTTCATCCAACCCTGAATCTCGTAATGCTGCTTTATGAACAACTCGACGCCTTCGTGATCAGGCCCGAGAATACTCCTGAACCGGTCGAGTGCTTCATAAAACGGCATTTCCCGCGTCCCGCTGACCAAATTATCTGCGTAAGAAACGACTTTTTCCTCCATAGAAATAGGCAGGTAGTCCCTTTTCGGCAGTCCGAGCCTTTCTGCCTCCCCCGCTGTAATTCCTGCACCAATATGACGTTCAATTATATTGACGAGGGCATGGGAGAAACCCAGTTTCCAGCCAATTTCTACGCCAGCGATGGCGTGATGGATGTCATGCGTTCGCGATCTGCCGATATCATGGAACAGCCCACCCTGCCTGATCAGTTCGCCATCAACCTTAATCTCCATGCGTCCCGCGAGAGAATAAGCCAATTTCGATACGACAAGACAGTGAGCAATGACATCGCGTGGACATCCGGCAGCAACAAGTATTTCTACATCTGCATTATGCATTGGATGTAAATAATACCACTTTGCTGACAAATTTCAACAATGTTTGTACATCCAGACGTGCCGTGAAAAAGACGAGGGGCTGGCAGTTTGGCCAGCCCCTCGTCTTTATGGATCTATCAGTTTATTTATCTGATCAACGGAACGATCAGAAGTGCAACGATGTTAATGACCTTGATCATCGGGTTAATGGCCGGGCCTGCGGTGTCCTTGTAAGGATCGCCGACGGTGTCGCCGGTAACCGAGGCTTTGTGGCCTTCGCTGCCCTTCTTATGCACGACGCCCTTGCTGTCGGTAACGCCGTCTTCAAAGGACTTCTTGGCATTGTCCCATGCACCGCCGCCGCTCGTCATGGCAATGGCCTGGAACAGGCCGGTCACAATGGCGCCGATGAGCACACCGCCGAGGGCTTCTTTGCCCAGGACAAGACCCACCACGACCGGTACGACCACCGGGAGGAGCGCAGGAACCATCATCTCACGGATGGCGCTCTTGGTCACGATGTCAACGCACTTGCCGTACTCCGGCTTGCCGGTGCCTTCCATAATGCCCTTGATCTCGCGGAACTGTCTGCGAACTTCCTCCACCACACCGCCTGCAGCCTTAGCCACAGACTCCATAAGGAGCGCGCCGAAGAAGTAGGGGAGCAGGCCGCCGATGAACAGGCCGCAAAGAACCATTGGGTTCGAAAGATCGAACAGGATTGTTGAGCCGAAAGAGCGTGAATATTCCGAGAACAGCACCAAAGCGGCCAGCGCTGCGGAGCCGATGGCATAGCCCTTGGTCACTGCCTTCGTGGTGTTGCCGACTGCATCGAGAGGATCCGTGATATCGCGGATCTCTTTCGGAAGCCCGGCCATTTCAGCGACACCGCCCGCATTGTCCGTGATCGGGCCGTAGGAGTCGATGGCCACGACGATACCGGTCATGGAGAGCATGGACACGGCTGCCAGCGCGATGGCAAAGATGCCGCCCGCTGCTGCGTTCGCCTGGCCGGAGAAGCCGCCGCCTAACCAGTAAGCACCCAGGATCGATGCTACAATCACGAGCACCGGAGCTGCGGTGGACTTCATGCTAACCGCGAGTCCAGCGATCACGTTCGTGCCGTGGCCTGTGAGGCTAGCCTGAGCAATGTGCTGCACCGGGGAATACTCTTTAGCAGTGAAGTACTCGGTAATCCACACAATGAGCCCAGTGAGGGCAAGACCGATGAGGGAGATGAAGAACACGGTATTCGCCGTAAAAACGCCTGCATTGGCGCCGAGGCTATTGATAAAGCTTTTAGCCACGAAATAGAAGGCTATTGCTGCTATAACACCTGCAGTGGCAAGGCCCTTATACAGGGCGCCCATGATGTAGTTATTCTTGCCGAGCTTCACGGCATAGGTACCGATGATGGAAGCAATAATCGACACGCCGCCGAGCATGAGCGGGAACTCGAGCCACGGGCTATCCGCGCCGAACAGGGTCTTGGCGAGGAGCATGGCTGCCACGAGGGTCACTGTGTAGGTCTCATAGAGGTCAGCAGCCATACCAGCGCAGTCGCCCACGTTGTCGCCCACGTTGTCGGCGATCACGGCCGGGTTGCGCGGGTCGTCTTCGGGGATATTCTTCTCAACCTTACCAACGAGGTCGGCGCCCACGTCAGCGGCCTTGGTGTAGATGCCACCCGCGATACGGGCGAACACGCTCATGAGCGAGCAGCCAAAGCCGAGCCCGATGAGGGCATGGGATACCTGCTCGGCCGGAGCAAACGTCTTAGCGATGAAGTAAAAACCAGCAAGGCCGATGATGCCAAGACCGACAACCATGATGCCGGTCACGGAACCGCCTTTGAACGCGAGGCTGAGCGCGGCCTGGAGACCTTTGCTCGCTGCCGCGGCAGTACGGACGTTGGCACGCAGCGAAACCCACATGCCGATGAACCCGGCGAGGGCGGAACCGACCGTACCAATGATAAATCCGGCGGCTGCCCACATCCCGAGGGCGGGAACGAAGTTCAGGATCAACACCAAAATCACTGCGACAATCGCGACTGTCTTGTACTCGCGCGCTATGAACGCATAAGCGCCTTCCTTCACTGCGTTGGAAATATCGATCATTTTCTGATTGCCCGCATCCTGCTTGTTCACCCATATTGCGGTCATGACGCCGTAGATGACGCCGACGATGCCGCATATCAGGGCGAAAAGAATCGTGTTGCTCATTGTATATTCTCCTCCCTTACGTAAATTTACTATATGGAATATCAATCCCGATTACATCATTATGAAACCCGTTCATCGCATCGACGATGAAGTGTGTTGCATTAAGTCCTGTCGACAACGTTCCCCCTGCATCCCCCCCTCTTCGATAATATTTGATGCGGTCCGTTATACCTCGAACTTACCGCCAATCATATCCTTCAAATAATGGTTTTCCGCTTTCAGATTTTTAACCAGGACCCGCACCACATCGCGCATGGACAGGAGTCCCACCAGCCCGCTTTCCTCGACGACCGGTGTGTGACGAATGTTGTTCTGGATCATGATCGCCATGACGTAATCAAGATCATCACCGGGTTTAACCACGAGCAGGTTGGTGCTCATGGTATCCTTGATCTTTACGTCTCTGCACTGTGCTTTCTCGTTTGCCGTGTTCTTGACGATATCGCGTTCGGTGATAATGCCGACCAGCGAACCCCGGTCCATGACCAGGAGAGCGCCAATGTTGCATTCCGCCATCTGTTTCGCTCCGTCGAGAAGCGACTGGTCGCTGGTGATACTGAAACACTCCAATCCTTTGATACTGAGCAGTTCTTTAACTTTCATGGCATACCCCACACATTCTGTAAGGATAATCTCCGCGGTTATCCTTTATTTCCCGGGCAGGCGAAGCCTGACCCTACTTGCGACCGGAATGTCTCACAAACACCATAGCGGTCGTGCGGTAGAACAAGTGAGCGAATTTCGAATAAGGCGCATAGGCAAAAAGTGACCAGATGAACACAAGGTGGAGATAATAAACAAAATATCCCGCATTCATGTCCGCCAGGCGAAGCGCCCAGGACAGCATGCCCGTTGCTCCTACACCGATCACGATCGTGAGGAATATCCAGTCGAAATAGGATCCCATGCCAGCCTTCCCGGCCTGTGCAAGGCGATTCATCAAAAGAAGAATAACGCCGGCCGCAAATGCTATTGAGCTGACGAGAGCCAGTATTTTCACGGGATCGCTCAACGGGTAGGGCGATTCACCGAAATGGAACGGACCGAAAGGCTGAATACCGAGAAGTTCAAACCCGTAGAGATAAATGATCGCCCACGTGGTTACCACGGCGAGTCCGGCAAAGGCATAAAACAGGAACATGTGGCCGAGTTGCCTGCCCTTGTTCACGGTGCAATCAGCGAACTTGGAGTGGCTGAGGATCTCGGTAATAGACGCGATGATGTCCCCGCCCAGGCTTCCCGTTGACTTCATCGTTCCCGCCTGCGCTTTCATCCCACTCCAGAGACGTTTAATGCCCACGAATGCCGATGCTGCGGCAAAAAGCGCAGTGAGAATGAACACCGTATCGATCACCGGTACGGGAACAAACTTGTGATAGGCCATGATATCGCCCTCGGCCCTCGGCGCGGTAAAGCTCCCGTTCCCGAGCACAGCCAGAATGGCGTAAAACAGCACCATGGGAATCGCAAAAAGGAGCCAGATAAGCGAGGGGTCCGTGGCTATCTTCGCGAAGAGCGGTACCATCGCTACATGCTTGATGCTTTGCTTCCTGATGGCATTCAGTACTTCGCCCGGCTTTGCGCCGCGGGGGCAATAGGCTGTACAGTCACTGCACTGATGGCAGAGCCATACGTCGGGGCTTGTGATGAGCTTGTCCTTCTGGCCCCACTGAGCGAGGACCATCTCCTTACGAGGGAAGGGGTTTCCATCGGGCGTGACATTGCAGACGACCGAGCAGGTAGCGCACTGATAGCACTTTTTCAGAGACTCCCCGCCGCCTTTGATGATCTCATTCACAAATTGTAAGTCAGGTTTAATAACCGTTGCTTCAGCCATGTATATCCTCCCATTACTCTGATTAGGAGTTGATTTTTTATAACTCCACGCTTAGACTACATACTCTTGAACGGGTTCGGTCCCAGCCCCCTGACCTTCTCCGCGAACCCATTGATCATATCGGGGAGCTTGTCATATTCGTTGATGGCGATCTGCATCAGTTCGACGCGGTCGGATTCAAGCTGAAGCCGGTTCAACGTCTCGCTGACCTTGCTGAAGCGGGTGTTTGCAAGTTCGCTGCCTTTCACGAAATGACACTGGTAGTTTTCTCCGAACTTGCAGCCCAGGAGCAGCATCCCATCGATGCCCTTGGAGAGCGCATCGGCAACCCAGACAAGGTTCATACCGCCCAAACAACGCATGGAAACGAACCGTACGGAAGGATCTATCTTTTTGCCCGCAATTGCCGCCGTGTCGAGCGCCGGATAGGAATCGTTTTCGCACACAAGACAGACGATCCTGAACGTGTCTTCGTCGTCCGGCACGTCGATCGACTTGAGCATGGAGCCGACGATGTCTACGCTGTAGTCCTTGAAGGACACGATACGCTCAGGACAGGCTCCCATGCAGGTACCACAGCGACGGCAGCGGTTGAGATTGTACTTCGGAATTCCCTTCTCATCCTCATCGATGGCGCCGAAGGGACACTCTTCCGTGCACCGTTTGCACGCAGTACACTTGATGAGCATCGGATCGGGGAAGGTGACATCCCAGGCACGGGGATGAACGGCAACGCCGCGTGCTACATGATCCATTGCCTGGATGGCCTTGAACGCCGCTCCGGCCCCGTCTTCCATGGCTTCGGCCATGTTCATGGGCTGGTGCACGCCTCCTGCTGCGTAGATGCCGGTCCTGCGCGTCTCGTACTGGAAGCAGATAAAGTTCGAATCAGCGAAACCCGATGCTCCCTCGAGGGTCGGGATTTCCGGTCCCTGGCGATAGCCGAGGTTCAGGATATAGTCCGGCTTCGGAGTTTGTTCGAGATAGTTCTTTTTGGATTCATCGCCGCCGCCTGCTGCCTTCGTGAAACCGTCTGCGTATTCCTGGGGACCACGCGTGGTCGGAACCATGCCAGTGGCAAGTACCACGAGGTCGGCCTCAACCTTCACCTTCTCGCCGGTCTTGGTGCCGAAGAGGGTGTTCTCCATTTCGACAAACATATTACCGCTCCCGGCGTCGGACACACCGGTCACGTCGGCTTTGCTAAGCATGACACCCGGATTGTTCTGGGCTTCTTTGTAGTAGAGCTCGGTCCTGCCTGGGGTCCTGATGTCCTTGTAAAAGATCATGGCAAGGGCATCATCGTTCTGCCTGACGTACTGTGCCTGCTTGAGCGAGGTTGCGCAGCACATAGAGGAACAGTAGGGAAGATGGTTCGGATCGCGCTGGCCTGCGCACTGGATAAAAGCAACCTTCAGGGCCGGTTTGCCATCGGAAGGTCGAAGAAGTTTTCCGTTGTTCTTCCTGGCGATCTCTTCGAGTTCGAGATTCGTGACCACGTTCTTGAATTTTCCGTAACCAAGGTAGTCGAGCTTGTTCGCATCATACGGCTTCCAGCCTGTGGCCATCACGATGGCCCCGATCTTTATGGTCTCGCCGTTTGAAAGCGTAACGTCATACAAGCCTGGCTGGCCATCGGTCTTATTCACTGTTGTTGACTTGAAGACCTTGATGTTGGTATTGCTCTCGACTTCGCTTACGGTCTTATTTATATCCGTGTCGACGATGAGCGGCTTATTAATATAGGATCCTGTCGGGATCTTCTTGTAGAGCTTATTCACAAACCCGCCTAGCTGGGCATCTTTCTCAACGAGCACAACCTTGTAACCTGCGCCTGCTGCGGAAAGCGCCGCGGTCATGCCTGCGATGCCACCGCCGATAACCAGAATCGTGTTGTTCAGGTCTGGAAGAATGTTCGGCTCGGGCAAATCGCCCTTCTGGGTCTTGACAATGCCCATGGTAAGGTAATCGTAGGCCGCGTCGTTCGTCGCATCCGTGTTTGGCTCCATGGTCCAGGCAACGAACTCGCGGAGGTTGACACGCTCAACAATTGCGCCGGGAAAATCGAACTCTTCGTACTTCGCGCGGGGCGAGCAGGCTGCGATGATGATCGTGTTTACACCTTCCTTCGCCATATCGTCTTTTATCAGTTGAACGCCCTCGGTGCTGCACAGGACGTCATGAAACTTGTAATTCTGCACCTTCTTGGCCGCACCGGCGACCTTCTCGACGTCCATTGCGTCCTTGATGCCGCATCCCTTACAGATGTATACGCCGTATTTCTTCTCCATCCTTATTTCCTCCTCAAGCTTTGGATGCTTTTCATGACCACACCAGTGGCATCCTGGGCAGACCGCGCTACATCAACGGGGGTCTTCAGCGTCCCGGTCGCATAAATGCCCTTCGGGAGCGTTGCCTGGTCTACGAACCCGTCGTCGGTCGGTACAATTCCCGCACCCTTGAAGGATTCTGTCGAGGGCTGCATACCCGTAGCAAGCACGACCATATCGAAGGTCTCGGTTATCTTCCCGCCGCCGTGGATGTCCTCAGCAGTAACCTTCACGTCGCCGTTCTCTGCCTGCTCCACCTTGGCGACTTTGCCCTTGAGGAAGGACACATTCTGGTCTTCCTTAATCTTGGTATAGAACCGGTTCTCATAGAGGCCGGGGGTCCGCATATCGATATAGAATATCTTCGCCTTTGAATCGGGATAGAGCTCGCGAACATACGTCGCCTGCTTGATCGATGCCAGACAGCAAATGTAGGAGCAATGAGCCAGATGGTTCTCGTCGCGCGAACCAGCACACTGCACAAAGGCAATGTTCTTCACCTCTTTGCCGTCCGATGGCCTCACGATCTTGCCTGCCGTGGGACCATTGGGTGCTGCAAGACGCTCCATCATCATGTTCGTAACGACGTTCTTGACCGAACCGAAGCCGAGATTGTCCATTTTCGTCGCATCGTAGGGGTTCCAACCCGTTGCCATGACCACGGCGCCGACCTTCACGTTTATGGTCTCAGGTTTCATGTCGAGGTGGATAGCGTCGTATTTACATGCTGCAACACACTTGGCGCAGGACGCTCCCTTGCAGGCTTTGGCGTCGATGACGTATTTAAGCGGGAATGCCTGGTTGTGGGGGAGGTATGCTGCTTTCGTCTTGCTCATGCCGAAATCGAAGTCATTTGGTCGGTCCACATCGCAGGCCTCTGCACATTTGTTGCAGCCCGTACACTTGTCGTTCACGAACCGGGGTGTCGTCTTTATGGTAACGTCGAAGTTGCCCTCAGCCCCGGCAATTTTCTCAACCTCCGCCATGGTATAGACCGTCACATTACCGTTATTCTTGATGCGTTTATACTGGATCTCAAGCCCGCAGTTAGGGGGACAAAGTTTCCAGAAATACTTATTCAGTTGCGTCACCCGGCCGCCGAGGTAGGGGTTCTTTTCCACCAGAATGACCTCAGTGCCCGCTTCTGCGGCTTCCACTGCCACCGTAAGACCGCTGAAGCCTCCGCCGACAACTAACATCTTGTTTTCCGCCATGATATCTTGTTCCTCCTTAAAGGCAGTGCACGCTACATAATTGCGTATTGCAGTTTGAAAATTGAAAATTTTAAATATTACAGCAAATGATGATGGCCCATTTTTCATTTGCAATGCAAAATTTACAATCTTCAATTTTCAATAAAAGCTCCGGAGAGGGCTGACCCTCCCCGGAGTTGTGAATGTTTTTAATGACCACTTCCATCTGGAACGAGCTGTACGTAGGGGACCTTCTTGACTTCCCAGGTGTCTTTCTCGAGGTTGTACTTGGAATTCACGAAAGCCTTCCAGTTGATATCGTCCACGAGATCGAAGTCGCCGCGATAGTAGTAGCCCGGATACCGCGACTCTTCCCGGAACAGGATGTGGCGCGCATGGGCCTCCACGGAGAGGATGCGATGATAGTTCTCCCAGCAACGCATCAGTTCGTGCAGGTTGCTCGCGGCCATCTTGGAGGTGTCTTCCTTCAGCATCTGAAGCTGTCGGAGGCCTTCGTCAAGCATGGTCTTGGAGGTCATATACCAGGTCGAAATGCCGCCAAAGTACTCGTCGGAGATTTTCTGCAGACGGGTCTGGAGCATCTTCGGCTTGATGTAGTTCGGGTTGATCTCAGGTGCCGTGGTGTAGGTCTTGTGCTTCTCATAGACCTCGAACGGCAGGTAGAGTTCGGCTGCGAGATGGTCCGCCGTTTCTTTGATGGTCGGCTTGTAGCCCGGATTGTCGAGCATGAATGCAAGAGCGCTCTTAGCCGCGATACGGCCTTCTGCATGCGAACCGGAGGAGAATTTGTGACCGGAAGCGCCGCAGATATCGCCGCACATGAAGAGGCCCTTCACCGTGGACATGCGGTTATAATTGCCCGCAGGCCACTTCTTGTTCCACTCTTCCGGAGCGCCGAGGTCATCGGGACCACAGCACCAGAAGCCGGCGCAGCCCGCGTGCGAACCGAGAAGATAGGGTTCGGTCGGCATGATTTCAGACGGCATCTTGTCCGGCTCGATGTTCTTCGCAGCCCAGAGTCCGGCCTGGCCGATGGCCATATCGAGGAAGTCTTCCCATGCCTCAGCCTCGAGATGTTTCACCTTCTTGGCGCCCTCTTTGTCCCCGAGCTTTTCCTTAAAGGTCTTGTTGATGGCAGCCATGGCTTCATCCGTTCTCATCAGGATCGGGCCTTTGCCCTTCTTCATATCGCGCATCATCAGGTGGTTGCGGAGTGCCGTACCGAGAACATCAACATACTTGCCATATTTGGCCTTGGCCTCTGCCAGGGCTTCAGCATTGGCACAATAATCCTCTCCTAAGCTGTTGGTCGCTTTGGCCTTGAAGAACAGGAACCAAGCACCCACCGGTCCGTAACCGTCCTTGAACCGGGCAGGCACGAAGCGGTTTTCCATCATGGTCAGCTCTGCGCCGGCCTGGAGACCGAGAGCATAGCCAGAACCCGAGTTCCATACCGGATACCATGCACGGCCCTGGCCTTCCTGGGTCGACCGGGGACGGAACACGTTCACCGCACCGCCGGCTGCGAGTACCATGGCTTGTGCCTTGAAGACATAGATCTTATTCTCACGAACACTGAAACCGGCCGCTGCTGCAACGCGATTCGGATCCTTCGCATCGTTGTAAAGTTTCACAATAAACACGCGCTCGTAATGGTTCTGAGCAACACCCGTAGCCTCACGGTTGGTCTGGAGGGCCTTTTTCGCGGCTTCCGCGACGATGACCTTGTAGGACTCACCGTTGATCATGATCTGCCATTTGCCGGAACGAACGGGCTTGCCGCCGTCCTTCAGCATGGCTTTTCCGGCTTCCTTTGCCTGGAAACCGTCGAGAGAGAACCATCATCACCGATTTTCCAGATCGGAAGGCCCCACTCCTCGAAGAGCTGCACGGAATCATCCACGTGACGGCCGAGGTCATAGACCAAGTCTTCGCGGATAATGCCCATGAGGTCGTTTCTTACCATCTTTACATAGTCAGCCGGGTCATTCTCACCCATATAGGTGTTGATTGCCGACAGTCCCATGGCAACGGCGCCGGACCGGTCGGTCGCGGCCTTATCCACCATGGTGATTTTTATCTTCTTGGGGTTCGCCCAGCGTGCGCCTTCGAATGCCGCGCCGCAGCAGGCCATACCGCCGCCGATGAGGAGGAGATCGGTCTCTATTTCTTCAATCGCCGGCTTCTTGCAAAATGAAAAGGTACAAGTCTCTTTTTCCATTAGTCTTTCCTCCTTATTTCTTGATTACCGGCATAGCCTTCGACGTTGTGAAGTAGCCCGGCTGTTTGATTTTTGCCATATCCGCCTCGGGTTTTCCCTTGTAGGGATCGACCGAACCTTCGGCAGTGGTCCTGATCGGGAACTTGAAGCGCTTCAATATCCTGTTCCGGAACTTGATGGTCCACATGATAGAATCCGTGCCACGCATCGGGATGACGTTCGCGCCTAGGGGTGCGAAGTCCTGATAGGCCCGGATTTCGATTGCCTGCTGCGGGCAGATCTTTACGCAGTTGTAGCACTCCCAGCACTGCTCCGGTTCCTGATTGTACGCCTTCATGAGATCCCTGTTCAGGGTCATGAGGTCGTTCGGGCAGATGTACTGGCAAGCAGTCTTATCTAGCGCCTTGCAGCCGTCACACTTCTCTGTAATAACATAACTCGGCATGTTTCTGAACCTCCTATTATGGAATGAAGTTATCTGCATCTTTGGAGCAGTCGGGCTGATCCCTCCGGTTATCTCTTACTCTGTATGCGTGCCTTCCCCGGTGCACTGTGGACTTTGATCTCCACCTTCTTGGTGAGGCCAGCGTAGTATTTCCTGAGGATCTTCGAGCACTTCGGGACGGCTGAAATGATCCGGAACGTTCTCAGCCCTCGGAAAGCATTTTCCGGAGCTTAGTTCCGGACAACATCAGCCGGTCTTCTTTCTGGTGGGGGCAGGTCCGCATCGAGGCCATGCCATCGCACTTGAGGCAGTAGAACGTATGGTCGATTTTGAGCGGCTGGGTCTCCAGCGCTCCCTTCGGGATTTCGTCGAATATCTTCTGGGCATCGAACGGACCATAGTAGTCGCCGACCCCGGCGTGGTCCCGGCCGACGATCAGATGGCTGCAGCCGAAGTTCTGGCGGAAGAGCGCATGGAGCAGGGCTTCACGCGGTCCGGCATAGCGCATTTCCATGGGGTAGCCGCACTGGATGCAGGTGTCTTTGACGAAATACTTTTCTGGAGGGTGTTGATCGCATCGGCGCGAACGTCAGCTGGGATATCGCCTTCCTTCAGCTTACCCAGAATCTGGTGGATCAAAACACCGTCCATGGTTTCGATGGCGATCTTGGCGAGATATTCGTGGGAGCGGTGCATAGGGTTCCGGGTCTGGAACGCCGCGATCTTGCTCCAGCCTTTTTCCTCAAACATCTTGCGGGTCTGGGCCGGGGTCATATAAATGCCCTTGAAGGTCTGGGGGAAGTGGGCCTCGGAGAGGACCTTCACCGGACCGGCCAAGTTGAAGTCAGGCTGGTTCATGACCTTCTGCACGCCCGGGTGTCCGGCGACATCATTGGTGCGGAAGATCTGCTTGCACTCATGTTCCTTGTCGGCCTTGGACATGGCGTACTTCTCGGCCACTTTCATGGTTGCCATAATCGTGCCCGACTCATCATCGACGAGGGTGATCTCTTCGTTTTTCTTGAGCGAGCCCGCGAATTCCGCCGAGGCCGAGAGCGTCACCGGGACGGGCCAGAACGTTCCGTCCGCCATTTTATACTTGTCGCATACGCCCTTCCAGTCTTTCTTGGTCATGAAGCCGGTGAGGGGGGTGAATGCGCCGATACCCATCATTACGAGGTCGGCGGTCTCGCGCGAGGAGATCTTGAGCTGCTTCAGCGACTTGGCCTTTTTGAGTTCCTTCTGCAAGGCCGAGCCGGCGAGAAGAAGGGGCATAAGCTTCTTCTTTTTACCGTGCGGTTTTACCAGTGCCATAACATGTTCCTCCTTAAAAGAATTTTAATAGATATATTCTGCCGTGGCCTGGGGCCACAACCGAGTACACGCGTGAACCGAAGTGTTAGCCGAGCACCGCTGTTACTTTTTTGAAGATATCATCGATGGAACCCACACCCATGACGGTCTTCATAATGTTTTTCTTGGAGTAGTAATCAATGAGCGGCGCAGTCTGCTTCTGATATACATCGAGCCGCTTCTTGATCGTCTCTTCTTTGTCGTCGTCGCGCTGGAACAGCGCGCCGCCGCACTTGTCGCAGACGCCATCCTTTTTCGGAGCTGAGAAATAAATATTGTACATCTGCTGACAGTTCTTGCAGGTCCTGCGGCCGGTGAGCCGTTTCAGGAGGTCTTTCATGTCCACATCAATGTTGAGCGCAATTGTAAGCGGTGCGCCCGTTGAGGAGAGTATTTTATCGAGAGCCTCGGCCTGGGCAGTGTTGCGCGGGAATCCGTCGAGGATGAATCCAGCCTTGCAGTCGGGCTGCTTGATACGTTCTTCCACAAGACCAAGCACGATCTTGTCGGACACGAGACCGCCCTGATCCATGATCACCTTCGCTTCTTTCCCGAGGGGCGTGCCGTCAGCCACGGCCTTGCGCAGAATATCTCCCGTGGAAATCTGGGGGATCTTGTACTTCTCAATCAACATCTTCGCCTGCGTACCTTTACCGGCACCAGGAGCACCGAGTAGCACTACCCTCTTGGCCATAGGATAATCCTCCGTTGAAGAAATTATTATATTTTGAGCTGAGAATGAAAAAGGGCGTACTAAACCCCGTGGACTTTTTTAACCGGCCTATGATCGTTGAAAACGAGTTATTTTTCAAGTTAAAAATTATAATTTCAATATTAGTTTTGTTTATAAATGAAGCCTGGAATGAAGGAATTCTGCAACTTTATCAATAGCATTACCCCTATGGCTGAGCCGGTCTTTCTCTCCACCGGACATCTCGGCAAAAGTAATTTTATGTCCCTCGGGAATGAAGACCGGATCATATCCAAACCCCGTTTTTCCCCTTGGCTCCTGAGTTATACTACCTTTGGCGTAGCCGAAAAAAGTTTTGACAGTCCCGTCAGGACTAGCCATCGCCATACAACAAACGAAGCGGGCTCCTCTTTTGTCGTCCGGGACATTTTTTAGTTCATCAAGGAGTTTTTCATAATTCCGCACATCGCTGCCACCGCCGGCATAACGTGCGGAATAGATTCCCGGCGCGCCGCCCAAGGCGTCGACTTCGAGACCAGAGTCGTCTGCAAGTGCGGTTTTGCTCGTATATCGGCAGACCTCAGTAGCCTTTTTTATGGCGTTTCCTTCGAACGAATCCTTGTCCTCCACTGTCTCCGGGCAATCGGGGAAATTATCGAGTGATAAAACAGTGATCGGCAGGTCAGCCGTAATCCGCCTAATTTCCTCGATCTTTTTTTTGTTCCGTGTGGCGAGAACGATTTCCATGGAGGGCGTACAGTATCATAAATATAAGGGATTTGCAAGAAAGGGAAGAACCCTCAGATCAGGTGGATGAGCAACGTTTTGGAGGGTTGTTTTAATATGGCTGAAAATGTTGGGTTTACTCTTCTTCAAACACATCTCTTCACGGCGCATCCTTCCCGATGTCCTCAAACCAGAGTTCCGGGTTTTCATTGACGAACTCCATCATAAGCATCATGCATCGGGACTCCTGCAACACCTCTACTTTTACTCCGCGGCTCTTCAGCAGATCCTCTTCCCCTTTGAATGAAAGATTTTGTCCGACGACAACACGAGGAATCCCGTATAAAAGGATCGCACCGCTGCACATGGCACAGGGCGACAACGTCGTGTAGAGCGTTGAAACCCGGTAGATGGCCGGCGACAGCCGGCTGGCGTTCTGCAGCACGTCCATTTCCGCGTGCAGAATCGCGCTGTCCCGCTGAACACGCCGATTGCGACCCCGCGCGATGATCTGGCCTCCGTATACCAGGACTGCGCCAATCGGGATGCCCCCTTCGGCCTTTCCCGCAACTGCTTCCTCTATGGCTGCAGCCATGAATGCGTCCATATACTCTCCCGGACAGCAAGTATAAACCGGATTATTTTATACTGCAGGAACAATCTCTCGCGGTTTACCCATCTTCAAGGCGGCTATTTTTTTAAGGTCGCCCTTGCAGCTGCCGCTGTGTCAACGCTTCTTTTGACTTGATAATTGCCGTAATAATTTCATTCACAGGAACGGCAATCCCCTTACTCCGGGCAAGATCCACGACTGCCCCGTTTAACGCATCTATCTCGAGCCGCTTGCCAGCCTTGACGTCATAGTACATAGAAGGGAAATGCTTTGCGGTGGGTGGCACAAGCCGTGTGTAGAAGTTTTCACGATATTTATCCGGCGATTTCCAGTTCAACGCTATCCCGTGCGCCTGCGCTACATGGAATATCTCGTCGATGATCGTATCCATGATCCTGCGAGATTCGGAATTCTCCGCGAGATCGCCGTAGGTGCATTCAAGTATCGCGCCCAGGGGGTTTAGCGCCGCATTGTAGAGGATCTTGTCCCAGAGGATCGCGTTCACATTCTGAGCGTATGCTGCTGGGATGCCAGCCAACCTGAGCGAGTCCGCGATCTCCCGTATGCGCGCAGGATTAACCGCGTCATGCGGCTGCCCGATCCGTACGTCATCGGCAATGACCGTGACCTCAGCATTTCCAGGGGCCGTTAGTTTTACGCCGAAGATGATCCTCGCGAGGAGCGTGTGCTCTTTGCCGACTGCGTTGGAAACAGTTTCATAGTTCCCATATCCGTTCTGAGCTACGATGACCAGCGTGTCTTTGCTTAAGAGCGGCATCACCTGCTCGATCGCCGCCTGCGTATCGTAGGACTTGACCGTGAGGATGACAAGATCGAGTTTTTTGCAGGCAAGCGGCTCAATGGAGCCGAACACTCCGTCGAGCACGGCTTCATGCTCTCCCCAGATACCCTTGACCCGGACTTCTCCGTCGGAGAGATCGGGAAGATATTTGTCTTTCGTGAGGGCAAAAACCGTGTGGCCTGCTTCTTTCATGAGCGTTGCGAACACGGTTCCGAGCGCGCCTAGGCCGGTGATGAGAATTGTATAAGAACGTGGTACTGTCATATCGTGATAAAAAAGTCTCCGTATCAGAACCGTAAAGACACCAAGGCCACGAAGTTAGTGACTTAAAAAATAATTGCTTTCCTTGCATGCTTCGTATCTTCGACGTAAATTAATTCCCTTGAATTATCGTATGCGGCGATCTGAAAGCACCATTCCGCATTTTACCTCAGTCTACTGAATTAATAGATCATATACGATTTTGAGCCCGTCTGCAACGAGAAATGGGGGCCCAAAAACCGCTATAGAAATTCACCTTCTGTGAGGCCGCTCAGGGCGATTTTCCGAGCCCCAGCGAGGGTCATCTGTCCTCTCACCTGCCTGGGCGTTACTTCGTTGACAGTTGCGTCATCCGAAGAGCATTTGTGCAACAGAAGTGTGCAGTTCTCCTCGAATGCATTTGATTCCCTCGATTCAGCTCACCTATCCTTCACGTCGCAGACTCATAGCATCGTTGTCTTACGGCGCGGACAAGATTTAGCTAGTCCACATATGTATCCGCTTTGGGACCACACGGCCTGCAAGATGCACGATTCTCCCGGCCAGTTGGATAAGCTTCCAGCGGATCATAGAGATCGTGTGCGTTGCCCACGATGCTGGGCATGGCGCTTGATTCGACAAACAAGATGCAGGCGATCCGATCACCCCAATGCGAAATAGACGGCGGGGGCAGATATTTTATACCCGCTATCTTAGCAACCAGCAGGTTTTTTGTTGTCCAAATATTTTTTTATGGCTAAGATTGGGAGCAAGGTGTGTGATAGGGCCCGGTGAGATAGCACATGCGGTTAAGCGACTGCAATGGCAGATTTTAGCAAGGAATCCCGTTTTTATTGCTCCTCGGGCGGGATCGTGAGCTCCGTTGCCGTCTGGAGGCCGGAAACGACTTCGGGGATGATCCCTTTCTGCCAGTAGATCGGGAGGATATGTTCCCGCATCATGCCGAAACGGCTCGCAAAGACAAGCGCACCAATGCAGCAGGCCGAACCGCCCATGAGCAGCGTATAGGTTACTCCGACCCTCCCCGCGAGTGCGCCGGCCAGCAGGCTGCCGAAGGGCGCCATGCCCATAAACGACATAGTGAAGAGGCTCATAACACGCCCCCGTTTATCGTCATCCACGAGTGTCTGGAGGATCGTGTTGCTCGAAGCGATCTGCGCCATCATGCCGAGGCCAGCGATAAACAACAAAACGAGGGAAAGCCAGAGCGAGCGCGAGAAGGCGAAGGAGGCCACTGCGAGGCCGAATATCACCGCAGCGATGGGGATGATCTTACCGAGGCCGACCACGCTCTTACGCGAGGCGAGCACGATCGCGCTCGTAAAGGCTCCGACGCCGGCCGCTGCCATGAGAAAGCCAAAGGTGTTGGCGCCGCCGTGCAGAATGTCCCGGGCAAACACGGGGAGGAGCACGGTATAAGGGATTCCCGTGAGACTCACGAGGCCGATGAGCAAAAGGATGGCTCTGATCGGCGCGAAGCGGTAGGCATAGGAGACGCCTTCGCGAAGCTCGTGCAGAATTGACTGCTTTGCGGACACTGCTTTTTTAGGCTTCACCCGCATTGCGAGCAGGGCGACGAGGACTGCGAGGTAACTCACTGCATTTAACAGAAAGCAGATGCCTTCCCCCAGGGTGGCGATGAGGACGCCAGCGATGGACGGACCGATCAGACGGGTCCCATTCATCATAGAAGAATTCAGGGCAATGGCGTTCCCCAGGTCCTCCCGCCGGTCGATCATTTCGATGAGAAAGGACTGGCGCGCCGGTATGTCAAAGGCGTTTACCATGCCGATAAAAACGCTGAGAGCGATTATGTGCCAGACCTGGACCAGGTGCCCGAGTACGAGAGTTGTCAGAACCGCAGCCTGGAGCATGGAAAGCGACTGCGTCCCAAGCAAGAGGCAACCTGCTCTCGTTGCTTCGCTTCAGCATATCTCCAA
>CAWGYL010000015.1:0-14637 GCA_963826885.1 Nitrospirota bacterium | reverse complement strand
TGCATGATGAGGATTTATGATTCAGCTTGAAAATGTCGAAAAATATTACGGTGCCAGGGCGGTATTCCGCGGGATCAACCTTGTCGTTGACAGCGGGGAGTTTGTTGCAATCATGGGCAGTTCAGGCTCAGGCAAGTCTACGCTCCTGAACCTTATCGGAGGCATGGATGTTCCGGACCAGGGCAGGATTATCGTGGACAGGGACATCGTATCATCGTATACCGAAGAAGAGCTCACGGCCTACAGGAGACGAAAGATCGGTTTCATATTCCAGTTTTTCAACCTCCTGCCGAACTTAACGGTCTCTGAAAATATCGAGATGCCGCTTCTCCTGAACAATGAAGAAGGTCAGGACGGCAGGGTGGCGGAATATATGCGAATGGTCGGTCTCGAAGGACGAGAGAGCGACTATCCCTCTACCCTCTCGGGAGGGGAGCAGCAGCGGGTAGCCATTGCGCGGGCGCTCGTTCATGAGCCCGGGATCATTCTTGCCGACGAGCCCACGGGGAATCTTGACAGCAAGACCGGCAGGTCAATCATGCAGTTGATACGAGCGGCAGCCGCACGAGACAGAAAGACCGTTGTCCTGGTCACCCATAACCAGGCCGTAGCGGAATCTGCTGCCAGAATCATCAGGATACAGGACGGGGCGCTATTGCCATGAGATTTGTGACACTCTTAAAACAAATCGTACTTAGGAGCGTGAAAGAAGAACGGTTCCTTACTGCATTGTCCGTGCTCGGCATAGCACTCGGCATTGGCCTGTTCATGGGAGTGAATGTTGCGACGCAGAGGGCGTTAGGGTCATTTGAAACGAACATCGGGGGAATCAATCCAACATTCAACTACGAGGTCGTGGACTCTTCGGGGATTGACTTCCCCGAGGAGGTGTACAAATCAGTCAGGGCAATCGAAAACAATAGTCTGCCGGTCTTAGCAGTGAGCGCCTCTCTCCCTGCCTGGAATGAAACAATCGATATCCAGGGGATCTACACAATAAAGGCCCTTGCACTGACCGGTCTGTCCGGAGAACAAAATGTCGATATCGAGGATTTTTTCAAAAACCTGAACGGTCTGCTCATAACGAGAAAATTCGGCCAGGTGCACAATCTCAAAAAGGGCGACGTCTTCAGCGCCTACGTTTACAATAAGGAATACCGCCTGTTGGTCGTGGACACGATCAGCGAACCTTTAGTCCCGGAGAACAGGGTCTTTATGGACCTCGGGAATTTCCAGGAGTATTTTCATAAGACCGGTGCCCTTACCAGAATCGACCTGAGTACGGATGAGAAAAAAGCAGCGGAGATTGCACGGGTCGTTCCCCCAGGGCTTACTATTGAGAAGAAAGAGCAGGTCCTCCAGAACCAGAAGGCACTCGTCGACGGCTTTCGGTTCAATTTGCGTTTCGTCACGTTTCTCGCCGTGCTTGTCGGAGTCTTTCTTCTGTATAATACCATTTTCATCTCCGTGGTCAAACGACGGACGGAGATCGGCATTCTGCGTGGGCTCGGCATGGACAGAAAAACCGTTGTTGCTCTTTTCTCAATCCAGGGGATGTTGCTCGGCTTCACCGGATCGATACTCGGCATCGCCTTCGGACAGCTCTTCGCATGGTTTTCCATCCTGGCTGTGGAAAAGACAATCACCCGCTTCTATCAAAGCGTCGTAATCTCCGATTTTTTCATAACAGGAAAAGATGTGCTCTGGACTCTGCTCCTGGGCCTCAGTGTATCCTTTCTTGCCTCAATCGTCCCTGCATTAGAATCAGCCAACGTGAGACCGAACGAAAGCTCACGGGAAGGTACGTTCGAACGAGCCTATAAAAGCAGGCAGAAGTTTTTTTCAGTCATCGGCGCCATCGTAATCCTGTGCGGGGCCGTTATCATCTACGCTGACTACCGATTCGTACCGTTTCCTTTTCCGTGGTTGTCCTATGCTGGGATAGTCCTGTTTATAGTGGGCTGCACGCTGAACGCGCCGGCCTACCTGGGGGCAAGCCTGGAGATATTTCGGAGACCGGTCTACAGACTGTTCAAGGCGAGCGCACGCCTGGCAATTGGGGACACAAAGGGAAGCCGCTACCGGTTCTCGCTCGCGCTAATGAGCGTAGCTGTGAGCTCCGCCCTGATCGTTGCGATCGTTACGTCGGTTCATTCGTTGAAAACCTCTTTTATCGGCTGGATCAATAGTTATATCGCTGCCGATGTTTACATAAAGCCCGCTTCCTGCGCGTCGAATTTCTGTTTTTCTCCCCTTGCCGATGAAATCGTAAAGACCGTTGAGACCATGCCGGGCGTGGAGCATGTAGGCAGATATCGCGCACTCCAGCTTGATATACACGGTCAAAAGGTCGTTGCAGGGTTCGGGAATTCGGAACTCCTGTGGAAGTACCGGCCACATATCAGCCCGGAAGAAAAAGACCGGCTGCAGAGGCTTGCCCGATACCGGGAGATATCAATCTCCGATTACCTGAAGGTCAAGTACGGTTTGAAGAGAGGGGACGTCGTAAATCTCCGGACGCCAAAAGGTGAAGTTGCCTTCATCATCAACAATACTTCCATCAGTTATGCTACGATGTCCGGCTTCATCTATATAGATAGGAGATGGCTCAAGGAATACTGGGGACTCGACGACGCGACGCAGCTCAGCGTGTACCTCGCGAAAGGACAATCCGCCGCCAAATTCAAACAGCAACTCGAGCATCAGTTCGGCAACACCTACGCACTTGATGTAACGGACAACGATGAACTGAGGCAGGCTGTGCTCGGAATCTTCGACAAGAGCTTCGCCCTCACCTATACCATCGAGCTTATTGCTATCGTTATCTCCCTTATCGGCGTGGTGAATACCCTTCTCATCCTCGTTTTCGAGCGGAAACGGGAAATTTCCGTCTTGCGGTACCTCGGGGCGACGTGGCAACAGATCAGACAGGTCATGGTCGTGTCAGCGGGCATCATAGGAATAGCAGGAATTGCGCTCGGGTTCCTCATGGGGTCCATCATCAGCATCGTGATAACGCACGTTATCAATAGAATCTCATTCGGATGGGAAGTGAGTGTCCGGATGCCGGTTCTCACGGTATTACTGCTTATGACGCTGCTGCTTGTTACGACGCTCTCCGCCGGCCTTGTGCCTTCCTACTTTGCCAGAAAAATTGACCCGAAAGCCTTCATCAGTTACGAATGACCGCATAATGCAGGTTTTCTTCAGTTTCCCTTGTCGCTGTCATCTTCTAAATGAGCATCGACCTGTAAGAAACGGAACTCACAAAATGTCGATGTTTCTGCTCAAGCCGGCGATCTTCCAATTAACCAGGTATGGAATAGATGCTCGTTACACTTTGCGTCATGAAATAACGTATGCGGTCCAAGCTCGACCGTTGCGATGTTCACAATTGTGGAATATCAGAAGTATGACAAAGGAGAGGAAAACCAGTCGTATTCTGCGCTGAACGATGAATCGAGTTGGCCCTTAACCCCGATCTTCTCATACGACTCATTAAGAAGCAATTTTTTGATGGCGGGAAGAGTACCAATCGACAAGCTGACAAGTCATTTTTTGATACGACGTGTGATGCTTCTCATGAATGCATTTTTGTTACAAATGTACTATAAATACAAGGGCGTAGCCTTTGCTATTCTTCCCAAGATGGGCACGTCACATGATTTAGAGGATTGCCATGAAAGACAGTTCTAGTGGCGCGTTCACTAGGCTACTCCAGAATGCTGTAGTGACCGGCCCATCGTCATACAGATCAATCATCAAACATCGGAATTGATCACTATCGTTTGGGGACGGTGGAACGGAGTGGATACCTCTCTTCTCAATATGATCCTATGGCCCTGTATTATCGAACAGGCGACCGCCTGCTACGCTACGGCCCCCACTCAAGAGGAACCCTGCCCGGCCGTGCACCCATAACAGTGATCATCAACCGTTATTCTACGTCCAATGAACGCGCGATAATCGAACTGATCAATATGATGAGGCACATCTGAACTTGTTGTAAGTCCGAGGACCTGATTAAAATCGCAGTCAAATAGTCTGCCATCCCATCCGACATTGACAATATATCTGCACATCACGCCGTCGAGTGTTGCCGGATTGAAGGCGCTGGCGAGTTTTTCCATGTATTTATCCAGATTGTTCGTTCTGGAGAGGAAGTCTTTGAACCTGCCAACCGGCATGTTCGCGAATGTGTAGAGATGCGTGAATGATATGCCAAACCGCTCTTGCAGCTCCCGCTTGTATTCGATCTCTAGGGTACTTTGGGGTGGCGCGAGAAACATCCCTTGAGGGTTATATACCAGACTGAGGGGCAAGCCTGGGGAGCCCATGCCGTATCCCAGATTATTTAACTTCTTGAGGGTTGCTATGCTTTTCTTGTAAGTGCCGCTTCCGCGTACCCGATCGACACTATCCTCCAGGTAATATGGCATCGATGCTACCAGTTCAACCCGCTGATCCCGGTAAAACTCGACGAGGTCTTCCATCGTTTTCTCGAAAAAAATCGTCAAGTTCGTACGAGCTATGACGTTACGCTCGGCTTTGCGTGCTTCGGCAACAAGCATTCGAAACGACGGATTTAGCTCAGGTGCGCCCCCTGTGAGGTCCAGTGTCTCAAAGGGATTATTCACAAATATTTGCAGAACGGATTCTGCGGTTTTGCGATCCATGATTTGGGTTTGATTCGGCCCGCCGGATACATGGCAATGCTTGCATGACATATTGCATTTGTATCCGAGGTTCACCTGAAGTATCTTGCTTTCAAGAGCCTTTAGCGGCTCTCTCTTTGCTGACATGACTTTTTCGCTGAATTTCATATGTGGTTATCACCTGAACTGACTGGATTTGGCTTAAAGTGAGTTCCTGTCGACTGAGTTATGGGCCTGCAGCGTATGGATGAGGGAGGCGCCTCCTCGAATGGCGGATGCCACATGTACTGCTTCAGTAATGTGTTCCAGACTCATTCCTTCTTCAAGGCACGACTTCGTGTAGGCGTCAATGCAGTATGGGCATTGGATAACGTGCGCTACCCCAACCCCAATCAAGACCTTTTCGCGTTTTGTAAGTTTTCCAGGTTCGAGCGATGCTGTATACCAATCAATAAACTTTTTAAAAAGCTCCGGGTTATGCTTTCCAACATCTCCAAATTTATCTAAATCTTCTGCTTTATAATATTCGGTCATACAACATTCCTCCTCAGAGTAAAACATCAATTATTCGTATCATTAAATATAACAAGGAAATTCGGGCATTCAAAGCAGACTGCTGCTATACAATATTACAACCATTGTAAAGCGAGTATTCCTCTCAATAAAACAAGAGCATATTTGCTCTGGGCTCACTAATACGGAATGAAACAGGTAATGTTTCAATAAATAGCAACTGCAACGGATGCAGGAAGGTAGCCCGCGCCGCATTCTCCAATTGTGATTCCCCAACTCGAAAAAAAATTATCACGAAAACGTCGATATTGCAAAAAAGAATGCAGAACGCGAACGTAGTCCTCTTTAGCGATCAGAAAACCACCGCGAACATGAGTTCCGGATAGGTCTCCGAGCAAGACGAATACACGGTCCTGTCGCAATTAAGATGAACCTCCTGCGCTAGGCCTGCACCGAAATAAGTGCTTCCTCCCGTTAAAAAATACACGCCTGCCCGAGCGCCGATCGTATTCTGTCCCGGGTAACCATCGATCAAGGTACGGCGGTAAAAAGCACCCGCATAGGGTTGGACTATCCCATTCCTCCTCAGTACAACACGCGCCTGAGGGCTCACCTGTTCAATATTTGGAGAATTACCCAGCCATTGTTCGACATCAAGCCCCACCTCGATACCGTCTGCAACGAAATAACCCCCTCCGATGCCTAAAATCGAATAATTTTGGTTAAAAGCAGTACCACCGCCGAGCTCAATGGAAAGCCGGGCACTGCCCGCTGTGAAGGGATACGCTGACGTATCTGATTCGGCATAGACCTTCGTTGACAGCATGATTAGCGCCATAAAGGCGAAGAACGGCAATCCGCGCAATGCATTCTTTGCTTGAGTTACAATGCTCATTAAACCCTCATGTTCTCGGTGCGAAAGATACAGTTTCCACATAACTCAGCCTGTCGTTTAGTACAGGAAGGAGTAGTACTTTCAAATACCCATCTCCTTAGGCTCAAAACTGCTATGAAGTACTGAATAATCATTTTTGGGCCAAAGTGATGAGAACAAATCTTATTCCCAGGCTTTGCTGCTGCCGAACGGTAAGGCCGGCGTCAATTAAGAGCGCTCGAATCTGATTACGGCTTTTAACCTTCTTACCAAACAGTTTGGCAAGAAGCATTGTATGATCGGCTAGACAGAATAATCCTCCAGGACGAAGCACCCGAGCAATCTCTTGAAGTCCTTTAGCTTGGCTGGCCCAATGGTGAAATGATAAGCTGCTTAAAACGATATCGGCGGTTTGGTCAGGAAATGGAAGCGACTCAGCCGATGCAAGCGTAAAAGTGTAGGTTGAGTGAAGCTTTTTGGCTTCTGAAACCATCTGTTCGGCTGGATCGACGCCAAATAACTGCGCCTCTGGCCAACGGACAGAGGCGGCTCGTAATAAGCGGCCCGTTCCGCAACCAACATCAATAATACAACGCGGCGGATCCTTTAGCTCTTGCACAAGAAGGTCAAGCATCTTGGAGTGAACGGGTACAAAATACCATTTTTGCATGACCGATTGATCATAGGTGGCTGCCCACCGGTTGAACCGTTTTACATCATGGTTGGTTCTTGAAGGCACATTTTTATTATACATCAGTAGTGTCCGGATATCGGTTTTCCAAAGTGCAATAACACGTTGTAACACAAAACCATAAAGATCAAAATGCAACTTTTTGAATTGAACTCAATTTACCTTGATTCATCCTCAATACCAACCGAGGAGGTATAAGGATAAATTCCGGGGAAAAAGGAAGGTTTTTTTTGCGATTATAAATAATTATATCATACATTTATCTGTTTATTTAAACACAAGTTTTGATTTGAACACGATATTTTCAGGGCAGTTACAAAAAAAAGTTCTTTATCAGATTAAATTTAGGCCAGATTATAATGGATCCCAGCCTCGGTTGGACGAATCTTGACAGCTTCCTTAGAATAGTACTCTGCTTCTTTTTGCATACCAAACTGAAAATAAGTTTAGGTTTGCGGCATAGTTTCCGCTTTTTGAGCTTGAAACAACCTCGTGAAGCGGCTATACTCTCCGGAATTTTACAAAATACATCCGTAGGAGAGATTTCACGGACTGGAAACGCATGCTTGCTAATATTTCTGGAACGGTTGATCAGAAAATGATTTTGCAAACGAATGTATGGTGCCAGCAAACCGCATATTACGGAATTAACGCAAAGGCAGCCACCGGCTTACCGACGGCGAGCGAAAGGCCTTGACCGAGATCGGTATTAGTAAACATTCCGAGCAACATTGGGAAGTCGAAATAGTTACTTGGATTTAGGACAATACACGGTCATTACGTTCGATGGATACTGTATTTTTCTTAAAAGGGTTGGTTGTCGGTTTTTTGATCGCCGCACCCGTAGGGCCCATTGGCATACTGTGCGCTCGACGGACGCTGACGCACGGCCGGAGTGCAGGTTTCCTCTCCGGCATGGGCGCATCTTCAGCAGACGTAATCTACGGCTTTATCGCCGCCTTCGGGCTTACCTTCGTATCAGACTTTCTCCACAGCTACCAGTTCTGGATTAGGCTTGTAGGTGGGGTGCTTTTGTGCTTCCTCGGTATCAAAATGTTTATTGAAAAACCCGAGGGGAAGGGCTTTTTCCCAACATTGAGGGAAAAAAAGTATCGTGCCGGAATGTATACATCTACGTTCTTCCTTACGCTTACGAATCCCATGACCATTTTATCCTTTGCGGCGGTCTTTGCTGTGTTCGGGATCTCCGGCACCAGGGGGAGCGTCCTCAATGCAGCAGTTCTGATTCTGGGAGTATTTCTAGGCTCGATGCTTTGGTGGCTGCTTCTTGTCGTGGTGTTCAGTGTATTCAAGAGACGGTTCACGCAGCGCGAATTGCAGTGGATTAACAGGATCGCAGGCATGATCATTACGGGCTGCGGCGCGTTTGCGCTTGCCAGTCTGATATAAAACTATTGTGCTCCGTTTGGTCAATATATTCAATCCCGCTGTTTCATCATGATTTTTTGACCGAACAGCGTTATGCCTTTTATCTTTAAATCACGAAGCCAAGCAACTAAACTCTTTCCGGTGTTTAAAAAATCATGACCTCTGGATATCGCAGCAACTTTTTTATTGCTTTCATTGGATCAGAACGTGGTCCGGAATAACATCGACACAGACCATATCAGCTTTGTCACCGTCATCGGAATCAACTAAAAATACCGAAAGCGACAAAGCCATCTAAGATGACGCCGCTAACTGCTTCTAGATAAACTTCTGCATCCTCGATAATGACAGCCAGCTTTTTGTGCGCTTTCCGATCAATGTTCCTCTGAGACTTTCTTTTGTTTTCGCTTCTTCCATAGCAGATAAAACGCAAAGAGAATGATCGCTGCTACCGAACCGATCTCAAGAATGTAGTGGATATTTTTTGTTTGTTTGGACCATTCTTCTTCAAAAAAGTAGCCGAGGGAGAGAAAGGTGCATGACCAGATTAATGCGCCGCTGTACCCAAAAAGGGCGAATTCATTAAAAGTCATCTTTGACGTTCCCGCGGCCAATACAGTCAAGTGTCGCACACCGGGCAGAAAATAACCGAACAACAGCCCCCACCTGCCTGAATGTTCAAACCACTCATGCATCTTATCCATTTTCTCCGGGGTCAGGCGAACAAAACTGCCGAATTTTTTGATAAGGTAGAGTCCCAGGGTTCTGCCGAGTGCGTAGTTAAATGTTGCGCCGCATACGCTGCCGAGGACGGCAGCAGTAACCGTGGGTATAAGAAGGAGTTTGCCCTTGTAAATGAGATGGCCGAGATAGGCGAGTAGCCAGTCGTTTGGCAAAGGGATGCCGATGATGCCTACAGCAAAGAGTCCGAAAATAACGCCGTAGCCATGTACTTTAATCCAGTGCGTTATCCAGTGAATGGCAGTTTCGAGCATAAGTATATTTTATGCATCCCTGGGCTAAAAAGTCCGCCGAAGATAAGACAACCCCACCTGTGTGTTGTTGATGCATTGAAGCCAGAGCGCCTTCTTCAGCAATGCATTTTTGGAGGAGCCAGACATCGGATAGTCTCCAATGGGCTCTTGATTGAACCGCAACGGCTTTGATTACACACAAAGCTGATGTTTTGTTAGCGGACAAAAAAGAGCTGAACCCTTTAGTCGAATATAGGCCTGAATCAGGATGATGTCAATGATATCGCATGAGTGTTGTGCATGAGTGTTTTATGAGTATAATGTTAACGAATACAGGTTAATAATTCAAGTGCTTCAGAGAAAGAAAACTTCAACAACTACAGTAGATGGCTACATATTCATTTCTTTACTCTTGAAAGCCTATAGGTGACAAAACCATCGGGACAGGTGACGTCCACGTAATCAAGTTTTTCCCAATCCATCTTTTCTGACCATCGCATTGCAAATGCCATTGGATGAATGGCTGCAAATGCACGACCACACATCCCCGCGGGTTCCGGCGTTCTTGCTGACAGAATATAAGTTTCTCCTGCCCGGCATTTAGCGGAGCCCGGGCATATTCCAGATTCAGTACTAATTTTCACTGCTTCACACTTAATCGTAAAATTTGACATTTGTCCACTCCTTATGCTTATTCTCGGGAATTGGAATTATCTACTTCAAATTTGTCACAAGCTGATGCGCCATTCCCCGAGGACGTGGATGCGGATTGCCTTGACGCCGTGCCCTATACTTGCTGGGCATAGGTTTCCAATCGTTCGGCTCAAGTTTGCACTGAACGGAATATTATCCAAAGCCCAACGACTCATGAGAACCGTACGGGAAATTTTAGCGATGTCGAGGCTTGATCCTATAAAGTTCAGGGGTTTTATAACATGTCTTATTTATATAAGTTTTTATATATAATGCAAGCAGAAACTTTGCGGGTCAGCGATTTCTCAATGTTAATAACGTCCAATAATGTCTTGGCAGCCACTGAACAGAAGACGGGTAGGTGTTTTTCAGGGGTTTTTTTTGATATACTCAAATAGTGGTATTAATGGCTGATATGAAATAGTATCACCGGTATACCATTTGTTTGGACGACGACATTCTCATAAAGAGCAAAACGTGGAGACTACGATGCATCCGCAACACAACTCAAGCCTGATGGACTTAATAATACCAATTAAAATCGGACCTCAAAGGATGCAGCCTGACCGAGTACGAAATTGAGCCAGTGGGGATGGGCATTGGGCCTATTCACAGGCAGCGAATTCACGCTCGCACGAGCATAGTTGTCAGACGCGAGCAACAGATGTTCGGCGCCCTCGCTAGCGGGCAGCTCGTCGTTGAAGTGCGTCCCGACAAAGATCTTGAGTGTCTGTCTCTGAAACTCTTGAATCACCTGAACCACTTATGATTTAAGATTCGCGGTCCGATTCGCCTGCTGGCTACCGTCTAAATGTGGTATATTTTGCACTCTCATATATCCCTCCTTATAACTTCCATTGATGATAGTTTTTAGAGAGAAACACCTGCAACACTAAATTATCAATCATTATATACCTAGCTTGCCAGTCGCCATATACATCCTTCGTAACGTATTTCTTGTTATGAGCTGGGTCGTCTGGAATATCAAAAATGGGCAAGGGGAAAAAATAATATGTTTTTTATGGGAAAGCGGGTTCGCTAATTGAATCAGAAAATCATGCGGTCTGGTTTATCACTCATCAAGGCTCAGAATGGTCTTAACTGGTGTAAAATGTTGGCGAGGTCATCATCATGCTCAATAATATATCGATTATATGGGAGTTATTTCGAATAATATTTTACCTCATAACCCGCAGGTCATGGGTTCAAATCCGGTCCCAGCTACCAATTAATAATTAAAGGGTTACAGTTCTCATTACGTAGCCCTTGTACATTATCAGGCTCTCTCAATAAATTCTACCTGTTGCCTATTAAACACCATATCCTCGAATAAATGCCCGTACAAGTCATCGCTATCTGGTTTTATTACCATTCAATTCCCTTTGAAGTTAAAATGGTTTGGGCTTTTTTATTTCCTAATTTCGCAGCAATCTTAAGATTTTGGACCATCATATAATTGTTTCCTTGTGAGGCATAAGCCGACGCTCGATAAACGTATGCCTCTGCATCATTCGGATTTAGTTCTATAGCTTTACTGTAATCATCGATAGCCTGCTGATGGTCGTCTAAATCCTCAAAAGCACTTCCTCGATTAATATATGCCTCTGCATCACTCGGATTTAATTCTATAGCTTTGTTGTAATCATCGATAGCCTGCTGATAGTCGCCTAAATCCTCAAAAGCACTCCCTCGATTATTATATGCCTGCGACATTTTCGGATTTAGTTTTATAGCTGTGTTGTAATCATCAATAGCGCGCTGGTGGTCGCCCAAATCGTAATAAGCACCGCCTCGATTATAGTATGCCTCCGCATCATTCGGGTTTAGTTTTATAGCTTTGTTGTAATCATCGACAGCCTGCTGATAGTTTCCTAAGGCGTCATAGGCAACTCCTCGATTTGAGTATGCCTCTGCATAATTCGGACTTAATTTTATAGCTTTGTTGTAATCATTGATAGCCTGCTGGAGATTTCCTAAAGTCTTATAAGCAAACCCTCGATTAAAGTATGCCATCGCATAGGATGGATTCAGTTCTATAGCTTTGTTGTAATCATTGATAGACTGCCGAAGGCTTCCCAAAGCGACATAATTAAATCCTCGATTATTATATGCATTCTCGTTGTTCGGAATTAGTTCTAGGACTTTGTTGTAGTCATCGATAGCCAGCTGATGGTTTCCTAATCTAGTATATGCATTACCGCGACCATAATATGCCAATGCAAATTGCGGATTTAGCTCTATTGCATGAGTATATATGTCAGTCGCACTCTTGAAGTTATTTGACTCATAAAATGCAAAGCCTTTATCAAACCAATCAGCTGCACTTAAATTTTTTATCGCATTTGTATAATCAACCTGTTTTTTAGTATCTCCTTTGACGAGTTCCAATTCTTTATCGAGCCTTTCAATTTCCCTCATCGCTTCGTCAGCCATTTTCCTTGAATCCTCAAGTTCTTTGCTTTTTTGCAGATCATTTCTTAATGCATCAACGAACGAAGCCACTTCTTTCGGGTCTGCTGTAATCTTTGCTTTAAGGTAGTAGGTCCTCCTCTCCCATTTCTCATCAATAACCTCTGCACTCACGATTCCTGCCGTAAGCGTCGTTATTTGGTCTTTGGTCATCTGAAAATTCTTAACTTCGGTTTCACTCATAAGGTAAGTCCCAAGCTGTTCCAACAAAGCCCTTTTAGCCTGTTCAAGTGAAATGGCTCGGCTAGACACTTTGCTGTCGATATTGCTTGCTGTGTAGGTGTATTCCTTGATGATGGTTATGTTTTCAGCAGAAGCTCGATTGGCTAGAAAAAACGAAATTATTAAGCCCATAAATGCTGAAACTAATTTGGTTCTGCTCATTACCATGAGTTGTTCCTCCATCTAAGGGGGGAATATTGCTTATTATAGAGTGAAATAATAAAAAGTTGACAGGGGCATAGCTGAAGCAGAGCGAGATTTGATTTCACGGTCATTTCTTCATCAAATACACCTGCTTATCTGAAATGTCAGCAATATGACAAGATTAAAATATACTAGTGGTAATGATTAGATTATTTTTTACTGCTTCATCCCTTAGTATTTGCCATCTATCCCAGCGTGAAATAGATCGTCGCTCCTTTCCCGAGTTCACCCTCCGCCCAAATCCTGCCGCCGTGCCGGCGGATGATTCGTTCGACAATAGCGAGCCCGATTCCCATTCCCTCAAACTCTTTTTCGGTATGGAGACGCAGAAAAGGCAAAAACATCTTTTCTACATAAGCTGGATCGAACCCAGTGCCGTCGTCTTTATGGAAACTTTAACAAAAACAGGATGGATTCAGCGAGAATCGCAATAAATTTCAAGTAGTATTTTGGCATCTACTAGCATACACTGCGTGAGCTACACCCTCAACGTTTCCCCGGTTCCTTAACTATTTTATATCAATTGCAACACTTCCAGCATCCTCGATGTTGCCCTTCTGGATCGTGATCAGCAAATCCCAAGGCCCTTCCATCGAGTAGTATAAGTCATCTACTTCATATACCCCGTTTCCTTTGTCCTTAACTTGGGTTCTTTTCGGAGAACCATGACCATGCATTGACATCCATGGCACAACATTAACCGTGGCACCTTCTACAGCCGCTCCGGAACTGGCATCCCTGATGGTGAGCATCACCATATTTGATCCCACGACCGGCTTGGATGGCTCTGTTATCACTACGAAAATAAAGGACCCTTTCTTAGTCCGATGATCTGTGCCTGAACCAAAGGTTAATCCCGCGAAAGCTAATACAAACGCACTAAGTCATGTTACAAAGTCGTCTGATTTTGTGTTTTGACCAAGAATCAAGCGTTCTTTGGACCGTAACCCAGATTGAGTCAAGATTATCGAACCACCTATTAGTGGTTGACTCATACCGGATTTGACGCCATATCCTCTCCTGCATATTCAAGGCAGGCTGATAAGGCGGCAAGTACACAAGCCGGAGCCGTTTATGTGTTTTTAGAAACTCACGGATTGGATCACCCTTATGCCAACGGGCGCGATCAACATACAACCAAATCGTATAACCGCGAAGCTTGCGATAAAGGTGCTGCAACACCTTGAGGAAGCCTTCCCGGTTTCCACGTTCCGTCTGAATGACTCCGGCGCGGCCCAGAAGAGGCGCCACCCAGCCGGAAATATTCAATCGTTTCTGGTGCTGGCTTGTAGTCGGAACCCTCAGCCTTTTCCCGATGAGCGCCCAGCCGCGACCAAGTCGGGGATGCAGAGTAAAGCCACTTTCATCCTGAAAAACAACGGTTTCCTTAGGCCCCAGCGTTTTGAGTTTTTTTTAGGCCTTTGGCGAATTTCTTCGCGTCCTCGGCTTTTGCCTGAAGATAAACATGACCGGCTCGCTTCAATCGGTACCCGAGTCGATGCATCCAGTACTGTGCCTGACGAACTTTCAGTTTTATTCCAAACTGTCGTTGTAAATGGATTGCCAGCGTTGGACCGTCCCAGCGGACCCGGTTCAAGCCGAACTTCTGAGGTGATTCTTCCAGATGGAGTTCCAACTGGGCCTCGATTTTCGGCGTCATCCGGGCTGGGCGTCCCGGCTGCTTTTTCGGGATCAGGGCTTCGACCCCGTCTTTATTCACCGCCCGTGTCCAGCGGTTTACGTTCATCCGAGTCTGACCCAGGACTTCAGAAATCCACCCGGGACGCTGTCCTTCCAGTACCAGAAGCAAAGTGGCTATCTTTATGCCGATCCAGGCTCCCGGCACTTTTTCGGCCAGGACTAATAGCTTCTCTTTTGAAGCCTTATGGGGGTCCAATTGGGATGTATTCATGCCTCCCAGTATAACATATCGGCTGTAGTTATGTAACAATA
>CAWGYL010000014.1:0-57425 GCA_963826885.1 Nitrospirota bacterium | reverse complement strand
ATAAGTCCCATGAACTCGTGGAAGTCGGAAAAATCAGGGTGCTTTCCTATGTCGGAGAAGATTATATCAAAGGTGAAGTGATCGAAGGGGAGTTGAAAGCCGGCGACATCGCAGAAAAAGGCGATGTCGCAAGTTTAATAATATCATCGGAAAACAGCTGCAAATAGGAGAACCATCCACACCTCCTGTCTCTTGCCTGGCGGAAAATAATCTATCCTGTCCACCCGGCCGTTAAAGTAGGCAAATCCCCCCTCTGTTCGACTATTTCCCGACTTTCGTGATTTCCAGCTCATTTTTGCGGCAATTTTATACCGGTTCGTTTATAATAAATAATTTGCACAGAATGCGGAAAATATGGGAGAATATAAATTGATAAGGGCTATCTCAGTACAGTCTTGAGAACTTACTAAAATTATGGAAGAACGTAGACCTGATCCTGACCAGCTTCTCCAGCGCACCCGCGAAGAGGAAGAGCGGAAGCGCGAAGGGCAGTTGAAGATATTTTTCGGCGCAGCACCCGGTGTCGGCAAGACCTATGCCATGCTAGAAGCCGCGCGGCAGAAGCGTTCCGAGGGGATCGATGTCGTCGTCGGTCTTGCCGAGACTCACAGCCGCAGGGAGACAGAAGCGCTCCTCGAAGGGCTGGAGATTCTGCCCCGCCGGAACGTCGAATATCGCGGCACCGCTCTTAAGGAATTCGATATCGACGCTGCCCTCCGCCGCAAACCCACCCTTCTTCTCGTTGATGAACTCGCCCATACCAATGCTCCGGGCTCACGCCACAAGAAACGCTGGCAGGATATCTATGAGCTGCTCGGCGCCGGCATCTCCATCTACACCACAATGAACGTGCAGCACCTCGAAGGCCTGAACGACGTAATCGCCCAGATCACAGGAATCACCGTACGCGAAACGGTCCCCGATTTCCTGCTCGACCGCGCTGATGAAATCGAACTAATCGATCTGCCGCCCGACGATTTGCTCCAGCGCATGAAGGAAGGTAAAGTTTACATGGCGGAGCAGGCCGCGGCGGCAATCAAAAACTTCTTCCGAAAGGGAAACCTGATCGCCCTCCGGGAACTTGCCCTCCGACGGACCGCAGACCGCGTGGATGAACAGATGCAGGTCTACCGGCAGGACAAGGGAATCACCAATATATGGCCTGCAGGCGAAAGGATCATGGTCTGTATCGGCGCGAACCCCCGTTCTATCCGGCTGATCCACGCCGCCCGTCGGCTCGCCGCGGTGCTTCGTACGGAATGGATCGCCGTGCACGTCGAGGCCCCTTCGCAGGTACGGCCTTCGGAGCAGGACCTCAGGCAACTTGCCGACCATATGCGGCTCGCGGAAAGCCTCGGCGCGGAGACCGTGACGCTCTCCGGCCAGCGAATGAGCGAGGAGATCCTTACGTATGCGCGCAGCCGGAATGTGAGCAAGATTATCATCGGAAAACCGACGCACCCCCGCTGGAAAGACAAGCTGTTCGGGTCTCCACTTGACGAGATCGTGAGGGGAAGCGGCGATCTCGATGTCTATGTGATTTCCGGCGATGTCGCTGAACCGCACCAGCATCCGGCGCAGAAGGACCGTCCCCGCATCTGGCGCAAACGGGAATGGGTCTGGAGCCTTCTTGTGGTGGGGGCCTGTACAGGATTTGCCAAACTCATGTTCCCTTATTTCGAGCGGCTTGACATCGCGATGCTGTATCTTCTCGGCGTCGTGATCACCTCGAGCCGTACAAGCAAGTGGCCGTCCCTCTTCGCCGCCATCCTCAGCATCGCTGCGTTCGATTTTTTCTTCGTGCCGCCTTACTATACCTTCGCCGTCAGCGATGTCCGGTTTTTCCTGACGTTCCTCGTAATGTTCATCGTCTCCGTGGTCATCAGCCGGCTGACAATCCGGGTCAGACAGCAAGCGGAAGCCGCGCGGTTACGCGAGCGCAGAACCGCAGCACTCTACAAACTGAGCCGCGACTTGGTCCGGGAGCGGGGTACCGGCCGGCTCTCCGAAATCTCCATAAAACACATCAGCGAGGTATTCGACAGCCAGGTCACTATCCTTATTCCCGACAGTCAGAACCATCTGGCGCCAGCAGTCAACGGCGCTTCTTCGTTTACGCCGGACCAGCAGGAAATCAGCGTAGCCCAGTGGGTATACGAACATCGTCAGTCAGCAGGGGTTGGCACGGACACACTCCCCGGTGCGAAAGCGTTGTATCTACCCCTCGTCGCGTCGTCCGGTGCAATAGGCGTGGTCGGCATTCTGCCGAAAAACGCGAGCGATGGTTTCGAACCCGAACAGTTCCACTATCTCGAGGCCTTCGCGAACCAGACGGCCATTGCGGTCGAACGCTCCTTCCTGGGCGAGGCGGCGCAACGAGCCCTCTTGAAGGCAGAAACGGAGAGTCTCCGCAATACGCTGCTAAGTTCTATATCGCACGACCTGCGGACGCCCCTTTCGGCGATCACCGGCGCCGCGACGACTCTGCTGCAGAAGGATATCGCCTTCGACAGAATCGCACGCTCGGAATTACTACAGACCATTCAGGAGGAGGCGGAGCATCTGAACCGGATCATTAAGAACGTTCTCGACATGACCCGCCTCGAATCGGGCACGATCAAATTAAACAAGGAGTGGCAGCCTCTTGAGGAGATCGTGGGCGCGGTGCTGAACCGTCTCGGAGAACGCCTGAATAATCATCCCGTAACAGTCAAACTCCAGGGCAACCTGCCTCTCATCCCCTTTGACAGCCTGCTCCTTGAGCAGGTTTTCATGAACCTGTTCGACAATGCCATAAAATATTCTCCCCCGGGGACGCCGCTCGAGCTTTCGGCCACCGAAACCTTTTATACAGTGACTGTCGAACTTGCGGACCGAGGGCCTGGAATTCCCCCGGGTGAAGAGGAACACATCTTCGACAAATTCGTTCGGGGCCGCACTACGGGTGGCGGCGTCGGACTGGGACTCGCCATTTGCCGCACTATCATCAATGCGCACGGTGGTAAAATATGGGCGGAGAACCGCGCAGGCGGCGGCGCGGTGTTCCGGTTCACCCTGTCGGCAGCGGGCCTTCCTCCAGCGCCGAAAATCGAAGAGGAGTGAAACTAACAGTACAAACAGTACAAGCCGGTTCAACCGTTTAAATAGTTTCAACGGCTTGAATAAATTTTCAACATGCTATGACTGAAGAGAAGGAACTCATATTACTCATCGAGGATGAGCCGCAGATGCGGCGGTTTCTGCGGATAACGCTCCGAAGCCAGGGCTACCGCCTGATCGAGTCGGAGACGGGCAGCGACGGCTTGACGCAGGCTGCCACGAGAAATCCCGACGTGGTGCTGCTCGATCTGGGTCTGCCCGATCTCGACGGCATCGACGTTACAAAGCGCCTGCGCGAATGGACGCAGACCCCGATCATCGTCATCTCCGCGCGGGAGCAGGAGCAAGACAAGATCCACGCCCTTGACGCCGGCGCCGACGATTATCTTACCAAGCCGTTCAACGCCGGAGAACTCCTCGCGCGCATCCGTGTGGCCCTCAGGCACATGTCGCGACCCGATACGGACCAGCAGGAACCGGTTTTCATCCTCGATAACCTGCGCGTAGATCTGGCCAAACGACAGGTGTTCGTCGGGGAACAGGAAGTTCACCTCACCCCGATTGAATACAAGCTACTCATGGTCATGGTTCGCCATGCCGGCAAGGTGATTACCCATAATCAACTTTTGAAGGAGGTATGGGGGCCCGCACATGTCAATGAAGTTCAGTACCTGCGCGTGTATATGACCCAACTCAGACACAAACTGGAGGCGGACCCGGCAAGGCCCCGATTTTTGATGAACGAACCGGGAATCGGCTACCGGCTAAAATACGACTCTCTGTGATGGGTCGATGGTTAAGCTCAAATCTGCACATTCCCTGAGCACGTGCGTAAAAAAACATCAACAATTCGTTATTTCTGCAGGCTATCCGGGGAAGGGCGCGTAAACCTCCGTGAAGAGAATCAATGCTTTCATCACCGACTAATCTTAACCTTGTAATGGTATTAACCTTGCTTTATAATTGCAACTGCCTGCATTGCATATAAGATACCGCGTGAGTCGCGGCGTTGAAAAGGACGGATTATTATTCCATGGACCAGCCACTGAAACCTTCCCTGTCGGAACGTTTAAAAACCCTTGTCATCGGCGGAAAGCATAATATCGAGGACAAGTCGCTGTTTCACAAGCTTTCGCTCATTGCCTTTTTCGCTTGGGTGGGGCTGGGTGCCGACGGTCTGTCATCATCGTGCTACGGCCCCGAAGAAGCATTTAACGCTTTCCATGGTCATGTCTACCTCAGTGTCTTTGTCGCTCTCATGTCGGGGCTTACGGTGTTCATCATCTCGACGAGCTACTCCCAGATCATCGAGCTCTTCCCGTCCGGAGGCGGCGGTTATCTCGTGGCGAGCAAACTGCTCTCTCCTACAGCCGGCATGGTTTCCGGATCGGCGCTGCTCATCGATTACGTTCTCACGATAACGATATCCGTGGCCAGTGGCGCCGACGCCCTGTTCAGTTTTCTCCCGGTGTCCTGGCTCCACTACAAGCTTCTTTTTGCTCTCGCTGGCGTCCTGCTCCTCACGGTCATGAATATGCGCGGGGTCAAGGAATCCGTTCTTCCCCTTGTACCCATATTTCTCACCTTCGTAATAACCCACGCATTCATCATCGGCTATGCGATTTTCGCGAACCTCGGAAGCTTCGGCGCTGTGGCCGCAGCAACGAGGGCTGATGTGATGCAGACGCAGGCCGAACTTGGTTTTGCCGGCATGGCTCTGCTCATTCTGCGCGCCTACAGCATGGGTGCCGGCACGTACACGGGTATCGAGGCAGTCAGCAACGGTCTCCCGATTCTCCGTGAACCCAAGGTACAAACCGGTAAACGCACCATGCACTACATGGCCATATCACTTGCTCTGGTTGTCATGGGGCTGATGCTGGCCTACCTGCTCTATCGCGTCGTTCCCCAGTCCGGAAAGACACTGAATGCGGTGCTGTTCGAGACCATGACCAAAAACTGGGGGCAGTCAGGGACCGTGTTTGTTCTTATTGCGCTCTTGTCCGAGGCGGCGCTCCTGTTCATCGCAGCCCAGACGGGTTTCCTTGACGGGCCGCGGGTTCTGGCGAATATGGCGCTCGATCGCTGGTTCCCGGCCAAATTCGCCATGCTGAGCGACCGTCTGGTGACTCAGAAAGGCATCTTGATGATGGGCGGCGCGGCGCTCGCAACCATGATCCTTACGGGCGGTTCCGTCACCTATCTCGTCGTCCTCTACAGCATCAACGTGTTCATCACATTTTTCCTGTCCCAGTTCGGTATGGTGCGCCATTGGTGGAAGGTGCGGGGACAGGAAGACCACTGGGAGAAGAAGCTGTTCATCAACGGGGTAGGCATGACTCTTACCTTCTTTATCCTCATCACGGTGACCATTATCAAGTTCGATGAAGGAGGATGGATCACGCTGATCCTTACCGGATCGTTGATCGGTATCGCGCTGCTTACGCGGCGCCACTATCAGAACACATTCCACGTCCTCAAGCGCCTCGATGAACTGGTGACGGTGGCGGAAGCCACCTGCCCATTGCTGCCCGGCGATACAGAAAAGGAACAGAACGTAAAGTACGACCCCCAGGATAAGACCGCGATCCTGCTCGTGAACGGCTTCAACGGGCTGGGGCTTCATACGCTCTTCAGCATCATACGCCTCTTTGGAGGGACCTTTAAAAATTTCGTTTTCATCCAGGTCGGCGTTGTGGATGCCGGAAATTTCAAGGGTGCGGAAGAAATGTCCCATATGAAAAACAGCGTAAAAAAAGAGCTGGAACGCTACGTGCACTATATGCGGTGCCACGGATATTATTCCGCCTCCTATGCCTCGTTCGGCAATGACGTTGTCGACGAAATCGCCAGCCTCACCCCGCAGATTCTTGAACGCTTCCCGAATGCCATCCTCTTCGGTGGCCAGCTCGTATTCCCCAGGACCAACGTCCTGTCCGGTCTGTTCCACAACTATACGATTTTCGCCGTACAGCGAAGATTCTATAACCAGGGAATTCCGGTCGTCATCCTTCCCATCCGGGTTTAGCGGCGACAAACGCAATTGAGACCTCAAAAAATTCTGATTCGAGGACATGACACTATGATTCGCCCATTAAACGCAGCAAAATCCGGTAATCGCTTGGGCATCCCTGTTTTTCTCATCGGCATAGTCATTTTTCTTTTGGGATTTATGTCCCCACCCCATGCCGCACGGGAAAGTCTTATCATCGAACACGGCAAGAGGGACAAGCGGATTGCTCTCACATTCGATGCCTGTCCGACGAGCCTGCATGATGAATATGACGAACAGGTTGTCGAAGTCCTGCTACGCGAGAAGGTTCCTGCTACGCTCTTCCTGAGCGGTCGGTGGGTGGAGAAAAATCCGGAAAAAGCAAAGTTCCTGGCTGACCAAAAGGAGTTCGAGATCGCAGCCCACAGCTACTGGCACCCCCACCTGCTTGAAAAAGACGACGCCCGGGTACTCCGGGAAATGAAGAGGACGCAGGCGATCATTAAGAAAGTTACAGGCAAGACGCCCCGATATTTCCGGCCGCCTTACGGCGAGGTGGATGAACGAGTGGCAAAACTTGCAAAAGAGGCGGGGCTTGTGACGATACAATATGACATCGCATCAGGAGATCCGGATCCGGGCCTTTCAACGGAACGGATCGTGCGCAGCGTGCTTCGGGAGGCAAAAGGAGGTAGTATCATCGTCTTTCATATAAATAAAAGAGGCGTACACACGGCAGAGTCCCTGCCGGCGATCATAAAAGGTTTGCGCGAGAAAGGATTTACGCTCGTGACGGTGGGAGAAATGCTTTCGGAATGAACGGATGGAAAAGCGATGCACGATGCGGGCTTGCCTACGTTCAACATGAATCATGCACCGTGCATTCTCTATTATTCCCCATTTACGGGGCTTCTTCGCTTACTTGGCCAAGCCTCTCTTGAATGTATCTAGCCATGTGATATGGCTTTTTTCCTCGTTGATGACTTCCTCGACCGCCCCCTTCTCTTTTACGATAGCCTTCAGCTCCATGAAGTAAAGCAGCGTCTCCTTCTCGAACCCAATCGCGAATTTCACGGCGTCCTGCACGGTCTTGATGTGATCCATGGACGGGAGGGCTTTGGCCCTGCCAAGAAAAAATTCGGATTCCACGAAGGCCCGCATGTAGTTGCTGACCTCTTCCCACTGCACCGGCTCGATGCCGGTTTTTGCCACCGACTCCTTCAGACCCTTGAAGGTCTTCTCATGCGTCTTTTCCTTGGTCGCAAGCGTGCTGAAGAGCTTGACCAGCCCATCGTCTTTCTTGAATTTCTCCGCCATCCCGGTGTAGAACTGATAACCGAGAATCTCCGTCTGAATCGCCATTTCCATGATTTCATCGATCGAATACTTATGCATGTTTATCTCCTTGTAATCGTGCGTGGAATGATTCCGAAGAGGCTGGCCCACAGGCCGTGGAATGTGAAATAATAGCGTGTTGCCGGCGAGGTGTCAATCGAATTTTGCCTTGCTTTTGTTGCACGAAATAGCGAAGGCATACCCGGGGAGGATGACCGGCATACGCGGATGGATCAGGGGGTGCAGTTCGTTTGCGTCAGTTGAGATAACGGTGGTTAAACTATCCCAGCCCTCATCCCGATCATGCTGTGTATCCCGGACCATCCGAACAAACTGTCCTCCCGCGGACACTCTCTTATTCTGTCGTCATGAGTTCGTGCAGGAGAGCAGTCCTCCCTTTCGAAGGAACTTCGATGGCATTCTTCAAACTATCGGCAGAATCCTCGGCTTATTGATGGTTACCCGGCGATTGCCGTCTTTTACTCCCGCGTTGGGAATGCTATAATCCCCTTATGAACGAAAACGATGTCAGACGTTATATCAGCGCACTGCACGATCTTTCCACGCTCCCCATGCTGCTGGGGAAAATCGTACACACCTGCAATGACCCGAAGGCCACGCCGGCTGAAGTATATAATCTCATCGCCATCGATCCCGCCCTTGCCGAGCGTGTCCTTCGCATCGCAAACTCCGTGTTTCTGGGACACTCCGGACTAATCAAGAACATCTACCAGGCAATCATGTTCCTGGGTTTCGAGAGGATCAAGTCGCTGGCCCTCGGCATGACCGTGCTCAACGCTTTCCCCACGCGCGGTTCCTCAACGGCTGAGAACCTCTGGATCCACAGCTATGAAGTGGCTTACCTCTCCTCGCTTCTGGCGGAGTATGTCCCCATGACGCTCCCCAGCGAATGCTTCCTTGCCGGGCTCCTTCACGACATGGGCAGAATCGTGTTCTATGGAATGGACCAAAAGGGGTTTGTGCAGATCGAAACCGGGGACAGCATGTTCGAACAAGAACGCGAGACTTTCGGTTGCACGCATACGGTCGCAGGTGCCTGGCTTGTGGAAGCGCTCGGCATGCCCACCGAGCTCATGGCTCCCATTAAATACCATCACCGGCCATCTTTCGCAAACACCGCTCACAAGCAAGTGGGAATCGTCGCCCTCGCGGAAGCAATGACCGAGGTGCTCAAAACACGTGTTGAAGATGACGGCCAGTGGACCACCGATATTGATGCCGTTCTTCAGCAGCTTTCGATTGCCGAGGAAGAGATAAGTGCGGCCGGGGAAAAACTGAAGGCAGCCCGGCCGGAAATCGAAAGCATATTCTCCTCATGATAAGGACCGCACCACATTGCGAATATAAAGCAACATAGCCATAACAGCTTCCCCGCTGCCGTTTTTATCTTATCAGCGGGAATGGTGATGCGTACGAAAATAAAAATCCTTCGAATGGATAAAAAGGGATCAGGAAGACAGTGGAAAACGTTGAAGCTGTCCGTCTACTGTCCAACTCGTCTTTTTCCAGCTCTTCTGTCTTGTCCACCTCTCCGCTCGGGCCCCCGATAAGAGGGGTCTCTGGATCTTCTTCGATCTCCGGCATATCTTCGATCATCCCAGGTCGACCTGCGCTCTTTGAGCAGCAACTCTAGGACGCGGTCGAGCATTTCTTTTCTTTTTTCGTCAAGGATATCCCGGTACGCGGTTTCGCTGTGAGATTCCTTTATTTTGAACTCGAAGCGACACTCTGAAATGGCCGATACAAGCGCTCCCTCGATTTGCATGAAGTGTTTGCGGTAATACTCAATGCTTTTATCCTCATTATCCTCGGTCTTCATCGTTAATGTATCGAGATCATGGACAGACTTACGCGTCTGGCTGTAGATGGATTCGTACAACCCGGCCATCGCGTTCAAATCTTCCCTGACGAAGTCCGATATTTCGCGGGAGAGGGTGTCGACCGCCCTTTTTACGTCTCCGAGGTCCTGTTTGCTGAGCTGGCCCCGGTGCAGGGAATCCTTGAGATACTCCTTGAAGTGAACCTTTATTTCATCGATTATGCGGCTTTTCTCGTGTAAGGCCGTTTGAGGGTCCGCGAGTATGCCGACCGATGCCCCGCAGAGCCTTTCGATCTTGACCAGATTTTCCCTGACATAGCGTGCGATGTGATTAAGCTCGTTTGCCAATTCCTCCCAGCGCTTCTCGAGCGTCTTAAGCGTGCTCTTCCGTTCATCAACCATCCCCCGCAGTCTTGTCAGTCTTGCCGCTTCATCTTTTTTTTTCGGATTGAGCCTGCAGATCTCTTCTTCGGCGGATTTAATGAACCCTTTCGGCTTCTTAAAATCGAGCGCTTTAAGCGCGTGGAGGTGATACTTGTACTGTTCGATCACCGACATGAACGCCGGGTTGAAAAAAGAGACATGTTCCAGGACGCCGATGAACACCTTCCGCTGGAGATTTGCCGAAGCAGTGCCGCGCGCATGGTAGTAACTGTACGCTTTGATGCTTTCCAGCATCTCATTATACGTCGTCAGATCTTCGCTATGCAGCGCCTTACCGTTTTCCTCTTTCGGGCTTTCGAGAAAAACCCTGAGATCCTCCTGAAGGGGAAAGAGTTCATCGTTCGCTCCGAAGCGAAGGCCGAATATAGTCTTGTCTATCGCCATGATAACGGTCGTAACGGCTCATTTATGTGCGGCCAAGCCATGCCATCCAGATTCCATTATATGCAGACGCATCGAACTCGCACGGCAGATACCGCTAAGTTTCCATCCTTGCCTTACGTTCACTAACCTCGATCAAGCCACTATAAAGAAAACAGCTCTTACTTCTGGCTGGCCCGTGCAATTCAAGGCTGGTCTTCTTTGCGGGAATCCGGCATTTATCGGCCCCTCTACCGCCAGGGACCATAACGATTTGATTTCCATTTTCTCGAATTCTTCTTCAGGATGGGGTTACTCTCGCCGGTTTTGATCGTTGCTCCGTTTCCAATAGTACAGGATTTCGTCCATTTTGACAAGTATAACATAGAAAACGGGTGTGCGACAAATTTATCGGTAAATCCGTCAAGCGCACGCACGCTGTTCCCAAAAATCCTCCCACCGGTTGCTCATTATGCTGCATCGAAGGGCAATTATCTTATTTGCTCCTTCGACCGTCCAATGCATTCCTGATTGCTTCAACCGCTGTCCTATTACCGAACGGCATCCAGCCTCAAGCACACCGGATCCGACAAAAAAACCTAGCCTTCTGAATTCAGCGTACTGCATGCGTTCTTTGTTTTTTTCAAAATACCCCATCTCTCGAGAGCAAATGTCTTTGTGAGAGCTAGACAGGGTCGAGAGTTGTTTGATGGCGATGATAACGTCTTCCACCTTCCCCTCATCCAGCTCAACGCGGCGTTTTTCCATCCATTGGTACATCTTGTCTTTTTGTGGTCCAAAGCAATTTTTGGCGACATTCCCATAATGCTCGCGGGCATGGTACAGATCGACGATTTGCCGAGCTCCGAGAAAATGCTCGTCCGCGATGTTCCATATCCAAGGCGCACCGTCTCCGAGTACTACAACTTCCCTGGCTCGGTCTAAACCGCGCCGTTTTGCCTCTTTATAAAGTCTCCATCCAAAAATTTCTGCCGTCTCAATCGCTCCGGTATAACTGGTGGAAGCTTCATCCCGGATCGGACGTCCCTCTTTGTCCACAGCCGTCTGGGTGAAAACGCACCCCAGTTTGACCTCTCGTGTTTTTGCCTGCCCGTCTTCACCCTTGCCCTGCCTGCCCGCGGTTTCTTTTTTGACCACAGGCACTCCGGTTCCATCCATGCAGACATACAGCCGGGGAACCGGCTTTATCGGGACAACATTGTCAGACAGGGTGGATTCGCCTTGCGCGGCGTGATACTCCTCCACCTGTTGTCCTACCCGCTCGGAAACTCGTTCGACGTCCTTGGCGGTCACTCGGATTCCAGCCAGTTCATATAGATCTTCATGACCGGGATCGAACGGGCGGTAGGAGCCTACCTTGCTCATCATCCGGCGCACTCCGGGCGTATACGATGTCCCTTCGATATCGAGAGCCTGATCCTTCGGGCAAAAGCCGGTATTGCACTCTTTATCGGAATAGTAGGCGCGATTCACGAGCACGGGGGCAAGAACGGTCAACAGGGTTTTGGTCCGGTACCCTTCGAACTCGCAAACATGTCCTTTTTCACATAGGACAATCTTACCGCGATAACCGCCTCCATCGGCATTGATCAGCATCTCCAGCATCTTTCCGCCAATCCCATGCATCGCAGAGCGAACGCTCAGCTCGAAGGACTCCAGGTCGAAACCACCGGTGTCGGCCCGCTCGCACCAATATTGAGAAACAAAACGATCTATTTCGTTTTGTACTTCCCTTTGAACTTCTTCCGCAATTTTTTTTTGAGTTCCACCAGTTCTGTATCGTCCCGAAGCGGAACGACAGGCCGCATATCGCAAATCTGCTCGCTCACCTCAAGAATCTCATCGCACAGTTTCACATACGTTTGATATCGCGCGAGCTCTTCTTCATACTTTTTCATCTCGGCTCCAAGAGGGATGTTTCTTGTGTAACTCTTACCCTTGATCGTAGTTGACCACAAATATCGTGGTCCGTGGCCTGGATGTCCCTCCTGTGCGCATATGCAATTCGGCTTGCCGCATTTGCGGTAATTGACCGAGATGCTGCCCCGTCTGAAATCACCAAGTGCTTTCACTCTCTCATAAAGACCGTCTCGTCTCCGCTCCAACTCTGACAAAGATTCCGGCATATGCCCTCCTATAATCTGGTAGTTAATTAAGCTACCAGATTATAGGGCTTTTTGCCCTTTTTGTCAAGCCCACCTATATCCATGTCGCAGACCCATAGAAAACTGTCAACCCAAAGTGAAAATGTCCTATCCTTACCAAAGTGAAAATGTCCGCTTTTTTATGAAGCAGCGGGAAGCTGTACAGATGCTCTTCTGAGTCTCTTCCAAGGGTGATCTGGAGATTGATAACGTCCTTGCTTTTCCTGAATGACTACCGGCTTTTTTGGGTTTTCTTTTGCTGGCCGTGTTTTGATCTCTCGGTAGCTTAAATCCAGGCCCCTGTGCGTTATGTGCAGAGATCCATCCATTCGTTCTTCCACCGTGACCTTCCGGGTTTTTACGGCGTCTTTGATCTGATAGAGTTTGCCGTTGTAAGCGATGGTGAAATCATTCTGCAGCGTACGCTCTTCTCGAATGCAAAAGATCTTGTTGAGCTCTCTCGTGAACAGCGCGGGTCGGTGTAAATCAACTTCCGAAACCGCCTTTACTTTGAATTTTATGTTATGTTTTGGGAGATAAATTATCAGGAATTCGTTTGCCTGATCGACGCTTTTAACCCCGGCAAGCCTCATCTCTTTGACCAGCCGATCCTGGAGCGTTCGGAACTGTCTCTCTATTCTGCCTTTGGCTTGGGGTGAGTTAGCATGGATGACCGTCACCTCGAGTTCAGCAAGACTCCTTTCGAACTGGCTCATGGGCTTTATATCTTCCAACTCATCCTCGATGCTCTGCTTGGCCGGGGATTTATACGTGGTGTGCTTGTCCAAATAGACGCTCTGTGGCATGCCGTAGCGCTTGATATACCCCTTGAAGCTGTCCATGGCTGGCATGGTTCCCTCATAGTCATAAAAACGCCCATACACCGTTCCTGTTGCATCGTCGATATATCCCATTAACACGCATTTAGGGCCCCGGCCTTCGAACCAGTCGTGATGGGAGCCGTCCATCTGGACCATTTCACCGAAATGATGTTTTCTCTCGCGCCACTCCCGGTGCTTTCTCCCTTTGCGCTTTTCATAGGGGATGTTTTCTTTATTCAGCCATAGGCGGAGGGTTTCGTCGCTTAGCTTGATTTTATGAACATCAAGCAGTTTCTCGCTGGCAAAGGTCGGGCCGAAATCGCTGTACTTCTCCCTAAACAGCTTAAGTGCTTTCTCTTTAATTTTCTTGGGGACACAATGACTCGAGTCCTTGCCGCGAGATCGATGGCTGATGCCCTCGTCTCCTTCCGCCCGTACTCGTTTAATCATCCGCCGAAGCTGCCTGCTGCTCAAACCTACCAACTCCGCAGCCTTTTTCTGGGTAATCCTCTTATCCAGTGCCTGGTGGATAATGTGCAGTCTTTTTGTTTCTCTCCTGCTCATGGTGATCATGTCCATTTCCGTCACAGTACCCTCCAATTACGTCAGGGTATTGTAACTTGAAATAGGACATTTTCACTTTGGTAGAATAGGACATTATCATTTTGGGATTACAGTATAACATAGAAAACATGATGATAAATGTTTTATCCCGGGCCGAATTATATCGATTTCCCATAGCGAAGGAGCGAAAGCATGGTTATATTCCGAGCTTCCGATGCGGGCCAGTAATTCCGCAACAAATAATTTCCCTATTGAGAATCTTTTAGAAAACCGGTAGTTCCCTCTCATAACCAATTTAGAGCAGATTCGCATTCGAAATAACGCTTGACTTTTTCCCAAATCTGATATTTAATAGAATATCAGATAGGAGGGAATATGAAAAATCGTTCCGCTCTTCCAGAAAAGGAGCGTCGTGCCCGGTCCAAGGCTACCCAGCTCATTCATGACAAAGAGATTGTCATCGGGGGCCTCGTGGAGATGGCGCGAACCTGCGGTAAACCAAACTGTAAATGTACCAAGGGAGTAAAGCACAAATCGTGGTGCGTGTCCTTGAGGCACGAGGGAAAACGAAAGATGATTCATATTCCCCATGAATGCGAGGACGCGATATTTCGGGGGGTAAAAGCGTATCAGGAGTTATGGGAGCAGATGAGCATCATCTCGGAAACCAGTCTTGAGCGTATTCTCGCGTCACGGAAGGGCAAGGAGTAGCGTATTCTACGCAGGCTGTGGAGCTACACCGATAAGATCTTTGACTTGCGGGAACGCATAAAGACCATGCGTGATGGCCGTGCCCGCCCCAGGATCAAGACGCCCACCGTGGTCGCCAGCGTCCTGACGATGATGCTGGCCCGGATGGGCAGTTTCAATGCGGTGGAGCAGACGAAGAAGTGTTCCGTCTGGAAAAAGGAGCATGACGAGGTGTTGCCGAGCGCGGATACGATTGGCAATGTTGTAGCCCGCATCGATCTCACCGCACTCAGGTCGGCAATAAAACACGTCTACAGCCGTCTCAAACGAAATAAGTCATTACGGCCGCTTCTCCCGAATGGTGGTTTCGCCGTGATCCTCGACGGGCATGAGTCAAGCGCAAGCTTCAAACAATGCTGCTGCGGGTGCCTCCACCGGAAGGTCGAGACGTCATCGGGAACGTTCATCCAGTTTTATCACCGTCATGTCATGGCGGTTCTTTTATGCAGGGATTTTGTCCTGCTCCTTGACCTGGAGATGCAGCGTCCGGGGGAGGATGAAGTGGCTGCCGCCAGCCGGCTTTTTGAGCGGTTGTGTCGTGAGTATCCCCGCGCATTTGATATGGTTGTCGCTGACGGGCTGTACGCACGGGCGCCGTTTTTCAAACTGGTTTCCGCGCAGGGGAAAGACGCGATTGCGGTGTTGAAGGATGACCGGAGGGATTTGCTCCAGGATGCAATAGCACTGTTCAAACAGGAAGAACCCGTTGTCTTTCGGAACGGCCGCCTCACGCGCTTCTGTTGGGATATCGAGGGGTTTACGTCTTGGGTGCAACTCGGCACAGCGGTCCGTATCGTTCGCTCATGGGAAACGAAACCGGTACGCCGCCATATGACCGGCCAGGAAGAATGGAGAGAATCTGACTGGGTATGGGCCACTACGGTTCCGAAAGCGCGTCTCGAGACGGAACCCTTTGTAGTAACCAGTCACAAGCGATGGGATATCGAGAACAAGGCGTTCAATGAACTCGTCAATGCCTGGCATGCGGATCATGTCTACAAACACACGCCGACAGCCATCGAGGCCTGTTGGCTGTTGACCATGCTGGCCTATAATTTGTTTGAAGCGTTCATCAATTTGAACCTGAAGCCCGCACTCCGCGCAGCCCATACGAAAGAGCATTTTGGCCGTATGATTGCCGGTGAAATATATGGCCAATGCGCCGGTCGGTCTCCGTAATCCTCTTGCCCGTGGCCATACCTGAATACAATCATACCGTTCTGTGTCCTATGGACTAAGGGCAGCTAACTTGGCATTGTGGGCCTATTGACTCTTCCCGGGGAAAATGACGCTTTAGCAAATCCCTTTTCTACCAAACCGAGCAAAAAACGCGTATTAGAATATGCGATACGGGAAAATATAGGGTATTATCCCGTATTGATTCGGATTGTTAACGTTGTTGCGGAATCGCTGGATGCGGGCCTTTCGTATTGACAAGTATGCCTTGATTTGCTACAGTTGCGCGTGCGTGAACATCACGCAGGCATCACGATCAGGAAAGTCTCAATCTATCAGGAGGCGGCTATGGGGGGCAAGCTTGCAGTAGTGGTCGGCGGCGGGCCGGCGCCGGGAATCAACGGAGTGATCAGCGCAGTAACCTTCGAGGCGGTCAAGCAGGGCCTCGGCGTCATCGGGGTTCACGATGGATTCAAGTGGCTCTCCAAAGGAGACACGACCCATACGACTAACCTGGGAAACGGCGAAATTTCACGCATTCAACTCCGCGGCGGATCAATTATCGGGACCTCCCGCGACAATCCCACCAAGAGCCCCGAGAAGATGGCGAATGTGATCAAGGCGCTGACAAGCCTTGGGGTAACGTACCTCGTCACCATAGGTGGCGACGACACCGCCTATACGTCCACCCGGGTCGAGCAGGAAGCGCAGGGCCGGATCGCGGTCTGCCACGTACCGAAAACCATAGACAATGACCTGCCGCTCCCGCATGGCGTCCCTACCTTCGGTTTTGAAACCGCCCGCTCCCTCGGCACACAACTCGTTGAAAACCTCATGGAGGACGCACGTACAGCGAGTAGATGGTACTTCGTGATCGCCATGGGCCGCTCTGCCGGTCATTTGGCACTCGGCATGGGTATGGGCGCAGGCGCAACCCTCACGCTCATCCCCGAAGAACTCGGGAACAAAATATCGCTGAGCAAGGTCATTGCAATCCTTGAAGGAGCGATCATCAAGCGTCTTTCGTACGGCAGGAGCCACGGAGTCGCGGTCATTGCCGAAGGTGTGGCAACCCGGTTCGACCCCGAGGAACTGACCTTTCTCAAGGATGTCCCCCGGGACGACCATGGAAACATCCGCTTGGCGGAGATCCCATTGGGCGACATGCTTAAGCAGCGGGTGATGGCCGGTCTCGAGTCCGTGGGCCTCAAAACCACCATCATTGCCAAGGACATCGGCTACGAACTGCGCTGCCATCCGCCCATTTCCTATGACCGGGAATATACGCGCTACCTCGGTTACAGTGCCGTGAAATTTCTCATCTCGGGCGGCTCCGGCGCCATGATTATGCTCAAAGACGGAGTGTGTCTGCCGATCAAGTTCGCTGACCTTCTGGACCCCAAAACGGGTAAAACAAGGATACGCACTATCGACATCAATTCCGACGATTACCACATGGCGCGACGCTATATGATCAGGCTGGAGAAGGAAGATTTGGAGGGAGAAACGCTTAAAAAACTTGCCGCAACGGCGAAAATGACGACGGAGGATTTCGTAAAACGGTTTTCGATTGCAGTCGGATAATTGTTGTGAGGGGCATGGGGAAGAATGCGAAGCAATGAATGCTCACGGCCTCGCTTTTTTTTTATGATCGCGGCTATAGTGGGATGCGTTTCTCCCGTGCGATATTCCTAATGATGATCATGGCATTGTGCATGCGTTGAAGCTTCATGTTCCTCATTCTTAAAGCCGTCTGATTCCCGAAATCGAGCTTGTCGTTCCGGATGCTTGTAAGCGTCTTGTTCAAGTTCTCAAAAAGGTTCTTGATCATATCCTTGTCAAATTTCTTGAGAAAAAGCGGGTTTACCGTGATGAAGCCCTCTGCCACATCCACCGCAACCATTTTCATGCTTTTTCCTTTAAAACCACTTTCCGCCATAGCCGCTCCTACGGTTTCCCGAATGCTTTGATAGCGTGTTCCAAGAGGCCATGTTTTTTGTGTATCTCATCAAAGTGTTTCTGAAGTTCCGCCTTATCTGCACCGCGATGAATGCTGTTCTGAAGGGCTGTGATCTCGCTAAAAAGTGCACGCGACGCATCCTGTATCAGTGATTGAGAGGTCCGGCTGTTTTCACACACCAGCAGGATCGAGTTTACGAGATCCTTGAGCATTGGATCGTCGGAATCCCGGAGACGGAGACAAACGGATGTTTCGCCCTCCGCCATATGCTCGAGCGTTTTTCGAATGCGGATTATGGGCCCGACAAAGGTGTGGGAATAGAGGATACCACCGATGCCGATGAAAATGAGAAGTACGATGAGCGAGATGGGCAGGAAGATGGGAAGTTGCACAATCTCGGCGAGTTTCTGAAACACACGGAGCAGAATAGTATAGGAAATCAGCAAGAGAATTAGAAAAAGGATGAACCGAAACTGGGGGCCTGCCGTGTGCAGGTATCCCCTGTTCCTGTGCCATAACATCCTCTTCCCCGTTTTTTGCATATATCCTTCGCGCCTTATCTTGTTTGATGTGGATTGTAATCGATGGTCTATGCGGTGACCTGCATTCGAACAGGATTGATTTCATTATATTATACTGACAAATCAGAAGCGGGTCAAGCCATTATTGACCTTATGAGACCTCGAAAATATATTGACAATAAAACAGGCGCTGTGCTATAAAAGAGGTCTTTTGAGATATATTTCTGGTCTGTATAAGGATAAGGGCAAGGACGCAATCAATGGCGAAGATTATCCCCTTCAGGGGAATTGTGTATAACCGTGCAAGAGTCGGCAATCTTGCCGATCTCGTCTGTCCACCCTACGACATCATCTCGCCGTCAGCCCAACAGGAACTTTACAGAAAAAGTCCGCACAATGTAATTCGGCTCGAATATGGACTGGAGAGCCCCGGCGATACTGAGGACGACAACCGCTATTCTCGCGCGTCAACCCTTCTCGATGAATGGTTCAAAACAGATGTCCTCCATCAGGACCGGGAGCCGGCCTTTTATGTCTATGAAATGGAGTATAAAACCGGCTCCAAGGTCAAACGTCTGCGCGGTTTTGTCTGTCTCGTCAGGATTGAAGACTACGACTCAGGAGTCGTAAAGCCCCACGAGACAACTCTTTCCGGACCCAAAACCGATCGTTTGAACCTCTTACGCGCCTGCAAAGCGAGTTTCAGCCAGATATTTTCGCTCGTCTCTGACCCACGGGGCATAATCCAATCCGTACTCGCGGGCATCAACGCAAAACCTGAGATGGAAGTTAAGAGTGAAGATGGTGTAATTCACCGCATCTGGAGGTTGACCGACAAACGGAGCATCGAAACCTTGGTAAGTGAGATGGCGGACAAGCCTTTTTTCATCGCCGACGGCCATCACCGCTACGATACGGCATTGAATTATCGGAACGAACGTCGCAAGGCTGCCGCTGCCGGCACGGGAGCAAGTGAGGAAGGCCATAATTACGTCTCCATGTTCCTGGCTAGGCTTGAGGACCCGGGGCTCACCATTTTCCCGGCGCATCGGGCGCTCTTCAACCTGGACGGTTTTCACCCCCGGCGCTTTGAGGACGAACTTAGCCGCTATTTCGCCATCGAACGCATCGATTTCGACAGAAAATCCGAGGGTAAGGATTTGCGCACGATCTTGGACACCCTAGCTCACCGCGCCGACCATGCCCACGTGTTCGGCATGCGGGTCAAGGGCGAACGCAGCTACTACCTCCTGACGCTTCGGGACGAGTCGGACATGGATGGGTTGCTTCCCGGCAAATCACCGGCTTACCGTCGGCTCGATGTTTCGATTCTGCACCACCTCATCATTGACAGGCTTCTGGGAATCAAGATGGAGACGCACAAGCTAGGCCTCAACATCGAATACATAAAGGACGCCACCGTGGCCGACAAACTGGTCCATGACGGCAATGCCGAGCTCGTCTTTTTCATGAATCCCACGAAAGTGGAAGAAGTGAAGGAAGTGGCAGCCGCCGGCGAGCGCATGCCGCAAAAAGCAACGTACTTCTACCCCAAGCTACTAACGGGGTTGGTGATACATAAAATCGATTAGACACAGGGTCAAGGAGCAAGGGGCAGGGGAAATCGCATGTTCCCATAAACTGCTTGCTGCTTGCTACTATTTCCCCTCAAGGAGGCTACCATGGCAGTCAGAGTTGCAATCAACGGATTCGGAAGGATCGGCAGGAACGTGTTCCGCGCTTCACAGGGCAACAAGGACATCGAAATCGTTGCAATCAACGACCTCACCGATGCAAGGACCCTCGCGCATCTTTTGAAATGGGATTCCGTTTTCGGCGAATTCCCGGCTGAAGTTAAGGCCGGAGACGGCAAACTCACTGTGGACGGCAAAGACATCGCGGTCGTGGCGAAGAAGGACCCGGCCGAGCTCCCCTGGAGGGACCTGAAGGTGGACATCGCGATCGAGTCTACCGGCCTGTTCCTGGACAAGGCGAGCGCGGGAAAGCACATGACCGCAGGTGCCAAAAAGGTCCTCATTTCCGCCCCGGCCAAGGACCCCGATGCGACCTTCGTTATCGGCGTGAACGAGCACACCTATGACCCGGCCAAACACCACATCATCTCGAACGCGTCGTGCACTACCAACTGCCTCGCACCCATCGCAAAGGTCCTCCATGAGAACTTCGGAATCGTGCACGGTCTCATGAACACGATCCACTCCTATACGAACGACCAGAAGCTCCTCGACCTGCCGCACAAGGACCTCCGCCGGGCCCGCGCGGCCGGCATGTCCATTATCCCGACCTCGACCGGTGCTGCCAAGGCCGTGTCGCTCGTGTTGCCCGAGCTCAAAGGCAAGCTGGACGGCATGTCGCTCCGCGTACCCACACCGAACGTCTCGGTCGTGGACGTGGTCGTCGAGGTCTCCAAGAGGACCACGAAGGAAGAGGTCAATGCCGCGCTCAAGGCCGCTGCAGAGGGCAAGCTGAAAGGCATCCTCCAATTCGAAGAGCAGCCTCTTGTTTCCATAGACTTCAAGGGCAATCCCCACTCCTCCATCGTGGACGCCGCGCTCACGAGCGTCATGGAAGGCTCCATGGTAAAGGTGATTTCGTGGTATGACAACGAATGGGGCTACTCAAATCGCCTCCGCGACCTGGCGATCCTTGTGGCGAAGAAGGGGCTGTAATTACGCTCAAAGAGGGCAATTGATTTACACGGTTTGATCCGATTTTGGGGGTTCCGGCATGGACAAAAAGACCATCGAAAAAGTCGATCTCAAGGGCAAGCGCGTGTTTATCCGCGCTGATTTCAACGTGCCGATCGACGAGAACGGCAACATCACCGACGACGGCCGGATCCGTTCTACGCTCCCGACGATTAACTATGCCCTTGACGCCGGTGCCAAGGTCATCCTTGCGTCGCACCTTGGCCGCCCTAAGGGAAAACCGAGTCCCAAGTACAGCCTGGCGCCCGTGGCTCTGCGGCTGAACCGTCTTCTCAGCAAGGAAGTCAAATTCGCCAAAGACTGCATCGGACCCGAAGTGGAGCACCTCGTCGCAGGGATGCGTCCCGGCGATGTCCTGCTCCTCGAGAACCTGAGATTTCATGAAGATGAGGAGAAAAACGATGAGGACTTCTCAAAAGCTCTCGCGGCCTTCACCGATGTGTACGTGAATGACGCCTTCGGAACTGCTCACCGCGCCCATGCTTCCACATACGGCATTACAAAATATGTGAAACAGTCGGTAGCCGGATTCCTCATGAAGAAAGAGATCGAGTATCTCCAGAAGACCGTGGCGAACCCCGTTCGTCCATTTGTCGCGATCCTCGGTGGAGCCAAGGTCTCGGGCAAGATCGGTGTAATCGAAAACCTCCAGAACAAGGTTGACAAGATTATCGTGGGCGGTGCCATGGCTTTTACATTCATAAAGGCGCGCGGGCAGGAAGTGGGCGCCTCGCTCGTTGAGCCGGAAATGCTTGAGATGGCCCAGCGCCTTAGGAAAGGCGTTCGCGAAAAGGGTGTTAAATTTTACCTGCCCGTTGACTTTGTCGCTGCGGAGAACATGAACGACGGGGCGGAGACCAAAATTGTCACGTCCCAGGAAATTCCGAAGGGGTGGGTCGGTCTCGACATCGGACCGGCCACAACCAGGCTCTTTTCAGAAGCGATCCAGGACGCCAAAACCATTATCTGGAACGGCCCGATGGGCATGTTTGAAAAGGATGCCTATTCGCGCGGCACCTTCGCCATTGCACGCTCCGTGGCGGACGCCTACGCGACGACGATAGTAGGGGGCGGCGACACGGATGTGGCGGTGCATAAAGCCGGCGTATCGGACAGCATTACCTTCATCTCCACCGGCGGCGGCGCATCGCTCGAGCTTCTTGAAGGCAAGGAGCTGCCCGGGCTCGCGGCGCTGACTGATGACAAAGAGTAAAAATGTTTCGCCACAGAGGCAGCGAAGGCAAGTCACGGATTCCGGAGTCGGGTTTCTCACCGCGCGCTGAGTGTTTGTTGCGGTATAACCTTTTTTCTGAAAGCAGGTGCCCCCATGAATCCAAAACGCAGACCGATCATCGCAGGTAACTGGAAGATGAATAAGACCACGGCAGAGGCGCGGGACCTGGCCGCCAAGCTCATTCCGCTTGTGTCCAGCGCAAGGGACCGGGAGATCGTGCTTGCCCCGGCCTTCACGGCGCTTCAGGCCGTCAGCGACACAATCAGGGGAACAAACATGGTGGTGTCGGCCCAGAACCTGTTCTGGGAGGACAAAGGGGCGTTTACCGGCGAGATATCCGCTGAAATGCTGTTGGATTTGGGCTGCAAGTATGTTATTATAGGCCACAGCGAGCGTCGGCAGTATTTTGGAGAGACCGACGAAACGGTAAATAGGAAAATCAGGCAGGCCCTGAACAAAGGGCTGCTTCCGATTGTCTGCGTGGGAGAGCTCCTGAGTGAACGGGACGCGGGCAAAGCGCATGAAGTAATCGACCGCCAGGTCACCGGGGCGCTCAAGGGCGTGACCGCGGCTGAGATGTCGAAGATCGTCGTCGCGTATGAGCCGGTATGGGCGATCGGCACGGGCAAAACCGCGACGCCCGACCAGGCAAACGAGATACATGCTTTCATCAGACAGAAAATCAAGTCCCTGTACAGCAACGAGGTGGCCGAGGGTCTTCGCATCCAATATGGCGGCAGTGTAACGCCGGAGAACGTTACGGCGCTCATGAACAAACCGGACATAGATGGTGCTCTTGTGGGCGGAGCGAGTCTCAAACCGGAGTCCTTCGCAGCACTTGTGAATTTCAAGTAATGCTTGTTAAAACGATTTAAGTCGTTATTCAATAAGGGAGGTAGTTAAGCAATGCGCATTTTTCTGGTAACACTTCATGTCATCGTTTCCGCCATCCTGGTTGGGATGGTTCTCTTACAGAAGGGCAAGGGAGCGGACATCGGCGCCGCTTTCGGCGGAGCATCGCAGACGGTTTTCGGTCCCCGGGGCGCCCAGAGTTTTATGGCAAAGCTTACCACGGGAGCGGCGATCGTGTTCATGTTCACATCGCTGGGTCTCGCTTTGACGACGACAAAAAAGAGCTCAGTCATGGAAAACGTTCCACCGGCTCAGACGCAGACTGCGCCTCCGCTGCCTCTTGTCCCACCCACGCAGCAGGCGCCGACTTCCGTACCGGCAAAATAGTTGCTCATGAGATGACAATCTCCGATACACACGGGGTAGGCCTTGCCTACCCTTTTGTTTTTTGCCGTCATGACCGCTAAGACGACAAGACAAAACCTGTCACCACGGAAATTTCTGAGAATGATAAATAATCTTTTCTCCCCGCGCACATCGCCCGCTTTCGCTCCACGTCGTTTGTGGTTCGTTGCTTTCGCGCTTGGTTTGCTCCTTTCCTCCTGCGGCGAAAAGGTGGAACGGAATCCAGACACCTTTGTCGAGGCCTCTATCGGCGATGCGCGCCGGCTGAATCCGGTCATTGCGAACGACGGTTCTTCGGGAACGATTAACGATCAGATATTCAACGGACTGGTCAAGTACGACAAGGACATCAAGCTGATCAGCGACCTTGCAAAGCGATGGGAGGTCTCGAACAGCGGAAAAACCATCACCTTTTATCTTCGCAAGGGAGTCAAGTGGCATGATGGCGCGGAATTCACCGCTGAGGATTGCCTCTTTACGTATCAGAAATTCATCGACCCCAACGTGGCCACTCCCTATAGCAGTTCGTACACCAACATTTCCAACGCCGAGGTCGTGAATAAGTATGTTTTTCGGGTGACGTACAAGGAACCCTTTTCTCCCGCTCTTGAAAGCTGGTCCGTGGGCATGCTCCCGAAACACCTTCTCGAAGGCAAGGACATCAATACGGACCAGTTCAATCGTCACCCCGTAGGTACCGGTCCGTATAAATTCAGAGAATGGATTTCAGGCCAGAAAATAGTTCTCGATGCAAACGAGGACTATTTCGAAGGCAGACCGAACATCGACCAGTTTATCTACCGTATCATCCCCGACAGCTCCACCATGTTCCAGGAGCTGCTCTCGGGCGGGGTGGACATGATGGGATTGAACCCACTTCAGTATCTTCGAAAAAGCGAAACGCGCAGGATCAGGGAAAACTACGTTAAGTTCCGCTATCCCGCGAATGCATTCACGTATATGGGTTACAATCTGCGGAATCCCCTATTCAGCGAAATCAAAGTAAGACAAGCGCTTTCTTACGCTATAAATCGTAACAGCATCATCGACGGAATACTTCTCGGGCTGGGCAGGCCTTGCACCGGCCCCTTCTCGTACGTGTCCTGGGCTTACAACCCAAACGCCCGGTCCTACAACTACGATCCAGAAAGGGCACGGCGCATGCTCGCAGAAGCGGGGTGGAAAGATCGGAACAGCGACGGCATCCTGGAAAAAGACGGCAAACCGTTCCGGTTCACCATCATGACTAACCAGGGAAACAACGAGCGTATTCGTACAGCCGAAATCATTCAGCAAAACATGAAGGATCTCGGCATAGACGTGAACATCCGAGTTATGGAATGGCAAGCGTTCCTAGAGCAGATCGATAAGCGCTCCTTTGACGCCATCATCTTGGGCTGGAGCATGGGGCGTGACCCGGACCTCTATGATATCTGGCATTCAAGTAAAACCAAAAAGGGCGAATACAATTTCATCGGATATAAAAATACCGAAGTCGACCGCCTGCTTGTCGAAGGACGCCAGACGTTCGACATAGAAAAGCGAAAAAAAATCTATTACCGCATCCACGCAATTCTGGCAGAAGAACAACCCTATGCATTTCTCTATGTTCCTGATGCGACGCCAATCGTGCATAAGCGGTTCAAGGGCGTAAAGGTCGAACCCCTCGGCATCACTTATAATTTTATTCACTGGTACGTGCCGCAAAACAGGGCGGAGTGGTAGGGAAAAACAATACGGAATTAGAGTTCGACATCCAAAGTACATGGCCATTATCAGCGTTCAAAATCTAGTTAAACAGTTTAAAACCCTTAACGCCGTCAACGGCATCTCGTTTTCCGTGGATGAGGGAGAGGTGTTTGGCTTTCTCGGTCCCAACGGCGCGGGGAAAACAACAACTATCAACATCCTCTGCACCCTGCTCTCCCCCACCTCGGGAAAAGCCGCGATCGCCGGTTTCGACTGCGCCAGAAGCCCCGATAGGGTGCGCTCCTCTATCGGGCTTATTTTCCAGGACACGACGCTCGACGCAGGGCTGACCGCGTATGAAAATCTCAAATTTCACGCTTACCTTTATAACCTCGACAGCAAGCTTGCCGAGAAAAGAATCGACGAGATGCTCGCCGTCGTCGCACTCCAGGGCAGAAAACACGATCTGATCAAGAATTTCTCCGGCGGTATGAAGCGCAGGCTTGAAATAGCCCGCGGCCTCCTCCACTATCCTCGGGTGCTGTTTCTCGATGAGCCGACCATCGGCCTCGACCCCCAGACGCGCAATACCATCTGGGGCTTCATCAACGCACTCCGGGAAAAGGAAAATATAACCATCTTCATGACCACCCATTACATGGAGGAAGCGGAAAATTGCGATCGCATCGCCATCATTGATAACGGCAGGATCATCGCGCTCGACACGCCAGCCAGACTCAAACAGATGGTACATGGTGAAATCATTCATCTGGTGACCGCGGACAACGATCGCGCGATCCAGGAGATTGAGAAATTATTTAATATAACTGCCCGCGAGGAAAACGGAGGACTGTCTCTCGAAACGGAAAAAGGTGAAGAGTTCATCCCCAAGCTGATTCACTCGTTACCGTTGCAGACCCTGTCCGTAAGTCTCAAAAAACCGACCTTGAACGATGTTTTTCTTAAACTAACCGGCAGGACAATCAGGGATGACGTCCTTGGTGACAGTAAGGAAGTTACCCGGGAATTCGTTCGCAGCCACCGGAGAGCGCAACGATGATTCAGGTGCGGCCGATTTACGTCATTTGTTTGCGGGAGTTCAAGAAGTTCTTCCGGGAGAAAAGCCGACTTTTCGGCACCCTGGCCCGGCCCGTGCTCTGGCTCTTCGTGGTAGGAAACGGCATGAGTTCTCTCATCAGACCTCATGTTGGATTCTCTTATCTACAGTTCATCTTTCCCGGCATGATCGGCATGACCATCCTCTTTTCGTCAATATTTTCGTCCATTTCGATCGTCTGGGACCGGGAGTTCGGATTCATGAAAGAAATGCTCGTGGCACCGATATCCCGGCTCTCCATTGTCGTGGGGAAAGCGATTTCCGGCACCCTGATTTCCGTGGCCCAGGCCATTATCATCCTGCTGCTCACGCCGTTCCTCGGCCTTCATTTGACCTTGATGCAGTTCCTTGAGGTTGTGGCCATGTCTACGCTTGTTTCATTCTGCATAACCTCGATGGGCATTTTGATTGCCGCAAGACTGACGTCATTTGACGGGTTCAACATCATCATGAACTTCCTCGTGATGCCCATGCTTTTCCTCTCCGGCGCTATGTACCCGGTCACCTCCATGCCAAGCGCCCTCCATCTTCTCGCCCTCATCAACCCCCTCACCTACGGTATTGATGCGCTCAAGCATGTCCTCCTTCGCAATGGCGCCCCTCCGCTCGGCCAGGAGTTTCCACTCTCTCTTGACCTATTCGTCGTCAGCTCATTATCCGTTATCATGCTGACGCTCGCAGCCCTGTCATTCAGCAAGAAAGAATGAAACAATCAATGTTCATCTTGTATTGCTATTACTTCCTCCACCGCTCTCTATTAAATAAAATCACAACAAATCAATATGTTACAAATTAGCACTCTCATTGACAGAGTGCTAATGCCATGATATATTATAAATAGAAGGAAGAGGATGATGGATAATATCTTCCTAGTAAAAAGTCAAAAACCTCCTTGAAATAATAGCAGCCGGGAGGAGGGGCAAACGACCACGCCCATGAAACGAGGTTAGAGAGGCGAAGGAGGATATCCCGGGAGGGAGATTCTAAGGAGCAGATAGAAAGGAGTGATTATTATGAAAAGCCTGACTCGTTGGGATCCATTCAGGATGATGAGGCGCTGGGAACCCTTCGATGAATTCCGTTCTATTCATCAGGAAATGGATCGGCTATTCGAGCGGTTTCTTGGTGCAGAAGTTCCGGGCCGTGAAGCAGGCATGTGGATGCCTTCAATCGAAAGCTACGTGAAAGACGGCAAACTTGTTTTTCGGGCAGAAATTCCCGGTGTCGATCCGAAGGACCTTGATGTGAGCATGACTGAACACGAGCTTGTCATCAAAGGGGAGCGGAAACATGAAAAAGAAACAAAGGAAGAGAATTACGCATATCGGGAAATCGCCTATGGCGCATTTGAGCGGCATTTTGCAATTCCTGAAGGAGTAAAGGTCGATGAGCTGAAAGCGCAATTCACCAATGGCATCCTTGAAATAACTGTGCCAATGCCCGCAATTTCCAAGGCACGGAAGATCGAGATTGAAACTAACAAGGAGGAAGTAAAATCGATTGAAAGCGGAGTGAAGAAAAAAGCCGCCTAAGTTACTAGTGTAACGCAAACACGGCAGCAAGACTTTACCGCCATCCCGCATAATGAATATCGGGATGGTTTTTTCTGCCGGGGGATAAGGTTGAGGGCTCTCTTATAAGCGTTCTGTGACAGACTCCTCTAAGACCATATCTCTATGAAATCAAATAATAAAATAACTGCTTGACACAAAACTGCCTCTATGTTAGATTATTAGCACTCTATGATAGTGAGTGCTAAATCAACGAATAAACAGGTTAGGGCAAGATAGAGAATATTTACTTATGAGCTGAAAAAAAGTCGCTTATGGATCTCGCTGAACGAAATAAAAAAGTGCTCCAGGCTGTTATAGACAGCTACATTTCCAGCGGTATGCCCATTGGATCCAATGTGCTTGTCAAACAATATGATTTCGGCGTTAGCTCTGCTACTCTTCGAAATATCATGGCAGAACTCGAGGAGCTCGGATTCCTGACCCACCCCCACACATCAGCGGGCAGGATCCCAACAAATCAGGGCTATCGTTACTATATCGATAGTCTGATCAGCACTGAGAAAGAAGCCGAGGAGCTGGATGATCAGTTGCGTCAGGCGCCCGGCCTGCACGGGGAGAACCGGAACGAGCTGATGGAGGAAGCAAGCCGTTTTCTTGCCGTTCTTTCCCGGTGCGCGGGGGTCGTGGTCGCCCCGAGCGAGCCCGAGGCTAAGTACCGGCATATCGAATTTGTGAGGCTGCGGGGCAAACAGGTTCTGATCATTTTCGTGACCGCAAGTGGCATTGTCCAGAACAAACTCATCGAACTTGACGAAAACATCCGGCAGCAGGACCTGAACCGGTTCAGAGCCTACCTGGACGAGGAGCTGGAGCAATGGACACTGAACGAGATCCGGGGGCGATTGATCGAAAAATTGCGCGAAGAGAAGCTCCTTTTCTCGCAGCTGATGGACGAGACTTACCGCGCCAGCCTGGAGGTCCACGAGCGGGAAAGCGAAAGGGTCTATATCGATGGCGCCTCGCAAATTTTCGAAACCCCGGAATTTGCCACTGTCGAGAGAATGCGATCATTGTTCAAAGCTTTCGAAGACAAATATAAACTGCTTAGGCTCCTTGACCGGAGTGTGGTAGCACAGGGCATCAAAGTCTTTATAGGGTCAGAGAACCCCTATTTCGAGATGCAGGGATGCAGCATGGTCGTAAGCAGCTACAAAACGGGCGCACACGTTGTGGGGACACTCGGAGTGATTGGACCAACGAGAATGCACTATAAACAGGTCATTCAGGTAGTCGACTACACAGCGAAGCTGCTGTCGAAACTCCTGGATGAACGATTTCAGCGGGGCATAGAGCGATGAACAATGAATATGACGATATGAAAGATGGAGACATCGAGGTTGTTCCCCCTGAGAACGATGAAACGAAGGCAGAGGAGGACTCTTCGACGGCCATCGAAAAATTAACGCTGGCATTGGAGCAGAAAACCAGGGAGGCGGCGGAGGCGAACAACAAGTACCTGCGGACTTATGCTGATTTTGAGAATTACCGGAAAAGAATGCAGCGGGACCTTGCCGATTTCCGCAAGTATGCCAACGAACAGCTGGCATTGGAGCTTCTGAGCGTCGTTGACCATCTGGGTTTGGCGCTGAAACATGCTTCAGAGTCATCAGAGACAGAAGAAGCCAGCGAAGGTCTGCGGCAGGGCGTCGAGCTGGTATACAAACAGTTCCGCGACACGCTCGAAAAATTCGGGGTAAAATCCTTCAATGCGGAAGGGGAACCCTTTGACCCAGCAAAGCATGACGCCATAATGCAGGTGCCTACAGTCGACGCGCCCGAAAACACGGTCGTGCAGGTGTTTCAGGAAGGCTACCGGTATTTTGACAAGATACTCCGCCATGCGAAGGTTGGCGTTGCGAAAAGCCCCCCGCTGATGGAGGAGGGGCCAGTCTGTGATTGAATGACTCAAATCCCGGCATCGGGAAAAGAGCTGTGGAGGCGTGCCGGGGAGAAGGACATAAATCTGAATTTCAACAAGTGAGTATTCACGTTTTCTGATTCAGAATAATCAAGGAGGATGTCATGGCAAAAGTTATCGGCATTGATTTGGGTACCACGAACTCCTGTGTTGCCGTTATGGAAGGCGGGGAGCCGGTCGTGATCGCGAACTCGGAGGGCAGCAGGACCACGCCGTCAGTCGTTGCCATCACCGAAAGCGGCGAGCGGCTCGTCGGCCAGATCGCAAAGCGGCAATCCATCACGAACCCGGATAACACGATTTTCTCGATCAAACGGCTGATCGGCAGGAAATTTGATACCACCGAGGTGCAGGAGGCGATGAAGCACCTTCCTTACAGGATCGTAAAGGCAGCCAACGGCGACGCCCACGTCGAGGTCCGGGGTAAAGTCTTCAGCCCCGCTGAAATCTCGGCGATGATTCTGCAAAAAATGAAACAAACCGCCGAGGATTACCTGGGAGAAAAGGTGACCGATGCGGTCGTGACCGTGCCGGCTTACTTCAATGACAGCCAACGCCAAGCTACGAAGGATGCGGGGAAGATCGCGGGTCTGAACGTCTTGCGCATCATCAACGAGCCGACGGCGGCTTCGCTGGCCTATGGTCTCGATAAAAAGAAGGACGAGACAATCGCGGTTTATGACCTCGGCGGCGGCACCTTCGACATCTCCATCCTGGAGCTCGGCGAAGGCGTGTTCGAAGTGAAATCTACGAACGGCGACACGTTTCTGGGCGGCGATGATTTCGACGACCGCGTTATCAAGTGGCTCGCCGACTCGTTTCTCAAGGATCAAGGCATCGACCTCAAGAAGGATAAGATGGCGCTCCAGCGGCTCAAGGAAGCCGCCGAGAAAGCCAAGATCGAACTCTCCACAGTCATGGAGACCGAGATTAATCTCCCCTTTATCACCGCCGATGCCACTGGCCCGAAGCATCTCCTGTATAAACTCGCGCGTTCGCGGTACGAACAGCTGGTGGACGACCTTGTTACCAAGAGCGTTGAACCGGTGAAGAAGGCGCTTAACGACGCCGGGAAAAATATCAGCCAGATAAATGAGGCGGTGCTCGTGGGCGGCATGACACGTATGCCCAAGGTCATTTCCACGGTGAAGGAATTTTTCAAAAAAGAGCCGCACCGTGGCGTTAATCCCGATGAAGTCGTGGCGATCGGTGCTGCCATCCAGGGCGCTGTGCTTACGGGCCAGGTCAAGGATGTTTTACTCCTCGACGTTACACCTCTGTCCCTGGGCATCGAGACCCTGGGCAGCGTAACCACGCGTCTCATCGAGCGGAACACGACCATCCCAACGAAAAAGAGCCAGGTTTTCTCCACCGCCTCAGACAACCAGACGGCGGTCTCCATCCACGTGCTCCAGGGTGAGCGCGAGATGGCTGCGGACAACAAGACGCTCGGCCGCTTCGAACTCGTGGGCATCCCACCAGCACCCCGCGGCATTCCCCAGGTCGAAGTCACGTTCGACATCGATGCGAACGGCATTGTCCACGTGCTGGCAAAGGACCTCGGTACAGGAAGAGAACAGTCCATCAAGATTACGGCGTCATCGGGCATGAGCAAGGATGAGATTGATAAAGCGGTCAAGGAAGCAGAAGCTCACGCCGCCGAGGACAAGAAAAAGAAAGAGCTAGCCGAAGCAAGGAATGAAGTGGATACGCTCATATACTCCGTCGATAAGTCAGTTGCCGAGTACGGCTCCAAGTTGACCGATGCCGAGCGGGCTGACATCCAGAAGGCCCTCGAAGAGGCAAGGAAAGTGAAGGACGGAAGCGACGTCGATGCCATCAAACGGGCGGTAGCTGAGCTCTCCCGAGCGTCCCATAAGCTTGCGGAGGAAGTCTACTCCAAGATGAACAAGGAGCAGGCCCAATCCGGCGAAGGCGCCTCCACCTCAGCATCGGGTGGCGACGGGAATGTATCCAGCGAGAAAGTCGTGGATGCGGAGTTCGAAGAAGTGGACAAGGACAAGAAATAACCGTGGTTTTTCCGGGGATAACAGGGATTGCCTGTTATCCCCTTTTTTTGGAAGTGCAGTAGTGGATCGAAGCGCAAAGGATGACACGAAACACGAGTTGGCTGTGGATCGTGACGAGCAGAACTCTTCAGGAGTGCTACCTGCAGCATCGTTGCCCCTCGGCAGCCGATGCGCTTCCATTTGAAAGGATTTATGGCAAAGGACTATTATGCACTACTCGGTGTTCACAAAAACGCCACTGATGCCGAGCTCAAGAGGGCCTACCGCAGGCTTGCACTCGAATTCCATCCCGACAAGAATCCGGACAACAAGGCTGCCGAAGAAAAATTCAAGGAGATCGGCGAGGCATACGAGGTCCTGTCCGATCCGCAGAAACGTACCTACTACGACCAATATGGCATTGCGCCGGGTGCCCAAGGCAACGGGCCGGGCTTCGGCGGGTTTGGAGCTGGAATGGGCATGGGAGATATCTTCGGAGACATCTTCGAGGATTTCTTCGGCGGCGGGCGTGGTCGAGCCCGGGCAACGGCCGGTGACGACCTGCGGTACAATCTTAAGATCTCCTTTGAAGAAGCGGCCTTCGGAACAACGACCAAGATCCGCGTGCCCCGTTGGGAGCGCTGTCCTGAATGCGACGGCACTGGCGCAAAATCAAAAGACGACATCAAGGTCTGCCCGAACTGCCGGGGTGCCGGACAAATCCGGACACAGCAGGGCTTTTTCAGCATCAGCCGGACCTGCCCGCGCTGCGGAGGCGAAGGCAAAATGATCACCGACCCCTGCACCACCTGCAACGGGAAAAAACGCGTTGAGCGGGACCGGACCCTGTCTGTGAAGATTCCTGCCGGTGTCGAGACCGGCAACACGATCCGTTTGAGCGGCGAGGGAGAAATGGGGTCCTCCGGGGGGCCTCCGGGAGATCTTTACGTGTTTCTTACAGTCGAAGATCATGCTCTGTTCAAACGGGAGGGGCAGGACATCGTTTGTGAGGTTCCAATCAGCTTTGCCCAAGCGGCCCTAGGAACCGAACTCGACGTGCCGACGCTCACCGGCAGCTCGAAATTGAAAATACCCGCCGGCACTCAACCCGGGCATGTTTTCCGCTTCAAAGGCAAGGGGTTTCCTCATCTGCGCGGTTCGGGGTCTGGAGACCAGCTCTGCCGTGTATTCGTCGAGATTCCGGCCAAGCTTTCCCCGAAACAGAAAGAGTTGCTCCAGGAATTCGACCGTCTGAACGCGGATGGCGCATCGCCAATCACAAAAAGTTTTTTCGACAAGGTAAAAGAGGTTTTTGGAGAAAAACCGAAAAAATAGCAAATTCCTTTCCCACCCAGATGACGTTCGGGCGGCGTCCACTTTCTTGACAGCAACAATTGGGCGCATGCATCAGCAATCCGGGGCATCAGTACACTCAGCCTATGCGATCCAAGATCGACAATTCCCAACCGGAGGAGGTTCGCAAAATTAAGGCGCGCATCTCCTCAAGAAAAAAGCAATAAGAATAATATTCGACGGGAGCAATAGGCTCTCTCCACTCAAGCTGAACATGGGCCTTGTCGGGTCCCCCTTCAGTATTCAAACAGATGCACTCCCTGTCTCGGTCGCAGCGAGACGCGCCTCCTCCCCGATTTTTGCCCGCTCAGTGCTGCGCTGATCCCGCTTCTCGAATATGCTATACTTACTTTAGCATCACCGGGGAGAGTTAAAGTGTCTGTATTGTGGGAGGCGAATAATACGTAATAAGCGCGGTGCTAAAGGAGGGGTGATGACGCTCATTAAACAAGGAGGCTCGGAAGGAGGCTCGGATGGATGCTCTCGAAATTGCTGTGAAGATGGAGACTGATGCGATCGCATTTTACACGGAAGCGGCTCACAAAACGAAATACCCCGCCGGTAAAAAAATGTTTGACTCGGTTGCGGCTGATGAAAAGCGGCACCTCGCAATGATCACCCAGATCATCAAGGGAATCGGTGCAACTCATCAGGAATCGAACCCGATAAAGAACATCAAGACGGTCTTCGAGTCTCTCAAGAATGAAATGATGAAAAAGGTGGAAGCAACACAGGACGAACTCGAAGCATTCAAGATCGCCATGCAGATGGAAAAAGAGGGGAAGCAATTCTACGAGAAAACCTTGGCAATGGTAAAAACGGACAAGGAAAAAGCGCTGTTCCGGCGCCTGATTCATGAAGAAGAGCAGCATTACGAAATTTTTGCGAACACCTACCAGTTTCTCTCGGACACGGGGAACTGGTTTCTCTGGGAGGAACGGGGCATTGTGGAGGGCGGATGAAGTCGCTTTTCCCCGGCGCGATGCGTGAACTTGAATCATCGGCAACAAAGGGTTTTCCGGGAGGCGGCAGTCCCAATGCTGTGATTTCCATTCACCGTGACGGGAGGAGGAAGGAGGGTACCATGGTAATCACCAATGTTGCTTTAAAAGACAAGATTCTGGAAATGTACCCGGAAATCGAAGACCATAAGGTTTCCGTGGGATTAGATTTTGACGAACAGACGAATGGCTATATTCTGACATTCAAACGGGGAGCAGAAGCACTCACCACCCGTATCGAGAAACAGGACGCCGATGATTGTATGAACGGCATCAAGTGCGTCTATCTCGGCATCCAGGTTGCGCAGTTCATCAAGAATTTCGAAGAGCGGCAGGTTTTCAGCAGGAAGGCCGCGTAAAATCAGTTATGTTCCGACAAACGCAGGAGCCGAAGCGGCCGCTGAAAAATAAAAAAATGAAGAGCTCGGCAGACAACTGCCGAGCTCGTTATGGTTTGATGCATCGAAGGATTTTTCGTCAGCAAGAGCTTTTGCACTTGCAGGTTACCGCCATTTTCTTCGTCACTTTCCTGATTGTCATAGGATATCCTCCTTTCTCCATTTTTTTATCCCCGAAATAACGCTATCTCCCCAGAACGTATTTTAAAACTCTGTTTTGAAAGGAAAAGAGAGGATGAAGCGCGAAACATTTTATATTATACCATAAAGCATGCACCGGTATAGGTCTTTTCCCCCTGCTCCTTCCAGCACCTCCGCCCTGTAGCGGCAGCCGCCCCTGCAGATCTCCCGGTACTCGCAGGCACACGACAGCTCGTTCAGGGGGATCGGACGAATCTTCGCCCACGCTGCCCGTAAGCCGTCATCTACCGACCCTACCACTTCATCATGATAAAACGTGCACTTCGCGATCCCGCCGTCAGCCAGGACGGACATCAAATGCAGCCCGCAGCCGAACCCCTGGCTGGATGTGTGAAGACCTCCGCCATATCCGTATCCAAGGTACTTGCCGCCTTCTTCAGGGCTTATCGCCAGATTACCGTTCTCCGCAAAACGGCCAACCGGAACAGGCACGTCCACGGTCCAGTCCTTGATGCCCATGCTCTTGAACATCCGCTCCATACCATCGAAATCCGACAGGTTGCCGCGGTGAATCATGGTTGAAATGGAAACAGCAAATCCCGCATCAAGAGAATGTCTGACCGCCTCCAATGATCGCTTGAATGTTCCCGGTCCCCGGACATAGTCGTGCGCCTCTTCCATACCGTCGATGCTCACCTGAAGCTCGTCGAACTTCAGTGTGTTGATTATGTCTTTTTTCAGGAGCGTTCCGTTCGTGAAGAGAACCTTTCTCAGAAAGAAATCAGGTAGCATTTCATTTATTTCATTGAACATCCGGTGCACCAAGGGCTCGCCGCCTGTGATCAGGACCCGCAAACCCTGCATATCCTGAAACTCCCGTAAAACAGCATTCACCTGCTCCGCCGAGAGTTCATTGCGCTGCTTGCCATTGATATAACAATGTTTGCAGGCAAGATTGCAGGCATCGGTGATCTGAAGCTCAAGATAGCGGAGGGATGGTTCCGGCGCTCGCTCGACCGCGGGCCGGGGAATAAATACTTTTTTCCGTCGTGAGAAGGCCCTCCTCCATGCAGTAATCGATGAAGGCGCCGTCTCTTGATGAGCAACCGTCGCTTGAAGCACAATTCTTTATAAAACAAAAAGAGTCCGCATCGAGCTCGTACAACTCATCTTTTGCGAGCTGATACACCGAGGGAGTTTCAAGCCATTTCAAGACAGCTCGCCTCGCCAAGTAATAACTCATGAAGTTATTATAGCACCATGGGTCTGTTTTTGTTATAATTAATCAGACATATGATGAAAAATGAAGCGCTGGTTCGGGTGCTTTGTCTCCCCTTCTGTTCCTACTATAAGCCGGGCAGGAACGAGGAGCTCCTCTGTCGGGGGGCTCTTGTCATTAAGCGATTGATGCAGTCAGGCAGGGACGTCACTGCCGGGGAAGCAAAGCTTACAAATTCCAATGAGGCTGTGCCTAAGTTGATGGCACGAGTGCTGTGTGGCGATTGTGATTTCCGTGAGCACGACTGCGACTTTGCACAGGATCGGCAAGCCCGGCCCTGCGGCGGATACGTTCTTCTTTCACGGCTCCTCGATTCGAGAACGATCTCAATAGAAGATATACGATAGCCATTCAACCTTCGTGCTTGCTCCGGGCGGACACCCCAAACAATTTCATGCAACCGCGGAAAGCGAATCCCGATCAACTCGTGCAGAGTGCGGTAAAAACCGGTCTCTCTGCTAGGAAACCCGCATGCGAATAAACACGATGCTCAACGAATGCCAAAAATCTCAGTCTAAAAACTGGTGCACTCGGTAAAGAGCAGGGTCGCCGCAGCGGTGACGGATTTTAGCTCGACATATTTGAGCGTAGGGGATAATGATGAATAACGCTGAAGATTTAAACTGGCGAAACAAACGCGCAAAATATATTATTGAAAATATCAAGGACGTTGTCTGGGAACTGGACCCCCGACTCGTCTTTACCTATATCAGCCCGCGCGACAGGGAACAACGCGGGTATGATACCTTCGAGGTAATCGGACAGCACCTGTTTACGTTTCTCACCGATGCGTCGCAGAAATATGTGCTCAAGGCGACTACCGACTATGCGAAGTCGGGCGAGCAAGGTGAATTTTCCTCCGTAGTACTGCCGGATGTTCAACAAATCTGCAAAAACGGGCATATCATCTGGACGGAAATCACGATCAATCCCGTGATAGAGAATGGCGTCTTGGTCGCCTTTGTGGGTGCCACCCGCGATATTACCGACCGTAAGACCGCCGAAGCAAAGCTGACACAGTATGCTGAGCGCCTTGATCAGATGAACCAGCAGCTGAAACGCATGTCAGCGTCCGATACAATGACACGGGTGGTATTCAACCGGGACAAGTTGGAGAGAGGATTCTACGATGAATTAACGCGGGCGAAGCGGTATAAAGTGAATCTTTCCGTCGTTGTTTTTAATGTCGATTTCCTGAAACGCGTAAACGACGCTTACGGAAACGTGAAAGCCGACGACATGCTCAAGGAGTTGGAGGGCGTAGTCACCCATTTTATCCGAGACAACGACATCCTTTATCGCCGTGGCGGAGACGAGTTCATCGTGCTGCTTCCGCATACAACCAAAGAGCAAGGACGCACCCAGGCGGAACGGCTGAGGCAAACGATCTCGCAGAACCAATTTTCAATACCGGAACCGATCACGATTTCGGCTGGTGTAACGGAATACATTGAAGGCGACACGCTGGAATCGGTGCTACAGCGGGCCGATATGGCGTTGTACATAGCGAAGCGGGCCGGGAAAAACCAAGTGGAAACCCGGTGACGCGGCCGGCATGACGACAAGGGACCGAACTATGCCGAAAATACTGAAACAAAGAGCCAGAAAACAGGATCCCTTCCAAAATTGCTGGTCCACACCGGTGAAAAAATATTCACCTCCTCGTGAGCGTTTATGGCATGAATTTAAAATTCATGCCCGAACTCGAATGGAAATACGGCTATCCCGTTTCACTTCTCGTCATGGCCGGGACAGCCGTGCCCATGATATTCTATTGGAAGCGCAAGAAATATCTGTAGAGGCGATAGCTATCCCCCCATGCCCCATGTATCTCGGCTCTCTCCATTAATACCTCATCCTCACTCGGTACATAAGCTTTACCTCTTGGTCCTTCGGCACGGGAATGTTGAACTCCGCTGTAGAGGCTTCGGACTTTTTATACGGGTGTGACGAGTTCAGCATGATCCAGTCGCCGGGAATTGGCTCTACGACCTTCACAACCAGGTCTTCCTTTTTATGGTTCCTGAGTGAGATCTCGAAAGCAGCTTCATAGGTATCATAAGCGATTTTTTTCCAGTCCGTCTGCTTACTGCTCCCGGCCACGTCAAAAGCCTCGCCCAACTTGATCCGTACTTTCTCGTCCTTCGACGTATGGTCGATGGAATCCTCGCCCGCGAACTGAAGACCCCCCTCGCTGTCATGCTTGTAGACCCGGATTGTGCCTTTGGGCAGTGGGATGCCGAGGTTATTCTCCTTCCGGTTCTGAATTTCCACGAACACACCCACTTTCTGGTTGGACACCGTCTCTCCATGGCGGCTTGTGTAGTAATAATTTGTGCCTGAGTACAGAAACTCCTTCTTAACCGGGATGTCGACTGCGGTAACGAGGCTAATCTGCTTGGTTTGGTTATCCTTGACCGTGGCGGGCCGCTCCAGGGTGTAGATGTGGTACTCGAAAAAAGCGTTTTTCTTGAATTGGGGAGCAACTGCATTTACCGACGCTTCCGCGAGCCTCAGCATCTTGCCCTCATATTCGAACTTATCCCTGACTCGGTTCACGTCGCCGGCAACAAGCTTGAGTTTCGCGTTCCGGTACGAGGCGCCGCTGTGGTTGTCGATCGTCACCCAGCCTGAGAGATCCGCCTTGTCGTCCTTTGCATTCAGTATAACCACATAATCGGACCTCCAGCTAATCCCGGTCGTAAGATACGATGCTTCGATCTTCTGTGTCGACGCTAGGCTGTTCTCCAGAAGCCAGACGAGCGTCGGCTTTGCGATCAAGTCCTCCGGCACATCAGGAAAAATGATGCGGCCCGGATGGCCAAAAGTTATCTCGTCCCCGATTTTGAAGATAGGCTGGCCATTGTTCGACAGCAGCATCGCCGATACCAGCTCCTCCCTTTCCGTGTAAGGATTCTTTGTGTAGAGCTTCACCTCTTTTCCCACGTATTTATCGAGCAGCTTCTGGGGATCCAGCAGGTCGTATTCGTAATTCTGTTCGCGCACCCGGAGCGATTCGGCATTCTCGACAGACTTGATATACACACTTGTGGCGATAATCTGTGAGGCAACATCCACGAATCTCAAGTCACCTATGCCTTTGAATATTTTGACCGAACGTTGGTCTTTAACCAGCCCCAGGTTGTTGTTGTAAATGGTGAGCGCGACGTCGGTCTGATCATCCAAGGTGCTGGTAACGCTGTCAAGCTTAGCTCCTTTATTCCCGGCCAGGGAGAGAGAGCTGACTCCTATGCTAAGCAAAGACAAAACTACGATTGCTGCTGACGCTTTCCTGATATTCATAACGATCCTCCTTAAGAATGGATTTTTCTGCTGCTACGGCATTAGACAAAAAAGACATCGGAAAAGTTCCCTGCGCCGGGTAAGAGTTTATTTGATCTGGGACGCGGCCTCACGTATAATAGAAGGAGAATAGCTCGGCATGCCATTACTGCCATCCTTGGACTCTATCCATGACAACCAGATTTAAAAAAATACTGTTTTGGTCTTCAGGCATCGGAGCGGCCTTTCTAGTCGTCGCGATCGTCGTGGCCCCGATTTACCTGAATTCCGCATCAGTGATAAACAGAATCCAGGACGCCGTGTCAAAGAAACTCGGCGGGAAAATGTCTTATGAGAGAATAGACCTCAAGCTCTTCCCCCGTCCCCATGTGGAGATCAAAAAACTGCTCCTCGGCTATCCAAAGACGTTCCGCGGGACGCTGCAATCGCTCAGTATTTATCCTCAAATCACACCGCTCCTCAAAGGCGAACTGCGACTTTCGAGGATTCAAATCGTCGAGCCCGATTTCAGGATCATCCTGCCTGCAACAATTGCCGAGTCGACATCGGAGTTTCCTTCCCTGGAGGAGACAAAAGCGAATATCCGCTCTATGCTCGCTTATTTGCAGACAATCGGTCCCGGGGTTATCGTGGATATGAATAATGGCAAATTCTTACTCCGAAGAAGCCAGCGGGATTTTCTCTCTCTTCGCAACATGACCGTGCATTTCAACGCGCCGCCGGGTGAGATGAAGGTTCTTGTCGAGGCATCCACGGATCGGTGGGGGAATTTTTCGATGAGCGGGATCTATTCCTTCAGTGAGGAAAAATCGGCTGTAAGAGATCTTGAGGTTTCCATGGGACAGTCTGCCCTTTCGGGGTTTTCTGCCAACCTGATATGGGACAGGATTCCCCGGATGGAAATCTTGTCAGGCCGTGCCACGGTCGCACTCGATGAAATATATTCATGGCTGTCGTCCTCGGAAAACCTGACCCCATTGCTGAAGAACGTTCGATCACTGCACGGCGCTCTTGCCGTCTCATCGATGCAGATCAGCGGACCGGTCGATCATCCCGAGGCATGGCGAAAGAAAATCGACGGTGAAGTGAACACCCTCGTTGCGGAATCGTCCTGGATGCCTGCTCCCGTGAATGTCAGCAGCCGGTTCCTCCTTGACGATAATACGCTGTCAGTCTCCGGGTTATCCTTCCACATGGGCGCGGCTTCACTTGAAGGGATTTCCGCCCGGTTTGTGGATGGTAGGACGCCAGTCTTTGACGTTTACGATGGCCGTGCGCAGATCAACCTGGCCGAGATTTTTCAGTGGAGGAATAAGTACAAAGCGTTGGGCACCCTTCTGAGCGATGTTAAAGACTTGACCGGTTCGGTTACTCTGTCATCGATGCGGCTCAGTGGCCCGCTTCTACATCCTGCAGCATGGCGACTGAAGATAGCCGGATCTACAAAAAACATCGTTGTCGATTCTCCTCTTCTTCCCTCACCCTTAGCAATGTCCGGGAAATTCGCGGCAGAGGAAAATACCATTTCCGTTTCCGATACCTCCGTGAGCCTCGGGGAATCATCGCTGTCCCATGTTGCCGCGAGCATAACGGGGCGCGAGAAACCCGCCCTGGAGGTTCGCGATGGCGGCGCGATCCTTCATCTGGGGGAAATTTTCCAGTGGCGGACACAGTATAACGCCTTGAATGATGTTCTCCAAGGCGTGGAAGGGATCGAGGGTACGATAACCATATCCTCTACGAATTTCAAGGGTCCCCTGTTCCAGCCCGAAGTATGGAAAATCTCTGCTTTCGGCAATCTTGACCATATTGTTTTTAGTTCTTCTTTCCTTCCAGGACAGATCGGCTTGTTAAAAGGAAATTTCAATCTTGCTCCGGATAAGCTATCCGTTGGCCTGCAAAACGCAACAATCCTGGATTCGGCTGTAACCGGCACGGCCTTAATCAGCGGCATTACTGATACCTTGCGCAGCATCGACCTGACTCTGAGCGGGAGATCAGGCAGGAAAACACTTGATTGGGTTTTTGAGAACCTTGAGCTTCCGCCCGCGCTCATGATCAAGACTCCCCTTGTAATTTCCGATTCTCATCTGCTCTGGAAAAATGCAACGGCTCTGACTTTCGCAGGCAAAGTATCCGTGGCAAACGGGCCAGTGCTTTACGTAGATCTTTCCCAGCACGGCGCTGATTTCGCGATCCACCGCCTTACGATCACGGACCAGGAGACAAAGGCGTCCTTGACCCTGAATTGGCAAAAGCAGGCAGCGGACTTTTCCTTCTCCGGTCGTCTAGCGCAGGCCACGTTGAGTAGAATATTCGTACAGGGGATCTTCGGCAACGGAACGATGTATGGCGATCTTCAGGCGGTAATCCGCACGGATCAACCGCTCCGGTCGCACGCAAAAGGCAAACTTGCCGGTAACGACATTCCCATCCCCTGGGGCATGCCGGTCCCGACCACGGTTGACAAGTTCGCCCTCCATGCCGAAGATGACCTGCTCACCGTCGACTCCGCCGATATAACATGGGGTAAGAATCATTACTCCATGACAGGGACCGCAACCACCTCGGACACGGGAATCGCTTTCAGCATGGCCCTCACCGCCGATGGTATTGAAATAGAGGCAATCCAGCAGGCCCTGGAGCAGGCAGGCAAGAAAAGTACAGATCAAAAAGTCAGGTCTTTTCCCATGCCGCCAATGCGAGGTAACATTGCTGCCGACTCGTCGTACGTCAAATTCGGACGCTTTACCTTCGCTCCTGCCCATGCAGTCATAAGCGTGGCCCCGGACAGGGTGAATATGGAATTTGCCGACACAAGGACATGCGGCATATCAACACCGGGTAAACTTCTTATTTCCAAGGACAGCATTTCTTTTGATTTTATCCCTGCGGCGAAGAAAGAACCCTTGGGCTCCACTATCGATTGTCTGGCAGGCGAGAAATTGAGCATAACTGGAACCTTTGACTTAAGTTCGAACATCCAGGCGCGGGGAACAAGCGGGCAGCTGCTCTCTTCCCTAGAAGGCAGAGTGGATTTCAAGGCGACGGACGGTAAAATCTACCGTTGGCCGACACTGCAGAAAATTTTTTCTGTTCTGAGTGTGCTTGAAGTGTTTCGCGGAAGGGCTCCGGAACTGGGGGGAAACGGTTTCTCTTATCTTTCCATGGTAGTGAACGGGGATATCCATAAAGGCAAATTTACAGTAGAGAAAGCATTTATAGACGGTCAGTCGCTGGACCTCATCGCCCAAGGCGAAGTTGATCTGGGGGAGCAGAAGATTGACCTCGTCGTGCTCGTGGCGCCTTTTTCAACGATCAACTGGGCTATCCGGAACATTCCGATCCTCGGCAAGATCATGGGCGGCACGCTCATCACGATCCCGGCCCGTGTCTCCGGTGATTTGGGTAACCCGGACGTCGTCTTTCTCTCCCCCACGGCTGTGGGCACGCGAATCCTGACTCTCCTAGAGAACATCCTCAAACTGCCTGTCGAGATCATTTCGCCGATATTGCCGAAGGAAAAGGGACAGGAGGATGAGAAAAAGTAATTACGAGCAGTGGTTCCATGGCGTATTTTTTTCGAAAGTATTAATGGAAAATATTGTAAGAAGAGTATTTCTACATAGCCAGTTTTTTTTCATTATCTTGTTTCAGCAACCCCACTCATTATATTACATACCACCGATCCCTCTTCATGGAACAATCTCTACGTTTTAAGGTACTTGGAAAACCATGCCAAGCAGCGGTTCCAGCTGTCTTTTGCTGCATCTGATCGATAACTGGGACGGTAGTCAGCAAAGAATGCATGGGGAGCGCCAGCAAAAATTATAAATTCTGCTATCCCTCCACTTGCCTTAATGGCGGCTTCCATTTCCTTGACATCGTTTTGGGGAATTCCCAAGTCCTCCGCGCCGTACAGACCGAGAAGGGGCAATTTGATCTTCGCGGCGACATCGAGGGGGCCTACTACACGGATGCCCGGTTTTTTTTCTGGTTTGATCTGGCCATACCACGCGACTGCAGCCTTTAGTTCCTTGTTATGGGCAGCATACAGGAATGTGTACATCCCGCCGCGACAGAACCCTGTGATGCCGATCCGGTCAGCTCGTGCTGCAGGATGTTCTTTGGCATAGGCGACTATTGCATCTAAATCCGCCATGACCCTCTTGTCAGGAATTGAGTCGGCAATCTTCCGTACTGAAGGGATATCAGGCAGATTCAAAACGCCGCCTTCCCGCGCATAGGGCTCGAAGGTGATGCTGAGGAAACCCTCTTTTGCAAATCGGCGTGTGACGTCCTTGATGTGTTCATGCATCCCGAATATTTCAGGGATTACGAGCAGGATGGGATATTTCCCGGCTGCCGCAGGCCGAGCTTCGTAGATGGGGACCTGAAACGCTTCGTACAACACACTGCCGTCAATCGTTATAAGTCCTTGAGCGGAGGTGGTAACCATCTCTCCCGCAACCGAGTTAGAGGCTCGTGCAAAACCAGCCAGGTTGATGCCCGCCGCGCTCGTCCAGGAAAGAGACTGTTGCGGAGACATATTCTTGTACGCATTTGATAACCAATCTTCAACCATCCAAACCTCCTCGTTGAATAATGAACCATCGCATCTCAACGCTGACAAAAATCAAGCCAACCTGAAGTTATTAATTACGATATGACACCCGGAATTCCAACATATGCCCTGTGACCTTGATCAAGGAAACCACATGTACGCGAAAGTCACACCGGGCCTGCTCAACTCGCCGACATTAATGTTGATGAGGTTCCTGGAATAGATATTGGCTCTATATTCGCCGGGACGGGAATAGGTCACGACCTGGGCCTGCGTCAGGTTCGCCAGGTCCTTTGCTTTTTCGAGGGAATCTTCAAGGTAACCGATGCCGTCAATCAGGCCTTTGTCCTTTGCCTCTTGGCTTGTATATATACGACCATCGGCGATTTGCCGAACCCGCTCAGGCGCCATTTTTCGCTCATCGGCAACAACACTTACGAACTTTCCGTAGAGATTGTCGATCATGTTTTGGAAAAGCTTCGTTTCTTCCGGCGAAACAGGACGGAAGGGAGAGCCCATGCTCTTCCATTCTCCCGACGAAATCTGTAGTGCCTGGACCCCTATCTTCTGCATCAGTCCTGAGGCATCGATACGGAGCATGGTCACTCCGATGCTGCCGACAATACTAGTTGGCTGCGCTGTGATCTGGTCGGACGCGAGCGCCGCATAGTAGGCTCCCGAAGTTCCCATATCCAGAAAGTGGGCGACGACCTTCACCCCCGTTTCATTCTTGAATTTTTTTATTTCATGATAGAGTGTATCTGATGCCGTAACACCGCCGCCGGGGCTATTGATTCTCAGTACAACGGCCTTGACGTTCTTGTCACTGCGCGCACGATCAAGCTCTTCGCGCACTTGGGCCAGCATCCCCGGTTCCTTCGTTGTGCTAAAGACCGAACCTCCTTCCGAACTCGTGATGACGCCGGAGATATCAATGAGTACAATCTTGTTCTTGCCCTCGCCCGAGATCACCTGTTCCTCTAGAGGTTGCACCTCCGGGATAACGTTGACTTTGATATTGAAACAGCCGGAAGTGATCAGCATCGTCAGTATGAAAAGAGCCCGCAGCAATAATTTCATAGTTTCCCCCTTGCATCGGTGAATGTCTTCCCGGCATACTCATGCTGGAACGATGTATTCATATTTGATAAACCAATCTCCATGAAAATCCAACGGGAGAATCATCGTATCGTAATTAAAACATCTCTGTTTCATTCAAACTCATGCATCCTTAGTATATCAGATTGCGAGGGCGGCCCGAGCGACTTGACAGTTCTTGCAATCGGCTGCAGTCCCTCAAGCGTTCGTCCAATTGCAGCAGCATTCTCATCTTCGTCCGTAGCTACCTTCAGCTCCGAAACCAGCCTGAGCAGCAATTTCTGCTCGGGATACACTTTCAATTTAATCGGCGCATCATCAGAGAGCTTGAGCGCCTCGCGCACTGCCTTCAGCGCAACAGGATATCCGCCGAGTTCATCCACTAGCCCAATTTTTTTTGCATCTTCTCCGGTCCAGATCCTGCCTTTTGCGATTTTCTCCACTGCTTCCCTGGTGAGCTTTCTTCCCTGGGCGACCTTTGACGTAAAATCGTCGTACACCCGGTCGAGCCATTCCTCGAACCGGGCTTTCTGTGCAGGTGTAAAATCCTTGATCATGGTCCATGCGTCGGCGTTCTGGCTCGTATGAACTTCGTCCCACGTCACGCCGAGTTTTCTCCGAAAAAACCCGCGGTAACCATCTTCCCGCCGAACACGCCTATCGAACCGGTAATCGTCGCGGGCTGGGCAACGATCTTGTCCGCAGCCAGAGCGATGAAATAACCGCCCGACGCAGCCATGCTTCCCATGGACACGATGAGCGGTTTGCCAGCTTTCCTGGCCTTTACCGTCTCGCGCCATATCGTATCGGACGCCACATAGGACCCGCCAGGGCTGTCAATCCTGAGCAGGATGGCCTTAACATCTTTGTCATCCGCTGCGAGCCTAAGCGCCGAGGTAATCGTGTCCGAACCCAGGATAATCTCGCCGGTTACTGCATTGTATCCGCTTTTTCCGCGCTCGATCCCCCCAACCGCGTAGATGAGGGCAACGGTCGTTCCCTTCTCGTTCAGGCCTCCCGCCCGTTTCCGGTACTCCACCAAATCGAGCAATTCGGCCTTCGCTCCTGCTCTAGCCTTGATCTTATCGTACACTTCGTCACGATACGCTAGCCCGTCCACGAGCTTCACATCCACAGCCTCCTGACCGATGAACGGCCCCCTGTTGGCAAGCGACCGTATATCGACCTCGGATTGCTTGCGCGAAACAGCGATCCCTTTGACGATCTGTGAGAACTGGGACTCCATCACCTGGACAATCTCTTCTCGGTGCGGAGGTAGATACTTTGTCTCCGTAAACATGTACCGCAGGCTTTTGTACTCCTTCCTCCCGTCAATTTGCGGTACGATCCCCAGCTTGTCCAATGTCCCCCGGACAAAAGGCTGTTCGTAGATAAGCCCGGTGAGCCCCACATTGCCAGACGGCTGCAGATAAATCTCGTCAAAGGCCGTCGCGAGATAATACGTGACATTCCCTGGTCCGAACTCTCCGAACGTTTCGGCATAGCAGATCGCGGGTTTTCCTGTGGCCCGGAAGGCGATAACCGCATCCCGCACCTCTTGCACCCGGGCCAGTTTCAGAGTCGAGCCGCCGATGCGTGCAACGAGTCCCGTGACCCGGTTGTCTATCGCGGCTTTCCCCAGTGCTTCTACCATGTCACGCAAACGGGGTTTTTGCATCAGCACAAGACGGGCAAGGGATTCGTCGGGCACATATTCGGTCATCCCTCTGTCAAAGTCCACTTCCAGGATCACCTGCTTCGGTACCCGACCGGTGAAGAGCCACCAATAAAGGCCTATAGCAACGCCGGTGATGAAGAAGATTGTGAAGATGGCAGAACTTATACGTCTGGACCTGCATTCATCGCGTAGCATGAATTTACTCCTTATAGAAATATTTGGACGTCCTTGAACAGTTTTTCCTTCGCGCGCCCTCCTGAAGGAGGCTTATCGGAGAAAACCACGTTGCCGTTGTTGGTCGTATATCGGTAGAATTGTCCCCATAGGGGAAGGAAGGTGACAAAAAAGGGCTTACCACAATTAAAATGCGGAATGTCATAGAGGATAGCCGGCTTGTGAAGAAAGTTAATCCTTCATATTGATCGATTTTCCTTCTGCAAGGTCTTCAATTTTTCTGGTTTCCGCTGCCCTAGCCAGCAATTCTTCGCGGCTTTGCATCGCCTTATTCTCTGCATCAGTGTCCTTCTTGAGTTCATAGCTCGTTGCCAGTGTTTCGTAATATTGCGCTTCCGCAGCGTAGCTACGCGATCGCCGCGGAATTCCATCCTTCAGCTGCGACTCCTCCTTGATAATCCGCAGTAACAGCACAATGGCGTCATCGGGCCTGTTTTCTGAATTATATGCCACGGCCTGCCGATAATCGAGGAACCTTATCTTGCTTTCAAGGCTCGCGGCATAAACCGGGTCCTGCTCAGCCCGTTTAATATCCTTCGTGTGGACGAGATTGGTTCTCTCTGCGGCTATGATTGCGCTTTCCGGCTTCGATGATTCTCTCATCAAATAGAGGACCAGCAAGACTGCGGCGACGAAGATAAAAAGCACCGTTATTTTGACATACGCTTTCAATGAGAAGCCCTCCTTACACCAGTCATGGCGAACAGCATAGGATTTCAAGATCAGTCAAGATGATAAAAAAGATAATACAACAGAAAGCAAAAGGCAAGATGAAAGCAACAACAATGAATGGTTAAATAGTTTCGCATCTTATAATACATAGAGGGATGTCGGTCAGTTTGCGGAAAATTCGTAATTTATATTGAAGGCAACGGGCCAGTGCCTCATTGTGTTTATCCCGGAAAAGCTGAATAGTGCCAATGTAGACTGCCTGGTCATCAGGTTTAACATCAACCGTAAGGGCGTGCCGAAGATATTGGTCCCCGCCATACAGAACGAATACGTTCCTGAACTCCCGCGGCCCCGACGTTTTGCGCTCCTGCTCACCTTTTTGCAGCGGCCGAAGCGGCCGACAGTCAACGCCTTGTCGGGCGCTACGTTCATGAGACTTGTCACCAGCTTCTCTGACCCTTCGGAAAGGACTGTACACGCTCCGAGAACCAGCACGGCGGTGAATACCATGCTAAGAAAGCGGGGTCCGATGCACCGTACAGGAATAATCTGCAGGCCTTCCTACTCAACGATCGTCACCACCATCCCAGCACCCTGTCCCGCGATCCTGCCTGCGACCGTGCCGAGAACATGCTTTGGCGAGTGATGGGACCTCCCCACGACGATGGCTCGGCAGCCGCTGTCCCTAGCCTCCTCGAGGATGCTGTCGGCAACATCTGTCGAGTCAGATACGAATTTCGTCCGGATCCTGGCAGCCAGCATCCCCTTAGCAGCAAGCATATTCGCGGCCTTGCTGAACAGCGGTTCTATTTTTGCCTTCTGGGCGAGAAGCCACCTGTCTACGACTTTCTTGCGGTCCTGCTTCTCATTCTCGGACAGGATATGCCCCTCATCCCAGAAAATCGCGGGAAGATTCGGGAGCACATGCACGAGGCTTACCTCCATATCGTCTGAGCGGCCGAATTGCTGCGCTATATACTCAACCGCTTTCATGGCGCTCGGTGATTCATCCAGTGCTATCAGCATCTTTGTCATTCTTCTTCCTCCAAGTAAAAAATATTTTTATTACCGCTGCGGATCAGGTTCGCTCGATGTGGCTGTCGCCTAAAAACATCTGCTACCATGAAGATAATATATCCTGAAGGAAAAGGCAAGACCGGGTCGAGAAAAAAGATGGGAGGTGATCCGCTAAACAGCGCCGTCGTCCTGAATCGAACGCATAAACTGCTCCGCTATCCGTCCGTTCCTGCCCCCTGCAGCGAGGGCCCACTGGATCGCGAGGCGTTCAAGCTTGTCCCTGTCCATGCGGACGCCATACTTCGTCGCGTAGGATGCAACGATCTCAAGGTATATATCTTCGGAAAAGTGGTAAAAACCGAAACGCAGGCCAAAGCGATCAACCAATGATACCTTCTCCTCCACCGTATCGGAAGGCCGAATCTCATCGCTGTCATTATCCGAGAACTTCGTGGCAATCAGGTGTTTCCGGTTCGACGTTGCGTAAAACAGCACGTTTTCTGGGATTTGCTCCAACCCCCCGTCCATGATCGTTTTCATTTCCTTGTAATCGGTCTGCCCCTCCTCGAAGGAGAGGTCATCGATGAGCAAAATGAACCTATACGGAGCGCTCCTTTCGAGCAGATCATACATGTCCTGGATTGTGAGGATGTCGTGCTTGTAGACCTGGATCATTCTGAGCGGTGTATTATCGAAAACTGTAAGAAGCGATTTCAGGAGCGATGACTTGCCGGTGCCGCGCTCACCCCAGAGCAGGACATTGTTCGCCTTGCCACCGTCTACAAAATTCTTCGTATTGCGGATAACTTCCTTCTTGATCGAATCGACGCCGATGAGATCTCCCGCGTCGATCCAAACCGGCCGCCTGATCGGATTTATGGATTTCCGTTTCCCGTCCCACAGAAAGGCTCGGTAGCCATCGAAATACGGCGTTTCCGGGCCGCTGTCCACGTAACGGTCAAGCAACTTGTCGAGTTTGGTGAGGAGTTGTGCGATATCGGGTTTTTCCATGACCTTCAGTATATTTCTGTGTATCCACGGGTGACTGTTGGCACGCACTAAAATCCAAAACGCTGTTCATCAGCGGTTTACTGTCTTAAGAAAATCCCAGATCATCCGCATCGGTCAAAAAAAGGGATGACAATTTCATCATCCCGTTCTGTAGATAACTGTGTCCTTATTTTGATTTCATCTTCACGGGCTCATAGGTGCAGAACGGTTCAGCCGCAAGATAGTCGCCGGATATTGCATACGCCCGGGCCCGGCAGCCGCCACAGACACGGCGGTATTCGCAGATGCCACACTTGCCGTGATAGTGGTCAAGGTCGCGCATCTCTATAAAGAGCTGTGATGTGTTCCAGATCTTGGAGAAGGGCTCTTTTTTGATGTCCCCAGCCTCTTCCTCAAGGAACCCGCAGATCTGCACCTTGCCGACATGCGATACAAAAGCAAAACTCTGACCGCCCATGCAGCCCTTGGTCATGGCGTCGAGGCCGTGAGATTCGGGCGTAACAGTTTTGCCCTTTTCCTTTTCCCCCTGCCGGAAGATGCGGTAATAGTGGGGAGCGCAGGTGGGCTTGAACTGGATCGGAACCTTCTCCCGCATTTCATAGAACCACTTGAGTGTGCTCTCATACTCCGCGGGCGGGATTTCCTGGTCGATCAAGTCCTTGCCGCGGCCCGTGGGCACGAGCAGAAAGGGATGATACGCCACCGCGCCGAGCTTGATAACCATATCGAGCAGCTTCGGCAGATCCTTCACGTTGTGCTTCGTGATGGTTGTATTCACCTGGAACTCCAGGCCGACCTTCTTGAAATTCTCAATGGCCTTCATCACGCTCTCGAAGGCCCCTTCCACGCGGCGAAAGTTGTTGTGCTGCTCCGCGGTAAGACCGTCGATCGAGAGCGAAACGCGCATGATGCCCGAGTCCTTCATCTTCTGCGCCAGCTCCTCGGTCACTAGAAGACCGCAGGGCGCCATGACCATGCGCAGGCCGATCGAGGTGCCGTGCTTGGCGATGTCGTAGATGTCCGGCCGCATCATGGGTTCTCCCCCGGTCAGGATGATGATTGGATCGCTGAAGGACTTGACGTCATCCAGGAAGCGGATGCAATCCTCTGTTGCCAGCTCGCCCGGATAGGGGCCGTATTTGGCCGCAGCCCTGCAGTGGACGCAATTCAGCACGCAACTGCGCGTTGTTTCCCAGGCTATGAGCCTCGGCATATACTTCTTATCTTTACCCTCGCCCGTTGGATGACCGTGAGGCGCTTTTGCAGCATGGGGATGGGACATAAACTCTCCTTTGTCGGGAAAGCTAAATTTCAAAATCCGGCGTTCAGACCGCACGTCGATCGTTTTGAACTTTGAGCTTTGATATTCTAACGTTAGGTATGAATTATATTAACCAATCGGGAGGGATTAGTAAAGACCAAATTCAGCTGCAAACACGATTGCGGCCTTGCTACCTTGGCCGGGTAGAGCTCTTCGTCGACCACTGAATAAGGTCTTCGAGGTTGTTTCCGAGCGACGGCCGCCATATCGAACACCATCGATTCCTCGCCTTACACGGGAATGGCGATTAGGGGGAACTCTTCCCCTCCAAAGCGGGCGCGGTGGTGGCTATCGCGGAGCCAGTTTTTAATGCGGTTCGCGACACGGAGGCCACCGCATCGACGGTCAGATTCCCGTTGAAAATGGTCAATTTCAAGCTCAAAGAGCGAGAAGTGGTTGCGGCGTGTGCAGCCACATTATTTTCTCCCGCAGATCGATCCATGAAATGGAGCCGGCTGAAGCCTGCGTCAGGCTATCGACGATCGACAAGCGCTCCTGCATGGGCGCAGTTTGTATTTCAGGTAATCTATGTTCATTCGCGTCCAGCTGATTTTTTAAGATCATCGAGGTTCAGGTTGGAACAGATACTTCAAGCCTGCAAGCTCATGGATGATATAATCCGGCCCCGCCTGCCGTAGCTCTTCCTCCGGACGAAAGCCGTACGTTACGGAACAGGTGATAATGCCGGCCGCTTTGCCGGCTCGGACATCCGTTATCCCGTCGCCCACGATCACCGCCCGCTCTTTCGACACCCTGAAATCCGCCAGCATTTTCAGCACTGCATCCGGGGCTGGCTTGAGTGGCAGGCCGTAATCAGCGCCGATCATGAGTTTGAAATATCCTGCAATGCCTAAATGCTCAAGCAGTGGCGCGATGAACTCCATCGTCTTGTTGCTGATCACTACTAGGGGAAGGGATTTGAAATATTCAAGCGTCTCGGACACGGTCGGATATAGCCGGGAGTGCACCACCAGGTTCGCGCGATGGTGTTCCTTGTAAAGGGCGACGGCCTCGGTGATATTCTCCGTTTTCCCTCCGAGGGAGCGGATCATCAGCGTTTCGATGCCGTCTCCAACATATCGGCAAACAGTGTCTTCCGTCAATGGCGCCTGACCGAGCCGGTTGAGTGTGAAATTGACTGATGATGCAATATCCTCGAGAGTGTTGACCAAGGTTCCATCGAGGTCGAATATGAGGAGACCTATAGGTTTCATTGGAAGGGAAAAAGTATTATACAGAATCGCTGATGATGCGTCGAAAAAAAAACCTTATTTTAAATTTTCTGGCTTTCATAACGATGTTCAATTGTTCCGCCTGTTGGGGGAAGAGTGATGTTTATGAGGCCGCCGTCATTTCCAGATACTTCATCGGGTTTTCCGATGCGAACTGGACGGCCCATTCCTGCGGGATCCCAATCATGGTCAGGTTATTGACGGCATCGGCCAGCGGGATACCGCTACCCAGCAGCACGCCACCCGCCCCCCGGATCGGTCCGCTTCCCCAACCGGGCCCCATGACCGAGTCGGAAATGAGAAGGATCTTATCCAGACCTTTCATGTCGAAGATCATTTTTAGGCTCTGCTGGTGCAGGTGCACCATGTCTGCGATAATTTCCACATAGACATCTTCATCCATGATTCCGAATCCTGCAAGACCGGGCTCTCGGTGATGAAAACCCCGCATGGCATTGAAGAGGTGGGTAATTCCGGTGGCCCCCGCCCGCTTGCCTTCTTCCGCCTGGTCGAACGATGCGTCACTGTGGCCCATGTGGACCAGAAATCCTTTTTCCCGGCTCAGCTCGATCAGACGCAATGCGGTCGGCAACTCGGGGGCGATCGTGATAATCTTGATGATATCCTCGAAATCCTCCACGAGCCGCGTGAACACCTCCACCGAGGGTTCCATAAAACTGTTTTTATCCAGCGCCCCTGCCCGCTCGGGGTTCAGGAAGGGACCCTCCAGATTCACGCCCAGGATGGTTGCGCCCTCGCGCTGCGCCGACATAGCGCGCCGGACGGCTGCCATGTTCTCGCGCATGGCCTCGACGGAACCGGGGTAGATCGTCGGGAGGAGGGCCGATGTCCCGCGCTGGCCGTGTATGCCCGCTACCTGCAGGATATCGTCCTGGCGTCTTGTGTGTGTATCGTACTTTTCAGCACCATGCACGTGGATATCGATAAGATACGGCTTGTTTCCGATAGCGTATGCCATAGAGAAGTCCCGAGTTTGAAGATGAGTTTATTGCACAGAGCTAAACCGGGACGCTAAGTGATCTTCCCTCTGCGCGAAAAGAATTCCGAGAGTGCCAGCCTCACCACGGCACCACGGTCCCAGGGTTGTCTGAGCTCTTTCGTGATCTCGGCAGCGACATCATCCAGTGCTTCCAGATGCTCGTCTTCAAGAAGGAGCGTCACCTCCACCAGCCCATGGTTCTCATGCTCCTCATGTTCGTGGCCATGATCGCCCTCTGCATGATGTTTGTGTGCGTGACCGTGTTTGTCGTCCATGAAGCACCTCAACATGACGATGAAGACCAGCGTGTGATAGGTCTTCTGGCTTCCGTCTAGAACAGTATTTTCATCATCACCGGCATCGTAAAGAACAACGCCACCGTCGAGACTGCAATGCATGCCGCTGCAAGTGGGACATCGAGATCGAGTTCATCAGCGATCACGAGAGACAATACCATTACCGGCATGGCGCCTTCTATAGTCACCGCCTGGAGCGTTTTCCCGGCAATGCCGAGCCGCGAACCGATCCACCATGCTAAAACAGGAGCAAGAAAAAGCTTGATCGCGAGTGCTGGGATTGCCATAGACAGCCGTCTTACATCGCGGAAGTCGAGCGCCAGCCCCACGGTAAACGTCATAATCGGGATTACGGCCCTGCCCATAAGCCCCGCCGCATCCAGCACCAGCTGCGGCACCGCCAACCCGCTGAGACGAACCGCGCTGCCGGCCGCCACGGCCCAAAGCGGCGGAAGCATGCATACCCGTTTGAGCGATCCGGCGAGCGATACGGTTTTGCCGCTTCCGTACCGCGCCGAAAGGAAGACCCCTGCCGTCAAGAGAAGCGGCGTCGAAGCTAGAAGATCATAAAGGATAGCCACATAACCGTGTTCCGCGCCGAGCATCTCAGTGATGACCGGAAGCCCCAGATACGTCACATTCCCATACGAAGCTGCAAGGATCATGACACCGAAGGCCGGGCCGGGGATATTCCTCAAGCCGGGCATCAGCCTATAAACCGCAAATCCTGCTGCAGTGCACAGGACAACGACGGCAGCGGCAGCGAGCGGTATGGAAACGAAACTCCTGTCAGCGCGGGTTGTTGTTATTAGTCCGAAGGCAAGAGCGGGTAAGAAAACATAAAGCACCGCGACACTCAATACCTGTCGAACCCGGTGACGATCAAGCCCTCCGGGATCGAAAAATCTCCATGCATATCCCGCTGCGATGACCAGACCAAATGAATACAGAACTTTATTGATACACTGCTCCTTACATCAATTATACCAGTAAGTTGCCGAAGATTAAACCAGAATTTTCGTGACAACATCCTCCCCGGCCTGAAAACCGAGGAATCCTGAACCAGGCTCTTAACTGCAACGGGTCTGGCTCGTGTAGTTCTCCTCTTTTTTCACAACGCGGATGCCTTTGAGTCTGGCCTTGTACGTGAGTATCTTGATGATCCGGTCGAATGGCCACTCGTTGAGCTGCTGATTCCCGCTTTTTCCCATTCTTTGCCCTCTCTGGAGTCCTTGCGGTTCCCCCAGACCATCGTGGAGACACCATGAGCATCTGCATGGCGGACTAGAGATTTGGCAAAGCTATGGAGCAGGTGCGCACGCAGACGAGACAGTTTTTGGCCTACCTCGCACTAAAACAATGCTAATCTGGTTGCATCGCAACGAGCGCTTTATATCCCCCCCCCCTCATAAAGAGACGGGGTCATATGGTGCGAATGATAATTGTACCTGCATTTCAGAAAAGATTCCAGCAAATGTTGCACGCACCTTTAGCTACGAATTCTTTGACAATCATTGACCAATTAACTATAATGGCGATTGCGAGGAAAGCCTCATCGGTCGCGACGTCATTAAATTCGAATTCGGAGGGATACTATGTATTATAACATTTGGATCTCATTGCTATCAGTGCTTATCATGGCAGGCGGACTCGGCGGCGTTCTCTATCTCGTCATAAAAAAACAGGCGACCATAAACAATAAAATAATTCAATTTCTTGCGGTCACGTTTGTTCTGCCTCTTCTCATTATTCTGGGCATCATGAATACACTGGGCAGGGAGACGATCGGTACGTTGCTAGGTGTAGTCGTAGGGTATGTGTTATCAGGATTCGGGAAGGAATGATCCTCAACAGTCTCGTTCTCTCTACTTTTTATCATAGAGCATCGGCAGGACTTACATCTTTTTCGGTGCATTGCCCTGCGCAATCTCTTTTGCCTTCAGCTTCCGAATAATTCCAAAAAATTGATGCGCTTCCGGGTGTCTCTCTGCAACCTTTCCCTGAGAATCCTCAGGTGATGCTGGGGAACTGCGCAATGAAAGTCCGGGATTACTCTCAGCAGTTCGATAGAGAGGAACTGACGATTATCCCGCTTCGGTTACATTTTTTGAGAGAGTAGTGCAGGATCCTTGAATTCTCTTGCCATCATGATTCCGCTACCGCTTTCGACATTTCCAAGCGGTCTTTTGGCAGAAATGGGATGGTCAGCATGCCGGGAACGGTTAACATGCAAACGATCACAAAGAACATCCTGTACCCGACCGCCTGCTGGAGCCAGCCGCTCACAAACCCCGGCAACATCATACCAAGAGCCATAATCCCCGTTGAGATAGCATAATGCGATGTTTTATATTTACCCGTAGCCGAGTACATGAGGTAAACCGTAAAAACCGTGAAGCCCAGACCGTATCCGAATTGCTCCAGTGCCACGAGGGGATAGACAAGCCCAATCCCCGGCTGCGCATAAGCCATGTATACGAAGAAGAGATCGGGTAGATGCATGATGACCACCATGGGCCAGACGCACCGCTTGAAACCGAACCGCGCAATAAGCCAGCCTCCGAGGATTCCGCCGCTGACCAGGCAGACAACGCCTATTGTCCCATAAACCAGCCCTACTTCCTTGGTCGTGATTCCCAACCCCCCAGCGCCGACCTGATCAAGCAGGAAGGGTGAAACCAGTTTGAGAAGCATTGCTTCGCCCAGGCGGTAGAACAGAATGAATGCCAGCATAACGCCGATCTTTTCCTGTCTAAAGTAAGCACGAAGGACCTCTCCAAAAGACGACTTGTTGTTCTTCTCACCCGCGGCCCGGCGGCCGTCGCTTGTGGGAAAGGGCAGTAAGAACTTGTGATATATAGCCGCGGCAGCGAACATGACTCCCGATAATGCCATAATCATAGACCAGCTTCGGGAGATATTGCCAGTCGACATCTCGAGCATGCCCGCGACATAGACCAGCAATCCCGTACCGAAGATCATGGCCAGCCGGTAGAATCCCGCCCGCAGTCCCACGAAGAGGGCCTGCTCCTTTTCCGGCAGCGCAAGCATGTAGAACCCGTCCGCAGCAATGTCATAGGTCGCGGAGACGAATGCGCCTACAAAGAATGCCGCGAGGGACAAATAAAAGAAACCTTCGGACCTGAGTGAAAAGGCGATCAGAAACATACAGAGGCTCATCGCCGTCTGTGTGGCAGAATCCATTTCCGTTTGGTCGAATACACATCCACGAAGGGGCCCCAGAACATCTTGATGACCCAAGGCAGATAAAGCCAGCTTGTCCAGAAGGCGATGTCTACGTTATCGATGCCCATGCGCTTGTACAGGATGACGGACACGGTGTTGATAAGCACATAGGGCAGGCCCTCAGCGAAGTAGAGTGAAGGAAGGAATAACCAGGGATTGCGCGAAGCGGAGGAGCGTATCGACATGGATAGTAGAGTAGCAAATTGACGAGGAAACATCCAGAAAAAAACGAGGCAGGGAAGCGATCCTTTCCTTCCTTTTTTCAACATAATACCGCCAGAGAAAAGCTGCTTCAGAACTCTAGGGAATTCTCGACAGGATCGGGGGAGGCTTTTTTTCAAACTTGATCATGCTCAGATTATTCCTGCAAAAGAAGCGCTGTCGAATAAAATAACCGTCCGGATGTTGACGAACAAGCCGACCTTTTCTCTTGCGGTTAAAAGGGAAATCATGAGCCTCCCTCGCCGTTCACTCTTCCATTTTTTCCTCGACCTCGCCCACGCCGGAGATCTGTTTGATCTTCTCCAGACGCTTCCGACGTTCCTCCCGAGCCACATACCAGTCTTCAACCAACGTTTCGATCAAACCAATAAGCATCTTAGCCTCTCCGGGCTCGGATTCGAGAATTTCGGCGCCTTCACTCTCGAACCGCGCGCCGATCATTCCGCTCTTCTTGACGGATTCGATGGCCTCCCAAGTCAGGGGATCCACTGTCCCTTTGATCTGGCGAAACTCGTCAACCAATCTGCCGGGCTGGACCTGCCAGAAATCTCGCAACATTTCCGACAGGCAGCGCCGAGCCAAGGCAGCCGCGACCTTCGGGCTGAACTCGATGGTGAGGCAGGCTTCCTGGTAGTCATCGAGGATCTTCTGGGGACGGCGACCGTGAACGAAAGAGCGCGCGACGGCGGTACAAGCGCCCGCCAGGTTTTGAGGTGCTTTCCGGTATAGGAACGGTTTCCCGTGATCTCCAGGCCGTGAAGGGAGACAATCAGTGAGAACTTCCGGCACTTGGGATTCGGGCAGA
>CAWGYL010000013.1:0-28799 GCA_963826885.1 Nitrospirota bacterium | reverse complement strand
TTCAGGCTGGACCAGAGACCCGAGCAGATGATGATGTTGCCCGTGACGCTGTAACGATTTGGCGTTCGAGCCGTAGTTTACGGAGCTGGGCCAGGTGACGGGCGTGCCGCAGACAGCAGCGGACTTGCGGCCGGCTTTCCTTCGACCCCAGGTGTCGCCGCTTCGTCCGCGCTGGGCTACACCTACGCGACGCGTTACGGGCCGAACGGCCAGATCTCGGCCTTGAACATCGGCACAGTGGCCGGTTTCGGCAACTTTTCAGTACGGGCGCGTAGCTCTTGATGGGCTTTGCGAATGAGGTCGCGTTCAACTTCCTGAAAGATCCCGACAACCGACGGTGATCTCGGCCTTGCCGATAAGCTTCGTGCAGCCGCTTTTGAGGCGGCGGCCGGCGGTGATCCTTGAGCCGCTGACGACCGCGGAGCGAACTTGCTCTACCAGGTTCGATTGTTCACGCTCTTTCGCGAGCAGTTCTGATCGTCACGCTGACCGGCGGAAGCATCCAAAACTTCGGCAACAACTTCACCTTGGCGGGTTCCGGTTGTAGTTGACGGTACTGTCGGTACAAGATGCTGAACGAGGCAGAACATAAAAAACTGGGCCTCGATTTTCGGCGTCATCCGGGCTGGGCGTCCCGGCTGCTTTTTCGGGATCAGGGCTTCGACCCCGTCTTTATTCACCGCCCGTGTCCAGCGGTTTACGTTCATCCGAGTCTGACCCAGGACTTCAGAAATCCACCCGGGACGCTGTCCTTCCAGTACCAGAAGCAAAGTGGCTATCTTTATGCCGATCCAGGCTCCCGGCACTTTTTCGGCCAGGACTAATAGCTTCTCTTTTGAAGCCTTATGGGGGTCCAATTGGGATGTATTCATGCCTCCCAGTATAACATATCGGCTGTAGTTATGTAACAATATTTAGCGCGTTTATATTAGCACAAAAACCGCCGTCATAAGCAGTAATCTCTTCGTCATATATTTCTCCAGGCACATATTAAGGTTCAATTCAGTTTAGCATTCTTTACATGAAATCTACAAATTCAAATAACTGCAACCGTTGCGAGGTTCTGGAAGTATATTTTGATAAATGACTATAGCATGAAACGCAAATTTCATATAGAATTAATTAAAAATTGATCCATCGATCACAATGAGCCCGGACTTCAATCCGCGTCTTGGGGCAGCGGTTTTGGATGATGTTGAGAACCAGATTAAGAAAAATAATACAGCAGAAACGCGCAAAGCATATGAACGTCTCCACCGTCAAAGCAGATCAGAGAACAATTCAAAAAGTGCTCACTGCAAGTGTCGTAGCTGTAGAAATATGCGAAGTAATAAATCGCTGCGAACCGTACAACCATGAACGCCTTGTCCAGGGGCGCTGAAAAGGTCAAGTTTCTGAGATGCTCTCGGCAAGTGTAAGCAGGATCATCAATAAAGAGGGGAGATGCTAACAGTAAAGACCTGTCCTTCAAGCATTAGTGACATATAATACTCTTGAGCAACAGGCGGGGAAAGAATATGAAAAAGATCAGCGTGATCGCACTTGCCGGAGTAGCCTTCTCCGCTCTGATATGCACAAGCTTTACTGCGAAGGACAAGCTTACTGTGATCCTGGAACGGCTACGCCGGGTGGCGGATTCCCGGTCTATGGAGCAGCATTTGCCGAAACGATCAATCACTTTGATCCCTCGCTCGATGTGCAACCGCGAAACACCAAAGGAAGCACAGAAAATGTACCACTGCTTGTGGCTGGGAAACTCGATATTGCGCTGGTCCAGGGCGAAGTGGCTCATGAAATCTTTTCAAGTACAAGTACTTCCTCGGTAAAACTGAAAATAATAACTGCCATGTATTCCACACCAGGCATGTTCGCTGTGCGCGCTGACAGCCCCTATCGCAGTATCAGAGATCTCATAGGCAAACCCGTCGTTTTCGGTGCTCGCGGCTCCGGCCTTGTGATCCTGGCGCGCTATGTACTCGAAGGCATCGGCCTCGATCAGGACCGTGATTTTAAAGCTATCTACCTCAATGCAGCTGGCGATGGTCCGGCGATGGTGAATGATGGGCATGCTGCAGCATTGTGGGGAGGCGGACTCGGTTGGCCGGGGTTTGAAGAAGTCGCAAAATCACCTACAGGTGCGCGCTTCGTCTTACCAACTCCCGATGAAATCAAAAGCATTCTTAAGAAGTATTCATTTTTGCAGCGATTAACCATCCCCCCCGGCAGCTATCCAGGGCAAAATTCTGAAATTTCTTCAGTGGGTTCATGGAGTTTTGTGCTCGCGCGGTCGAATCTTTCAGATGACGTGGCTTATCGCCTTGCCCGCGCATTGCACCGTGGTGAGTCGGCGCTGGTAACGCGCCTGGTACAGGCACGCGAGACAACGGCGGTAAACACTATCGCTGCCGCCCCGCGTATGGATCTGATTCATCCCGGCGCATTGCAATATTTTCGTGAAATCGGGCTGATTCGCTAAATAAAAAAGTATGAGTGAATTTTGCTACGAGATAGGGAACAAAAAAACTACATCAGGCATTATAAGGGGATGAGAGATTCAACACGGATTCTGCACATCCATTCAGTTAAGAGCATGTGCGTGGTTCTAGAAGGACAGTTGACCAAGAACTTCGATCGAAATTCATCACTTTCTTGTCGACGCTGGGCCCCCTTGCTGCACTACTACCAAATGAGCTTCCAAGGAGTTCGCCGGCCTAGAATCATTGATATTTAAAAATGGCTTGTAATCACCAAGCCCCTTAAGACAGCGTACCATAGCTGTCTTCTGAGAATTATGCAGCATCTTTCACCTTCTCTTTTACATCTTCTTCCGTGATAGTCGCATTGTGCGATTTTTTTGCGTGATGCACAATAATCTCGGCGAATTGCACAATAATCTCGGCGATTTCTTTTTCGTCATAGCGTTGTACGAGAAAGCCACACTTAGGACATTTAAATTTTATCAGCATCTCATCCACGGTCATCACCTCCTGCTACCTTAACCGTCGTTATTATGATTGTGCAACTTAGCTTTATTTAGCATTTAAATAAGGTTACTGGTTGAGACTCTCAATATATATATTTCAATTTTCGTTTATTTTTATTATAGCTCTTCTAAATCATTGTTATTGTTACGATCTAATACCTAAGTTGCTTAAAAACTGATTAAAAGAATCTAAATGATATGTTGGTATATTCCGGAATCGTTGGAGAAATCGCTTGTATCGAATAACTTTGTGCGAAAGAATCAAAGGCGGGCAAAGAGGAGTTGAACAAAAGAAAAACCGGAGCCAGTATTAGCCTTTCTATCGAAATGAAGGAGAAGTTAATCCGCAGACTTGGTGACTTCTCAGAGATAAAGCGGCGCAAAAGAGATGATGCAACTCGTCTAATTTAAAATTTGTTGTTTCGGCTGAGAAGAAAGAAAATTAATTTTAGTTCAGATAAGCGCGCTTAGTACTAGAGAGGCTTGGTATTAATTATTGCCTGCATAAAGATTTACTCCTTGTATCAAACCGCAATTCGTAAGCTCTTTTCAACACTATTTATTTGACAATGTAAATAATGCGGACAGCGGGTAGTTTAAAAGCAAAGACTTCCTCTAGCCATCGATCGGATATTCCTGGATTACAGATACTCAGCTAGACTGAGCAATTTTTTCGGCTTGGAACTCATCTATGATGATTTCGCCACGGAGATCAATGCAGCTGTTGCAAATTATGGCTTCCTGACCTGATATTAGCTCATGACGTGACGCTCTGCGCAGCAGAGTGAACAGGTAGTTTTGGCTTATCTTCTTTATTCTTTTTAACAAATAACTTGGTAAAATCATAAATGCAATCATAAAAAATATAGAGAAAAAGCTACCTAAAGAGGTCCGGTGGCGAGACATGCTCTCCGTAGGTGAATTAGTGGAAGTTTCTATTTCATCTAATTACATCTGAACAAAACCGAGGGCAATATAGAACTTCATTTCATAGAATTACTTGCCATCTGTTTGTAAATTGAGTGATATGCCATAAATTCTCTTCTATACGTAATGCTTATATTTTTTCTGTTAAATTCTTTTTCACCTGAATTATACATTGACGCTATATCTTCAAGGGAAGCGTTTTTGTGCTTATCGAGAAGATACTTTATAAATATAATCGAGGCTTTTATATTTTTTTCAGCGTCATACAAGTCTTTTTTAGTTTTTATTGCTGGATTAAAAAACCTACCTGTTATCAGTGTCAATTGCATGACACCGTGACTCTCTCTGCTAATTTTTTTCTTGTGTATCTTTTTTACATTCTTATTAAATGCGTTTGTTCTAAATCCACTTTCAATTGTTGCAATTGTCAAAGGAATAGAAGGGTCGATGTTATACATCTTAGAATATTTAATTATAAGATTAATATTAAAACTTGCATTTGCAGAAACATTTGGGCAAAGAAAAAACAAAAAAATAATAGTTATTATCAGTATGTAATTTAATTTTTTCATCGGATTTCACCTCGCGCTTTAAATTCAAGTCCAAGGCATTCATAGTGATTAGCAAACTTTTTACAATGTAACAAAAAGTAATCATGAATAAGGCCATTCTCTTGCTTGGAATTTAGTCGAGTAAACTTATTACTCCATCATAATGCAATTAAAGTATGCAATAAATACTCCATCTTTTTGTGCCCCAAATTTAATTCATGTTCCAAAAAAGTAAGAGAGAAATATGCGTTCATAAACAAATCGTTAAATACCCTTTATAACAAATAAAAATGGTTTACAACATTATAAATATATGTTGTTCCGCAACTAAAATTACGTTTCCCAAAAAAAAAGGCGGGTAAATGACCATACATTCGGGGATTTCACCGTTCTTTGAATATATTCCCATCAAGACAACTTCTTTTAAGACTTCGGATGTATGCCAGCTGAATTACGCGTCTTCACTGTTTTATTAAGACAAGCTAAGGGGAGAAAACCATGCGTGTCGATGGAACCATTGCGTGATAATCTGGAAAAGGGGGTAGCCTGAAGGAAAATTTATTGAATAAAATGAGGCTAAGAAGGGGGGCGTGCAGAAACCATGGTGCTAGAGTGTCACAAATTCTTCATAAACTGTGCGCTTTCCAAAATTGCAGCTGCTGCGGCGTAAAGGAAGTTTTTAACTTTTATTATCAACCAGAAACCTTCACGACATTCAGAATAAACCTTTCAGAATAAACAGTTACATCGGCCACCTATACTATACATATGGAATCATCAGACGATCGATGCATTTAACGTTAACGATATGAAGCATGGGGTTACAAGTCAGTACATCAGCATACTGATCAGCCCCGCCCCGATTATAACAAAAGTTGCGTCCAGTTTGGTAAAAGCGATGATCGAGAAGCTACCGACGGCTATGGCGGCGGTGGGCATGTCGACGAGAGAAGTCTTCCCCAATGTTAACGCAACGGCGGCAAGAAGGCCTATCACGGCGGGCCTGATTCCCTTGAGGCTGGAATTGACTATTCGTGATGTCTTAAATTGCAGATAATAATAGCTCACGATCGTAACAATGACAATCGATGGCAAGTAAGTGCAGATAACCGCGCCAAGAGCGCCCCACACTCCGAAGATTTTATAACCGATAAATACGTTCATGATGGTCAGCGGTCCCGGCGTAACCTGACCGATAGCTACGCTGTCGATAAATTCCTTGTTGGTGAGCCAGTGATAATGGTCAACGACTTCGCGCTGAAGGAGCGGCAGCATGACGAAGCCGCCGCCGATGGTAAAAAGATTGATATAAAAAAGCGTCCAGAAAAATTTCAGGATTTCCATTCAGCGCTCCTTCCGTATAGAAGGAAGCCTGCGATTGCCGCGGTGATGATCAAGACTATCGGATTGAGCTTGAAGACCGCAAGACATATGAATGCGATTACAGCGAATGTGATACTTTTATAGTCTTTCAGAATATTCCTACTCATGCTGTAAACAACAGATGTAATAAGCCCGACAACAGCCGCACCAACCCCTTTCAGTGTTGCCTTTAAAAGCGCAATCTCCTTATACTTGATGTAAATGTACGCCATGATCAGCACCATGACGAAAGATGGAAGAACCAGGCCGACAACCGTAGCAAGTGCGCCCCTCAATTTGTTGAGGGTATATCCGATGAAGATGCCCGTATTGACGATGGGCGCGCCCGGTGTTAATTGGCCGATTACGACACTCTCAACGAATTCATCATGTCTGAGCCACTTCCTTTTCTTTACAAGTTCCCTTTCAAAAAAAGTGAGAATGGAGTAAACTCCTCCGAAGGCCAAGACGCCGATCTTGAGAAAGACGAGAAATATCCCTTTTGTTTTTGCATCAGCTCTAAAAAAGGACTCCTGCATAATCACCTCACGTCATTGCTTATTTTAACATAGAAGCGGACGTCATCTTCGCAGTACTCAATCAATTCGCGGAGGGAATATGTCGACATCACTTATAAACATACGCTGAAGCTTGATAAGAACGGTTGCAGAACCCACGGCCGGGTTAGGGCCGACACATCGAACCATCCAGTCCATCCCATCGTCTGGCCCGGCGATAAAGCTGTCCAAAGACATCGTTGCGCGACGCAGAACTTTACCTGATATTTCTTCTCGAAGGGTCAGGTCGGATGCTCGATGAGTAAAATACGTGAGGATGTCCGAGTGAATAAAAGATTCTACTCGAAACATGATATGTTTCGATCACGTTCAACCACAATGATTTCAGGAGGGTATCTTGACCGTAAACTTCAACCAGTTATCTATACTCTCATTTCACCAGTTTCGCGCGATTGATCAGGCAATCTAGTATGGCTCTTGTGAGCCGCGGTCCTTCTGATGTCCGGAGTATTGCTTGCGCATGAGCAGAACCTTTTACTATAAGCACGTCATTATGACTACCAGGCGATTCCTTTGCCATCTGCCGAGCAGTTTCAGCCATGCCTTCGCCTTCGCTTGCCACAAAAAGCTTGGGCGCCGTCCCGATTCCACCTACGTCGCCGGCGCTGGACAGCAGGATCAACTGGTCCCACTGATGCGGTGATTCTGCCATAGCCGACAGGGCCGTGCTTCCACCGGCACTCGCTCCGATCAGCCCGATTGCTTTCACTCCGTATTTTTCCCGAAGAAAGGAGTTTGCTGCAAGAATATCATCAGGCTCCACCTCTTCTAGTGCCAACGCCACCATGCCATTTTTCGCAATATCAATGGCCAAAGGGGTCCAACTTGCAGCATCATAGATTGCTCCATGTGAAAGGATCACTCCATAGGAGCCTTTTCCCCAGAGTAGGCCACGGACGGTTCTGCCGTGGGACGAGAATTGCACTGCCACAGGTTTTTCATCCTGTGCACCCTGCGCAGATAGTGCAAAAACCGCAAAGAGGGTCATGAGAAATAAGGTTGCAATGATTCTTTTATTCATTATATCCACTCCATTGAAAGTTGGTTCTATTGAGACTGACGATAACATGGATCCCATGGAAAACCCCTAAGATAAATATCATGGACAAAGATTATCAGTTAAAATATGCAAAGTCGCAAAGAGCGCTAATCGTAATGAGTATAGGGTGCAAAGATCATGGCAAACTACAAACTATTAGTCACTTCATCCATATGATCGAGACACTCCGCAGAACGCATGCAATAATGCAAATTAAGGTCTGAAAATAAATTTGTGAAATAGGTTGAAATATGTAAAAAAACGTTTCAATCTCGTTCATAACGTTATATCGTAGAAGAGGCGAACCCAAAGTTGCTCCTTATTCATTAACGAAGTTACATGATCGCCCACACAAAACCGATACTGGCGGCCGAATAATATGAATGTCTGCCCTGGGTCGAAAAGCTGTAAAGATAACCTATGTAAACCAGCATCTGATCGGTTATAGGCATACTAATTCCAATCTTAGGATATAATTCGGCACTTAAATTAGTTACTCCAGCGCCTACTCCCACCTTCACACCAATTTCAGCAAAAGGCCATAGACGATAATCGGTAAAGCAATACCCCATCCCGATATCAGCTCCATATGTTCCGCTATCATCTTTTGGCTTGATATCATATAACCCCACGTGCATCAATAATCCTGGCTCGGCAAACCATAAACCGACGTTTATGATGTCGCGATCATTTGTCGCGCTCGCCTCAACGTTGTATCCGGCCATTGCATTGATGCGAGGTTGCTCCTGTTGATCCTGCCCATAAGCAGCCTCAGATAACAATGACAAAAACAAAATGAATACAACGCTCGAAACTTTACGGTTCATCAGGTTTTGCATATAATCAATATGTTGGCACGCGGGATTCTGTACCTCTATCCTTGTGATAGAATTCATGCAATCAACTGGACCTTTCTGCAAAAAAGCCATGATATTTATTAGTGGAGATCTTGACTAGTTTTCGTTCTGATTTTGTCAATTTCATTTCGCAACATCAATTAACTTGAAGTCCACATTTCCAAAAGCGGCTACTGCTTAGGATAACAAGAAGGATTATCCACCATACATTATAATTTCAGGTTGAAAGTTTAAAAAACATGAATTAAGCGGTGTGGCACATGACGCGCCGCTCCCGGACAACAGGCTAAAAATGATCAGGACGCCTTTTCAAATTGCTCCGCCACCTCGACTTTGACGATCGACAGGCAGGGGACTCTCCGGCGGTTTGCTTGTTTGTTCAGTAATTGTATCATCCACGTAGGGAAGTCGACGTTCACTCATTTCTGTTCCTGTTCGGGGAACTTTGTTTTTTTCACATTCTCCACTTCCTCTTACCCAATCACCGCACTGATATAATCCTTGCCTTATCGCCTCGAGAGGTGATGACTCCCAAATCAGGGTCATCCTAAAGGGCTTGGGCTTCATAAAATCGACCCCGTCCTTTTGCTTCTTGCTGTCGCTCTTCTGGGATCGCATTCAAATTCCAAGATATAGTTATTATACCTAAAAAATATACCGGTAGTCGATGAGAAATAATTGAGGGAGGAGAAACTCTCCCTGAGATCTATGAGGTTTTCAGTGTATTGATTTAGGCGGAAAAGAAAAGACTGATGTGAATCTTGAAAGGACGGAAGAAAAATATTAATGAATGCAGAAACAACAGGGTGAGGACACCATAATCGAAATTATTCCCGATTTCCTTATCGCAAACTGACGTACCATTCGTAATTAGAGATCGGCAAAAGGGGATGAAGCACCCTTGAAAAAGTTCTTGACAAGGCGGGATGATTTGTTGTATCGTTGCAAACGATAATCATTATCATTACCATTGAGCGTAGCTGGAGGCGGGATGAAAAAAGCGCGAGACCTTTTCGTTGATTGTTTGAAAGAACGCGGGTTGCGGTATACGAGTCAGCGCGAGGCCATTTTGGAGACGTTTCTTTCGTCCAAAAAACATATCACTGTTGAGGATTTGTATAACGTCGTCAGAAAGAAGAATCCGCATATTGGATATGCCACGGTACATCGCAACCTGAAGTTTCTGGCTGAATGCGGCATTGCGGACGAGATTAAGATCGGCAACGATAGGGCACGATTCGAACAGCACTACGAACGCGAACATCACGATCATTTGATCTGCCTGAAGTGCGGAACATTTATAGAGGTACACGACGAAAAAATAGAGATGCTTCAGAACAAGCTTGCCGCGGCAAACGACTTTATCCCTCGGCGACACAAGCTTGAGATCTACGGAATTTGCAAAAAATGCAGTTAAATTTTTTTGTTACTAAGATGATAATGAATACCATAAGCAATAAGGGAATTCATGAGCATCATTGTGGTTCGGGGAATGGACAGGTTCGAAAGACACTATATGAGAACTGAAAAGAGGGGAATTGATCTTAGGATGTTTTAAAAAGCGTCGTCAGGGATTGCATCAAAGATCGGGAAGGTAGACGCTGTGGTGGTTTTCACCAATCAATATAGTATCGCATGGGGTTAAGACGACGGTGATGAATGTCACAAAAGCAAAAAATTACCCTCTTTCTGTATCCTTCATGCGGCATCTGCTCACTGAGCCATTGTCTTTATTGTCCGAAAAAATAAACATTAAGGTAGATCAACGGGTAAAACGTCTCTAATGGTTTTGATAATGGAATTCGTAACAGCCATCAGCGTGAAGCGGATTTTGCAAGCTAATCCGTTCAGGGTGCAATTCGCAGGGAGTTTAGACTTAAGAATATGTTGCAGACCTATCCTGCTTAAGGAGATATTAATTGCCTATTTTAAATGATTATTCACGGCTCAAGCGCTTCGCTCTAATAGGCGTCGTGATAATGCTTTTTGTTCTGGGAATTGAGTTTGGCACTCACTTGCTCCACTCATCCAGCCACGCTGCCGTACAGGAGACTACACCGCCCGCTCTTGTTCGTCAAGGCGACCAATTCATCATACCCCAAGGTTCTGCACTGCGTTCACGTTTGCTTGTGCAACAGGTCGGCGTAAATAATAGCCCACACTCGCTCGTTTCGCCGGCCGTGGTGGAAGCTGACCCCGCACGAACAGTCAACATATTGCCGCCGGTGGCCGGTAGAGTGGTCAAGCTTGAAGTCAGGCTGGGCGACCGTGTTGTAAAAGGCCAGCCGCTCGCCGTGATCGACTCAGGCGATCTGGCGCAGGCGTATGCTGATGACGACAAAGCGCGCGATTCGCTGCAACACGCCGACCGCACCTTGGTGCGTGTACGCGGTCTGCATAATGCTGGTTCTGGTTCCCTCAAGGACCTGGAGCAGGCCGAGAGTGACTATGCCCAGGCCAAAGCCGAGTTCAGCAGGGCTGAAGCGCGGCTTGAAGAAATTGGCGTTCCAGAACAGCCCAAAGAGGGATTACGCCTCTTGACACTTACTGCGCCAACTACTGGAAGCGTCACCGCGCTTATGACCGCGCCAGGCGCATTCGTCAACGATCTGACCGCATCGCTCATGACGATTGCAAACCTTAGTTCTGTTTGGATCACTGCGAATGTGCCTGAGATCGATATCGCTAACATTGCTAAAGGGCAGTCCGTTAACGTGTCCTTTGCAGCCTACCCGGGACAAGTCTTTCAAGGTACTGTCGCGTTCGTAAGCGATGTAGTGGAATCCGACACGCGCCGCACCAAGGTGAGGATAGTTTTTTCCAACCCTGGCAGCAAGTTCAAGCCCAATATGTTTGCCAAGGTGAGCTTCAATATACCGCAGAAATCCGCGGTGTTCGTGCCAAATTCCGCCTTACTCATGGATAATGACAGCACAGTCGTGTTCGTCGAGACCGCGCCCTGGACTTTCATAAAGCGACCGGTCCTCCCCGGTTATGGAGAGGGCGATGGCGCTCGAATAGATCAGGGGTTGAATCCTGGCGACCGCATCATTGTCAAGGGTGGGGTGCTGCTCAATGATTAATCGAATCATCAGCATCTGCCTTCGCAAGCGGCTCGTTGCAATTATGGTGGCGATCCTGCTCGCCTTTTTGGGATATTATTCGTGGACAAAAATGGCAGTCGAGGCGTATCCGGAAATCGGCGATGTCACCGCGCAGGTTGTCACCCAGACACCCGGGCTTGCCTCCGAGGAGGTGGAACAACAGATCACGATCCCGCTAGAGCGTGCGCTGGCCGGTACCCCCGGCCTTGATTCCATGCGTTCGAGCAGCACGTTCGGTCTTTCTCTCATTACATTGGTGTTTCGCGACGGCGCCGAAGACTACTGGTCGCGTCAACGCATGATGGACCGCATCAACAAGGTTAGCCTGCCTGACGGCATCCAGCCGGGCCTCGATCCGGTAACGGGCGCGGTTGGCGAAATCTACCGCTATACGCTGGAGTCTGATACCAAAAACCTGATGGAACTTTCGGAAATCCAGCGCTGGATTGTTATCCCGGCACTGGAGCAGGTGCCCGGCGTGGTCAACGTCGACAACTTCGGCGGTTTCACCATGCAGTATCAAGTTGAGCTCGATCCGGCCCAACTGCAACGTTATGGCATCGGCCTCAACGACGTGGTCACGGCGATCAACAACAACAGCTCGAATGCCGGCGGCAGCCGCATCTCGCGCGGCGAGCAGGGCTATGTTATCCGAGGCATCGGCATGGTACGTACGCTGGACGATCTTGGCAATATCGTAGTCACCTCAGCGAAACGGCGTGCCAATTCTGGTGCGCGATCTCGGCAAGACGGCGTACAGCCATCAGGAGCGCGAGGGCATCCTCGGCAAGGACAACAATCCGGACACCATAGAAGGCATCGTAGATCTGCTCAAGTATCAAAATCCATCGGAAGTCCTGAAAGGCATCCATGCCAAGGTGGCGGAACTGAGCAAACAACTAGGATCTATGGATGTGCGCATAGTTCCCTATATCGACAGGGACGACCTGGTGCAGGAGACGGTGCACAAGGTCTCGCATACAGTACTTGAAGGCATCGGGCTGGTGTGTATTGTGCTGATTCTGTTCCTCGGCAGCCCGCGCAGCGCCTTGATCGCAGCAGTTACCATCCCCTTCGCCCTGGTGGTCGTCTTTATCGTGATGCACTTCACGAAGATGCCTGCCAACCTGTTCTCGCTTGGCGCTATCGATTTCGGCATTATCGTGGATGGCGCTATCGTGGTGACCGAGGCCATACTGCGAAGGCGGGAGGCGGAACCCTCCGCTACCTTGAGCGAGCATGATGTGTTTAATACAACGACACAGGTTGCGCGGCCGATTTTCTTTGCCACCCTCATCATCATCACAGCCTACCTGCCGCTGTTTTCGTTCGAGCGGGCCGAAGCCAAGCTGTTCTTGCCGATGGCTTATACTGTGGGCTGTGCCCTGTTCGGTGCACTCCTGTGTACCTTTACCCTGATTCCCGGCCTCGCCTATGTTGCCTTCCGCAAACCCCGGCCGGCCTTCCACAACCGGCCGTTTCAATGGCTGCAAGACGGTTTCCGCCGGGTACTGGAACGCATGCTGGCCGTGCCGAAAATTGCATATATAATAGGTGGAGCAGCGCTTATAGCCATCATCGGGCTGGGCATGACCATCGGCCGGGAATTTCTGCCCGAACTGGATGAGGGCACCTTGTGGCTGCAAGTGCAGTTGCCGACCGGCCTGTCGCTCGACAAGGCGAGTGAGATGGCGGGGGAACTGCGACGCACGCTGCTCGAATTTCCCGAAGTATCTTACGCAATAACCCAGCTTGGACGCAGCGATGATGGAACCGACCCGTGGACGCCTTCCCACATCGAAGCGCCAGTCGGCCTGAAACCATACAACACGTGGCCCAAGGGCGAGACCAGGACGGAGTTTCTGCGAAAACTCAACGCCCGCTTTCAGCAGTTGCCGGGATTCCAGATCGGTATCAGCCAGCCGATCATCGATATGGTCTACGATGCGATCGGCGGCTCGCACAGCCCGCTGGTCGTCCGCATTATCGGCAACGACCTCAATGAGTTGCGCCGCATCGGCGGCGAGATCGTCAACGTACTGCACGGCATCCGGGGCACGGCGGACGCCTCTGTCTTTCAGGAACCTCCGATTCCCCAGATCGCTATCAACATCGACCGCGAAGCGGCTGCCCGCTATGGCATCAACGTATCGGATATCACCAACCTGATCCAGACCGGGGTTGGCGGCGCACCGGTCAGCACGGTCTATGTAGCCGACCGGACGTATGACGTTACCGTGCGGTTTCCGCAAAATACCCGCAATAATCCTGAGGCACTGGGCAATCTTACATTGAACACCTCGGGTGGTGCGCAGATCCCGCTTTCCCAAGTTGCCCAGATCAAGCTACAAACCGGTGAAAGCGACATCACCCACGAGATGGGCCGCCGCGTACTGCTCGTACGAATCGATAATCGGGATCGCGCCCTGTCCGATTACCTGGAGGAGGCACAGCGCAAGATCGGCCAGTCGGTGAGTTTCGATCACAACAAATATCGCCTTGAATGGGGCGGTGAATTCGAGAACCAGCAGCGCGCCCAAGCACGATTGACGTTGATCATGGGCATCGTGCTGGCGCTCATGGGCGTATTCCTGTTTGCCGAATTCGGCAAGATGCGTCAGACGGTTTTGATCCTCGCAGTAGTGCCGCTGGCGACCCTGGGAGGCCTGATCTCGCTCCACCTCACCGGCGAGACGCTGAATGTAGCCAGCGCTGTTGGCTTCATCGCACTATTCGGCGTGGCCGTGCAAAACGGCATCATTATGATCTCCAACATCAACCGGGTGCGCGAGCAGGGCGTGGCGCTGCGCGAAGCCGTCCTGTCGGGTGCGGTTGAGCGTTTCAGGCCGGTGCTTATGACCGCCACTGTGGCGAGCGTAGGTATGCTGCCCGCGGCATTGGCGACCGGCATCGGCACCGATGTGCAGCGGGCCCTCGCCACCGTGGTAGTGGGCGGTCTGGGTCTTGCCACCCTGCTCACGCTGTTTATTCTGCCGACCTACTATTTCGCCATGGAAAGATGGGTGGAACGTCGTCAAACCACAAAGCCCCAGCGCTGGGAAAGGAGGAATGACCATGTATAGACCAATAATCATCTTATGTGTTTTCCTGGCCGGATGTGCGGTTGGGCCTGATTTCCAACGCCCGGCCGCGCCCACTGTCGATCGCTACACACAGCAGCTACTGCCTGAACAGACGGTATCGGTCGAGGGCAAGGGAGGCGAGGCGCAGCGCTTCGTGCAGAACATGGACATCCCCGGTCAATGGTGGACACTGTTTCATTCGAAACCACTCAACGACCTGATTGCGCAAGCGCTCAAGGCCAATCCTGACCTGGAAGCAGCACAAGCCGCACTGCGCGGCGCCCGGGAAAACGTCTATGCACAACAGGGTGCGTTCTTTCCCAGCGTAGATGCCAGCTTCAATCCAACGCGTCAGAAGACTTCCGGAGTGTTAACCAGTCCATTAGCAAGCGGAAATAACATCTATAGCCTTCATACCGCGCAGGTTGCTGTGGCCTATGCGCCGGATGTGTTCGGCGGTACACGACGGCAGGTGGAATCGCTGAAAGCGCAAGCCGACTCGCAACACTTTCAGCTCGAAGCTGCTTACCTGACGCTGACCTCCAATGTGGTTGCCGCAGCATTAGGAGAGGCAGCTTTGCGCGGGCAGATCGAGGCAACCAGGAAGATCATCGAATTTCAGAGCAAATCTCTTGAATTGCTGAAAGGTCAATATGAGCTTGGCCAGATTGCCACTGCGGACGTAGTGGCGCAAGAAGCGACGCTGGCGCAAACGCAGACCATGCTGCCGCCGCTGGAAAAACAGTTGGCTCAACAGCGCGACTTGCTGGCCCGACTTGCTGGCCGTTTCCCCAGCGAGACACTCGTTGAAGAATTCGAACTCTCATCGTTGCAACTGCCGGAAGAGCTTCCCGTGAGCCTTCCTTCTACGCTTGTGGCGCAGCGACCGGACGTGCGCTCCGCCGAGGAGCAATTGCACGCCGCCAGTGCAGATATCGGTGTCAACATCGCTAACCGACTGCCGAACATTACCCTGAGCGCCAATTTGGGCTCCAGCGCAACCGCGATCAATCAGTTGTTCACCTCCGGCACCGGCTTCTGGGCTTTGGCCGCCAATCTGACGCAGCCAATCTTCCAGGGGGGCACATTACTGCATCGCCAGCGTGCCGCTGAAGCGGCCTACGACGAGGCGGCAGCGGAGTATCGTAGCGCCGTGCTCACTGCTTTCCAGAACGTTGCTGACACGCTGTATGCCATCCAATGCGACGCAGATGCTCTGAAAGCGGCCGTCGCCGCCGAGAATGCTGCTGCCAGAAGTCTCACCATTGTGCAAAAGCAGTTGGAATTGGGCGATGTCAGCTATTTGGAGCTGCTGAATGCCGAACAGACGTATCAGCAGGCGAATATCAATCTCGTGCAGTCCCTCGCCAACCGTTACGCCGACACCGCGGCGCTGTTCCAGGCGCTGGGCGGCGGCTGGTGGAACCGGTCAGATGTACTCTCCAGAGTTGGACAGTAACGCAGCAGGTGCTGTCGCAACGAATGGATTTCAACTATGCCAATGCGTTACCATTAGCTGCATGACCATAAGAGTACGCAGAACTCAGGAATCTCAATTAAAGACCTGACTCTCAGTTTTTGTTAAGCAATGTCAAGTATGCAGACCCCGCGAGGGTCGGACACTCACGCAGTCTGCCGTAGTAGCCACTCCAAACATTTATATTCGATGACATCGCCGTGCATGTTCCGCGTTTGCGTCAGTATCCCCGTCCGCGTTCTTTCCCGATCCACGAAACCGATGATGCGGCCGTCGTTATGAATTTCGATCGTCTGCCTCCAGACACCGGGCTGGATGATCTGATATAAACCAGGTACTAATAGCATTTTTACCTCCTGTTGATAGTCTTATCGGCATTTTTGTGGATTTCTTTACGTTATCGTGGGCAGGGAACGAAGCGGAAGTTTGCGGGCAAGCGATAAAAAATCCAGCTTACTATATGAGTTGCAGAAAAAAGCAACTTCACCATAAACGAGACGCAACATCGTCAATTATTGAGAGCAACATAAGTAGCAAGAAGGCGCCATGCTTCAGTTCCCCCATTGAAGGGCATTCCATGGTGGTTCCGGATTGCATCACGTTTGCGGAGATCAATAAGCAACAATTATGGACTGTTATTTGCTTGATATGCCCTGGTAAAGCAAGATAATGCTTCCAGCCAGTGCCGAGATGCGAAATACAGCTATGAATATTCTCACAATTAAGAGTTGTTCCTGAGCTAGGTCCTCTTGATGGTGTTGTTTATGGAGGTCGGCGATATATTGTAAAATACTATTTCCATACTTAAAAAAACATACACTGACGATTAATGAAACAATGCCTGCTATGACTCTATCTATATCCATATTGGTTGATACAAATACGAACATTTATGCATCGTATGTCAGACCCGTCCAAGATAATATTTAAGTAATTGCAGGGGAAGCCTCTTTAAGGTAAATTTGGTTTGTCGAAGACCATTATTTGCCGGAGGAGGACATCCCCATGAACAAGTTTAACAGTATTTTTGGACAGATTCTACAGATTTTTCCGCATCAGGATTTTGTCAGGGCTGTAAGGGAAACGCGAGCCGAAAAAGGGGTAAAAGGATTCAGCTGCTGGGGCCAGTTCGTTGCGATGGTGTTCTGTCAATTAGGCCAAGCGCACTCGTTACGGGAGATATGCGGAGGACTGGCAACGTGCCTGGGAAAACTTAAGCACCTCGGTATCGATGCAGCGCCCAAACGCTCCACCCTGGCTTATGCCAACGAGCATCGGCCGTGGCAGTTATATCAGAAGGTGTTTTATCAGCTCTTGGCCAAATGCCGGGTACTGGCACGAGGGAAGAAACCGTTTCGGTTTAAGAACAAGCTGTTCAGTCTCGATGCCACGACCATTGAGCTTTGTGTGACATTATTTGACTGGGCAAAGTTTCGGCAGACGAAAGGTGCGGTCAAGCTTCACCTGTTGTTGGACCATGAAGGATATCTTCCGGTCTTCGCCAGTATAACCGACGGGAATGTGCATGAAGTGAACATCGCTCATACGCTCGCGTTTCCCAAGGGTTCTATCCTGGCAATCGACCGAGGGTATGTGGACTATGAGCAGTTCGCTCTCTGGACAGAGGCCGGAATCTTCTTTGTCACGAGAGAGAAGGATAATGCCGCCTACCGGGTTGTCGAAAAACGAGAGGTCCCCAGCAACCGGAATATTATAAGTGATAAACTCATCGAGCTGACGGGCTACGAATCAATTAAGAAGTGCCCACATACCTTGCGACGGGTAGAGGTCTGGGACGAAGAAAACGAGCGAATAATCGTCCTGTGGACGAATCATCTCGCCTTTGGCGCGACGACCATAGCGAGCATTTACAAGGACCGTTGGCAGATTGAGGTATTTTTCAAGACGATCAAGCAGAATCTGAAGATCAAGACGTTTGTGGGAACAAGCCGGAACGCCTTGTTGACCCAGATTTGGACAGCATTAATCGCGATCCTGGTGCTGAAATACCTAAAGTTTCGATCCACGCTTGGCTGGTCACTGTCGAATCTGGTTGCCATGCTCCGCTATAATCTCTTTACGTATCGAGATTTATGGACGTGGCTGGATAATCCGTTTGAAACACCGCCGATAGTACCGTCCGCAGAACAACTTGTGTTGAGTTACCGGTAATTGGACAGCAGAATGGAGAACCTGGATCGGAGAAAAAGGATTTACCTGTCTAAAAGCATTGATTGGCAAGGGTCAGTCTCAGGAAATTAGGTTATCTTGGACAGCAATGATCGTATGTAATATTATGGGACAACAATCAGAGAGCGTCTGCTTGTAATTTGAATTTAGTGTTTGAGCTCGCCAGTCCATCGAGGAGAGGGGAGATATTGAACCCGCCTGTGGTGCTCGCTCCCAAGGGAGGTTATGAGAGTAACATCGATAGTGAGGTTCTGCCCTATGTGGTGAAGAGGAAACCGGCGTAGAAAAATTATTGTTTATGAGTAGGGGCGATGAACTGCTTCCGATGTTATCTTACAACGCGGAAGTCCGTTCTCAAGCCGAGAGCATGAACATGGACAGATGCGACGGTTGTTTTATGCTGCTTTTTTTAACGCCTTGTACGATTGCCTTCGCTCTAAACCGTTTGGTTTTGGGGGAGAGTCTGTTACCATCGATCGCATAGGGTCAAACCCCACGCGTATCCACTTGCCACGACGTCGAAAGGACGCGATCGGGTAAGTCGCGATAAACTCATCAAAGCGGGAAGCCTCTATAAAACCACGGCTTTGGTTTTCGAATATTACGTGGATCAGCATAGAAAGCCCTCCTTTCCAGAAAAAATAATGGTTTTCTCCATTTATAATTATATAACATCTATACTGTTTGTCAAACACGGCACCGTAATTGTGCCCGATTGCTCCTAATAATGCTTAAAAATTCATTAAGTTGCTCTTTGTTGTATAAAAATTAGGATTGCATTGATATATTATTTTATGCCTATCCGGTTAACTCATGTAAAGGACTTTTTATAGCATATTTTTCTAGTTTGCGTAAATGGATCATTTTGGCTTTACTCTGCCTATGTGTTGTAGTTCAGATGATTGCTGCCAGAAATGTTGAAGCTATGGTCGTCGGGATTGTACTCCCAACAGAATCCAGTCTCGTGTTTAAATCCAAAAACATCGATATAAGCAATTCGGCCGTAACAAATCAATTTGCGTTTATTATTAAGTATCAATTTCTCCTCATGAGAACTGATCTTAATGATTTTATCCTGAAGGGGGTAACCTTCCCCTTCACCGTCTTTTATAAATATTCCTATCGGTGCTACCGCACTTTCGTCGAATTTGAGCTTACCAAGTCTTTCCCTTTTTTCAATAGTCTTAATTTCGACTCTGTATTTACGCAAAATAGCGAGCGTTCTCCCATGATTATAGATTCTAATTTTTATGATGTCCTCATTCCTGGGTTCTCTAAACTTATTTTCATCAATAATACTGGCAAAAATACGTGCACTCTCAATGCGTCGGAAACCTCTGTATTGATAGAACATAACACAAAATTGACCGATGGCAACAATGGCAAGAACACTTGTCCAAAATACGAGTTTAGAGGTGTACGTACCGAGAGCGTCGGTGTAATCAGCAAGTTTAGCAGTATATTTGACAATCAACCCGTTTGTAGATGTGTCGATATTTATACTTGTGGAAGTATGATTGGGATCGTTTTGTTTATTCTGGGGATTTCCGATATTTTCTATCGTGGAGATATCAGGGATGTATTGGTAAACATCGGTTTTATCATCTTTATCCTTAGTCAGGTATTTGTTATCATCACTCTTTCGGGTTACAGCAGGAGTTGGTGCAATTGATTTGTTACATGCGGTTATCAAAATAACCATTGTAAATATTGCGCACAGGATTACTCGTAAAATATGTTTCATTTATGAAAGCTCCAGATATTTTTCGTGTAGAATATTATAGCTCTAATGATTATGCAAACAAAAAATGGGGTTAGGTAAACAGATCATGAATAGACTCTATTACCCCAAAAACATACTTGAGTTCCAGCAAATGTTCGCCACGGAAGAGGCCTGCCAAAAGTATCTTTATCAATCTCACTGGCCTGATGGTTTCTCTTGTCCTAAATGCAGCTCAACTAAACATTACTGGTTAATGTCGAGAAAACTTATCGAGTGTGAGAATCGCCACGAAACATCTTTAACCGCAAATACAATTATGCACAGAACGAAACAGCCATTGCGTCTTTGGTTTTGGGCGGCCTATCTGATGACAACGGAAACACCAGGCGTATCGGCCATACAGCTTCAAAGGCAATTGGGTTTGAGACGATATGAGACTGCATTTCAAATGCTTCATAAATTCCGTTCCTCAATGGTGCGCCATGATCGCGACAGGATACACGGTACGGTTGAAGTTGACGAAACTTATGTTGGAGGACCTACAACTGGAGGTAAAAGAGGCCGAGGCACGAAGAAATCAATCGTTGTTGTTGCTGTAGAGCGTAAAGGTAAGTATATGGGAAGGATAAGGCTACGGAAGATTGACGATGTTACCGAAAGTTCACTTCTTAAATTTATAACTGATGTGATTGAGCCTGGTAGCTATGTAGAAACAGATGGGTTTGCAAGCTATAAGAACCTGGGTCAGAACGGCTACGAGCATATACCCATCGCGCCGGATGATGTTGACCTAGCGCTTCCGAAAGCACATATAGTTTTTTCAAATCTCAAAACATGGCTTAAGGGAACATTTCACGGCGTGAGTTCCAAACATCTTCAAGCGTATCTGAATGAATTTGTTTACCGATTCAACCGGAGAAATACCCCGATGGCAGCATTCCAAACTCTTTTAAGGCTATCTTCACACGTTACAAAATGGCCTACATATGACAGCTTATACAACGGTAAATGGGTACATCCGAAGAGGCCATAATTGTATTTCTTGCAACTATTAAAAATTACTTTTAAGGACATTCGTATTGCAGCGACGAATTACCATAGTTTGCATGGAAACATGATTAAAATGGTATTGAAAATCAATATACAACAATGTATATTCAATTCGTAATAGAGGGGAGATTTTTATGATAGAAAACAACATTCAAATCCCGATGACGGAAATAAAAGGATTCTGTCACAAATGGCAAATCAAAGAATTCTCTTTATTCGGCTCTGTGTTAAGAGAGGATTTTGGACCAGAAAGTGATATCGATGTCATGGTCAGTTTTGATGACCGTGCTGGATGGGATCTCTTCGACTTGGTCGATATGATAGAGGAATTAAAAATCATATTCGGTAGGGATATTGATCTCGTGGAAAAAGGTACAATACGGAATCCGTTTCGGCGACATTATATTATGGCAAATAATGAGGTGCTCTATGCAGCTTAACGAGAGGGATGCGGCATACTTGTGGGACATGCTGGAGGCTGCTAAAAACGTTCATGATTTTACACGTAATTTGGCATTTCATCATTACCAGCAAGACAAAAAACTGAAACTCGCTGTCGAACGTTCTATTGAAATCATCGGCGAAGCAGCATCAAAAGTGTCAAGGGAGTTTCAAGAGGCTCATCCAGATATTCCATGGAAAGGAATTATCGGACAGCGTAATGTTCTTATCCACGAGTATGGTGAAATCAAGCATGAGAGGATATGGGCTGTGGTAACTCAACGTATCCCGGAACTTATAAAGATGCTAGAGTCACTGATCCCTGCATCGCCCAATCCTTGAAAAGAAAGCCCTAATATGAAATGTAGCTTACATGAGGCAACCGGATAGGCATATATTATTTTTTAAAACGCACTCATGTCAGTTCAGTTTATGAGGTAAGCCTAAAGTAGGTTTTTTCTGCTCTTTGCTGCGGTATGTGAAGGACAACAGGGTTTTGGGGTTGAAAATCGTTTTTTATATTAAATTGTTATAAGGAGGCACATGTGTGCGTCATAGATGCGTTTCAATGAAATTCTTGATGGCCTCCCTGCTTTTGTCTGATATCTGCTCAAACACGATTCCCACACCAGGTAGCGAGATTATTTTTTTATCACACGAGGACGGATGAGCAATGATTTGTTGGTCCAAATTGCATTTGATGCTGTATATAATGCGGCCCGTGGCGACGGCCATGAGATGCTCGCCGGGGATAGAGAAACGGACGATGATCTTGGTGCCATTAGACGGTGGTACAAGGGTAAGGATGAACCCCCCACGTTCACTGAGGTCCTGAAAAGTACTTTGGTAATTTTTCCCCTCATATTCATACTCTACCGGCAGATTCACCTTCATTCGCGTTGATTTTCGCGTGTTCGAGTTCATATAAACGATATTGTTTATCTTGGCAATAATGTCTTCCGGACTCATCCCAGCGTGGAGGAGAAACGGCGGTTCAGGACCTCCCTGGATGGCTTTTTCTTCAAATATGAGAAATCCGGCGGCAGTAAGCAATGCGTTAAATATTGTGTCTTCCTTCAGCACAGCTGCCAGACGGCTATTCGCGATGATCACATCATGGGCATGCAGATTGTGATCTACGAGCGAACTCATGTTGACCGGATCGTATAGATCGACAGTACAATTGTTGTTCTGCAGAAGATCGACAAGCTTTTTTCTCATTTGGTCGCTTGCACCAATGAGCGCGATCCGGAATGCCATGTTAATCTCCTTTGTTCTGTGCAAGTCCGTTGTCCAGAATCCCATTATTGATATCGGCGAGCATACTCCGGTGCAGGTTTTTCACTCTTTCGGCAACATTATGCTGAACATCGTTGCCATTGAGTATTTCGCGATAGTCCATTCGCCGCGAATACAGCAACTGCCCGCCGCTGAACACCAAGGAAACAATCTGCGCCTTATCGATGCCGAGATCCTCAGTCTGGACATGAAGCTTTGTATCCCGGCTTAATACCTCATCATGCAGACAAAGCTGTACTCGAGAACTGCTCGTTAACTTGCGGCTCGGGTCCGACGATCCACTGTTTTCTGAAAAACCGGGATCGATGTGAAGATCCGGCATCGGGGTATCAAGCAATCTCCTCGCCATTCGCATGATCGTATCGGAAAGAGCCGTTTCTTTTGCAAGCAGAAGCGGCTCCATCCTCCGAATGGAGTTTTCCACAGCCGTATCGAACCCTATTGACCCTAGGTAGGTTAGGTTGATATTTAAATACGATCTTGCCACGCCGGCCAGCGCCCTTGCTACCTTATCGCCTTCCTGCGCGGTGGCCATGTTCACTATCAGTTTATAACAGCCTTCGCCTAGAAGGGTGTTCAGGCGGTCTGCTGCATCCCGGTCAAGTCGTTCCAGCATGTCTATGACCTGGTTCATACTTTTGAATGTATCTGTATTATTAAAGGCTGCTGTGAGCTCGCGTTTGATCGATTGCTCCGACGAGAAATGGCTAAGGATCTTGCGGTGAACGGCCATCTTAAAGAAGCTATAGGCGTTCTGCAGAGATGTAGGGGACGGAGTGGCGATAATTAAACCGGTGTCAGCGGCATTAAAAAAATCGAGATTGTTGAGGCTTGCGCCTGCGCCGATATCGATGACGATCGCATCGGCATCCAATTTGGTGAGCTCTCCGATCAATTTCTTCTTCTGTGCATACTGCGGATTAGCGATTTCTATAAGGTCCGACGCGTTACAAATCAGCCGCAGATTAGGCAGTGGCGTGGACAGCAGGACATCGGCAAATGCCGAAACTTTTTTGTTCAGAAAATCGCCGAGTGTTCTTTCGGGAAATTTAATGCCAAAAAGGATGTGGATGTTGGCACCGGCTAGATCGCCGTCAATAAGGATGATCTTACGATCAATCAGCGCAAGCCCACACGCGATATTGGACGAGATGAAACTCTTGCCGACGCCGCCTTTACCCCCGCCAACTGCAATTACCTTGGTCGGCAGGAGCTTCATGCGGAAACCGCCACAATGCACCGGTATTGATCCCCTGAACAGGGAATGGACAGGCAACGCATTATACGCTCCTTGCAAGCATACGAAGATTTTTGAACACCCTGCCGGTTAAGCAGAAGCAACACACGCGGGTATTGGTCGAGGGAAGTCACGCCTACTCCTTGCTTTCGAGGCTTGTTCCATAGACTGAATACCGATCTAATTGCAAAAAGTATAAAGCAATTTGAGGGTTAAATAAAGAAGAAAAAGGGCGTATTCAGGATTGGGTGTTATAAGCAAGAAAATGCATCGAAAGGAGAAATGCAATGCAAGGGCGAAGGATTTCATTAATCGGTCATGGCGCCTGAGTAATATCATTAATGGTCAAGCACGCCAAGACCAATTGGGTGGTAATCATCGAAATGGGGGGCCGAAGCGGCAGATAACTGTCATTAAAACAGAGCGAGCAGTTGGAATGGTATGGGTATCGAAAAGCCTTAACGATAGCAATGCACGTCCGAACCGAAAAAATCGTCGGTTCACATTCTGATGGCACCACAAAACCAATAAAGCGCAGGCTTAAAAAAACCAAATATCGATCCTCTTACTGTTCTGTCCGTGTCTTGTTAAAAGAACAACACATGGAGATTTCTGTAATCCCCTGAATTGGTGGACGGGAAGAGGAGAAATTGAACCGACTCGAGGACGGCCCCAAGGTAGAACTGTCGAGCTTGGATAACCCCCTCTTTCTCGTCACCCCCAAGAGACGGTCATCCGTGCCATCACCGTGCTTTTTTTCAGTTGAAACCGGAGTCTGTAAGTTGTACTATTTTATAACCATGCCGGATAGAGATTTGTCCGGCAATCGGGCTCACCGGATTTCAGCTATCCGACACCTGCCTGTCGTTTGTCGGGGGAACCCAGTAAGTCGAATACTTCGTTAGGAGTTCGCAGGAATGAAAATACCGGAAGTACTTGCCGTGTGCCTCATCTTTGCGATGGTAGCCGCAACAGCATTAGCAGGTGATGACACGGTTATTGTTGCAAGCGCAGAGAAGAACCTGCCCTTCCGGGAGAAAACTGTTGCCATTCCACCGCTGGTTACCGAACGATATGAATACTACGATGTCCACGGTAGCTGCGAAAACGATCTTTTGTGTGAGCTGAAACAAAAAGGCGTTGGCTGGGGGGACGGGAAGAGATATGAGTCCTTCACCAGCTGGCATGTGAGGTGGAATTACGGCTATGCCAACGAAATGCAGACCTGTCGAGCAGATTCATTTCAGGTGACCGTTGAAATTGTTTTTCGCTATCCCAAATGGATGCGGACGGAGGGTGCAGCCCGGCCTCTTGCGGACAAATGGGATAACTATATGAAACACCTCATCGTGCATGAAAATGGTCACCGCGACATGGCCGTGGAAGCTGCGACTGATCTTACGCGCACTGTTTCCGAAATGTCTCCTGCGCAGACCTGTGCCCAAGTGGACCGGGCAGTGCAGATTCTGTCACGTGCCCGAATGAACAAGCTGAACTATGACGAACGGCATTACGACGATGCAACCAATCATGGCGCCACTCAGGGCGCGATCTTCCCCTGATCAGGTATTCCGCTGGCGTGAATATACGATCCCTCCGCTTTGAGCGCGAGCACCAAAACAATGTCCATAAGAGCTCCTAATCGGCGCCAAACGTGACGTCGATTCCTCGGGGAAATGCCAGAGGACGCAGGAACCGGAATCAATATTTTGAGGCCTCGTGGGCACAAAAAAGCAGGCTGAACTTCGCCTGCTCGATCGAACGTTCCTGTGATGCATCACTACTTGCCGCTTTCCTCTCATCTCATCACTTTGTGCTATACAGATGATCCTCTGCCCCGGTCTGCTTGTCTTCACTCAGAGACCGTAACCCCGTTGTGCAGCCCGGCACCGGGCCTCTCTTCACTAGTGCTTCCCGCACACAGGCCAAATGACCGCGGTCCGAGAAACTCCAGCTCAAAATAGGTAACGCCATTCATGAGCACAGGTTCGGCTGCCGGAATCACAGCTCCTGCACCGGCACCACTGATGCTCGCACAGTCAGGATTCGTTCCCAGATCAAAATACGTGATCCCGTTATACAGTGGGATTTCTGCTTTGCTCGCGGGCATGGCGGATTCTGCATAGGCTACTCCAACGGTGAGAGCAAGCACAATTACCATCAAAACAGTCATTGTGACCTTCATAAATCATCGCCTCTTTTCTTTTGGAATTATGTATACTACTTTAAATGTTATCACTGCATTGGTTATTGTCAAGGCAACGTAAAATAGTACTATATGATGCCTATGACAATGGTATTAAGTGATACGACCTGAGTATTTTCCTGATCCACTGCGAGGCAGGACTTTTAAACACATGAATCATTGCTGCCGGCGGTCAATCTAAAGTATAATAAGAATGATCTGTCTTGGTACATGAATGAATCACGTTTCCGAATCGAGAGAAGAAAGATAAACAGATTTATAATTCTAATATCTGGTAATATTAAGAACAACGATGTTGACGTTATGCGACTTATGTTAGACACCGAATGCCATCTGTTGTTAAATGTAGTTATCGGAAGTGCTGCTTGCTGCACAAAGGGTTAACAGGATCCTGAAGAAGGAGTGGAGAATGCCACAACGCTCGATTTTAGTTGCTGACGACATAGAAAATGTAACCGACTCTGGCAAAAGACGTTCCCAAGCAATACGGAAGGTTGCTTCTTTTTTGGCCCAACGACTCAAAGCCGGCATCGATTTACTTTATGTGGAAGATCTAAAAAATTATCCAGCTAACAAACTTGGTTCATTCCAGTTTCTGACTTGGCACTCTGCACACGAGGAAAGACTCAAGGAGCAAGGGAGGCAATTTACCTTACCAGTTTCATGCTCCTTAAAAAGCGGCTCTCCAGCTGAACAGATCCTGAAGGTCTTGCGTTTCAGGCCATCACCCGAGCTTGTCGTCATGGGAACACGGGGTCAGAAAGGAGTGAAACGTTTGATCATAGGTAGTGTTGCGGAAGAAGTGATCCGTAACTCCAAGCGACCTGTGATGGTGATTGGGCCAACAGCCCAGGAAATGGTCCGGGACATCTCCAGTCAGAAGCAGCACAAAATACTTGTACCAACTGATCTCGGGAAAAACAGCCGGGCAGCCGAGCAATATGCGCTCTCTCTTGCAAAACGCATGGGGGCGAGAGTGACCCTCTTTCATTGCCTGTGGGACAGTATCAATGCAATTATGGTTGGCGCGGCACACTACGGGATGGCCGCATTTAATATCAATGGAATCATCGACGAGTCACGGGATGATGCCCTTGATTTCATGAGACGGAAAACCAGTTTTTTTCAGAAACACGGTGTGCCATGTGACTACATAATCGAAGACAAGTCGATAACTTCCATGTGCGCGGTGTATCAGGAGTGTGAAAGCGGCTATTCGTGCGTGGTCATGGGGACTCACGGAAGAAATGCCTTACTCAATGCTTTTTTCGGAAGCACAGCGCGGGAAACGATCCTGAACGCAACGATTCCTGTAATCGTTGTACATTCGGGCAGATAAGAATTATGGAACTGTAAAATGGGATAGAGATAGCCGACTGTCTCTACTCGTCTCCCAGTTCCATCTTCAGAGATAGATATCCGAGAATGTCCTTGAGGGAAATGATGCCGACCAGTCGGTCGCCTGCAACTACCATGAGCCTGCTGTTCTTCGTCCGGCTCATTAGCGTGAGGGCCTGCAGGGCACCCATGCCAAGTGCGATGGTGTTCTCGCTTGAACATCTGTCGATTTGACCGCTAACGATTTTTCGGTCCCACTCCTCCCGTGGGATTTCCTTGACCTTCCGGGTCGTTATGCACCCCAGCAGCTTGTCGCCTTCCGTGATGGGAAACATCTTGAAGTGGTAGCGATAAATGTATTCCTCCACCAGTTCCCTGATCGAGATGGACGGGGGGGCGGTGACGGGCCGTTTGTTCATGAACCGCTCCACTGTATCACCTTCCAGGGCCTTGCGGAACACAATCTGCCGGTAGCCCGACTCGGCTGCGGACCGGAGGAACATGCCAATCATGAACTGCCAGAGCCCCCCGATAATGTTGCCGAGAAGAATGCTTAGCGCGCCGACGAGCATCAGGAAGATCCCGAAGCCCGAACCAATCCGCGAAGAGATGCGCGTGGCGCCGCGCAGGTCTCTCTTCCAGTGCCACAGGGCTGCGCGCAGGATCCGGCCGCCATCGAGAGGGAACGCGGGAACTAGGTTGAAACCGGCCAGGAGCCAGTTGATCATCGACAGGTAAGACAGCACACCGTAAACGGCGATAGCGGTCGGAGATCCCCGCATCGGCGATGCCAATGTAAAGAATAGGGTCCCGAGGGCCATGCTCGAAAGCGGGCCTGCCGCGGCCATGAAAAACTCGGCCTTGGGACTTGGGGGCTCATCGTCCATTTCCGCCACGCCGCCGAATATGAACAGGGTGATGCCCCGCATAGGAAGACCGAACTTCCGAGCAACGAGGGAATGGCAGAATTCGTGGAACAGGATTGAGAAGAAAAGTCCCCCTGCGCCGATTACGCCCATCCACCAGTACACGGTCTTTTCAAGGCCTTGGTAGCGGTAAGGGAACAGGCCGACAGCCAGCGTCCAAGTGACGAGCACGGCCAGAACAATCCAACTCAGGTCCACACGGACCTCAAAACCAAGAAGACGAAATAGCGTGACGCGCTTTCCGAACATGGCCACCTTCCGGACATGCCTGCTACTCTTAATTATACATCTTGGTAGATGTTTTGGAAAATGTCGAGGAGAGTATTGCCGCTTTACGAGGTAAGGTCAAGGGCATAAGGCGGAAGCCATGCCGTCCGAAAAGCTTAAAAAACGCGGCATTGAATATTTTGACAACACGGATATCCTAA
>CAWGYL010000012.1:0-241217 GCA_963826885.1 Nitrospirota bacterium | reverse complement strand
TCCTAAAAACATAGTATATTATTTCTAATAACTATACGGCAGCCGAACAGTGCTGCTGCCGGTTAACGACAGGGGTTCGCACCCTGTTAGCTCAAGTCCCGTTCACTGTCCTGGCTCCCATGTCGCTTTGCGCACTCTTCAACCTGCGAAGAGGTGGCGGCATGGACTGCGGTGTCGTCTTTGGTGGGGATTTCTTCCGTGTTTCACCGCAACCTGAGAAGTCCTGTGAGGACCGCCTTAATACGGAACGTTTTTTGACGTCCCGGTTTTTAACCGTTCTCCAATAGCTCCAGATGTGCTTTCCCCGAGTCCTTGCAGGTACGGAAGAATTAGCTCTGGCAGCGTACGGTTGTTCACTGTATCTTTGCGCGCGTCTCGCTATGGCAATAGCCGCTGCTTCATGCGGCGTGATGCCGTAACGGTTCATGAAGTTGTGTTTTCCGATGACCGAGGTGAATGCAGGATTAACGTCTATGACCGTAACCCCCTCTTTTGCTGCTCTCCGGTCAAGCAGGGTAAGGAATGTTGAATAGGCAAATCCGGAAAGCATCCTGGCATAAGAGACTCCCTGCTCTTTCAGGGATGCTTTCTTCTTGCTGAAATCGAGTTGCTCATGAAAAAGGGGCTTGCCGGCCTTTACGGCCAGGTTAACGATTTCCCTTACGATTTCACCGTACAATGCTTTTGTTTGCTCGGTGTCCAGGTCTTTTACGACCGCTGGCCAGGTCATGCTAAAGACAAAATTCCCGAACCGGTCTGTTTCCGCTACGGCAATCTCTTTTTCATTGACGTCCACGCCAAGCACCCCGATTCCCTGAGGGCTAAACGTAATTGTTTTCCCCTTCGGTATATCTACGGTGCTGTGGAGATACCAGCCCTTCCTGTCCCTGACAAACCGGTGCGTAAGTGCGGTTTTGGATTGAAGAGCGTAAATAACCTCGTCCTGCCCGTAAGAATACCGCACAGCGGGAATGGTGACAAAACGTCCGTATTTATGGATCAGGCTGCCGGGGACCCTTGTTCGCAAGGATCCGTCAGGTTGGAGCGCGCAGGTCTGGTTGCCTCTGTTTTCGTCTTTGGACCCGAGAGAGAAGAAGGTGTTGTTGCGGGACTTTTTCCAGTCCAGGAGCCATTCATTGTGGCTCTTGTAGCCGTTTTCCTGCAGATTAAACTGCTTTCTGAACAGTTTGTTCGACCCGAAACATATCCTTATTTTGCCAATTTCCTGGTCGTGCCGCAGTTTGGCAAGCTTTTTTTCCACGTTTGCCAGTCTCAGTTTCTTGTTCTCTATGGTAAACTGGAGTTTCGCTGTCGCAGATTTCTTTTCAGAATTTGTTAATTTACCATCCTTGCTGACTTTCAAGACTTTATCTTCTTTGCTTGCCAGCCATTTGTTGACCGCCTTGATTTTCTCTTCGAGTTCCAGAATGCGCAGCTTGGTTAATTCTTTTACCGAGCTGATATTGCCATCAAGGTCGAAACGGACCGCGTTGAACTGCCGGGCGGTAATGCCGAATTTCAAGAGATATGCATTCTTGAATTCCATCGCCGTCTTGTCAGTCCTCATGCAGTCTTTGAAAAGAGTGCGCTTGATGCGTCCGTAAAGGATGCCAAGGTCTGCGAGGAGATCATAGAGCGAAGTCTTTGTTTTCGGAAACGACAGGTCACAGAGCAGGGTGTTTGCCGTGAAGGACAGGGTACTTCCGGAATCGCGTTTTCGTTTTTTCTTCTTATTTTTCACGTTTCGGCGCTTTCTGCGGAACCGCCCCCATGGCCTCTACCGCTTTCTTTGCCTTGTTTGCCGCGGACCGCCTGCCGTAAAGGCGCGCGCAAAAAGAGGTAAGCATCTCTATCATGTCTTCTACCCGGTCGTCCTTCATCTCGGACTGTTCTGCCACGATAAGTTGGCGGCCCTGGGCGCGAAGCGTTGATTCCACGTACTCGGACCCTAACCGCATAAGCCGGTCACGATGCTCTACAATGATAATGCTGACATTAGGATCGGCAAGCAGTTTCAAGAGTTTTGGCCTGTGCCCATTGAGACCGGAACCTATCTCCGTGACCGCTTTTGAAACCGACAGCCCCTTTGAAACGGCAAATGCGGAAAGTCGTCCAAGCTGCCCATCAAGATCTTTTTTCTGGTCATGGCCGAATACCCGTGCATAAAGAGCGACAGAATCCTCTGCGGTTTTCTGCTCTTTGACGATGATGGTGCCGGTTGGCATCTGCTCAGCCTCAACCGGAAGTTTGCCGGCCTTCCACCATTTCCATGCTGCCTGGTAAGTTATTCCCTGCTGTTTCGCCCATACGCTCAGTTTCATGAATAGATTATACAACAGGATACTATATTATGCAATAATTAAGTTAACAGTACTCAACCCTAATCTGACGGGGCAATGGCGGTTTCGGCTTTCTGGGAACGCATCTGCTCTTCCATAACCATATCGGTAATTTGCTGCTGAAGAGTGATGAACCACGGTGAGGTCATATCTCGTGGATGAGGGAAGCCCACTGTTACGACCTTTTTCACCATCCCCGGACGATAGGTCATAACGACCACGCGATCGGCAAGGTAGATAGATTCCTGGATGCTATGGGTGACGAAGATGATGGTCTTTTTGAATTCCATCCAGATTCGGAGGAGCTCGTCCTGCAGGGTGCTGCGGGTTAGGGCATCCAATGCGCCGAAAGGCTCGTCCATCAGCATCATCGGTGAATCGAGTGCGAGGGCTCGAGCGATGGCCACCCGCTGACGCATACCGCCCGACAGGTCTTTGGGAAACCGGTCCCGGAAATCGGAGAGCTGTAGCTTATCCAAGAGGGTATCAACCTTTGACTGGATAACAGCTTTCGGCAAGCTCTTGATCTCCAGCCCGAAAGCCACATTTTCGGCCACGGTCATCCAGGGAAACAAGGCATACTCCTGAAAGACCATGGCCCGGTCCGGCCCGGGTGACGCGACCTCTTTGTTATTGGCGATCAGTATACCTGACGTAGGGAGTGAGAAACCGGCAATGGCGTTTAAAAGCGTGGACTTGCCGCACCCAGATGGTCCGAGGATGCAGATGAACTCACCTCGATGGATATCGAGGCTGAAATCCTTCAGCGCCACGATTTCCCGGCCGTCGGAACGGAAAACCTTGTTGACCCGCTCAATCCTGACGATGGGCTCGTTCGCAGCGCTCGTTCTTCCCGTTGATCCCGTAGACATGTACCGTTAGTCCGTTTCAATTTCTTGACGCCAGCGGAGCAGATAGTTGTTGATCCTACTCATGACAGTATCTATGGCCAAACCCAGCAGGCCGATAGTGATCATCCCTGCAATGATCTTGTCTGACCAGAAATATTCCCGGGCCTCGATGATCCTATAGCCCAGGCCGTTATTCACGGCTATCATTTCGGCTACGATAACGCAGATAAAGGCTACGCCGACTCCTACACGCAGGCCGGTCAGAATATGAGGCAAGGAAGCGGGTACGATGACCCGGACGAACAGGGTTGTTTTTCCGGCCCCAAGGTTCCGCGCAGCGCGGATATAGATCGCATCCACGTTCCGGACTCCGGATATCGTATTCATGAGCACGGGAAAGAATGCGCCGAGGCTTATAAGAAAATAGGCCGGCGGGTTCCCCAACCCGAACCAGAGAATTGAGAGGGGAACGTAGGCAATGGGCGGAATCGGTCTCAATATCTGTATGAGCGGATTGAAAAGAAGATGAATCTTTTCGAAGTTACCCATGAGAAGTCCAAGGGGCAATGCCAGGGTTGCGCCGATGAGGAAGCCAACAAGCACCCGGAGGAAGGTCGCTAACAGGTCATGGGGAAGCTCGCCCGAAAAAATCCAAGCAAAATAGCTCATCTGTGTTGGATCGAAGGGCTCAAGAGGACGAGCGTATGCAATCAATCTCAAGAACACCTGGGTTGGAGCAGGAAGAGCCTGGGGGTTGAACACCTGCTGCCGGGACAGCAACTCCCAGGCGACAAGCAGACCCACCGGAATGACGGTCGATCGAATGATCTTCCCGATGAGTTTTGCCGCGGAACGCACACGTTTACCTGGCATTAAGTTCCTTCTTAGCTTTCTCGAGCATGTCGAGTCTGACATAATCCTTTGCAACGGGCGGTTTAGTCATTTTCGCGATCCCGTACTTGACCATCATGTCCGTCGAGACCTGTACCTGCTCAAGAGTAACGTCGTAGGTAAACGGCGAGTTTTCGATTGCCTGCCGGTAGTCCTCGCTCGAGAGCTGGCCCTTGAACATTTTTTCTCGCACATATTGCTCCGCCACATCCGGATGGTCGATAAAATATTTTGTTGCTTCAACGAAGCACTTCATGACCCGTTCTGCAACATCACGCTGTGTGTTGTACATCTTTTCGGTCATGATCAGGGTCCGCACTGGCTCCCCGAGAGGGGTGTCATAGGGTTTAACGATCTCCACGCCATAGCCCTTGCTGATTGCTTGCGAGGACTGGGGCTCCGACTGGCTTATAGCATCTACGTTCCGGGAAAGGAGTGCTTCATTGAGGTCGGCATAGGCCAAGTACACTATCTGAACATCCTTACCCGGGTTCTCCGAATAGGTCAGATTGTATTTCCCCAATTCGGCCAGAAGGACTAGTTCCTGTGCACCGCCACGGGGCACCCCCACCTTCTTTCCCTTGAGGTCGGCGATTGAATGCCACTTCATGTCCGAGCGGCCGACGATCCGCGCGCCACCCCGGGCGAACCCCGCTACAACGTAGATCGGCACACCTGCAGCTCGGGCCGCAATCGCGCCGTCGATGGCACTCGCGGCGATATCAATATCCCCGGCGATGATCGCCGGTATGATATCGATCCCCTTGGGGAAAATACGCTCCTCTATCCTGAGATGATACTTCGGCGCAATTTCCTTCATGTATGATACAGCTCCGTAATGGGCGAACTTGAGGTTTCCCAGCCGGACCAAATCCTCAGCATAAGCAGGAGCATTGAACCAGACTGACGCAAAGAGAAGTGCTGCCATGAACCTTTTCATCTTATTCCTCCTCAAAATGGCTACCCGCCTTCCCCATGGGGAAGCCCGCTTTTTTCCAACCCTCTACCCCGCCGCCGAGAACGCTGATATTCTGAAACCCCTTCTCCAGGTACTCTGCCGCCCGACCGGCTGCACTCGCCTCTTTTGCTCAAGCGCAGTAGAAAATAATTTCCTGTTCTTTTGAAAAAAAGTTGATCTTACTTCTGAAGTCATTTAACGAGATGGCGCCTTGAAGATGCGCATTCCTGAACTTTTCCTCGTCCTCATAAGCACAGACAAGGATGGCTAGACCGGATAGTACTTTTATTCTTGCCTCTTCTGGAGGAATCCTTATGGGCTCTACCATATTCCTGGCTCCTCAATTTGACGGTTGTAATGCTATAATTAAGTATAACACAGGTAGGAATTCAGGGAAGTTAGTCCCATCCAAGGTATCTGGCTGAATATTTGCCTTATATTCCTGCTCGCTTTCAAGGGCGATTGAATTCTCCAAAAAATATTTTTAAAGCCTTTTCCTTTTTTAACCATTTGCGCTTTACTACGCAGTCCTAGTATACGATTTTTGCACTCTCGTCATTTTTTGCGTAAATCGACGTGTAAGAAAAAACATCATTATTATAGAAGCGGCATGTAGCTTGCTCTGATAACAAAGTAGAGCAAGAGTCTTATATGAGTTTATCAAAACCTGCAGTTTAATTCATTGTTCAATCAATTTGACGATTTTCCGTCAAGGTGGTTTTCATGGACAACGAAAAAAATACGCCCGTTCTCATCCTTAATTGCCAGATCGGCGCTCTGGCGATCATGAGAAGCCTGGGAAGTCTCGGGGTGACTCTGTACGGCGTGGATGATGATAAGAACGCACCCGCGTTCGCCTCCCGTTATTGCCGGGGGAAATACGTCAAAGCACTGGACGAACAACGCCCGCAGGAATATCTGGATTTCGTCATCCGCATCGGGAAACAGCTGGAGAAAAAAGCGATCCTCATCCCGACGTCCGACGAATTGTCGGTCTTTGTCGCTGAATATGCCGATAAACTGAGCGAGTATTTCCTTTTTCCCCGAAACGATCTCCGGCTCGTGAAAGATCTCATGAGCAAAGAGGGCATGTACGAACTCGCGACCAGGCACGGGGTACCCACCGCATTCACGGTATTCCCCCGCACACTCCGGGATGTGCAGGAGTATGCCGACGGTGGGGCGTTTCCTGTGATGCTGAAGGGGATCTTGGGAAACCGCCTCCAGGCCAGGACCGGCGTGAAAATGATGATCGTACATACAAAAGAAGAGCTGGTCGAGGCGTATAAAGAACTGGAGGACCCCGACCAGCCGAACCTCATGATTCAGGAGTATATTCCGGGGGGAGACGATCAAATTTACATTTTCAACGGATACTTTAACGAACAATCGGAGTGTCTCGCCGGCTTTACCGGCCACAAGATCCGCCAGTTTCCCGTCCATGTGGGTTGCGCTTCGCTCGGCATCTGTAAATGGAACCAGGAGGTGGCAGACATTACGACCGCGTTCATGAAGACCGTTGGCTACAAGGGCATACTCGACATCGGGTACCGGCTCGACCCCCGCAACGGGAAGTATAAGGTCCTCGACATCAATCCCCGCGTGGGGCAGGCGTTCAGGTTGTTTGTCGCAGAGGACGGCATGGATGTAGTCAGGGCCTTATATAAAGACTTGACCGGCCAGCTGGTACTGAAGCGACCCCCGCGAGAAGGGCGAAAATGGGTGATCGAGAATTACGACATCGTGTCATCGCTCCACTATTACCAGGAAGGCTCGCTGGGGATTGGCGATTGGCTCCGGTCGTTCAAAGGGGTGGAAGAAGGCGCATGGTTCAGCTGGAAAGACCCGATGCCGTTTATCTTGATGACTGCGCGGCTACTGAAAAAATCAGCGGTCTGGTTGGGGAAGAGGCGTACCAGGGCGAATAAAAATACCGATAGTCAAAAGCATAGGCAGAAAACTCATGACAAAGACAGCAGCCATTAAGACAATGGTTAAAAACAGTGTTCGCTCTCTGCTTCCGCGATTAGTGCTTCTGGTGTGATGCATGGGTAGATAGAGTCATCATTTATTTGCATGGCAGAGCGCCCATATACAAGGGGCTCGAATATAGCGGCGCGAAACTCAGTGTATATCTTGAATTAGCGATCCATTGACTATGGTATGCAGAAGTGGTAATTTATTCAGGATTTTGATTCTCGATATCAATCCCTCACGCCAGCGTGGAATGTCACCTGTTGCACCGGACAATCGTTAGTTGACGTTGCATGCTTTTTAGTCTTTCTGTGATTTAGCAGGCCGGTGAAAACCGTCTCTGCGAGAGAAGCGAAATAATCTCGGTCTTAAAGAAATCACACGTCTTAGATTGCCACATCGCAAAAGACGCTCCCTCACAATGACAATTTGAGGGTTTAACGGGGTTGCCTGTAACATGACACTCCACTTCTGGCCTATTAGCTTGTCGTCATCGGCATCAGGATTGCTTATATGAGCGTGCATTGTTTGATCATAGAGGATGAAGCGGATACTGCTCACTTTGTCTGCAATGGCCTCAAGGAGGCGGGCTATACCGTAATGTGGTGTAGGAAGAGCGTGGAAGCACTCGATATTGCCACCAGCGAACAATGGGACATCATAATCCTCGACCGAATGTTGCCGGGTAACGTGGATGGACTATCCATCGTTAAGACCTTGAGAGAACTCGGCAAGACGACCCCTGTCCTTATTCTAAGCGCCCTCGCAAGTTTGGACGAACGTGTGCGCGGGCTGCGCGGGGGCGGCGATGATTATCTCACCAAGCCCTTTGCCTTTTCAGAGTTGCTCGCGCGGGTAGAGGCGCTGACCCGCCGATCCAAGCTGTCGGAGGACGTTGGGGAGTTACGGGTCGCTGATCTGAAACTTGATCTGCGGATGCGCAGGGTTGAACGCGCGGGAATGCCGATCCCACTTCAGCCTCGGGAATTTCGTTTACTCGAATACCTGGTTAGGCATCAGAATCAAATTGTCACGCGCACGATGCTGCTAGAGTCTGTCTGGGACTATCACTTCGACCCCCAGACGAATGTGATTGATGTCCAGATCAGTCGTCTGCGAAGCAAGATTGACAAGGGTTTCTCGCCGCCGCTTCTGCACACGGTACGCGGCGCCGGCTACATGGTGAGCGTCCATGACTAAGCTCTGGAGGTCGGTCGCATTTCGCCTGGCTCTCTTTTGCGGTGTGCTCGTTATCGGTTCCACTGCTGTTTTTTCGGCTATTTTTTATTTCGGGACCATCAGAAAACTGGACCAGGAGGTCGACCAAAAAATAGCTTCCATCTCAGAACGGCTTGCAAACAATTTCGAAGCCAGGGGGTTTGAGGCGCTTCAGAGGGAAATACAAACTCTCCTTACCGACAAGTTCGACGTCGATACAGAGATCTATTTTCTCGTTGGGCCCGATGGGGAGAAGGTCGTAGGCAATCTGTCTGCCGGGCAAGAGTTCACATCGCCGTTCGACCAGCCGATCAGTCGGGAAGTAATTCGCGACGGACTCCCTTCTTCGGCCCGCCTGGTGCTACACAAATTGCCGAATGGCGCCGTCCTTGTAGTCGGTCGCGACATGAAGGACCTGAACGGTATTGCGAAGCTGATATGGCGCACCATTGGTATCGGCGGCGTCATTGCCCTGGTGCTCGCCATTGGCGGCACAATCCTCTTTCGTTATCTGCTGGAACGCCGCGTCGGTGCGATCCGTCAAACAGTTGAGGAAATCGAGGCAGGGAACCTGACTAAACGAATACCTGTTTCCGGCGTCGAGGACGAATTTGCCCGTCTGAGCGACGACATGAACCACATGCTCGACAGAATTGAGCATTTGATGGATGGTGTTAGGCACGTTTCCAACACCATTGCGCACAACGTGAGAACTCCTCTTAGTCAAATCCGGGGACACCTCGATGAGTCACTTCGTGCAGGTGCCAGTGCATCACGGCTTACCGAGGCAGCTGAATTCTCTATAGCGCAAGTCGACGGATTGATCATTGTTCTTGATAAGCTTCTGCAGATCGCCGAATCTGAATCCGGCACACGGCGCCGGCCCTTCAAACCCGTGGCGTTGCGCGAGGTGGTCACGACGGTTGTCGAACTCTATGATGCCATTGCAGAGGCGCAAGGCATCGTTCTGATCACTAAAATCGAGGGCGACCCGAAGACAATCGGCGACAAGGACCTCCTGGCGAGCGCGCTTGCCAACCTGCTCGATAATGCGCTCAAATACGGGGGACGTTCTGTGACCGTCTGTGTGCGCGAGACACCGGAGACGGGAACTGTCTCTCTGTTGGTTCAGGACAACGGGCCTGGGATTCCGCCTGAGGAGCGGCCCAAGGTGATCCAGCGCTTCTACCGTCTTGATCAGAGAGTACCCGGCACGGGCCTTGGTCTTTCGATCGTAGCCGCCATTGCTCATCTTCATGAAGCTGCGCTCCATCTGGAGGACGCTGGTCCAGGACTTCTGGCCCGAATTGTCCTGCCGCTTCGCGTCTCAATCTGAATCGACAAGCAAACCTATTCTGTCCAGTCCGTGGCTCTCATCCGGCCGTTCAGCCAATTCTCAAACCTTTCCAAATGGTAATCTAACGGAAATAGCCCTGTAATGTTTTGCTTGGTATTATAATATTAGGTTTTTTGTTACACGTTAGAATCAAGATGAGATAGCAATTTTACGAGCTCAAAATGATATTAACTTTAGACCTCCTGAAGTCGCGATGTCAAGATGCCTGAATTTCTTAAGCGGCCAGTATAAGCCTATTTCATGAGCATGCATTGTTTGATCATAGAAAACGAAGCGGATACCGAACGATTTGTACGCAATGGCCTCAGGGAAGTTGGTTATATAGTTACTTCCTGCAGTGAGAGCGTGGAAGGCCTGAATCTTGCCACCTCCAGACAATGGGATATTATAATCCTCGACCGCATGTTGCCGGGTAATGTGGATGGCATGTTTGTCTTCAAAACTTTGAGAGAGTTGGGCAAAACTACTCCGATTCTGATTCTATGTGTCCTCGCAAGCTTGGACGTGCGCTTACGTGGGCTGCGTGGGGGCCGCAATGATTATCTCACCAAGCCATTCGCCTTCTCTGAATTGTTGGCACGTGTGGATGGCTTGACTCGGCGATCCAAGCTGTTGGAGGACGTGGGGGAGTTATGGGTGGCAGATCTCAAACTCGATTTGCGGACGCGCAGGATAGAGCGCAAGGGTAAGCCGATCTCCCTGCAGCCCCGGGAATTTCGTCTGCTCGAATATCTTGTCAGGCATGAGGATCAAATCGTCACGCGGACGATGCTGCTGGAGTCAGTCTGGGACTATCACTTTACTGATCGGTCTAATATCATTAATGTCCAGATTAGCCGTCTGAGGAGCAAAATTGACAAGGGTTTCTCGCCGCCGCTTTTGCACACGATACGCGGCGCTGGCTATATGGTAAGCGCGCATTGTTAGCCTTTGAATCAAACATCCGGGCGACATCCTTGCATGAGCTTAAACAAATTAGAGGAACAATTTTGACTAAGCAATCTTTAGTTGAAACAGGCGAGCAGAATTGCATCGGCCCGAAAGCCGTTGTGCCCGGTTCATTAGAACGGAAAACCCGTTGGGCTAATGTTCGAGAACTAGACGTTATCAGTAGGTGAGGAATCATTTTCAAACTGGAAAGTCAGCTAGGTCTATAACGAGGTCTGTCCATGCGGTTCAAGAGAAGTAATCTATTGGTCGTGGTTGCAGTTGCATTACTGGCTTTCTTAACCGGCGTATATTTCGCAAAAAATTCTGATATGCCTCTGAAATCAGGGTTTGGCCCCGGACAGGCGAATGCTGCACAAGGACTGACGCCAACTACTCTGTCATCGAGCCAGGAGCCAGACAATCCTCTCTCTTCACAAAGCGTAACCTTGGAAGAGACACAGCTTAAATCCATCAAGGTCGAACCGATCGGAAAGCATCTCTTCGCGGTTGAGCGGGAAGCGGTCGGCAGCATTGATTTCGATGAAGACCTTTCGGTTGTCCAGGCTGAATCCGCTTTAATCGGCGCTGCCGCGGTCTTCAAAGTAACCAGCAAAGAACTTGCGCGCGCCAAGGCCCTTTACGCGACCAACGTTGGCGTGTCGCAAAAGGAGTTGGACCAGGCTATTTCCGATCAGCAAACTGCCGAGGGCGCCCTCAAAGCCGCACGCGATGCCGTCCACGTCCTCGGCAAGACAGAGGCCGAAATTGATCACATGATCGCCTCGGGTAAGATTGAACCGGCCCTGGTTAGCCGGGTAGCCGTTGCGAATGTCACCGAAAGCGACACGCCGCTTCTTCACGTGGGACAGCCGGTTACTGTCAAGGTCATGGCCTATCCTGACCGAGTGTTTGAAGGCAAAGTCACGAAGATATACGCGGTCGTTGAGCCGGATACCCATAGAACCAAGATCAGAGCCAAGATTGCTGATCCCAGAAACGAGCTTCGTCCCGGAATGCTGGCCAGCGTCATGATCCGAATTCAAAACCCCATGGAAGCCATCGCGATACCGGTCAATAGCGTAGTCCGCGAAGGCGATGGCACGATGATGGTTTGGGTCACCACCGACCACTATCGCTTCATACAAAGACCGGTCAGGCTTGGCCTGCAAAAGGATGGCTGGTATCAGATAGTCGAAGGTCTGCAGCCAGGCGAATTGGCCGTTACTGAAGGCGGCGTATTCCTCAGCAACATGCTGGAAGCTCCGCCAACCGATTAGCCATGTTTAAATCTCTCATAGCATTTTGCCTGAGCCGCCGAGCGCTTGTTGTGGTCGGCCTACTGATGTTTGCCGGCGCAGCGTTACTCGCGTTTCAAAAGCTCAACATCGAGGCCTATCCAAATCCAGCACCGGTCATTCTGGAGATTACCGCGCAGGCGCCAGGCCTGTCAGCCGAGGAGATGGAGAAGTACTACTCGCGCCCAATCGAAATCGGGCTCTACACGACTCCCGGCATCGCTGTCATTCGCTCCACCTCATTTTACGGCTTGGCCTTTGTCCGGGTCGTTTTTAAATATGGGGTGGATTATCACTTCGCCTACAGCCAGGCGGCTATCTCGCTACAGCAAAATGTCAGTCTTCCGGGCAATCTGGTGCCCACCATCCAACAGAACAGCGGGACCGGGGAAATATATCGTTACCAGGTGGTGGGCCCGAAGCATTTCGGAATAACCAACCTCCGCACGGTCCAGGATTGGATCGTAGCGCGCCGGCTGTTGACCATTCCAGGCATAGTTGCTGTCAACAGCTGGGGCGGCCCTACAAAGCAATTCGAGGTCGAAGCTGATCCACACAAATTGGAAGCCTACAACGTCACGGTGCCGCAAATCCTGACCGCGCTGGGCAACGCCAACATCAACGTGGGCGGACGCGAAATCCGCATCGGCCAGCAATCAATCAACATCCGTGGCGTCGGCCTGATTGACGACGGCGGCAATGATGATTTTACCCAAGGATTCAAGGTTGATGACATTGAAAACGTTGTCCTGACTCAGTCGAACGGAGTTCCTGTACAGATAAAGGATGTCGCGAAGGTGCAGGTGAGCTATAGGCCGAGACTCGGAATCTGGGGCCACGATGTGGAGGACGACGGGGTGGCGGCGATTGTGGTCATGAGCCGCGTCGACCGCGCTCATGACATGCTGCCAAAGGTCAAAGCTGAAATTGACATGATGAATCACGATGGAAGTCTGCCGCCGGGAGTCAAGCTCATTCCTTTTTATGATCGAGGATCGCTGATCAACGTTACCACCCACACCGTTTTGCACAATCTCATTTTTGGATGCCTGCTTGTCATCCTCATTCAATGGATTTTCCTCGGCAATTTTCGCAGCGCGATCATCGTCGGATTGAACATCCCGTTTGCACTTTTTTTCGCAATCATTCTCCTCGTGATTCAAGGCGAAAGCGCGAACCTGCTTTCGGTCGGTGCCATTGATTTCGGCATCATCGTGGATTCAGCGGTGATACTTGTTGAGAATATCTTCCGAACCTTCCAAGGGCGCCCGGAGGAAAGACAGGGTATGCTCCAAAATCTTGCCGAGGGCTTTTGGGGGCCGGACCCGACGACAACCCCAATGCATGCTGCTCCGGCCCACGGATGGACGGATCGCTTACGGCTTATTCTGATCAGCGCGGTTCAAGTGGACAAGGCGGTTTTTTTCTCCACCTTAATCACCGTGGCAGCCTTCGTGCCGCTCTTCACGATGCAGGGAGTAGAGGGCGCGATATTCGGCCCAATGGCGCGCACATACGGGTACGCACTGGCGGGCGCCTTGATCGCAACATTCACTGTCACGCCTGTACTAGCGTCCTTGCTGCTCCCCGAGCGTGTGAAGGAAACCGAGACCATCTTCGTCCGCGCACTACACCGCCTTTATGATCCGGCGCTGCGTTTCGCGCTCGCCCACCGCGCGATTATGGTGATGGTTGGAATTGCTTTTATTGCCTTGGCCGGATTTCTGATACCGCGTCTCGGAAGCGAATTCCTGCCTCACCTCGAAGAAGGCAATTTTTGGATACGCGCTTCCATGCCGATGACGCTTTCTCTGGAAGACGGCGAGGCGGCGACAAAAAAGATGCGGATGATCCTCCTGAAATTTCCAGAGGTCAGTACCGTGACGTCCCAGCATGGCCGGCCGGATGACGGCAGCGACGCGGCGCCGTTCTCCAACGTCGAACTGTTTGCGGTGCTCAAGCCGCCCGACCAATGGCGCATAGGCATGAATAAGGAAAAACTGACCGAACAGATTAACGCCGAGCTTGAGCGCGAGCTGCCCGGGGTCTTCTTCAACTTCTCGCAATATATCCAGGATAACATCGAGGAGGCCATTTCAGGCGTTAAAGCCGTCAATTCGGTCAAGATCGTCGGTCCCAATCTCGAAACATTGACCAAACTGGCCGAGCAGGTGAGGGATGAGATGAGCAAGGTTCGAGGCATTGCCGACCTCGGAATCTTTCCAGTCCTCGGTCAGCCGAATCTGAATATCAAGGTGGATCGCGCCAAAGCCGCAAGGTATGGCCTTAATACCGGTGACATCAACACTGTCATTCAAGCGGCGCTGGGAGGTACGGTAGCGACATCGGTTTTGGAGGGGGATCGCCAATTCGACCTGGTTGTCCGCTACCCACCCGAATACCGTGACAACATAGAAAAAATCCGCAACGTGAAGGTGGCCTATCAAACAAGTAGCGGCGCAAACGCCTACCTTCCCTTGCGCGAACTGGCAACGATCACTTTGGATACGGGAGCAGCCTGGATTTATCACGAGAGCATGCAGCGCTTCATCCCGGTCAAGTTCAGCGTGCGCGGTCGCGACCTCGGCGGCACCGTTGCCGAGGCGCAGGAGCGCATCGAGAAAAATTTGAAACTTCCGAGCGGCTACCGGCTCATCTGGGCCGGTGAATTCGGAGATCTGCAGAATGCTAAAAAGCGCCTGGAAGTGATCGTGCCGATCAGCCTCGTGCTCATCCTGGGGTTGCTTTACGCCACGTTCAATTCGCTCCGTGACAGTCTGATGGCGCTCGCTGGAATCCCCTTCGCGGTTGCCGGCGGTATTTTGGCGCTCTACATATCCGGTCTCAATTTCAGCATCTCCGCAGCCGTCGGTTTTGTCTCACTTTTTGGTGTATCCGTCATGAACGGCATCCTGATAATTACCTATTACAACCAGGAAAGGCATCGCGGAGGCATGCCCATAGAAGCGATGAACCACGCCGCCTCAACCCGAATGCGGCCGCTACTCATGACGAGTCTCTCCGCCTGCATCGGTCTGTTTCCCGCAGCGATTTCGACCGGGATCGGAAGCCAGGTGCAGCGACCGCTTGCTACCGTGATCGTTGGCGGCATGTTTATCGGTCCGATCATCCTGCTGGTAGTTGTGCCGCCGTTACAGATGCTGTTCTTGGGGGTAAAGGATGAAACGAAAAAGACAACTATCGAGTAAAGGAAAGAAATATGAAAGCACTGTTTTTCAGGATTTTAGTTTTAGCGGTGGCTATCGGGCTAGCGATGCCTCATGCCGCCTTTGCCAAACCAAACAACGTCGATAAGGCCGTTGCAACCCGACAACCCGACAAACGCCGGACGCAACTTCCGAAAAATTCGAGCGCAGGACTCCACAGACTATATGCTGTAGCTCAAAAAACCCGTAAATCCGGACGTAACGACATGGGAACCGAAAAAAGCAGTTCAAGCATCAACGGAACAACGATTCATCGGAAGTATTAGCGCTATCTTAAGGAAATACCATGTCCTCAAAACACCGCCACATCATCGCTGCAACGTTGTTACTTGTTGCCCTCGTCTCAGGCTGCGCCGTGGGTCCGAACTTCCATCGCCCAGCACCGCCCGCGATTAACGGCTATACGGCTGAGCCGCTGACTGCTATGACTTCTACCATCAATGTAGCTGGCGGCGGGGAACAACGTTTTGTCACGGGTATGGACATTCCCAAACAGTGGTGGGCATTATTCAAGTCGCCGCCGCTCAATACGCTGATAGAAAAATCGCTCGAGACCAACCCCACGATCGACGCAGCGAAGGCGGCCTTGCGCCAGGCTCGGGAGAACGTCTTAGCCCAGAGGGGCTCTTACTATCCCGCCGTCCAGGCCGGTTATGCAGCCAGCCGCACGAAGGACTCGGGCACCATTTCGCCGGTGCTGGCTTCGGGCGCTGAGCCCTACACTCTCCACACCGCCCAGGTGAGTGTGGGCTTTGCGCCTGACGTGTTTGGCGGCAACCGGCGACAGGTAGAGTCCCTGACGGCCCAGGCCGATTTTCAACGCTTCCAGCTCGAAGCAACTTATCTCACGCTGACGTCGAACGTGGTTGCTGCGGCCATCCAGGAGGCTTCGTTGCGCGCTCAGGTTTCCTCAACGCTTAGCATTATCAAGATCGAGACTGAGATGCTCGACCAGCTGCACCAACAGTTCAAAGTCGGTTACGCTGCCGGTCTGGATGTCGCTGCGCAGGAAGCTGCCCTTGCCCAGGTGCAGCAAACCTTGCCGCCATTACAGAAACAGCTTGCGCAAGACCGTGACTTTCTTGTTGCCCTTGCCGGCCGCTTCCCAGACAAGGAGCTGGAGGAAAAGTTCGAGCTCGCGGCTCTCAGCCTACCGCAGGAGCTGCCGGTGAGCCTCCCCTCCAAGCTGGTGGAGCAACGCCCGGACGTGCGCGCCGCCGAGGAGCTAATGCATTCCGCCAGCGCCCAGGTCGGTGTCGCAGTCGCCGCCATGCTGCCGAATATTACCCTGAGCGCCAATTTGGGTTCCACTGCCACTGCGATCGATCAGTTATTCACCACCGGTACCGGCTTCTGGTCCGTGGCCGGTGATCTGACGCAGCCGATCTTCCAGGGGGGTACCTTGCTGCACAGGAAACGGGCTGCTGAAGCGGGACTGGATCAGGCTGAGGCTGAGTATCGTAACACGGTTATCGCCGCCTTCCAAAACGTGGCGGACACACTCCATGCGATCCAATCCGATGCCGATGCTCTGAAAGCAGCGGTGGCCTTCCAACAGGCCGCCAAACGGAGCCTCGACCTTGCACAGAAGCAGTTCGAAGTCGGCTACGTCAATTATTTATCGTTGCTCTCCGCCGAACAGGCTTATCATCAGGCAGTTATCAATCTTGTACAGGCTCAAACCAACCGTTTTGCCGACACCGCTGCCTTATTTATGGCGCTTGGCGGCGGCTGGTGGAACGGGTCGGACGACACTTCTCTGTCAACGACCTCAGAGGTTTCCGGGCGCCGTTGACCGGAGGGTGCGCGAGTAAATTAGAAAAGGCATCTGTTTTGGTATATATCCTGTCGCGTAACAAGTGATGTCTACTCAATCTCTTATTCACAAAGTTAATAGAAATGGCTCTTCTCTCAAATAAACCAACGGTCATGATTGTTGATGATGAGTTGAATTTCGCCGAATCGCTGCAGCTCGCACTTGAAGATGAATTTACTGTGTCCGTCGCGGGAGTCTTAAGAGCGCTCGGGAGGCTCTCTAGATGACTTCACCTGCCGTTATCCTGCTCGATTTACGGCTGTAAAACGGCGATGGCATTGAGTTTCTTCGCGAATTTAAGAAGTTCACCAAACTACCGGTTGTCATTATCATGACATCCTATTCAACAAGGGAAAGTTTCGTAAAGGCAATGCATGAAGGGGCTGTTGATTACCTAGTCAAACCTTTTGTCATCGAATAACTGAAAAAAGAACTCAGAAAATATTTAGCGGCGTAATTTATCCTAAAAAAGCATTTGGCCCGAGGAAGGTCCGGCGTTCCGCATCGGGGCCGCTTTCAAACAGATGTGAAGAATGTTGATTGAGGCAGATAATGTCAACATTTTATTTTAAACCGCGGCCACCGCACCACCTGGCAGATATGCATGATACCATCAGTTTTGTAACAATTTCACCTGTCTACAATTACTACGCACTTGTGGATTTTCATCATCAGGGCTAGAATTGTAAAAACAGGAAAAATATTGATTGAAATGTGTAGTGCGATATCCTTCCTGTTTCTGCTATCGCTTCATGTCAAGGCAGAGGAATGATGGAAATAATCAATTTTGAAGCATCTCAAGAAAACAGAAGACTGTACGCTTTTGCTTCCGCCCTGGCGATCATCACCATAGCCTACAATGTTGCCGAAGGGGTGGTTTCAGTATTTTTCGGACTTGAGGACGGGAGCATGTCGCTCTTCGGGTTTGGAATGGACTCCTTCGTAGAGGTGGTTTCGGGCATTGGGATCTGGCACATGGTGCAGAGGATCAGAAATAAGGGCGAAGAGAACCCCGATCATGTCGAGCAAACGGCTCTCAAAATCACAGGAACTGGATTCTACGTCCTGGCCATCGGACTCTCGATTACCTCTGCTGTCGATCTTTACCGGGGACATAAGCCGGATACTGCCTTCTGGGGCATTGTGGTTTCCGTCATCTCCATTGTCACAATGTGGTTATTGATCCATTATAAGGTAAAAGTCGGAAAACAACTCAAGTCCGAGGCCATCCTCTCCGATGCTGCATGTACACGCGCCTGTTTACGGCTTTCAATCGTTCTGCTCATTGCAAGCGTTGGTTATGAAATCACCCATATCGGCGGGATTGACACCGTCGGTACGTTTGTGATAGCGGGGCTTTGTTACCGGGAAGGAAAGGAAGCGATTGAAAAGGCAAAGGCAAAAAGTCTTGCGTGTATGTGCGGAGGGAATTGCCATACACAAGAACCTCCTCCCTCCACCTGAGCAACGCTATATTAATCTGCATATCGTCGTTCCCCGATGTAGCACGGTTGAAGATGCGCATTCATTGAGTCATCGCATCTGCTCCCGGATTCGAGAACTTCTTGCCAACAGCCAGGTATTGGTGCACATCGAACCATGTGACGGCCGTTGCGATGAATGCCATCTGGATTGTAAGGACCCAACCAACTTATGATCAGTGTCCTTTGCACCAGAGCAGGGCCAGCAATGGAAAAAAATGATTAAAAATCAAAAAAAACTTGACATCATTTCCGTCGTCTGTTATAAGCTGTTTAACGAATCGTTTTGATTGCAACACATCTTAAAAAGTCAGGAGGTGATGTCAATGGACGGTGGCCCAAGTAGCTTGTCTACCATATACAAGATAGCTATCTCGAAGCTTTCGGTAATAACGAAAGGAAGGGACCGTTCATTGCTCGCCTCCGTCATGCCCCTTTCCTCTTAACCTCTTTTCTCTTCTTTCCATTATTTCCGATAGCGCTTCCTGTGCCATGCAGAACACACACATATGCATGGTCCGTGGATGTTTTTTGTTCACGGTACAAGTAAACAGCGGAGGGACGGATAATGGACTTCATCGAAATCATTTCGTTTTACAGGCAAAATCTGGGGAAAATCTCGCTTTTTACCGTAACGCTATTCATCGCGGTCTGTGGCGCAGCGTCTGCTGAAACTGCGCCGGAACCTGCTTGGGCACCCCAACTTCTGGGGATGCAGGCGACGATCATTTATCAAAACATGCCGGCGTTTTCAAACCCTTACGAAGGACCGAACAGCCTGACGTATGAAAACGGAGAAGGCCATGGGCACACTGAAACGTATGGCGTCTATCTCGGCTCCCAAATAGTCCCATCTTTGCAGGCCTACCTTGATATTGAACAGGCTCGAGGTAATGGGATCAGCCGTGCCGTCGGGCTAGGAGGCATCACGGATGGAGACGTGATCAGGCAGGGCTCGGCGGATTTGGGAACGGAACCTTACATCGCGCGACTCTACCTGCGATACCTCATTCCCTTGTCGCAAGAAAAAGATCCTCTGGCCACCCGCGGTATGGATCAACTACCCGGAAATGAGCCCGCGAGCAGGGTGGAGGTAAAGCTTGGGAAGATGGCCGCTACTGACGATTTCGATCTAAACCGTTACGCTAACAATACGCGGACCCAGTTTATGAACTGGGGGCTCATCAACAACACCGCGTGGGATTACGCCGCGGACACCCGTGGCTATAGCTACGGTATTGTTGTTGCTTTAGTCGAGCCATCTTGGAGATTGGCTTTCGGCAGCTATCAAATGCCGACCGAAGCCAATGGAAATGAGTTCGACAGTCATCTGTACGAGGCCCGCGGCGATAATTTGGAACTCACGCTCAAGCCGAATCAACAGGGTACGGCCCTTCGTTTTCTCGCCTATCGAAATGTCGGACGTATGGGTGATTACGCGGAGGCGATTGCGATTGGAGCCGCGAGTTCATCAACGCCGAACATTACTGCGGATGAACGGCTTGAACGTTCAAAATATGGCTTTGGCATCAATGTGGAGCAACCTCTCGCAGATGACGGCGAAACCGGAGCTTTTGCAAGGATCGGCTGGAACGACGGCCAAACTGAAGATTTTGTATTTACGGAAGTAGACCGGCACTTGAGCACCGGCGTACAGGTGAGCGGAATACATTGGGACCGTAAGGACGACCGCGTAGGAATCGCTTATGTGTGGCACGGTCTGTCACCTGAGCATCGTGATTATCTGGCTGCTGGCGGGATCGGGTTCCTCCTCGGTGACGGCAGGCTCAACTATGGATTAGAGCAAATCCTGGAGACTTATTACCGAGTCCAACTCGGTCAATATGCGCAGCTGAGTCCGGATTTTCAGTATATTCAAAACCCCGGTTATAACCGTGACCGGGGGCCTGTTGAAGTCTATTCTCTGCGCTTACGCGTCAGCTATTAATTTATCGGGAAAGTGTTCAAAAAACTCTTTTCAAATGGAGGTCTTATCTTGAAATGCTATGTTCATAATGTGCTGCGGATAAAAAATCTCATGTTCAAAATCAGCTCAATCCACTATGAGGTTCGAAAGGCCCTCGTGGACATGGGTCATGGTATCGGAACCGCCGATTTCAACATGACGACAGGCAGCCTTCTGATCCATTACAATCCGATAGAGATTCATCATCAGGATATCCTAAGCGCACTTGCGAGGGGAGGTTTTAATCGTCCCGATAAAACAGTCACCAACGATCAAGTAATTCATCAGGCAACGGCATTCAACGTTGTAGCCAAGGCAGTATCCGGAGCTTTCATTGGCACAGCTCTTCAGGGTACGGGCTTGTCATTACTGACGTTATTGATCTAATTCAAAGTCCATATATCCCTTTTTCCAGCATGCGTCGGGATTGATACATTGTTTTATATGGAATTCTTACACTCCCCCCTGGTGACGGCAGACTCGACTACGAACTGGAGCAGATCCTTGAAACTTATTACCGTGCTCAACTCGGTCCATATGCGCAGCTGAGTCCGGATATTCAGTATATTCAGAACTTGGTTATAATCGTGATCGCGGGCCCATTGAAGTATATTCTTTGCACTTACGCGTCAGCTATTAATTTATCAGGAAGGAGGACATACATTGAACATTTTTACACGGCTTTATTACCGATACCGTAGGATCGCCAAGGCGTTACGGCTCTTTTTGCTTGCTGCGGGCCCCGGAATTATCGTGATGGTCGCCGACAACGACGCGGGAGGAATTACGACTTACACTGTAACCGGAGCCAAATACGGGATGCACCTTTTGTGGTTTCTGATTCTCCTGGGTCCAGTGGCTTATTATGTTCAGGAGATGACGGTGCGCTTGGGCGCGGTTACCAAACGAGGCCATGCCGAGGCCATTTTCTCAGCCTTCGGCCGTGTTTGGGGTTGGTTTTCTTTGCTGGACCTGGTCATGACCGACTGGCTGACCATGATCACGGAGTTCATCGGCATGACCGCGGCTCTAAGCATATTCCACATTCCGCCCATTGTAACGGTTGTGATCTGCTGGCTCATCATGGGAGCGATGATTTCTACCGGTCGATACTGGACCTGGGAGAAAATTGCGCTTTTGTTCTGCGTGCTTAATTTGATCTACATTCCGGCCGCGTTCATGGTGCACCCATCGGTGAAGGACATCGTCTTTAACAGCGTGGTCCCGCATTTCCCGCCGGGCGGCTTCACGAACGAACTGTTCTTCCTCCTGATGGCCAATATTGGCACAACGATTGCGCCTTGGATGCTGTTCTTCCAGCAGAGTTCAGTCGTGGACAAGGGACTGCATGAGAAGGACATCAAGTTCGGGAAAATCGATACGGCTATCGGAGCGGTTCTGACGGTCGTTGTAGCGATGGTTTTGATAATTGTTTGCGGTATACTGCTCTATGGCGTGCCGGTTGATGATGCCGCGGTCGCGGCTAGGCAGATTATGCCCCAAAGCAGCATCATTGGCACGTTGATAGCAATCGGTCTATTTGATGCCGGGTTGCTCGGGGCGATTTGCATCTCGCTGGCGAGCTCCTGGGCTTTTGGGGAAGTCTTCGGTTGGGCCCACTCCCTGAACGCCAAGGTCAGGGAAGCGCCATGGTTTTATGCCTATTATTTCTTTGACCTGCTGCTTGCCGGAACTGTCGTGCTCATTCCTGGCGCGCCCCTCGTCCTGATTACACTTTTCGTCCAGGTGATCGCGACAACCTTGCTGCCTGCCGCGTTGGTCTTTCTGATCCTGCTCCTGAATGACAAAAAGACAATGGGCGAGTATGTCAATACACGATGGCAGAATATCGTCAATATAGGCATCGTCGCCATCATTATTGCGCTTTCTACACTGTATGGCGTTAGCACCCTGTTCCCGGATATGTTTAAATAAATGGAGGAGATAAATCATGATAAAGGATTATTTTAATAGCAGTTATGCAAAGATCCGTGAAATTAATAAAAAATATAAAACACCTAATATCGAGATGTCCAAGTGGGTAAAAGTTTCTTTGCTGTTATTACGGCTTTACCTTTTTACCCTGATAGGCTTATCGATTTATAAATTTATCACGCTGTTGAAATAAGGGAGGTGCATCATGAACACCCTCATTGAAAAAAAACAAGAAACCGTCGAAGCCGTGTATTTTCTAAGCGATCTTCTCCGTACAAAAGTTCTTAATGGCGACAAGAAGATCGGAAAACTCCAGGATATCGTCATTGTGGAACAGGGAAAGCTCCCTGTCGTGACTCATTTTATGATCCACCGGTCCTTTGGCCGTAAACCTCTCCTGATCCCTTGGGAACGAGTGGTGGCTGCTAACGCAAAGCGGATCATTGTCGATCTCGAAGTTATAGAACAATTTGAAGGAGAACCAGCGGAATCGCAGGTACTTTTGAACGATTACATCGTAGACAAAAAGGTCCTTGATATGGACGACAATGAGGTCGATGTCGTATATGATATTAAACTGGCACTACGAAACCGGGTCCTTTATGTAACCGACGTCGACTTCAGTAAATATGCGCTGTTTAAAAGGTTGGGCCTCAAACCTCTCCTGAAACTGTTCGGCGATTCCGACATCATAAAAAAGGATACCCTCTCCTGGTCCTATGTCCAGCCGCTGCCGAAGCATATCGGCAGCTTTAAAGGCGATGTGAAACTCACTGTCCTGAAAGAGAAACTTCTGGAGATCCCTCCGGTCGATCTTGCGGACATTCTGGAGGAACTGAGCGGGGAGCAGCGGCTTGCTATCTTCAATGAACTGGAAACCGAGCATGCGTCGGATACTCTGGAAGAAATAGAACCGCGGGTTCAGCGGCAGATCATATCTTCCATCAAGAAGGAGCGGGCTGCGGAACTGATTAATGCCATGACCCCTGCGCAAGCGGCCGATATTCTCGCCATCCTGCCGGCGTCAGAGGCCGACGAAATTCTCAAACTGATCGATAAGGAGAATGCCGAAAAGATACAGTACATGCTGGACAAACAGGACGAAAAGATCATTAACTTGTCCACATCGCATTTCATCAAACTTCCGCCCGATACACCGGGGAGCCGGGTCCTTGAGCAGTTTCGCGAGATCGCGCGGGATATGGACGAGATCATGTATCTCTACCTTGTAGATGAAAAGGACACTTTGCTGGGTGTGGCAGATATTAAAGAAGTGTTAAAGGCCAAGGGTGACACTAAACTGGCGGACATCATGACGACCAATGTCATCCATTTGAGCCCCGACAACACATTACTCGATGCCGCTGAAATGTTCTCACGATACAGCTTCCGGGCGATTCCCGTGATCAATGATAACGGGGTCATTCTCGGAGTCATCCCTTATCGAGACATTATGAACCTGAAGCATAGGTTTGTGTGACAGTTTTCCGTCCGGGGTCAGAGAGCAGGGTATATGCAGAAGAGAATCACCCAGACGTCGCGCTTGCAAATCATCCTGTTCCATTTTCAAAGAATTGCCTACCCAGATAGGTACCGGTGACTTTCATGCTGCAACATGCATCGTTGAAATTAGTTTCAATCGAGTCACTCCTTTTTCCCCTTTTCATGAGGTCCGAAGGTCCATTGCCATGCGATATAAATAGATAGTTTATTGTCTCCCGATATGTCTCTTCCAGCGGAAAACAGCATATGATGATCTGCGCTGAGGTTTAAGATACCTCCGACATTATAGCCAGTCTGGCTGCTGCCGTTTTCCGTATCCTTGCCAAAGGAGAAGATCTCCGCCCCTATTGCGAGAGCATCGGAAATACTTCTCTGCACCAGCCATCCTATCTGATAAAAGTTCTTGTTTCCCTCTCCGGGATTGATCCAGTAACCGCCACCACCATAGGTCGTCCAAAGTCCCCAGCTCTTCTGAAGCCAGACCGGTAAAAAGAACGGTACATGGCGAGTGCCGAGGCCTCGATCGGCATCGCCCGTCGGAATGTGCATGATCGGAAAAACTCCGACCTGCGGCGTGGAGTCGTTTTCATGGAGGAATCGGTACTTTACACCAACTTCTGTATCTCCAAAACCATATGAGGTCGGACCGTCATTTGGATGGACATACATGAATGGGATGAGAACATGCAGCTGAACATCGGGAACAATACCATAGTTGAACTCAAAATGAGGCAGGGTCCCTTCCTTCCCGTCCTTGTTGTCGGCATATTGCGAGGCGACATAGAACTCCCCGTGAAGATGTTCAACTGGTTCAGGGTCATCGGTGATGAAAGGTGGACCTGCCCAAGCAGCAGACGACATAAAAACAGTCAAAATCAGAAGGGATGTCAATACAATTGCTGCCAGCCGGTGGGCTGCACAGACAGCTCGTAGTCGCATGCTTTTCTCTATCTTCAATAAAAACCTGATATTCAAATCCGCCAGTAAAAAAAAGGCGCCATCGCCAGCTTCTATAATATCATAAAAAAAATTTCTTTCCAGAATCTTCTACCGGGAAAACACCCTTGGACTCCATGATGGTTTCATTTTTTCTCCGCAGCTGTCGCGGCACCAACAAGCCCATGAGTGTTCACAAGAAGTCCAGCAGATTCGAAAGATTCCCTTCGGCGCTTTGGCGCCTTAGTCCATCATCCTGTCAATGGTTTCCTTCCACTCGTCCCTCGCCATTTGAATATTATCCTTCTCACCGTAAACCCCGTCCGTTCCGGGCGGGGAAATAAGGCGCTGTTTGCAAGGCAACCAAAAAAAAACGCATTGTTTTTGCGAAAAAAGTAGACATGTGTTCACTACTTTGCTATTATTAGCAAAGATGATCGAATCAGAATGCTTCAAGATCTCTCTCACACCAATAACCCAATAAAAGACGATCAGTAAGTAAAATGGAGAGGAAACAAGCCATGGCCGAAGTAGAACTTCCCAATCTTGAAGAGCTAAAAGAGATCAAAGCAAAGACTTTTACGAAACGCATTGCCATGACAACGGCGATATTTGCAGTTCTCCTCGCCATCACCTCACTGGGTGGCAACAATGCTATGAAGGAAATGCTACTTTTACAGCAGCAGGCATCGGACCAGTGGGCCTTTTACCAGTCAAAGACGCTGCGGGAGCATCTTTACAGAACGAACAGCCTGCGGATCGAATTGGATCTTCTTGAGCGGGGCGCAGGAATGAAACCGGAGGTAAAGAAGCGGTATGAGGCAATGCTCAAGGAAATGCGAGCGGAAGAAGTGCGATATGGCGAGGAGAAGAAAAAAATGGAAGAAGAGGCCAAACTTCTCGAGACGGAGCGGGACAAGAACCTCAGCAAGGACCCCTATTTCGACTATGCCGAGGTCTTGCTCCAGATATCGATTGTCATGGCATCGATCTCTATCCTGGCTGTCTCTCGCCAGATATTTTATTTTGCGCTTGTTTCCGCATCACTTGGCACGATTCTGATGCTGAACGGATATCTGATGATTTTTAAGTTACCGTTATTTCATTGATTACTATTTATCAAAAGGATAATGTTCTTCCTGGTATGCGCTCGACTTAGTGACGTGAGTAGAGTATGCTTAGCTTCGAAATTGTCGCTCGATTTGATATTAACGTGCCTAATGCCAAATCAAGATTAAAAGGCGTGCCATGTTTCTTTTATCGCTACCAGAAATTTCTAAGTTGTCTTGTGCTGCGTAAAAGCCAACTCTGCGGCATGTAAATGGTTCACGTGCAGCTAATGCGAACAGACGTGGAAAGCGGATATATCGACCTCAGGAGGGTCGGGGAAGGAAAGGCATAAGGGCATTAAGGAATAGGTACTGGTTATTTTCATCATCCGCACCCGCCGTATTCCGTTCAAAAGCCGTCCCAATAGTCGGCTCACCTTGTGTTCTATTTCGGTCGCATACCTTGCAGTGGTGCTTCCGTTCACATCGCTTGACATATACTTCGGATTCGTGCCCCCGCCATTATCATTATATGTGATCCCGGCCGCACTTATGTATTATATCTCTTTGCGGTTGAAGGGGCCAAGCAGTGTTTTTTTCGTCGTTTTGCAGAAAGGTGAATGGGGATGGTTTTTTCTGCTGAACACTGTGCTGGTTAAGCGGGTAAGGAAACATCAACCGGATGGATGTGACAACAAAAAGAATTGTTGCAGCATATTAAGGGATCAGAATGTTTTGTCAGGGGTATAACAGAAAATTTAACCTTTAAGTGACGTCTCTAAGGTGCTATTTATTGACACTTAAGTTTGGTCCCCACTTTTCTCCTGATCCACACCAGGTTTTACTGCATTTTTTTTATCAAGCTTGCGCTGCCTTTTTGCCTCGTTCTGTTTCTGCTTCGCGAGTTCCTTCTGCCGTTTTTGAAAATTAAAATTCGGTTTTCCCACTTGAGGCCTCCTCGGGGAAAAATGATGAACTGAGCAGCTCCTTGATAGGGGGGCGGGCCGGACCAGAGTCCGACCCGCTGCTCTCCAATACTATTCCCTAACTCATCGCTACGTTCCATCACATACGTGCAAATACGGGTTCAGCCGTTCTATGCAGCGGGCGAATGGGACGGGCTTCCCGACCTCGGCCCCGTACCGGATGGCCGCGATCGTTTGAGAAGCTTCCGCTTTCGTTTCTGCGCTTCCAGCCGCTTCCTCTTTTTTTTCACCGAGGGCTTTTCGTAAAAGCGCCGCTTCTTCAATTCCCCGAATACCCCGTCGAGCTGGAGTTTCTTTTTCAGGTTACGCAGGGCCTTTTCGATGTCTCGGGACTGGACCCTTACCTCCACGACCTTCCCCCTCCGCCGCCGCCGTACCCGCCGCGACCACCCCTACCACCACCGCCGCCGCCGGACCCCGAGCGCTCAGTCTTTGGCTTGGCCTCGTTCACCGTGATCGTCCGGTCCATGAACGCTGTACCGTTCATGGTAGAGATCGCCTTTTCTGCGTCCTCATCCGACGCCATCTCCACGAAGCCAAACCCCTTGGACCTGCCGTTCGTCTGATCGACGATCAGCGTGGCAGACAGAACCTCACCGATCTTCGAGAATGCGTCCCGCAAATCCTCCTCGTGGGTATTATACGACAAATTTCCGACATAAAGTTTCTTTGCCATGTTGCCTCCCTCTGTAATTTCAATTTCGCGCTGACGGTCATTGCCGCACAGCTCGTTTACGTCTTTTCCGCGATCACGACGCACCCCTGAAGAGGGAGTGTTGAGTCGCGTGGGTATCTGCAAAATCGCATCGTTCGCCGACTATGCATGCAGTCGCTTTTTTATGTGGGAAAAGGTGAGAGCAGGAGGAGTCAGTGATCGATGTTGAAGCGCGTCCGACATCTCGTTCCAGAACGAGAGGGCCTTGCCCCATTGATAGTATACAACTATTATACGCGTTTTCACGTCAATTGTAAACATTTCCTTACATCTCCGTTTCGCAGCTGCCGAAGTGGACTTATAGCCTCTCTACCACTAAACGAGAATTTGGGAGTATGTTTCAACAAGTAATTGTTAATTCGGATGTTCCCCCGGGGTCACTGCCATGTTAGTCGCTCCCTTGGTCGGAAATATTGTCGCTTGAGCATTAATAACCGTTGACATTTTGGCATAGAAGGGGCATTATAGTGTTAAGAAGTTCCGGATGTTCTTGTAGGGAAACCGCAAAGACTGATAGACTTTGCGGCATTTTTTTTATCCTTTTCCGTCGCTTCAATTTCACAAGAAGGAGGTAGCTCATCATGGAAACAGGCACCGTAAAATGGTTCAATGATTCCAAAGGCTTTGGATTCATTACCCGTGAAAAAGGCGGCGATGTGTTCGTTCATTTCGGCGACATTCAGGACAGCGGCTTTAAGTCGTTGGCCGAAGGCCAGTCAGTGCAGTTCGACGTTGTCGACTCACCCAAAGGTCCCAAAGCATCCAACGTTGTAAAGCTCTAAATCAAGGCTTAGACCTTCGCAGGCCCTGATCATGTCAGGGCCTGTTTTTTTCTTTTCCCTTGCTGTCGCAACAGATAGCCACATCCTGCCGGGGGATAAAAGCGACGGATCCTCTTCACGACCCGACGCCTGGCAGAACAAATTGTTCCGGGATGTCCGGAGGGGGGCCTGCGTTTTCCCTTTTACTTCATCCGGAAACATCATCGTGAATCATGCATCACTGCTTGGTGCTTTTGTCTTTTACACTAAAGGAGAAACATGAACCACAGACAGAGTTATAGACAAAAACAGGAGTTGGAGAGGACCGCCCTTGTCGCCCTTGGTCTGATTTCCGAGCGATATGCCGGAGTTTCGAATATCGAATTTCGCATGATCTATTACCGGCGCGGTTTCGACGCGGTTTTAATGAAGCGCACGCTCAGTTTCTCGTCCGCGGATTACGCCGGTTTTCACATGAAATGCATGGAGGATGGATGCACGGGCGGCGGTTTCGATCTGGCCCCCGTGGTTGCGGGCCTGGCTAAATCCCATAAAAAGACAACAAAGGGAAAGGTCTATTGTCACGGCATGAACCATACCTTCGGACACGCCAGTATTGCCTATGAAGTCAACATCCAGTACCACAAGCAGGCTAAATAGAACCCATCAGGCTTGCAAAATGCGGCACTAAAGACGTGATACTATGACCATCATACTGCAATGCCCCGTCTGCCGCACTCCCCTACTAAACTCCGCTGACGGCTACCAATGCTCCAATAATCATACTTTCGATGCTGCCCGCGAGGGGTACGTCAATGTCCTGCTTTCTCACAAGAAGAAGTCCAAAGAACCCGGTGACAGCAAGGAAATGATCCGGAGCCGAAGGCGGTTTCTGGACCTAGGGCTGTACGACAGGATTTCTGATGGCATCAACGAAGCTGTAGCAGACCATCTTTCTGGGCCCGGAAGTGAACTCGATTACAACATTCTTGACGCCGGCTGTGGTGAGGGTTTTTATCTCAAGCGCCTCAAAAAGTTTCTGGCGCAGAGACCCGGCACCCCGGTCCCTAATGAATACTACGGGGTGGACATTTCAAAATTTGCCATCCACCAGGCCACCCAACGGGACAGGACGATGAGCTGGTTTGTTGCCAGCATCGTTGACCTGCCATTTGCACAAGCCTCCCTTGATATGGTTTTGAACGTATTTTCGCCTGCTGACTTTCCTGAATTCTCCAGGGCGCTCAGGAAAACAGGGAGGCTGTTGGTCGTAAGCCCCGGCCTGAGGCACCTCAACGGCCTGAGGGAGATCATTTATCCGGAGACCAGGGAGCATGCACCATCAACAATCTGCGAAGAGGTCAAAGGACTTTTTTCTCTTTACACTGAAAGGAGAATCAATTATCAGCTTGAGCTGAAAAGCCGCGAGGCGATCATGGATCTTCTGGCAATGACGCCCTATTTCTGGAATATCGATCGCAAGACCAAATCCAAGGTGGAGGCTCTTGACCGGCTTGCTTTAGATGTGGATATCGAGCTTCGGGTCTTCAAAAAGAGAACGGAATGAAATGCCCTTGGATAAAAAAAGCGCTCTCGCGCTCTGAGAGGGTCTTGACGATGGACGATTGATTACTTCGCACCGGATCACATATTTCAACTGGTAATTGTCAAATATCAGGTCATCGGTTCCTCGTAGGGAATAATGGATTCATCAGGTTGTAAGCGTTCAGGCATTTGTTACTCAAGAGCATCGACGATGTCTTTTCTAAGATAGAGCTGTACCCTATGAAGTTTCGTTACAATCTGTCCGTGCCCTGACATAAGAGTATAAGGGGTCTTGTTCCATCGATGCTCTCTTTTGTCGATGTCGGATAAGGGAGCATGACAGCACTAAATGGAACCCAGGACACCAATCTCCTGACATAGAAAATGATGTTTCGGTTACCGATGTCTTGACATAGTAGTAAACGATGTCCTGAAACCTGTAATGTAATTGATAGTTAGTCCGCTTTAGTCAGTCTACAGATTAGTAGGTAGAATCAACAACATCACATCCGCTCCTTGATCCAATTCGCCAAGAGAAACGACATTTGCTCACTCTCCGACGATGTACGCGTACCGTTCTGCGAACACCAATCATACCTGTAGATTCGATTGAAACCTTGGGTTTCATTACGGAATGACGCTTTTTTGCGGTGATTGGAGTACACTGTCCCTGTTTGATACTGTGCCAATGTCATTTCCTTCAGCATTCCACCAGCCTCCACCAAGAGCCACAAATAGAGCGGCCGTATCTTGATAGCGCTGGGCCTGAGCCTGGATATAACCGATATTCGCCTCATGGTACAGGCCGGCTGCAACAAGAACCTGAACATAATTGGCCGTGCCGGCCTGGTAATTCGACTGTATCAACCGCAACGCTTCCCCCGCCGCATTGAGCGCATGGGACTGGGCTTGCACCAACTCGGCGTCATGTTCCAACGCTCGCAAGGTATCGGCAACCTGTGCAAAGGCACTGAGAACGGTCTGGCGGTAATTTGCCAAAGAAAGCTGATACGCATCAAGTGCGGCCTGCCGTCCGTACCACAACGTTCCACCGCGGAACAGGGGGGCGCTAACGTTGCCACCCAGGCTCCAGAAGCTGCTGTTACTTTTAAAGAGGTTATTGGAAGTATTGCTTCCGACACCATAGTCGCCGTTCAACGTAAAGCTGGGGAATAATGCCGCAGTGGCCACTCCGATTTCTGCGCTGGCACTATGTAGCTGTGCTTCAGCAGCGAGTATGTCGGGACGCTGGCGAACGAACTGCGAGGGCAATGTTATCGGCAGCTCACCGGGGAGCATAAAATCGGCCAATTCAACCTGCTGCGGAGCCCACTCCGCTGGCGTGCGGCCCACCAGTGTTGCGAGCAAGTCCTCGGTTTGGTTTATCCTCAGCAGGAGCGGTGGAAGTGTTGCTTCAAAAGAGGCAAGCTGACTCTCAAGGCTGAGTACGTTCGAGTACGGGACCGTCCCCGCTCGCGTCAGTGCCTCGGTAAGCTTGATTTGTTCCCGCTGTAGATCGATCAGTTGCTCCGTGGCCTTGATCTGTTCTTGATATCCCGCCTGCGCTATCATGGCATTAACAACATTGCCTGATAGGGTTATGTATGTGGCCGAAACCATAGCATGTTGAAAATCCACCTGGGCGCCGAGATTTTCTACGGTGCGGCGTTCCCCGCCGAAAACATCGAGAGCATAGCTGACTGTGGCTGAAAGAGTGAACAGATTAAATATGCTGCTGGGGGTAATTCCTCCTGTGAGGGCCGGAGTGGATTTTTGCCGAGAGACTCCAAGGCCGGCATCCAATTGGGGGTAAAACACACCATAGCCTGCGCGGAGGATATCTTGGCTTTGGCGCAGACTAGCCTGCGCCGCCTGCAGGTTCTGATTATTTGCAATGGCCTCTTTTACGACTGCGTCGAGCTTGGCAGAATTAAAAAGCCGCCACCAGTCAGAAACGATTTTGGCACCCTGTTCAAAGTGCTGCGCCTTGCCATCCGCAGGTATCGTCGCGGTCGGCATTGTTCCAGTTGTGTAGCTCTCGATCGACGGCGGTTTGGGACGTTCAAAATTCGGCCCTACGGCGCAACTGAGCATGCAACACAGCAATATGACGTACAGCCCGTTGAGTGCCGGTATCTGCGCTCTGTTGAGGTTGGCCTTCCGTGTTGTTTTCGGACAGCTTGTCAATTTTCGTCGATACAATGACATTGACCTTTCCTTGAAAATGTTTCTAGTGATCACTGTTGAGTACCAGTACTTTTTGTCTCTATCTCCATTTCTCCAATATAAACATCTACCAGTGAACCTGGATAGACATCAATATCTTTTGGCTTCTTAAACCTGAATATCACGGGCAATACTCTTACATCCACCCTTTCAGTCCTTTGATCCGATAATTCAATTTTAGGCGATACATAAGGCTGTACCCGCACGTATTCAAGAGGAATGCTAATATTCGTGCCTCGAATAAACATTTGCGCGTGCATTTGTGACGCTTGGGGCAGTCTGGATATCAGTATCTCATCAATATAGCATCTGACACCGATATAGGTTTGAGCCCTTCCCATGACAATGACGGGATCAAATCCCTGCGTATAAGTGTCATACGTGCCTTGCGCGGATATGTAACTGCCGACCGCAGCATTGATCGCCAGGACCGCGCCATCTATGGGTGCCCTAACGGTGTACTTATACAACAGCGTTTGGGCGAGGTCATACTGTTTTTGCGTTACATCGATATTTGCTTTTGCCACCTTGACCGCGTTGTCTGCGTTATCCAGATCATTTTTACTCACGGATTTCGGTTCCAGTTCATATGATTTCCTTAGTTTGTCCAGTTGGTCCTGAACATTTTTAAGACTTGCGCCAGCGAACTCTATTTGCGATTTCTGTTGCTCGACAGTTGCCCTCTGGACGGAATCCTCGATCCGTAACAGCGGAGAACCTTTTTTTACAACTGCTCCCTCGGACACCAGGACTTGTATGATAACTCCGGGAACCTCAGGATATATATTAATGTTCTCGCCGTTTCCTTGGTAACTTTCAACGATGCCGTTAGCATAGATACCCTTGGCATAGGGATTGGAAGCCGGATTGAACGCCGGGGGCAATGGCTTTTGCTGTATGCCGAATATGTAGGCACTTCCGATACCGATCATCAGGCCGATGATCGCAGCGATAAATATCACCTTATTCCTCACGTTGTTCTCCTTTAACGATGCCGGTGATTCTGCCGTCCTCCATTTTCATGATCTTATCGGCGTATTCAAATATTCTGCTGTCGTGGGTAACGATGATGATACACCGCTTATCATTTAGGACATTTTTCTTGACGAAATCCACGATTCTTCTCCCCGTGTCACCGTCCAACGATGCGGTCGGCTCATCGAATACCAGGATATCGGGGCTGCTTGCGATCGCTCTCGCAATCGCCACCCGTTGCTGCTCCCCGCCGCTCAATTTGACTGGCTGGAGAAATGCATGATCTTTGATCCCTACTATTTCGAGATACTCCATGGCCTTGTTTATGGATTCATCCCAGTCACGCCTTTTGAGGATAAGGGGGATCGCCACGTTTTCAACTGTTGTAAGGCGCGGAAAGAGGTGGTAATCCTGAAACACGAATCCAACCTTGTTCAGCCTGAAATCGGCGATCTGGTCGGCGGGCATGCTCCAGATATCCTTGTCCTCGACCAGCACCGTGCCCGAATTCGGCTTGAGAATTCCCGAAATCAGACTTAACAAGGTCGTTTTACCGCTCCCTGAGGGGCCCTCGATGTAAAACATTTCCCCAAAGCTGGCTTCAAAACTGACGCCCCGCACGGCAATCGTTTTTGCTTCTCCTTCGCCGAACCATTTGGTCAGCTCGTTTGCTTTTACCGCCACTGCGGCCATATTATCCTCTGAAAATGTCGAATGGCTCTATCTTGAGCACTTTTCTAACACCGATATAGCTTGAAATGCCGGCAATGATCACGACCATGACAAAGGCGAAACCGAGATTTCCATACGTTATTCTGGCTGCGTAGCTGGGCAACCTGAGTCTTGCTATCGTGATTAGGGAGGAGGCGAGGCCGATACCAAGGCCGTAGCCGGTAAGAGATGTAAATGTCGCCTGGAACAGGATCATATAGATAAGTTCCTTCCCCTTTGCACCGATCGCTTTTAATGCGCCAAATTTTTCCAGGTTCTCCAGGATGAAGGTGTAAAAGGTTTGTCCTGAAATGGACAAACCCACGATGAAACTTATTACCGTCATGATGAGCACATTAATACCCAGCCCCGTCTGGTATTTATAAAAAGTGGAAGTCTTATCCATAAACTCTTCTTTCGTCAGCGCCTCGTATCCAAGCTGCGCTACCTGCTGCTTGATGTACGGCACAGCGTCGTCGCTCTTCGGCTCGATCAATATAAATGCGGCGGTAAATCTCGTGGTGGGTATATAGGTGATAGCCCTGTTATACGTGGTATACAGGGTGGGTACTCCAAACAAACCGCTGGTAGTGACTTTTGCAATGCCGGTAATGACTCCCCGGTGATCGTTTATCTCAAATTCGGTGCCTACTCGGGGATTTTCGAGCTTGGCAAATTCCGCATCCTTAACCACAATAAAAGCATTTTCTGCATAGATATCATTAATATTCCCTTCGAGGAGCGCAGGTCTTCCATATAGGCTGGCGTCGTCCAATCCGAGGACCGTCACCGCTTGATAGACCCCATCGCGCATCTTTACGAGCGCCGAGCCGGAATAGAGTGGTACTGCGTATTTGACGCCATTAATGCTCCGTACTGCGTCCAACACATAATCCGGCAGAGGTATGCTATTCTGCGGGGTATTGACTGCTGGGTCTATCACCCAAAGCTTGGCACCTATGTTTAGGACAGTGGCAGACGACCTGTGCAGGATGCCGGCGAACATCGATGTCATCATGACCATCAAAAAGACCGCGAAGGTTATGCCGACGAGCAAAGCGGCGAATTTGCCCTTGTCATTCACTAGCAACTTATACGCGATTTTTAGGATCCCTAGCACTGCTGTACTCCATTTACGGCGTGGCGACTCAAGTGGTCGCGAATGGTTTTTTAGTCCTCTCCCTGCTGACAGGAGTCAGCTTACCAAGGTCCTCATTTGAGAGGGGGCAGAATTCGACAATCCCTCGATCTGCCTGAAACTCCCAAAGTGTCGGTTCTAACCTCGACATCTTCGTGTTTTCAATGAAATGACGCTCATGAATGTATTTTAGCACACTTTCGTTCAACCATTTAAATTGGACGCATGATCAATCTTGTGCATTATTTGGTCGCCAGGCCGGTGAGTTTGTCTTCATAAACCACCATTTGATGTGCTTCTTATCATACGTTAAAAACGTGGTAATTATCACCTTGGAGGGACCAACGGTGTACCTGGAAAAGAGCCATCCAATAATTTTTGACCGCATACTAATCATCTACGAAAACATTTGTCTGTGATTGCGGATCACATTCAGCAGGGCAATACACCGTACAGCGCGGTTATCTTTAATGTTAGATACCTTTGAATCGAACGACCTCGCCGATCGCCCGACGGGGACTTCGGTATTTATTCTGCGGGTGATCCTGGTCCGCATACCCCAGTGCCACACCGATAATAATCAATAGATCTTCCGGAATGTTTAATTCCGCACGGATAAGTTCAGGGTGGGCGACCAGCGTGACTGCCGGCGCTGACCCGACACCGAATTGCTGCGCTGCTAACATGATGCTCTGGGCCAACAGGCCGAGGTCGAAGATCGACCAGGGCGTGAGTGTGCGGTCCATGCAAAGGTACACTACGATCGGCGCACCAAAAAACTTATAATTGAGCTGGGAAATGTCTTTGAGAATCGAATTATCAAGGCATTCTTTTTCAAGAATGGCAAACCGTTCCGCCTTCACTGCTTCCATACGCTTGAGCAAGTCAGGCGGCCACTGCCGCGGAGCAGAAAGGTCGGGATTCCTCGGGACACAGTTTTTTAAATGTTCCTGATATGCCTGGCGGAGCCTGTTTAAAACATCACCACCGGCAACATATATTTCCCAGGGCTGGGTGTTGGCCCATGAAGGCGCCCGAAGAGCAGATTCGAATATTTTTTGAAGCGTATTTTTCTCGATCGGGTCTGGCTTAAAAGCTCGTACCGTATACCGTGAGTTTAGAGCTGCGGTGACACTCATCAGCAGAGCCCCCTTTCTTACAAGCAAACAATACCTTCAGCGCATAAGCGTTCATCGACAACTATCCAGCCCCTGTGTAGGCAAATGTCCACGATCGGCGCTTGCAGACCGAGGACCGCCTTTGGTCTTGTCGAATCGCTGCTAACAGCCTCGATTGTTTCAACAGTAATATCTTTTTTCCTGACTGTAGAAATTTTTATCGTAATGATACTGTGCTCATCATGCTTCAGATGGCTTGAACCGGTCATCAGTGCCGCACACCCTCAGGAAATATTAGAAGTATTCATGTGCAAAACATCGGTGACTGCGTTGGTGAATGCAAAAGTAAACCCGAGATACTCCCTTGCCGTACAAATCCGAAGTCATGCTTCTCGGTCTGTAATTTAATGTACGGCTGTGACCGGGCAAGTGTCGGATACAGCACAATTAACATCAGGAATATTTTTATAAAAACATTATAGCATAGCTATGCTCGTCTCCTTTAACAGGTTGGATAACTGAAGATCTTACAGGAGGAATAACTATAGACAGGAAGTGGCAATCATACTTGTTTCAGCTTGTTTCACAATTTGGTCGCGTGGGTAGGTCGAGACAATCGATAAAACTCCGGATCATATGGTTCAAAAAACGATGAAGCAAATATAAAGAAGTCTGCCTTGTTGATGTCAAAAAGGATTTGATGAAAAGGCGAGCGTCATCATCATGGATGTCAGTTACAAGCAGAGGTTTAAGAATCCTGGAATCCCGCCCTAAAACCGATAGGTTATCAAAACACCTTTATCCTTCCCATCCATAAATGGCGCAAAACTCAGGTTACTCTGTTTAGTATGGGAGGCAACGACTGCTTTACCGGTGAAATACCCTATTGCGGACCCTACAAAGACATCGGATGCCCAATGAGCATTTTCATGTAGCCTTTCGAAGCCTATGAGTGCAGATGCCCCGTACACCAATGGAGGAACAATCATATTGTCGTACTCGGTGGCAATAACGGTGGCTATTGCAAATGCTGAAGCGGAATCACCTGAGGGGAATGATTGGTAGTCCCCGTTGGTCGTATATCCAGACCACGTATCGTGCGGATCCCCCGTATAGGGACGATGCCTCCCTGTTGAGTATTTCAAAACTTCAACAAAAGCACCCGTAATGAGAAAGCTTTCGGTGGACAATAGAAATGTTGCCTTGGCTTTATTATCTGAAGCTATGTATCCGTAAGCACCAAGGCCCACCAAGACAGGCACAGAGTAAGTGCCTATCTTTTTGGCATCGTCTGACAGATTCTGATATGTCCCGCTATCGTGTTTTAGCATCCATGTCTTAATCTGCTCATCCTGCGTATATAATCCCACGGCGACACCCGTAACGATGGATGCCTCCAGCCAGTCAGATGGGTTCCACCGTGCTGGCGATGTTAAGATATTCATGGTATCTGTCAAATAGCCAGTGAAATAATCCTTATTGAGTTCAACCGACGTTGTCCCTGAGTCTGGCAATTGGGGACTTGCCGCAGGAACTAGCGAATTGTCAGTGGCAAGAGCGGATGAAGTTGTGGCAAGAACTAGAAGAGCGACAATACCATATGTTCTCAAATAGTGAATGTACGACATCTTTAAGCTCCTATTAAAATAATAGAATTTAAGAATTACAACAACGCATTATAGCGATTATACATGGGCGAGTCCATTATAATAAATATTATTATTTTCGATTAGGATTTCCCATCAGAGGCTACAGTGCTATACTGCCACTGACATGCTATTAGACTTTTATGAAGATCAGGTGTCAAAAAAATACACTCTTGGAAAGAAAGGATAATCATGAAATCACTTATTGTCACCGCCCTTCTGCTTATCAGTTCAACAGCACATGCAGCATCGGGTTATCACGTTATCAACAAACTCCCGTTAGGGGGTGAAGGTGGTTGGGATTACTTGACCGTGGATAGTGAAACCAATCGGCTATATATTTCCCGCAGCACTCATGTTATGGTTATCGACACTGTGACTGAAAAAGTGGTTGGTGATATCCCTGACACCCCTGGAGTCCACGGCATAGCACTTGCTCCCAGACTGAGGTGCGGCTTTATCAGCAATGGCAAGGCAAATACTGCCTCCATATTCGACTTAGACACCCTGAAGGTAATCAAGCAAGTTAAAACCGGAGAGAATCCGGATGCCATTTTATATGATCCTGCTTATCTCCGGGTATTCACCTTTAACGGGAAAAGCAAAGATGCCACCATATTTAATGCACTTTCAGGCAAGGTTCTGGAAACGATTGCTCTTGGTGGTAAGCCGGAATTTGCAACCACGGATAATAAGGGTAGGGTTTTTGTAAATATCGAGGATACAAACGAGGTTGTCGAACTGGATAGCAAAATGCTTACGATAGTAAAACGCTATTCTTTAAGTCCTTGTGAGGAACCATCAGGAATGGCAATTGATATTGAACATCATCGGACATTTTCGGGTTGCCACAATAAGATAATGACGGTTCTGGACGTGGACTCAGGGAAAGTAATTGCTACTGTCCCTATTGGAGAAGGGGTGGATGCGAATGCTTTTGATCCGGAGACTGGGTTCATATTTAGTTCAAATGGTGAAGGAACGCTCACAATAGTCCGAGAATCGTCACCGGGACAGTTTGATGCGGAGACACTACCAACTCAACGTGGTGCCCGTACAATGGCAATAGATAAAGCCCATAAAATATTTCTGCCAACGGCTGAGTTTGCCCCAGAACCACCAACATCAGCAGGAATACCAAAGCTGCGTCCCACGATAATTAGAGGCAGTTTTACCGTCCTTGTTATTGGGAAGTAATTCTGACGTGACCCTCTTTCCTAATCACGGTAGGAAGCGAAGGAAATAGCGTCAATCAGCGAAGGAAACGAAGTGGAAGGGCTCATCTTTCTGTCCGTGATTTTTGATTTTGTCCGATTTACACCGCCAAATTTGCATTGGACACATTGTTTTGAAATTTTATCCCTCTGCGCCGTAAAACCCCGTCTTTTTAGGGCGGGGATATAAGGCGCTGGTTGCAACGCAGCCGAAAAAAGTATTGTTTTTGATAATAAAGTATACAAATGTTCACCGCTTTGCTATAATTAGCGATGATGGCTACGACTCCTAAAGAACTTGAGTATCAAACAATAACCTCCGTCGGTAAAGTGTCGGTAACGGATGACAGTACTGCAATCTTGCTAGCTGGTAAATTGATAATGCTTGGAATCCGATGTTGTTAGACGACCAATCGGAAGAGGAATGAATTTTTTTAAACTTTTTTCCCTTCATCGTGTCTAACTAACGTCAAAGGAATCATAAGGTTTTTTCAAAACCTCTTCATTTTTTACGATGAAGGCAACATAAATAAACCAATTTGTTCGAGATGAAATTTACTTATAGTGATGTCTATCTATATTATGATATAGAGAATGGCAGCAGTGTCGAGATGGCAAACCCTAGGGATGTTGATGACGGTATTCGTTTTTGCCGCTGTCAAACTTGCAATTGGCAAGCAACCGAATACAAAAACGTAAATACGAAGTGAAAGACATCCTTGGGAGTGCCATCTTATCCCACTTATAAACAGCAATACTTCATTGAAGTACCCGAAAGGAGATGCTATAATAATCAATTCAGTCTCCGCTTATTATTGATCACAAATCCAGCTATTCTTAGCGTGGCGCCGCATGATGAGTTGGCATATGTCGGAACTATTGAGGAGCACCTGAGACCATGGTGTTTATGCAAGAATCACATGATAATCGGAAGGACCGGATCAACTCTTCGGTATTTCAACGGTATAGATGGCTGATGGTTTTGGTTGTTTGCCTTTTGATCGTCGGCGCATATTTTTTCTTGGGCGGGGGAGATCGGAAGGCATCGCGTGCGGCCCAGCAAGGACTGTCGTCCGCGCCGGGTGTTCCGGTTTCGGTGGCCCTGGTGAAAAAGGAGGATTTTAGCGTTTACCTTCCCGGCCTTGGCGCTGTCATATCGCTCAACACCATCACCGTGAAGACCCTCGTTGACGGTGAGCTGACTAAAGTCCTTTTCCGGGAAGGTCAAGTCGTAAGTATAGGCGAGCTCTTGGCCGAAATCGATCCGAGGCCGTTCGAGGTGCAGCTGACCCAGGCAGAAGGTGCATTAGCCCGCGATCAGGCTCAATTGCAAAACGCCAAGGTCGACCTGGAACGATATAAGGACTTGGTCAAGAAGGATCTCATTCCCACACAGCAGCTTGATACGCAGCAAGCCCTGGTGCGCCAGTACGAAGGCAGTGTCAAGACCGACCAAGGCCAGATCGACAGTGCGAAGCTGCAGCTGGTCTACACCCGCATTACATCACCGATCAACGGCCGCATCGGCCTGCGCCAAGTGGACCCGGGCAACATTGTGCATGCGACCGACACCAACGGGCTTGCAGTCATCACCCAGGTACAGCCAATCTCAGTGATTTTTTCCCTACCTGAAGACAATCTCCCGCAGATATTGGGTAAATTCAGGAGCGGAGTTCGGCTGACGGTCGAGGCGTACGACAGAGAACAGAAGCAAAAACTCGCTACCGGTACACTTCTGACGATAGACAACCAGATCGATCCCACCACGGGTACAGTCAGACTCAAGGCGACGTTTCCGAATACGAACAATGAACTTTTTCCGAACCAGTTCGTCAATGCCCGCCTTATCATCGAAGTCAAACACGGTGCAATCATCGTGCCGGCCCCTGCTATACAGCAGGGGCCTCAGGGCACATTTGTCTATGTGGTGAAAGAAGACCAGACGGCAGCACTGCGTCCGGTTACCGTCGGGATCACCCAGGAAGGTAACGCATCCATTACGACTGGGCTGTCAGGTGGCGAACTCGTCGTGGTGGACGGAGCGGATCGACTGCGCGACGGAAGCAAGGTCGAAGTAAAGGGCCAGAACAGTGGGCCCCCAACTCCTCAAAGGCAAAGTAAATGAATTTCTCTCGCATCTTTATTGAGAGACCGGTTGCAACCACGCTCCTGATGATTGCAATTCTTCTTGCTGGAGCGGTAGCGTACAAGCAGCTCCCGGTCTCTGCACTGCCAGAGGTTGATTACCCGACCATCCAGATCAGAACGTTCTATCCTGGTGCAAGCTCCGATGTCATGGCCACCTCGGTCACAGCTCCGCTCGAGCGCCAGTTCGGCCAGATGCCGGGCCTCACCCAGATGACTTCGGCGAGCTCTGGAGGTAGTTCGATCATCACGCTGCAGTTCAGTTTGGACCTCTCACTCGATGTTGCCGAGCAGGAGGTCCAGGCTGCCATCAATGCGGCTTTTAGCTTCCTGCCGCCGGACCTCCCGACCCCGCCGGTCTACAGCAAAGTAAACCCCGCAGACGCGCCGATCCTGACCCTGGCGCTTACCTCAAATACGCTGGCTCTACCGCAGGTTGAAGATATGGCGGACACGCGGTTCGCCCAAAAAATTTCCCAGCTGCCCGGCGTTGGGCTTGTGAGCCTCTCCGGCGGCCAGCGCCCTGCAGTCTCTATTCACGCCAATCCCACGGCTCTTGCAGCCTATGGCCTGACGCTTGAAGACGTGCGAACCGCCGTTACTGCCGCGAATGTCAACGAGGCGAAGGGCGGCTTCGATGGCCCGCGCCAGGCCTATATCATCGGTGCGAACGACCAGCTCTTTTCGAGCAAGGATTACCGGCCGCTTGTCATCGCCTATCGCAAAAACGCTCCAGTACGCCTGTCCGACGTCGCAGATGTGGTGGATGATGCCGAAAACGTGAACGAAGCTGCCTGGATCAATACGTCTCCTGCCGTAATTGTGAATATTCAGCGCCAGCCGGGCGCCAACGTCATCGAGGTCGTCGACCGGATCAAGAAACTTTTGCCGCAGCTCCAGAACGCATTGCCCTCGTCCATCAAGGTCACGGTCCTGACCGACCGCACGACAACGATTCGCGCTTCGGTCAGGGACGTCGAGTATGAGCTGTTACTTTCCGTTGCGCTCGTTATTCTCGTCATTTACCTGTTCCTGCGCAATCTCCCGGCAACGACCATCCCGAGCGTTGCTGTACCGCTCTCCCTTGTTGGTACTTTCGGCGTGATGTATTTGATGGGTTTCAGCCTGAACAATCTTTCGCTCATGGCTTTAACGATCTCGACGGGTTTTGTCGTTGATGATGCGATCGTGATGATCGAGAATATCGCCCGCTACGTCGAAGAGGGGGAAACGCCGAAGGAGGCAGCGCTCAAAGGAGCCAAGCAGATCGGGTTCACGATCCTCTCGCTCACCGTATCGCTCATCGCGGTGCTTATCCCGTTGCTGTTCATGGGGGACGTGGTCGGCCGCCTCTTCCGGGAGTTCGCCATCACTCTGGGGGTCACGATCCTTATTTCGGCAGTCGTTTCATTAACGCTTACGCCCATGATGTGCGCGCGCATCCTGAAGCACGTTCCCGAGGAAAAACAGGGAAGGTTCTACCATACGTCCCAGCTTTATTTCGACAGGATCATCGCGGCTTATGGGAGGACGCTAAAATGGGTGCTTCAGCACCAGACAGCGACGCTCGCTGTCGCCGTGAGTACACTGGTCCTGACTGTGCTGCTCTATGTTATCGTTCCGAAGGGTTTTTTCCCTGTCCAGGACACAGGAGTGATTCAGGGGATGTCGGAAGCGTCGCAGTCGATCTCCTTCATCGCCATGGCAGAACGGCAGCAGGCACTTGCCAGAGTGATCCTCAAAGACCCAGCCGTCGAAAGCCTCTCTTCCTTCATCGGCGTGGACGGGACCAACACGACTTTGAACAGCGGCAGGATACTGATCAACCTCAAGCCATTGAACGAGCGGGATGCGAGCGCGATCGAGGTCATCAGGCGCCTCCAACCTGAATTGGCCAACGTCGAGGGCATCATGCTCTACATGCAGCCCGTGCAAGACCTCACGGTGGACACAAAGGTGAGCCGCACCCAGTTCCAATATACGCTCGATGACCCCAATACCGATGAGTTGAACACGCTGGCGCCGAAGATGATCGACGTGCTGCACACCCTGCCAGAGTTGCGCGACGTGAGCACCGACCAGCAGAACCTGGGGCGCAGGATGGTGCTCTCGATCGACCGGAGCACTGCCGCGCGGTTCGGCATCACGCCGCAGAACATCGACGACACGCTCTACGACGCGTTCGGCCAGCGCCAAGTGTCCACGATCTTTACCGAGCTGAATCAATACCACGTCGTGATGGAGGCTTCGCCGGAGTTCTGGCAGAATCCCTGTTCCTGCAGCGGTCTACATGGATTCGTCTTCCGGACAACAGGCGCCCATGTGCCGTTCGCCAATTCGTCTCCACCACCGCTCCGCTGACGGTGACGCATCAGGGTCTGTTCCCCGCCGTTACAATTTCTTTCAATCTGAAGCCGGGAGTCGCGCTCGGCGATGCCGTTGACGCGGCCACAGCGGCGGCAGCGCATTTGGCCTCCCGTCGACCATCCAAACGGAATTCACCGGGAACGGCTCAAGCCTTCAAGCCTCGCTGGCCAACGAACCCTTTTGATCCTGGCCGCACTTATCACGGTCTATATCGTCCTGGCGATCTCTACGAAAGCTACATTCATCCGGTTACGATCCTTTCCACGCTTCCCTCGGCGAGCGTCGGCGCCGTGCTGTCGTTGATTCTTCCCATACCGACCTCAGTATCATTGCTATTATCGGCATCATTCTTCTGATTGGTATTGTGAAGAAGAACGGCATCATGATGATCGATTTCGCACTGGACGCGAGCGCAAGGAAGGAAAGAATCCTGAAGAGGCCATCTTCAAGCCTGCCTGCTGCGCTTCCGGCCGATCATGATGACGACCATGGCCGCGCTTTTGGGAGCTTTGCCCTTAGCGCTCGGACATGGGGTGGGGTCTGAGCTCCGCCGCCCCCTCGGCATCTCCATCGTAGGCGGACTTGTCATTAGCCAGGTCCTCACCCTGTATACGACGCCAGTCATTTATCTCTGGTTCGACCGGCTTGCAAGAAGGGTTAAAGAAATTCGTTCCAAACGCTAGATGATTATGCGAGGTGGAGTTCGCTCGAAAACTGAACAAATGGATTAACCTCATTAGCAACGAAAATCTTGGGAGGAGAAAGGGAGAAAAAAACGGCGAAAAGAGGTAGAAGACTTTAAGAATCTTTTGGTCCCCCTTTCACCTCAGCCAGATTATAGCGCTTGAGAGTTTTTTTATTCAAATTTATTCGCTGTACTTCTCCGCTTCTTCTGCGGCGAAAGTTTTTTTTGAAGTGGACATCAGAACGGAATCAGCGTGAACATTTCAGCAGCATTCATTAAGAGACCGGTCGCAACAACGCTCCTGACGATGGGACTCGTGCTCTCCGGTGTGATAGCCTTTCGTATGCTGCCGGTGTCGCCGCTTCCCCAGGTGGACTTCCCGACGATCTCGGTGCAGGCATCGCTTCCCGGCGCGAATCCAGAAACCATGTCCACGTCGGTCGCGGCTCCCTTGGAACGTCAGTTCGGCCGCATCGCCGGCGTCGCAGAAATGACGTCAACCAGTTATCAGGGCTCGTCAAGTATCACTCTGCAGTTCGACCTGAACCGCGACATTGACGGAGCGGCGCGCGACGTCCAGGCTGCCATCAATGCCGCGCGGGGTTACCTGCCTGCTAACCTTCCCGCCAACCCGACGTACCGGAAAGTCAATCCCTCGGACGCACCCATACTCATTCTTGCCCTAACCTCTGATACGAAAACCAGGGCGCAGATGTACGATGTAGCTTCTTCCATCCTCGCACAGAAGCTCTCCCAGGTGGGGGGTGTGGGACAGGTGTTCGTAGGAGGGAGTTCCCTTCCGGCAGTACGCGTTGAATTAAGCCCGATGGTGCTCTCGAAATACGGCATCAGCCTGGAAGAAGTACGAAGCGTACTGGCAAGCACGAACGTCAACTCGCCCAAGGGGCAATTGGCGTTTGGCGACCAAACGTGGGATATTCAAGCGAACGACCAGCTGAGAATAGCTCAACCGTATTTGCCCTTGATTGTCAGGTACCAGTCAGGGGCTGCGGTGCGGCTTGGGGATGTAGCTGACGTGAAGGATTCGGTGGAGGACCTGCGTAATGCAGGGTACGTAAATGGCAAGCCGTCCGTAATGGTCATAGTGTTCCGCCAGCCCGGCGCAAACATTATCGAGACCGTGGACAACGTGCGAGAGCTTCTTCCGCAACTAGGAGCTGCCCTACCCGGCGACGTCAACCTGTCGGTTGTGCTCGACCGAAGTCCGTCGATCCGCGGCTCGCTGCGGGACGTCGAGTGGACACTTATGGCGTCGGGCGTGCTCGTGATCCTCGTCGTGTTCTGGTTCCTTCGGAACGTGCGCGCGACGATTATTCCGGCCGTCGCGGTCGCCGTCTCCATCATCGGCACTTTCGGTGTGATGTACCTTTGCGGCTACTCGCTCGATAACCTCTCTCTTATGGCGCTCACGATTTCAACAGGGTTTGTGGTCGACGATGCAATCGTCGTCCTAGAAAACATCACTCGCTACAGGGAGAAAGGGGAATCTTCCTTCCAGGCCGCGCTGTCCGGTACCAAAGAGATTGCCTTCACGGTCCTATCCATGAGCACCTCTCTCATTGCCGTGTTCATCCCGATTCTCCTTATGGGCGGCATGGTGGGCAGGCTCTTTCGTGAATTTGCGGTAACGCTTTCTGCAGCGATCATGGTCTCGCTCCTCGTATCATTGACCACGACGCCTATGATGTGCGCAATGATCCTGAGGCCTGAAAAGCAAGGTGCACACGGCATTCTGTTCCGGGTCAGCCAATGGACGTTTGATTGGATGCACGGTCATTATGAAAAGAGTCTTCGCTGGGCCCTCGGCCATGCCCGCTTCATGCTTGTCCTCATCATAATAACGGTCGCGACAAACGTGTTTCTCTTTATCTTCGTGCCCAAGGGATTCTTCCCAGAACAGGACACGGGGAGGATCGCCGGAATCATTCAGGCGGCGCAGGACACATCGTTCCAGTCGATGGAGAGAAAACTACTAGACATTGTTAATGTGATTAAGACGGACCCCGATGTTGAGTATGTGATCGGCTTCACGGGAGGAGGCGGAGGCGGAGGATCAACAACAAACACGGGACGGATGTTCATCTCGCTCAAGTCCTTCGAGAGGCGAAATGACAGCGCTACAAAAATCATCGCGCGCTTGCGTGGAAAACTGGTCGGAGTGCCCGGGGCGCCTACTTACCTTCAGCCGGTGCAGGACCTGCGTATCGGAGGGAGGATCAGCAATGCGCTCTATCAGTTCACACTCCAGGGTGAAAACCTTGAGGAGCTGAACGATTGGGGCCAGCGAGTCCTGCAGAAGATGAAAACAATACCTCAACTGGTCGACGTGAGCAGCGACCAGCAAAGCAAAGGGCTGCAGTCTACGCTTATGATTGACCGTGCCACTGCTTCGCGAATGGGCGTTACCACGAAGACCATCGACGATACGTTATACGATGCCTTCGGTCAACGACAGGTTGCGGTCAACTATACTCTTTTGAACCAGTATCACGTAATCATGGAGGTCGAGCCCCGGTTCTGGCAGCGGCCCGATACGCTTAAAAACATCTACGTTCCTTCATCCAACGGTCTGCTCATTCCCTTGAGCACTTTCACGCATTATGAGCAGACTGCAACGTCGCTTGCGGTGAACCACCAGAGTCAATTCCCCTCGATCACGACGTCTTTCAACCTGGCACCCGGCGTGGCGCTCGGCGACGCTGTTAATGCGGTCGAAATGGCCACGCGCCAGATGGGCATGCCGCCGAGCATCAGGAGGATGTTCTCGGGCACTGCTCAGGCGTTCAAGGACTCCCTTACCAATGAGCCGCTTTTGATCCTGGCTGCGCTCATAACGGTCTACATCGTACTTGGCGTATTGTACGAAAGCTATATCCACCCGATCACGATCCTCTCTACACTGCCCTCAGCCGGCGTGGGCGCGTTGCTCGCGATGATGATCTTCAGGATTGACCTCAGCGTGATTGCCATCATCGGGATACTTCTTTTGATCGGCATTGTGAAGAAAAACGGCATCCTGATGGTCGATTTTGCTTTGGAATTGGAGCGCAAGGAAGGGAAGAACCCGGAAGAGGCGATTTATCAGGCCTGTCTCCTGCGGTTCCGGCCGATCATGATGACGACCATGGCTGCTCTTTTGGGCGCCCTGCCGCTTGCTGTGGGCCATGGCGTGGGATCGGAGCTCCGTCGACCGCTCGGCATTGCCATCGTGGGCGGATTGATCTTCAGCCAGATGCTCACGCTCTACACGACACCAGTCGTGTATCTATATCTTGACCGGTTCAGAATTTGGTTCGCAGCTCATCGATCCCGGGGAAAACGAAGTAAATAGCACGAGACAAGATTCTCTGCTATCTTATGCGTTGGTAAGCAGTGCCCTCTCTATGGACTGGCGGTCTAGCATTTCTCCGATGACTACCAGACGACTGTCCTTAATGTCCTTTTCAAAGGGCTCCCTGTTCACCTTACCGTAGACGCTGTCGAACCGATAGGGCCCGTGACCGGTGTTGATTAATGCTTTGGCGCGGGCAACAGCGCCGAATTTTCCTCCGGCAATATCGTCAAAGGCGCGGCTGACTTTTGCGAGGTCCATTTTCTGTTTCGTCCGAATGGACAGGGTTTCGAACGGACGATGACAGTCGCTCTGACGGATTTGGCGGTGTGCCGGCGCTTCGGGCAGGGGGATGTTGAGCACAGCGTTTACGGTTCGTAGAAGCACAGCCAGGGGATTGATGGATCCGACCATCCGCTCCGTTGCGGAGATCAAGGCCTCCTCGGCGAGGTCGGTCTTGTTCAGCAGGATAACATCGGAATTCTCGATCTGATCCTGAAAGAAGCTCCCATACATCCCCGATTCGCTCAGTTCCAAAAACTCCACAACGTCGATGACCCCGATGACCGACGCCCCGCCAAAGCCCGCGGTCTCGAGCGCTTCCAACACGCCCGAGGGCGACGCGACGCCACTCGGTTCGATTAGCAGGCGTTCCGGGGAGAACTGTTTCACAATCCTCTGGATCGTCGTGATGAGATCGAACTTCAGCGTGCAGCACACACATCCACTCGGCAGCTCGACGGTCTCGATGCCGCAAGCGGAGATAATCTCACCATCGATGCCGGCTGAGCCGAAATCGTTCACTAGAACCACGGTTTTTTCTCTTGCACCCTGCACAATGTTCTTGACGAACGTGGTTTTGCCTGATCCCAGTAATCCACAAACCACAGTTGTTTTCATGGACGATCCTTACGAATACAGATAATTCCCCTTTCACCTCGATGAATTAAAAAGCTTTTGCGTAGACTGTTGCAACGACAATGCCAAAAACTCAGCTTCTTAATAAATCCGGAACCACATCACTGAAGTCGCGATCACGCCGCAATTTGAGCAATCTCTTGATGATGGAAGAAAAGATGGCGGAGTTTAGTAGTATGAATAGTAGGAGGAGCGTGGGGAAAAATACCCCGCTAGTGAGGAATTATTCAACGACTTTATAGATTAAAAAAGATCGCAACCCTCAGCTTGATATTTCGCACAGGATTAACGGGCCTCCCTTTTTTTCCAAAGACATGCTTTTCTCCCGAGTTAGAATGTATGAATGATGAATTATTTCAACAGATTTATGTCCGTAACGGCTGTAGGTTATCGCTCACTACTCCGATGATCTCGCATCTTGACTAGAAACCTTCATCCCGTCGAGCCGTTGAATATCTTTTTCAATTGAATTATTTCCTTGGCATCACAGTTGCAACTGATTGGCTGGTTATGATGAAGATTATCCTCTGCTCTTCCAATCCAATTTTGACAAAAAACCTCTACGGCGTGTTAAGAGACGAAGGGTATCAGGTGGAAACCATCGAACACCCAGCCATGGCAGTGCAAATGGTCATGCTTAAACGGTATGATTTCATCATCATTGATTCGGAACCATTCGGGCTTTCTGGGGAGGATGCGGTCGAGATTATCAAGAACGTTGTCCCCGAAATTCCCGTCCTTTTCGTGGGAAACGACTCACGCGATGATTATTGGAAAAGCGATGTATCACCGGTTGACCTCGAGGACCTAAAACGAACTATTCACAGTATCGCAATTGGATGAGTCATTCACTTCAAACGAAGGGAGATTCTATGAAACCGAAAGAGGTATTATTCAAGGCATTCGAAGGAAGCAAGACGGACAGGCTCCCTGTAACGCTGTTCGGCGCGGGAATGTGGAGCATCAAAGGCTGGGGCACATCGTTTGAGGCCCTCTCGCGCGACGCTGACAAGATGACAGCTGTCCTGGTCGATATGAGTGCAAAACTACAGTGTGATGTGGTTTACGCCGGATCCGGCTACAACAATTTTCATATCTCTGCGCTCGGCGGCAGGATCAAGTTTCGGGAAATGGGCGCTCCGGACCTGGAAAATCACTTCGTGAATTCCGAGGAGGACCTCGCGAAGCTGAACCTGGCCGATCTTGACAAGGACGAGACAATCAACACTGTAAAGAAAGCGCTCCGCCAGACCAGAGCAAAAATTGGCAATACCTATGCGGTGACCATGACGGCCTGGGGCCCATTTACCCTCGGAGCAAGGCTTGTCGGCGAAGAGACGATGATGAAAGCAACCTTCAAAAAACCCGCTTTTGTCGAGAAAGTCGTGGACTTTGCGGCCGATGTCCTGATTCACCTGTATGAACCCCTTGTGGCCGATAAAACGCTCGAACTCATCAGTCTTGCCGACCCGACCGCGTCGGGCGACCTCATCTCGAGAAAGCAGTTCGAGAAATTCGCGGTTCCCTATCTCAAGAAATTCACCGACTGGGCAAAATCGAGGGGCGTCTACACCCTGGTTCACATCTGCGGGAACACCACGGACAGGTTGGACCTGTTTCCGGCGACGGGCGCGAGTTGCATCAGCCTGGACCACAAGACGGACATGGCCAAGGCAAAGGAAGCGCTTCACGGCAAGATGTGCTTTGGCGGGAATGTCGATCCGGTGAAGATTATGCTGAATGGCTCTGTCCAGGACGTGGAGAACGCGTGCAAGGACGTGATCAAAACGGCCGGCACGGACGGGGGATTCGTGCTTATGCCAGGATGCGACATTCCGCCAACCATTCCCTATGCAAATATCCAGAAGTTTATCCAGGTGGCCCATGAGTGGAAAGCGTAGTACAACCGCTGCAAAAGGAGGTGAAGCGTTCGGTTTAAACGAAAGGAGTTTGGTCAATGGCGATTTTTGAGGAGTTGAAAAAACTGTTTTCCCGGGCACAAAGTGCGTCGGGCAAAGGGGAGGTAACAAACATGGCAGACAAGAAAATGACGTTGGAAGAAGTGAACGAGTACATGAAGAAGCAGTGTGGATTCGTGCCGCGCATGTTCCAGATCATCAACACCGTCACACCGGAACCAGGCAGGACGTTTGCTGATTTTTACGCCAGCATCTTCGGCGACGGCGCTCTGTCCCGCAAGGTGAAAGAGTTGATGTTCATGTCCGGCGGCGTTGCCTACTGCTCACCACGATGTATTATCCATGTGATCCCCGCGATCAACGCTGGTGCGACCACGGGCGAGATTTTCGAGGCCGCGTCGGTCGGCATGATCCTCGGCGGCTTTGTACCGGGCGGTCCCGGGATTCCCTATGCCTTTGAATACGCCCTGAAGTGCCTTGATATAGAAGCGAAGTTCCGCAAGGGCGAGAAGTGGGAATACCTGCCGCAGCCGAAGTTCGATCACGGTGTATTCTAAATTCATCTTTGAGGGGGAGCATTCCGGAAGCTCCCCCGATTTTGGACTTATACCTTTATCAGGCACGGAAGCAGATGCAAAAGACACTTACCGCGAAGACGCAAAGAGCACCAAAAACAGCGAAATGAAAACATGCAAGAATTCCTTGGGTCTTGGCGGTTCATCTCGGTTTGACTTTACAAAACTATTCAGAATTGGACTGGCTGGAGAAAAGAGGAACGTGAATGTTTCAATTTAATAAAGAACAAAAAATATTTTCAATGGCCGGCATAAAAGTCGGCGGACAGCCGGCTGAGAACCCCCCGCTTCTGATTGCTTCGATGTTCCATAACAAGGACCGCATCGTGACCGACCGGAAGGGGAACTTCGACCGCCAGAAGGCTGCGGACCTCATCAAGACGCAGGAGCAGCTTTCGGCCTCCACCGGCATACCCTCCATGGTGGCGATGGTGGCAAACTCGCCGGAAGAAGCTAAGATCTATATCGATTTTTACCGCGAAACGACAACCATGCCCTTCGGCATTGACATGTGGGTCGCGGAAAAAAGGGCGCAGGCCACCGAGTACGTGGCCAAGCTCGGTCTTCAGGACAAGTTTCTCTATAACAGCATTACTCCCTGGGACAAGGACATCAAGGGCCAGGTCCAAAAGCTCAAGGATCTCGGCATTAAGCACGTTGTTGTCCAGGCATTCGACGACGCTGACCAGTCGCCTGCGGGCCGCCTCAAGTCTCTCGAGAACATTCTTTCTCAGGGCGCGGACAGTTTTGAGACCGTGATCGTCGATACGTCAGTCATGAACCTTCCGGCCACGTCATTTTCCCTCGTCGCAAACCGCATGATCAAGGAGAAGCTGGGCCTTCCCTGCGGCGGCGCCTATTCAAACGGCACGCACATGTGGAAGGAAGCGAAGACTCTGTGGAGTCTCGACGGGTTCAAGGCAATGGACGCCGTTGTGCAGGGAATGGCCTCGGTGATGTGGAGCGACTTCAACTTCTACGGCCCCATTGTCACGGCGCCGCGTATCTTTCCTGCCGTGGCTGCAGCACATATTCTGCTGAGCACGCTGGTTTATGACGAAACGCAGAAGATTACGGATAATGCCAATGTTCCGATCAAACGGTATTTCGGCGATTTTATCAGCAAATTGACGACAGGGGGCACGCGGAAATAAGCGAATGCAGGCAGCGGCTCTTTTCGCGCACGGCCGGCCGCGTAGCAAGAGGCAACTTTGCAGCGAAGCCGAACGGTTTTGCGGGACGAGCGTGAACTCGATAGACGATTTTAAGGGAGGATGCATGACAACGACAATGACTGCACGAGAACGGGTTCTGAAGCTCTTTGCCGGAGAAGAGGTGGACCGGCCGCCGTGCTTCAGCGGCATGGGTAACGTGACCACCGAGGGGCTGAAAGCGCTGAACCAGAAATTCGCAGCCACGCACCTGGACGCGAAGATGATGGCTGCGGCAGCAGCCTCGACCTACCGGCTCTTCGGGTTCGAAAGCGGTGTGGCGCCTTTTGACCTCTGCATCGAGGCCGAGGCCCTTGGCTGCGAGATAAACGTATACGCGCATTCCGAGGACCTGCTGTATCCCACGATAAAGAAAAAGCTGATCCACAACGAGGCCGAGATGGAGATTGCCATCCCCTCAAACCTGACCGAACGCGGGAGGGTGCCGCTCATGCTTGATGTGATCAGGCTCATGAAGAAGGACATCGGCAGCGAGGCCGCGGTAGGGTCCTATGTACTCGGCCCCTTTACCCTGGCGGGCCAGGTTATGGAGCTGAATGACCTGCTGAAGCTCTCCTTTAAGAAACCGGACAAGATCGGAAAACTGCTCGACCATCTTTCGGACGTGATCATCCAGGTCGCGGGTCAGTATGAAAAGGCGGGCGTCGATTATATCACGGTGCGGGAGATGGGTGCGACGTCCGATGTTCTCTCCCCGCGGGTATTCAAGAGCCTGATTCTTCCCTATCTCAAAAAGATCTTCGATAAAATCACCGTTCCGAGCGTGCTCCATATCTGCGGCAAGACGAACGACATCGTTCCTTTCATGGTCGAAAGCGGAGCGAAAGCGATCAGCGTGGACCAGAAGAACGACGTGGCCGAGACGAGGAAGAAGCTCGGCCCCAAAGCGCTCGTGTTCGGGAATTACGACCCCTACAACGTGCTGGTTGCGGGCACACCTGATCTGATTCGTCAGACCATCAGGAAGTGCTTGGACGACGGCGTAAGCGCGGTCTGGCCCGGCTGCGATATATGGCCCACGGTGCCGGCGGAAAATTTCAAGATAATGATGGAAGAAGTCAGAAATTACAGGAGGTAATCCCATGGCAACGGAAGAAAAAAAGAAAGAGCTCTTGGAAAAGCTCCGAAACGCCGTGATCCAGTATGATGAGGACACCGCAAAGGAAGCAGCCAATGAAGCTCTCAGCACGGGCATAGATGCAAATGACGCGATTTTCAACGGGCTCGTGAGCGGCATGGTCGAGGTGGGCCGCATGTTCGAGGCGCAGGAGTACTTTGTGCCGGAACTGCTCATGTGCGCTGATGCACTCTACGCCGGCCTGGACATCCTGAAGCCCCACGTGACGCAGCTTGACCTCGGGGTCAAGGGATCGGTGGTGATCGGGACCGTCGAAGGCGACGTGCACGATATCGGTAAAAACATCGTGAAGATGATGTTCGACGTGGCCGGCTTCACAGTTTATGACCTCGGCCGCGATGTGCCCCTGGATAAGTTCGTGCAGGAGCAGCTCCGGACCGATTCAGACCTCGTTTGCCTTTCAGCCATGATGACCACGACCATGACGGGCATGAAAAAAGTGATCGACGACCTCCGGACCAGGAACCCCAACGTCAAGATCATGATCGGTGGCGCTCCCGTGTCCCAGGACGTGGCCGACAAGTACGGCGCCGACGGCTATGCCAAGGACGCAACCAACGCCCTGAAGGACGCCATCAATATGATTGCCTCGCTCAAGAAGATGAAAGATGAGGTAGAAGCAAAGAAAGCAAAATGAAGACAGAGCTTCGAAAAGAGCTGCTCAGTCTGGGCGCCGAGGTCGTAGGCTTCGCCGGGCTCCAGGGGCATATGAGCGGCGAGATCGCCCACTTGGATCATGCCGTATCCATTGGCGTTGCCAGGAGGCTCAACGAAGATACTCTCTGCATTCTTGTCAAGCTCCAGAAGCGGGCAGTCCGGTTTTTGAAGTCCCGGGGTTACCGCACCCTGGCTATACCTCCGGACTCGGACCGGGGAAAAGGGACCTTTGTTTCGAAGCTCTACTCATTGTTCAATCACAAGATGGCAGCGACATCAGCAGGGCTTGGGTGGATCGGCAAGAACGGCCTTCTTATCAGCCCGGACTACGGACCCCGGCTTTCTCTGGCATCGGTTCTGACCGATGCTCCGCTGGCTCCGGACAAGCCCGTAGAGCATAGTTTGTGCGGTAGCTGCACGCTCTGTATGACCTACTGCCCTTCTCAGGCGATCACGGGGTCGGAATGGTCGCGTTCTTCACCCTTTGTCGAACTCGTGAAGCTCAGTGCCTGCAGAAGCCACAAGGCGACAAAGCGGGTCACGGACGGCAAACCCAACTGCGGGCTGTGCATCAATATCTGTCCCTATGGGAGAAGATAAGCAGATTCGCAGCATGCGGTACAGGAAAAGTCCGCCCGTGAACGATGTTAGCATAAGTATTTCCCACGACTTGCCTCAGCTCTTGCCACGTCTCTCCCTGTTCGACAGCGTTACAGGGTTTTGATCTATTTCTATCAGGAGGAAGTTCATGATTAAGAAACACAAAGTGATATTCCAGCCCTCGGGCAGCCGCGGCGAAGTAGAGGACGGCAAGACCATTCTTGAAGCGGCCCAATCCCTCGGCGTTGACATCGAAGCGCTCTGTGGCAATAAGAAAGTCTGCGGCAAGTGCAAGGTCAGGATCGAAGAAGGGTATTTCGAGAAGGACAATATCGAGTCGGGTATGGCCCACCTTTCGCCGCTTTCAGAAGCGGAGAAAAAGCACATCAAGCCGGAGGACGGGCCGGGAATCAGGCTGTCCTGCACTGCCGAGATCCATGGCGACATTAAGGTATTTGTACCGGAACGTTCGCGTGCGGGAAAACAGGTCGTGCGAAAGGCTGCAAAAGAGCTGACGATAAAACTCGATCCGGCAGTAAAAAAATACAATGTTGAACTCGCACAGCCGACGCTCCACGATATGACCACAGGCGACTGGGAGCGGGTGCTGAAATATCTGGAAGACAACTACAACCTAAAGGGACTCACCTTTGATTACCTGGTCCTGCGGGACCTCCAGGACGTCTTGCGAAAAGACGCGTGGAAGGCAACGGTCACGGTCTGGATGGACAAGGAGATTGTTAAAGTCGAGCCGGGCTTTGTCGAGGCGAACTTCGGCCTTGCCGTGGATGTGGGAACCACGACATGCGTGGGCTATCTCACGGACCTGAACACGGGCAAGGTGGTGAACACCGAATCCATGATGAACCCCCAGGTGCCCTATGGCGAGGATGTGATGTCGCGTATTACCTACGCCATGAGCAATCCCGGAGGTCTCGAGACCATGCAGAAAGCGATCATCCAAGGTCTAAACGAGATCATTGAGCGGGTGGTCACGGAAATAAATAAGGACGGTCGGAATCCCGGGTATGTGATCGACGACCTCACGATCGTATTCAATACAGCCATGCACCACATCTTTCTTGGCTTGAACCCCGAATATATCGGCCGTTCGCCGTTCATCCCCGCGGTTCAGAATTCGCTTGATATCAAGGCGCGCGATCTGGGATTGCGGATCAACCCCGCTTCCTACGTCCACGTACTGCCTATAGAAGCGGGTTTCGTGGGCGCAGACAACGTGGGCGTCCTGATCGCGGAAGAACCCTATAACCAGGATGAAATGGTTTTGATCATCGACATTGGGACGAACGGCGAGCTGCTTATGGGCAACCGGAACAAGGTATGCTCTACATCGTGCGCCACCGGACCGGCTTTCGAAGGCGCCCAGATAAAATTCGGCATGCGCGCCGCACCGGGCGCGATAGAGACCGTCGAGATCAACCCGGAGACGAAGGAGCCACGCTACAAGGTCATCGGCAAGGCGGACTGGCATACGCATATTCAAGCCGTAAACGCAAAAGGTCTCTGCGGCTCGGGCATCATCGGCGTTGTTGCGGAAATGTTCAAAGCAGGCATTATTGATAAAAGCGGCAGGTTCGTTATGGACCTCGGCACGCCACGTATAAGAAAAGACGCTGATGGAAAACCGGAGTACGTACTTGCCTGGGCAGCAGAGACATCCATAGGCCATGACATCACCATTACCCAGGGTGATGTGCGTGCGCTCCAGCTCGCCAAAGGGGCGCTTTATGCGGGCGCAAAACTCATGATGAAGCGGCTCGGCATTACCAAACTTGACCGCGTAATCCTCGCCGGCGCCTTCGGGAGCCATATCGACAAGGTGGCATCGCTTACACTCGGGATGTTTCCCGACTGCCCCATTGACATGGTCTATGCCGTGGGCAACGCGGCAGGCGACGGTTCGCGCATGGCGCTATTGAACCGGGATAAGCGGCGCGAGGCGAACGAACGGGCACGATGGGTCGAGTTCGTTGAGATCGCCACGGATCCGGCGTTCGAAAAGGAATTCATGATGGCCATGCATATCCCGCACATGAAAGACAAGTTCCCAAACTTGAAGGCGCTCCTCGAGAAGTCTAAGAGTCTCGTAGCAATCAATGCATAGCAGCAACACCCGGGCGGGAAAGAGGCGGCCATGACAAAGGTCATCGTACAATCGGGAGCCTGCGGTTTCATTGTTACGATAAAGGCGGAGAAGATCTCAGGGGGAAAGATAAAGATCCGGATTGATACAGACTGCGAGATGGTGAAAAAGATGCTCGAGGAGATCGCCGTCCTTGACCGGTTTGCAGCGCTCACTGCCTTCCAGAACAATCCCGTGTACCGCTCCGCAGGAAAACACCTGAAACATGTCGCCTGCACCGTGCCGTCGGGAATTATAAAGGCAATCGAGGTCGAGGTTGGGTTGAATGTTCCGAAGGACGCTACGATCGAATTCGTAAAAGGAGAAGTAAGCGATAAATCTTGACTCTTTCGGACAATTGTTGAGCTATACGTTTTATGGTGGACACCTTAGAAACCTCCCAGGAAAAATGGAGAAGCTGATGGGGAAAAGTGGGGAAAAGACCGGTTAAAATTCTTTGGCGCTCTTCGACGATAACTACATGAGGACGGACGAGCCGGGCAAATATATGACAGGGGCGGCTTTGTTTTTTCGAAGCTAAAGTGTTGCCGTTGCTTAAAAAATAGTCCCAGTCCGACAAGCCGATAACATGCGTGGTCACCATGGACAAAAACGGCTATATGCCCACCCACAAGAATCCTGCTCGGGCCAAAGTGAAGATGCAGGACGCCATTTCGTTGTCCGGAGATAGGACATACAAGATCGTCGGGCAGATGTTGGCGTCCCATCGCGGCAGGAGGGGAGCTGGTTGTCGATATAGTTGCTCCCGTTTTCGCTGCAAACCGGCAGTGGGATGTTTGCGAATCGGTTATCTCCCCGATATGGTAAAATAGAAAAAAGGCAGACGACCATAACGAATGGGCAAAATATTGATACTGGCGGCGTACGCAGTGTACACAGCCTTTTGGATACGTTTTTTTTCGCACCTTCTTGTCTGGTGGAAGGCAGCAAGGCGTAGTATTGAGTCCGTTTCGGTCGCCGCCCCTTCGAGCGTAAAAGCATACATACTCACGGTAATGGACGTGGTCTTTTTCGGAAGACTTCTCATGGTGAACCCGGCGCTCTGGCTGGGGGAGTGGATATTCCATTTCTCCTTTTTCCTGGTGCTGTTGAGGCATTTGCGGTTTTTTTTAAATCCTGTACCTCCGTGCATATGGTGGGTTCAGACGCCAGGCCTGATCGCCGGTTATATCCTGCCGGTGTCACTGGTCTATATCCTCATCGTCCGGCTGTTCTTCGGAAGGGAGCGCTATGCTTCGCCGGCGAACGTGTTTCTCCTTGGTCTCGTGCTGGTCATCAGCTCGGTCGGTGTTGCGATGCAACTGCTGTTTAAACCGAACCTCGTCGAGGTAAAGCTGTTCGTCCTAGGCATCCTGAGCTTCATACCCGCCGCGACGCCGGAGAGTGTGCTGTTCGCGGTCCATTTCTGCCTGGTCCTTATCCTGATTCCCTTTCTCCCAACCCATATTTTTTTCGCTCCCTTCGTGATGATGGAGGCGAGAAAGCGGGAGCAGGCGCTGCGCTTGGTTATGCATGAAAAGTAAGCGATCGTTCACTGAAGAGCTTCTTTCCCAGCAGCTCCTCGAAATCGGGGCCTGTACCCAGTGCGGCGAGTGCCTCAAGCACTGCCCCGTTCAGGACGTGACCGGTAATCCCTCGGTCTCACCGCCGGAGAAAATCCGCATGTTCCGTGAGTTCATCCGCGCCACCGACGGACTCAAGTCAAGGCTCTTTGGGTCCGGGGACGTGGACCGGAAACTGCTGGATAACTTTACCCGGGCGGTGTATGAGTGTACAACCTGTGGTGCCTGCGGCCAGAGCTGCCCCGTCGGCATCTTTACGCAGCGGCTCTGGCCTGTGCTCAGGAAAGAGATGGTCAAACGCGGGCTTGGTCCCATCGGCGTGCAAGCGAACATGCCAAAGGCGATCATGGACAGCGGCAATCCCTACGACAAATCCCCCACGGAACGATACCATCCATGGTTCCCGGGGCACGTGAAAATAGCGGAACGATCGGAAATTGCTTACTACGCGGGGTGCACAGGCGCCTATGAGGCGCAGCCCATGGTCCGTGGTGATGTCCTGGTGCTTGATGCGATCGGGGCGCCCTTTACCATGCTTCCCCCGGAGGAAGAGGTCTGCTGCGGTTTCCCCCTCTTCATCACCGGGCAGCACGACCAGCTCAAAGATCTCGTGACCGGCCTGGTGAAGGGGTATGAGGCGCGGGGAGTGAAGCTCTTGGTCTGCTCCTGCCCCTGCTGCGTGAATATCATGACCAGGGACTGGCCTCTGTTCTACGGCGAGCCGCTTCCGTTCAAGATACGGCATATCACGCAATATGTCTCTGATGCAATCAGGGACGGCAGACTGCGCTTGATAAAGGAGCTGCGCGAGGCGGTGATCTACCATGACCCGTGCTACCTCACTCGAGGCGTGGGTGTGATTGAGGAGCCGCGTACCGTGCTGAGGAGCATACCCGGGCTTACCCTGCTGGAGTTCGAACACCACGGTCTCAACTCCCGCTGCTGTGGTTCGGGAGGAGCCGCGAGAAAAATCTTCCACGAAAATGCGATCGCCATAGGCAGGTTGACTATCGATGAAGCAGTCGCAAAGAAGGCCGATCGTCTGATCCTAAGCTGTCCGGCCTGCTATGCCAAGGTGAACGAGGCCATGCAGGGACACAAGAACCAGATTCGGATTACGGACATCATGGAGCTGGTGAGCACTATGATCGAGGGTGGCAGGTAATGAGTCATTATACCATTCGCTGCAGGAAGTGCGGCAAAATCCTTGAGAATGCGAACTGTGCCTTTGGCGAACATTGCGCAGACGCGCTTCTGGTGACAGATTATCACGAGACCTGCTTTTCGGAACGCGCGACCGGCGGCGTCTGGAGGTTCAACTGGCTGCCGGTGCACGAACCGCGATCGGTCCAGCCCGGCCCCGTGGTGTATCGGTCTCAGGGTCTTGCCGGGAGCCTTGGTCTGGATAATCTGTTTATAGCCTTCAACGGCTACTGGCCGGAGCGCGGAGCATTGCTCGAGACCTGCACGTTCAAGGAATTCGAGGCGGCCGTCGTGCTCCAGAATGCCCGTGAGAACGGTGTGCAAGGCCTGATCGTCGCCTCTGCCGGTAACACGGCCAGGGCTTTTGCCCATCTTTCTGCGGTCACGGGTTTTCCCGTCATCATCATCGTGCCGCGAATGTGCCTCATGGAGATGTGGTACCTTGAAAGCAATGCCACGGTGCCGACGCTGGCGGTGGGTGACGGTGATTACGCTGATTCCATCGATGTTGCCAAGCGGATAGCCACGACCCACGGGTTTCCCTTCGAGGGCGGCGTCAAGAATATTGCCAAACGCGACGGTCTCGGCATCGTGATGCTCGAGGCGGTCTCGACGATCGGAAAACTGCCCGACCACTATGTCCAGGCAGTGGGAAGCGGCACTGGTGCAATCGGCGCATGGGAAATGGCGGAACGGTTCGTGAGAGACGGACGGTACGGCTCCCGCCTGCCCCGCATGCACCTCGGGCAGAACTTGCCGTTTGCGCCGATGCTCCATGCCTGGGAGAAGGGCAGCAGGACCCTGTTCCCCGATGACCTGAAACCGGAGTTGATTTCCCTGATCACGACGCGGGTCCTTTCGACCCGGTATCCCGCATACTCGGTCATCGGCGGCGTTTACGACGCGCTCTCAGCAACCGGCGGCGGCGTTTACGGCATTGATAATGACAATGTCTATTCCGGCATGGCTCTGTTCCAGAAGACCGAGGGCATCGACGTCGTTCCCGCCTCGGGCGTCGCGGTAGCCGTGCTCCAGGAGGCCCTGCACAGGGGGTCCATTAAAAGCAATGATACTATTCTCCTGAACATTACGGGCGGCGGAGAAGCGAGAATGCGGCAGGACAGAATGACCCATGCTGTCGTGCCGAAGTACATATCCAAGAACATCACCGAGAAAGAGGTGGAGGAGCTTTTGTGCCACAACCTGAAGAAGAACTCATAACTCTGCTCAGGAGGAACGGCATCGACTTTACTGCCTCTCTTCCCTGCGAAAAGATCAAAACCCTTCTTGAGCTGGTGGGTCGGTCCTTCCCCCATGTTCCCCTCACGCGCGAGGAAGAAGGCGTCGGCATATGCGCTGGTGCGGCGCTCGCGGGTAAGAAACCAGCCATGTTCATCCAGAGTTCCGGTGTCGGGAACATGATCAATGCTCTGCTTTCACTCACGGCGTTCTATGAATTGCCTCTTACGCTGTTTATCAGCAGGCGGGGCGTGTACCACGAGAAGATCGAGGCCCAATTTCCCATGGGCCGACGGCTTCCCGCGATCCTGGACGGTGCAGGAATAGGCTATTCGGAAATAAACACTGCCGCCGACCTCTCCGTTATCGAACGTGAGTTGCCGGAGATTTACCGAAAGAACGTGATCCATGCTTTTCTGATGAGTCCTGCGGTATGGGAGAACTCCGCTTGCCGATCGCAGAATGCGATTTGCGGAAGCAAGAACGAAAAAATCAATGTTCAGCATGCATCACCGATCGCGCCTCATGCATCGTTGCCGACACTGACGCGGTATGAGATCCTGAAAACCATCGTTCCCTACCTTGAGGGCAAGATTGTTGTGTGCAATCTCGGATGGCCTTCCAAGGAGCTCTACGCTATCAAACACCAGCCGTCGAATTTTTACATGCTCGGCAGCATGGGCATGGTCACTCCGATCGGCCTAGGCATCGCCCTCACGTACTCAAAAGAAGTTGTCGTGATCGACGGCGACGGTAGCCTGCTCATGAATCCCGGAACGCTGGCGACCGCTGCCGCTGCCGCGCCGCGGAACCTGATGATCATGGCCGTTGACAATGGGGCTTACGGCTCGACGGGAAACCAGCCCACATTGACGGCGTTGTGCACGGACCTGGAGCAAGTGGCCAGGGGATTCGGATTCAGGGAGACAGTGAAAGCGGCGACGGAAAAGGAATTAGTTGAGGTTATGAAGCGACAACGGCAGAGCATCGCCTTTATTCATGCCCTGGCAATACCGGGAAACAAGGATGTGCCGAACATTCCGCTCCATCATCTGGAGATCAAAAAGCAGGTGCAGGACTTTTTAGGCAAACAATAAAGACGGCGGATGGACTTACAGCCTGCCCGACTTCCGGTATTCCCGTACATACATCTTAATGGCTCTGAGGATTATCCAGTCGAGGGTGACGTTATTCTCCTGAGCGATACCGATCAACGCATCGATCGTCTCTTTGTCGATGGCGGGCATGTCCTGCGGCCTGACCGTCTCTTTAGCTGCAGGTTCCGGCGATTCCGCACCAGCTCCGGGGTTCCGCTTAAGATGTTCCCGCCGGAGTTTGTCCATCACCCCCTGCACATCACCGCTCTGGATGGCGCTTCGAACATCTTCGGGAATATTGCCTGCCGCGACCATCTGCTCAGGCATCGCGCCTTCCGGTGACTGCTGCGGGTTCGATGCAGGCTGCGCTTCCTGAGTTACGCCGGTCCCAGGCATCATTCCCGTCATTCCCAGCATCATGGTCGCCAGGTTCCTGGCATATTCATTATCAGGCATTTCCTGCTTGAGAAACTCCTCAAGTTTACCTTCCACCATGGCCGCTGCCATGCGGTCTGCAGTGAGAGGTTCGTTGCCCTCGCTCTCCTCGAACGGCTTTTTTCTGCCGAAGGCGGTGGTCGGTGGAGTGGGCAGCGGTTTGTTCTTTTCTGACTTTTTCATAACACCTCGCATGAACCGATTAGTTTCTCATAATACAAAGGAACGACCTTAAGAGCAATAAAAGAAACTGCTCTGCCCGGCGGCCAGGAACGTGGCTCAATGCCTTATCCCGCCTTTGCAATCCCGTCGCGGTAATGCTCTTGTTCGGGATGAATACGGTTGATGATCTCCCGTGAAAAGATCCGGCCCTGATCCACATCGGAGCCGATATAGCCTCTTTTTTTCAAAACGGGTACGAACTTCATGGTCGAAGCGATATAGTCCCCAGTCAATTGGGCGCAGTACTTCGGCGAAACCGATAGCGTGTCCCGTACAAATTCCTGATCAATGATGCCGACGAAATCCGCGATCATGCGCGCCGCCTCGGACGGGTGTTGTCTCATGAATGCGGTTGCATCTTCATGAAGGAGAAGGAACCGTTCCACGGTCTTTCCTTCCGACTGCAGGAATCCCCGGTCCGCCACGATGCCGTAACTTGGGTTGGCAGGCCAAAGCAGCGACGGCGGATAGAGTATCTTGCCACCGGCAAAGCGCTTAACGGCGACGGCGAGCGCGGGCGTGCCGAAAGCTGCCGAGACCTCGTCATGGACCACAGCCTCCGTAACCAGATCAGCCCAGGGGTAATTGACGATCTCCACCTCCGAACCCAGGTCATGGCGCTCGAGGCTGTCCTTCAGGATGACGTCATGTATCGATCCTTTGCCGGGCACGCCGATTCTCCGTCCCCGAAACTGCTTTAAGACCGCGCGCAGATCCGCCCCCTCGGTATGCCCCAGCCATTGAGCCTTCCCGGTCATGACCGTCCCTTCCATGTGGCCGCCAGCCACGCAGATTACGTTGATACCCTGCGCCATGCCGATGATAGCCGGAGGAAGGCCGATGTAAGCAAGATCAAGCTCGCGACGCTGAAAAGCCTGCATGATGGCAGGACCGGTGCCCATGAGCCTCCACTCTACCTCCGCCTCGAGCTGGGCATCAGCATCTCCCTTTGCCATAAGCAAGATCGCCGTATGATAAAAAGTGGACAGATGGCCTATCCTGATTTTCATTGAGTCCGTCCCCTGAATGCGAGTCTTTAACTTGTAACTATCTTAATCTTGATCCACCGCGGAGTCAACAAGCTTGATCGTCTCGCCAAAAGGTCCTTCCGCCGCCATTGCGCGGCGCAAAGCGACAGGACGACACGGGAATCTCGCATGTTCACGCGGCATTGACGCACGGTGCGCTTTTTTTACGCATGTATCTATTCACCAGTCCCTCTAATGAGGATTTCGTGCTCTTTATGTGCCATGCCGGAAACTTGGGGCTGCTGTGAACAGACCCCTTTCCAGTTGCCCGTCTCCTGATGCTGTGTTACTATATAACACTATGAAGATTGTGCTCGATAAGGACAGTTCTGAATTGCTCAGAACGCTCGACGTACTGGGCATGCCCGCGTTCATCGTGGATCGGCATTGGACCATACTTTCGTGCAATGACGGCGTGTCCTCCTTCTTTGAATACGACCGGTCCGATGTCATCGGCCGCAACATCGAAAAATACATATCGCTTGATACCATCCTCCGGGAGCGCGAAACTGCTGGCTATTCTCCGGCTGTCGATGTAGCCCTGGACGGAGAAGCATCACCATCCCTCCGTTCGTTCTGCTTCCGCAGGCACGGTGGTCCTGTATTGTCCCGGATTGCCATTATCCCGAATAGAAAACACCAGCCGGAAAGGATGATCGTCGTTGTGCGCGATACCCCGGACCGGGAAACCCTGCCCTTGGACATAGTATCCACAATCCAGCACGATGGCGCCGCGCAGGGAGAACTGATTAGCGAGCTGAGCAGCATTATCAACTCCAGCCTGAGTATCGGAACAATCTTTCGCATGGTCGTTTCCGAACTACGGAAGATCATTGATTACAGTAGGGCAAGCCTCTTGCTATACAACGAAAAGGACGACAATCTCACGATTTTTGCGCTGGACACAGAAATGAAGACGGTGATGAAAAAAGGAGTGAAGGCCCCCATCGAAGGCACCAGCGCCGGCTGGGTTGTTCGGAACAACAAACCCTGGATCAGCCATGACCTCAAGGACACCCTGTTTACCCTGGACAAGAAGCTCCTGGCCGAGGGCATCCGCTCAACGATCAGCATTCCCCTGTTCCACGACCGCATGCTCGGCGTGTTCAATTTCGACATCACAGAGCCCTCGCAATATACGGAAACGGATCTTGAGATCCTGCTGCCCGTTGCAAAACAGATCGCCATCGCCCTCGAGAACGCGCTCCTTTTTGAGGAGATCTCGAAGGAAAAAAAGGAATGGGAGAGAACCTTTGATGCGATAACCGACATGGTCTGGATCGAGGATGGAAGGCAGCGGGTGATCCGCGCCAATCACGCCCTCCTTGCGCGGACCGGCTTCTCAAAGGTAGAGGTCGCGGACAAGCTATGCGTTGAGGTCCTCGACAAGGTCGGTATCGCCGTCACTGGCGGCTGTCTATGCTCCGAGACGTTATCTTGCCGGAACCCTTCGTTCCGGGAGTTGAAAAGCGTCACTGGCGGTATCTTTCATTTATGGGCCTACCCCCTCATCGATGAAGAGGGGCGGCTCTATGCCATCGTCCACTCCTTGAAGGACGTAACGGCCCAGAAGCGCATTGAGCAGCAGCTTATCCGCACGGACAAGCTTGCCTCCCTCGGAACGCTGGTGGCCGGCGTGGCCCATGAGATCAACAATCCCTTGGGAATTATCGCGGGTTATTCCGAGGCGCTCCGTGACCGCGCGGAGAACACGGCCCTAACCAGGATCAGGGAATTCGAGGACTTCCCCGAATACCTCAAGACCATCCACAGCGAGATCTTCCGCTGCAAGGGGATACTGAAAAGCCTGCTTGAATTTGCTCGACCTTCAGGAGGCACGTTCCGGGAGATCGATATCAATGAGCTGATCAAGGAAGTGCTGCTTCTGCTTCAGCACCGCGCGTCCCGCCTGAAGCACTCTCTTGTGCTGAACCTCAATCGGGATGTGCCCAAGATTTACGCCGATGCCGGGAGCCTCCGCCAGCTGTTGATGAACCTCCTGCTTAACGCCGTCTACTTCACGCCTGAGGGCGGGAGCATCTTCATCAGCACGGAACAGGACGACAACAGCGTGCAGGAAACGAGGTTCGAGGGATGTCCGAGCCGGGTTCGCCTGTCCGTGGCCGATACCGGGGCAGGCATCCCTGCGGACCTTCTGGACAAAGTCTTCGACCCTTTCTTTACCACCAAACCGGTGGGCGAAGGCACTGGACTCGGTCTCACTATCTGTCATCGAATCGTGGAGGAGCATGGCGGCGTCATTGACGCGGAGAGCGAACCCGGCAAAGGCGCCCGGTTCATCATCACCCTGCCGTCGATCTCATGCAGGGAGTGACGCCGTAAAACCATCGGTCATAGGAAACTTGGAGCCCGGGCCTCTCTATGGGGGGCGGAGGGTTGACATCCTCCCGGGCCTGAAAGCCGAGGAATTTACGGCGCGGATGATAAACCCAGATGCAGGAATTACGGCACGCGATGTAGCTACGTCTGGTGAGGGAAAATAAGCTGCCTATGATCAACATTCTCGTCGTGGACGACGAAGAGCCCTTCAGAAGGCTCCTGAAAAAAGAGCTGACCCGCAAAGGATATTCCGTGGAGGTCGCGTCCGACGGCAGCGAGGCACAGCGCCTCCTTCGAGATCGCTCCTTTGATGTGATCCTGCTCGACGTGGTCATGCCGGGCGTGGACGGGATTTCGCTCATGAAAAAGATGAAGGAGGACCCGGGCGCGCCGGCGATTATCGTGCTCACCGGCAAGGCCACCGTGGAGACGGCCGTGGAGGCCATGAAAAACGGTGCCCATGACTACCTCACCAAACCCTACAAGCTTGACGAGCTCGCAATCGTGATCGAGCGCACCTATGAGTTCAGCAGGCTATCCGTCAAGAGCAAGCTTCTCGAACAGGAGCTGATCAGGCAGGAAGCGCCCTTCGAGTTCATCGGGAAAAGCAGACAGCTTCAGGATATACTTACGCTCATACAGAAAGTGGCGCCAACGGATTCGGCGGTGTTTATCCAGGGAGAAAGTGGGACCGGCAAGGAGCTGGTCGCGAACACGGTATGGCGCTACAGTGCGAGGAAGGATGCTCCCTTCATCCCCCTCAACTGTGCCACACTGTCGGAAAACCTCATCGAATCCGAGATCTTCGGCCATGAAAAGGGTGCTTTCACGAGCGCCTACCAGATGAAGCACGGGCTTGTAGAAGTGGCTGACACGGGGACCCTGTTTCTGGACGAGATCGGGGAGATGCCCTTCAGCCTCCAAGCCAAACTCCTGCGATTTCTCGATGCCGGCGAGTTCCGGCGCGTGGGCGGGAACAAATCCCTGCGCGCCGACGTGCGCTTGATCGCAGCCACCAATAAGGACCTCCTGGCAATGATTAAGGCCGGAACGTTTCGCGAAGATCTCTACTACCGGCTAAACGTCATCAATATCACAATCCCACCCCTTCGGGAACGGAAGGAGGACGTCGACGATCTAGCAAGGCATTTTCTGAAAAAGTATGCGAAGAAGCTTGCCAAGCCCATTACCGCATTTACGGCCGAGGCAAGGGAACTGCTTTCAGCCTACCGGTGGCCCGGAAACGTGCGTGAGCTCGAAAATGTAATCGAGCGAGCGGTAATCGTCTGCGAAACAGGTACAATCGGTGCCGAGGATCTCTCCATCTCATCCTACTCCGGTATTGATAACATGAACGTCAATACGTCGCTGGAGGAGATGGAAAAGAATTACATCCTCAGGGTCCTGAACGAGACCGCTGGCAACCAATCTAAGGCGAGCCAGCTTCTGGGCATCGATCGCAAAACACTATATCTCAAATTAAAGAAATACGGAATCAATGCCTGAGCGGTAGAGGGTCTCCCCTTCAACCAGAATCGGATTCCCGGAAGCGCTGCGGGAGTGTTCGTTTTTGGGGATATTCAAGTGTTGCCTTTGTCATTTCCAGTGTGAGACCTTAAAAGATTTTAATATTTTACTTTTGCAATAGGAATTCCTATCTTGTTAATTTTCCCTCCTCATCGCCCGGATTCCAAGCAAGTTTCAGAGTAGACCCACCGGGAAACCTGCACGGCATAAATAGAGTCCTCTTGACAAAAATAACGCTTCGCGCTAATATATAAAGTAAAATTTATACGATATCAAGGAAGTTAAAGATGTTAAGGAAATTTTCTCACTATCTGGTCTAATCGGTTTTAGGCATGACTACTGAGCGGCGGCATTCAGGTGGCTTAGAATTCCTTATAAATGGCACTATCTAGATATTCCTGCTGCTGGTTATCATCTTCGCCGTTTCAATCATCCGGAGCTACATTCCACCAGAGCGGACGAAGCGCATTTATCACATAAACAATGGTTTATAGGTTATGTCCTCCCCACGCTTCCCGGCATTGCAAAACCCTTTGGGCGTGATGGCGGTTACGGCCCTGTCGCTTCCTGAGATGATTATTTTCCGGAGGGTGCTGAAAGTAAAACTCCTTGCTGTGTATACGGGGATTATGACAATCACAATCATTGGTATGGGCTATCTGTTTAATAGTATTCGCTAGGAGGAGTGGAAACGGAAATCAAAGTACTTGGTCCCGGATGCGCAAATTGATTTAAAAGGGATGAATTGGCGAAGACCACCGTGAAGGACTCGCTTTCCATGCAAAGGTCGAGAAGATCACCGACACGGGCAGATAGCGATGCACGGGATACTCTCGACACCTGGACTCATTATGAATGGGAAGATCAAGCATTCCGGCAAACCGCTCCCGAGCCTGGAAAAGGTGAAGGAACTGATTAAGGGTGAAGTTTAGAGGGCGAAAATATGAATGATCTCGTGATGATATTCAGGTCACTTTCCGACGAAACCAGGCTCAGGATCATAAAGCTTCTTGAAGAGGGGGAACTCTGTGTCTGCGACATCGTGGCTGCCCTGAACATGGTGCAGCCGAAGGTGTCTTTCCATCTCAGAACTCTGAAGGAATCCGGGCTCATCAAAGATCGGAAGCAGGGGAAATGGATCCATTATAGTCTGAACGAAAAAGACATCTTCAGAAGAATGCTGATTCTCTCGGTATGTGAGCGGATGCAGGATAATACGATATCAGGGGACAGGAAGCGGCTGCATGCTTTTCTCGGGAACAAAGATGCCGGCGGCAAGGCTGTGTCGTTGAAGAGAAAAGCCCGGTGTTGCGGCTGACATGTAGTTTGAACACAACCCGCTGCCTGGCTTCGCAAAAGGGAGGACATACAATGGTTAAGAACACGGGGAAGAAACTTTCATTTGTGGATCGTTTTCTCACTCTCTGGATCTTCGCCGCGATGGCCATCGGCGTGGGCCTTGGATATTTCATCCGAGGCACTGAAGCCTTTATCAACAGTTTTCAAGTCGGAACGACCAATATTCCAATCGCCATCGGTCTCATCCTTATGATGTACCCTCCGCTTGCGAAGGTCAAGTATGAGGAACTCGGGGAGGTCTTTCGCAATAAAAAGGTCCTGGGTCTCTCGCTCATTCAGAATTGGGTCATCGGCCCGGTCCTGATGTTCGCTCTTGCAATAATCTTTCTCCGGTCCTATCCCGAATATATGGTCGGTCTCATTATGATCGGTCTTGCGCGGTGCATCGCCATGGTGATCGTCTGGAACGATCTTGCCTGCGGTGATCCCGAGTACGCCGCCGGTCTTGTCGCCTTCAATTCGATCTTCCAGGTGCTCTTCTTTTCCATCTATGCCTATATCTTTATAACGGTTCTTCCCGTGTGGTTCGGGCTCAAGGGGGTAGTCGTCAATGTCACGATCGGGCAGATCGCAAAGAGCGTATTCATCTATCTTGGTATTCCGTTTATCGCCGGCATGCTCACCCGCTTCCTGCTCATCAAGCTTAAGGACCGCTTATGGTACGAGACAGTCTTTATTCCGAAGATAAGTCCAATAACGCTCATCTCGCTCCTATTTACGATCATTGTCATGTTCTCGCTCAAAGGCAACTACATCGTCAAGCTTCCTCTTGATGTACTGCGCATCGCAGTTCCGCTGCTGATCTATTTTGTGGCAATGTTCCTGGTTTCGTTCTACCTGGGAAGAAAGATCGGGGCGGATTATCCTAAAACTGCGACGCTCTCATTCACTGCGGCCAGCAACAATTTCGAACTGGCCATTGCTGTTGCGGTAGCCGTTTTCGGTATAAATTCAGGAGCCGCCTTTGCCGCCGTCATCGGGCCCCTGGTCGAGGTGCCAGTATTAATCAGCCTGGTGAACGTGGCAAAGTATTTTCAGTGTACCTATTTCAGCGCTGAGTATTGCCGGATCAAGGGAACCGATGCCCTTTGAAGCAATTCGTCGGATCAAAGTTCTTGAGGTGATCATGTGATGAAGTTAGCGGTATTTGGAGACATACACGGAAACATCGAGGCACTGAAGGCGGCTTACGAGGCAGCGCGGGGTGCGGGCGCAGAAAAGATTTACCATCTCGGCGACTTGGGCGGGTATTCTCCCTTTGTGAACGAGGTTGTTGACTTCCTCGCCGGACATGGTATCGAGGGCGTGCAGGGAAATTACGACGAGACTGTCGCGCATAACCGCGATCACTGCGGGTGCAAGGCCGAGGACCCGGTTCAGGAGGAAATGGCGAGCCGGTCATTCGCCTGGACGAAGGAACATACTACGCCAAAGACGAAGATGTACCTTGGGAAGCTTCCCGTTGAGATGGCCTTTATCGTACAGGGCAGAAAGGTCGCTCTCTTTCATGCCACGCCGCGCAAGAACAACCTCTACTGGTTTGAGGAGCGGCCGGAAAAGTTTTTCAGTGAGATGGCAGAAAAGATCGATGCCGACATTCTGATCTACGGCCATACCCATAGGCCCTACCGGAAAGATCTCGGAGGAAAAATCTTGATCAATGCTGGAAGCGTGGGTAAACCGAAAGACGGCGATCCGAGGGCATGCGTGACCTTGGTCGAGATAACCGAAGATAAAGTGGGCGTCGAGTTCCTGCGGGTACCATATGATGTTGAGAAGGCGGCGCAGGCTATTGTAATCAGCGGACTTCCGTCTTACTTTGCAGAAAGGCTTAAGGAGGGAAAATGAGAATGAAACTGTTTGATGGTTCAGCGTATCATCCTCGGCGCCTTCTTGACTTGCATGATGCCGTCTGCTACGTTTTTAATATCGCTATGTTTCAAATAAACAAGGAGGGTCAACTATGAAGATCAATACATTTATTAAATTAGCGGTGCTTGCAATAATGATCGTAGCCATCGTGGGAGCGGAAACAGCGTTTGCCGAACATCATGCGGTCAAAGTCGCGCAGAAGGAAGCGCTCGGCAGCTACCTCACTGACATCAAAGGAATGACGCTCTACAATTTTAAGAAAGATTCACGGGGAAAGAGCTCCTGCGAAGGGCCTTGCGTTGGCAACTGGCCGTTGTTCTATCAAGAAACGATTGATGCCCAGGATGGTCTGGCGGCGGGAGATTTCGGGACGATCACCCGGGTAGACGGCAAAAAGCAGACGACCTACAAGGGAATGCCGCTTTATTATTTTAGCAAGGACGCAAAGCCCGGTGATACATCCGGCCAGGGATTTAAGGACCTGTGGTCTGTGGCAAAACCGTAGGAGGCCAGTCCCTCTTAAAAGGCCCGCGAATCGCGGGCCTTTTAAACTACTAATTCTCTCTCTATTCCTTCTGCTAGCTCCGCAGAGCGTTCTGAAGCTTATGAACCTTTAAGCCGTCTAATAATTTCTTCCAGTTTGCTATCCGCCGTCATCGGATCAAGAGTGCATGCGCCGGCTCCACGATGGCCGCCCCCTCCAAAATCGCTGCAGAGGCTGCCGATATTGGTTTTGCAGGTCCGGTTCAAGATGCTGTGTCCAATGGTGACGGCGACAAAATCCTTTCGTGGACCCCACTGGAGTCTCACCGATACGTTGCCCTCCGGAAAGATCATGTAGATGAGAAATCGGTTTCCGACGGGAACGCCGGTACTTTTCCTGAAGTCCGTTATGATCACATTGCCATCAATCTTCGAATTATCTTTCAGCGCCTGCATGAATCTTATATCGTTTTCCCTGCAGAGCGCGACCCGGCGGGCCACCTCCGGCGTTTCGAGCACAGCCTCTATTTTCGATGTTTTGAGCTGCTCCACCAGCAGCATGAAAAAGCCCTTGTCGATGCCGAGTCCTGTTCGGGGATCGATAGTAAAACCGAGGAGAATTGCTCCATGGGGGTCTGAAATATCATCCACCGACAGCTGCGCCGAATCAAACCGGTCTGTTTCTGCAATCAGAGGTTCAAACCGCTTTAGTTTTTCTGACCGATAATATTCATAGACCACCCTGGCCACACTCGGCATAAGGGCATGCTTTCCTTTAATGACCTCGGGCGGCTTTCTGTTGCTCTCCGTAATTTCGTGGTGGTCGAACCACATCGCGCAGCCGGGGTGATAGGGGAGATTGGAAAGGATATCCTCCTCCCTAACCTTAAATTTCTCGTCAGTAATGTCCTGCGGATGAATAAGCTCCAACGAATCAATGTTTTCCATGGTAGTAATTTGCACGGCAGACACGAGCCCGTCCAAATCCCCCCTTGTTACGAGTCTCATCATTCACTCCTTTCGCAAACGCTTTTTTCGAGTATAGCATACTGCGGGAAAGACCTCTACCTGACTCAACCTGTCGCATTCCTAGCCGCAATAGTTTCGCTTTGCTGCCAGTTTCGCTGCGGAGTCGGCCGGATCGCCGTGTCGTGCAGCTCAATCGTCTTGTCAGGTTAGATGATCTGAAACCTGCTGGTCAGACAATTTTACCCCTGCATGCCTCAAAAACTGTCAGGGAAATAGAAGATGGGTTTTTGTTACCACGTGTGACCCGGAGGATAGTCTATTAAGGAAAGCCCGCTAGTCTTCCCGCTTAAGCTTTTGACTTCACCGACCAATGATACAATCCATTCGGCCAGTTGCCATTTGACGGGTCCTCTAGTTGATATACTTAATGCCTCAGCTGCAGTTCTGGTCATTGACATGAGTAACCCGAGGTCGGCAATCCAGCTCATCATATAGATTTTGGGATGAAAGATCGTGCTGCAAGGTTGAAGAACACCCCAATTCATATTTTCACTCGTAACGATCGTGTTCCCGAACAGTCTGAAAAAGGACCCCTCCTCCCGGTGCTATACTTATAAGAGAGTCGCAGGACGGAAAAGGAGGCGAGGGTAATGAAACGGTTCATAAAGAAAGCTTTAAAATCAGCAGGCCGTGAAACATTAGTGGAGGCCTACGAAGTGAGGGCATTTCGTGATGAGTCGGAGGAGATTCGCGAGCCCGAAACGGTGACTCCCGAAATACTTCATGCAGAGCAGGGAGCCATTCAGGCAATCAAAAACATGATCAAGGGACACGGTGAACAGACAGTCCTACCTGATGATTGCCAGTTCGGCGACAACGACCTGTGCTCGGTAGAGTCGTAACAAGAAAAGAAGCCAGTTACGTATCAGCATGCATGTAATGAAAAGGAAAATGCATGCCTTTTTTTGTTGTCAGATGAGCTTTTAACACAAGAAATCCGGGGCTTACGATGATTGATAAGTGAAGCACCCCCTGAATGTTTCTCTGAATGTCGTCCTCCACATTATCATCCTGCGTCTTTACCATGGTACTGCGCTTCCAGGCTCATTCCGTTGTCGAGAATCCGTATATGTAGTAGCGGCAACAGATGGTTGAAAAGGACAACAAGTGGAGAGGGGAGCACGATCCGTCAGCCCTCAGGTCGATGGGAAACGTGCCAAAACACCTCTTCATGGATCCTTCACACTGAAACTGGGCATACGGCGATTATTCCCTTGCCTGAGCGACTGCTCGTAATGGTATTTCTTGCCTCAGATACGTCAAATTATGTTTACTTGCGACATGTCTGGATATGGTTTTTTGTATTTTCCTCAAGAAATACAATCATATGCTCCTGCTGACATCGATTCGCCGGGAACGATCATTTCTCGAAAAGCTTTGCATATTTTCCATACCCGTCTTTTACCAGGTCCTGCGCGGGAATGAACCTGAGTGCTGCTGAATTCATGCAATAACGCAGTCCCGTCGGTTTGGGGCCATCATCGAACACATGGCCTAGGTGCGAGCCCGCGTGATTACTCAGAACCTCGGTACGTACGGCAAGATACCAGGTCCGGTCTTCCCTAGTCACGATGTTGCCGGGTTCGAGCGGCTTGGTGAAGCTCGGCCATCCTGTTCCCGAATTGTATTTATCCAGCGAACTGAACAGGGGCTCTCCAGAAACGATGTCTACATAAATACCCGGATTGTGATTGTCCCAGTATTCATTATGGAATGCCGGCTCCGTGCCTCCCTTCTGTGTAACCTCATATTGCAGGGGAGTGAGCATCTTTTTCAGTTCTTCCTGGGACGGCTTTACGAATAGATCTCCTGGATCCATGGTTTTTGTCTCATACTTTGCATGCATCGTAGCATCCTTTCCCCAGATCTTTTCCAGATACTGATCGCGTCCGGAATTGTAGCGGTAGAATTTATACCGGACGGGATTTTTCTTCCAGTAGTCCTGGTGATATTTTTCAGCCGGGTAAAACGCGCCAGCAGGCCGGATCTCAGTGACGATCGGTTTATCAAAACGCCCCGACTCTTCGAGTTTCTTTTTCGATTCATCAGCCAGCAGCCTCTGCTCTTCATTGTGATAGAAAATCGCAGTCTTATATGATGGTCCGCGGTCTACAAACTGGCCTCCTGCGTCGGTGGGATTGATTTGCCTCCAGAAAACATCCAGCAGTTTTGCATAGCTGATTTTCGCGGGATCGTAGATAACTTCCACGGATTCAAGGTGCCCCGTTGTCTCCGATGTGACGTCTTCGTAGGTTGGATTGACCGTATGCCCGCCGGTATATCCCGATATGACTTCCTTGACTCCGTCCAGCTTTTCAAAAGGCGGCGTCATGCACCAGAAACAACCTCCAGCAAAAGTCGCCTTCTCAAGATGCTCTGTACCGCCGGCATTAACCTGAGTTATCAGGAGCGGTAGAACGAGCAACGATCCGAGTAATATTTTAGTTACCATAATGAAACCCTCTCTTTCCTCTATAGATATTATACTCCACCGTGATCTAGCCGATAAGACTCGTGTTGCCGTTACTGTCTGGCTTCAACTTTTGTTCCGATTCTTTTCTTCAACTGAATAAACGATACTACAGTCAGGTCACGGATCAGTCACAGGACAGTAAAATGTTCGTCACGGAATAGAAGGGAACCAAAGGCCGAGTCGCAGGCGATACGACTGAGCTCAGGATGACGTCCCCTGGTAGGCGGGAAGAAAGAAGGTAAAGGTAGCGCCGGCATTGATCTTGCTGCTGACATCGATGGTGCTGTGGTGAAGCTCCAGGATTCTCCTGATGATGATGAGCCCCAGTCCCGCTCGGTCGCTGCCGCGAATCCGCTCTTTTCGATAATTCCGGTCAAAGAGATGCGCGAGATCCTCTGGAGCTATGCCTGAGCCGGTGTCTGAGACTGTTACTTTTATTCGCGCTTCCTGAAGCGTGGCGGAGACCGCCACTGCGCCGTTTCCGGGGTATGCCTGATTGCGTTATCGATAAGATTTTCAAATACCCGCTCGGTGAGTTCGATATCAGCAAAAACCAAGGGAATGTCGTCCGGGATATTCATCCGGAGGGTAATCTTTTTGTCCTCTGCAGCAAGATGAAACTTCTGCAGAATATCCTGGATGAGTTCGTCGAGATGAAACGATTCAAAACGAACCTGGATATCAGGTGAGTCAAGCTTTGCAAGCTCAAAGAGCCCGGTGACCAGTCTTCGCAGCTGATCGGAACGTTTGAGGGCTATCGTAAGGTAGTACCGTTGCTCCTCCGGGGTCAGTGCATCTGCCTTCATGAGCAAGGTCTCCAGATAACCCTGAAGTGACGTGAGCGGTGTTCGAAGATCATGGGTGATATTGGCCACCATCTCTCGCCGATGCAAGTCAGCGTCCTTCATGACCTTGATCTGGCGGACGATGCGGTCTGCCATCTGGATGAAAATGGAACCGAGCTTGTCAATTTCATCTCCGCTCCTAACCGCGAACTTGGCTGGAAGGCGGGGAGGCTCCTCGAAATCGCTCCGGCGGAACATCTCCATGTATGACGTTAGCAGCCGGAGCCGCAGTGTCATGCGGTTGAACAGCAGAAGCGCTGCCAGCAGAGCGAACAGCAGGCCTCCTGCCCCTGCCCACAGGCTGAGGCGAAGGATATAACTGCGCTGTAGCATCCCAGTCGCTGTCTCAAACTGCTCGCTGCCCAGGATAATATAGAGATATCCTACGGTACTCCCGTTCAGAAGAATGGGAGCTGCGGAGAACACTTTTTTCCTTTCAAGGTCGCGGGGATCATCACCTCGCACGGGCAGCACAGGGGACCCGCTTAGTAGCTGCCTCACAGGCTCCAGGGACACCGAGCGCCGTTTCACTTTACCGGGTGGCGCAGAGTAGGCCAGAATCGTTCCATCCGGGCTGAGGAGATAAACTTCAATGACAGGGTTCACAACCATCAGCATGTGAAAAATATTCTGGAGAGCGTTTTCGTCAACCTTTCCTTTTTTGAGGAGTATCTTTTCCGAAACTAGGTGCTGCGCCAGGATAAGGTTGAGCTTCTGGTTTACCTCCTGGAAATACAACCGCGTCGTATAGAGCGTCAGGAGAACATACAAAACACCCATGACCAGGAATAAACCGAGAAGAACTGCAGCCAGTTTGGTGTAGAGATATTTAAACATGACGCTATTCCTCATCCGGGCCAGCTGTATCGGAGAACTTGTACCCGACCCCACGGACACTCAGAATATAGCGGGGATGAGCCGGATCACCCTCTATTTTACTCCTCAAACGGTTGATATGCGAGTTGACCGTGTGTTCGTAACCATCGTATCCATAGCCCCAAACCAGGGCCAGCAGTTCCGAGCGCGTGTAGACCCGACCGGGGTGTCTGGCAAAGTGGAGCAGGAGGTCGAATTCCTTAGCTGTCAGGGTAACCGTTTTTTGAGTCAGGGTGACGCTACGCTTTTCCGGATCAATGACAAGGCCGCCCGCACGGATGACTTTCTTCGTTTCACCTGGTTCCTCATGAAACGCATGTTCGCGGCGGAGCAGTGCTTTTACCCTCGCCAGCAGCTCACGAATACTGAATGGCTTGGTCAGATAATCATCCGCTCCGATTTCTAGACCGAGGACGCGGTCGATTTCGGCTGAACGGGAGGTCAGCATCAGGATGGGTGTGTAAACAGGCGCAGCACGAACGCGGCGGCAGACCTCCAGTCCGTCCATGCCCGGAAGAAGAAGGTCGAGTATTATCAAGTCGAATGATTTCGAGAGTGCAAAGTGGAGACCGGTGTCGCCATCATAAGCAGGCACTGGCTCGTAACCTGCGTCCTTCAAGTGGAGTTCCACGAGATGGGCGATTTCCCGGTCGTCTTCAATAATAAGAATTCTTTGAGGCATCAGGCTCATCTCCTACTCATAAAGTTATTATAGAACAAGAAAGAGAGAGGAGATGGAACAAATATGTCGGGACGGTGATTTTAAGATTCGAAGGACGCTGCAATGGAACGCTGGATTATTCAGGCTTTATGCAAGAAGAGGCATGAATGGAGGGAAGGCCTTTGACGGGTCATGCCCTTCCACCGTCAGCTGCGAAAGAGAGAGCGTTCCCTTTAATTTATTCGTTCCGAAACAGGCAGGACATCCGTGCCTGTAATGAAGGTGGGGGCCTACTGCGGCGGAAAATTCAGGTGGGAGAACTCATGCTGTATTTCAGAAGTCAGTTATATTGTTTGTTAACTTGCATTCTTTGCAGCTTGTCCTACTGTAGTATCCTCTGCCGGACTCCCTCCCCCAAGGGGGGAGGGAGTGAACTTTCCCGTTAAATTGTTTTTGAAACTTCGTTAGAGTACGTACTTTCTTGACCTGATGTATCGACATCCGTGACGACAAAATAATAGGTCCCGGATGTCAGGTTTACTGTCGCGGTAATGGTGGTAGTCGCCGGATTCGGAACACTTACAACCTGCGTATAAACTCCTGATGCGGTTCCGTAATATACGTTATACGTTGATATATCCGTTGCGGGATTCAAGGGAGTCCCATCTGAATATGAAGTTGGGGCGCCCCAGGTAAGCGTCACGCTAGTCGGTGCCGTAATTGTCAGTGAGGCAGTTCCTGAAATGCCTTGCCAAGCAGCTGAAATTACGGCTGATCCCGCGGCAACAGCAGTGGCAAGTCCGTTTGAGCCCGCTGCGTTGCTGATCGTTGCGAAACTTGTATTGGAGGAACTCCAGGTAGCCGAGGCGGTTAGGTTCTGCGTTGTGCTGTTTGAAAACGTTCCAGTAGCTGTAAACTGCTGCGTCGATCCGGTCGTAAGAGCAGAAGTTAGAGGCGTAACGGCGATTGAAATCAATGTCGCCGGAGTTACCGTCAATATGGTTGATGATGATATGCTCCCCGATGTCGCCGTGATCGTTGTCGAGCCAGCGGCTACCGGGGTGACCAGTCCTTTTGAACCCGCTGCGTTGCTGATGGTTGCTACAGATGTTGACGATGAACTCCAGGTTACTGTCGTTGTCAGATTTTGCGTCGAACCGTCGGAGTACGTCCCGGTGGCAGTGAATTGCTTAGTGGTCCCTAGCACGATGCTTGGACTGGACGGTGTTATTGCCATGGAGACGAGCGTTGCCGGTGTGACTGTCAGCGCAGCAGATCCCGACAGAGTGCCCGATGTCGCCGTGATCGTTGTCGAGCCAGCGGTTACCGGGGTGGCAAGTCCGTTTGAGCCCGCTGCATTGCTGATGGTTGCTACAGATTTTGACGATGAACTCCAGGTCACTGTCGTTGTCAGGTTTTGCGTCGAACCATCGGAGTACGTCCCGGTGGCAGTGAATTGCTGAGTGGTCCCTGGAGCGATGCTTGGACTGGACGGTGTTATTGCCACGGAGACGAGCGTTGCCGCTGTGACTGTCAGCGTAGTAGATCCCGACAGAGTGCCCGATGTCGCCGTGATTGTTGTCGAGCCAGCGGCTACCGAGGTGACCAGTCCTGCTGAACCCGCTGTATTACTGATACTTGCAATAGACGATGCCGATGAACTCCAGACTACATCCGCCGTCAGGTCCTGGGTGGTACTGTCGGAGAAGGTTCCCGTTGCAGCGAACTGCTGAGTCATCCCTATTGCTATGCTCGGATTGGTCGGCGTGACCGATATGGACGCCAGTGTTGCTGACGTTATCGTCAACGTTGTTGAGCCCGAAACAGTACCCTTTGTCGCGGTAATTGTTGTTTTACAGGCACCGTTGCCCTTTAAACGCCCGTTCGTCATCCACAAGGCATTGACTGAATCTGACGATGACCAGGTTGCCGTCGTTGTTAGATCCTGCGTCGTTTTATCCGAGTAGACGCCTGTAGCAGTGAATTGCTGAGTGGTACCAGCTGCCATCGATGGGTTTGTCGGCGTTACTTCTATGGCTACAAGCTGAGCCGAAGAGGTCACTATTCCATTTTCTGAAGAGGTTATACCGCCACCTCCTCCACATCCAGCCAAAATTGTAACTAACAGAGATGCCAGTAAAAATGCAAATGCGTGGTTTCTTTTTAACATGTTATTTTCCTCCTCTGCTAAAAGCATCAATATAGTTACCGCTATCGTTATCTCTGGCGGCTCGGCGAACCTCGAGTCACGTGACTCATTAGTTCCGTTGCTCTGCGTCCCTGGGTTTCCCCAGGTTTGCTCTGAGCAGAGAAAGAAATACAGACTTAAAAATCAGGAATATTACAAAGACCGTTTGAAAAGCCAATCCAACGCTAAAGCAATCATACGAACTATCCGGAAAAAGGTCTGTGATATGGAGTACATGTTTCTTTGCAATAACTGTGATATGGATTACAATTATCTTCCTATAATTTGCGTAGATCTCCTCTGGCAAGTCCGGGAAAATAATGAAACGTTATTTAGGTGAGCTGACTGACGTATCGGGAATGATTCTGCGAAAGCTGCTACGATTGGAATCTGCGAGAAGCTTTTAAGCTGTTGACAAGCGCTTTTACCCCATGATAGTATTAAAATGTTTTTGGGGGTATTGATGGCAGGGGAAAAAATCCTCGATATTGATGACAGTCCGACCGTGCAGCGACTCATCGAGATGATCCTGTCTTCTCAAGGTTATCAAGTCATTCTTGCGTCTGATGGCGAAGAAGGAATTGCCAAGGCGCGGTCAGAGCGTCCTGCTGTCATCCTCGTGGACTTCGTCATGCCGAAAATGAACGGCTTCCAGGTCTGCAAGACCCTGAAGGAGGACCCCGATTTCAGAAATACGCCGATCATTCTCGTGACCTCGAAGGGCGATAAGGTCGGCAGCAAGTTCGTTGATGTCCTTGGCATTACAGAATACTTCACCAAACCCTTTCAACCAGAAGAACTGCTCGCCAAAATACGGGAAGTCATTGACAGGCAACAAACAGCGCCCCCGGCGATCCCTGAGCAGGAACCGGTTCGCGAGCAGATTCATGAACCCGTCCGGGAACCCGAGCGGGAATCCCGGCCGTCGCCGCTGCCGCGAACGGCCTCACCCGCTGCAGGCGGGCTAGAAGCCGTGGTGCGGTCCATTGTCGAGCAGGTGCTTGATGAATTTATCAGGGAGACTCTGCCCGAACTTATTAAAAAAGAACTGGGTAGTTCACAGGCCGCGAAGAACGTGGGGATCCAGGGCAATCTGGCGAGTGTTCGGATCGTGGAAGTACTGCAGATGCTCGGACTTCAGCGCCAGACCGGCAGACTGGTTGTCAATCGATCCGGTGATGCCGTAGAAGTGTATTTCAAAGACGGAGCCATCGTGCTGGCGTCATCAGGCTGCAGGGGGCCTAGGTCAGCTGTGGAGGTTTTGCTCAAACGTTCCTGTGGTCTCGAAGAGGACAGCATTCAACACGCTCTAAGCATTGCTGACATGACATCGCAGCCTATCGACCGGGTTCTTGTGCGGGAAAACATTGTAAGTGCAAGGACATTCACCGATTGCCATCGCCGGCATACGGAGTCGGCGGTCTTTAAAGTCATGACTTGGGAGGACGGCGAGTTCTTCTTTGAAAAGGCAGTTCCGCCTTTTTTTGCCAATACTGCCCAGCTAAAGGTGGATGACCTCTTGCTGGAGGGCGCGCGCCGGACAGATGAGTGGGGCCTGATTCGTCAGAAAATTCCTCATTTCGATATTGTGTTCGAACCCATGATCGCAAACGCCGATGAACTTGCGACGCGCGGAATGAGTGATTTCGATCTCAGCGTGTTCTCTTACGTCGACGGTCGGCGCACCATCCAGAACATCATTGATACACTCCATATGGGTGAGTTCGATGTTGTCAAGAGCATGTTTATCCTCCTCTCGGTGAACCTTATCCGGAGACGAAGATAGCATGCTCAGCCGCAATGTGCGCCCTGTGCAAAACAAACGAAAACTTGACAGTACCAAGGAAATATGTTATTTTTTACCAACTTGCTCACGGTAAAAGGGGCAAAAGGAGACCAGAATGGCCAAGATACTCATTGCCGATGACAGTCTGGCTGAGCTTCAGATCTTTCAGCAGGCGCTCCAGCCAACCGGCCATACCATAATGACAGTCATGGACGGAGACGCTGCCGAAGATAAACTGAAATCCGAGAAGATCGATCTGGTTATCCTTGACGTGATCATGCCCAAGAAAAATGGTTTTCAGGTCTGCCGGGACATCAAGAGCAACGACCGGTTGAAAAATATTCCGGTCATCATGGTCACTTCCAAGGACCAGGAAAGCGATAAGTTTTGGGGGATGAAGCAGGGCGCCGATGAGTATTTGACCAAACCGTTTAAGCCGGAAGACTTGCTGAAGGCGGTAAAGAAATATATCTAATTCCTGGAGGGGGCCCGTTTGGCCGCAATTAACAACGATGTAGCCGCGGATGAGCTGGATGTTCTACCGGAGGAGGAAGAGGTACAAATATGCCTCTTCAGTATAGGCGAGGACACCTTTGCAATTCCGGTAGAAGTGTTGATAGAAATCATCATCTCTCAGAAAATTTTCCCTGTCCCCACCACCCCATCGCATGTGCTGGGAGTCATCAACCTGCGGGGGAACATCGTACCGATCGTCGACATTCGCCCAGCGCTTTTTCTCCCGCAACGTTCCGTTCCCGGTCAGATTGCGATCATTAAGCAGGAATCCATGATGCTCGGCATCATCGTCGACAACGTATCAGCCGTGATCTCCATTCCCATAAGCTATATCCAGCCCCTTCCTCCTGAAACGGGCCTCCAGCAAACAGCCAAGAACCGTACCCGTTTTTTGCGGGGGATCATACATCGAGATACGGGCGTAGCTGCCCTTCTGAACATAGAGCGAGTAATTGATGAGATTATGCTGACGTGAACGTCAGGCCTCTGCGATCGGCTCCGTAGCTCCGGCAAGTCCCGTCGGGCGGAAAAAACTCAGAAACTTCTTTTGTAAAGGAGCAACGCGATGAAAATAATCAACCCTTTCTACCGGATGAGTATAAGAACAAAGATTGTGCTCATGATAATCGGCATGTCGGCACTTTTTGGAGCCGGTATTCTCGGTTTCATCTATGTCCAGATCCAGAACGCCATGAGGGATGAGGCTATCAATAAGATATTGATCGTAGCCGACGGCCTCAGCGTCAAGGCCGTGGAGCCGATCCAGGTTGAGGATCTGAATGCTCTCCATTTAATACAGGCAGAGGCCATGCGTCAGCCGGAAATTGCCTACTGCTTCATCCGCGACGGCAGGGGAAAAGTTGTCTCGTCTTCTTTCGAAGGAAATGTTCTTCCTGCGCAACTGCAGAACATCAATATTCTGAAACCGGGCGTTCCCTACGGCACACAGCCTGCACAGATCATCCTCAAGAACAGCGAAATTGAGGTCATTGATATTGCCTCGCCTATCAGCGGAGGCACGCTCGGCGCCGTCCATGTGGGGCTTAACGTTACGCTGATCAAGGCCAACATCAGGAACCTACTCATCTACATCATGGGCGTAGGCATCGTGACGCTCATCATCCTGTCAGTCGTTGCCATGGTGACCACCTCCATAACTATCGCCCCAGTCAAGGACCTGATGCGGGTCGCTGAAGCTGTCGGACGAGGCGATCTGTCAAAAAAGGCGGTCGTAAAAACCGGTGACGAACTGGGCCAGTTGGGCGACACAATGAACCGAACGATCGACCGTCTCCAGGGCCTAGTCCAAACCGAGATGGACCGGGACAAGATGCAGCACCAGGTCATGGACTTTCTCTCGGTCGTGAGCACCGCGGCGGAGGGCGACCTCACGATCAAAGCCGAAGTGACCGCCGACGCTCTCGGGTCCGTGGCGGACGCATTCAACCTCATGATTGCTGGTTTGACTACCCTTGTCACACATGCCAGCAATGTGGCCACTCAAATCCGTCGGTCTACCGGCGATATCCTCCAGTCCGCGGAGCGGATGCGGTTGGGCGCTGAACAGCAGGCATCGCAGATTCGAAACGCGTCGGACGCGGTGAACGCCATGTCTTTGACGACCCAGCGCATGTCTGAAAACGCCGAGGCGGCAACGCAGACATCGGTAAAGGCCACGCAGGCTGCCGTCAAGGGCGGGACAGCCGTGTCGGAAACGATCAAGGGCATGCAGCGCATCCGCGCCACCGTGCAGTCAACCGGGAAAAAAATCAAAGGCCTCGGCGAACGCTCCCTGGAAATCGGTGCCATTATCGAAGTGATCAGCGAAATCGCGACGCAGACCAACCTTCTGGCACTGAACGCCGCAATCGAGGCTGCCCGCGCGGGTGAACAGGGCAGGGGTTTCGCCGTGGTTGCCGATGAAGTGAGGAAGCTCGCCGAGCGTGCAGCCCGGGCCACGAAGGACATTACAGGATTGATCAAGGGCATCCAGGTCGAAACAAGCGAAGTCGTGACGGTCATGGAGGAAGGCACCCGCGAGGTGGAGGAGGGCACGAAGCTTGCCGACCAGGCAGGCGCCGCGCTCCGAGAAATTGAACAGATCGTGAAACAGACATCGACCCTCATGAGCGATATCACGAGGGCTGCGGTCGATCAGGTAAAATCGACGGAAAGCGTCGTGCATACCATGGAAAATATTTCTCAGCTGACACAGGATACGACCCGTGGCGTACAGAATACGGTGCAGACAATAAACAACTTGGCAGAGCTCACCAGACGGCTGAACGATGCCATCGGAAGATTCAAGATCGGGCAGGAGCAGCTTGCGTCCGGTGCGGGCGGAGAAATACCGCTCCCTTCGCTGAACAGCTATCAACCTGTTGCGGAACAAGTCACCACAAGTGATGAGGAAATTAAACTCGGCTTCATCGAATAGCGCATATGACTGGTTCGTTTGACAAATCTGGCATCATAGAATTTTTCCTGATTGAAGCGGGTGAGCATCTACAAAACCTGAACAGGGGACTCCTGTCTCTCGAAAAGGACCCAACCGATACCGGCATGATCGATGAGCTTTTTCGCGCTGCTCACACGTTAAAGGGATCAGCGGCCATGATGGGATATGAAGGTATCAGCAGCGTGGCACATAAGGCCGAGGACATGCTCAGCATGTTTCGTGCCGGCACGATTCCCGTCAGCAAGGAGACCCTGAACTTTCTCTTTGACAGTGTTGATGCCATCAAGGTTATGGTAGACGGCGTGGCAGCCAATCAGCCCGAAGACCCTCTGGTAGTCGAGTCTGTTGGACAAGCCTATAAGGACATCGTCGCTTCTGCCCGGAAGACGACGACAGCGGCTCAGCACACAGATGAGAAAAGCGGGACCTCCCCGGCCGTTGCCGCTCAAAAGAGCCCGCAAGACAGTAAAGACGACTTGGATCTTGCATGGGAAAAATACTTTGACATAGGCACTAAAGAGGCAACACCGGCGATACCGCTTCCTGCGCTTGCCGCTCAGAACGCACCGGCGTCGGCTCTGCCTAAAACACCGGCTGCCCCCCTTGGCGGTCCCCAACCTCAGGTAGCCCCTCCCGCCGCGCCGGAACGTCCGCTCCGGCAGGAGATTGAAGAGGCCAAAAAAGTCGGGATCCATGAAAAACGCGGCACTGGACGTCGAGCAACGGATGGACCGGACCTCGAAAAGCAGTTTATCCGTGTTAATATCGAGCGGCTCGACAATCTCATGAACCTGGTGGGAGAGATGGTCGTTAACCGCAACCGGCTTGCGCGTCAGGTCGACTTTATTAAAACGCTTCGGGAAGAACTTGATTTCAGCCAGAACCGGCTGCTCCACGAGATCAAGAAGTTCGAAGAAAAATACGAATACACGCTGACGGCCGATGTACCGCTTCAGCAGCAGTACATCACCGAGCAATCCACCGACTTTCTTGAACTCGAGTTCGACCGATACGATGACTTCAACCTTTTATCACGCAAGCTGACGGAAATCACGAATGATACAAACGAGATTATGATGGAGCTTGCCGGTTTCTTCGATTCTTTCGAACTCGACACGGCACGAATCTCGACCATCACCACGAACCTGCAGGACGAGATCACTCAGGCCCGCATGGTTGAGATGGACAAGCTTTACCAGATGTTCCAGCGGCCCGTCCGCGACCTTGCGCGCGAAGAGGGCAAGGAAGTTAATATGGTGGTGTTAGGCGGCGAGACGAAGATCGACAAAACGATTTTCGAGATTATTACCGATCCGCTTATGCACATGATCAGAAATGCCGTGTCCCACGGCATTGAAACCGTTGCGGAGCGAAGAGCCCTCGGGAAAGAGCCGACCGGTACGCTGATACTGAACGCACGGCATGAAGGCAACAGCATCATTATCCAGATCGATGACGACGGACGCGGCATGGATACCGTGACGCTCAGAAAGGTCGCTGTTGACAAGGGTTTCATGAGCTTGGCTGTGGCACAGTCCCTGACGGACCTGGAGGCCATCAACCTGATCTTCCGTCCTGGGTTTTCCACGGCATCGAAGATTACCAAGGTTTCGGGCCGCGGAGTCGGCATGGATGTTGTCTCCAACAATCTCGCGAGGATCAACGGAAGGATCGAGATCAAGACCGCCGTGGGTGTGGGCACGAAGTTCGTAATTCGGCTTCCGCTTACGCTCGCCATTGCCCAAGCGCTGATTGTGAAGTTGAAGGACCAGGAAATTGCCATTCCGATGAATCTTGTTGAGGAAACGACGCGATTTGCATACAAGGACATTCAGCGGACAGCCGGTGACGAACTGGTCACCCTTCGCGGCTCGCCGATCAGGCTCCTCAAATTGAACGAACTGCTGGGTGTCAATAAGTTCCCCAAAAAAGACGACGCCTTCCGCCACCCGACGCTGGTCCTCGGCATGGCCGAGAGGCGGATTGCGCTTATGGTGGAGGAGATCATCGGCAGGGAAGAGATCGTCGTGAAGTCTCTCGGCGATTATTTGAAGGGCATCAAGTTTTTTTCCGGCGCATCGATTTCCGGCGAAGGCCATGTTCGCCTCATCATCAACATCGCAGCGCTTTTCGGCGAAGAGGGCCTGGTTGCGACCAGGGCCTACGTCGATACGTCGTCGCGTGAAATCCTCCCCCCACAGGAGATCTCGAACCGGAAGCCGAGGCTCCTTGTAGTCGACGATTCCATAAGCATCAGAAAGTACGTTCAACGCTTCCTCGATCGCACCGGCTATGAGGTGGAGGTGGCCCCTGACGGCATGGAGGCCCTTAACATCATGGGCAGGATCAAATTCGATGTCGTCATCACCGATCTTGAAATGCCTGTCATGCATGGATACGACCTCATGGCCGAGATGAAAAAGAATCCAGACCTCAGGCACATCCCCGTCATCGTGCTGACCTCGCGGGCCGGCGACAAGCATCGACAGAAAGCTATCGAGATGGGCGCCCAGGACTATCTGGTAAAGCCTTTTGAGGAACAGGAAATGCTGGGCGCGCTCAAAAAACTGCTGACAGGCGTCGCGTTTGCCGGCTGAGCATGACGCCAAAACAGTTATGGACGACGGGAAGCGATTTCTGATATTATCAGTGGGAGGGGATATGCCCATGCCGTTCCCCCAGCACGAGGGTTCTCGAGATCTCGCCCCGGCGCGGGATTCAGAAGGACACAAACGTTCTGAGACATTCGAGGAGAAGATTGAGTATCAAGGCAAGTGGATTTCTGTGGTGAGCCTTAAAAAAGTCTTCTAAATCTCCGGAAAACGTGGGATACTCTTTTTGTCATCAGGGGGAGGCAAGGGAGATCCGGGACTTCTAGCGGGCAATGTTATGGAAATTCTGGACACCGAACAGGAGTCGGCCCCCATGCCCTCGGTCCCGGCCTGCAGCACTACCGAGGGATCTTGAGGTACAAAGAAGACTGATGCCCATACTCAACGAGGATGGGTTGTTAAAATGGAGGAACTCGCGGGACCAACCGGTTCTCCGCGAATTCGACGACGGTCGATCCTCAATGTGTAAAAAATATAGTATTCAACCATGATAAGAAGTCATGATCCTCGATTTTGAAAGGTTGTTCCATGCCCGTTAAGATTTTGCTGGCTGACAAGAGCATCACTATTCAGAAGGTGGTGGAAATGCTTTTTTCCGGACGCGACTACGAAGTCACGTGTGTAAGCGACGGAGAAGCGGCTTTGAGCGAGGCGGCCCGCGTGATTCCCGACGTCGTTCTTGCCGATGTGGATTTACCGCGCCTTGACGGCTATGCATTTTCCGGCCGTCTAAAGCAGACGCCGCTGCTTGCACAGACGCCCGTTATTCTCATGATGAGCAGGGATGATGTTTATGATACAACTAAAGGCAAGGATGCGGGGATCATCGATAATATCGCCAAGCCCTTTGAATCGCAGGAGCTGATTGGCAAAGTAAAAAAAGCCCTTGCCGCGGCGCCACCGAAGCCTGCCGAGCATGAGAAGCCTGCCGCTGTTCCGCAACCCGCCGCGCCGGCCGCAAGCCCCTCCGTTGAAGCGGTCCATTCAGCCAGGCCGGCTCAGAAGGCGTCCACGGATATATTCGATATTATTCAGGAGGCGCCCACCGAATCAGAAGTAAAAAAGACCGCAGCTCCGGCAACGCCCGATGAGGAGTCAGTGTATGAGGTAGAGGCGGAAGTGGAAGAGGTCATAGAGCCGATTACCCGGGAAATTGCAAAGGGCTTGCCTGTCGGTGATAAGGCAGTTGAAGAGATGCGGGCCGGTTTGGGGTTAATGGACGAGACAGCGGAGATCGCGCCGGAGATCATTCCCTATGAATCATTTGAGATAGCAATGGAGACGCCAGCGAAGGAAGAAATACCCATGTCGCCGCCAGTCACGTCACATCCGGCAATGCCGACAGAGAGCGCAGCCGTCTCTTCAACATTGACCGCTGTTGAATTGAGGAAAATAGCAGAAGAAACGATTTCGAAGATGGCAAAGGACGTGTTTGCCCAGATGCCGCCGGTCCGGCCGCCGACACTGCCGGAGAGCGAACTCCGGAGAATGGCTGAGGCGGCCATCTCCGAGATGGCGAAAGAGGCTTTTGCAAAAACACCTCTGCCGCAGCCTCCCGCGCTCTCGGCGAGCGATCTGTGGAGCATAGCGGAAGAAACCATTGCGAAGATGGCAAAGGACGTGTTTGCCCAGATGCCGCCGGTCCAGCCGGCGCTGCCTGAGAGCGAGCTCCGGAGAATAGCTGAGGCTGCCATCTCTGAGATGGCGAAAGAGGCTTTTGCAAAAACACCTCTACCGCAGCCTCCCGCGCTCTCGGCGAGCGATCTGTGGAGCATAGCGGAAGAAACCATTGCGAAGATGGCAAAGGACGTGTTTGCCCAGATGCCGCCGGTCCAGCCGCCGACAATCTCTCACGAACTTGTGCGGAGTGTGCTTGACGAAGCGGCCGCGAAGTTGGTTAAAGAGGCATTGGAGAAAAAGCCGCCGCTGGTTCCCGAAGATATACTGCGTGGGTTAGTGGAGGAGAACGTCTTAAAAGTCGTGAACGAGGCGATGGGAAAGACGGGCATCCCCAAACCTCCGACACTGCCGGAGAGCGAACTCCGGATAATGGCGGAAACAACGCTTAGCAAGATGGCATCAGACGTATTCAAAAACCTGCCGCCACCGCCGATGCCGAAAATCTCCGATGAAACAGTTAGAAGAGGGCTTGAATCGGTTCTTTCGCAGATCGCCCGCGAGATGGCAAAAGAAGTAATTGAGCAGGTGTCCTGGGAAGTTATTCCTCAACTGGCGGAACATTTGATAAAAGAAGAGATCGAACGCCTCAAGTCCGAACCATAAAAACAATCGCGCTGCAGGGTTCGAAATTCAGGATGTGTTGCCGAGGGGACTTGTTCCCCTCTTTTTATTCCAAGCGAGCGTTTATTAAGGAGAGCATTTTCAATGCCACCACGGGAATTGCCGAAAGCTTATGATCCGAAAGCCGTGGAGCAGAAGTGGTATGGCTTCTGGCTCGATAAGAATTACTTTCATGCCGATCCGAACGCCGGCGGCAAGGCGTTCTCGATCGTGATTCCGCCGCCGAATGTGACCGGATCGCTTCATATCGGTCATGCGCTGAATTCGACGCTCCAGGATGTTCTCATTCGCTGGATGCGCATGTCCGGCAGGAACACGCTCTGGGTACCAGGCACGGACCATGCAGGCATTGCCACGCAAAATGTGGTAGAGCGGCAGCTCGTGAAGGAGAATATCGACCGGCACGTTATCGGCCGGGAAAAATTCGTTGAAAAGGTCTGGGAGTGGAAGAAAGAGTACGGCGGCAGGATCATAAATCAGCTCAAGCGCATGGGGGCATCCTGCGACTGGCAGCGGGAGCGTTTCACCATGGACGACGGTCTCTCACGCGCAGTGCGGGAGGTCTTCGTTACGCTATATGAGGAAGGGCTCATTTACCGTGGTGAGCGGTTGATCAACTGGTGCCCCCGTTGCCACACTGCGCTGTCGGACATCGAGGTAGAACATGAGGATGAGAGGGGTAAGCTGTACTACATTTCCTATCCGCTGAGCCACGACCACAACATCCGACTGACCGTTGCGACGACGCGGCCCGAAACGATGCTCGGCGACACAGCCGTAGCTGTCCATCCCCTCGACCCGCGGTACAAGGATCTCATTGGTAAAACCGTCGACTTGCCGCTCACGACGCGCCGGATCCCGATCATCGGCGATTCCGTTCTCGTCGATCTGGAATTCGGCACCGGCGCCGTCAAGGTGACGCCGGCCCATGATTTCAACGATTACGAAGCGGGCCAGCGGCAATTGCCGAACCTTCCGCGCATTAAGATGCTCGATGATAAGGCGGAGATCCTTCAGGATATCCCCGATGTGCTTCCCGACGTGCTGAAATTTATTGAGGGAAAACCCGCAAAGAAAGCGCGCGGCGTGGTTGTCGAGCTTCTCCAGGCTCGCGGTTTCTTGGTCAAGACCGAAGACCACGCACATTCCCTGGGCAAGTGCTACCGTTGCAGATCCGTGGTCGAACCTTATCTTTCACCGCAATGGTTCGTCAAAACCAGACCGCTTGCCGAGCCAGCGGTCAAGGCCGTGGAAGACGGGAAGGTGCAGTTCGTACCCAAAGGGTGGGAAAACACATATTTCGAATGGATGAGAAATATCAAGGACTGGTGCATTTCCCGCCAAATCTGGTGGGGCCATCGAATCCCAGCATGGTACTGCGATGACTGCGGGACGATTACGGTCAGCCGTACCGATGCTGCCGCGTGCATAAAATGCGGAAGCGGTCGCCTGCATCAGGAAACGGATGTGCTCGATACGTGGTTCTCATCAGCCCTCTGGCCGTTCTCCACTCTTGGCTGGCCTGACGAGACCAAGGAGCTTGCGGTCTATTATCCCACGTCAGTTCTGATCACAAGCTTCGACATTATCTTTTTCTGGGTCGCGCGCATGATCATGATGGGCCTCCACTTCAAGAAGGACGTGCCCTTCAGAGACGTGTACATCCATGCGCTCGTGCGCGACGCTGAAGGCCAGAAAATGAGCAAGTCCAAGGGCAATGTCATCGATCCCATCGTGATGATCGATCAGTACGGAACCGATGCGTTCCGGTTTACACTTACGGCGTTTGCGGCCCAAGGCAGGGACATAAAGATGTCCACAGAACGCATCGAGGGCTACCGCAACTTCACGAACAAAATCTGGAACGCCAGTAGGTTTGTGTTCATGAACCTTGAGGAGGACTTTGTTCCGAACAGGGAGATTGTCACGACGGAGACATCGCTTGCCGAAAAATGGATTCTCTCTCGGCTGAACTCGGTGACAAAAGAGGTACTTTCAGCACTCAAGGAATACCGCTTCAACGACGCGGTGTCGTCTTTATATCATTTCATCTGGCACGAGTACTGTGACTGGTATCTCGAGTTGTCCAAACCGGCACTCAGTCTTGATAAGGGATCCGCCGAGCGCAAGGCTGCTCAGACCGTACTCGCCTATGTACTGGAGACTGCACTACGTCTCCTGCATCCCTTCATGCCGTTCATTACAGAGGAAATCTGGCAGAACCTGCCCGAGGGGGTCACAAAACAGGGGGCAGGGGTCAGAGGTGAGTCGATCATGATCGCCGCATATCCAACGGTGGATGAAAAAATGATTAATGCCGGGATCGATCAAGACATGCAAATGGTCATGGATCTGATCCTGGCGATCCGCAATATTCGCGGTGAGATGAACATAGCGCCCTCAATGCAGATAAAAGCCATCGTAAACGTTGCGCGCAAGGACATGGCTGACCATCTCGAGAAGGCCGCCGGCTATGTGAAGACGCTTTCGCGGTTGTACGAATTGCAAATAGGGGAATCTGAGAAGAAGCCAAAGACAGCGGCAACGGGCGTGATCAAGGACGCGGAGGTATATGTGCCTCTCGAAGGCATCATCGACCTCACCCAGGAACGCGACCGGCTTCAGAAAGAAATCGCGAAGACCTCTAAAGATATTGAAGTGTTCTCCAAAAAGCTTTCGAACAGGAATTTCGTGGATAAAGCGCCGAAAGAAGTAGTTGAGAAGGATACCGCTAAATTTGAAGAATTCAAGGCGAAGCGCGATAAGCTTGAGCAGAGCCTAAAGATGTTGGGGTAATTGACGACAGCTCATAAAAAAAGGAAATGAATTTAAGAAAACTCATAGAACAGGCACTTGCTGAAGACATTGGGCCTGGGGATATCACCTCCGAAGCAACGATTCGGGCAGAATCGGTATCCATAGCCGTTATTATCGCAAAACAGGACCTTGTCCTGGCGGGATTGGATGTCAGCCGCGCGGTGTTTCATTGTCTTGATCCTGACATCCAAGTTTCGGTATTTGCGAAGGATGGCGACAAAATAATCGCGGGTATGGAGATCGCAAAGCTGTCTGGCGGTACGAGGGCTCTTCTAGCGGGCGAACGGGTGGCGCTGAACCTGCTCCAGCACCTGTCCGGCATTGCCACGCTGACGACGAACTATGTCGACAAGTGCAGGGGGTTCAAGGCTGGGGTGCTGGACACGCGAAAAACGATTCCAGGGATGAGACAACTCGAAAAATATGCAATACGCGTCGGCGGCGGGAAGAACCATCGTTTTGGACTCTTCGACGGCGTGCTGATCAAGGACAATCATATTAAGGCCGCGGGCGGAATTGCAAGGGCGGTCGAGAGCGTCAGGAAGAGTGCCCACCACCTGCTGAAGATCGAAGTTGAAACCAAAACACTCGATGAAGTGCGCGAGGCATTGGCCGTAAAAGCCGACGTCATCATGCTCGATAACATGCCGATAGATATGATGCGGGATGCCGTAAAAATGATTGATGGGCGTGCCCTCGTTGAAGCGTCCGGCAACGTTACGCTCGACACTATTCGGCAAATCGCGGAAACAGGAGTCGATTTCATCTCTTCGGGCAGCCTGACTCACTCGGCGCCAGCTGCGGATATCAGCATGAAAATAAAATGAGCGGGTCGGGGAGCAGGGATCTAGGGAATCTTACAGCTGGAGACACAAAACCACAGGGCATCGTCAGAAACTGCCTCTCGTTTTAAAACTTCCTTGACCCATGACTCTGGCCCCCTATTTCCATGTATAAAGATAAAATACTGAACCTTCTTCGGTCTGCCCGGTCCAGGTTCCTGTCCGGGGAGGAGCTTGCGAGAAAGACCGGCATATCCCGCACCATGGTGTGGAAGCATATAAAATCACTCGAACGCGACGGATTCGAGATTGAAGCGGTGCCTTCGCAGGGGTACCGGATCACAGCGATTCCTGACATTCTCCGGGAGCGTGACGTCAAGCAGGGGTTAAAGACAAAAACCATGGGCAGGGAATTGGTCCTTCTTCCCAAGGTTGATTCCACGAATATTCTTGCCATGGAGTTGGCGTCGAAGGGATCGCCTGAAGGCACGGTGGTGACCGCTGAAACGCAGTCCGGCGGCAAGGGCAGGCTGGGGAGAACATGGATTTCGCCGAAAGGGAACCTTTATCTCAGCGTCATCTTGCGTCCGATGATACCCGTGCATAAAGCGCCGCTTATCACGATGATGGGTGCTATCGCCGTTGCCTCGGCCATCAGGATGGTCTGCCAAGTCGCGGCTGTCATCAAGTGGCCGAATGATATTCTCATTTCCGGCAAAAAAGTGAGCGGCCTGCTCACGGAGATGAGCGCAGAGCAGGACCGGATACGGCACATCGTGCTTGGCATCGGCGTCAACGTGAATATGGAGTTGGAAGCGCTTCCACCAGAAGTACGTGTTCTCAGCACATCACTTGCCGCGGAAGCAGGAGGCCGGATAAACAGGACATTGCTCCTTCAGGAGCTCATTCGAAGCCTCGAGCGCTGGTACCAGGTGTTTCTTGCAAATCCGCCGGAGGTGTTGCGGGAATGGCAAAAGCTAAACATGACCGTGGGGAGCCGTATTCGCGTGACGGGTGCCGGTGAGACTCTGGAAGGTCTGGCTCAGGGCATTGACGATGACGGTAGGCTCATTATCAGGCTCAATGACGGAAGTATCCGGTTCGTTTCAGCGGGGGACGTAAGTATACTGAAAAGGGTAAGGGGCAACTAGCAAGGAGGTGCTGGCACACTCTTTTTATGCTTCTCCTTGAACCACGACCCTTGTTGCTTGACCCTTTTGTTATTCAGGAGGAAACATGCTTCTCGCCATCGATATTGGCAATACCAACGTGGTTCTCGGCATATTTGACGGGAAAACGCTCGTCGCAAACTGGCGCGTCGGAACCAATACGCAGATCACGCCCGACGAGTATGCGATGATCTTCAGTGACCTATTCGGCTTTGCCAAGCTCGATTTCAACCGGATAACAGGAGTGATCATCTCGACCGTCGTTCCGCCGCTGCTGCCCGTGATGAGTGAGATGTCGCGCAAGTATTTTCACATCGAGCCCACGATCGTCACGCACGAGCTCAAAACGGGCATCACCATCCGCTACGATAATCCAAAGGAGATCGGGGCGGACCGGATCGTGAATGCCGCCGCAGCCTACAAGCTCTTCGGCGGCCCGATCATTATCGTGGACTTTGGCACGGCCACGACATTCTGCGCCGTGACAAAGAACGGGGAGTACCTGGGCGGTGCAATCTGCCCGGGGATAAAAATATCCGCCGAGGCGTTGTTCCAGCGTGCGTCGAAGCTTCCGCGCGTGGAGCTGTTAAAGCCCGGGAAGGTAATCGGCGCCGATACGATCAGCGCCATGCAGTCGGGCATCATTTATGGCTATGCAGGGCTGGTGGACGGCATTGTTGAACGGATGAAGAAAGAGTTGTCCCCAAACGCCAAAGTTATCGCGACAGGCGGGCTTGCCGAACTGGTGTCCCCTGAGACGAAGAGCATTGAAGAGGTACGGTCTCACCTGACGCTCGATGGCCTCTTATTTCTCTTTGAAATAAATCATTGAAATTTCAAAAGGCTACGCTCATCCTCTCCCGGTTGAACGTTAATTCTGCATCGAATCCGTTTCTTGCCGCAACCTTGACGATTGCATGGTTTTATGTTATTTTTGACATACTATGTATTTCGGGAGAGCTGATGAAGATTCTTGTAGTTGACGATGAAGAAGGCGCGCGCGAGCTGTTCAACACTATATTGACTGATGAAGGTTATGAAGTAGCCCTCGCACACAGCGGCGAAGACGCGCTGGCGCTCTTTAAAAACCAACCCTTTAACCTCGTAATCACCGATATCAAGATGCCAGTGATGGACGGCCTTCAGCTCCTTCAGGAGATCCGGAAAATCGGCTCCAAAACCGACGTGATTATGGTCACGGCCTACGGCGAGGTAGAAAGCTATCTCAAGGCAATGAGCCTCGGCGCAGCCGAATATATCAACAAACCCATTCGCATTAAAGAGCTGAAACGGATCGTGCACAAGGTACTGACGGAGCAAAAGGCGAGGTCAGGTAACTGACATGTCACGTCTGCGCAAAGACCCCATCGTAGGCCGGTGGATCATAGTATCCTCCGAACGACCGAAAAAACCCGAAGACTACAGTTTTGAAGAGCCGCCTGATGACTTAAAACCGGCGGAGTGTCCTTTCTGCGGAGGAAATGAAGCAAAGACACCTCCGGAGATCGCATCGTTCCGGCCTGAGAAGACACTGCCGAATTCGGCCGGCTGGTGGGTCCGGGTGATCCCCAGCAAGTTTCCCGTTCTTCATATCGAAGGCACCCTGGAGCGAGAGGGTAACGGCATATATGACTGGATGAACGGTATCGGCGCCCACGAGATGATCATTGAAAGTCCCGAGCACGCCGTCAGGCTTGAGGATCTGCCGGAGAGCCAGGTTGAAAAAGTGCTCTGGTCTTACCGCGATCGCATACTCGATCTCGAGCGCGACAGCCGGCTTCGCTACGTGCTTGTTTTCAAGAACCAGGGCTGGGTTGCCGGTTCAACCCTGAACCATCCCCATTCACAGCTTATTGCAACGCCGGTCATCCCCAATTTTGTAAAAGAAAAACTCGACGGAGCAAAAGCGTACTACGATTATAAAGAACGGTGTATCTTCTGCGACGTGATCAGACAGGAGCTCTCTGCTCCCGAGCGCGTGGTCGAGGAGACCCGTCACTTCCTGGTCATGGTTCCATTCGCGCCGCGCTTCCCCTTTGAGATCTGGATATATCCCAAGAAGCATCTCTGCTCCTATGTTGATGTCACCAAAGAGGAGATCATGGACTTTGCCCGGACGGTACGTCACACGTTACAGAGGCTAGGGAAGGTGCTAAATCGACCGCCTTACAACTTCATGCTGTACACCGCGCCGAACCGCGTGCCACGCCGGGGTCATTGGCATACCTTGAACGATGATTTTCACTGGCACCTCGAGATCATGCCGCGGCTGACCCGTGTTGCGGGATTCGAATGGGGATCGGGCTTTTATATCAATCCCACACCGCCGGAAGACGCAGCGAAGTATTTGAGAGACGCCAAAGTTTAGGCGCCGCTTCTTCTCAGGCAAAAATACTGCTGTTTCATGAACGAAAAAAAGCCGCACACAGGTGCGGCTTTTTATTTTCTTCGCGGCGTAAACCGGAGCGGCCCTATTTGGCTTGAGCTTTTGTATAGTTCAGCATCCCTCCTGCAAGGAGGATGTTCCGTTGACGTGAACTCAGGGAATATTTGAGATCCATTGATTTCCCGTTCGCAATATTCCTGAGCGACAGATTCGTGCCCTTTTCGAGCGTTGTCTTGATGTCCATGATCTCGATTCCGTCATTCGGACCGATAGCGTCATAATCCGCGTCCCTCGCAAAGGTGAGAGGCAGGATGCCGAAATTGATGAGGTTTGCCGCATGGATGCGCTCGAAAGACTTGGCAATCACCGCTTTGACACCGAGGTACATGGGACAGATGGCCGCATGTTCGCGGCTCGATCCCTGTCCATAGCTCGCCCCGGCGACGATGACATTGTGAACCCCCGCTTTTTTATTTTCGAGCGCTTTTTTCGAAAACGCGGCGTCAACACCTTCGAATACGAATTCCGCATACTTCGGAATATTCGAGCGGTATTTCAACCGCGATCCTGCCGGCATGATATGGTCTGTCGTGATCTTGTCGCCGACTTTGATCGTAACCACGCCCTTGATAGTATCCGGAAGCGGCACTGCGGCGGGCGGATCTCCTATATTCGGGCCGCGGTAGATCGAAACTGATAGTGGATCTTTTGCGGGGGGAAGTATCATCGAATCATCGATCCAGAACTGCTCAGGCATCGCGATTTCGGGATAGGGGATGCCGAGGTCACGCGGGTCCATGATGCCGCCGCTCAATGCAGCGGCGACCGCGGATTCAGGGCTAGCAAGATAGACCCGTGCGTTTTTCGTGCCCGAGCGGCCCTCGAAATTGCGGTTGCTTGTCCTGATCGAGACCGCTTCGGTCTTCGGCGCCTGGCCCGAGCCGATGCAGAAACCGCAGGTGGACTCGAGCACCCGCGCTCCCGATGCTATAATGTCGGCCAACGCCCCATTCTTCGCGATCATTTCGAGCACCTGGCGCGATCCCGGCGCCACGCCGAAACTGATGTCGGGAAATACACGCCGTCCCTTCAGCATCGCTGCAACGATCATTAGATCGCGGTAGGACGAGTTGGTGCAGGAGCCGACCATGACCTGGTCCACTTTTGTACCTGCAAGCTCCTTCACGGTCCCGATGTTGTCCGGGGAATGCGGTTTGGCCATGAGGGGCTCGACGGAGCCGAGATCGAGGTCGATTACCCTGTCGTAGCGAGCATCGGGATCCGCTGAAAGCGGCGCCCAATCCGACTCTCGCTTCTGGGCTCTTAGGAAAAACTTCGCAATTTCGTCGCTCGGGAAGACAGAGGTGGTAACACCGAGTTCGGCGCCCATATTAGTGATTGTGGCCCGCTCGGGAACCGAAAGGGTCCTCACGCCGTCACCAGCATATTCAATGATCGTGCCGACGTTGCCTTTTGTGGTCAGAGACTTCAGAATAGCAAGGATCACGTCCTTGGCCGAGACCCAGGGCCGCAGTTTACCCGCAAGGTTGACCTTGACTACTTTAGGACAGGTCAGGTAGAACGGACCGCCACCCATGGCAACGGCAACGTCCAGCCCGCCGGCGCCAATGGCGATCATGCCGATACCGCCGCCCGTTGGTGTGTGGGAATCGGAACCGAGAAGTGTCTTTCCCGGCCTGCCGAACCGTTCGAGATGAACCTGGTGGCAGATGCCGTTTCCGGCTTTTGAGTAATGAACGCCGTATTTCGATGCAACGGTCATAAGATAGCGGTGGTCGTCGGCATTCTCGAAGCCGTCCTGGAGCGTATTGTGATCCACGTAGCTAACCGAAATTTCGGTTTTGACCCGAGGAACATCCATGGCCTCGAACTGGAGGTATGCCATAGTGCCGGTTGCGTCCTGCGTCAGTGTCTGGTCGATTTTTATTGCGATCTCGGTCCCCGGCTCCAACTTGCCTTCAATGAGATGCGATTCCAAAATCTTGTAAACGAGATTTTTCCCCATACGATGTTTCACTCCTTGCATGATTGAATGTCGCAACATTATATTTCAGGAGAACCGGTAAGGCAATAGGAAATTCGGAGAAATGTATAGCCACAGGTCTCGCTTCAAGGGATACAGGGATGAACGCGGTTCTCGACTAAAAGAAAAGCTCTGGGTAATCATGGTAGTAAGTTACAAGTGGCTAGTAGCGAAAGAGAATAAAACAGTGCCATTTTTTAGGCGACTTGTTCATTATCCACAAGGAGAAGAATGATCTCACCGCGTTCCCAGGGATAAAGTGCAAATCTGCTTTGACAAGAAGAAAGGCCCATGGTAGATTGCACCACGTTTACGAGGTGATAGTTAATAATGAAGAATCTTTTTGACGGAACGAAAATAAAGGGCATGGAGCTCAGGAACCGCTTCGTGCGGTCGGCTACCTGGGAAGGAATGTGCGATGAGCAGGGCCGTCCCGGCCGGAAGCTTGTCGAATGCTACCAACAGCTTGCCGGAGGCGGTGTCGGCCTCATTATTACCGGATATACGTTCGTGCGGCCCGATGGAAAGCAGACCCGTGGGTCCATGGGCGCCCAGAGCGATAATTTTGCCGGGGACATGCGGGCGCTCTGTACTGCCGTGCACAAAGAAGGCGGAAGGCTATGTGTGCAGCTCGTGCATACTGGCGGCCAGGCAAGGGTACCTGCCGGAATCAGGCTTATCGCTCCTTCGGCATCGGCGACAATGGAATACTCCGCCGTACCTTCGGAAATGAGTTTGGGGGACATTTCGGAGGTTGCAGCTGCATTCGGTGAGAGCGCGCGGCGAGCAAAAGACTGGGGGTTCGATGCCATCCAGCTCCATGCGGCCCACGGGTATCTGATCAACCAGTTTCTTTCACTGCGCACTAATCATCGCGTCGATGCCTACGGAGGAAATATCGAAAACCGTATGCGATTTTTGCTTGAAGTTTATAGAAGCGCGAGATGTGCTGTCGGCCAGGATTTTCCGGTTCTGGTAAAACTGAACGGATCGGACTTTATTAAAAATGGATTTTCGATTGAAGATGCAGTGAAGGTTGCCGCTGCGCTCGATCGTGAAGGTATCGACGCAATCGAGGTGAGCGGTGGAACCCCCGCATCAGGGGAATGCACGCCGGTTCGCAGGAAGATCGACACGCGCGAACAGGAAGCGTACAATCTACCGCTTGCGGTACGGATCAAGAGCGCGGTTGCATGTCCGACGATGGCAGTGGGGGGATTTCGAACTTTCGATCTTATGAGGGAAGTCATCGAGAAAGAAAAGGCAGACTATATTTCATTGGCTCGGCCTTTTATCCGTGAACCAGGGCTTGTTCATCGCTGGCAAACGGGCGACACCTCCCGCGCCCGCTGCATTTCCTGCAATGGATGCTACCGTCCGGGTTTGCGCGAAGGTGGGATAGCCTGCATTGTCGACCGCGCTGAAAGAAGCGGCAAAGCCCACCGGTAAAAGTACTTCCGCATCCCCGGTAGTGCTTCGCGGAACAGATTAGACCGGCTGGTTGAAACACTAATATTCCTGTGCTATAGTAATACAAGTTACAAAACCTACATTACTTACCGTCATGACGGAGATCGCCCCAAAGTCGCAATGATGTTATTTCAACGAGTTATGAATAGCGGCTTAATCCGACGGTTTCTGATTCATCACACGTGCAGAGATCAGTCTTTCAACCAGCATATAACATAATTCACAATCGCGAAGGAGGCACAGGTTATGGTACAGAAAGCAAGCCCAAAGTTGACGGAAATGATGAACCAGGCGATTGCCGCGGAACTCCAGGCAATAGTCCAGTATATGTGGCACCATATCATGGTAAAAGGCATGAACTCGGCCTCGCTTATGGACGTGTTCGAGAAAGTGGCCATGGACGAGATGAAGCATGCGGAGAAAATCGCCGAGAGACTATTTTATTTTGACGTGAATCCGACCACCAAACCGACGCCCATTGCCATGGGCGGTGACGCGGTTCAAATGCTGAAGGCCGATGTCAAGGCCGAGGAAGAGGCAATCACGCTTTACAAGGACATCATTAAGCAGGCCGCCGCGGAGAGTGACGAGACCACCCGCCTTCTCTTCGAGGAAATTCTTTCAGAAGAAGAAGGGCATCACGACACGTTTACGACGCTTTTGGGCCAGTAACCGGAGTATCCTGATCCCCGGAAAATAAAATGGACAGGCAGAAAATATCGCCTGTCCTTTTATTTTTTCATGATTTGGTCGGTGCTACGGCATTTTGAATTCCTTCCCTGCGATCCGCACGGTAAGCACCGGGCAAGCTGCCTTGCGAACCACCTTTTCCGCCGTGCTCCCGAACAGCATATGATCGATGCCTGTTCTGCCATGGGTGCCGATAACAATCAAATTCGCATTCTTCTCTTTTGCCGTTTTCACAATCTCGACAAAGGGCACTCCCCGTACGACCATTTTCTCGACATCTTTGACCCTGGTCGCGGCTTCGGTTCCCCATTTGTCCATTTCGCGCCATGCGCTTTTCTGCATGTCTTCCACGAGGTCCGCGACCGACAGCGACGAGGGAATATACCATTCTGCTATGCTGATATCCTGAATTACATACAGTAAAATGAGTTTCGCTTGGTAATCCGTTGCAAACGATAGCGCATGATCCATTGCGGCGCGCGCGCCTTGAGAAAAATCGGTCGGAAACAGGATTGTCTTCAGCTGCATGGGAAGCCTCCTTATCAGGCAATTTAATTTAGTTTAGCGCCAGACAGCTATAGAGTCAAATGAAAAAGCAATACTATTCGCTTGACTGGGCAGAGATGCTCGCATACAATAACCGCAGTCGATTCCTTTTACTAAATTTGTGTTAAAGTCTGCCTATGCGACTTGTGATTATTGAAGACGATCCCCTCCTTCTGGAGAATCTCAGCCTGCTTCTCAGGGGAGAGGAGGGGATTGTTGTTGTTGGCGCATACCGGTCCGCTGAAGATGCCTTGCTGTCCCTGAGGGACACCGCGCCTGACGTTATGCTAACCGACCTAGGGTTGCCGGGCATGTCGGGTGTCGAACTCATCAAAAAAGCTAAAGACGAGCTACCGTTGCTCGAGATCATGGCCCATACCGTGTTCGAAGACCGCGAGAAGGTTTTTTCCGCGATCAAGGCGGGCGCCTCGGGCTACATACTCAAGGGCAGCAGTCCACGGGAAATCATTGAGTCCATTCACTCCCTGTACAAGGGCGGGGCACCGATGAGCCCGAAAATCGCACGCAAGATCATCCATGAGTTCCAGGATGGGGTAACGGGCGAACATTTCCTGCTGACGCCCCGGGAGACGGAGATTGTCAGGCGCATTGAAGATGGACTCACATACAAGGAAATCGGAGAAAAACTCGGCATCAGCACCCACACAGTTCATACGCATATCAAGAATATCTACGAAAAACTCCAGGCGAAAGACAGGAACGATGCCATCAGCAAGGCAAGGAAAAAAGGCATTATTTGATCCTGCAGCGCCGATAACCCCTCAACTGTTTCATTCTCAATTCCGCCGCCAGCCGCGAGGACTTCAGCGGGGCACACCCAAAATACCCAGCATGGGTGATTTACAATACCCGTATAACAAGATTATGATCCTCAGTAATAAAAACGAAATATCCTTCTTTACAGAGACCTTCTTCCTTCAATGAAAAGAAGATTTCTTTCGCTAAAGCGGCCCCGGCGGCAAGGCAGAGGAGGGTTTCCTGCGCAGCAGAGTTAAGCGGACAACGATGCCGGTAGACGCAGTCTCGGTGCATAACCGTAGTATTTCCGCATCCAGTGCGGCAAAAAAACGATTGACAATTTATGAACAGGCTGTTATAAATGTCGCCTATGCTTCAGGCCACAGAAAAGATATGGATGAATGGGTCCTTCGTCATGTGGGACGATGCGAAAGTCCACATTCTAACTCATTCGCTCCACTACGGCACCGGTGTTTTCGAGGGTATCCGCTGTTATAAGGCTGATTCCGGCTCCGCGGTGTTCCGGCTCCCGGAGCATGTGGACCGGCTTTTCGGTTCAGCACACATCCTTCAGATGGAAATACCTTTTACCCGCGAGGCCGTGAACGAAGCGATACTCGAAACAATTCGCGTGAACAAGATCGATGCCTGTTATATCAGACCACTGACCTATATCGGTTACGGATCCATGGGAATCTATCCCAAGGAAAATCCCATCCAGCTTTCGATCGCAGTCTGGCCTTGGGGCAGCTACCTCGGCGAGGAAGGGCTCAAAAACGGCATTCGTGTTAAAATATCCTCGTTCATCCGGCCCCATGTGAACGCCACCCTGGTCAGGTCAAAGACTACAGCAAATTATGCGAACTCGCTCCTAGCCAAACGGGAAGCGCTCAAAGACGGATACGATGAGGCCCTGCTACTCGACACGGACGGCTATGTTGCCGAGGGCAGCGGAGAAAATGTATTCATCATACGTAAAGGTGTCATCAAAACACCACCTCTCACCGCGATACTCGAAGGCATTACGAGGGACACGATCATGCTACTTGCTGCAGAACGAGGCATGCGGCTTGTGGAGGAGCGGTTCACGCGGGACGAACTATACATCGCCGACGAGGCGTTTTTTAGCGGCACGGCAGCCGAGATTACCCCGATCCGCGAGGTGGACAATCGGACGATCGGCAGCGGCAAGCCGGGTCCTCTAACGAAAGAACTCCAGGCTGCTTTCTTCGACGTGGTCCATGGCCGGGACAGCCGGCATGCGGACTGGCTCACGCCGGTATATGCGAAACAGCCCGCAATGAAAAAATAGCACAAACGACCGCAGAATACATCGAAGTTGCCGGAAACAAAGCAGCGTGGTGCAATTATTTTTCCGGTGCTCGTGGTGAATTCTGTAGTTAAAGTTTTCACAAGTGCCGAAGTGGTGGAATTGGTAGACACGCACGTTTGAGGGGCGTGTGGGGCAACCCATGGGGGTTCGAGTCCCCCCTTCGGCACCATCTTTTTCCGTCGTGCAATGCGCGATCACACAGTCGTCCACCAGGTTTTCCTGATTCATCTGATGAAAAAATATTTCGCCATAGTGCTTTCCTGGTCTGCGGTCCTGCTTTTTTCTTCCGCCACTCGGGCCGAGCTGCCGCCGAATGGTAGCATCGGAATTGTATCTGCTCCGCTAGCCAATGTCCATGAGGAACCTCTGCCCAAGTCTCGGCTTGAAACGCAGGTGCTCATGGGAGACGAAGTTCTCATTCTGGGCAATCAGGACAACCGCTACCGGATCACGATTCCGGGCCAGGGGAACCTGGAGGGATGGATCCAGCAGGAGGCAGTTACCATTCCCCGGGACAAGGGCAAGCATTACCTGAACTCCGAACGCCAATGGATCGTTATCTCTGCTATGAAAACCGAAGCGCTGATGCTGGATAACACGGGCAATCAGAAAATTCCTCTCTTTGCCGGAACGCGTCTCCCTGTACTCGAACAAACGCAGAATGGCTTGAAGGTCCAGTTTCCAGACCGGTCCGTCGCCATTATCGACGCGGCGGACACGATGCAGATGAAGTCCTCCGATCCGATAGTGAATAGCACGAAGCCCGAGGAAATCGCGAACACTGCGCAACGCTTCCAGGGCGTTCAGTACCTCGCTGGCGGCATGACTGCCCAAGGCATCGACATCAACGGGCTGATATCGATTGTCTATCGCATCCACGGGTTTCCCGCAACTAGAGATCGTAGGGAATTGACGGAAAAGGTAGGGCGCGTATCGAAGAAGGACCTTGAGCCCGGAGATATCCTGGTCTTTTACGGGGGCAAAGAGGGGCTGTATCTCGGCAACGGACGGTTCATGCAGGTTGCGCGCAAGGGAAAAGTTCAAATTGACGGCATCCAGAACCGGCGCTATGCCAATGCATTTCAGTACGGTATCCGGATTATTGGCGCCGGTCCCGATGAAAGCAAACGACCCTCCCAGATGACCGCCGACGAGATCCTTCTCGCGCAGGCGCGGATTGCACAACTTCCCTTCAACAGGCGTATCGTCTACTGGGCAAGCCGCTTTATCGGAACGCCCTACGACCCCGACCCCCTCGGGCTCTATGTACGAACGAACCGCATAGTGGCCGATGAGAAGGTCGACTGCATGTACCATGTATTCCGCTCCGTCGAACTGGCCCGGAGTAATACGCCTAGTGAGGCGATCGAACAGGCGTTGACGCTTCGGTTCACCACAAAAGGCGTGCTTAGAGACGGCCTCGTGACTAACTACGATACCCGCTACCAGTATGGCGAGGACATGGTGTTCAGCGATAAGTGGGGAAAGAACATCACCGCCACGCTTGGAACAGCTGAATCGATCCCCGGTTCGCGCGGCCGGGATATCGTGGATATTTTGCCGAAAAAAATACTTCTCAGCAGATCCGTCCAGAAGCAGCTCCGGGACGGCGATATCCTGTACTGGGTTAAGGACCCGAAAAAGCGCTCTGTCGAGGAAATCGTTGCCCACCTGTCAATCGTCCACATAAAAACCGGCAAACCCTATCTGATCCATGCTGCCGGCGACAAGGATCACGCGGGCCGACCGGGCGGCGGTACCGTAAAAGAAGTCCCTTTCGCGGACTATGTTCGTCACATGAAATTCATCGGCGCCTTCGTGACACGCTTCGATCAGTAATCCAACCGCCGATTTCAGTCTGACGCGCCCCCATTCTCTGCTATAGCAATACGAAAGTCCGTCACTTCCGATGCGCACCATGCTACTGAAAGAACATTTGGCCGCTGATTACCGCAAACGAATTCCTGATAAAATATCTCCCAACACACAACACAAAATTCAAAGTAAAGCCTGTTTCGGAAGTCGATTTGCATAGACCCGCGCTGTCCATGAGAGAACTCGACAAGATCTTTTGCATTCGAGATGAGCGTAGGCTGCAGAATGATTTCACTATCGCTTACGACGGCAAACTCTACCAGATCAAAGACGCCGTAAAAACAAAAAAGGTCACGGTAGAAGAACGAATGGATGGATCTTTGCACATAACGCACAGGGGCCTGGATTTAAGCTACCGAGAGATCAAAACACGGCCAGCTAAAGAAAACCCAAAAAAGCCGGCAGTGATGCAGGAAAAGCAAGGACGGTATCAATCTCCGGATCATCCTTGGAAGAGACTCAGAAGAGCATCGGAACAACTTCCCGTTGCTTCCTAAAAAGCGGACATTTTCACTTTGCTAACAATAGGACATTTTCACTTTGCCTTGACAAATCCCATCGGCAGGGTTGACGTGTTCCAGTAAAAAGAATATAGTAGACCACAAACCGGACCGGATTTTTAGAAATCTGTTTTCAGGAGCGCACATGGCGTGATAGACACCCCGGATCAACCCTCTCAGGTTTTTGCCAGCGAAACCACCCTCTCAATCATTCCCCTTGGCGGGGTCGGCGAGATCGGCCTTAATATGACCGTTCTCGAATGCGGAAACGACATCCTGGTGATCGACGCGGGTCTCATGTTTCCTGACGATGAAATGCTCGGCGTTGACATTGTCATCCCCGACTTCAGCTACCTGACTGAGAATAAGAAACGCATCCGTGGCGTGGTACTCACCCACGGCCACGAGGACCATATCGGCGCGCTGCCCTTCCTGCTCAGGGAGATCAAGGTGCCGATCTACGGCACGAAGCTGACGCTCGGCTTTGTCACTGAAAAGCTGCGGGAGCACGAGCTCGACGGCGAGATAAACCTCATTCCCGTCCGCCCCCGCGACGTGGTGGATCTGGGGTGTTTCAGCGTTGAATTCATCCGCGTGACCCACAGCATCGTAGACGGCGTTGGACTGGGCATCACGACACCCGTGGGCCGTGTGGTTCATACCGGCGATTTCAAGATCGACCCCACGCCCGTGGACGGCGAGATTATGGACCTCCGTACCTTTGCGGAGTATGGGGACAAAGGAACGCTTGTGCTCATGTCCGACAGTACGAACGCCTCACAAGGAGGATATACCTTTTCGGAGAAGGAGGTTCGACGCGGGTTCGAGGATATTTTCTCCCGGGCTATGGGGAGGATCGTGGTCGCGACCTTCGCATCGAACATCCACCGCGTCCAGCAGATCATCGATGTCGCCGTCATGTACGGCAGAAAGGTGATCCTGAACGGTAAGAGCATGATCGCCAACGCTCAGATCGCCCTTGATTTGGGATATCTCCGGATGCCGCCGGACACGTGGCTTAAAATCGGCGAGCTTAATAAACTGCCTGACGACAAGGTTGTAATGATCACGACGGGCAGCCAGGGCGAACCCATGAGCGCTCTTTCGCGCATGGCCGTCAACGAACACAAGGATTTTCAGATCAAAAAAGGCGACACCATCGTACTGTCATCCAAGATGATCCCGGGGAATGAACGGGCCATTTCGCGCATCATTAACCACTTGTTCAAACATGGCGCGGAAGTGTTTTACGAAAAAGTCTCCGAAATCCACGTCTCGGGTCACGCGTCCAAAGAAGAGCTTAAGCTCATGCTGAACCTGATCAAGCCGAAGTACTTCATTCCTGTGCATGGCGAATACCGGCACCTTGTCTATCACGCCAAGCTAGCCCGGAAAGTGAACATCCCGGAGGAAAACATCTTTATCATAGAGAATGGCGTGGTGATGGAATTTACGGGAAACAGCGCGAAGCGCGCCGGCATCATAAATGTAGGCAGAGTTTATATCGACGGCAAGACCGTGGGATCAGTTGTTGAGGCGGGCGTCGATACGGTGGTGCTTCGGGACCGCATGAAGCTTGCCCACGATGGCGTGGTTATCGTGATTCTCGGCATCGAAAAAACCTCGGGCAAGGTGATCTCGGGGCCAGACATCGTTTCGCGCGGATTCGTGTTCGAAGACGCATCCCAGGAACTGCTGGCCGAAGTGCGGGACGTGGTCATGGATACGCTCACCCTCATGATCCCTGAAGCCAAGGGCGACTGGTCGCTCGTTTCCGCACGCGTCCGGACCAGCCTCAAGAAGTTTATCAACAAACGCCTGGAACGCAGGCCCATGATTTTGCCGATTATCATGGAGATCTGACCCGCCTCACAATCACCTCTCTGGCCTACGGCAGCGAACGGCATTGGCAGGATATTTATTAAATCTTCTGCATAATAGATTTTCTGGAGTTCGCGAAAAAAAGCTAACAGCGGTACTGCAGCAGCAAGTTGCGGGTTCTGAACGCTCAGTTATTCTCGACAAAGAATGAGCTGAACGGCCGTTGACAGAACGTATATATCTTGCTACCATCAAAATAGCACATGCTTACCATAATCTGTAATGGTGTCCAGACTTGCATTTTTGATTAGAAGCAATAAGGTCCCACGATCCCGCCTAATGAGGATATTTTAATGTCTATCAGCATCAAAGTTTTTTCTGACTACATCTGACCCTTCTGCTACATCGGCGAGGGCATCGTCGAAAAGCTGAAGCAGGAATTCGACATTACAGTCGAATGGGGGGCATTGAAATTCATCCGGATACCCCTCCGGAAGGAAGGCCATTGGCCGAACTCTTCCGCATCGAAGACATTAACAGAATGATGAATCATCTGCGCACCATGGGCGCTCAGTTCGGGATCACCTTTGTGGACCGTCCCTTCCTTTCCAATTCACACCTTGCCCTCCAGGCAGCAGAATTCAGCCGGGAGAAGGGCAGATTCGATGCTTTTCACGAAGCCGTGTTCGCTGCTTATTTTTCACACGGCCTCGACATCGGAAGTCCCGACGTGCTTGAACAGATTGGACGGGATTGCGGTCTCGATGCGGAGGCTATGCGAAATGCCGTCGCAAGCGGAAAGTACTTATCAAAGCTCGAAAAGACAAAGGAAGATGCAGCCTACCACAGCGTGACCGGCGTTCCCTCGTTTTTTATCAATGAGAAAAATTCGTCATTGGCGCGCAGCCTATCGACGTATTCCGGAAGGTTATCCGCTCCGCATAATCCCGGCTAGCGATGCCGTCTACGTCTGGATACCCCTTAGAGGGCGCTTTTTGAGGCCCGCGTGCCTAAAAATAAGTCCCCTTGTTCCAGCTTTTCATGTACAATGAAACAAAACCTACCCGGAGGCATCATGGTCTTCAACCATAATAATCTCATCACCTTCCAGTATGATAAGCTCGGCAACGACCGGCAGTCCCTCAAACACTCACTGTCAAACCGCCTCATTTACTCCATGGGCAAGGACCCCATCACCGCGACTCACCGCGACTGGTTCCATACCACGGCTTACGCAGTCCGTGAGCGGCTGATCGAGCGCTGGATGGAGACCATGCGCAGCTACTATGAGACCGATGCCAAGCGGGTTTATTACCTGTCCATGGAATTCCTGACCGGACGCCTGCTGTCGAACAGCCTGCTGAACATGGGCTTCTACGAGGAATGCCGCGAAGCATTGTCCGATCTCGAGCTGGACCTCGAACGGATACGTGAACTCGAAGTGGACGCGGCACTCGGCAACGGGGGGCTGGGCAGGCTCGCGGCCTGTTTTCTCGACTCGATGGCAACGCTACGGCTTCCGGGTTACGGCTACGGCATCCGCTACGAGTACGGCATGTTCAACCAAGGCATCGACGACGGATGGCAGGTGGAGCACCCCGACAACTGGCTACGATACGGCAACCCTTGGGAATTTCCCCGGCCCGAAGTGCTGTTTCCAGTAAAATTCGGTGGACGAGTGGTGCAGTTCAATGACGAGCAGGGCCATGCGCGGTTCCATTGGGTAGGGACCGAGGACGTTATGGCCATGGCCTATGACACACCTGTTCCCGGCTATGGCACCAGCACGGTGAACAACATGCGACTCTGGGCAGCCAAGGCATCGCGCGATTTCAACCTCAAGTACTTCAACGAGGGAAACTACATCAAGGCGGTGCAGGAGAAAAACGAGTCAGAAAACCTGTCCAAAGTGCTCTATCCAGACGATACCACGCAGATGGGCCGCGAGCTGCGGCTCAAGCAACAGTACTTCTTCGTCTGCGCTTCGCTCCAGGACATTCTCCGCCGATTCACCAAGTATCACCCGAATCTCGATGAATTGCCGGACAAGGTGTCGATCCAACTGAACGATACGCACCCTTCGATCGCCATACCGGAGCTCATGCGTGTACTCCTCGACGTACATCATGTGGAATGGGACCGCGCTTGGGACATCACGCGCAGGACATTCTCCTATACCAACCACACGCTTATGCCCGAAGCGCTTGAAACGTGGCCGGTTGGCCTTTTCGAGGCGATTCTGCCGCGGCATTTGCAGATCATTTACGAGATCAACTACCGGTTTCTCGATGACGTGCGACACAGATTGCCGGGAGACATCGGCCTTCTCAGGCGGATGTCGATCGTGGACGAGGAAGCCGGGCGCAGGCTGCGCATGGCCCACCTTGCCATTGTCGGAAGCCACTGGGTGAACGGGGTCTCGCAGATCCATACGGACCTCATGAAGCAGACGATCTTCACGGACTTCGAGCAGATCTTTCCCGGGAAAATCATCAATATCACGAACGGAGTGACGCCGCGAAGATGGCTCAACCAGGCAAACCCCGGCCTGTCCTCCCTCATTTCCCTGTTCATCGGTGACGAATGGCGCTGTGATCTGCGGGAACTCAAGAAACTTACATCGTTTGCCGCCGAGGCCCCGTTCCGGCAGCAATTCCAACAGGTGAAGCGGGCAAACAAGGAGCGGCTTGCGGAAATAATTAAGATGCGGCTCAAGATCAAGGTCGATCCCAACTCGATGTTCGACGTTCAGATCAAGCGCATCCACGAATACAAGCGGCAACTCCTGAACGTGCTCCATGTTATCACACGTTATAACCGTATCCGAGAAGGTGTTGTCGTTGACGCCGTGCCCCGCACCGTGATTTTCAGCGGGAAGGCCGCGCCAGGGTATACCATGGCCAAGCTCATTATCAAGCTGATCCACAGCGTCGGCGATGTCGTAAACCACGACCCGGCTACCGGTAATCTCCTGAAGATCGTCTTTATTCCGGACTACAGCGTCTCTAATGCGGAGAAGATTATTCCTGCATGCGACCTGTCTGAACAGATTTCAACCGCTGGAACTGAGGCTTCGGGCACGGGCAACATGAAGCTTGCTCTGAATGGAGCATTGACCATCGGAACGCTCGATGGAGCGAATATCGAGATCAAGGAAGAGGTGGGTGACGACAACATTTTCATGTTCGGTCTGACCGCCGCTGAAGTGGCCGCAAAACGGGCAAAGGGGTACACACCGCATGACATCTATTCCGTGAACGCGGAGCTGAAGCAAGCGCTCGATATGATTGCCGGCGGGTATTTCTCGCCTGATGCTTCGGGCCGGTTCCTGCCCATATTCAACACGCTCACCGGCAGCGACCATTTTCTGCTGCTCGCGGATTATGCTTCTTATATCGCCTGCCAGGAAAGGGTGGACGCGCTTTACCGCGACGCTGAGGAGTGGACCAAACGCGCCATCCTGAACGTTGCTGGCATGGGCCGCTTCTCGAGCGACCGCACCATCATGGAATATGCCAAGAATGTGTGGCAGGTGAAAGCGGTGTCGCACTGATCACAAGGGCCCGGCTCCCTATAGCGTCCTGCTCGTAGATATACTGAAGTTGAGAGGTAATGAAAATGAAAGCGCTTTATTATAATGAATTGAGCGGTTACCGTGGAATCACGATGGGCGAACTGCCCATTCCCGTGATAAAGGATAACGAAGTGCTTGTCAGAGTGAAGGCATTCTCCCTGAATCATCTGGACCTCTGGGTCATGGACGGGAAATATTCGGTCTGGATACCGCTGCCACACATTTTCGGTTCCGATGCAGCAGGCGTTGTTGAAAAAGCCGGTGCGTGCATCGACCATGTCAAGCCCGGGGATGAAGTCATCGTTTTTCCCGGCCTTTCGTGCGGGCGCTGCGAGCGATGCCTCAGTGGGCGTGACAATGAGTGCAACAGCTTTTCCCTTCTCGGTGTCATCGAGAACGGCGTGTCCGCGGAATACGTGAAGGCACCGGCGGAAAACATCTTTCACAAGCCAGCCGGCCTCTCATTCGAGGAAGCGTCAACCTTCGGCATTACCTACACAACGGCGTGGAATTCCTTGGTGCTGCGGGCGCAGATTCGTCAGGGCGATACGGTGCTGATTCATGCTGCGGGAAGCGGCGCGGGCACGGCCCTCATCCAGGTGGCGAAGCTGTTTCAGGCGACTGTCATAACGACGGTGGGAGACGATTGGAAGATCGAAAAGGCAAAGGCGTTCGGCGCCGATTACGTCATCAACCATCGAAAAGAGGATGTAGAGGAAGCGGTCAAGCGCATCACCGGCGGGGAATTGGCTGATATCGCAGTGGACCACGTGGGCGCGGCCACGTTCAATAAATCCCTCACCTGCCTGAAACGGGGTGGTACACTGGTTACCTTCGGAGCCACATCGGGCGATGAGGTTCCTCTGAGTCTTCGCTACGTTTTCGGCAAGAATCTCAGAATCCACGGTGTCTATGTGGGACCGAAAGCCGCTGTTTTCCAATATCTCAAACTCCTGCCTCTTCAGCTCAGGCCCGTTATAGACTCGGTATTCTCCTTTGAGGAAGTTCAAAGAGCCTATGAGAAGCTCCTGAGCAGGCACTTCTTCGGAAAAATCGTGGTGCGGGTCTAGGCTCGCCTGCGCTCACAGCGCAGTCTTCCGGCACGAATACCTTAAAACATCTTGAATTCATCCATTCTTTGTGAAATAATGTCCACCATTGAACAAGGCAATTCTATCCATCACTCAGCAGGGTGACTTCAGCAGTCGGAGTTAAAATTAAAGGCAAGAGGTGAACATTGATAATCTTTGAACCCTTGCCCGTGCATTCCCCCCTGCTAAGCGAGTAGCGCGAGGAGGGGGTCAAGCAGGCCTTTTTTTTATTTGGGTGTCCTTTGTTGGAGATTTTAATCGAAGCATTTCCGCCCTAGACAGATTTTATTAGTAGACATTTGTCCACTTATAAGATATATTAACTTTATGAGCTTATGCCACCACTTGGCACATCGCAGGCGTGTTCGAAGTAAATGACGGCTTGATCTCTTCAGGAGACTATGGCTGTATCAGCGACAAAACATAAACACTGGAACGAGATGGTAGGGCTGCTCCTGTTTGCGGCCGGCCTGCTAATAATCCTGAGCCTGATTTCCTACAGCGCGACGGACCCCTGCTTCAGCGTGACCGGCACGAATGCGGTAATTAAGAATTATATCGGCATTATCGGCGCTTACCTCTCGGACGCTCTCCTTCGTCTCTTCGGCGTTACGACCTATCTGATTGCTTTCCTTTTCCTCGGTTTTGCGGTGTTCTATGTTCTCGGTAGAGAACCGCACCATCCCCACCTAAAAAAAATCGGAGGCCTCGTCCTCTTTTTTTCAACAGCTGCTTTTTTTGGGCTCCAGGGAGAAACGGTCCGCCTCCTTGGAGAAAACATTCCCTCGGGCGGTATGCTCGGCAGCCTCTTCGCATATCTGCTCATACAAGGATTTTCCGTCACAGGCTCGTATATCATCACGATTACCGCCATCACTGTTTCGCTCATGATGCTCACGCCGTTCTCTCCGCTCAAGGTGCTTGCATGGCTCCGAACGATGTATAGGCAATTGTCGGAGCATCTCGACATCCTCGTCACGGTCTACCAGGGCAGGCGGGAAAAAGCTCGGGAGGCAAAACAGCGGCCGGTCGCCCCCAAGGAACCGCCGAAAATCGTGGATGAGCAGAAACCGCCTGTCGCGCCGGTGTCAAAATTCATAAAACCAGAAAAGCCGGTCAAGGCGGTTCAGGCGAGCTTCGAGTTCATGGGGGCAGGCGACGGAAAGGGCGGCAAAGATTCCTACCGTCTCCCGTCTCCCGATCTCCTCGACCCAGTGCCGTCGGCGATGAAAAAAACATCGAAAGAAGATATGCTTGCCCAGTCCGAGCTGCTTGCTCGCAAGCTTCAGGACTTTGACATCGAGGGACGCATCACGCAGGTTTATCCTGGCCCCGTGGTCACCATGTTCGAGTTCGAACCCGCGCCCGGTGTGAAGGTGAGCAAGATCGTGAACCTTGCCGACGATCTAGCTCTTGCCATGAAGGCGGGAAGCGTGCGCATCGTCGCTCCGTTGCCAGGCAAGGCCGCTGTCGGGATCGAGGTGCCGAACAACACGCGCGAGACCGTGTATTTCCGCCAAATTATCGAATCGCCCGAGTATCAGGCACACAAGTCCAGACTGAAAGTCCCGCTCGGCAAGGACATTTTCGGCGCACCCGTGGTCAGCAGCATCGACAAGATGCCCCATCTCCTTGTGGCGGGCGCCACGGGGTCGGGCAAGAGCGTTGCAATCAACTCCATCATCCTGGCGCTCCTGTATAATGCACGGCCGAACGAGGTCAAGCTCGTGATGGTGGACCCCAAGATGCTCGAGCTTACGCTCTATAACGATATTCCCCATCTTCTCTCGCCCGTGGTCACCCAGCCCAAAAAAGCTGCGGAGACGCTTCGGGCGCTGGTCGCCGAGATGGAGCGCAGGTATCGACAGCTTGCGGAAAAGGGATCGAAGAACATCGAGTCTTTCAACAAAGTCGTGCCCGAGGCGGAGCGTCTTTCCTTTATCGTCGTAATCATCGACGAACTTGCGGACCTCATGATGACAGTGCAGCGCGAAGTCGAAGACTCGATCATGCGCCTTGCCCAGATGGCTCGCGCTGCGGGCATCCACCTCATCGTTGCCACACAGCGGCCAAGTGTGGACGTGATAACCGGCCTTATCAAGGCCAATCTCCCGGCCAGGATCTCTTTCCAGGTTTCATCCAAGACCGATTCGCGCACAATCCTCGATGCGAATGGCGCCGAGAACCTTCTCGGCATGGGCGACATGCTTTTCCAGCCCCCGGGCTCGGCCCACCTCGTCCGCGTGCACGGCTGCTTCGTGTCCGAGGCCGAGATCAAGCGCGTTGTTGAATTTATCAAAAAGCAGGGGAAGCCGAACTATGAGCTCCTGCAGCAGCGGGTCAAGGAAGTGGTCGAAGCGCAGGTTGCGGAAGTAGAAGATAGCGAGCGCGACGAACTATACGCCCGCGCTGTCGAACTGGTTCAGCTGAACGGTCAGGCGTCCACATCATTCCTGCAGCGAAGGCTGCGCGTGGGCTACAACCGTGCGGCACGCATGATCGAGATGATGCAGGAAGACGGCATTGTGGGGCCGGCGGACGGCGCCAAGCCGCGGGAAGTCCTCATCAGGAAAAACATGGACGGGACCGTGAGGGATCTGGATGAATAAATCATATGATTCTGGTAACGGCAATCGTAACCACGGATGAGCACAGTTTAACGCATAAAAAAGAAATTAACGCGCTGAGACGCGTTGGGCTTCACGCATTCAGACGAAACTGCCAGCTGAATTCAAGAAGCCGTGTCTGTTGTTAACAAAATCTCACGTCCCGGCTAAGGATGTGGGAGATAACATTCGCTGCATTGTGGTTGCCACGAGGTTTCGCCTTGCTCATCTTTAGACCCCGCTGCTTCCTTGCCACCTTCCTGTGCTTCCTGCTCATCACTGGCACATTAGTCTCGGTACGTACCGCATCGGCTGAATCACGTGACACGCTCCTAAACATCGTCACAGACTGTCTCGACATACATGCGTCGGATTACTGCAGTAAGTGCCTCTCGCCACGAGTCGAAAGCACCTGCGCGAAGGGTCGTGGCTGCAAAGAAACAACTGAAGTATGGGAAGAGACAGCGGCATACGTCGTTATCCGCGACAGGAAAATGTGCGGCTGCCCTAAAGGCTTTATGCACGGTCTCGTGATTCCCCGAGCACGGATTGCTGGGGTCGAGGACTCGCAAAGACCTGACGGGATATGGCGCATCGCTTGGGATGCCGCGTTGAAGCGTACCGGAGAGGAAACCAGCACTGCGCTGGTGGTCAATCCCGCAAGGTCGCGAAATCAGGATCAACTGCATGTTCACATTGTGCGGCTGCGCAGCGATATTCGGCGTCACCTCAACGAAAGGAAGATTGCGTATGTGCAGTCCCTGGACGAAGTCTGGCGTGTAGCCGCGAAAAAAGCGTCGGCAATGAATCTCAAGGATTATGGCGTTCTCGTTGCCAGGCAGAGAGGCGGTGAATTTCTGGTACTGGTTGAAGAGGGAAGTCCGGAGAGACTATATACCTTGTGGACATGTAAATAAGAAACAGCAGATAATTCGTAGGTTGGACTGAACAAACATTCACGAAGCCAGAAAGGGTTCCACAAAAGATTCCGGACAAGCCCACGGTTGTTGCTGAAGTGTCGGGGTAGGCGGATTGACGTCAAAAGCGCGACAAAGATTTCTCAGGAGTCTGTCATTCACTGTTCTCCGAAGCCGCGCCGTTCCTATAGGACCGTATCTCATTCATAAAAGCCTCGCCGTACCGCTCCAGCTTGACGTCTCCCACACCTGAAACCTGCCTCATTTCCGAAGCTGTCGCGGGAAAGCGCCTGCTCATCTCATGAAGAGTCTTGTCTGAAAAAATGATGTAGGGCGGCATGCCGTGTTCATCGGCAATTTTTCTGCGGACAGCGCGGAGCCTGTCAAAAAGCGCCACGTCGAATTTCCCCGATTTAGCAATTTTCTTTCTTCGGTCAAGCGCCTTTCTTTCTTCCCGCTTGAGTCCCAATACCTGCTCTGATCCTGTAAGGACGGCAGCGCTCTTCGGGGTGAATTTTAACACTGGATATCGATCCCCGTCATGTCTGATACGCTCCTGCGCAAGCAGCTCATCGATGATGAAGCGCCAGTGGTTTTTGTCCTGGTGTTTTCCAGCGCCATAGGTTTTGATGCCGTCGTGGCCGAGTTCTTTGATTCGTTTAGTGTCGGCACCGATAACGATGTCAACGATATGGCCGATGCCGAATCGTTCGCCGGTCCGAGCGATTGCCGACATCACAATCTGAGCATCTGTGGTGATGTCAATCTGCTCGCGGCTGCCTGAGCATATATCGCAAGCGCCGCAATTGCTCGCCGCGTAGGTTTCTCCGAAAAAGGAAAGAAGCTGTTTTCTCCTGCAAACGTTGTGAGACGCGAATCGCACTGTCTGATTTAGCTTCTCCAGGGCGATGGCGCGCTCATGTTCGTCCTGCATCCGGTCTATGAAATACCGGATCTTCGGGATATCCCCCCTGCTGAAGTAAAGCCGGCAATGTGCCGGTTCGTTGTCCCGTCCGGCTCGTCCGGTTTCCTGGTAATAGGCTTCGATATGCTTGGGAAGGTCGGCATGGACCACGAAGCGCACGTTAGATTTATCAATGCCCATGCCGAAGGCAATGGTCGCCACGATCACGGCGGCTTTATCCTTGTTGAATGCCTCTTGGTTTTTCTCCCGATCTTTAGAAGATAGGCCAGCGTGATAGGGAAGAGCTTTAATGCCGTGAGAGGCGAGAAAAGTCGCTGTTGCTTCGACCGTGTCTCGCGTCGTCCGGTAAATGATTCCCGACTCCTCCTCGTGGTCTTTTAGAAATTCCAGAAGCTGCTGATGGATTTCGGACTTGGGCTCAACCTGGTAGAAGAGGTTTGGACGATTGAAGGAAGCGCGTACGATGTAGGGCGCTCTGAGTCCGATTTTTCCGATAATGTCCGTCTGGACTATTTCAGTGGCCGTGGCAGTGAAGGCGGCGACGGGGACATCGGGGAAGAGGGAGGGAATAGCTGAAAGCGCGAGATAGTCGGGACGAAAATCATGGCCCCACTCCGAAATGCAGTGCGCCTCATCGATGGCAAAAAGCGAGAGGGGGATGCTCTTTAATGTCTTAAGGAATTGCGGTAGGGCAAACCGTTCCGGAGCGATATAGAGGAGCTTAATCAGTCCGGTCGTAAGCTTGCGATAGGCATCCGCCATCTCCTGTTGGTCAAGTGAGCTGTTCATGAACAGGGCCGCGATACCATTTTCCCTGGCCGCGTCGACCTGGTCCTTCATAAGGGATATCAGGGGGCTTATGACGACCGCTGTCCCCTCTCTCAGAAGCGCGGGAAGTTGGTAGCATAGGGATTTCCCGCCGCCTGTGGGCATGACTGCGAAGACATCTCTTTCCGCCAGAATGTTTTTTATGATGGCTTCCTGATTCGGACGAAATGATTCGAAACCAAAGACCTTGCGCAGGATCTGATGAATCTCGGAATCAGTGATCGGGGGGGACGGTTTCATGAGTGACCTGTAAACAATGCTTGATGATGGATGTTTGTTCCGAGAGGTGAGTCCCGTCATTCAAGTTGACTCCGAGACTTGTCCATGATAATCTGAGACATCGATAATGTCAAGAAAGACCTGGAGCAGGACGGACAGAGTCCCCTGCCTGATGTAGAGCAAAGCAAAAAAAGGACATACCCTTGAAGTGTATTGTTAAGGAAAATAAAGGAGCTCCCCTGGTGCTGATCATTTTTTTCCTGGCCTTTTCCACATTCTCGTCAGTGCTGCCGGCACAAGCCCAGTCAGTCCAGGAAGTCGTCACCTCCGTGGAGAACCACTACGGCACTTTGAAAACGCTGACTGCTAAGGTGACGCAGAAAAACCGTCTCAAGGCTGTGGGTATGACGCAGAAATTCGATGGTACGCTCTGGATAGAAAAACCGGGAAAGCTCCGGCTCAATTATACGAACGGGCAGGTGCTCCTGATCGACGGTAAAGCGGCGCTGTTCTATTCAAAAAAGAACGATCAATTGATCAAAAAGACCTTTACGGATTTTCAGCTCGCGAATATTCCCGTGGCATTTCTTCTCGGAGCAGCGCATATACGCGATGATTTCGATGTGCTTCAGCCTGACCCTGAAACACCCCGATCGCTGGAACTCTTCCCAAAGAAGCCGGGGGCAGCCATGAAGAAGCTGAGCTTGGCATCCGACACGGATGGCCGCATAACGAGTATCACGATCTTTGATAAATCAGGAAACATAACGGAAATTGTATTTGCTCAGGAAGAAGACGGCGCTACGTTTGATAAAAATCTCTTCACCTTCAAAATCCCGAAAGGTACAGAAGTTATAGAGCAGTAAACAGTGGATAGGAGATGGAAAACAGGGGATAATAGGAAGCCTAAAAAAGTATTTGTGATTCCCATTTGCGTATGCTGTCTCAACTATGCTGGTTTTCCAGGAGGGATCCATGGCTACGGAAAATTCATTTGATATCGTTTCAAAAATCGACATGGCCGAGGTGACGAACGCGGTCACCCAGGCCATGAAGGAAATCGGCCAACGGTTTGACTTTAAGGGCAGCAAGTCTAACATAACCCAGGAAAAGGACGCGCTCGTGGTCGTGTCCGACGACGATTACAAGCTCAAGAGCGTTATTGACATTCTTCAGAACAAACTGGTAAAACGCGGTGTGCCGATAAAAAACGTCTCCTACGGTAAAGTGGAGGCGGCCCTTGCCGGAACAGTGCGGCAGCGCCTTACGCTGCAACAGGGCATCCCGACCGACAAGGCCAAGGAGATCGTAAAAGCGATCAAAGACTCCAAAATAAAGGTGCAGTCATCCATTCAGGCCGACCAGGTCCGCGTGTCGGGAAAGAGCAGAGATGACCTACAGACCGTGATCCAGCTTTTAAAAGGGAAGGAATTTGGAATCGAACTGCAGTACGACAACTACCGGAGTGCATAATATCCCTCCCCGGGGCTGGTCATGGAGGGGATTGGCAGGCCCGGGCCGACACCCCGATTTCGGCAAGTACCAGCGGGCCTCGTTAGCCTCTCTTTCCGTTTCCGCGAAATGCACCGCCTATGCGGGGGTGGCGTCTCCACTGCCCGATTTGCATTGACCTGATCCGCCCTACACCCGGCCTAACTGATGAATTAATCTTTTACATTTTTTACCTAAACTGATATAATTTCAGCGATTATGCTTATTCGGGAGATTGCATGAGCCTTGTCGGCAGACTGGAAGATCTTGCCTTACCGGATATCTTTCAGATTATCAGTTTGAGCAAGAAAACGGGCACTCTGGTCGTGCGCAGCCGCAAGGGCACGGGCATGGTCGTTTTCAAGAATGGCCAGGTGACCCAGGCTGCGAGCGACAGCATCCGCGACTCCCTCGGGAATATTCTCGTTTCGCAAGGTATGCTCGATGAGGCCGCTCTGTCGCGGGCCCTGGCCCTTCAGAAACGGGAGGCAGACACTCCGCTGGGCATGATCCTCGTCGAAATGGGAGCAGTCTCCGCGCAAACGCTCGAGACCGTTGTTCGCAAACAGATCGAGGAGATAATCTACGATCTGCTTGCCTGGGAAGAGGGCTTCTTCAACTTTGAACTTGGTGAAATCGTGCACAAGGACAAGATTGAGATCGATACCCAGGAGTTCCTTCTCAAGTCCGGCATCAGCGCCGAGTATCTTCTCATGGAGGGAACGCGGATCCTCGATGAGAAAAGGAAGGACGGGAAGACGCACGGGGCTCCCCCTGTCCCTCGCCCTGCCGTCGCAACACCGGCGCCGAAACCCGCAGTACCCTCCCCCCTGTCAGCTCCGAACCTGCCAAGGAGGAATTCCGCACCCGCATCGAAAACGAAGAGCCGCGAAGGGAGATCCGTGCTCTCAAATCCATGTTTGACGAGCTTCGTTTTCCGACCGCCACGGCCGAGGTGACGCTTCTTATTCTGCGGTATGCAAGCGAGGTGGTGAACCGCGCGATCCTGTTTATGGTGAAGAAGGATGAGGTGCGTGGTCTCGGCCAGTTCGGCATGGAACTCAAAGGCCGTTCCGCGGACCAAGTCGTCAGGAACATCAAGATTCCCCTGAGCAAGCCTTCCTTGTTTCGCTCCGTCATCGAGACCCGGCGTAGTTACGTCGGCCATCTTGAGCAGAGCGAAAGCAATTCCTATCTTGCCGCCGAACTCGGCGGAGCCATGCCTGATATGGTGCTTGCGATACCACTTATTGTGGACGATAAGGTTGCCCTGATCGTGTATGGAGACAATCTGCCCGAGCGAAAGCCTATCCATGGGATTGACACGCTTGAGATCTTCATGAACCAGGCGGGCATGGCCCTCGAGAAAGCGCTGCTTGAAAAGCGTCTTGCCGAACTCCAAAAGGAGAGAAAATGAAGAATGTCCTGGTCGTTGAAGACTCCAAAGCCATTCGTTCCATGATTCGGGTTGCGCTTGAGGAAGCCGGCGGTTTCTTCGCTATAGAGGCAGGTAACGGCTTCGAGGCGCTCAAGACACTGCCCACCCGGCGTTTCGATCTGATCATCACTGATATTAACATGCCGGACATCAACGGCCTGGAGTTGATCGGTTACGTAAAGTCGAATCCAACCTACCGTGACATCCCCCTCATCATTGTGAGTACCGAAAAGTCCGAGGAAGACAAAAAACGCGGCTTGGCGCTCGGCGCCGCCGGGTATGTCGTCAAACCGTTCAAAAAGGAAGAGCTGGTATCTGTGGTCTCGCAGGCACTGGCCGGGAAGTAGACTCCACGCGATTCACGGACTGAGGATCGAAACCGCGGTGTCGACGATGAAAAGCGGAAAAACCAACTTTTTGACGGGCAATGCAACATTACCGACTCTCTATGGAGCGCAGCGATTAAAATGAAATCCGATCGGCCCATAAAAGAGTTCCTTGCTGAAGCTGAGGACATTCTGGAAGCAGCGAACGCGTCCCTGTTTGCGCTGGAAACCACGCAGGCTGCGGGCCGAAGCGACCCCGAACAGGTGAATGCCCTGTTCCGCGCGGTCCATTCCTTCAAAGGCCTCGTGGGCATGTTCGGGTTCAAGGAACCGACGGAGCTTTCACACAAGCTTGAATTTCTTCTCGACGAACTCCGTCTCGGAAAGGTGGGCCTGAGCCATGACGCAGCCGATGTACTTACCGATACCACGGCCCTGCTTGGAAGGCTAGTTCAACAGGCCGGCAGAAAGCAGCCATTCGAGGATATTTCAGCGGCTCTGAGTCGCATTGGCGGCATTCTCACGGCAAAACCGTCAACCCCCGTCGACCGCTCGTTTGCAGATCAGATCAACCTGGATCGTGGCATTCTGCAGGTGCTGACTGAGTACGAGGAACACCGTCTCCGCGAATGCATACGCGAGAAGAGAAATCTTTACATGCTGAAGGCGGAATTCGATCTTTCGAATTTCGAAGCGGGAATCAAGGACCTCAACACAACGCTAAAAAAACACGGTGAGATCATCTGTACACTTCCAACGGCGGGCAAGGCTGGTATTGGATTTTCCATCGTCCTCGGGACGGAGGAGGATCAGGGCAGACTGGCATCAGCGGTTGCCATGCCGAACGTGAACATCGAAAAGATTGCTTATACCGAAAGCCGGAAAAACGAGGAACCAAAAACAGAAGAGGGCATGCTCAGATCTATCAGTCACACGGTCCGTGTCGATATCTACAAGCTCGACGGTCTGATGAGCGTCGTGGGGGAAATGCACCTGATTAAAAACATCATCGCCAGAATCTCCAAGGAACTCAGGGTGATGCAGGGCTTCACCGGGCTGTCCGTCGATCTACATAAGGCCCAGCGGGGCCTCGAGCGAAAGCTCAACGAACTCCAGGAAGGCATTCTTGAAGTGAGGATGGTCCCCCTCGGCCAGATTTTCACTCGACTTGCCCAGCTTGTCAGAAAGTACGCCAAAGAAGCTCAAAAAGAGATCAGGCTTGAGGTACACGGCGAGGACACGGAACTGGACAAGCTTATGATCGAGGATCTTGCTGATCCCCTTATGCATCTTATCCGGAACGCCATTGACCACGGCATCGAGCCACCGGACGTCCGAAGACAGCTGGGCAAGCCGGAACAGGGACGCGTGCGGCTTTCAGCGTTTCCGAAGGGCAACCATGTCGTGATCACCGTCGAGGATGACGGGGCAGGCATGGATGCTGCCGCGATTGCAGCCAAGGCTGTGGAAAAAGGGATACTAGCGCCGGACCATGGCCTCGATCCCATGCATGACAGCCGGGAGATTTTTGATCTTATCTTTCTTCCCGGTTTCACGACCCGTGACCGGGTGACGGAGATTTCGGGACGGGGAGTGGGAATGGATGTGGTAAAGCGGAATGTGTCCAAGCTGTCCGGCATGATCGACATCCGATCGGAAATCGGAGAGGGAACGACGTTCGCCCTCACGCTCCCCATAACTCTGGCCATCATCAAGGCTTTGGTCGTCGAGTCTGGCGGCCAGACCTTTGCCATCCCGCTCAGCTCGGTGCTCGAGATTCAACAGGCAACCGCCGGACAGATAGAGACGGTCGAAGGACGGGAAGTCATGGCTGTTCGGGATGATACGATCCCCCTGCTTCGCATCTCGCGCGTTTTCAACCTCGCCGGTCAAGGCGAACGCGATTCTTTTCATGTTATTCTCGTCGGGCTCGCTGAACGGCGGCTCGGCATCATCGTAGACAGCCTTCGTGATCAGCAGGAGATCGTGATCAAACCTCTGGGGAAACGCCTGGCTGATATACCCGGTATTGCTGGCGCCACGGAACTGGGCGATCGCCGGGGTGTGGTACTCGTGCTGGATGTCGAATCGCTTATCGACGGGACGCTGAAGAAAACCGCTGTTGTCAGGCAGTAAACAGCGGATGGGAGAAAAAGAGCCGGAAGCCAGCAATCAGACAATGCCGGAAACCTGCATCTGTCGTCTGTCTTCTGTCCCTTGATTTTGCCGTGTACGAAGAATTTTACGGACTTGCTGAAAAGCCGTTCAATAAAACACCGGACCCGCGGTTCCTCTTCCAGAGCCGCAAGCATGCGGAGGCGCTGGCGCGTCTCTATCATGCCGTCGAGGAGCAGGACATTGTTCTTCTGACCGGCGAGATAGGATCGGGCAAGACCACGCTCTCCCGGGCCTTTATCGACGAATTGGATGGGAGCTTTCATCCGGTGCTGATCATCAACCCGAGGCTTTCGCCATCCCAGCTTTTGCATATGGTGGCTCTGCGACTGGGCATGGACGACTTGACACAGCAGCGGCACGGGATTCTTGAAGGGATCAACGCGAAGCTCTATGAGATTTACGAAGCGGGTAAGCGGCCGGTCATCATCATCGACGAAGCACAGCTCATTCCGAGCAAGGCGACATTCGAAGAACTGCGGCTGCTGACCAATTTCCAGCTCGACAACCGGAACCTCCTGGCGATTGCGCTGATCGGGCAGACCGAACTCCGTGAGCGACTGAACCGCAAACCGTACAAGGCTTTGCGGCAGCGTATCGGCATGCAGTACCATCTCGGCCCACTCGACCGCGAGGAGACGGAAGCATACGTGCTGCACCGGCTCCGGGTCGCCGGACGGGAAGCGCCTCTCTTCGAAAGCGGAGCAATTGAGCTTCTGTACCGATGCTCCGGCGGGATACCCCGCCGTATCAATATTATCGCGGGCAACGCGCTAATCGAAGGTTTCGGACGGGAAGCGCAATCCATCGGGTCTGAGATCATAGAAAACGTCGTCCGGGACAGGGAATAGGGCGGGGCAAGCAGAGGTTTCCTTATTGACATGTGCTCTCAGAGGTTCGAGAGAGGAGCGTCAGCGACATGGATATTCTTGCAGCTCGAAAAAAGGCAGCAGAAAAAGAGCGCTCTCAGCAGAAGCTGGAGCAGGCGCGGCCCGCTCGAGCCGCAGCCCGTTCAGCAACAGACGAGCGCGATTGGTGAGACACTCCCCTGGATAGCGAGGCGTGCCTGCCCGCAACAGAGGTTGTGCACACGCCGCAGGCGACGATAGAAACGGGTTCCGCCGAACCGCAGGCGGCTGATGCGGCATCCACGGGAATAGTCGACGAGCCCGTCGAAGCGCCGGTACAGGAGATTGAGATTCTCTCCTTCCGGCTCGGCGGCGAGGAATATGCCGTCATGGTAGAAAGTGTTAGGGAGGTGCTCAAGCGCAGGGAATTGACGATGGTACCGAACACGCCCAACTATATTCCTGGCGTGATTTCGCTTAGGGCACTATGCTCCCAAGTCATCGATCTCTGCATACGCCTCGGCATCACGCCCGGCGACCGCGACGAAAAGTCGAGGATCATCGTCGTCAGTCCTGACGAGGAAGATGTAGGGCTCATCGTTGACCGGGTAACGGGTGTGCACAGAATCAGGGAGGATGAAATCAAACCGCCACCGGAAAATATCGAGCACGGCGGAGAACTTCTTCGAGGCATTGTCCGCAAGAACGAAAAATTGTACATCGTTCTGGACTTGGAAAAGGCCGTTGGGCATCAGGGCGCATGAATTTGCGCGAGACGTGAGGAGGCACCGGGGTATGGGAATGATGACGAAGCCCCGGCTTGCCACTGTTGTGTCGGCACGGTTCCTTTTAGCGATCTTGCTCTCCAGATGCGCCAACTCGAACAAGAAGTCGACTTCGCCTGCCGGCGCGTCTGGTCCGGAGACGCTGGCCGCCGTGAGGGAAACGAAAAGTATCCCGCTGGTCTTCGCCGCTGTCTATGATCCTGCTGCAATCGGTTGCCTGGCCAGAAATGTCACCGGCATCAGCTCCAAGGTGCCGATAACGAGCCTGCTGAGGTACTTGAAAAAGCTGACGCCCTTTACCCGGCTTGCCATTGTTTATGCTGAGCGGGAACCCGATTCCGTGCGTCAGGCCCAGGAACTGTCCAAGCTTGAGAGTCAGTATGGCTTCCGAACGGTGAAGATGCCGGTAAAAAAAATCGGGTGACATTAAAAGGCTGGCCTTTGCCGGAAAGGCCGATGCCGTGTTTATTTCGGTAAGCGCAGTCGTGAATGAGGCGATCAACATGGTCGTTCAGAATGCGCATGCCGCAAAAATTCCCACGATCAGCCTGCTCGGCGGAAAGACGAAACACGGGGTGGTCCTGAGTCTTGCACCGAGTTTTACGGAACAGGGCGAAACGGCGGCAAGAATGACAGCACGGCTTCTCCGGGGAGAGAAGCCCATCGGGATTCCCCTTGAAGTGCCAAAGTTCATGCGGCTGGTTCTGAATCTCAAAGAAGCCGAGACCATGGGAATCAAGGTTCCCTTTGACTTGCTTTCCAATGCGACGAGGGTGTTAAAATGACGTTACTGTCGGCAAAAAAACTGAAAACGCAAGTTATACTCGTTACCGGAGGCATTCTTCTGCTGGTGATGCTGGTGAATGCTCTGGTGAATACCTACGAAGCCACAAACCGGTACAAAGAATCGCTTCTTGCCCGGATAACGGCGCTCTCCGAAGAAATCAGGCAGGACGTTAGCAAGAACATTGGGATCTGGCCGGCCCTTGAACTCGCTCGAGGGCATGGGAGACCGGCTGCGTGGTCTGATGGAAGCGGACAAGGATCTCTCGGGAGCGATGATCATGGATACAGGAGGCAGGGTACTGTATGCCGGAGACCGGGCCCGGGAGAACGTCGTGTTGAGCGATGAAGCGACCAAGCGGGCACTGGAGGCGTCAGTACCCCGGGTCCAGTCCTACCGTGACGACTTGGGCGGACATTATGAAAAGGTTGTGCCGCTGATGAACGTCGAGGGGAAAAAAATCGGGGTGCTCCGGATCGCGCTCCGGGAAGAAGCAATGAACCGCCAGGTAAGGAGCCTGCTTCTGTGGTCTCTTCTTGCCGGCCTGCTCAGTTTTCTGGTCGCCATAGGCCTGATCTCTGTCTTCATGGACCGTGCCATTACCAGACCAATCACCGAGATGTCGCAATCCGCCAGCCTGATAGCCGCGGGGGACTTGTCCCGGAAAGTCTCGGTAACGCAGCAGAACGAGATCGCCGATCTCGGCGGTGCCATCAATACTATGTCGGCCAATCTTCGCGAGACGTTGCGCAAGATCAGCGCCACGGGAAGCGGACTGTCCGATGCCATGACGCTTATGAGCGGGTCAGCATCAAAAATGAGTCAGGGCGCGAGGGTGCAGCAGGAATCCACGGAGCAGACGGCAATGATCGTCAATGAAATGGCCGCTTCGATCAGGGGCGTCGACGAGAACGCGCGGGACATGTCCCGCGCCTCCACAGATGCGTCCTCTTCCACATCGCAAATGGCATCCTCCATCGAGGAAGTCGCCAGAAATGCCGGTGCGCTGTCTTCGTCCGTTGAAGATACGGCATCGTCCATTGAACAGATGATCGCTTCGATCAAGCAGGTATCGGAAAATACCGACGCTCTCTCCACATCTGTGGAGCAGACTTCCTCTTCCATTACCGAGATGAGTGCTTCGGTCAAGGAAGTCGAGCAGCGCGCCGTCGAATCGGCGCGGCTGGCGGAAAAAGTGTCCCGCGAAGCATCGGAGCGCGGCATGACCGCCGCCAACGAGGCAATCCGGGGCATGCAGAACATCAAGACCGCCGTTGAAGCCACGGCCGCCATTGTGAACCGCCTTGGCAAGAGGTCGCAGGAAATCGGCCAGATACTGAAAGTCATCGACGAAGTCACGGATCAGACCAGCCTGCTCGCCCTCAATGCTGCCATTCTCGCGGCGCAGGCCGGGGAGCACGGCAAGGGCTTCGCCGTTGTGGCCGAGGAAATCAAGGACCTTGCGGAACGCACTGCGGCATCGACCCAGGAAATCGTCAGCCTCATCGCGTCGGTGCAGGAAGAGACAGCGGAGAGCGTTCAAGCCATGGGAAGGGGGCTCAAGGCAGTGGACGCCGGAGTCTCCCTCGTGAATGTGACGAGCGAAGTTCTTCAACAGGTTGCGGATAGCTCCCTGCAGGCCGCGGAGACGGCGCGAGCTATCGAGAAAACAACGGCGGAGCAGGCCAAAGGCGTTTCGCAGATTACCGAGACATCCGTCAATGTCGCCGATCAGGTGGAACAGATTGCCGATGCGCTGAAGGAACAGCGGCGGGGGAGCGAGCGGATTGTGCAGGCCGCTGAGAAAATGCGTGAGATCACGCGGCAAATGAAGACGGCAACCCAGGAGCAGACCACGGGCGGCAGACAAATCGCCAATGCTGTTGAGTCCGTCACCATGCAGGCTGCGCAGGTCGCGCGCTCTACCTCGGAGCAGAATCTCGGGGCGCAGCAGATCAGCGAGGCCATCGCTCGCATTCAGAAAATCACCCAGGACACGGTCGACGTGTCTGTTGAGATGGACATGGCCGTGGAGACGCTGAAGACAAAAGCCGATGCGCTCCGCGCGGAGCTGCAAGGTTTCAGGTTTTAAAATCAGGAGTCGGAAGACGGAGGTTCGGATACCGGCCTGGAGCATAAGCTCTGGCCCGGTGTCTGGTCTTCTCTTGTCTCGGGAGGCGGCGGTGCGAATAGGTGTAAGACAGAGACTCATCATCCTGATATTTTTAGGAATCTTTGTGACCATGAGCGTGATCGGTGTCTACCGGTATTCCGTGGAGAAGCGGGAGTTCCTGAACAATGCCCGCAGCCATGGCGAACAGTCCTGCCAGCTCATGGCGGACCTATCGGCGCCCTATCTGATAACGAACGACTACAGCGGTCTTCACTATATGGTCGAGAATTTCATACACACCCCCGACGGACAGGAGGTTATTATCGCAAACCACGAGGGACGGCAGCTCGTGCACAGCGCTAGGCCGGACCTGATTGAAAACCGTATTGTAATCGGGCCGACGCGGATCATGTCGGGTGGTACGACGCTCGGAGAAATTACGATCTCCGTATACCCCGCGGACCTTGCCAGCAAGCTCAGATCCTATGCTGCTGGTACGATCATCGAGCATCTATTCATGTTCCTCCTCCTGGCTGGACTTCTGCTTTTTTCAGTGACGCGGACGATCACCTCTCCGCTCAAGCAGGTAGTGAGCGCCCTTAAGGATGTGATAGACCGGAAGGATTTCACGCGGCGCGTGACCGCGGAGCGCGGCGACGAAATCGGTCAGCTCGCGGAGGGTGTAAACTACCTCATCGAGCGTTTGGAACAGTTCATCATCGAGATGGGCGGCGTTGCTTCGCGCATCAATGAGTTGAGCCCCGTCATAGCGGTGGATTCCCGTGAAATTAGGGCGAGCGCTGAAGTTGAAGTCGAAGCAGCGTCAAATGTTTCCGCTTCCGTCACTCAGATGTCGTCGTCCATCCAGGCAATTGCCGAGAGCGCGGAAAGTCTGACGGCCTCCGCGGAGGAGACCTCTTCGGCCATTCTTGAGATGAACGCGTCTAACCAGGAGGTCGCCCGCCACACTACGGAACTCACGTCCGCTGTGGAGAATGTGACAACGTCGGTAACGCAGTTGATCGCGTCGATCCGCGAGGTGGCAGAGCATGTCGACAGCCTCTCGTCTGCTTCCGAGGAAACCTCGGCCTCGGCAATCGAAATTGAAGCGACCGTCCGCGAAGTGGAACGGGCTGCGATGGAATCGACCAAACTGTCGCAGAAGGTCTCGGCGGAGGCACAGGACATGGGCGTGCGCACGATCGAGGAGACCATGAACGCCATCAACGCGATCAAAATCGCGGTGGAGCGCTACTCGGGCCTGGTAACGCGTCTGGGCAAGCGCTCCGAGGAAATAGGCAAGATCCTCGGCGTGATCGTCGAGGTGACAGAGCGGACAAACCTGCTGGCGCTCAACGCCTCGATCCTCGCTGCCCAGGCTGGCGAGCATGGGCGGGGGTTTGCGGTTGTGGCTGAGGAAATCAAAGCCCTTGCCGATCGTACCGCGGGTTCTGCGCAAGACATTGCGAAACTCGTCTCGTCGGTCCAGAAGGAAGCCAAGGAAGCTGTGGCTGCAATGTCCGACAGCCTCACGGCCGTGGACGAGGGAGTCAGGCGCTCCCGCGAGGCCGATGCTGCCCTCGATAAGATCCTTGACAGTTCCACCCGTTCGGCTGAAATGGCCACCATGATCGAACGGGCGATGACCGAGCAGGCCCGTGGTATCAAACAGGTCACCGAGGCTGTCTCGAATGTGAAACAGATGACGCACCAGATCAGCGAGGCGACTCATGCCCAGAGCAAAGGGACCGAGATGATTCTTCACGCAGCCGAGGAAATGCGCGACATTTCTCGCAGGGTGAAGATCGCCATGACGGAGCAGGGACGGGGCGGTAAACAGATCGCCATTGCAGCCGACAATGTCACCGTCATGTCGGGCAAGATTGCCGGCGGAACTTGGGAGCAGCAGCAGGCAATCCAGCAGATCGCGGGAGCAATGGAGCGGATCCAGGACATCCCCCGCCAGAATATGAAAAGGATGGAAGGTATGATCGCCGCAATCAAGACACTCGGTGAACAGTCGGAACTGCTCGGACAGGAAGTCGCCACGGTGACGGTCGGGAAGAGGCACAGGGATGCGCCGGGCGGCACGTTAAGGATGGGCGTGATTCCCCTTGAATCGCCGGCGGAGATGCACCGCCGGTTCTCGCCTCTGGCTGAGTACCTCGGGAAGGCAATAGACAGGAGGATCGAGTTATTGATTGCTACCGACTTCGCCGGAACGATCAAGGATCTCGAAGAGGGTAAAACGGATATTGCCTTCCTGACACCCACGACCTATATCGAGGCCCGAGAGCGATGCGGAGTCGAGCTTCTCGTCAAGGCGCTGCGGAATGGATTGCCTTCGACGCATTCCGTCATCGTCGTTCGTGCGGATAGCGGCCTTTCGCGGATTGAGGAGCTCAAGGGCAAGCGGTTCGCCTTCGGCGATAGGCTGTCGACCACAAGTTCACTCTTTCCCCGCGCCATGCTTGCCGACGTCGGCATCGGTCTTGATGATTTACAGACGTATGCCTTCCTCGGTCATCACGACGATGTGGCGAAGGCCGTCCTGGCGAGAGAATATGACGCCGGCGGGCTCCGCGAATCCACGGCCAAGGCCTTCATCGGCCGCGGCCTGTCGACCTTGAAGATCTCCATCGAGATTCCGGAATTCAATATCTGCGTGTCCCGGACCATGGACCGGCCGACGGCGGCGGCGCTTAAAAAGGTGCTCCTTGCCTTGAGCCGGAAGAACCGGGAACAGGGCGAACTCCTTGCGCTGATCGATCCCGACTATACGGGTTTCGCGCCGGCAACGGACGGCGATTACGACGGCATACGGAAAGCTGTGGGAAAAATGAACGGGAAAGGAGCCCCGGTATAAGGGAGAAAAGCAAAATGCTTTTTCGTGAGAGGCTCATACGGACCTTCAAGGACCCCATCGACGCCAGCGTGGGGCTCAAGCTCGTGATCACCATGACCGGTGTTGTTACCGTCATCATGGTGATAGGAACCATTTTTGTCGCTCGTATCATGATGCATGCACAATACAAGGCGCTGGAAACACGCGGCAGGGAGATGGGGCAGTTCTTGGGGCGGGCCGGCACGGATCCGCTTCTGCACCGGGACCTTATGGCTCTCGACGGTCTCGTGGCTGAGGCGGTCAAATCCCAGGACATGCTCTATACCTATGTTGCAGATTCCGAGAACGCGATTCTGAACAACGCCTACACGAGCTTCAACAGGACTCGCCCGGAAGTAAAAAGCTTCCTGGAGCGGGAGCGATCCGATGATATGTCCGTCCTTGCGGCGCGCGCGCGGGACAAACTGGATCCACTGGAGGTGTTGGTCGACGTCAAAATAGGAAACACCCGACTCGGCTCGGTCACCATGGGTTTCTCGCGGACAGCCGTCCGCAGGGAAACGCTCGGGATCGTCCTGCTTCTATCGGCGACCAGTCTGGTGATCATTCTCGTAATAGCCGCAATGATCCACCTGATGGTGCGGAAATTGATCGTCATCTCGACGACGGAGGCGGTAGCCGTAGCGTCGAATGTCGCATCCGGCGATCTGTCGAAGAGCGTCCACGTGAACTCCGTGGACGAGATCGGCATGCTCGGGAGAGGATTAAACCGCATGATCATGGGGCTCAAAGGGATGATCGCGAACGTGCGGGAAGCCGCCGGAAAGACCGACGCGGTCTGGAAGGAGGTCAAGGAGATTTCCGGGGAAATATCGTCGGGTAGCAAAGTGCAGGCCGAATCCGTGGAAGAGGCGGCGTCATCGGTTAATGAGATGCATTTTTCCCTCAAAGAGATCGTAGAGAGCGTCAACGATCTCTCCACGACCTCGGAGCAGACATCCTCCGCCGTTATTGAGATGGTGGCCTCGATCCACGAGGTCGCGCGGACGATGACCGAGTTGTCGTCGTCCATCGAGGAGACCTCGGCGGCCATCACCCAGATGTCCGCGGCCGTGCGCCAGATTGCCGAGAATGTGGAGGTCCTTTCCACCGCCGCGGAGGAAACCGCAGCTTCGGCGTCGGAGATCAGCGCATCAGTGAAGGAAGTGGAAAGCCATGCGAATGAGTCGGCTTCCCTGGCGGAATCTGTTGCGGCCGATGCCCAGCAGCTCGGCATGCGTTCCATTGAAAAGACAATCGATGGTATGAACCGGATCGAATCCACGGCGCGGCGCACAGCGGATGTGATTAACCGCTTGGGTGAGAGGGCTGAAAGCATCGGCAGCATCCTGACCGTGATCGAGGACATCACAGACCAGACCGCGCTCCTTGCGCTCAATGCGGCGATCCTTGCGGCGCAGGCAGGGGAGCACGGCAGAGGATTCGCCGTCGTTGCCGCGGAGATCCGCGAACTGGCGAACCGTACGGCGGTGTCGACGAAGGAAATCACCACGTTGATCGGCTCCGTCCAGGAAGAGACGCGAGATGCTGTCGGGGTCATGCAGGAAGAGGTTACTCTCGTCGAAGAGGGTGTGCGGCTTGCGCGCGACACCCGGGAAGCGCTCGAAAAAATCAGGGAGCGCGCCGATATGTCCCGCGACATGAGCAGGAGCATCAACAAGGCGGCGAGCGAGCAGTCTAGGGGCATAAGACAAGTGAGCGATGCTGTGGATAAGATCAATGAGATGACCCACCAGATTGCGCGGGCCGCGCAGGAGCAGAAGTCCGGCAGTGAACAAATCACGCGCGCGGCGGAGCGAATGCGTGAGTTGACGCGCCTTGTCTCCGGCTCGACGGAGGAGCAGACTAAGGGAAGCAAGAATATCACCGTTGCCGTGGAAAATATAAGCGGCAAGATCAGCATGGTAAACCGGGCTACCGACGAAGTACAGGCGGGAAGCGATATGATCGTTAAGGCTATTGAACGGATCAAGGGTATTGCGCGCTCTAATGCGGACTTGGCCTCTGGCCTGCATGTCGCGATGGATGTGATTGCCAGTCAGTCGGAGATGCTCAAGAAGGAAATCGAGAAATTTAGAACGTGAAAGACCAGGGTCCGCAGTCAAGAGGCAAGTCTCATGGAAAGCGCAATGCAAAGAGAAAAAAAACCCGCAGCGGCCGTTGAAGATACTGTACAGCTCGTGACCTTCCAGGTCGGATCCGAGGAATACGGACTGGATATCAACGCAATTACCGAGGTCATTCGTCCACTCAAAATTACGCCGCTTCCCCGGATGCCCGAGTTCATCGAGGGCGTAGTCAATCTGCGCGGTGTCATCATTCCCATTGTCGATCTGCGAAAGCGCTTTGCCCTAGCGGAGATCCACAATGAGCCGCGAAAAATGCGTATGCTGATTACAAAGGGCGCTGTCCCCGTTGTAAGGCACCGAGGTAAAGAGCTGCTGGGACTCGTCGTGGACTACGTTCAGGAAGTGCTGCATGTGCCCCGGAAAGAGATTGCACCGCCCCCGGGAGCGGCCACCGGTGAACATGCCGATTTTATCAGCGGCATGGGCAAGGTGGGCGAGCGGCTCATCATTATCGTGGATATCGCCAGAATTCTGAGCCAGCAGGAACGTTCGGCACTGGAGGAGGCGGGACATGCCGAATATTGAACAGTTAGGGAATAAACTCGTGAGCAGCGATGCCGAAGAACGCCGCGAAGCAGCGGTAGATCTGGGGCGTCTGGGGGCCGACGCAGTGCCTCTGCTCTTCCGCGCGATGGGAGACGCGGATTGGCGGGTGCGGAAGATCGCTGTTGAAGCGCTGGTATCGCTTGGGGGAACGCGCGTTATTGACGGGTTGCTTCAGGCGCTGAATGCCCCCGACAATGCCGGTGTGCGGAATTCCGCCATAGAGGCCCTCGTCCAGATCGGCGGTCCGGCCGTCGATAGCCTTCTCCGGACTGTGGTAACGCCCGATCCCGATGTGCGGAAGTTCGTCGTCGACATTCTCGGCGATATCAGGGATCCCCGCGGCGTCCCGGTGCTGATCAACGGGCTTGCCGATGACGACGAGAACGTCCGTGTGGCGTCTGCGGAGGCCCTCGGCAAAATCCGCGACCCGAGGGCTGTCGACGTCCTGATTGCCTGCCTCGCCCGCGCTGATCAGGGCTGGCTTGATTATGCGGCAGCGGAAGCGCTGGGCGCCATCGGCGATAAAAGGGCGCTGGGACCGCTCCTCGCGGCGCTGAGCCGGAGCAGTCTCAGGGAGCCGGTTCTGGAATCTCTCGGCAGGATCGGGAACGGTGAAACGATCGGACCACTGATTAACAGCCTTGCCGATCCTCTCAGGATAGTCCGCGAAGTGTCGATCGCCGCGATTGCTGCCATTTACCGGAAGAGTGCGGCGCCGGAACGCCGGAAAATTATCGACGCGGTGCGCTCCGGGATGACGGATCGGGCCGTGGATTTTCTGGAGGAAATTCTCATCACGAGCAGCGGCGAACTACTGAAGTCCACCATCACCCTCCTCGGCTGGAGCGGAAAGGAAAGTTCTATCCGAAAGCTTCTTGCGCTTCTGAAAGAAGAGGAGCTTGAGGAGCCCGTTGTACACTCGCTGCAATATCTCGACCGCGGAAGCGTCACCCTGCTGCTGGAGTATATCCCCCATGAAAATGCGCTCGTCCGCCGGTCGGTTGCCCAGGTTCTCGGAGACATGGGCGCATCGGGCGCCGAAGATCCGCTGATCGCTTTGTTGCAGGATGAAAATGGTCATGTGCGGAGCACGGCAGCGCTTGCCCTAGGCCGCTTGCTGAGCAGAAAAGCTTCAGTGCCGCTGCTTGCACTGCTGGCCGATGAATACGAAAGCGTCCAGAGATCAGCCATTCAGGCCCTTGCCGCGATTGGAGACGAGTCGGTGCTGGACCGTCTGATCAGGGATTTTTCTACACGCGATACATTTATGCGGAGGAATATAGCGCTTCTGCTCGGAAAATTTTCGAGCGAACGAGCTATCGAAGCGCTGGCCTTCTCGCTTAAGGATGAGGAGCCTGCTGTGAGAAAAGCGGTTGTCCAAGCCTTGGCCACTGCAACCGGAGAAAAGGCCATGCGCTCGCTGCTGCTCGCGATTACCGATGATGACCCCGAGGTGAGAATGCTCGCGGCAGAGGCGCTAGGCAGGACCGGGACATCCGGGGCGCGGGACGCGCTGCTTCCGCTTCTGAATGATGAAGACATCTGGGTCCGGGCCGCGGCAGCCCGGGGACTCGGTGAAATAGGAGGAGACCGGGCGGTCGATGCGCTGGTGGCGCATCTCGAGACTGCAGCCGATATTTTCCTCTTGGCTATTGTGGATGTGTTGGGTAGGCTCAGCCCACCCAAGGCCCGGAAACCGCTCCTGAAGCTCACCGGTCATCCTGATCCCGAAGTGCGGAAGAGCGTGCTTATAGCACTGGCCGGATATGGCGAGTCCCTACAGGGGGCCGTTATTGCATGTTTGTCGGATCCTCACTGGAGCGTGCGCAAAACGGCCATTGAAGCCCTGAGGCAGCAGCGATCGGCCGCGGTTGATGCGCTTTTAGCAAAGATCGCCGATGAAGACCCGGACATGATTGTGCGTCAGGCATCCAAAGAGGCCCTAGGGAGATAAATGTTCGAAGAGCAGACAATTCCGCTGCCCGATGACGTCTTCAGGCTTCTCCGGGACTTCATTCACGACTACTGTGGGATCTATTTTGATGACGGATCAAAATACCTCCTGGAGCGCCGCCTTTCGCGCCGCCTTGAGCAGCACCGTCTGAAAAATTTTGAGGAGTATTATCACTTCCTCCGGTACGACCGGAAACGTGAGGAAGAGATCGTCATCCTCGTCGACAATCTTACCACGAACGAAACCTATTTCTTCCGCGAAAGTCCCCAGCTCCAGGCCTTCTCCGCTGAAATTCTTCCTGAGCTGCGCCATACGCTCGCCGACCGAAAAGTGCTCCGGATCTGGAGCGCCGGCTGTTCCACCGGGGAAGAGCCGTACACCATCGCCATGCTGTTGCTCGAGTCCGGGGATTGGTGGCGCAATTGGAACGTCGAGATCCTTGGCAGCGATATAAACCAGCGGGTACTGCACACAGCGCGCAAAGGCGTTTACAAAAAGAGCGCCTTTCGCGCAACCAGCCTAGAAATGCTCGCGAAGTATTTCGTATGTGACGAGAAGGGCGACTACCGGATCATCGACAGGGTCAAGGAGCTGGTCTCGTTTAGTTGCCTGAACCTGCTCGATCCATACAAAACGAGTCTGATCAACAACATGGACACGGTTTTCTGTCGAAACGTGATCATCTATTTCGACCGTGAAGCAAAGAAAAAGGTGATCGAGAGCTTTTACCACAAGTTGCGGGAAGGCGGCTACCTGCTCCTGGGACATTCCGAATCCCTGATCAACATATCGAACGCATTCGTGCTGCGTACGCTGAAGAACGACATGGTCTATCAGAAACCGTTTCGGAGCAAAACCGGATAGCGGCAGTTCGCGCAAGTGTGCAGAGGACTTATGGATAGGATAAAAGCGCTGGTGGTTGACGACTCCGCCTACAACCGCACAGTGATCACCCGGATGCTGGAGAATGATGAAGCGATAGAGGTCGTGGGCAACGCCACGGATGGTCTGGACGCGATTGCCCAGACACTCCGGCTCTCGCCGCAGGTGATCACGCTCGACCTCGAGATGCCAAATATGGACGGTTTTACCTTTCTACGGTGGCTCATGAAGGAGCGCCCCACGCCGGTGATCGTCCTTTCCTCCCGGTCCGACAGCCGGAGCGTCTTCCGTGCCCTTGAGCTGGGAGCCGCGGAGTTTCTAGCCAAACCCGAATCGCGCATCTCCCGGAGCATCGAAACCGTCAGAGACGAACTGCTGTATAAGGTCCATGTCGTTCTCAATCTTGAAATGTCGAAAGTCAAGTCGACGATTGACCTGTTGTCCCAGGAGCATGCGCTGCCGGTTGCCCGCAAGGAAGACGAGGCAAGACGGGACCAAGGGCCGATTGAAGTGATCGCCATCGCCTCGTCCACGGGCGGACCGCCCGCACTGCAGGCGATACTGACCCGTATGCCCGCAGACCTCAGCGCAGGTATCGTCATAGCCCAGCACATGCCGGCGGGATTTACGCGGAGTTTTGCTGAGCGCTTGAACAAGCTTTCAGCGCTCATGGTGCGAGAAGCTGCCGAAGGCGACCGAGTGGAGCCGGGAACGGCGCTGATCGCTCCGGGGGGATTGCATCTTGAGATCAGGCGGGACCGGAAGGGCCTCGTAGCCGGCATCCGTCCCCGCACCGCCGAGGACAAATATACGCCGTCGGCCGACCGTATGATGGCGTCCGTTGCCGAAGCATGTGGACCCGCAGCGCTGGGAATCGTATTGACGGGCATGGGCAAAGACGGGGCCGATGGGGTCGTGGCCATCAAGCGGAGGGGCGGGCAGTGCCTTGCCGAGAGCGAGGAAAGCGCCGTGATCTTCGGCATGCCGCAGGAGGCCATCCGGACGGGCGTCGTGGACAAGGCGCTTCCGCTCGGTAAAATGGCGGTGGAGATTTTGTCGCGCTGTAACCCGAAAAACGCTCAGCGCTGACGAGCCTGGAGGGAGAAATCTGCTTGATAATTTCTGTGGACTCGACTATAATTGATTGCGATTCAAGGATTTTTTTACGACAAGCAGTGGTTTCTCCGTTCAAAAAAATTCCGCCTATTTCAGGCAACGGGGAATCAAGCGGAAGCACCGGTCTTACGAATAGCAGAAGCTGGAGGGCATGATGGAAAAGGAACCGGCGTCGATTTCGAAAAAAGTCGAAGAGTTTCTCCAGGTTTTCAAAAAAGGCGAGGAGTTCACGCAGGAGCTTCTGAAAGAGAACGAGAAGCTCAGATACCGTCTCGCCCAGTTTGAAGAGGTGACGAAGTTCTCGGATCGGGAAGGCAGTTACAAGCTCCACTCTCTCGAAGACCGCATCAAGTTTCTGGAGGACGAAAACCGGAGCCTCATTGAGCGCTACCGGCAGGTAGAAGAGGAGAACAAGGACTTCGCTCACCGGTATGTTGAGGTTGAAGCCGAGAACAACAACCTCGCGAACCTGTACGTGGCAAGCTACCAGCTGCACTCCACGCTGGACTTCAACGAGTCTCTCAAGATCATTCTCGAAATTGTCATGAACCTGATCGGCGCCGAAGAGTTCTCAATCATGCTGCTCGACGAGAAGACCAACGAGCTGACGATCGTCGCCCAAGAAGGCATGGGCCCCGAAGCGCGGGCCAGCATAAAGCTTGGTGACGGTATTATCGGCGGCGTCTCGAAAGCCGGCGAGGCTTTTTATCGTGACGGAGACCCTACGGACCTCTCGGGCGTGGACTATCTCCATCCCCTTGTCGTCATCCCGCTCAAGATCAAGGAGCATGTCATCGGTGTCATCGCCATCTACAAGCTCCTGGTCCAGAAGCAGTCGTTCACAAACGTCGATTATGAGTTATTTTCCATGCTGGCTGGACATGCGGCGACGGCGCTCTTTTCCTCGAAGCTCTATTCGCAGTCGGAGCGTAAACTCACCACGATTCAAAGTTTTCTCGACCTGCTCAAGGAAAAATAACGGAGGTTAGAAAATGCCCGAATATAGCTTTCTGGTGGTTGAAGACTCTCCGACGATGCGGCAGTTGATTTCCTTTGCCCTAAAGCGCATACCTGGAAGCAAGATCGTCGAGGCGAATGACGGCATCGATGCTCTTAAGAAGCTTTCGACCCAGAAGTTCGACATCATCCTGACCGATATTAACATGCCTATCATGGATGGCCTGAAGCTCGTCTCCATGGTGCGGAACGACCCGGCGCATAGGAGCATACCAATCATCATCATAACAACTGAAGGTGCCGAGGAAGATCGCAAACGCGGCATGGCCCTGGGAGCCAACGCCTATATCCCCAAGCCGATCCAGACAGCGGACCTTCTCGGCGTTGTGAATGGGATATTGGGTAATAAGTGACCGGGAAGATTTTAACAACAAATAAAAAAAGGACGAGAGACGATACCGTTTCTCGTCCTTTGTTATGTATGCCAGGCATGACGCTCTGTATTTTACAGGCTGGTCAGATTGGTAACTGACTGGCGACTCGAAGGTGAAAGTCCTTTATGGGCCTTGATGGGAGGAACCGTTAGCCGAACAGCAAGGGTGTCCGGGGCGACCCGGAATCTGAAGGAAGCTGTAAGCAAAGTCCCGGCCTGACGAACAGAAACCGCATATGAGGCAGCCACACTTGGGCGAGAGGGCATAAAGACTCAAAGCCCGATAACCATCCGGAAGGTGTGGAAGTAGATGCGGCGGGTATATGGGATGAAGGTCATGCGTCTTACCCTGGGAGGTCTGCCGTTCTGCCATGTGCTATCGACATCGTAAGGTGTTGAGATGGATCGGTAGAAGTCAGCAGAGGCCGTATTAGTCCCGCACCAACGGGATGAAGGGCCGAACTTGTCGGACTGTTCGAGACCGAATCTCTATCTGTACTGAGCACAAGCCCCGCAAGAGGGCCTAGGCTGGAAGTAGCGGACGGAATCCGCGAGGTAAAGTCAGGTGCTTATAGAACAGGAGGCGACAAGGTCACCGAAAGAGCGGAAAGACAGGAACCGCCGTATGCCGAACGGCACGTACGTGGGTGTGGGAGGACGGCGGGAGTAATCCCGCCTCCTACCCGATTCGGCCACTGATAAATGAAGGGCACCCGCATCAGTTGTGTGGTTAAGCTTCAGCGATGCTGTCTGCCTATTCCGTGCTGTTTTGGTCCTCTGCCTTATTGGGTGCGTACTGCTGGTAACTGCAAGGATTGAACCTAAGCTTTACTTGTTTCCGCTGTTTTTGCCTCAGAATCCTTCTCGCGCAACTGTCCACACGCCGCGGAAATGTCCCTTCCTCGCGACTCCCGGACCGGCGCGGTGTAGTGAAGGTCCACCAAGGTTTTCTGGAATCGCCGTAGTGTCTCGTCATCGGGTCTTTTGAACTCGCTTCCGGGAAAGGCATTAAAGGGGATCAGGTTTACTTTGCATTTGATGCCGCCCAGTAGCTTTGCAAGCCGCTGCGCATCGTCGGGAGAATCATTCACCCCTTTTAACAGCACATATTCGAATGTGATCCGGCGCCTCGGCTCTAGGGGAAACCGCTTACAAGCATCGAGAAGCATCTTTAGCGGATAACGCCGGTTCACGGGCATGATCCTGTCCCGAACTTCATCAGTCGTCGCATTCAGAGACACGGCGAGGTTAACCTTTACTCCGCATTTCCCGAGGCTCGCTATTTCCGGAACAAGACCATCGGTCGATACAGTCACGCGGCGGGGAGAGAAGCCCAGACCGTTTTCGGATGTTATGACCTTGAGCGCTTTGACCACTTCGTCGAAATTCGCGAGCGGCTCACCCATGCCCATGAGCACAATGTTTGTTATTCCCCGTGTTTTTCCCTGCTCCAGAAAGCGCGAGATTTCGAGCACCTGACCGGTGATTTCGAAGGATTTAAGATTGCGGGTGAAGCCACCGCTTCCCGTCAGGCAGAAACGGCATGCTTGCTGACATCCCACCTGAGAAGAGATGCAAAGCGTCTGCCTGTCCTCATCGGGGATCAGGACGCTTTCGATCGTATGTCCATCGACGAGCTGAAAAAGAAACTTTCTCGTGCCGTCTGAAGAGGTTTCGGTCCTGATGATGCGTAGAGCGGAGATGTCGAAGATTTGCGACAGCATTTCCCGCTCCACCTTTGCAATGTTGGTCATTTCCTCAAAGGACTGGGCATGATGAGTATACAGCCACTTATAGATCTGGTCGGCGCGATACTTCTTGAACGCGTGTTTTGTTAAGATTTCCCGGAGTTCTTCAAGCGCCAATGTTTTGATATTTATTTTTGAAAAGCCCATTATTCCCATTTTTAGACGGAATGTAACATCTTCATTCCTGAAAAGCAAGTTGTTCCGGACCACTGCTCAAACTTATGCTCTAGCGTTTTCGGCCACCCAATGAGATTTATTATTAATTTGTAAGTATTTATTTTTTGGATTTAATTGCCAGACGCGAGGTGATTGATTATTGAAAAAGCACGAAATCCATACTCCATATCATAATCGAGATTTCTGTCAAATTTGGAGCGTAGCGGACATCACGATAGCATGGATCCGGGCTTACTATCTTCGAATCCTTATTTTGCAGGACCCTCGGCACAGCCCAAAGGGATTTCATATAAGAGAAACATTTTGTTTCAAAAATTCATATTATTATCAAATGAAATGGATATTATTCAACCCAGCTGCTTCTGCTGCTGATGGTAAAGTATCATATACTCCTTCTCCAGGTCAATGAACTTGGCTTGCAACTGCTCGTATATCCCAGTCTTTTCCTTCAATCCCTCCTGCAGGGTTTTCACTTGAGCCCGGAGCTCTTCAAGTTCCCCCGGTTTTCCATCTGTTTTCCCGGCTCCTTGAACAAAGGTTTCCGGCGTTGATGTCGGCGCTGTATTGCTCCGTAGCGCGGCAAGCTGCCTGCGCATGTCCTCCTGGATCTGACGTGATGTGCTAAGGGCCTTGAGATTGTACTGGTTCTGATTCCGATATTTCCTGATCCGGAAAAGAAGAAAAACAATCCCACCCATCAGGATACAAGAAAGTTCTATGAGCAGAATCAGATAAAGCGGGTCGATTTTAATCATTGTTTTGTCCTTTTCACCGTCATTTTGAGCGCCAACATCCTAATGAAAACCGCTAAAGCCGTCAACAAGGCCGCTCCAAGATTTACGATTCCAAGTCTGATGAGCACAGACATCCAGGATATCTCATCAGGTGTTGCAGACAATGCCCGATAGTGCACATGATCAAGACCGGGAACAGCCGTTTTTTCGTATTCCGCTTTGGCAATAACTGGGCCCGTAGCCGACGTCTCGATTGTTTTGAAAAGCAGCGTCTTTTCTCTCCTGAACGTTTTGCCTTGAGCGAAGATTTTTACCGTATAGTCGCCCAGGTCACGGGCCGTAATGATGCCGGAAAATTTTCCGTCTGCCGTCTGAGGCTCGTCCTGCCTCGAAGCAGGGGCGAGTGACACGTCGACTGTCTTCCCGTCAGGGCCGGTTACTTCTGCTGTTAAACTGAAAACGCCAATCGTGCTCTGCCCCGTTATGACCCTCCCTGTTTTTTCTAACCACGCATCCACAGCCACCGTCTCCCCCCGTGGGATAAAGTTTCTGTTGAAGGAGCTTTTCAGGCTCAAGTCGGTAAGGACATAGACCTTGTTTCCTTCTCCGAGGCCGGGCTTGATATGCCATACGCCGGGAGCGGGGTTCTGTATCGAGACCATGTCGAATATGCTTGATACGTACCACGCTGATTGCCTGGGATGCCTATTCGCGGTTTCCGGGTTCCCCGATGGATTGACTAGGGCAGGGGCGGATCCGGGCTTCTTGGAGACCAGTACAATGGCTTCACGGACATCGTTGTCGATTGAGAAAGAATCGCCATCGACAATAACGGAATCAGAGGACTTGATCTTCTCGAAAGTCGTAAAGAAGACGAGATGCAGGTCTTTTCCTGATTTTGCAGACCCGAAGAATCCGCCGGTCCCGAGGGCCAGATGTTCGAGGAAAATACGGTCTGATGAATCGGTGAAAGCGATCGTGTTCAGCTTGATGTGAGCTTTGACAAGTTGAGGCAAAAGGGCCTTTAAGCCAACAAGCGCCATATTATCCTTTTCCTTTGAACCCAGATCAAGCCTTCCGCCCGACATCATAATAAGAATGCGGTTGCTGCGGGAAGAGGCGCCGAGTTCGTCAATGCCTTTCAGCAGCGCCTCATACATAAGCGCCTCATACATATTGTTAGATTGCATATTGGTAGATTGTTCTCGCGGTGATATTCTCTCGACTGCGTTAAAGAGAGCGGGACGGTTCTGCTCGGTATTTTGCGTGAGAGGGCTCAGCAGGGTGGCCGCATCGCCGAAACCCACGACACCGACGCGGTCATCCGTATCGAGAAGGGATATGAAAAGTTTTGCGGCGGCTTTGTAGTAGCCATCCGGATCGGCAACGTTCACGCTTTCTGAACTGTCGATTACCAGCACGATATCGCTTCCCTTATCCGCGGAATCGGGGAAAACCGCGGTTTCCGGGGGAAGGGAGGAAAAGGGAGCAGCCGTCTCGCTGGTGGTTGGTGTACTCGTGGTCGAAATGGAAAGGGAAATGCCTGAAAATTTAGATGCTTGCAGACCTTCGCCTGTCTTATTCGTGACAAGCCTGCTTATGATCAATACGGCAACAATGCCGCAAGCCAATAGGGTTGACGAAAGAATCAGGGCATGTTTTGCTTTTTTCGTAAACATACAGTTGATTATTTATCGGATATTTCGATAATATCTTTAATGAAATCAAAGAATATCAACATAAGGTGCCCCGGATCAACAAAATTCAGGATTTTTCTGCCAATGTTCGATAAAGAACACCAGTTTCAGCCTTGTCGTAAAACAAAAAAGCCTTGACACTCTCGCTTGAGAGATGTTATTTTGGTTTCATATTTTCCGGGAGATTAGCTTGAAAATTGCGATTACGGGCAAGGGTGGGGTGGGTAAAACCACCCTTTCCGGCCTCTTAGCGAGAATTTATGCATCAGAAGGTAAAAAGGTCCTGGCTGTTGATGCAGATCCGGACGCGAATCTTGCATCGGCGCTAGGCATAGCACCCGAGGTTGCGTCGAGAGCTTTGCCGCTGGCTGAACAGTCGGACATGATTGAGGAGCGTACCGGCTCACGTCCCGGGGCTCCAGGAGGCTTGTTCACGATCAATCCGAAAGTGGACGATATCCCCGAGGCGTATGGCGTACAGCATGAGGGCGTTCGGCTTCTTGTCATGGGAAAATCCAAAGAAGCCGCTGCTGGCTGTTATTGCCCTGAACATGTGCTGTTGCGGCGTCTCGTGAGCCATTTGATTCTACGGCGCGATGAGGTGGTCATCCTCGATATGGAGGCCGGCATCGAGCACCTGACGCGAGGCACGGCGAGCGGCGTAAACGCTTTCATCGTCGTCGTCGAGCCCGGCCAGCGGAGCCTCCAGACTGCGCGACACGTGGAGACCTTGGCCAGAGGACTGGGCATCAAAGATGTTTTCGTCGTCGGCAATAAGATTAAACAGGAATCGGACAAAGAGTTCATAGCGAAACACCTTGCAGGCATGAAGATCCTCGGGTTCATGAGTTATGCCGAAGATACGGTCAGGGCCGATCTGGACGGCAGGTCGCCGTACGATGCATCGCCCGGCGCTGTGGAAGAGGCAAGGACGATCAAGGCCACCCTTGATCAACTGATGGCAAATAAGTGAAGCATTAACCACGGATGAACAGCGGCCGACAGGAACGAAATTTGTGTACGAAAATCCTGTTTTTGCATATCGGCGTTGCCTGTGAGCGCCTCCGTCCAGCAACAACTGCGGCTTCCTATTGAAAAAGATCCTTCGTAAACAGGTTCTATCGGCTCGCGACAAGCTCTCGCCGATGGAGAAAACCACAAAAAGCCGTGAGATCGAAGAGCGGCTTTTTTCCCTTCCTGAGTTCATGTCAGCGCAGGTTGTCATGTTCTTTGCATCATTCCGGAGCGAAGTGGAAACCGGTTCGATGATCCGGAGGGCCCTGCACTCAGGCAAACGGGTGGTCCTTCCGAAAGTGCAGCGCAATGAGCTTGCGCTGTTCGAGATTCATGATTTTGGCGACGACATTGAACCCGGCGCATGGGGAATTCCCGAGCCTAAGACTACCATGCCCGCTGCGCTGGCAGACATCGATATCATGATCATTCCCGGCGCTGCTTTCGACAGGCAGGGCAACCGGCTCGGTTACGGCGCCGGGTTTTACGACAAGCTTCTTCCTGCCTTCGGGAAAGTGACCGTGGCGCTCGCCTTCGAAGCTCAGATTGTGAATGAAGTCCCAGCTGAGAGACATGATGTTCCAGTGCGGATGATAATAACTGAGAAGCGGGTTATAACTGCTGCAAAGAGCAGCGAGCAGAGAGCGTAGGAAACTACTTTTCCCTATGTTCCGTTCCGTGCGCCATGCCCTTTGCGCGTTTTCTGAAATCATATGGATTCTAAAAAGATAGAAAAAGGCGTCCGTCTCATCATAGAAGGCATCGGTGAAAATCCGGATCGGCCAGGGCTTATGAGCACGCCCCAACGTGTGGCAGAGATGTACGGCGAGATTTTTTCCGGCATATCGATGGATACGGAAAAGCTCCTCGCGCCCATGGCCGGGGAGACCCACGATGAGATGGTAATGATTCGCGACATCCCCTTTTACTCCGTGTGTGAACATCACCTGCTGCCTTTTTTCGGCAGGGCGCATATCGCCTACATCCCGGGCGCCGGGAAGATCGTAGGCATCAGTTCCCTGGCAAAAGCCCTAGAGGTTTTTGCCAAGAGACCGCAGGTCCAGGAGCGCCTGACGACCCAGTTTATCGACCTGATTGTCGAACACCTCAAGCCGAAGGGCGCCATGGTAGTAATCGACGCCGAGCACCTTTGCATGAGTATGCGCGGTGTTAAAAAGCCCGGTTCCCGGGTTGTCACTTCCGCGGTGCGCGGCAGCTTCCGAACCAAGGAATCGACACGTATGGAAATGCTGGAACTACTGACCAAAAAGGAATAATGCCTTAGTAACAAGCCTCAAATCGCAAGGCTAATTCAGTTTTTTCTTTCTATTTTTTGTCTAAAGTTATAACATTCAATGTTTAAGAATTAAACCCTAAACAGGAGTAATTATATGGCGTCAAATGATACCTGTACCCTCGAACCTTATCGTCCTTATGGCGCTGAGATCAAGGAAACAAGGCCCTATTCGCCGTGCCGGGCCGCATGCCCGGCGCATACGGATGTGCAGGCCTATGTAGCTCTGATCGCCCAGGGCAAATATACAGAAGCGTTCGAAGTCATCACATCGGTAAACCCCATTGCTTCAGTCTGCTCCATGATCTGCCACCATCCCTGCGAGCAGTCCTGCAGGCGCTGTGGCATTGATGAGCCCCTGGCAGTTCGCCATTTGAAGCGGTTCGCCATCGAGAAATCCAGGGACTATCGCCGCGCCAAGCGCAGACTCATCGCGAAAACGAAGGGCAAAAGCATCGGGATCATCGGTTCAGGGCCGTCGGGTCTGACCGCGGCGCGGGACCTCGCTGATTTCGGCTACAGCGTCACGATTTACGAGCGCCATCCCGTGCTCGGCGGTATGCTTGCTTCCGCGATCCCGCCCTATCGGCTGCCGAGAGAAGTTTTGAATGAAGACATCAACGACGTCGTTTCGAAAGGCGTCGAGGTAAAAACGAACTTCGAGGTCGGCAAGGACGCAAAGCTTGACGACCTCACGAAAAAGCATGATGCAGTGCTGATAGCTATCGGTCTGTCCCAGAGCCGGTCTTTGAACATTCCCGGAGAGCGGGGGCCCGGTGTGATGCTCGCGATTCCCTTTCTCGAAGACGTGGCGTTCAACCGCAAGCCGGCCCTAGGTGAAAAAGTGCTCGTCATTGGTGGCGGAAACGTGGCCATGGACGTTGCCCGGTCAGCCCGCAGACTCGGTGTGAATAATGTCGAGATGGTCTGTCTTGAGAACGAGCAGGAGATACCGGCCTGGAAATGGGAAGTGGACGAGGCTGTTGAAGAGGCGATCAAGATCAATTACCGTTGGGGACCCAAGGCGGTTCTTCGCGAAGGCGACAGAGTCAAGGGCCTTGAAGTCACTAAGGTCCTGTCGGTCTTTGATGCAAACAAGCGGTTTGCACCGACCTTTGACCCGAATGTTACGATGCTGCTCGAAGCCGACACGATCATCATTACGATCGGCCAGATGTCGAACCTCTCGTTCCTGAAAGACAGTGCCGTGAAGGTCGACGAGCGGGGCCGCGTCGTGTGGAATCCCGCGACCCAGATGAGCAGCGCCAGGAACGTGTTCGTGGCCGGAGAAGTTGTCACAGGTCCAGGATCGGCTATTGCCGCGGTCGCAAACGGCCACCGTTCGGCCCTTGCCATGCATCTATATCTCCAGGGAGAGTCCATCGAGGGCAGGCTCCCGGCGCAGGAAAAGGAAAAAATCGCTCCTATGCCGGCCGAGGTTGTTGAAAAGATCGGCAAGCTGCCGCGGCTCAAGATCAAACATGTCGCTCCCGAAGTCCGTGTCAAGACCATGGATCATTTTGAAGAGGGCTATACCGAAAAAGAGGCCCTCGAGGAAGCGAGCCGGTGCCGCGGCTGCGGCGGCGGAGCGGTGGTGGACAAGAACAAATGCATGGCCTGCCTTACCTGTATGCGCGTCTGTCCCTATGGTGCTCCGGTGGTGCAGGCCTATTCCGAAATCCGGCCCGAGTACTGTCAGGCTTGCGGTCTCTGCGCTCCGGAATGCCCTGCCCAGGCGATCAGTATGGTGAGCTACGATGTCCGCGAGATCAGGAACTTGTTGCAGACAATCATCGGAAAGATTGATGCGAGCCGACGTGAGCCGGTTATTGCCGCGCTCCTCTGCACAAATCACGCCGGCATACTCGGTTTCGATCTGCCGAAGAACGTGAAGACCGTGCCGGTTCATTGCAGCAGCAGAATTGATATTCTGGATATGCTGAAAGCCTTTGAAGCCGGTGCCGACGGCGTGGCCGTTGTGCGTTGTAATGACGGAACATGCAAGTATCGCGACATTACTCCGCGCGTGAATGCGCGGGTAAAAAGAGTTTCAGGAGCTGCTTGGTATGCTGAAGATCGAACCGGGCCGTCTCGAGATCCTTTCCACAGCATCGGATAACGGCGGGAATCTCTATGCAGGTGTCTGCGCGGAGTTTACCGAGCGGGTCAAGAAAATCGGGATGCGGACGAAGTAATCCCGTGCTGGCGGTTTGGGGAGATAAATAATTTTTTGAGTCCGATATAAAGGAGCAATGAGCTATGATCGTAGGATCACAGAAACCGATTGATGAAATCTGGAGCATGGTAAAGGACTTTAAAAAGGTCCTCGTATTCGGCTGCAACACATGCGTGGCCATCTGCCATGCAGGCGGCGAGAAGGAGGCGGAGGCCATCGCTGCCCTCATCCGCATGAAGGCATCGCAGGAAGGAAAACAATTGACGGTGGATCATCTTGGTGTCATGCGCCACTGCGAACCCGAGTATTTCGAGCCGGTGATCGACAAGGTGAAGTCCTACGACCTTGTACTTTCGACGGCTTGCGGCGTGGGTGTGAACTTCCTGTCCGACCGCACTGGCACGGTGCCGGTCTACCCCGGCATCAATACCTCCTTCTACGGAGCTGTGGAAGCGCCCGGTGTGTTCAAGGAACTCTGCGCCGGATGCGGCAACTGCATCCTGCACCTCACCGGCGGCCTCTGTCCCATAGCGCGCTGCTCGAAGACACTCATGAACGGTCCCTGCGGCGGCACGAACAAGGGCAAGTGCGAAGTGAGCAGCGAGATCGACTGCGTCTGGTACCTTATCGTCGAGCGGATGAAGAAACTCGGCACCCTCGATAAGCTCACCGAGGTCCAGCCACCGAGGAACTGGTCCACGTCGCGCGACGGCGGACCGCGCCGCATATCCATGGAGCATATCCGGGAGTTTGAAGAGAAGGAAGCGGCAAAAGCCAGGATGTAGAGAAAAGTTATACCGCAGAGGACGTTTTATAAAACCAGCCCGTTATTTCCGGTCTGCCTTAGGACAACGACTTCCGGCTTTAGCGGGAATGATGAATCGGGCCATACTCCTCTCAGGATTAACCTTTTGGAGGGAAGAAAGAATGAAAAGCGGAAGCACACTCGAAAAAGTAATCGCCAGCGGCAAGCCCGCGGTTACTGCGGAACTCGGGCCTCCCATGAGCGCCGATCCCCATGAAGTGGTGAAGAAAGCGCAGATGCTTAAAGGCTTCTGCGACGCGGCGAACATTACAGACTGCCAGACAGCGGTTGTCCGCATCTCGAGCATCGCCGCCGGCGCCATCGCGTTCCAGCAGGGGCTGGAGCCGGTGATCCAGATGACATGCCGCGACCGGAATCGCATCGCCATACAGGCGGACCTCCTCGGCGCCGCCGCACTCGGGCTCAAGAACTGCCTTTGCCTTGCCGGTGACCACCAGAAATTCAGCGCCGCGGGCAAGTTGAAAGGCCATCCCGGGGCGAAGAATGTCTATGATGTCGATACGTGCCAGCTCGTCGGCATTCTCAAGAAGATGCGCGATGAGGGCAAGCAGGAGGGCGGCGACTCTCTGGAAGTCGCCCCGAAATTTTTTGTGGGCGCGTCCTGGACACCAATGGGCGACCCCATTGATTTCCGGCCGATCAATCTTCTAAAAAAAGTTAATGCCGGAGCCGATTTCATCCAGACCCAGGGCATCTACGACATGACTCTCTTCCGCGAGCAGATGGCGAAGATTCGGAATATGGGACTCCATGAGCGGACCGCCATTCTTGCGGGCATTATCGTGCCGAAGAGCGCCATGATGCTCAAGTATATGGATTCCTCGGTCGCCGGGGTCTCGGTCCCGAAAGAGCTGATTGACCGCATGAACAAGGCCAAAGCTGCGGCTGGCGAGGACAAGAAGAAGATGCGGGAGTTGCAGGAGCAGGAAGGCATCAAGATCGCCATCGAGCTTATTCACCAGGCATTGGAAACGCCGGGCGTCAAGGGTGTGCACATCCAGGCCATCGAGTGGGAGAACGCCATCGAGGGAATTGTAAAAGCTGCCGGCCTGTATCCAAGGCCCCAGGTATGAAAAGTAGGGGCAAGGGTCCAGTAGCAACGGTCATGGAAGAAGAGGTCAAATGCCGAAGATAACCATCCTCGATATCTATAAAAAGAAAGCCGAAGGCAGGAAGATCACGATGCTCACGGCATACGATTTTCCCACGGCCCAGATCGTTGACCAGGCCGGAATCGATATAATCCTGGTGGGGGATTCGCTCGGAATGGTGGTCCAGGGTGTGACAAGCACGCTTCCGGTCACCATGGAGGAAATGCTCTATCATACCAAGTTGGTGGCCCGTGCTACAGCTTCCGCCATGGTCGTCGGCGATATGCCCTTTCTCTCTTACCAGACAAGCAGGGCCGCCGCGGTAAATAACGCCGGACGGTTCCTGAAAGAGGCCGGCGCCGAGGCGGTGAAACTCGAAGGTGGAACGCAGATGGCCGATGCCATCCGGGCGATTGTGGAAGCCGGCATCCCAGTTATGGCGCATATTGGCCTCACCCCCCAGTACGTCCATATGCTCGGCGGTTTTAAGGTTCAGGGAAAGGGCGAAGCAGCCCGGGAAAAGATCCTTGCAGACGCCAGGGCGGTTCAGGACGCCGGGGCATTTTCCGTCGTGCTTGAGGCTATGCCGTCCTCACTTGCGAAAGAAATCCAGGCATTGCTTCACATACCTACCATTGGGATCGGCGCAGGTCCGGACTGCGACGGCCAGGTTCTCGTAATCCATGATCTTTTAGGTCTATTTGATCGATTCACGCCTAAATTTGTCAAGAAGTACGCTAACCTCAAAGAGCTGGCACTCTCGGCAGTGAAAGAATATAAACAGGATGTCGAATGCGGCAAGTTTCCCTCCGAAGAGCAAAGTTTTAAATAATTCCTTATAAAACAAGCGGACTTTAGTAACACACGCCTGGCTACTGTTTGTAGCATACGTCATTTTTATCAATGAAATTTATACGATAATTAAAAAAAATTGTCGACAATTTCGGATTTTTTCTTGACTCATGCGTAAGGTGCTGGATATAATGATAGTCCCTTGTCATCTGTTTTTTACCCCTGTTCCTTCTGCCCGGGGTGCTAAGGGGCATTCTGAGAGGATGGGGTTTGATGCCTGAAGCTGTCCTGAATGTTATTCTCCTCCGGCATACACCGGACCCTGAAGAAGTAGTGGCTATGGCTGCCAAACTGTGTTACAGCCCTTCAGGTGTGGAGGAATTGAGAGAAAAGATTGAGGCAAAGGACCAGGCAGCGTTCGTGGAGAAGCTGGCGTCAATCGGTCACCTTTCACCGATCGAGCATGTGACCTTTACCTTCGGGATCGAGGGCATCTCCCGGGCCTGCTCGCATCAGCTTGTTCGTCATCGCGTGGCATCGTATTCGCAACAGAGCCAGCGTTATGTCAGGGAAGAGCAGTTTGATTACGTTATTCCGCCGAGCATCAGGCAGGACCCTTCGCTCTTGATGGAATTCGTACGATGCATGGACGAGGCGCAGGCGAATTATACCAAAGTTCTGAAGCGACTTGGAGAGCTCGGGTATAAGGGCGAAGCGGGGCAGCAGGATGCGCGATATCTTCTGCCGAACGCAGCCGAGACGAAAATCGTAGTCACCATGAACGCGCGGGAGCTGCTTCACTTCTTTCGCGTGCGCTGCTGCAACAGGGCCCAGTGGGAAATCCGGGAAATGGCCGGGCGCATGCTCAAGCACGTAAAGAAGGCGGCGCCAACGATCTTCGCCAGATCCGGACCGGGCTGTCTCTACGCCGCCTGTCCTGAGGGCAAGATGGCCTGCGGCAAGATCGAAGAAGTCAGGAAGAAGTTCGGCGTAAAAAACAAAGAGGGTCAAGCAGCGAGCAGCAAGTAGCGAAGGGATGGAATCAGCTGTCTTCTTTTTTTCCAAGACCCTTGCTCCTTGAGCCGAGTAGTTTGAGGTCCCATGGGTTTTTCAATAGCAGTGGCAGGCAAGGGCGGCACGGGCAAGACCAGCCTTTGCGGCCTAACTATACGATATTTGACAGAAAAGAAGAAGGGTGCCGTGCTTGCGGTGGACGCGGACGCGAATGCGAACCTGAACGACGTGCTCGGTGTCCCGATCCATGCGACGGTGGGGAAACTGCGGGAGACTTCTCTCGAGGCAGTCAAGTCGACCGCGCCCCGCCCGGGCGGCATGAGCATGGAGCAGCTCTTTGATTACCAGATCCAGCAGGCCCTTATCGAGGCAAAGGGCTTTGATCTCCTCGTGATGGGCAGGCCTGAGGGCGCCGGCTGTTACTGCGCCGCGAACAACATTATCCGCAAGTACATGGATAAGCTGGCCGACTCCTATCCCTATATAGTCGTGGACAACGAGGCCGGCCTCGAACATCTTTCGCGGCGCACAACACAGGATACGGACCTGTTGCTCATCATCAGCGACTCATCGATTCGCGGGATCGTGACCGCTGGACGCATCGGCGACCTCGTCAAAGAGCTGAACCTGAACGTCAAGCGTACGGTGCTGATCGTAAACCGTGTGCAGAGCGGGACCCGTGAAGACACGTCGATGCAGCAAACGATCAAGCAGCAGAATGTGGAATTTGCGGGATTTGTTCCCGCCGATGAACTGATCTTTGAATATGATTTGAACGGCAAACCGCTGGTCCAGCTCCCTGCCGAGTCAACAGCGCTTTCGAGCTTCTATTCTGTGCTCGACAAGTTGATCCCTTAAGTCTATGACCCTGAAAACCGTCGCCATCATAGGCGCTGGTCGTGTCGGCAGCTCGATGGGCTTCCTGCTGCAGAGAGCGGGATTCACCGTAGCGTCCGTTGTAGCCCGTTCGAGGGAATCGGCGGAATCGGCAGCGGCATTCATCGGCACAGGAGAGCCGACGACTGATGTTGGACACACCGCGGCAAATGCCGGGATTATTCTCATAACCACACCGGACCGTGCGATCCGGGAAACCTGTGACAGGATCGCGGCGGCCGGTATCCGGCCTGGCTCGATCGTGGTTCATACCTCGGGAGCCCATTCACTCGATCTTTTATCAGCGGCATCGGCAAAGGGTGCTTACCGCGCCGTGCTTCATCCGCTTCAGTCGCTTGCAAGCAGGGAGCAGGGTATCAAAACGCTACCCGGTTCCTACTTCCGCATCGAGGCTGATCCTGCAGCGCTGGCCATGGTTAAGGAAATCGTACAGGCGCTCGGTGGCGTCGAGCTGGGACTGCCGAAGTGGACTCCAAATAAGGAATCAGCAGCGCTATATCATGCAGGCGCAGTCGCGGTTTCAAATTATTTTGTGGCCCTTGTTGATTACGGGCTCAAGTTCTACCAGGCACTGGGCGCCGATAAAAAGGAAGCGCTCAAGGCAGTGCTGCCGCTCATCCGGGGCACGCTTGATAATATTGAGACCCTCGGTATCCCCGATGCGCTTACCGGGCCGATCATGCGCGGTGACATTGAGACGGTACAGGGACATCTTTCCGCCATGGAGAACCGGGCACCGCAATTAACGGGTCTCTATAAAGAATTGGCCCGTCAGACGATTTCTGTGGCGCGGGAAAAAGGAAGTATCACCGAAAACACGGCCGCGGAGCTGCTCAAGATGGTGGAGAAATAATAAAACGACGAAGTACACCGTTGGACAGTGGCCGGTGTCCTGAAAATCAAACTGCATGGGTCAGGATTTCTTCTGATCATCCCTGATTGCTAAAAGTTTTTATATAGTTCGAAAGGAGACGTTTCAGAACATGCTTATAATCGGAGAAAAAATCAGTGTAATTGCGAAAAAGGTGCGAGAGGCCCTTCAGAAGCTCGATCCCAAGCCGCTCCAGGAACTCGCCGTAGCACAAGACAAAGCAGGCGCGCACTTTATTGACGTTTCCATCGGTCCGGCCGAAGAGAACGGTCCACAGCTCATGGACTGGGCAGTGAAGGTTGTTCAGGAAGTGGTGGAAAAGCCGCTCTGCCTCGATACGACGAACATTAAGGCAATGGAGGCCGGTCTTAAGGCACACAACAACAAATGGGGTGTGCCGATCGTAAACTCAACGTCAAATGAGCCCGAGCGGTTTCCCATGATGGAACTAGCGGGAAAGTACAATGCCAAAATCATCGCGCTCACGCTGGGAAAAGGAAGCATTCCTGCCGACGCCGAAGATCGCTGTGTCATCGCCGCTGAGATCATGGCGCGTGGCATGGAGTACGACATCCCGATGGAGAATATCTTCCTTGATCCGCTCATTCTTCAGCTCTGCACCATGCAGGATCAGGGCAGGCAGGCATTACGCGCCATCAAGATGTTTCGCGAGTTGAATGACCCGCCGATGAACACCGTGGTTGGCCTCTCGAACATCTCGAACGGGGCTCCGAAGCATGTTCCGTCCGATCATCAACAGGAACTTCCTGGCAATGTTGATGTACGAGGGGCTGTCTTCGGCCATCATCGATCCGCTGGACAAGGACATGATGGATACCGTCAAGACCGTCGAAATGATTCTGGGCAAGAAGATGTACGCTCATTCCTATCTGGACATGTAATCAGGCTGATTCCGGATGCGATTCTGGAATGACGGCTTATAAAGGCGGAAATTACGCGTTGGGAATCGCACATTTCAGGGTGCGTTTTGCCCTTGTTCTGACCGGGCAATTCTGTTAATATGTGCACTACTTTTCGAGGAGGCTTGCATGGCACTCGTAATACCTAAAGAGAATTATAGCGGCAAGATTTACAACGTAAAGATTGGCAGCGGCGCAAATGCCGTGACCATCGGCGGCGCGAACGCCCTACCCTTTCTAGGGTTCGAAGGTACATTCCCGAACAGGCCCGCCATAGCACTTGAGGTGATGGATATCACCCCCGACGACTGGCCCGAAACCCTCAAAAAAGCGATCGGCGGCGAAGCAGCCAACCCAGTCCAGTGGGCCAAGTTCTGCCAGAAAAGCGGCGCTGACCTCGTGGCGCTCCGGCTCATGGGCACCCATCCGGACCAGAAAAACAGGAGCGCGGAAGAAGCCGCAAAGACAGCGGCCGACGTTGCCGCCGCTATCGATATTCCGCTCATGATTCTCGGCAGTGGCCATGCGGAGAAGGACACGCAGGTACTGCAGGCCGCAGCGGGTGCAACGCGCGGTAAGAACTGCGCCATCGGCAAGGCCGTTGAAGAGAACTACAAGACTGTGGCGGCTGCGGCAATGGCGAACGACCATAAGCTGATCGCTATGAGCCAGCTCGACGTGAACCTGGCTAAGCAGCTCAACATTCTGCTGACCCAGATGGGCTTCGACAAGGAGCGCATCATCATGGACCCCATGTCGTCGGCCCTGGGGTATGGTCTTGAATATACCTACAGCGTAATGGAGCGCATCCGTCTGGCAGCGCTGCTCCAGAACGATCCCATGATGCAGACCCCGATTGTATGCGACATCGGCATGAACGTCTGGAAAGTCAAGGAAACGATGGCGCCCGACACTGAAATGCCGGAATGGGGAGGCCTTGCGGACCGGGCCCTGGCTTGGGAATCGGTTTCCGCTTCAGCAATGATCACCGCGGGAGCGGATATGCTGATCATGCGACATCCAGGCGCAGCGGCAAAAGCCAAGGAATTCATTTCTGAACTAGTCTAAAATTTAATAATTTTACCGCAGAGGAAACCAGGAGAGTTTCAGAACCGTTCATCCTGGACGTTTTATCGCACCACTCTCTGTGGTTACGATGTCAAGATACCGAAAGGAGTTTATCGATGGCGCTATCAGGTGTTGAAATATTCAAGCATCTCCCGAAGACAAACTGCAAAAAGTGCGGTCACCCGACCTGCCTCGCTTTTGCCATGAAGCTCGCAGCCAAGCAGGCGAGCCTCGATGCCTGCCCGGACGCGTCTGACGACGCGAAGAAAGTGCTGGGTGAGGCGGCAGCGCCCCCGATCCGCGGCATCACGCTCGGCACGGGCGACAAGGCCGTGAAAGTGGGTGACGAGATCTGCCTCTTCCGGCATGAAAAGAAATTTTTCAACCCCAACGTTTTTGCCGTCGCGATCAAGGCCTCTGAGGCCGGGGATGCCGCGGCTAAAAAGATCGAAGCGGTCAAAGCCTCCGAGATCGATCGCGTGGGCCAGAAGCTCCGCGTCGATGCCATTGCCGTAACCGACGAGGGCGGCGACGCCGCGAAGTTCGCGTCGGTTGTAAAGCAGGTTGTTGACGGCGCACCCGGTGTGCCGATTATCCTCGTGAGCAAAACTCCCGCGACGATCGAAGCGGGTATCGCGCATTGTGCGGACAAGAAGCCACTTATCTACGCCGCCACGGCCGAGAATGCAGAAGCAATGGCGAAAATAGCCAAGGAGAAAAAAGCGTCGCTCGTTGTGGCCGCCGAAGGGCTTGATGCACTGACTGCCCTGTCCGAGAAGGTAAAGGCGCTGGGCATCGACGACCTGGTGCTCGATTCCGGCGCGCGCAAAGCCAAGGACATGATCGAGCACTTTACTATCATTCGACGCGCGGCGATTAAGAAGAACTTCAAACCCCTCGGCTACCCGATTATCACCTTCGCAAGCCGCGACAATTCCCTGTCCGAGACAATGGTGGCGGCCGTCGGCACGATGAAATACGCCTCCATTATTATCGTCAACAACGTCGAAAAATGGAAAATGCTCGCGCTCCTGTCGCTGCGCCAGAACATCTATACCGACCCGCAGGTGCCAATGCAGGTTGCGCAGAGCGTCTACAAGGTTGGTGACGCCAAGGAAAATTCGCCGCTCCTGATCACCACTAATTTTTCGCTGTCCTACTTCATCGTACGCGGCGAGGTCGAAAACAGCAAAGTTCCCTCGTGGCTTGCGGTCATGGACAATGAAGGCCTGTCCGTGCTTACAGCATGGGCTGCTGGCAAGTTCACGGCTAGCAAGATTGCCCAGTTCATCACCGAAAGCGGCGTTGAAAAGAACGTCGGCCATAAGGAACTGATTATCCCCGGCTATGTAGCCGTGCTTTCCGGAGCACTGGAAGAGAAGCTGCCGGGCTGGAAAATCACCGTGGGCCCGCGCGAAGCGAACCAGCTGCCGACGTTCCTGAAGGCGAGAGCGTAATACCTTCGATCTCATTAAACGGTTCAAGCGTCAAATAAACCGCTGAATTCAAGCGATTTGCATAAGGAGTTGAACGATGTCAAAAGTTATTGCCAGCGGAGCCATCAAGGCCTCCCATTACTATGTCAAGCAGGCGGAAGCCCTCGTAGAAAAGGCCATCAGTGAAAAAGGAGCCGACTTCAAGTTTGAGTTCCCGGATACGGGCTATTTTCTCCCCCAGATCTTCGCCATGACGGGCTATGAAGTTCATAGCGTGGGCGACATGAAGACGGCCCTTGAACAGCACATAAAACCAATGCTGACGGACGAACCCGAGGAGGTGCTCTACAAGCCGTACCTCGGCGAGGCGCTTGATGCGGGCATGGCGTCGCTCTTTGCCCAGGAAATCATTATGGCGATCCGCTATATTTACGGGCAGGAGCCGGTTAAGGACGATTCCATCGGCCTCACCTACCATGGGTTTATCTCCGACACGATTCTCCGGAACCTCGGGGTGCAGCTCGTGGATGGCACCATGCCAGGTTATGTGGTAATCATCGGCGCGGCCAATGACGACGACCATGCGTTCCAGATCGCGCGCGACCTGCAGCAGAAGAATATTCTTACCTTCCTCTGCGGCAATGTGAACGGGGAGAGCGTAACCAAGCAACTCTTGCGCAAAGGCGTGCAACTCGGTTGGGATACCCGTCTGGTTCCACTCGGCCCCGAAGTGGAGCATGCAATCTACGCCCTGAACTGGGCGGCGCGCGCGGGCCTCACCTTTGGAGGAATGAAAGGCGGCGACTTCAAGAAGATTTTGAAATACTCCAAGGACAAGGTGTTCGCTTTCGCCATGGTGCTCGGGCCCTTGAACGACCGGATCTGGACGACCGGCGCGGGCGCAATCAACATGGGTTTCCCGGCAATTTGCAACACCGACATTCCCACGATTCATCCCACCGGTGTCACTATCTACGAGGAAGTGGCCAAGGAACTCGATCCGAACAAGATCGTCGAGAAATGCATCGAGGTGCGCGGCCTCAAAATCACCGTTTCCAAGCCGCCCATTCCGGTGGCCTACGGCCCGGCCTTCGAAGGCGAGCGCATCCGCAAGGAAGACATGCACATCGAGTTCGGCGGGCAGCGCACGGCGGCCTTTGAATGGCTCCATACGGTGAACCTCGACACGGTGGAAGACGGCAAGGTCACGATCGTCGGCGCAGACCCCGAGGGCCGATACGCCAAAGGCGGCCAGATGCCGCTCGGCATCGTTGTTGAAGTGGCGGGTCGAAAGATGCAGAAGGACTTCGAACCCGTGCTCGAGCGTAAGATCCATCACTTTATCAACGAGGCGCAGGGTATTTGGCACATGGGTCAGCGCGACCAGAACTGGCTGCGCGTCAGCATTAACGCCCTCAAGGATGGTTTTCAGCTCAAACACTTCGGTGATATCCTCACCACCCAGATGAAGCACAAGTTCAACAACATCGTGGACAAGGCACAGGTCACATTCTACGTGGACGATGCCGACGTGAAGGCAAAGTTGGAGGATGCACGCAAAGCCTATCTCGAACGCGACGTGCGTCTCGCCACCATGACCGATGACTCTGTGGACATCTACTACTCCTGTATTCTCTGCCAGAGTTTTGCACCGAACCATGTCTGTGTCGTTTCTCCCGAGCGGCTTGGTCTCTGCGGGGCCTACAACTGGCTCGATGCCAAGGCAGCCTATGAGATCGACCCGAACGGAGCAAACCAGCCGGTCCAGAAGGGCGAGACCCTTGATGCGGTCAAAGGACGCTGGAAAGGCGTTGACGACTACGTATATACTAACTCGCACCAGGCATTGGAGTATTTCAACGCCTACAGCATTATGGACGCGCCGATGACCTCCTGCGGCTGCTTCGAGTGCATCGTCGCCATCGTACCGGAGGCCAATGGCGTGATGGTCGTCAACCGTGGGTTCACCGGCATGACCCCCATCGGCATGAAATTCTCAACCCTCGCTGGAACCGTGGGTGGCGGCGCCCAAACCCCGGGATTCATGGGAATCGGCCGGTTCTTCCTCACGAGCAAGAAATTCCTCTCCGCAGAAGGCGGATTCAAGCGTATCGTCTGGATGACCAAGAACCTGAAAGAGTCCTTTGCTGAGGTTTTCAAGAAACGTGCTGAGGAAGAGGGCATGCCTGATCTTATAGATAAGATCGCCGATGAGAGCGTTGCGGAAGATTCGGAAAAGCTGATGGCATTTCTTACGGAGAAGGGCCATCCGGCGCTCACCATGGATCCGATTTTTTGATTCAACGAATACCTGAAGGAGCGGGGAGACGAGGGAAAAGGTTCAATTCCTTCTTCCCAGCTCCTTCTGTCTGCTAAAGAAAGCGGCAAAGCTCATACGCGGCTGCCGGGATGAATAAGGCGGCCCTTTTTGTCTCAAGAGGACTCATAATTATGGAAGACAGACTTGAAGGAATACTCACCCGCTACCGGGAAAACGAGGGCAACCTTATCTCGATCCTGCAGGACATCGAGACCGAATTCGGCTACCTGCGCGAGGACGTGATCAACTGGGTATCTGAACGGCTCGATATTCCGCCTGCGAAGTTCTACGGGATCGCCACCTTCTATGCCCAATTTCATCTCAAACCCAAAGGCAAGAATGTGATTACTGCATGCTGCGGCACGGCCTGCCACGTGAAGGGATCGGAACGGCTGATCAACAGCCTGACGAAAGAACTGGCCATTCCCGACGGCGAGAATACTTCCGAAGATCTCAACTTCACCGTCGAGAAGGTCAACTGTGTAGGCGCCTGCAGCATCGCACCGGTTATCATCGTCAATAAGATCGTGCACGGCAAAGTGACGCCCGACAAGCTCATGAAAGAAATGAAGACCCTCAAAGAAGGGAAGCGGGAATACACCGACTATATTTAAATTACGATTAAACAGTTCAAACCGCTTAAACGGTTAACAAGTTTCTATCCGGGGTAAGCATGAATAAAGACATCTCTATAAAAGTATGCATGGGTACGGGCGGCATTGCCGCCGGCGGCGTGGAGGTCCTCTCCTCCTTTGAAAAGGCCTTTGCGGTCAAGGGTATCCGTGCTTCAGTAGAGAAAAACTGCTCGGTTCATAAAGTCGGCTGCCGGGGGTTTTGTGCCCGCGACGTGCTCGTGGATGTCATCATCGACGGCATGAAGACGACCTACCAGTACATCCAGCCGGACATGGTTGAGCGGATTGTGACCGAGCATATCATGAGCGGCACGCCCGTCGGCGACTGGCTCGTGAAGGACGACTACCACACATTTCATAACAAGCAGGTAAAGGTGGTGCTTTCGGACTGCGGTGAGGTCAATCCCGAAGACATTGATTCCTATATCGGCCGCGGCGGATACGAAGCGACGAAGAAAGTTGTTGCGTCGATGGCCCCGCAGGAAGTCATCGAGACCATCAAGACTTCGGGACTCCGGGGCCGCGGTGGTGCGGGATTCCCCACCGGGGTGAAATGGGACATGGCGATCAAGGCACCCGGGCCGACCAAGTATCTCATTTGCAATGCCGACGAGGGTGACCCCGGAGCGTTCATGGACCGTTCGGTCATCGAAGGGAATCCCCACGCGGTAATCGAGGGCATGATCATCGGCGCCTATGCGATCGGTGCTCCCTATGGCTATGTATACATCAGGGCGGAGTACCCGCTCGCCGTCGAGCGTCTCCACCTCGCCATCAAGCAGGCGAAGGAGCATGGATTCCTTGGCAAGAACATCCTTGGCAAAGGTTTTGATTTCACAATCAAGGTGAAGCTCGGGGCTGGCGCCTTTGTCTGTGGCGAAGAGACGGCGCTCATCGCCTCGATCGAAGGCAAGCGCGGCCAGCCGCGGGCTAAGCCGCCGTTCCCGGTCCAGAAGGGTCTCTGGGGAAAACCCACGATCATCAACAATGTTGAGACGCTCGCGAACATACCCTATATCATCCGCAAAGGGGCCGCCTGGTATGCGGCAATGGGCACGGAGAAGAGCAAGGGTACCAAGGTCTTTGCCCTGACCGGCAAGATCCAGAACTCGGGCCTAATCGAGGTGCCCATGGGCATCCCGCTCAGAGAGGTCATCTACGACATCGGCGGCGGCATCGAAGGTGGCCGGAAGCTCAAGGCTGTCCAGACCGGCGGGCCATCCGGTGGATGCATTCCCGCGAGCATCATCGACACGACGCTTGATTATGAATCGCTCGGCAAGGTAGGATCCATCATGGGCTCGGGCGGCATGGTCGTCCTGGACGAAACAGACTGCATGGTGAACGTTGCCAAGTATTTCCTTCAGTTCACCCAGTCGGAATCGTGCGGAAAATGCGTGCCCTGCCGGGTCGGCACCAAGCGGCTCCTTGAGATCCTGACGAGGATTACCGAAGGCCGCGGCAGGGAAGGTGACATCGAGCTCCTGGAGACGCTGAGCAGCGACGTCAAGACCTCGTCGCTCTGCGGTCTGGGGCAGTCCGCGCCCAATCCGGTGCTCTCCACGATAAGGTATTATCGTGACGAATACGAAGCGCATATCTACGAAAAGCGCTGTCCTGCGGGCGTGTGCAAGGATCTTCTTTCCTACAGCATTCTTGAGGAGTTCTGCAAGGGCTGCACCGCCTGTACTCGTGTCTGCCCCGCCGGCGCTATCGTCGGTGAAAAGAAGAAGCCGCATAAAATCGTTCAGGACATCTGTATCAAGTGCGGCGCCTGTTTTGAAACATGCAAATTTAAAGCGATTAAAAAAGGGTGAGTCATGGCGAATATATCCATAAACGGGAATAAAATTTCCGTCCTCGACGGCACGACGGTCCTCGATGCTGCGCGAAGGAACGACATCTACATCCCGACGCTTTGCGACGATCCGAGGCTCGAACCCTACGGTGGATGCAGGCTTTGCCTCGTCCAGATCAAGGGAATGCCCCGGCTGGTTACAGCCTGCACTACGCCGGTGACCGACGGCATGGAAGTCGAGACTTCGAATGATCAGATTGAGCGGCAGCGCCGCACCATCGTAGAGCTCCTCCTTTCCGACCATCCGAACGACTGTATGGTCTGCGAGCGGGCCGGTGATTGCACGCTGCAGGAACTGGCTTACTTCTATGCACTCCGGAAAAACCGGTTCTACGGCGAGCGGCGTCAGTATACGAAGAAGGACATGAACCCTTTCGTCGAGCGTGATATGGAAAAATGCATCCTCTGCGGCAAATGCGTGCGCGTCTGCGAAGAGGTCCAGGGCGTGAGCGCCATCGATATCTCAAGCCGCGGTTTCGTTGCCAAGGTTTCTACACCCTTTGAAAAAGACCTCGATTGCGAGTTTTGCGGGCAGTGTGTAAGCGTGTGCCCCACCGGAGCGCTGATGGGCAAGCAGTCACTGGGCAGGGGCAGGCAGAAGGACGTGAAGGAAGTCGAGTCCGTCTGCGGCTACTGCGGGTGCGGTTGCAACCTCACTCTGCATGTGAGCAGGAACGAAGTGGTTCGCGTCACATCTAGGCCGGATACCATCAATGAGGGGTGGCTCTGCGTCAAGGGGCGTTTCGGCTTCAGCTTTATCAACAGCCCCGACCGTCTCAAGACACCGCTCATAAAAAGGGACGGCAAGTTCGTGGAAGCTTCCTGGGACGAAGCGTTTTCGTACATCGCCGAAAAACTCGGCGCAATCAAACAGAAACACGGGCCGGACGCGATCGGCGGCCTCGCCTCGGCCCGGTGTACGAACGAGGAAAATTATCTTTTCCAGAAATTCATCCGCGCGGGGATCGGCACGAACAATATCGACCACTGCGCACGCTACTGACACAGCGCGACTGTGGCCGGTCTGGCCACCGTATTCGGATCCGGTGCAATGACGAACTCCCTGCAGGAGATCGAGAACAATGACGTACTCTTCGTCATCGGCTCGAACACCAAGGAGAACCACCCCATTGTTGCTCTACGGATGATCAAAGCAAAGCGCAAAGGGGCGAAAATTATCATCGCAGACCCGAGGCGGGTCCCGATGGTCAGATTCGCCGATATTTGGCTGCAGCACAAGCCCGGCACGGACGTTGCGCTCCTGAACGGGATGATGCATGTCATCCTGAAGGAAAATCTTATCAAGAAGGATTTCATCTCGGCCATGGCCGAAGGGTTCGATGATGAGTTCCGGAAGAACATCGAAGAATATTCGCCGGAAGCCGTCTCAAAAATCACTGAAGTGCCCGCAGACCTGATCGTAAAAGCGGCCCGCCTTTATGGAAGCTCAGACCGCGCGGGCATCTACTACACTATGGGTATCACCCAGCACTCGCACGGCACCGAAAACGTGTTCTCCATCGCCAACTTGGCGCTCATGACCGGCAACCTCGGCAAGGAAAGCGCGGGAGTCAATCCGCTCCGCGGACAGAACAACGTTCAGGGCTCCACGGACATGGGCTGTACTCCTAACATGTACCCAGGCTATCAGCGGGTGAGCATCCCGGCGATAAAACAGAAGTTCGAGGCCCTCTGGAAAACGGAGCTTTCCGGCAAGGAAGGAGTCACCGCTCCCGAAATGCTGGCAGCGGCGGAGAAGGGAACTTTTAAGGCGCTGTATATCATGGGTGAAAATCCGGTTGTCTCGGATCCCAACATGGCGCATACGATCAAGGCGCTCAAATCACTCGAGCTTCTCGTGGTACAGGACATCTTCATGACTGAAACGGCGGAACTTGCCCATGTCGTATTGCCCAGCTCGTCGTTTGCGGAAAAAGTCGGCACGTTCACGAACACCGAGCGGCGCGTGCAGCGGGTGAGAAGAGCGGTAAATTCCCCCGGTCACGCGATGAAAGATTCGCTCATCATCATGGAACTTTCGAAGCGGATGGGCTACGAGATGTCCTATTCCCATACCGTCGAGATATTCCGTGAGATCGGCCAGGCATGGCCCGCGTTGGCGGGAATGAGCTACGCCCGGCTCGAGGACGGCGGGCTCCAGTGGCCCTGCCCCACGCCGGAACATCCGGGCACTCCGTACCTGTTCAAGGGCGGGTTCCCGCGCGGCAAGGGCAGGTTCACACTCGTGAAATACAAACCTTCGGTGGAGCAGACCGATCAGGATTATCCGTTCATCCTTACTACCGGGCGTCAGCTGTTCCAGTACCACACCGGAGGCATGACGAGAAGAGTAAAGGAGATAAATACGGTCTCTCCGGAGTCGTACATCGAAATCAATCCCGAGGACGCACGGGCTCTTGCCGTTGAGGCCGGTGCGAGGGTGAAAGTGAGCTCGCGCAGGGGTTCGATTATCGTGAAAGCGATGGTGACCAAGCGGCCGGCGAAAGGCGTTGTGTTCGTCCCCTTCCATTTCAAAGAGGCCGCGGCAAATGTGCTCACGAGCAGCAACTCGCTCGATCCCGTCGCGAAAATCCCGTCGTTCAAGGTCTCGGCGGTTCGGATCGAGAGGGCTTGATTCCCAACGATTGATTCACCGCAGAGAACAAGGAGTTGAAGCATTTAAAAATTACTCCGTATTCCCTGTGAACACCGCGGCAAAATTTTTTTTTTTAGCGAGGAGGACACCATGGCAGACAAATCGGAACTCAAGAAGCTGATTCTGTTCAGCGATCTAACCGATGCAGAACTCGGCGTGATCGCGCAGAAGATTGTGCTTGAGAACTATGCTAAAGGGCAACCGATTTTCAAGGAAGGCGACACAACGAAAGGCATTTACCTGGTAAAGAGCGGAAGGGTAGAGATTTCAAAAAACACAGCTGACGGCTGGAAGCAGACCCTCGCCATTCTCCAGGAAAACCATATTTTCGGCGAGCTTGCTGTCATCGAAGACAAACAGAACCACGGCGCTGACGCCACAGCCATTGAGGCCTCCGAGATTTATCGGATCAAAATCGAAGTCTTCAAAGCATTTGAAAAGAGCGACGTGGCCATGATGTACAAGATCATGAAGACCCTCGCCCGTATTGCGAGCAAGAACGTGCATTCGATGAACGAGAAGCTCATGAAGCTCCTGATCAGTTATTGAGCAACGCCGACCAAGCCGCTTGAACCGTTTCAACTGGTTGAACTTCATCTATTGACAAGGGAGGTAAAGAATGGTACTTGATCCAACGAAGCATGCTGACTGGGAAATTGCGGAAGACGCGGAAACAAGAATGAAACCGATCATCGAGATTGCAAAGAAGATGGGGCTCAACGACGATGAGCTTCTGCTCCATGGGCACCATATCGCGAAGGTTGACTTCAAAAAGGTGCTCAAGCGGTTTGAAGGAAAACCGGACGGAAAGTACATCGACGTAACCGCCATCACGCCCACGCCCCTCGGCGAAGGCAAATCCACTTCGACCATCGGCCTCACCCAGGGCCTGGGTAAACGCGGCAAGAATGTGATTGCCGCGATCCGACAGCCTTCAGGCGGACCGACGATGAATATCAAGGGCTCCGCGGCCGGCGGCGGACTTTCACAGGTCATCCCGCTCACGCCGTTTTCGCTCGGCCTCACGGGCGACATCAACGCTATCATGAATGCGCACAACCTGGCGATGGTGGCCCTGACCTCCCGCATGCAGCATGAGTTCAATTACAACGACGAGCAGCTTGCGAAGAGAAAATTAAAGCGCCTTAACATCGACCCTCACAATGTAGAAATGAAGTGGATCATGGACTTCTGCGCCCAGTCACTGCGAGAAATCGTTATCGGCATGGGTGGAAAGTCAAATGGCTTCATGATGAAATCCGGCTTCGCCATTGCTGTATCGTCGGAAGTAATGGCCATTCTGGCCGTCGCGAAAGACCTCAAGGACATGCGCGAACGCATGGGAAGAATCGTTGTTGCAAGCAGCAAGGACGGAACACCGATAACTACAGCCGACCTGGGTGTGGACGGCGCCATGACCGCTTGGATGGTCGAAGCGCTGAACCCGAATCTGCTCCAGACCATTGAAGGACAGCCCGTATTCGTCCATGCTGGCCCCTTCGCAAACATCGCCATTGGCCAGTCTTCCATAATCGCGGACCGCGTTGGCCTCAAGCTCGGCGACTACGTCGTGACCGAGTCGGGTTTTGCCGCTGACATCGGTTTCGAGAAGTTCTGGAACCTCAAGTGCCGCATGTCGGGTCTCAAACCCCACGCAGCGGTCATTGTCGCAACGATCCGTGCGCTCAAATGCCACGGCGGCGCGCCGATTCCGGTGCCGGGCAAGCCGATGCCTGCCGAGTACAAGGGCGAGAATGTTGGATGGGTCGAGAAGGGCTGCGAGAATCTAATCCATCACATCAAGACCGTGAAGAAGGCGGGCATCAATCCCGTTGTCTGCATCAATGCCTTCTACACCGACACGGACAACGAAATCAAGGTCGTTCGCAGGCTCGCCGAGTCGGCGGGCGCACGGGTGGCCCTGTCCCGCCATTGGGAGAAGGGCGGCGACGGCGCACTCGAGTTTGCCGATGCCGTGGTAGACGCCTGCAATGAGAAGAATGACTTCAAGCTTCTCTATGATCTCAATACCCCGCTCCGCCAACGTATAGAATTGATCGCTAAAGAGGTGTATGGAGCGGACGGCGTGGATTATACGCCGGAGGCGGAGGCCAAGGCCAAAAAGATGGAGGCTGACCCCGAGACCGCGAAGCTCGGTACTTGCATGGTGAAGACGCACCTGTCGCTCACGGATAATCCGAACCTCAAGGGCGTTCCCAAAGGGTGGAGACTCCGAATCAGGGACATTCTGACATATAAAGGAGCTGGCTTTGTCGTTCCCGTTGCCGGCACCATTACGCTCATGCCCGGGACCTCGTCCGATCCCGCTTACCGCCGCGTGGATGTCGACGTGGAGACCGGGAAAGTCAAAGGCGTGTTCTAACGAGGATTCAGCGCCCGGAATTTCTATAAAAATTTAAAAGCCCGTGCTGAAATTTCGCAAGCCGGCAGCTTAGGGTGTTGAAAATTACCGGCCAAAAAAACAAAAGGGCTCCTAAAATTAATATTTTAGGAGCCCTTTACTTTGCGGAAGAGCTCTTCTGCAGAATCACACTACATGTTAATCGCGGTCGCTTAGGTCGGTAAGAGGAAGGTCTGCGATCAAGATCACTTCCATAAATAATAAAGCCCACACCGCCATCTGGCACGCGCTTTTCAAAACCCACAGGTCAACTTGTTCTACATGCTGAGGATGATATTAGACCGTCGTTTTTTCTTTTCTGGCGGCTTATTGGTCATATAAAAGTGCATCGCTTTCGCGGCCTTTCTGCCCGCACCCATGGCTGATATGACCGTTGCCGCACCGGTAACGATATCTCCGCCGGCATATACGCCGGGCCGGCTGGTTTTCCCGGTGTCTTCATCGGCGACAATGTACTTATGCTTCGTCAAGGCAATATCCCCGGCGCTTTGGGTGATCAAGGGGTTCGCACTGGTGCCGACGGCAATGATGACAATGTTCGCGGGGATGGTGAATTCCGATCCGGGCACGGGCTTCGGTTTTTTTCTTCCTGATTCGTCAAGTTCGCAGAGGTCCATCCTTATGCATTCGATCGCACTCACATGCCCGTCCCCGTCCCCAAGAATCCGCACGGGATTTGTACAGAGCTCGAATACGATCCCTTCCTCTTCCCCGTGATGGACCTCTTCTTTTCTCGCAGGTAATTCCGACAAGGACCTGCGGTACACCATTGTCACACTCTTCGCACCGAGCCTAAGGGCCGTGCGCGCCGAATCCATGGCGACATTGCCGCCTCCCACCACGATGATGTGGTCGCCTTTTCTGACCGGAGAGTCGTACTCCGGGAAACGGTATGCGCGCATCAGGTTGACTCTAGTCAGGAATTCGTTGGCCGAGTAAACGCCGTTCAGGTTTTCGCCGGGAATATGCATGAACCGGGGCAACCCGGCTCCGGTGCCTATGTAGCACGCGTCAAATTCAAGCATGATCTCGTCGATGGTCATGATTTTCCCGATCACGGCATTGGTAATGATGGTCACGCCCATCCGCTTGAGGAGTTCGATCTCCCGCGCAACAATCACCTTCGGCAAGCGAAACTCTGGAATCCCGTAAACAAGCACGCCGCCCGCCTCGTGAAGCGCCTCGTAGATCGTGACGCTGTGCCCCAACTTTGCAAGGTCATAGGCGCAGGTGAGGCCCGACGGACCGCTCCCTATAATCGCCACCTTTTTGGCGGTCGAGGGTGCGCAGTCCGGCATTTTGCTGTTCCCCTGTAGCCGCTCCCAGTCCGCCGTGAACCGCTCCAGCCTGCCTATCGCGACGGCATCAAATTTCTTGGAGAGGGCGCAATGTTTTTCGCATTGGTTTTCCTGGGGGCAAACCCGTCCGCAGACAGCGGGAAGCAGGTTCGCTTCTTTTATGATTTCGATCGCGCAGGCAAGGTCATTTTGATGGACTGCTTTGATAAACCGGGGATCGGAACACCGACCGGGCACCCGGTAATGCAGAGCGGTTTTTTGCACTGAAGACACCGCGACGCTTCGAGGAGCGCCTGCTCAATCGAGTAGCCAAGAGCGACTTCCTCAAAGTTTGTCCGTCTTACCGCAGGAATCTGCTCGGCTCCGGGGGTCTTTTTGGGGACGATCTTTTTCGGTGTAGATGACTCCATATGCTGGTTTTGCTTGTACCTTCCAATTTAGTTATCCGATGAACGTAAATTAACGAACTTCATATCAATCCTGCTCAGCTGCATGGCTATAAAGGACAAGACTGCCTCTCTTACATCGTTCCTGACACGATTGGAGGTTCATCAAGTGAGAGAGCATGGCGTAGGTAGTCATATTACCAAAGTTAGCCCTCTTATTCCAGCCTTTTTATCGCTTACCATAGAGAAGACGACATGGCGTCAACCTCTGAGCATTTGCCATGCATATTTACAGCGAAAGTATTCTATTCCTTACAACGGGATGTCAATGCATTGCGGTCTGAGAATGAATAGGGAGAAACTTCCTCAGGCAGGGAAATATGACTCACAGCCTGTCGGTTCGGCTTATAGTGCGTGGATGAGGGGGGATGAGAAGAAAAGGGAAAAAGGTGTGCCTGATTCGGATTTCCGTTTTTGATAGGAGTCTATAACTTCTACGAGAACTCAGGCAGGAGTAACTATGGCAATGACTCCCCCTTCCGAGTGATCGCCGCGTGACTGCTTCTTATCCCAGGAAACGACTGTCTCGATCAATTTGTACGGTCCGTTCTTCGTCTCTCGTCCCTTTGCTGTGTCATCTCATTCAGGTGTTGCCGCAACACTTGCACGGCACGCTCGTAGAATGGTTTCGCCACCTGCACATAAATTTTTCTGTCTTTGAATGTTGCACCATTGAAACAATTTACCGCACGGTAGGCGTCCACGTCCAGGGACATTTCGACATAACCCGATCCCTTGGGGCGATGCGTCAGCAGGTCCGTCTGTATCTTGACCGATTCTACGGAGCCGATCTGGGAGAAAACGTCCATCAACCTGTCTTCTGTAATGTCTGATGGGAGGTTCTCGACAAGAATTTTAATCGCCATATGCATGCCCTCCTTGGCATATTTTTCAACTACGAAATATTTGCTTATTGCCTGAGTCGATCTTTTGATTGAGGTTACCGGAAAGATACTTTAATTTATTATAGCAAAAAAAACGTCAAGTGTATATTGGATATTATTTCGTCCTTATAATCCCTGTTTTCTTCGTTCCATACAAGGACCTGGCAAGCGGGAAGTCTTCAGTCCGGGACTAACAAGTCCGATTTGTCCTCATGGCTGTCGATTAAAACGTCAAAAAGGATATTTCGCTTATTACTTTCAGCTTGTCTTCGACAGGATAATCAGATAAAATAAAATGCCATGAAGACTTGTCATGCCTGCAAAAATGAGCTCACCGTGTGCAGGATCGTCGGCAGACGGGATGTGTGTCCTCGATGCGGCGCTGATTTGCACTGTTGCCTGAACTGCAGTTTCTATGAACGCCACGCATCCAAGCAGTGCAGGGAACCGGTCGCGGAGTTAGTTAAGGATAAAGGGCGGGCCAACTTTTGTGATTATTATTCCATGTCGGAAGAAGTTCCCGGTGATGGCACTTCTGCGGTCAATGCTCTGGCGCGTAAGAAACTTGATGACTTGTTTAAAAAATAGCGCAGGTCGGCTTTCTCTCCATGATCAAACTTAACAAAAAGATTACGGGAATCGCTCTCCTCTGCTTTTATGCAGGGGGGAATCGCCTATCTTCTGTCCCCGCTCGGCCTCGTCAAATATATCACCGATAAAATTCTGCTCATGCATGTCATTCGGGAGCACCAGGCCCATGCGGTCTTCATCATCTCGTCGGATTGCGGGTCCTTCAGGTCGTCGTCGCCCCCGTTCCTGGACAGGTGGCCGGGCTTGTCGGCAGAGTCATCTTTGGCACCTTCTATAGAATCATCAAATCCCGTGAGAAACAGTAAATCGCTTTTTTCAGCGTCCTCGGTTTGAGCATCAGAGTGATTCTTGTCGTGAGGGTCTATCGCATAAACATAGAGCGGTGGTTTCATGGGATGCGGGTGGCGCAGCATCTTAACGCGCGCGCCGAGCGCGCCCAGTCGAAAAAAGGCGGTGGCTATTAGACGCCTTTCCTGGTTTTGTCCCTTCTGTCTTTGTGGATGCCGCTCACCCGGTCCTTGTATCTCTTATTAATGATTGCGCAGACCTCCTCGGGCTCATCGACAATGTGCATCAGGTCGAGATCCTCGGGGCTAATGTTCCCATCTGCAAGCATTGTCTGCCGGAGCCAGCCGATCAATCCACCCCAGTAATCCTTGCCCACGAGAACTACCGGAAAGCCCCTAATTTTCTTGGTCTGGATAAGGGTAAGCGCTTCGAAGAGTTCGTCCATGGTGCCAAAGCCACCAGGGAATATCACATATCCGACAGCATATTTAACGAACATCAGTTTGCGGACAAAAAAGTAGCGGAATTCGACCCTCACGTCCTGAAACGGATTCGGCATCTGTTCCATGGGAAGCTCGATATTCAGGCCGACGGAGATGCCGCTTGCGTTCTGCGCGCCTTTGTTTGCCGCCTCCATGATTCCCGGCCCGCCTCCGGAGATCACGGCGAAACCCTCTTTTGCCAGGTTCTCGGCAACCTTCATGCAGTTATTGTAGTAAGGCGATCCTGGCTGGAGACGGGCACTTCCGAAAATAGTTACAGCCGGGCCGATTCCGTTCAAGGCCTCGAAGCCTTCCACGAGCTCGGCCATGATGCGGAACACACGCCAGGTATCGGATTTTGCTAAATCTTCCATATTTGATTCCTCCCCCACAGAGTAATTCGTGATTCCGTTTAACTTTAAAAAGCGCCAGGATGGATGCCCCGGAATGATTTACTGGTCTGAAAACTCTTCGCGATAAATCTTGACAAAGACAGTTATCAACGTAACGATAATGGGGCCGAACAGTATCCCGAGAATGCCGTAAGCCTGAAGGCCGCCAAGTAATGCGATGAATAGCACAAAGGTCGGAATCTGCGTCTTTCTACCGATTATGAGCGGCTTCAAAAAATTATCAGGCAGTGTGACGAAAAGAATTCCCCATACGACAAGCAGAACTCCCGAAAGAGTTGATCCGGTCAAATACAGGTAGGCGGCGCCGGGGAGCCAGACAAGCGCAGCCCCGCCAACAGGAAGCAATGCAAGCGCTGCGGCTAGAAACCCCCAGAAAATCGCGAAGGGAATTCGAAACAGAAAAAAACCAATCCCCGTCATAACGCCCTGCAGCAGGGCAATAAGAAATACGCCGTTGATTACAGCAGTAAATGTGTCGACGAATTTCTGCGCAATCGCGTCTTTATGCTTCTTGGTAAAAGGGAGCAGGTCTATAACGGCATTGTAGTAAGCCTCGCCGTCTCGAAAAAAAAGAAGAGCGCTATCAGCATGATCAGGACATCGACAACGAGTATGGCCGAATTTTTTAGAATGCTGCCGATCTGCCCAGCCAAGCCGGAGGAAATATTGCCTATGCTTTTAATGACCATGCTTTTGATATCGAGTCCCGCCAGCGCCGGATGGGCAAGAAGCTTGTCGAGGAACGAGGTAGTAAACTGAGTCCAGAGCTCCGCAAGCCTGCCTGTCTGGATAGTCGTGGAGGTCCACTGATAGATGTCAACAGCCTGCGTAACCAGGATTATCAACAGGGTCACTGCGGGGCCGATGATGAGAATCAGGGTCACAAATGTCATAATGGCGGATGCCAATCCGCGTTTTCCGCTCAGCCACAGGACGAGCTTCCGGTAAATCGGGTACAGCGCGAGAGCAAGGATGGATGCCCAGATAAGAGGGGTCAAAAGCGGCGTGAGTAGGTTCGTCATCTGGTAGAGCAGAAAAATGAAGAGGCCGAAAAATGCAACGGCGAAGAGATGCGATCGCGTGAGAACGGGTAGCGGCTGTAAGTTCAAGAATGCTCCTTCGTCGACCGCTTCCGGTGAGTACTCATGGCTGCTGCTAGCTTGATGGCTTCAATCAAGCTTGCGGGATCAGCACAGCCCTTGCCGGCGATATCGTAAGCAGTACCGTGGTCCACCGACGTGCGGATGATCGGAAGACCGACAGTGACGTTGACGGCATTACCGAAGGCCAGCATCTTGAGCGGCGCCAGGCCCTGGTCGTGGTACATGGCGACAACAATGTCGAAATAATTATTTCGCGCCTTGTAAAAGAGCGTGTCGGCAGGCAACGGATCGCTCGCATTGATGCCCTCCGCGCGGGCCCTAAGCACTGCCGGAAGAATGACGTCCCATTCCTCGGATCCGAACAGCCTACCTTCGCCCGCATGGGGGTTCAATGCCGCCACCCCGATGCGGGGCTTATCGATGCCGAAGAACGGCATTGCCTTCTGCGCGAGGCGGAGGGTTTTCAATACTGATTCCCTCGTGATGAGCCCAGCAACATCTTTCAGCGCCACGTGTATGGTCGCGAGAATGACGCGCAAACCGCCGCCGACGAAAAGCATGCCGTAGTCCCGCGAGCCCGTCAGCTCCGCAAACAGCTCCGTGTGTCCAGCGTAGTGATGGCCCGCTGCGTTCATCATTTCCTTGCTGATCGGAGCAGTTACCACGGCGTCTGCTTCAGCGTTCATCGCCAGTGCAGTTGCTTTTTTGATATACTCGACGACGGCCTTTCCAGATGATACGTCGGGCCTGCCCCAGGCATGGCACGAGATATCCACCAAACCCAAGTCGAGCACGTCTAGCTTGCCGTTCATGGGGTCCACTTCAGCGGGGGAAGCGATGCTTCTTACGGAGATGGAGAGGCGCATTTCTTCAATCAGCCTTTTCAGCACGTTTGCGTCGCCGATGATCAGTGGCCTGCAGAGCGAAAAGATTTCACCGCTGTCGATAACTTTTGCAATGATCTCGGGACCGATACCGGCTGGATCGCCCATAGTGACTGCTATGAGAGGTTTTCGCTCCATAAGTCCCTATCTTTTGGCATGTGGCATGCGCGTTTCCGAAACAACTCGGTATAGTTCATCCGGCAGAATTTTCCGTGATATCGTTGAAGACTCGCCGAGGACTTCCAGATCAATGATGCGCGATGAAAACTTCAGGGTGATCCGGTCGCCCAGTTTCACCCCTTTGGCGGGCTTTGCCTCAAGCCCATTGACGCACACTCTGCCGTTTTCACACATTACCTTGGCGATGGTCCTTCGTTTTACAAGCCTGCTGGCCTTCAGGAACAGGTCGAGACGCACAATTAATTGTAGCGGAATTAGAATGAATTGACAACAGGAAACAATATCCCCCTGGTGCCCGAGGAGCAAGCCATCGGCAAAACGCCACAGCCAGCATTAAGATTGGACTAGTCCCTCAGTGAAGCAGTGTTTTACTTCCGCGATGATTTGGTGGTAATGCGTGAGAAGATGATGCTTTGCGCGTTCAATGTAGTCGCGGAGCTCTGGGTTGAGATCCGACGGCAGCTCATCTTCGTCGAGAATGTGCACCTTTTTATGTTCATCAACAAGAATGTCGACGACAAGATCGCGCCAGACAAATTCGGTTCGCGCTAGAGACACCCTATCGGCGATGTTAAAGTAGTAGATTTCCCATCCCGGTTTATCGTGGCGCCACGTGTACAGTGTGTAAGGCCTGTTGGTCCAGTAAAATGCCGTTGTAACTTCGCCGGGATGCAGCGTGATCCCGTCGACATGGTATTCTCTGTCGATTATGTATCGAATGACGCCAAACGTGTCTGTGAAAAGAGCCAGTTCGCAGTGGTATTCGTGAAGTTCTCCGGAGAGCAGAACTTTTTGTTCAACACACATGGACATTCTTTTAAAAAATGAGCCGTCCCAATGGGCGATCTGGTATCAGGGTGAAAAAAAATCGAAGTGATCCGCTGGCGTTTCGGCGTAGCCTGGAGCGCCGGCGGCACCGAAAGAACGACTCTAATGAATTCCCTTGCTGTTCAAGAAGGGGCCATATTTTTTGTCTTCATTGAGGATGTGAACATTTAGCCAGTCACTGAGAAAAAGCATTACGTCAATGGTGATCGTTTTGTTTCCCGTGTCGAATGTCTCTTTTAGCTTTTTTGTTCTCGCAGTCAAATCGTCATGGATTTTCTTGTGCCTTTCATAATCGGGATAACCGTATTGCTGAAACAGACGCTCTTCGGTGGTGAAATGGTATACCGTGTAATTGACAAGCTCCGTAAGAACCGGACCCAGAACCTCGCGACCCTTGCCTACGCTCATGGCGTCATACATATCGTTGACAAGGCCGATGAGTTTCTTATGCTGCTCGTCGACTTCCGATATGTTGACGGAATAATTACTATTCCACTTTATGAACCCCATATACCCCTCCTCTTTTCCCGCCTGCTGTACAGAAATGGATTTCGGGAGAAAACGAACTAACGGCAATTGCTCAACCAGAAAATGACCTCATATCGGATCTATCTGGAAGCACCGGGACCTTAGATCGCCGTCACGCTGCCTTTACCGCCGCATTCATTCTGCTGATCGTTTTTTGCTTCCCCATCACTTCAATGACGTCGTAGATGCCGGGGCTTACAGTGCCGCCTGTCAGGGCCACACGCGAGGGTTGTGCGAGCTTGCCGAGTTTGATTCCTTTTTCGGCCACCATAGCGTTGAACACCTTCTCGATTTCCGCATGCGTAAAAGGGTTGACGGTATTCAGGCGCGCTGCAAGTTCAGACAGAAGCGGTACGACATCTGGCGTCAAATGCTTCGATTTGGCCTTCTGGTCTATCGTGATTTCTTCGACGAGAAAGGGGATTGCGCCGGTCTTCATCTCGACAAGCGTGTGACTCCGCTCAATCAGGATCTTGACGAGCTTTTTAAGCCACTCCTGGTCCGGTTCTCCGCCCGCGGCGATGATATCGTCCTTTTTCAGGAGGTCGATCAGCAGGCTGGCAAGACGCCCCAAGTCCGTCTGCTGGATGTAGTGATGGTTGAGCCAAAGCAGCTTTTCCGGATTAAATACTGAGGGCGCCTTGCCGACGTTTTCAAGCGAAAATTTTTCTGTCAGCTCCTGGAGCTGGAATATTTCCTGGTCTCCATGCGACCAGCCGAGACGGGCAAGGTAATTCACAAGCGCCTCGGGAAGATAGCCTAGGTCAATGTATTCCGTGACCGCCGTAGCACCGTGGCGTTTTGAGAGTTTGGTTTTGTCCGAGCCGAGAATCATGGGCAGGTGCGCGAACTGAGGGGGTTCGTAACCAAAAGCATGATAAAGTTGAATCTGTCGGGGCGTATTGTTCAAGTGGTCATCGCCGCGGATCACGTGAGAAATATTCATCGTCACATCGTCCACGACCACGGCAAAGTTGTATGTGGGCAGTCCGTCGGAACGCAGAATAATCAAGTCATCGAGCTGCTGGTTCTCGAACGTCACGGGGCCGCGGATCAGGTCCCGCACGATTGTCTGTCCCTCATCGGAAGACAGGAATCGTACTGCCGGCGTTCTTCCCGACACCGGAGCTGATAGGGAACGGCACTTTCGGTCATACTTGGGCGGTTTGCCCGCAGCCATTGCAAGCTTCCTCCTGGTCTCAAGCTCCTCTGGTGTGCAATAGCAATAGTATGCTTTGCCTTCCTTGAGGAGTTTGTCTACATGGCTGCGATAGATGTCCATGCGGTCGGTCTGGCGGAAGGGACCTTCGTCCCAATTGAGGCCAAGCCACGTCATCCCGTCTAGGATGATCTTGATCGACTCATCTGTGGACCGTGTCTGGTCTGTATCCTCGATTCTTAATATAAATTTTCCTCCGAAATGACGAGCGAAGAGCCAGTTAAACAGTGCGGTGCGGACGCCGCCGATATGCAGTGCACCGGTCGGGCTGGGGGCAAAACGGACTCGTACATTGCTGGTAGAACTCATTGGTCAATAAACTCCTTTTACCATCCGCGCCGTAAAACCTCGGTCTTCAGACCGGGCAGAATATCAATAATGCCAAACGTAAACGACGAATCTTAATAGGGCAACATTATATCATATAATTCGTTGAATAAATAGTAAATTTATCCTTCTGCGCTTTAAAACCCCGGCTCTTCAGGGCGCTAGTTGCAACGCAACCAAAAAACATATTGGTTTTTGATAATTATGCAGGCAAATGTTCACCGCTTGCTATAATCAGCGATGATGGCTGCGATTGCCAAAGAACTCGAGTATCAAACAATGACCTCCGTCGGTAAAGTGTCGGTAACGGATGACAGCACGGCAAACTTGCTTGGTCTCATAGGTTTTCCTGTTACTAAACTCTGGAATACGGCTGTGTGACATACCAAGAAAACGTGGGAGACCACAGGCAAAATACCTACCTATTCAGACCTCGGTGTGGCCATGAAACAAGAACATCCCCTTTAGTATCGCCGGCTACACTCGCAAAGCGCCCAGGCCGTTTTGTGTCTCTTGGGAGTAGTGGCTGTTTGGCACAGCCTGCAGTCAACCGGTTCGCCTGGAGAAATACCAGGTCATTTGCATCAGCCTATGACCGGCGAAGTGGCAAACATCTCTGCCGCATCTGCGAACAGAATCTGCATTGGCTCTCAGTAGTTGTAGAGCCTGATTCGTAATCCTAAGCCTTCAGGCCGGGGAGGATGTCAAGAACGGATAGCCCTTAAGAAAAAAAATTTCTAAAAATAGCATGATTATGGGAGGTTGATTCATCGAAAAACGAAATTTTCTGGCGCTTTCAAACCGTTATTTGATATAAGGTAAGCCTATTTGACAAAGCGTTGCCTGTCGGTTATGATTTAATTAATGTATAACAGCAATTTGAGGTCTCCGAGCGTGATTCCCTGTGCAATCGGTATAAGGAAAAAATAAGAGAAAATTTATATTATATATATCGGAGGTGTTCTATGGATATTAAGGTATTGTCAACGGCACCAGTTGTGGAGATCGACGGCATAAAGTATCACCACCATTCAAATGGGGGCGGTATGGTTGCCGAGCATGCGCATGTCGAGGAGACCGTGTATGTTGGTCCCTTTGCGAAAATCTGCGGTCATTGCAAGCTGAGCGGTGAGGTCTTCGTTTTTGGGAACGCGTGGATTTTCGACAAGGCCGAGGTTACTGGCAGGGCAGAGATTTTCGGCAATGCAAAGGTTTTTGGCAATTCGAAAGTTTCGGGCGATGCCAAGGTTTACGGATTTGCCAATGTCTACGGGGATGCTATTATAACCGGTTTTTCCGAAGTGTTCGACAGGGCCGAGGTCGGCGGGAATGCAAGAGTTTTAGGCAATGCCAGGGTCGGGGGGGAAGCTAGAGTCCTTGGTGAAGGCACCGTTGAGAAAAAAGTTGCGTAAGGAAAAGGCTAAGTTGAAGGATGCACTGTCTGTTTGCCGATGTGAATGAGAGAGGGCACAACATAATAAACGTGTTACCTTGTAGGTTTGACTAAGGGTTTTTATGCAGATAAAATAAAAGGGACGGTTCAGGGAACCGTCCCTTTTCCTGTGAGAAAAGAGCGTTTCAGGCGTTACACGCCGAAGGGCTTTGCATAGAGAAGAATGAGCACTACAACGAGCGTGTAAATGGCCAGCGATTCGATGAGGGCCAGACCCACGATCATAGTGGTCATGATCTTTCCCGATGCCTCGGGGTTGCGGGCGATACCTTCGACCGCCCTGCCGATGCCCAGACCCATGCCGATGCCAGTACCCAGGGCGGCGATACCGATGCCGATGGCCGAAGCTGCTGCAACGGTGCCGAAAAACGCAAATTTGCCCGCCTCAGGTGCCGCGGTTGAAGCTGCAGCTGTTTCAGCTGCGAAAACCGCAGATGCCATCAGCACGAGACCCAGAACCAAGAGCATGATTGCAGAGAACTTTTTCATTGTTTGCCTCCTTTCTTCAAAAATGAAAATTCAGTCCGGAATCGTGCCGGGGTGCTACCTCCCGGGGACTCCCTCCGCTGGAAGGAATTTCAGTCCCAAGGGTCAAGGTTGTTTAATGGTGCTCACCGCCGATGTGAGCTTCTTCGATGGATCCTGAAAGATACAGCATGGTCAGAAGCGTGAAAACGCCGGCCTGCACAAAAGAGACCAGCAGACCAAGCCCGAGGATCGGGACCGGTGCAATATAAGGGGCAAGTAAAGCAAGAACGAGAAGAAGCGTGTGCTTTGCAATCATGTTGCCGAAGAGACGGATGGACAGGGAGAGCACGCGGGCGAGATGGCTGATGACCTCGATGATGAACATGAGCGGCGCAAGCACCCACATGGGTCCGAAGAAGTGCTTGATGTATCCGAGTCCGTGCCGCTTGATACCGATATAGTGCGTTGCCGCGAATGAGCAGAGCGCCAAGGCCAGAGTGGTATTCCAATTGGCCGTGGGTGAGTCAAAACCGGGTATGAGGCCGAGAAGATTACATACCAAAATGAAAATAAAGAGGCTTGCGATAAGCGTGAAATAATGTTTACCCTCAGGCCCCATGATTTCCTCGATATAGTTTTCCAAACCGCCGATGATGACCTCGAAGAGATTCTGAAATCCGGTGGGGGCGGTCTTTTTCAGCGAAAAGCGCGCTGCCAGTGCCAGTCCTATAATCAAAGCCATGGCAAACCACGTATAGGTGATATTGATCTGCGCGGTTTCGTTTAAGTGGGGGATATTGATAATATGTAAAAGCAGCGGACCTTCTTTCATAATCTACGCTCCTTGAAACGGGCATTATACTCGGAAAAATTTACAGGAACCCCTATTCTTTGTCAAGAAAAAACCCGGAACAGTCTCATAAAATTTCTTAATAATCATATATATATTTGCTAATAAAATGAATTAGCCGACGGCTGCTGTTGCTATCAGTCACTCCTGATTAGAGAAAATAGCTCCTGCTGGATTAATGTCCCCCCCTCATTGACGGCTATCGGAAAATTCTGACACTTTCAATTAGCACTAGTGCTGGTTATTTCTGCTTTGAAGATCCGACCAGGCTTAACCGGCTGATTTTCTGACTTAAACGGAGTGTTCTCCTGTCGCCGAATGAAATGCCTGTGCTATAATAAAATTCAAATGAGCGTGAACAAACATCTTGTTATTGTCGGAGCGGGTCATGCTCATCTTATGGTGCTGGCGCGCTGCGATGTATACCTAAAACGCGGACACCACGTGACGGTCGTCAGCCCTTCGCCCTACCATTACTATTCCGGGATGGGGCCCGGGATGCTTTCGGGTCTCTATAAGCCGCAGGACATCCGCTTTCACGTCAGGAAACTTGTCGAATCACGGGGCGCAACGTTCATCGATGACGCTGTCGTTTCCGTTGACTTTAATAAACGAACCCTGAGGCTCAGCAGAGGCGGCGAGGTCGCCTATGATGTCGCATCATTCAACATCGGCAGCACCGTAGCACTGGAAAGGCTATCCGTTGCAACACAGAACATTTTTCCCGTCAAACCGATCACCAATCTCATGAAGGCCCGACATTACATTACCAGGCTAATTTCTGACGAAACACCGGATATCCTGGTCATTGGCGGCGGTTCGTCGGGTCTTGAGATCGCGGGCAATGCTTGGAAGCTCGTAAACGGTCTCGGCAGAACAGCGCGCATCACCATTGTCCCGGGGCGGAGATTACTCAACGGGTTCCCGGATAAGGCATACCGGCTTGCCAGTGCATCCCTGGAAGAACGGGGAATCGCAGTTCTGAACGGTGTAAGCGTATCTGCAATCGAAGACGGAGCTGTCAGGCTGTCTACAGGCAAGAGCATGGCTTTCGACGTCTGCTTCGTCGCCACAGGAGTCGAGCCTCCGCCACTCTTCAAGGAATCAGGTCTTCCTTCGGGGAAAACCGGCGGTCTCCTCGTTAATGCGCACCTCCAAAGCATCGCGCATCCAGAGCTATTTTGCGGAGGCGACTGTGCGGATCTCATAGACCGACCATTGGCCAAGATCGGGGTCTATGCCGTGCGCGAGAACCTGATTCTTTTTCATAACATTCTTGCGACTCTGGAGAACTGGCCCCTGAAAATTTTCCGGCCGCAAAAGCAGTTTCTCCTCATTTTCAACCTTGGGGATGGAACTGGGCTTCTGCTGCGCGGTGACGTGATTTGGCGTGGCAGGATCGCCCTGCGGCTCAAGAACTATATCGACAGGAAGTTCATGAGAACGTATCAGTTGTCAGGAGAACAAAGCGAAGTTGAGTAGAGTATGCGCCCGATGCCGCTCGAAAGCAGGGCTTCCGGCCGGTAACCACTCCGGTATGGGAATGGTAAACGACCAGAAGATGTATGCGTACAGCACTACCTCGCACAGCAGGACAATTTCCGCAAATCGAGAAAATGTTTTTTGCAGGATGGTGAGGGATTTGATCAGAATATAATTATGGAAATGCAGAGCGGAATGGCTCAAGACGGAACAGATGCTGTCTGTCGAAGCAAGGGGTGCCGAAGAAAATAAAAAAGGAGGGATCGGGCTAAACTGTCAGGATCTCTTTTTCTTTGTGTGCAAGGAGTTCATCGACTTTTTTGATATAAGCATCCGTCGTCTTCTGAATCTCATCCTGAAGTTTTTTGGTCTCATCCTCGGAAACGTGGGTTTCCTTGTCCTTGCCCTTCTTCTTGATCTCGTCGTTCACGTCTCTGCGGATATTGCGAATCGCGATACGAGAGTCTTCGGCCAGCTTCTTTGCATGTTTTACGATCTGCTGCCGACGCTCTTCGGTCAGCGGCGGAATGGTGAGGCGGATGATTTTGCCGTCATTTCCTGGTGTAAGGCCCACATCGGACTTCAGGATGGCCTTTTCGATTTCACCCAGCATCTTGCCCTCCCACGGCTGGATGGTGATGGTCCGCGGGTCAGGCACGGCCATGTTCGCCAACTGGTTTATCGGCGTGGGAGTACCGTAATAGTCGATCATGATGCCGTCGAGCATGCCAAGAGAGGCTCTGCCCGTGCGCAAGGTCGCGAATTCCTTCCGCAGCGTATCAAGGGCCTTGTTCATCTTTTCTTCTGCTTTTTTCTTCTGCTCGCTAAGCATTGTTCCTCCCGGTTACGAGCGTCCCAATTGTTTCGCCCAGCACGATCTTTTTTATATTCCCCGGGACGGTCAGGTTGAATACGAGAATGGGAAGACTGTTGTCTTTACACAGGGATATAGCCGTTGCATCCATGACGCGGAGGTCTTTCTGAAGTACGTCGTTATACGTAAGGTGTTCATACTTCGTCGCGGTCTTGTCCTTCAAGGGGTCGGCGCTGTATACCCCGTCCACCTTGGTCGCTTTCATGATGACCTCGGCTCCGATTTCCATGGCTCGCAGCGCGGCAGCCGTGTCTGTCGTGAAATAGGGATTGCCGGTCCCCGCTGCGAAAATTACCACGCGATGCTTTTCCAGGTGTCGAACCGCACGCCTGCGGATGTAGGTCTCGGCGAGCTCGCGCATCTCGATAGCAGACTGCACGCGCGTGACCACACCTTTATTCTCGAGGATATTCTGGAGCGCTAGGGCGTTCAGGACCGTTGCGAGCATACCCATGTAGTCCGCGCTCGCACGCTCCATGCCTTTCGCGGCGCCTGACAGACCCCGGAAGATATTGCCGCCGCCGATGACGATGGCGACCTCAACACCGAGGTTGCAGATTTCCTTGACCTCGGACGTAATCGTGTCGAGCACGGCATGGTCGATACCGTAGCCCTGATCTCCCATGAGCGCCTCACCGGAGAGCTTGAGCAGAATGCGTTTGTAACGAGGTCGTGTCATGACGATACCTTTAAAATTAAAAGGCAAGAATGCTTTACCGCAGAGCGGCAAAGTTCTCGAGATGAGATTAGAGACACCGTCACACAATGATGCGGCAACCATTGCCGGGAAAATTTCAGCAGAGGTGATAGGTCCCTGTCTCAGCCGACTACTTGAGCTGCGCGGCCACTTCCTCTGCGAAGTTCTCCTTTTTCTTCTCGATTCCTTCGCCGAGTTGGTAACGGACAAACCGGTTGAGCGTGATTTTCTCTCCAGCTTTCTTTAAAAGGTCCTTGATCTTGATCTTGCCGTCTGAGTCTTTGATATAAATCTGCTCCATAAGGCAGGAGTCAGTATAGAACTTTTCGAGTTTGCCTTCGACGATCTTACTGATAACCGCCGCAGGTTTTCCCGACTCCTTGGCCTGGGCCTCATATACAGCGCGTTCCCGCACGAGTATGTCTGCTGCCACGGTCTCACGGCTCAAAAACAGAGGGTTGGCCGCGGCAATATGCATCGCAATGTCTTTGCCGAGCTGCTCATCCCCGCCCGTATAATCCACCATAACGCCGATACGGTTGCCATGAAGATAAATGGCGATCCGTCCCTCAGTCTCAAAGCACACGAACCGGCGGATTGATATATTTTCGCCGATCTTCTGCACTAGCGCATTACGCCTTGCTTCGACATTCACGCTGTCGAGCGACAGCAGCGAAAGCGCCATTACATCCGAGGGCTTCTGAGCGGCCACGAGTTCGGCCAGACCCTTTGCGAAGTTCTGAAAATCTTCATTCTTCGCAACAAAATCCGTCTCGCTGTTAACTTCGATGAGTACGCCTCTCTTGCCGTTATTCTGGATCGAGGAGGTTATTGCTCCCTCCGAGGCAACTCGCGTGGCTTTTTTTGCCGCCGCGGACAGCCCCTTTTTTCTCAGGATATCGACTGCCTTTTCAAAATCACCGCCGGCTTCTTCCAGGGCCTTTTTGGCCTCCATCATGCCGACGCCGGTTTTTTCTCTCAAATCCTTCACGTCACTAGCAGATATTGTTGCCATTTCTTGAAAACCCCTTTCTCTATTATCGATACATCCGGCGCGATCTAGGCCACATCCTCATCGGTGTCGACTTCGGCTTCTTCAACCACAGGTTCAACGGCGGCGGGGGCGAGCTGTACTTCTCCTGAGGCCTTTGCGGCTTCCATTTCCGCACCCTGCTCTTTCATGATGGACTGTCTTCCTTCGATTACGGCGTCGGCCACCTTGGAGGCCATGAGCCTGATGGCGCGGATTGCATCATCATTGCCGGGGATGACATAATCGATGTTGTCGGGATCACAGTTCGTGTCGACGACGGCGACGACCGGGATATTCAGCTTGTTTGCTTCTTGGACCGCGATTGTCTCTTTGCGGGGATCAATGACGAAGAGAAGAGATGGTGGCTGGGTCATGGACTTGATGCCGGAAAGGATTCTTTCCAGTTTCGTGCGCTCTTTTTCGAGTCCAGCAACTTCCTTTTTTGTCAGTTTGTCGTAGGTGCCGTCCTCTTTCATTTTCTCGATTTTTTTGAGCCGGTCGATGCTCTTGCGGATGGTTGCAAAATTCGTGAGCATCCCGCCAAGCCAGCGGCTGGAAACGTAATACATGCCGCACCGCTTGGCTTCCTCAGTGATGGCGTCTTGAGCCTGCTTTTTCGTGCCGACGAAAAGAATGTCCTTCCCTTCGGCAGCGGACGTGCGCACGAAATCGTAGGCTTCCTTGAACAGCTTGAGCGTTTTTTGGAGATCAATAATATAGATCCCGTTGCGCTCTCCGAATATGTACTTCTTCATCTTGGGGTTCCATCGCTTTGCTTGGTGGCCGAAGTGTACCCCTGCTTCTAACAGCTCCTTCATTGTAATCGTGGACATGACGTCCCTCCTTTAGGTTTTACCGCCGCGTCGATCATCCCCCCGCAGACCCTCTCCGTTTCGGGGCACCCTGCCAGGAGTCCTGACGCGTGTGGAATGTGAGATAGCCTTTTAAAAAGGCGATCAATAAAATACCACATACTGTCGCTGGTTTCAAGAAAAATTTCCTTTCCTGGCATTTTTTGCTTGCGATATTTCAGTTTAAAAAAGATTTAACCACTGGCGAATACGGTTAATTCAAAATAGTAAGAGAGTGTATAGTAAGAGAGTGCAGGGTATCATGGGTTAACCTTCTGAGAAAAATGGTATAAGTCCTTTATTTTCAATTTATTATCTCGTAGCCTGGCGACGCATGCTTTTAGTTATCCGTGCTGTATGCTGTAACATAACCTTTCGCAATCATGAAACTGAATTCACCCTTTTCTCATTCCTGCGAAAGAAAATGGAGTATATATTATCAATAAATCAATTACTTATATTCTGGCATGCTTGATGCAGTTTTATATTATTAAAGGCAAACAAAGGAGGAATCTACCATGAAGACGACCATTTCAAGAAAAACAGCATACATCGGTGCAGGTGCAGGTCTCGTCCTGTTTGCGTTGTTCGGACTGTTGCCGGGGAGTCTTATGGGAGGAGCAGCCGGCATTAATATCGCAGGCTGGATCTTCGGCCTTCCGCTTCAGCCAGGCCTTTTATCGAGGGTTATCGTACTGTCCTCAATGCTCGTAGGTGTTCTTGTCGCAGGCATCGTGATGGTAACGGCCACATCAACAGTGGGATGGCTTGTCGGCAAGGTTCTCGAATCGGGTACGCATGCGAAAGAGGCCGGTGAAGAAAAAGGATTTTCCAAGGCAGAGAAGGGGAGATAGCCATGAAGAATGATACAATCAGAGCGGGAATGAAAATCGGAGCAACAATAGGAGGTCTGGTATTCTTGGTATTAGGAATCGTGCCGGGGTTCTATTTCGGGAGCTTCGGAACCTTGATCCTGCTCCAGAAACTGATGGGCGGTACGGTTGAACCGACACTGTTCGTGCGTGCCGCAATCGTAATGGGAATCGTAATAGGAATCGCCTGCTCGGCAGCCGCAAGTCTGGTGGTCGGCGGCCTTCTCGGTACGGCATTAGGCTATATAGTCTCTGCGCCAGCAGCGCAGCGTGAGAAGCAGGCGGTTGCTGAAAAATAAGAGTAATCATGTAAAATGACATTTGAGGCGAGCGCGAGCAGAACGAATCACCGCTCTCGCCTATTTTGTAAAAAAAGGTCTCAGCAAGCAAAGCAAACGTAAATTGCGGTTCCCGCCACAATGCCTGTTCATAACCTTTCCTAGCCGCATATATAACTAGTTGATTTTTAATGTATTAATTTAATAACAAATAATGATAGGTGCGAAAATATATTATCTCCAAAGCTTTTTACACAAAATGCTTGACAAAACAGATGAAATTAATTATATTCACGTTTCTTGATAAAATTCATAAATCTGCAAGGCGGTAATTATGGGAACCTATTCAGCAAAAAAAGAAGATATTAATAGAAGCTGGCATGTCGTAGATGCGAACGGCAAGACACTCGGCAGGCTCGCAACGGTCGTGGCGTCGGTGCTCAAAGGCAAGAACAAGCCTATCTTTACGAAACATGTGGATACCGGTGATTTCGTAATCGTCGTTAACGCCGATAAAATCTATCTGACTGGCAAGAAACTGGATCAGAAGGTCTATTACAGCCACTCCGGGTACCCAGGCGGTCTAAAATCCATCACGGCAGGCAAGCTGTTGAAAACCAAACCCGAGGAAGTTTTGAAAAGGGCTGTTCAGGGGATGCTTCCGAAAACCCAGCTCGGCAAACAAATGCTTACCAAACTCAAGATTTACGCAGGGGAGACTCATCCGCATAGTGCCCAGCAACCTGTGGAAATGAAAATCAAGTAAGAAATAATAATGATTTGGAATATTCGTTAGGAGGAAGTAATGTCAGCAGCAACGGTATCAAGATACTATGCAACAGGCAGACGCAAGAATTCCATCGCCAGAGTATGGATGATGGCCGGCAGCGGCAAGATTACCATCAACGACAAGCCCATGGATCAATACTTCGGGAGAGACGTGCTCAAGATGATCATCCGCCAGCCTTTTGAGGTAACCGGAACTATCGATAAATTCGATGTACTCGTCAACGTTCTGGGTGGGGGCAACTCAGGCCAGGCAGGTGCCATCAGGCACGGGATTTCCAAGGCGCTTCTCGCGGTTGACACCGAATCACGTGTCAAGCTTCGCAAGGAAGGTCTTCTCACCCGTGACCCCCGCGCCAAAGAGCGCAAGAAGTACGGTCAGAAAGGGGCGCGCGCCCGGTTCCAGTTCTCCAAGAGATAAGGGATCATATACCTATCTGTGTTTTCCTGCTTTGCAGATCCTGTTCGGAACAAGGGAAGGTAGAGATGCCTTCCCTTTTATTTTGCTTATTTTCCGCCTTGCGATGTGAATCGTTTTCCCACAGGGCATGGACTCATTAAACCACATGACAGAGAATAACCTCAAGATAGCGATCGTGGGATCGAGCGGATATACCGGCGGTGAACTCTACCGGCTGCTCCTGCATCATCCCCGGGCAACGGTCACCGCAGTCACCTCGGAGAAATCCGCTGGACAGCCTATTACTACTATTTTCCCGCATCTTGCCGGCTTAACCGAACTGGTCTGTGAACCGCTTGATCCAGCTGTCATCGCCAAAAAAGCGGATTTTATATTTCTTGCGTTACCACACGTGACAGCACAGGAGGCGGCTTTCCGGTTTCATCAGCTTGGTAAGAAAGTCGTTGACCTATCGGCTGACTACCGGCTTGCTGATCCGGCTGTTTATGAAACGTGGTATGAACATTGTCACCAGTACCCTGAACTTTTGAAGGAAGCAGTGTACGGCCTGCCGGAAATGCACCGTGAGAAGATCAGGAAGGCGTCGCTCATTGCGAATCCTGGCTGCTATCCCACAGGTGCGATCCTTGGGCTGGCGCCGCTGGTGAAAAGCGACGCCATAGACCTCAAGACGATCATCATTGATTCCAAATCAGGGGTGTCCGGCGCGGGGCGCAGCCAGTCACTTACCTACCACTATCCTGAAGTGAACGAAGGCTTCATGGCTTACAAAATCGGAACGCATCGCCATACTCCGGAGATAGAGCAAGAGCTTAGTACGCTTGCAGGGAAATCTATCACGCTTTCGTTCACGCCCCATCTCGCACCCATGAACCGGGGAATTCTGACCACGATATATGCCATGCTTAATACCGGAACCGATACTGGTAGGCTTTCCACGCTGTACCGGGAGTTTTACCGGAACGAACCATTCGTCAGGGTCCTGGCCACCGGCCAGCTCCCAAACGTGAGGAATGTGAGAGGCTCCAATTTCTGCGACATTGGCATTTACGCCGATCTCCGGACAGGCAGGGCCGTGGTTGTTACAGCTATCGACAACCTCGTCAAGGGGGCGTCTGGGCAGGCCATCCAGAACATGAACATCATGGCGGGTTTTGACGAGACGAATGGGCTTCGGATTGCCGGTTTGTTTCCTTGAATTGCAGGCATGCCGGAGGCTGTATAGCGGACTCCGGCAACAATACGATCGTTGTTTGCTCTCCTTATAGGAAGAGGCCAATAAATATCCTAATGAGACAGGGGTTGAATCATGAGGACTCTGGATACAAAGAACTTTTCCATCCCCGGCTACAAGGCGTGGGGCATCGCGAGCGGGATCAAAAAGAGTGAGAAGAAAGATCTTGCGATCATCTTCTCCGATCGGGAGGCCGCGGTTGCTGGTGTTTTCACCAAGAACCGGGTCAAGGCGGCGCCAGTTTTACTGGACATGGTGAGGGTCAAATCTGGAAAGGCACAGGCAATCGTGGCAAATAGCGGATGCGCCAACGCCTGTACGGGAAAACGGGGTCTTGCGGATGCCCGTGCAACGGCGGAGATTACGGCGCAGGCACTCGGCATAAAACCCGATGCCGTGCTGGTAGCGTCAACTGGTGTGATCGGCGAGTTTCTCCCCATGGCTAAGGTTAGCACCGGCATAGCGACCGCCGCCGGCCTCTTGTCAGGCATCGGCTGGGAACAGGCGGCCGAAGCTATCATGACCACGGACATGTATCCGAAACTCTCAATCGTGCAGGAAGAGATCGGCGGAAAGACGATCACCGTTGCCGGCATCGCCAAAGGTTCGGGGATGATTCATCCGAACATGGCCACGATGCTTTGTTTTATCGTGACTGATGCCGTTTTATCGGCGCCGCTTCTGAAAAAGGCCCTACTTGTGTCTACGGAAAAATCGTTTAACTCGATCACCGTGGACGGCGACATGAGCACGAATGACATGATCCTTGGCATGGCAAACGGCGCAGCGGGAAACAAGAGGATAGCGCCGGCCAGCAAGGAGCTCAAAAAGTTTCAGGCGTGTCTTGACACGGTGGCCAAGACCTTGGCACGGCAAGTTGTCCGTGATGGCGAGGGCGCTACCAAGTTCCTTGAGATTGAAGTACGGAATGCAAAGAGTCCTGTTGAAGCCAAGCGCGCGGCGATGACCGTTGCAAGGTCCAGTCTCGTAAAAACCGCGATTTTCGGTGAAGATGCCAATTGGGGCAGGATCATGGCCGCGTTGGGGTATGCCGATGTGGAGATGGACGAGACCAGAACGGACATTATGATCGGCAAGGCCAAGATCGTCGAAAAAGGGCTTGGCACGGGAAAGGCCGCCGAACGTGAAGCTTCACTTGCGCTCAAACAGCGTGAAGTGCAGATCATGATCGACCTTCACAAGGGTAAAGGGAGCGCAACAGTATGGACCTGTGATTTGTCCTATGAATATGTGAAGATCAACGCGGCGTATCGAAGCTGATAGTACGAAAGATTGATCCAGGAGACTGTTCCGGACGGAACGATCATGAAAAAGTGCTGAAATTTTAGCGAAAATTCCCCTTGACATTCAAGAAGGGAGTTGTTATTTTTAATGATTATGCTTTGGTAAAAAGATCGTACAAGCAAAGTTCCTTTTATTTTTTTTTATATAATGAAAACAGTAAGTTAGGTGGCTGTTTCTATCAGATGCAACCGGAGGGGGGTGTAGCGAGAGTGCCGAGTATCAGATTACGGGAGAACGAGCCCTTTGAGGCCGCGCTCCGTAGATTCAAAAAGAGTATCGAAAAGGAAGGTGTGCTTTCCGAAGTAAAAAAGAGAGAGCATTATGAGAAGCCGAGTGTAAAGCGCAAGAAGAAGGCATTGGCAGCGAGAAAAAAAGCAGCCAAGACCGCGCGCATTTACCGGCAGGGTTGATCAATGTCACACCGCCGGCTAGGTTCTCGTCTCAATTGTCTATCTGCGAACAGCTGTGTTGCCGGAGGAGAAAAGGGACGGAATGGAATTACGAGAGAGAATAGATACGGATATAAAATACGCCCTCAAATCCGGAGCCAAAGACAAAGTTTCTACCTTGCGGATGCTGAATGCCGCTCTTAAGAATAAGCAGATTGACAAGCGGCGGCCGCTCTCTGAAGAGGAAGTTGTCGAGACCATCCGTTCCCTCATAAAGCAGCGCAAAGATTCAATTGAGCAATTTGCAAAAGGCGGCCGTCAGGATCTCGTGGACAAGGAAACCGCCGAAGTGGCGGTGCTGGAAGTATATCTTCCCCAACCGTTACCACGTGAAGAACTCGAGGCGTTGGTTCGCGAAGCTGTCGCTAGTACCGGGGCGCAGGGTGCAAAGGATATGGGAAAGGTCATGAAGGCGCTCATCCCCATGGTCGGCGGGAGGGCTGATGGAAAACTGATCAGCGAGCTGGTGAAAAATTCGCTTGGGTAACGATATGAGTAACGCATTCGACGTGCGATTCTCTGACAACGGGGCGAAGCAGGGGGCCAGGTAGACCGAGGCCCCCTGATTTTTTTTACGTATCTCATGAACGATCTCGGGAATCCCGTGATCCTCACTTTAATCCGATAGGGACTTCGGCTTGCACCAAAGAAAAAAAAGCTGCACTGGCAATGAGTTCCATGGCGGTCCTCCGATACCCGAAGCGTTTGATATCGTTGATCGTTCAGAGCGCAGAAAAAAACACCGCTTGCTGTAAGCGGATATTCTACGGTGCCAGTATGAATGAGCATTCCCTCCGGGTACTTGAATTTGACAAGGTAATCGACATTGTTGCCGGATTCGCAGCCTCGGAACCCGGGAAAGTATCCGTGAGAAGTATGAAACCTGTTGCCGATCGGGAACTGGCAACGGGACGTCTCCGAGAAACACGTGAATTTATGAATATCCTCCAGCGGGGGGAAAGTCCGTCGCTCGATGGTATCCTTGACGTGGGGCAGGCGGTTGAGAAGCTCGGAGTCTCTGGTAATATGCTCTCTCCCGCTGAACTGCTGAATACAGCCACTACACTTGCCGCTGGCAGGCGGGTGAAGAATTTTTTTCAGCGTTTCGAAGGCAAAGGCGACCCGGCACTCTCGGCTCCGCAGCTCTGCTTGCGAGCCGCATCTATTCGTCCGCTCAAACAGATCGAAGATGCGGTCTTCAGCGCCATCGATGGGAGGGCCGAGGTGAGGGACTCGGCCAGCCCGAACCTCCGGAAGATTCGAAAGCACCTCGTCCGGACGCGGGAAGACATCCTGGGTTGCCTCTCCGATATGATGCAGGACAGCGGTTTTCAGAAAGTCATCCAGGAACCGGTGATAACGATTCGCGATGACCGGTATGTCCTGCCGCTCAAGCCCAACTTCAGGCAAAACCTGAAAGGCGTGGTTCACGGGCAGTCGGGGTCACGGGCAACGCTTTTCGTTGAGCCTCTTGAGGTACTGGAACAGAACAACCGTCTAGCGGAACTTCGTCTGGAAGAACTGGATGAAGTCGAACGCATTCTTCGCAAATTGACAGCCCTCCTTTTTCATGAGCGCCATGCAATCGGGGAAACGATCGATGCTCTCGCGGCAATCGATGCCATATATGCCCGGGCCCGACTCGGGATGGAACTGGACGGGACAATTCCGGAGTTCTCCCCACTGGGGAGTGTCAGCCTTCGCAGGGCGCGGCATCCTTTGCTCGTCTGGAAACAAAAAATCGCAGGCAGCGGGGAGATATCGCCGAACGACCTTGAATTGAGCGATCACGAACGGGCGTTGATTCTCAGCGGCCCGAACGCCGGCGGCAAGACGGTGATTCTCAAGACTGTGGGCCTCCTCTCGCTCATGGCCCAGGCCGGCCTGCCAGTGACCGCGGCAGAGGGGAGCATATTGCCGTGCTTCCGCGATATCTTTGCAGACATCGGCGACGAGCAAAGCCTTGAGCAGGACCTGAGTACGTTTTCGTCCCATGTTGGCCATATCGCCGGAATTCTCCGCGAGGCGGACCGGGACTCCCTCGTTTTGCTCGACGAACTCGGAGCCGGGACAGACCCCGGCGAGGGGGCCGGATTGGGCGCCGCGGTTCTTGAGAATTTGATCGAGCGGGGTTGCATGACCTTGGTGACGACGCACCACAACATGCTTAAGCTCTTCGGCGCCCAGACAACCGGCGCTGTGAACGCTTCTATGGAATTTGACCCTCTGACATTGAAGCCGACGTACCGGCTGATACCGGGGAGGCCTGGCAGAAGCTACGGGCTGGACATGGCGGCTAGGATAGGTATTCCTGATGAGGTGATCCAGAAAGCACGCACCAGGATTAGCGAAGATGATATCCGGCTCGAAAACCTGCTGAAACAGGTGGAGATGGACGCTCAACGGCTTACAGCGGAACGCGAGATGCTCAAGCGGGAGCTGGCTATTATGCAACGGGATCGGCGCGAGAGTGAAGCGGCGCTCAGGACGGCGGTGGATGAAGCGCGCGATATAAAAGCGAAAGCAAGGATGGAAGCAAAAGAGGTTGTTGCCTCGCTTCGTCAGAAACTCCGCGAGCTGTCCCCAGCAACGATACTTGATCGGGTTGAACACAAGAAAGCGGCCACGGAGATCGAATTGCTCATCAGAAAAATGGAGCCTGCTGTTTCAGATCAGGGCCACCACCTTGCTGTCCCGCTTCCTGAACTTCATCCTGGCGACCGGGTTCGAATCCAGAGGTGGAACAGGCCGGCAACGGTGCTGGCTTCACACCGAGGCCGGCTTGAGCTTGACGTGGACGGCAAAAAACTTAAACTGCCGGCCATGGAAGTCTGGCCGATAGAAACCCTGAGCGGACCTCAGAAGTCGTCTCACTTGTCGGGCTGGAGCGCCGATTTTGATGATGAGGAGGGCTTGTCCGATCGTTTGAACATCATCGGACGTCGGGTTGAGGAAGGCTTGTCTGAGGTAGAGCGTTTTATCGACCGGGCATGCACACATGGCCTGTCGTTGGTGACAGTAATTCACGGCTTGGGAACTGGTGCGCTCAAGTCAGCAGTGGAGGGCTACCTGAGGAACCACCCCCTGATCGCAGCCATAAGGACTGGTACTCCAGCTGAGGGGGGAGCGGGCGTCACGGTAGCGGAGCTGAAAAAATAACGTGTTCTCCGATGATATCATAAACCGGGTCCGGGACAGTGTTGATATTGTCGATCTTGTGTCCGGATATGTTTCCCTGAAGAAAACTGGAAAGAACCATGTGGGGCTCTGCCCCTTTCATGCTGAAAAAACTCCGTCGTTCAGCGTCAATCCGGATAAACAGATTTTTCATTGCTTCGGATGCGGTGTGGGCGGGGATGCTTTTAAGTTTCTTGAGTTGCAGGAAGGCATGAACTTTCCCGACGCAGTCCGGAGTCTCGCGGGCAAGTCGGGGATCTTGCTACCCGCAGAGAGCAGTTTACGAAAGGATAAAAAAAACGAAGACGAACGTGCCGCTCTTTTGAAAGTTGTTGCTGATGCTGCCGATTATTTCCGAACTGAGCTCGAAGGTCCTGCTGGCAGCGCGGCACGGGCATACCTCGGCAAGCGAGGCGTCAGTGAAACGCTCATGCAGGATCAGGCCCTTGGTTTTGCAAGGCATGAGTGGGATGGCCTGCTCCGTCATCTCAAACAAAAGGAATATCCGCTGGATCTGATGGAAAAGGCCGGGCTTGTCGTAAAACGGAGCGAGGGCGAAGGCTGCTATGACCGGTTCCGGGGCAGGATCATTTTCCCCATCCGCGATCTTAGCGGAAACGTAATCGCATTCGGCGGACGGGTCATGGACGACTCTCTGCCAAAGTACCTGAACTCCCCTGAGACACCTCTCTACAGTAAGAGCAATGTGCTTTATTGTCTGGACAGGGCCAAGGACCCGGGACGGAGGCAGGGATACTTCATCATCGTCGAGGGATATCTTGACGCTCTTGCTTGCCACCAGTACGGCGCGAAGAACGCGGTGGCAACACTGGGTACGGCTCTTACCGACGGTCATCTGAGGCTCCTCCGGCGGTTCGCGCAAAACCTTGTGCTTATATTCGATCCTGATCCAGCAGGTGTGAAAGCGGCTTTGCGCGGACTCGACCTGTTCGTCGCAAGCGGCATGAAAGTGAACGTGGTGTCGCTTCCCGACGGCGAGGATCCTGACACGTTTCTGAACAAGAAGGGCTATGAGGCATTTGCGACCTGCCTCAAGAAGTCCGTGAAGTTTATGGATTTTGTGCTTGACCAGACTGTAAAGGGCGGACCAGTCACCTCGATTGACGAAAAAGTAACGAAAGCGGGAGAGATGCTCAGGATCATTGCCAGGCTTCCGAGCGGCATTGAGCGAGATTATTATCTGAAGAAAACCGCCGAGGCGCTCGATCTTGACGAAGCGTTGCTTCGCCAGGAAATGCCGAAAGATCTAAAACGGTCGCAGAGCGCTCCTTCCCAAGGCCGGGGAGCCACGTCGCCGCTGAATCGCCGACCCAAGGCTGAAGAGACTTTGCTTCACCTCATGCTCAGGGACGAAGGAGTCGCTAAAAGCTTGGAAGGTCAGATCCGGCCGCAGGATTTTACCGACCCTTTGTTCCGCAGGGCGGCTGAAAGAATTTTCGAGGTTCTGAAGGGAAAAAACAAGCTCGACCAACACGCTCTTCGCCGGGAGGGTGATGAGGAACTCAATGCACTATTCTCTTATTATGCGGTGCTGGAGATGGTGTATGAAGACCCCCAAAAGCACTGCCGGGACTGCGTGGAGATGCTCAAGCAGCAGGACCCCGAAAAGCAGATGAAACAAATTGTGAAAGCGCTCAAAGAAGCGGAGAATCAAGGCAATACCGAGGAGTACAAGCGGCTGCTCGAGATGCAGCAGCAATTGTGCAGAAGACCGGGACGCCGCATTCCCGGCCTTTAGAGCGCGATCAGGGCAACGGAATCGGTCCGATCGGCATGCATATCGCAACGGCGGCAGGTGAGACCACATCGCAAAAAGGAGCACCAGAGTATGTCTAAGAAGGGTAAGGCAGGCGATTCGAAAAAAGAGGGGACGGGAGGAAAAGAAAGGAATTATGTTCCTTTCGAGGAAGCGGGCGAGTCGATCCCCCATGAAGATGTTTCCACGGAACAGCTGGACAGTATCATCTCGCTGTTTGGAGACGGCGACATGGACATGGACATCGCGGATTCCCGCCATGACGGCAAGGTGCGCCAGGCGGCTGATGACGAGTTGGAAGACGGCGCCGAGCCTGAAGAGGTTGGCCTCGATGAAGCGACTGAGGAGGAAGTTGAGGAGGAAGACGTCGATGTCGGCGTAGGTAAGACGGACGATCCCGTGCGCCTTTACCTCAAGGAAATGGGCACTGTCCCGCTCCTGTCCAAGGAAGGCGAAGTGGCCATCGCAAGAAGGATCGAAGATGGCAAACGCGAAGCCGCACAGATCCTTTACAGCTTGCCGTTTTCGCTTCAGGACGTGCGAGATCTGGGCGATAAGCTGAGGAAGGGAAAAATTAGCATAAACGAAATCGTCCACGCAGGTGATGACGACTTTGAAGACCTTCAAACCCAGAATGAGGAAGAGCTCCATGCCCGGGTGGTGAAGCTGATAGTTGAAATCGAACGTCATAGCAAGGAACTCAACACGCTCACGAATCATATCAACAGCAACCGGGGAAGCGAAGCCCGGAAGAAGTTCGTCCGGGACAAGATGCAGACGACACGGTTCGCGTTGTTCGAAAAGCTTGAAGCGCTCAACATACATTGCCGCCAGACGGATCGCCTAGTCATGAAGCTGCGCGAAATGGTGAGCGAGGTGCTCATGACGGAACGGGAGATTCACGGCCTGGAGCGGAAGTCGGGGCTGACCATAAACGAGCTCAAGGACGTTTTCAAGAAGATGCGCCAGGGGGAGCGGGAGCTGAAGAATGCCGCGCGCAGGCTCGAGATGAAGCAGGAGACGCTGCTTGGAATCGAAAAAACATACCGTAACGCTATCAAACGTGTGAAAAAGATCGAGGAAGACTGCGGTGTTTCGGGTGAAGAACTCAAAAAAGCCCTTCGCGCTTACGAACGGGCAGAGGAACGGGCAAAGGTAGCCAAGAGCGAGCTTGTGGAAGCGAACCTCAGGCTCGTGGTATCCATTGCTAAGAAGTACACCAACCGGGGCCTGCAGTTCCTGGACCTTATCCAGGAAGGCAATATCGGCCTCATGAAGGCCGTAGACAAGTTTGAATGGCAGCGAGGATACAAATTCAGCACCTATGCCACGTGGTGGATCCGGCAGGCCATCACCCGGGCGATCGCCGACCAGGCGCGCACGATCCGCATTCCCGTGCATATGATCGAGACCATGAACAAGCTTATTAGGACGTCCCGCGGTCTCGTGCAGGATCTCGGAAGAGAGCCGACAACCGAGGAGATCGCCTCATCCATGAAACTGCCTGTCGAGAAGGTACGCAAGATCATGAAGATCGCGAAAGAGCCGATCTCCCTCGAAACGCCCATCGGCGAGGAAGAGGATAGTCACCTGGGAGATTTCATCGAAGACAAGAAGGTGGCGTCGCCGCTCGAATCCGCCATACGCAAGAATCTCCATCAGCAGGTCCGCAAGGTCCTGAACACGCTGACAGAGCGCGAGGAAAAAGTGCTGCGGTGGCGGTTTGGAATCGGCGAACAGACGGACCACACGCTCGAAGAAGTGGGGCAGGAGTTCGATGTCACGCGCGAACGTATCCGCCAGATCGAGGCTAAGGCGCTCAGGAAATTGCGCCACCCCAGCCGCAGCAAACAGCTGAAGAGTTTTATGGAGTAACCGGCTGGCTTGCTGTGCCTCACCTTGACATTTGTGCTCCTTTATGTCAATATGTGCGACGTTCCCGGTGCGCCAGACATGCTCAAACACGAAGGGACAAGGTGTATCTCAGGGTGGGGGAAATTGTACCCCCGGGGTCAGGTTTAATAATATCCGCAGGGCCCATAGCTCAGTTGGTAGAGCTACCGGCTCATAACCGGTTGGTCCCAGGTTCGAGTCCTGGTGGGCCCACCATCTCTGACGGAAGGATTTAATGCATATGCAATCGACTTCACCGGCATCAACATACAGCACCATGGACAGCCGGCACACAACAGAGCCGATCACTGTTTTTTAAAATGCGCCGAAAGGCGCATTTTTATTTTGGAGGATTGATGGACGAACAGCTTAATCTTCTTATTCAACTACAGGAAATCGACGGGAAGCTCCGCGCTCTTGTCGAACAGAAAAAGCGCATGCCCGAAGCGCTGGCGAACCTCGAAAACAAGCGTGCGACAATCAAGGCGGACCTCGAAAAAAGCAAAGAGAACCTTGTGGCTGCGCATAAGAACAAACGAGACCGGGATAAGGACCTTGAAGTGGGGGTCCAGAAAGTTGAAAAACTAAAGGCCCACTCGTCGGAGATCAAGAACAACAAGGAATATCAGGCGCTGCTCAAGGAAATTGAGACCGCTGAGCAAGAGAACAAAACTGTCGAAGACGATATTCTCTCGCTTATGGAGAAGATCGACGCGGCTTCCGCGGCGATTACCGCCGCGGAGCAGCAGGCGAAAGACGATGAAGCGGCTATACAAGCCGAGCAGAGGGAACTAGGGGCCGCAATCAGCCAGATTGAGGCGGAACTTAACAGTGTGGAACAGGCTCGTCAGGAACAGGTCTCCCGCATTCAACCGGCCGTGCTTGCTCACTACCAGAAGCTCCTCCTCAGCAAGGCCGGCATCGCCATTGCCGAAGCCCGTGGAGAGGCCTGCTCCGGCTGTTATATGAGCATTCCACCGCAGGTTTTCGTTAACGTCAAGAAGAACGAAAGTATCATCACCTGCCCCCAGTGCGGACGCATTCTCTATTATAAAGAAGCGATTGTCCAGAAAAACAGCTGAGCGAGACGAACACGATTTGAAGAATTTCGAGAAGAGCCGCATTTTCCGTCTTTCCTCCCTGTTATTCCCGCGCTTTGTATAATTGGAGAAAGGAACGAATTTTGACCACATTAGATACTAATGAGCTCACCATCTTTTCGGACGGCGCCTCGAGGAACAATCCGGGCGAGGCAGGAGCCGGTGTTTTGATCCTCCGAGACAATAAGCCTGTGGCGAAGCTGTCAAGGTATCTAGGGACGACAACAAACAATATCGCCGAATATACCGCTGCGATCATGGGGATGGAGCATGCAGTGAAGCTAGGCGCTTCGAGCGTCAGGCTCTTTGCCGATTCGGAATTGCTCGTAAAGCAGCTGAACGGTCAGTACAAAGTGAAAAATGAAGGTCTGAAATCGCTCCATCATAAGGTTAAGGAACTTATTGCAAAGATCGGAAGCGTTGAGGTACAATATATACCGAGGGCGTTGAACAAAGAAGCCGACGCGCTGGCGAACAAGGCTATAGACGAGAAAATAGTTTAATCACAGGGCGCAAAGAAGAGGAAAAAAATTTTTCATTGCGGCAATCCTTGAATTTTATCGCAGTCTGAGCGTCCTCTGTGCAATCAGAGAATATTATAAATCAGAGCGGGTGAGATGATCGCTCTCCGGTAACGGAGGGAGGAAAGTCCGAGCTCCGCAGGGCAAGGCGGTTCCGAAACGGGACAGGGGGCGACCCCATGGATAGTGCCACAGAAAAGAAGACCGCCCCGCACAAGGGGTAAGGGTGAAACGGTGGGGTAAGAGCCCACCAGATTCCCGGGTGACCGGGAGTGCTTGGAAAACCCCGCCTGGAGCAAGACCACATAGGGAAGCATCCCCTGCAAGGGGGTAAGGACTGCTCGTCCGAGACTTCCGGGTAGGTCGCTCGTGCCTTCGAGCAATCGACGGCCCAGATAAATGACCATCACCTCGGGTAACCGGGGCACAGAACTCGGCTTACGGCCCGCTCTGATTTTTTACAAAAGCCTGTGGGTGCAGATTTCGCATATTAACGCGGATGAACGACACTCCCGATGATGACTTCAGCTCTGCGCCTCTGCGAGAGATGTTTTTCGCATCCGATTTATCCGGATCAGGTTTCTCGTAGTATCAGAGGTTCTCCATGAGCAACAAGACCTTTGCCATCCGTCCTTTTGAGAAGCTCAAGAAAAAAATCGACGCCACACAGAATGCTGCCGCACCCCTGCCATCCCACCCTAAGAAAAAAGAAGAATGCACCGCTGAGGAGCTGTTTAACTGTGAAATGAACGACGTTCAGGAGATCCTGGAGTTTCGTTCCCTCGCCTATGCGCATCGTCAGCAGAAGAGCGCCAACTCAAAACCGTCGCATTGCGATCCTGACAGGGAATCGCTTGATATTCTCGTGGAAATCGCATCAGGACATCGGCCAATCCACCTCCCCGACACGCAGGAATACGTAGAGTGGGTGAATCCCGATCATCATGATTCGGTTATTCGGAAGCTGCATGAAGGGCAGTTTGCTGTCCAGGCTTGTCTCGATCTGCACGGCTGCACTGTTCCTGAGGCAGAGGAGGAACTCGATCAATTTCTGCTCGACTCCTTCAGGAAGGGGCTCCGCTGTGTAAAGATAATCCACGGCAGGGGACTTCGCTCTATCAAGGGGCCCCGCATCAAGGACTCAGTGACCAGACGGCTCTCCGGACATTTTAGAAGAGACATCCTCGCTTTCGTCACAGCCCGTCAATGCGACGGCGGGCTCGGCGCGCTATATATCCTGCTCAGGAAAAAATAAATTTCTCCATTATCCGGATAGGGCTTTATGACCACTACAGCATCCACGAAATCGAAAAAAAAGATGAGCTGTTCGTTGGCCGACACGCGGAAACGATCATTCCAAAAAATAATCTACGATTACTATGACGAGCGAGGCCGCGACCTCCCCTGGCGCAAGTGCATGAACCCTTATCGTGTGCTCGTATCGGAAATCATGCTGCAACAGACGCAGGTTGACCGGGTGATCCAGAAGTACCGGGAGTTTCTCGCCGCCTTCCCCGATTTTCCCACTCTCGCCAAAGCGCCAAATGCGAAGCTCCTGAAAGTCTGGTCGGGCATGGGGTATAATCGCCGAGCCCTTTCGCTTAAAGCCCTGGCGCAGAAAGTTATGAGTGAATATCAAGGCAGGCTCCCATCTGGTCCGGAGGAGCTTATTGCGCTTCCGGGCATTGGAAAATATACTGCCGGCGCTGTCAGCGCCTTTGCATTCAACAAACCCGTGGTGTTTATGGACACGAACATCCGACGTGTTTATATCCACAGGTTTTTTCAGAACCGCGGGAACATCCATGACGATGAGCTTATTCCGCTTGTCGAGCAGACGATGGACAGGATGAACCCGCGAAAATGGTATAATGCTCTTATGGATTATGGGACCATGTTGAAGCAGAAACATGTCAATTCCAACAGGAAGAGCGCACATTACGTTCGCCAGAGCCCTTTTGAAAATTCGAACCGGCAGGTTCGGGGGAAGATCCTGAAGTCGATCATTGCGCAATCTCCGCTCACGACAGCGCAGATTGTGAAGGCGACTGGCATTGAACCGGAACGGATCCGGAAGAACTTGGCGCAACTCGCGAAAGAAGGGTTTATCGTAAAGACCGGCGGATTGTTCAGCATTTCCTGACCGGGGCAAGTAGGACGCGGATAAGACTATAGCCACCGAGTCTACAGAGAATAGAGAGAATTTAGCAATGAATAAAATTATCAGAAAACCTCCTTATTCTCTCTCTTTACTCTCTGGGAAGCCTGTGGTACGTTTTTCACTTTTTGAGGAGAATTTGATTCTCTAGCTACAAAATCATAATTCATCCAAAAGACGTCATTGCACTCTGCCATCGGTATGTGGACTACGAAATCGAATCATGAGAAAAGGTCCTGACTATATACAACTTTATCCTACCCTCAGATGCAACCGGTCATGTGAATTCTGCTTTAATCGATCAATGACTGCTGTCCAGGACATGTCGCTTGATTCGTTTAATACCATGATTGCCGCGCTCAAAGGATCATCTGTAAAGACCATCGACATCATCGGCGGCGAGCCAACCCTGCACCCCGATATCATCGACTTCATCCACGAGGCTGTGCAGTCAGGCTTTTCTGTGAATATCAGTTCGAACGGAACGAATCTCGCCGCACTCGAAAAAATTGCGGTCATAGGAAAACAGGTTACTGTCGGCATCTCAATAAATGATCGTGAGACGCTGAAACAGTCAAGTGAATTTATCCGGCGTCGTGCGCCCGTCGTAAAAACCGTGTTTACCAATGACCCGGACGCAGATATGGTACAAACCATTCTCTCGCTCAAGCCGAGGAAATTCTACCTCATATACCGTGATGCCGCGGGACCGGGAGATCTGAATAATACTATTCCCTTCTATCGATTCGCCTCTGCCGTGCAACAGTATTGTGATCCCCTCGAGGTCGGCACGGTGTACTGCTCCGGCTTCCTACCCGATATTGAGAATGCCCCAGAGCTTGCACAGGTCCGGTGCCCTGCAGGGACCACGAAGCTGGGCATGATGCCGGACGGTGCAGTCTACCCCTGCAATCTTTTCTTCTGCAGGAAAGAATTTTTCTTGGGAAACATCCTCCGTGATTCCTTCGAAAGCATCTGGAACCATCATGTGCTTTCCTTTTTCCGCACCTCACAGGGGAATGCATGTAAGCAACTCTCTTGCCGCCTTTACGCTCAATGCCACGGCGGATGTCCGGCGCAGGCCCTTCAAATTTGCGGTGATTTGGAAGCTCCCGACCCCCGATGCAACAACCGTTGACTTGTTTATTGCCGCTCGTCTGATAAATCTGATATAATTACACATCTTTGCAAACGAGGAGGCCCTCATGGTTACTGCTCTGGTGCTTTTGAATGTTTCGCGGGACAAGGTGAATGCCGTGGCAGAATCGCTTGCCGATATGGAAGGTATTTCGGAAGTCTACTCCATTGCCGGCAGGTACGATCTCGCAGTGATCATCCGGGCAAAGGACAACGACCAGCTGGCGGAGCTTGTAACGAGCCACATGCTGAAGGTGGAGGGGATACTGAAATCGGAGACGCTTATCGCCTTTCGGGTCCACTCTCGCCACGATCTGGAGAGCATGTTTTCCATCGGCCTGTGAAGAACCACTATTTCCGAGAGACATGGTCATCGTGACCCTCCAGAACATGCCCTGACACAAAAAGCGTGTTATTCCAGCCCGAGGAGATCAATGGCGCAGTTTACTGAAATAGACCTCGATCCTTACCTATCGGTTCCCGCTGAGAAGCTCGTTGTGGGTACGAGCCTTCCTTTCGCCGTATTCCTGAAAGACCGTAGCATTGTCATTCCTCTCTTCAACAAGGAGACGATTTTTGATGGAATCGCCTCCAATATTTTGAGGGAAAAAGGCATCGGCACCATTTATGTCAGAACGTCGGACGGTGTTGAGCTGGACAATTACCTGTGGCAACGGAGAGCGCCAAAAAAGACAACGCCTGACCGGTCAAAATACGATGAATATGTGGCAAGCAAAAGCCAGCACTATCTCATCGAGCGCACGCTCCTGCAGCCCGGTACGCGGATTTACCTTCAGTCTCTATGTCCTGATCCAGTTCCGCCTCAGTATTCTTCTTCTAGCCACTGAGCAGGCACCTGCCGCCATTGACGAGCGGGTCGTGAACATTCCGGGCGACATCGTGATCAAGCCGGAGGATATCCCACGATACAACGCCTATCTGAGCACCCTGCTGAGCGCGGGAGGGACGAAAGAGAAAGATCGAGATAAGATAAAGCGGAGCGCTCTTAAGGAAAATTCAAAGGTTATTCTGAAAGATCTGCTCGACAATCCCCGGAGCAGTGAAAAAATAAGAGAATTCATCACCATGGTTAATACCATGGTCGAGAGCATCCTAGGGAACCGGTCTGCCGCGTCCGACCTGCTGTCACTCAGAACTTACGATTATTATACCTACACCCATTCCGTCAATGTTGCGGTGCTGTCTGTGGGACTTGGGATGGCCGCGGGCCTGAAGGGGAGGATCTCGTTACACTCGGCATCGGCGCCATGCTTCACGATGTTGGCAAGAGCGCAATCCCGGCCTCCATAATCAATAAAGCCGGCAGGCTTAACGATGATGAATACCGAATCATCAAGACCCATGTCTCGCAAGGAGAAAATATTCTGAGGATAAACAAGGAAATTCTCGAGAATTCTTTTCTGGCCGTTTCCCAACATCACGAGCGCTTGTCGGGCAGAGGGTATCCTAACAATAAAGCGGGGCAAGAGATTCATTTGTTCGGGAGAATCACCTCCATTGTCGATTGTTATGATGCGATGACCACGGAACGGTCCTACCAACCGGTGCAGACGCCGTTTTACGCGCTGTCAACAATTACCCGCGAGTCCGAAGATTTCGACCGGGAGCTGCTTAAGGAATTTATCCTTCTGTGCCGTAAAACCCCGTCTCTTCAGGGCGGGGATATAAGGCACTGGTTGCAACGCAACCAAAAAACGTACTGTTTTTGATATTTTAGTAGACAAATGTTCACCGCTTTGCTATAATTAGCAGTGACCTGGTATTTCTCCAGGCGAACCGGTTGACTGCAGGCTGTGCCAAACAATCTGCCGTTAGGTGGGACCCGCGGACTTCCACGGTACGGCTCAGCATCCCCAAAGACATCTACAACAAGCAATTCCTCTATCTTAAAGTCCGGATACCTTACGGATATCGTCTAACCGATGACAATATCCAGATAGGACGTCTGGTCTACCTGAAAGGCGATTGGTATGCATCAGCCCATGAACCGGGGAAGTGGCAAACATCTCTGCCGCATCTGCGAACAGAATCAGCAGTGGCTCTCAGTAGTTGCAGAGCCTGATTCGGGAATCTTCGGCCTTCAGGCCGGGGAGGGTCAACAGAATGCTCGGTGAACTGAAGGCATAGTTTACCCGACAAAGGAAGCGCACTCTCTCCCTGTTATCTCCAATAGATTTGAAAATGCCGTTGAGAAAGTAGGGAAAATAGTATAGAATGGCAAAAATTTGCATCATCGGCAAATGACTCGACTTCGCAGGAGGAATCAATGAGGCAAACCAAAATTTTACTCTCTGACAAGGATATCCCGACCAGGTGGTACAATATCATGGCTGATATGCCGAACCTGCCCAAGCCTCCGCTTCACCCGGCGACCAAGCAGCCGATCGGCCCCGATGACCTCAAGCCCATTTTCCCGATGGACCTCATTCTACAGGAGGTGAGCCAGGAGCGGTGGATCGATATCCCCGAAGAGGTACTCGAAATTTACACGCTCTGGAGACCGTCGCCTCTGTTCCGCGCGCATCGGCTCGAAAAAGCGCTCGGCACGCCGGCGAAGATCTACTACAAATACGAAGGAGTAAGCCCCGCAGGCAGCCACAAGCCGAATACATCCATTCCACAAGCTTACTACAACAAGAAGGCGGGCATCAAGCGCATCGCCACCGAGACCGGAGCCGGACAATGGGGCTCCTCCATGGCGCTGGCAGGAAAACTCTTCGGCCTCGACGTCACGGTTTACATGGTGAAGGTGAGCTTCGGGCAGAAACCCTACCGCAGAATGATGATGGAAACATGGGGGGCGACGGTGCACGCGAGCCCATCGACATTGACGAATTCGGGCCGGAAGATTCTCGAGGTCGATCCCAACAGCACAGGAAGCCTGGGCATCGCCATTTCCGAGGCTGTTGAGGACGCGGCCACGCACAATGACACGAACTATGCGCTGGGCTCGGTGCTGAACCATGTTTGCCTGCACCAGACGGTCATCGGCCAGGAGGCTAAGAAACAGATGGAGATCGCCGGCGACTATCCCGACGTGGTGATCGCATGCTGCGGAGGTGGGAGCAATTTCGCGGGAATCGCGTTCCCCTTCCTGCAGGACAAGCTGAGCGGCAAAAAGAAGGACCTCCGCGCAATAGCCGTGGAGCCTACATCGTGCCCGACGCTGACCAAGGGCGCATTCTGCTATGACTTCGGCGATGTTGCGGGTTTGACACCACTCTTGACTATGTACACCCTGGGCCATGATTTCATGCCGGCGGGCATTCATGCCGGAGGACTCCGGTACCATGGAGACTCGCCGCTCGTTTCCCAGCTCTACCGCGATAAAATCATCGAAGCCAAAGCCTATCCGCAGACGAAGGTCTTCGAAGCCGCGGTCCTGTTTGCTGGAACTGAGTCGATAATCCCGGCGCCTGAAAGTAGCCACGCGGTCCGTGCCGCGATCGACGAGGCGCTCCGCGCCAAGGAAGAAGGCAAGCAGAAGACCATCCTCTTCAACCTGAGCGGCCATGGGTATCTGGATCTGCAGGCCTATGCCGATTATCGGGAAGGAAAACTGTTCGACCACGAGCATCCGGAAGAGGACATCAAAAAGTCACTGGAGAAGCTGCCGAAGATATGATGGCCGCTTCAGATGAAAGATTGTAACAAGGAAAAGCGAAGCAGATCAGAAAACTATCTATCCCCTCCTTCGGAGGGGATATTTTTTGTACCTTCCTGCAGGAGCTAGGATTTGAAAGGGAATTTACATTCTCTCGGCGTTTTTAAGGCGCTCAAGGGCATTGCGGGCTATCAGGATATTGCCGTCGGCATCCCTAACAATTGCTTTTGCAGCGAGCACTTTGAGGCACTTGGACACGGCTTCGCGTGACGAACCAATACGCGCGGCAAGTTCCTTGTGAGTGATTTTCCCGGCTCGCAAGTATCCGGCAGCCGTTCCGGGATCCTCCGCCATTGCCTGATCGAGAAGGGCCTTTGTGAGCCGCTCGCCGACTTCGAGGAAAGCGAGCGATTCAATCATTTCATCGGCCTTGCGCAACCGTCCTACAAGGGTCGCCATGAGTTCAACGGAGATGCGGGGATTTTTGTAGAGCAGGTCGAAGAACGTTTCTTTCTGGAGGACGGAAAGCTCAACATCCATTTCAGCGATAATTGTGGCGGACCTTCCTTTTCCGTCAAGCAGGCTCAGTTCGCCGAAGAAAGCGCCTTTTTCAAACTGTGCCAAAACGATTTCGTCACCCTCCTCGTCGATCAGAACCGCTTTTAATCTCCCCGAATTCACGATATAGAGGTCGGTGCTCAGGTCGGTCTTGTAGAAGACTACGTCGCCCTTTTTATATTTCGCAGTTTTGCAGCGCGTTTCTATTTCTTGTAACTGGGAATCCTTGAGATGGTTGAAAAGAGGGATTTTCTTTAAATATTGAGTAAGCATGCATGAATGGACGCAATCGCAGTTTCCCTGTTTCACATAACATCACAATTACGCAATGCGTCCGATGCCTCCTCTCCGTGGCAATAAGCTGAAAACGGTGAAGCTGTGATGGAACTCGAATGAGGCTTATAATCGTGCCGCGCCGATGGATGCGCTTTGAGTGGTTTGAAACACGAATAGGATATCATCGTCGTTGTGCAAAATCAAGAGGATTAACAACAAAGTAACTAATCGAGAAATGGGCCCGGGGTAAGGTAAAATTAATTCAGAGAGCAGCCTCAGCCGTATCCGCACACGGGTTGCGAAGAAAGGACCGTGGTTTCGCCGACTATGCCTGAATCACTTGCGACTAAATTCATGCGGTGGGGTTTTAACTATTTTCCCTCTTTCCGTGGCACAGGAGGGAAAATCGTCTACATTTTCGGCGACTGGCGGGAGGTGCGCATCAAATTGCCGTTGACCTGGAGAACACGAAATTACGTGGGCACGATTTATGGGGGTAGTTGTATGCCGCCCTTGACCCCTTTTACATGGTGATGCTCATCAAGATTCACGGGTCCGAGTACACCGTATGGGACAAAGCTGCAGCCATCTGTTTTAAAAAACCGGGTACGAGCACGCTGTACGCGACGTTCAGCGTCACGAGCAAGGAAATCAAGCATTATCAAAACCGCCCTTGCATCAGCGCCGTCAGTCGAACGGATCTATCATGTTGAGCTCAGGGATGCTCAACATGTTGTGTGCGCTTCGATTGAAAAGACGGTTTATATACGAAGGAAGATGAAACCCGAGAAGGAAGTACTGCTACCGTGAAAACAGGGAGGAGGTCGGTTGCCCGCCGCCCGTTCGGGCCTGCTATTTTACTTCCTGCATTTCAAGCTTGAACTCAGAGGTGAAGTGGAATTTAATCTCAGGGTAGGCCTCGATCATGTTCCTGAGGACCCACTCCGATTCGGCGAGAAAAACGATGTTGCCGTCCTTGTCCATTGCGATACGTTCCGCCTTAAACCTGCAGAACTTATCCATTTCCATTTCAGCAGTCGCCGTGATCCAGCAGGCCTTGTAAATTGCCAATGGATCGAACCTGCATTTGGCCCCGTATTCGTGTTCCAGCCGGTACTGCAGTACATCGAACTGAAGCTGACCCACGGTGCCGACGATTTTCCGGTTTCCCTGCTGCTGCGTGAAAAGCTGCGCCACGCCCTCGTCCGTCAGTTGTTCGATTCCCTTAGAAAGCTGCTTGGACTTCGAGGGGTCCAAATTTATCAGCTCCTTGAACACTTCGGGCGAAAAAGTCGGAATTCCCTGGAACATGAGCCTCTCGCCTTCTGTAAGGGTGTCGCCGATCTTGAAATTTCCTGTATCGTATAAACCGATCACGTCGCCAGGAAAAGCCTCGTCGATAATGCTCTTGCGCGCTCCTAGGAAACTGGCCGGGCTGGTGAAACGGATGCTCTTTTTTATTCGCACATGATGAAACATTTTGTTCCGCTCGAACTTGCCAGAGCAGATGCGGATAAAAGCAATTCGGTCGCGGTGGCGCGGATCGAGATTCGCGTGAATTTTGAAGACGAAACCGGTGAAATTCTTCTCGTCAGAATCAACCACGCGTATGTCCGTTGGACGGCTTCCGGGCGTGGGCGCAATCGCGATAAAGGTGTCCAGAAGCTCCTTCACGCCGAAGTTGTTGATCGCGCTGCCGAAGAACACTGGCGCAAGGCCGCCGTGAAGATAGGCATTGACGTCAAATGGATTGTGTGTGCCTTCAATCAACTCCACGTCCTCGCGAAGTTTTACCGCATAGTCGCCGAGCTGCTGGTCAAGGACTGGATCGCCGAGGCCTGTTATGGCGACAACGTCGTCTTCAACAGTGACTCCTCCAGGACGGAAGAGGTAGAGGCTGTGATTATAAAGATTGTACACGCCTTTGAATGAAGTTCCCATGCTGATGGGCCAGGAGAGGGGCTGTACATGGATTTTCAGCTTTGTCTCCAGCTCGTTCAGGAGTTCGAAGGGATTCTTTCCCTCCCGGTCCAGCTTATTCACGAAGATGATGACCGGGGTGTTCCGCATGCGGCAGACCTGCATGAGCTTCTCTGTCTGCTCCTCCACCCCTTTTACGCAATCGACGACCAGGATGACGCTGTCCACGGCTGTCAAGGTGCGGTAGGTGTCCTCGGCAAAATCCTTGTGGCCCGGCGTGTCAAGCAGGTTTATCTTAAGACCGCTGTAATCGAAGCCCATGACCGACGTGGCAACGGAGATGCCGCGCTGGCGCTCGATGTCCATGAAGTCCGAGGCAGTGCTCTTCCGGATCTTGTTCGACTTCACCGCACCCGCCACCTGGATTGCTCCGCCGAAAAGCAGGAACTTCTCGGTAAGCGTGGTCTTGCCCGCGTCGGGATGGCTGATGATGGCAAAAGTGCGCCGTTTGCGTATTTCGTCTTCGTAGCTCATGGTGAACTTTGTAATATAACAAGTGGAGGCTAAAAAGTCAAGGATTTCTAAGCTTTTTGTCAACCCAAAGTGAAAATGTCCTATCCTTACCAAAGTGAAAATGTCCGCTTTTTTATGAAGCAGCGGGAAGCTGTACAGATGCTCTTCTGAGTCTCTTCCAAGGGTGATCTGGAGATTGATAACGTCCTTGCTTTTCCTGAATGACTACCGGCTTTTTTGGGTTTTCTTTTGCTGGCCGTGTTTTGATCTCTCGGTAGCTTAAATCCAGGCCCCTGTGCGTTATGTGCAGAGATCCATCCATTCGTTCTTCCACCGTGACCTTCCGGGTTTTTACGGCGTCTTTGATCTGATAGAGTTTGCCGTTGTAAGCGATGGTGAAATCATTCTGCAGCGTACGCTCTTCTCGAATGCAAAAGATCTTGTTGAGCTCTCTCGTGAACAGCGCGGGTCGGTGTAAATCAACTTCCGAAACCGCCTTTACTTTGAATTTTATGTTATGTTTTGGGAGATAAATTATCAGGAATTCGTTTGCCTGATCGACGCTTTTAACCCCGGCAAGCCTCATCTCTTTGACCAGCCGATCCTGGAGCGTTCGGAACTGTCTCTCTATTCTGCCTTTGGCTTGGGGTGAGTTAGCATGGATGACCGTCACCTCGAGTTCAGAAAGACTCCTTTCGAACTGGCTCATAGGTTTTATATCTTCCAACTCATCCTCGATGCTCTGCTTGGCCGTGGATTTATACGTTGTGTGCTTGTCCAAATAGACGCTCTGGGGAATGCCGTAGCGCTTGATATATCGCTTGAAGCTATCCATGGCAGGCATGGTCCCCTCATAGTCATAAAAACGCCCATACACCGATCCTGTGGCATCATCGATATATCCCATTAACACGCATTTAGGCCCCCGGCCTTCGAACCAGTCATGATGAGAGCCGTCCATCTGGACCATTTCACCAAAATGATGTTTTCTCTCGCGCCACCGCCGATGCTTTCTGCCTTTGCGCTTCTCATAGGGGATGTTTTCTTTATTTAGCCATAGACGAAGAGTTTCTTTGCTTACCTTAATTGCATGAACATCAAGAAGCTTCTCGCTGGCAAACGTAGGGCCGAAATCACTGTACTTCTCCCTAAACAGCTTAAGTGCTTTCTCTTTAATTTTCTTGGGGACACAATGACTCGAGTCCTTGCCGCGGGATCGGTGGCTGATGCCCTCGTCTCCTTCCGCCCGTACTCGTTTAATCATCCGCCGAAGCTGCCTGCTGCTCAAACCTACCAACTCCGCAGCCTTTTTCTGGGTAATCCTCTTATCCAATGCCTGGTGGATAATGTGCAGTCTTTTTGTCTCTCTCCTGCTCATGGTGATCATGTCCATTTCCGTCACAGTACCCTCCCATTACGTCAGGGTATTGTAACTTGAAATAGGACATTTTCACTTTGCCAGAATAGGACATTATCATTTTGCCATTACAGGATTTCTAAGCTTTTCTTGCTAGTTGCAGAGCGGTTGATGTTGGCGGGGTGAGGAAGATTCCGAAGCTTTTTCGGTTCAGAAAAGCAGAAAGTCGGCCAGCCGGGCGAATTCCTCGACGCTTAACGTCTCGGCCCTGCGGCCGAGATCGATGCCGGTTCTATCGAGCACGGCATCCATTTTCTCTTTGGACGCGTCGAGCTGCTTCAGTGAGTTCTTGAGGGTTTTTCTGCGCTGGGAAAAGGCCGCCTTGACAACACGAAGAAAAGAGCCCTCATCCCTCAGCGAAACCGCGGGGGTACCGCGCAGTGCGAGCGTTATGACGGCCGAGTCCACATTGGGCCTCGGGGTAAATGCTCCCGCAGGTACCATGAACTCGATGCGCGGTTCCGCGTAGAGCTGGACAAGCACGGAGAGATAACCGTATTCTTTTCCGCCCGGCGGTGAGGCAATTCGGTCGGCAACTTCCTTCTGGAGCATGAGGGTGAGGGTGTCGAACCGGTCCCGATAAATGAGCAGTTTCTGTATGATCGGCGTGGAAATATAGTAAGGCAGATTTGCCACGACTTTCCATTTATCGGGCAATGCGGCGTAAGGATATTCAAGAGCATCGGCCTGCACGATCTCGACGTTCCGGCATTCGGCGAAATCTTTCCAGAGCAGGGGGATGAGCTGTTCGTCAAGTTCGAGGGCGAGGACTTTTTTGGCTCGCGCTGCAAGAGCGCGCGTGAGATGGCCGAGGCCCGGTCCAATTTCGAGGACAAGATCGTTGGACGTGATCCGGGCACTATTTACGATCTTATCGAGATAGTGCGGGTCTTTCAGAAAATTCTGACCAAGTGATTTTTTTGCACGAATGGTGGACATGATTGTTTAGTACGCCTGCTTATGATAGCGCACTTGCATGAAAAAGTCATGCATTTCTGTAGAAAAGAGGAAACGACTCGCCGATTAGGGGAGAGTAAAGGATTCCTCCGAAAGGTACGAAAATTATCATCCCGAAGTTCAGATTCAATAGAGGTGATAGGTCAGACCTTGGTTGGCGTAGCAGAGAAGAACTCGGCTTGTCGGCCGCTTCAACTGTCCATCAAACGGGGGTATGCACCTTGGCTATCAGGAAGGTCATAGAGCGTATGGGAACAGAAGGGGACCGGTAAGCTATCAAATAACGACGCGGCCCTTGACATTCCTCCTCGTTTTACAGTCAGACTATTCATCGTGAGAACTCGTCCACAACAAAAAAGGGCGGTGATTCTCACCGCCCTGGCGTTCGCATTATTAAAGCTTGTCCGGTTTTCCTTGTTTCGCAACGTTGCCGGCCCCCTCGGATTCTTACGCTTTCTCGGCAGCAGCCTGCTTGTTGCTGCGCAGCGTTTCCGGCATGGAGACCACAAGTCCGGCCACCGTGCCCAGAAGGCCGCCCACCACAAGGCTCACCGCGGCTGCGCAGGAAATGCCGACCACGATCCCCACCACAATCGCCGCCCTGACGAAGAGGGTAGGTTCAACCGCGCCGCCCATCAGCTTCTGAAGCAGGATCAGGGTCCCGTAGCTGCCGAAATAAAACCCCGGCATAATGCCGAACACCAGGAATACCAAACCGCCTATTGTTGCACCGATCTTCATACCTGATTTTACCGTCTCGTTCTTCATGATAGTGTCTCCTTGTGGCCGTAGCCAAAGATTTATGTGCCTTCGCACCGGTGATTGTTTATCGCGGGCAATTTACGCAACTTCCGAAGCCTTCTCTTCTGCCGATCCCTGGAGCACTCTGCCTACGAGCCACCCCAGCGTGCCCGTGGCGGTGATAATCGTGATCCCCGAGACCACGATGCCCACGAGCATGGAGGAGAGCACGATCGCCCGTGACAAGAGGCCCGGATCGAGGGGAAGCCCGAAGAACAGCCCCGCTAATTTGATTCCCGCTGCGCCGCCCAGAAGGCTGCCGGGAAGAAGTCCGAAGAGAGCAAAGAGCACCAGCCCTGCGCCTGCCCCGAGGTATGCTGTTTTTCTTGAGAGAGTGGTATTCATTTTTGTGTCCTCCTTTTCGTTCAGTCTTGCCAGTGTTATTGCAGGTCGCATGCCAAAATATAACTGCTTGAATTCATGGAAAACCGGCCCTGCTCCTCTTTGGCAGATATGAGAAAGTCAGGCCTGCATTATCAGGAATGCAAAGAAACGGCCCTATACTATACTCTTTAAAGGGGGAGAGAATGATCGATGGATGTCAGGTTGGCGAATTTATTATTGTTGAATTCTTATCCCATCACAGAAGATGGATTTTGGTCAAAGGCATTATCCCGAAATCAAGTAATAAATAATGTTATAATAAAACATAAAATGTGCCTTTTAGTGTGGCAACATACAGTGGTGATAGTGATTCACGGTGGAGCCTTCGTGAACATTAAGGCTACAATATGCTATGAGGCAGGCTAATATTTTCACCGAAGCTAGAAATCTAGGCAGGGGGTTGTTATCGGGAGCCCTTGCGCAGTACCACAAAATCATGGACATCAACAAAGACATCAAACCACGCATCATCTGAAATAGAATCTATAGAGGCTCCCATAATATGGGTACCATTGTCCGAGTAGCAGTACCTGACTTCGACGCCAAATGATAGTTCGCGGGACACGAGCAAGGAAATTGCGATGACGCACTCCGTGCGGTCACCCTTAATGAATGGTACGGGACACTCGAACAGGATGCCGCTGCGGCTGAAGTTTCCGAGAACAGCCGGTACAAATTTATCACCGCTCTTTACCCGCAGTTGGATATATCGCCGGCAGTCCTCAGGCAGTTTGTATCGTTCTTCCCGCCGTTGGTCGTTGTATTTTTTTTGTGAATTAACGGCAGACGAATGTTTTTCCTCGGTCATAACTCCCTCACCTCATGGTACCAATCGTCAAATCATGCACTCCTACAATTTTTAGCAGACAATGAGGCAACATTCAGGTCAAACGGACATCAAGATAATATCGGCAGGATTGCCCACCCCGGAAAGTTCCAGCATCCTTCATATCGGTTCGGAAATCACGCCCTTCTCCCTGAATGAGACGTCACTGCATTCATTATATAACGCATTGTCTGTGAACAGCAATATATATTACTTATCGGCTGGCGACTCCGCCGGCTCTGGCTGTGGACAACCTTTGAGACACTCATTGATGCATCCTTATTCTCCTGCATACACAAGGCGCGAGCCGTATCTGCTTCATTACCCGCTGGAAAACAACTCATCTCATCGCTCTTGATTCTTTATCGGCGACGCATCTTGACATTCGAAATAAGTTCCTGCAGAACTCATGGGAGGCAAGCACAGCAGAATACCGAACATCATGATCACCATGGTGAATCGCAGAACTCCTCCTTCTGGCCAATATGCTTTCACGTTTCTCAATCCTGAGGGAAGCGTATTACCATAAAATATCGACAACCCCGATTATTGCACCGCGAACGCTGATTTCGCTGAACAGAGTATACAGCTATTCCACGATGAAATCATTCGATTTCCAATAGACACAATCGCAGATTGGGAAGGGGCAAATTGCTGCGCCCGCGGCCCACAATTTTGATCGGCCTGATCCACGTTCCTCTCGCTCAGGTAAATTCCTGACAAGAATTGATTAAATCCCCCCCAAAAAAAATATACCATAATGATAAAAGGATGTTTAATATTTATCGGTAAAAACGGAACGGCCAGGGCTTCGCTTTTTTATGCAAATTTTCTCCTAGCTATTTTAACAGGTTGTCATGTTCATGTGGACTACTGGCCCTGGGGGCTGCCCATCCCGTCCTGCGAACCGCCCATCATCCCGCGATGCTGCTGCATATCACCGTGCTTTTCTCTCATCACGGCCATATACTTCTTCCTGCAAGCCCTGAGATCATCATCGTTCTTTGCTGCTTGTACGCAGGTTTTGGCTTCCTGAAGGCTAGCGATCCGATCATCGAACATCTTCAAAATGCGGGCCTGTTTTTGTTCAAAAGTGGCGGCCGGCTCATTCGACTGTCCGTTTTGGGCCGCGAATGCCGGTATTGCAAACACGAACGACAGTATTGCTGCAGCGATAAGCGTTTTTTTCATATTTCCTCCTTTTATGTTATGAGCGATTATTAAAACCTTTCAGCATATTGGCAATCCAACCGGATAAGGCTAGCAAACCACTGCCTATCCAACCTCCTTTCCTAATCCCGCATAGTGTCACAATCTTAAACCGTAAAGAACGCGAAGGATGCAGAGAAATATTGAATTATAATAAATACATGTACGATTTCTCAAATCGTTTCCCTCTGCGCTTTCCGACTATCGGAACACAAATATAGACACGATTGATCGGGAAGGGTTTAACGAGACCACATGAATAATGTTGGAGAGATGAGATGGTACATCTGCCGTCACCATGTAAGAAAGCCAAAGTCTGCACCTTAATTCTCTCTAGGCGTATTCCCCCTCGATCTGCGACCGGAAGGATAGGTGCTCTTTGATTACGTTGAGAAACTCTTACGGTTGCTCCTTCTGAAGCCGCTCGCGGACAAAGGCGATGTGACCTCGAAGCACATAGAATTGATCGGCAAAGGACGCAGGTACTTTCATTCTGTTGACCGCCTGCTCGATGCGGTTGAGGCGATCTTGCAGTTCCACCCGTTCTTCGGCCTCCCTCTGTGAGATCATGTCGCGCTCAATGGCAAGCAGCGCGCGGTACCAGTGATAAATGATCAGGCGAATCCGCCAGCGGTAAAGCGCTGGAATACTGCGCAGAGCCGGGATCAATACTACAACCATCGGAACGATCACCACGAGGATGCGGTTCGCCAGGCTTGCCATCCAGAAGGGAAGAGAACGATAGAGGAAACTTTTACCGGATTTGTAGAAACGGAGCGCCTCCGGGCTCAGACGAAACTCGTGCTCCAGCGGCGCGGGAAATTCACCCTGGCGGCTGAATAATCCGGCGCCCCCGTGCACTTCACGGGCCGCTTCAAGCAGTAAATCGGAAAGTGCAGGAAGGAGGCCTGGCCGGGCAACAAGCTCGACCGTGGGGCCTACAAGGCTGATGTCGCCGGAGGGAATGTCCTTTTCGAAGTCGATTGCTCCCCAGGGAAGGTCGAGCTTGTTCAAATACACCATGCGCCGCACATAGGCATCGGCCTGGGAAAAGCTGTAGAGCCTCATCCCCGGGGTCCGAAGAAGGGAACGCATGACCTCCGGCGGAGCTGATTCTCCCATCATCTCAAGATAGATTGGCCAGAAAAGTACTTACCCTTTGTTGCCCCCTCAGTCAGAAAGATTCTATTAGGGATAAAGTTTTCCTTCAATGATGAACCATTCCTGCTATTTTAATTGTACTCCTCAGCTAATTCCAAAACAGCCTCAGGGAGCTTGGTATCGCTCCCAAAATTCCGAAATATCTTTCAGGATACTATCGGATACAAGCTCGCTCACGCCGCTTTCAAACCAGTCCGCGGGCATGGAGCGCGTGTAACCGGGTTGCACAAAACGGTTGTCCATTAAAACAATGAGTCCGCGGTCAGTCTCGGAACGGATCACTCTGCCTGCGGCCTGAACCGCCCTAGCCATCGCGGGAAAGGTGTAGGCATAGTCGAAACCCGCTCCGTAGCGCTGCTGGTAGTAGTCGCGCATCAGCTCGCGCGTAAGATCGAAATTCGGGAGTGGAGGGCCGATCACGAATGCGCCAATCACCATCTCGCCTGGGAAGTCAACTCCCTCGGAAAACGTACCTCCCTGCACTGCAAACACGATCGTTGGAGCAGTCTGTCCTCGAAGATGTGACAGAACTGACTCGACCTGGGACGCCCTCATGTCCCGCTCCTGCTTCATAACAACGAAGCCGCCGGCCGGCTGAAATGCGCCATGCACCCTTTCCAGGAACTCAAAACTTGGGAAGAACGCAAAATAATTCCCCCGCCGCAAAGCGGATATTTTTTGAATGACATCGGCGATCCTGGGATAATTGCGCTCGCGATCCGTATATTTGGTTGAAATTTGGGGGATGATCAGAAGCTTGCGGAGCTCCTTTGAAAAGGGGCTCGGAATCTCGGCTGTTTTCATCGTTTCCGGGTCCAGCCCGGAAAGTTTCGCATAATAATCAAAGGGCTTCAAGGTTGCCGAGAATCCCACTGTTTGCTCGTACTCATCATAACAATCTTTCAGCATTGCAGAAGCATCGCAGCAGGTGATTTTTAGGATGCCACCGGTCGCATGCGGATGGAACGTAACAAAGAACTCTCGGACATCGGGGTCTCCGGCATACGCGAGGGCTTCGGTGAATTCGGACCAGTAAAAGGAAAGCCTCAGAATGACATCGCGGGGCTGGATCACGGCGTCGGAATCGAGATAACGGGAAAGGAAAGCGCGTAGCTTCGAATCCTGCTCAAGAAAGGAATCCGTAGGCGGGTGGATTTGGACCGGCTCGGAACATGCTTCCGGCCGACAGGAGATAATCGACTGAATACAGCCGCTGAGAAGTTCCTCGGCCTCGATTCGAAAACGGGGAAAGACCTTGCCGATCTCGTCGCGCATCGATCCAAGGGTGATACTTGAAACTGAAGGGGAATAGAAGTCCATGGCGCGGAAGGGAAGGTTGTGAACTTCATCGATCACCAGGTTGGGTTTTCCCGCTTGGTCGACCGAGATCATCGGCAATCGCCTTAAAGCAGACCTAGGAGCAAAAACATAGTTGTAATCGCAGATCACCATGTCCGCTTCCCGCGCCCCATCAAACTGTAGCTCAAAAGGACAGACCTCGTACGTTTCGCCCAACTCGCGAAAGATGCGCGCCTTCAGCTTTCTCTTCTTCGCGAGCACGTCCAGGATTCCATGTTCGCTGACTTTGGTATAATAATTGCGGCTGTATTCACAATAGTCGGGGTTGCAGAGCGGTTCGTTCTTGAAGCAGATCTTGCCTTTTGCCGTAATCGAGAGGGATTTGACGTTTGCGCCCGTTTCCTGAAAACGTTTGACCACGTCCTCGGCAACGGAGTGTTGGCTGTTTTTCGGCGTAACATAAACGACTGTCTGTCCACGGCTTAATGCCTCTTTGAGAACGGGATAGAGGACTCCCGCAGTCTTTCCGAGCCCGGTGGGAGCTTGAATCAGCATCCTGCTCTTTGACCGCATCCCCTGTTCAATGGTGTGCACAAGCCCGGACTGGCCCGGACGGAGGCTTTCAAAGGGGAAAGCAAAAGCAGCGGCAATTTTTTTGCGGCGGCCGGAGCGTTTCTCGGCTTTTCTGACTTCCTCGGCAAGCTCGCCGAGCCGTCTCTCCAGCCAATTCTGATAAACCCCAAGATCGAGTGTTTGTTCGAGGTTCTCCGATACTCCATTGCGGGATGATACAAGATGAAAGGACAGGCTGGGCACAACATTGTGTTCGATCCAGTAGAAGTATCCATAGGTCCGGAGCTGCAGGCAATAGGGGTGTTCCATAGGATCAACGGAAAGCCTGTCTGCAAGCTCCCGGATATTAAAACCTGTTTTAATTTCCTCGATCCTCGGGATCTCGTGAGAGAAGATCCCATCCATCCTTCCCTCGATTAGGAAGCGGTACCCTTCTCGGTCGAAAGAGCCACTGATCAGAACTTCAGATTCGTAGGAAGGATCGGACTTGGCTCTTCTGCGCTGCACACGGGTGTGAATTTCCCGGCCATCCATGGCCGCGCGTCCATTACCCGAATGAGCTTCAATGCTGCCGGTTCTGGGAACCGGTATCGCAAAATCGCGAATCGCGATGGTGATGACTTTCATGGTTCTGTCCGTTCTGCAGATTGCTTGCGGAAAAAATATTGTTCAGCCTTAAACCTGCATTCTCGGGTCAAGTTTATCTCGCAGAAAGTCGCCGAGTATGTTAAAGCTGATTACCGTGATACTGATGGCAAGGCCGGGAAAGATCACCATCCACGGCGCCGAGGTGATATAAGCGCGGCTCAGGCTAATCATTGATCCCCAAGTGGGAGTAGGGGGCTGGACACCGAGGCCGAGAAATGAAAGCGCGGCTTCGAGAAGGATGAAACCGCCCACCCGCAGGCTGCCTGCTACGAGCAGGAGGGGAAGGGCGTTTGGCAGAATGTGCTTGTACAGGATCCTCGCCGACGATGCGCCCATTGCCCGGGATGCTTCTACGTAGGTCTGCTCTTTGAGCGAGAGGGTTATGCCCCGGACAAGTCGTGCGAACCCGGCCCATCCCACGAGCGTAATCGCAAGCATGGCGGAAGTGAGCCCCGGGGACATGACCGCGCTGATTCCGATAGCGAGCAAAAGGCTGGGAAAAGCGAGGAAGACATCGAAAAGCTGAGACAGGACCATGTCTACTCTGCCGCCGAAATAACCGGCGATAAGTCCGAAAAAAATCCCGATGCCGAGCGAAAAAAGGGAAGCCAGCACACCGACGGAAAGTGATATGCGTGAGCCGTATACGAGTCGCGCGAGGATGTCCCGTCCCGTGCTGTCCGTGCCGAGGATATGGTGCCTGCCGGGAGGCTGCTTCAGGTTGTCCAGGTCCATGGCAAGAGGGTCATGACTTATAAAAGCCGGACCGATAAGAGCGACGAGCACCAATGTAACGAGCAGAAGAACAGCGATGAATGCCGATTTATTGCCAATCAGGTCTTTGAAGGAAAGTGTATTCACCATGATTTATCAGCGCCACGGACTCCTACCGTTCCTCCTTCATACGTACCCGCGGATCAAGGAACAAATACGAGATGTCCACGAGAAGGTTCAGGGTTACGAACAAGATTGCACCGAAGAGTACCACGCCCATGATTACCGGATAGTCCCGCTTGATGATTCCGTCGAGCGCGTAGCGCCCGAGCCCGTCCCAGCCGAAAATTGTCTCTGTGAGTACCGCGCCGTTCAAATAGGAACCGAGATCGAGACCGATGAGAGTGACAACGGGGATCAAGGAATTCTTCAATGCGTGTTTCATCACGACAACACCTTCCGATAGCCCCTTGGCCCGGGCCGCTGCGATATAGGGTTGGGACAACGACTCAAGCATGGACGAGCGGGTCACGCGCGCGATATAGGACAGGGAAAAAGTGCCGAGTGTGACCGCGGGCAGTACGATATGGCTCAGATTGCCATTGCCCATCCCGGACGGAGGAAGCCACTGCAAATAGAAAGCGAAGACGAGCATGAGTGCAAGCCCCAGCCAGAACACCGGAACGGAAATGCCGCCTATGGAAAGGAGCGTCAAAAGTCGGTCCCACGCAGTGTCGCGGTGCGTTGCTGAAAAGATGCCTATGGCGATGCCGAAGAACGACGCAAAGAGTATGGCTGCTAGGGCCAGTTTGAGGGTGTTCGGAAACTTTTGCAGTAGGTCGTCGGCGACTTTTTGTTGGGTATACAATGATCGTCCGAGTTCGCCGGTTGCAATCAGCTTTAGATAACCGGAATATTGTTGAGTCAAAGGCTTATCGTGGCCCAGTTCGGCGCGAATACGGGCGACAGTTTCCGGCGAAGCCCGTTCCCCGACCATACTAGTTACCGGGTCGCCGGGGAGGGAATGCATCAGGAAAAAAGTTATGAGAGTAATGCCGAGGAGGGTCGGGATGAACAGGAGGAGTCTTTTAAAGATATAGAACGCCATGGCTGGATGAATCTTACACAATTCCAGGAAAAACCGCAACGAGTAAAACCCGGGAACCGCCGGATAATTGTCTGAGCAGTTGCCGCGACGTTTATGCTCACAGTTACAATCAGTGAGGGAAGGCAGTACCATGATGTTCAATGGAAAGGAAATCCTATTTCCTGAGAAGAGTTCCTGACCTAATAGGCGGAGAATGTAATGAACCTTGACGCTGTAGCGACAGCCTGTGTTTCGTGCTTCTGCTCCCGCGCAGGCGCGGCTTGATACCGTTCTCGCTGTTCTCATCAGAAGACGTTATCGGGCAGGCACGTCATGGTCAGCGTGGGTTTGAGCAACAAGCACCCCGTGAAAGGGAAGGAAGGCCGATCCATGGAGGTTTAGCAGGGAACTTTCGTGCATAAGCTGCTAAAATCCGTATTCGGCTTCCTGTTAAAACGTATTCGCAAATGACGCGGCCAATTCCTCCGGTCTCTGCGTCTTCTGTTATAAGAAAATATCGGTAATAAATGAACTCTTGTCGTCGTATGCCCCTTGACAGGACGAGGCTACCGTTTTTGCGAAACCGGCACATAATATTGCGTTCCCTGCTTCATGTTCAGAATTTGCTTGAGCAGATCATCAAGGTCTGCCCTGCGATGGACGAAATCAATGTCCGAAGTATTGATGACCAGGAGCGGGGTGTCGTTGTAGCGAAAGAAATAGTTATTGTACGCCTCATTCACGGCTGCGATGTAATCGTGGCTGATTTCCTTTTCAAAAGACCTTCCGCGCTGCTTGATGCGACGCAGCAGCGTATCGGTGTCGGCCTGAAGAAAAATCACGAGGTCGGGCTTTATAACTTTGGGCTCCAGGATTTTGTAGACCTGCTCGTACAGGGGAAGCTCATGCTCGTCGAGCGTAAGATAGGCAAAAATGCGGTCCTTGTCGAAGAAATAATCACTGATCGTTATTCGCGTAAAGAGGTCGGGCTGAAACATTTCCTGCTGCTGGCTGAATCGGCTGAGGAGAAAGAACATCTGCGTCTGGAACCGGTACCGCGCGGTATTTTTATAAAAATCGGCCAAGAAGGGGTTCTCTTCAGCCCGCTCGAGGATCAGCCGCGCGCCAAGCTCGTCGGCAAGCAGAGAAGTCAAGCTTGTTTTTCCCACACCGATGGGGCCTTCGGTTACGAGATACTTCGTATGGAGAACGGCTTCCGTTTTTCTGTTCATCGGGTGTGCCTTATGAATCGCATTTCCTTACCCGGTGGAGATCCTGGAGTTCGCGCAACAACTGATCAACGGCTTTCAATAATTCCGGATGAACCGTATGAGGCGCAATCTCACAGAGCGGTACTAGTACAAATCCACGCGTCGCCAAGAGCGGGTGAGGTATGGAGAGTTCGGCTGTGTCGATGACTTTATCGCTGTACAATAAAATATCGAGATCGATGGTGCGGGGCCCCCACTGGACCAGCCTGCTCCGGCCTAGGGTATCTTCCACTACATGACATGCCGCCAGCAATGCTAGAGGAGACAAGTCGGTTTCCAGCTCGACCACGGCGTTTACAAAGTCCTCCTGGTTCGGATACCCGACCGGTTCGGTACAGTAAAAAGAGGAAACACGGTTCACCCGACCGCTTTTTTTAAGAAGGTCGATCGCCTGCTGACAGGCAGCCATTTTGTCTCCCAAGTTTGAGCCCAGGGCGATGTATGCGATAGCTGACATAAATGCTTTCAAGCGCGTATCTGCGCGGATTAACTTCTGCGGACGATCCATGGTTATCGTATTTAAAACTCAAACTGAAGGCCGGCCATTCTCATCTTAAACTCAGCGAGAACACGCTGCTCGTCTGTTCTTCCTTTTGATTCAAATGTTGCCGAAAATCGGATATAAGACCCTGCATCGTCCCAGGGAACTGTGCTTATGAGTTTTTCGGCAATAAGAAACTCCGAGAATTCCTCGGCATTTGCGAAGTGCTTTCGCCCCTTGACGCCAACTGGCATTTTTACATAGAGATAAAACGTTCCGGCCGGTATCTTTGCATTGAATCCCAGCTCCGCAAGAGCGGCTGCCATGGCACCGAGTCTGCGCTCGTACTTGGCAGTAATCTCTGTTGTGATCTCGGGATGGTCGAGGGCGTATACACCTGCTTTCTGTATCGCCTTGAACTGACCAGAATCATAGTTGTCTTTGACGTTTCCGTAGCCGGCGATGACCCGTTCGTTGCCCGCGACGAATGCAAGACGCCAACCCGTCATATTGTATGACTTGGATAGCGAATGAATTTCCACACCCACATCCTTTGCTCCCGGAACGGAAAGGAAAGACAGAGGTTTGGAACCATAGGTGAGCGCCGCATAGGCAGCGTCATGCACGACGACGATACTGTTCTCCTTCGCGAAGTTCACCACCTTCTCAAAGAACTTTGTTGTCGCTCCTGCACCAGTCGGATTGTTCGGATAATTGATGTAGAGGAGCTTGGCGCGCTTCCGGACATCGGCAGGAATACCATCGAGGTTCGGTAGAAATTTATTCTCTTCCCGAAGTGGCAGATTAACTACTTCGCCGCCGTACCAGCGCGTATGCGTCCCCATGACCGGATAACCTGGGACGGTCATAAGCGTGACCTCTCCGGGATTGATGAAGACTGCTGGGAATATGGCGAGGACCGGTTTGCTCCCGATGCCGTGCAGCACTTCTGTCTCGGGATTAAGACCGTTTACGTTGTAGACTTTTCGCATATAGCGGGCGGCGGCTTCCTTGAATTCCGGGATGCCGTTATCGGCGTAGCCGCGGTTCTCGGGTTTTTCCGCCTCTTTCTGAAGAGATTGGACCACGCCGGGAAAGGCCATCTCATCAGGTTCGCCTACGCCGAAGTCGATGAGTTCGATCCCCGGGTTTGCAGCGAGTGCGGCTCGCTTCGCGCGCTTGATTTTTTCGAATTTATAGATTTTCTGCTCCCTGCCGAACATGTTCCCCCCGATACGCTCGGCAAAGAGAGATTGGATATAAGTTTCGTTCGATGTCTGCACTGCCTGTCTGTCCTCCTGACCTGGATAGTCAACTACTGCCGGATGCCTCAGCAACCCTATTTTTTAAACTGCCGAGTCCTCCTATCCGCACTTCGATCTCGTCGCCGGGCTTCATCGAACCAATGCCTGCCGGTGTTCCAGTTATGATGAGGTCGCCGGGAATGAGGGTCATGATCCTCGAAATAAAGCTTACGAGATAGCTCACCGGGAAAATGAGTTGCGAGGTCCGCGACGACTGCCGCAGCTCACCGTTCAGATATGATTCGATAAACAGGTCCTTCGCGTCAAGCTCGGTCTCGATCCAGGGTCCGACTGGGCAGAACGTATCAAAAGACTTGGCGCGGGTCCACTGGCCATCCTTTCTCTGAAGATCGCGGGCCGTTATATCATTAGCGCAGGTATAACCTAGGATATGGTTCGTTGCCCGATCAGGGCTGATGCCGGCAATCCGGTCCTTGATGACCACTCCAAGCTCGGCCTCGTAGTCCACCTGTACGCTCATCGCAGGATAGATGATTGTTCCGCCGGGTCCGATCACTGATGTAGGAGGCTTGAGAAAAACGACCGGCTCGCCAGGGACGGCGAGCCTCATCTCAGCAGCGTGGTCGCGGTAGTTCAGTCCGACCGCGACGATTTTACCCGGCGTACACGGGGCCAGGAGATTCACCCGGGAAACAGCATGAACTCCGCCGGTAGTTTTGAGGATGCCGTAAAAATCGCCATCGAGCTCCTCGATCTCCTCGCCGTCCAGAATACCGGATGCCGATCTTCCTTCGATCTCAAACCGAACCAATTTCACCGGGAAGCTCCGGACTTACTGTTTTTTATCGATCCACTCGAGCAGCTTATCTTCCGGGAGAAATCCGGAAAGCACGGTTCCGTCGTCGCGCACTAACGTCGGAGTACCGTTGAAGTTGAGCGACCGGGCCAGCGCAATGTTCCGGTCCATTGCCTCGGTTGTGCAGTTCGCGGGCGGCTCAGGCACCGGTTTTCCCGAGAAAGCGTCATTGAGCATCTCCACCGATTTTGAGCACAGGATGGCCTGTACTTTCTTGGGAGAATCCTTATGCATCGGCAAGGGATGGAGAATTTCCACAAATGCAATATCGGACCTCTTGGCGATGATCTGCTTTATGATCTCGTGGAGTTTCCGGCAAAAAGGACAGTCAGGATCGCTGAATACGATCACTTTTTTTGTGGCAGTCTTTGAGCCCACGGTAAGAGAATCGCCGAGGGGAATCTTCGAGAGATCAACTTTCTTAGGGGTCTGCTGGGCCTGCATCTGCTTGAGATAAGCATCGAGTTCTATGAGTTGGATCAGGTATTTTCTCGAGCAATCGAGATATATCGATCCCCGCTTTTCACCTTTTTCAACATCGATCTGCCACACACCCTTAACAGGCGACTCTTTGACATCCACGGTGTTACCATCGGGGATGACTTTCTTGACGATGGCGTCTGCCTCTTTCATATCAAGCTGGGGGCATTCGGCGATGTTTTTATCACTCTTGCCCGCAGCCCGTGATGCAGGCGCGAAAAAAAACATCAACAACACTGCAGAGAAAATTGCAACACTTTGAAATCTTTTCATTGAGAACTCCCTTCTAAGCGCTAAATGATTACTTTCTTGCACGAAAAACCCGTTACTTCAAGCCGAGAACATCCTGCATATCGTATAATCCTGGCTTTTTCCCCACAACCCACCTCGCCGCGCGTAAGGCTCCGCGGGCGAACATATCTCGTGTATGGGCGCGGTGAGTGAGCTCTATCCGCTCACCCATCCCGATGAAATATGCCGTATGCTCGCCGACGATATCGCCGCCGCGAATCGTCTGCATTCCGATCTCGTCCCTCGTCCGCTCCCCAATGATCCCTTCGCGATGGTAATTAGCCACCTGGCGATAGTCGCGGCCGAGGGCCTTGGCCACGATTTCGCCCATGCGCACGGCAGTCCCGGACGGAGCGTCCTTCTTTAACCGATGATGGGCTTCGACTATTTCCACGTCGAAATCCGGTCCCAGTATCTTCGCAAGATCGGCGAGAATTTTAAAGCAGACGTTCACGCCGACGCTCATGTTCGGCGAGAGCACACAGGGTACGTTCTGCACCAATTTCCCGATTTCTTCGAGCTGTTCTTTGGAAAAGCCTGTCGATCCGATGACCATGGCCTTGCCCGCGGCTGCACATGAGCGGATGTGCTGGAGGCTCACTTCGGGAAACGTGAAGTCGATGAGCACATCACCGGCTGCGAGGGCGGCGGAAAGATCGTCGGCGATCCTGACGCCGGTCGCAATTATTCCTGCAGGACCGCCGGCGTCCTGGCCTACCAAGGGGTGGCCCTTTTTTTCCAACGCCCCGCCGAGGGCGATGTCCTCTGATGAGGAGAGAATGTTGACGATGCGCGATCCCATACGGCCAGCTGCGCCGGTCACGATAGCCTTGATCATGAAGAACTCCTTTTGCACCACAGCGTATCACGAACGAACGCCGGTCAACGTTTCAAAGCGCGGAATCCGGATTATACCGTTTACATCCGCGTTAACGGTCGCTTTTCCCTTGTCATATTAATCCGTAATCCTTCAATGCCTTCTTCAGCTTTTCCTTGTTTGCATCCGCCATGGGGCAGAGCGGGAGCCGAAATTCTTCGGCAATTTTGCCCATCAGGGCAAGTGCCGTCTTGACCGGGATCGGATTTGTCTCGATGAACATCGGCCCATGAAGTGGCTCGAGCTTGTAGTGAAGTTTAAGCGCTTCCTCGCGCTTCCCGGCAAAAAAGGCGTCTAACAGGGCAGCACAGTCGGCAGGGGCGATATTGGCCGTCACTGAGATAGCGCCGACGCCTCCCAGGCAGAGAAGCGGCAGTGTGGTAAAATCATCGCCGGAAATAACATCGAAGTCCCGACCGCACAGCCGGATTATCTCGCTCACTTGTTTCATGTCGCCCGTGGCCTCCTTGATGCCGACGATGTTCTTCTTTTCCCGAAGGCGGGCCACCGTCGCGGGAAGCATATTGACGCTCGTTCTTCCCGGTACGTTGTAGAGAAGGATCGGGAGATCCACGGAGTCCGCCACGGTTTTGAAGTGCTGGTAGAGTCCTTCCTGAGTGGGCTTGTTGTAATACGGCGTAATGAGCAGTACACCGTCGGCGCCGGCCTTTTTCGCGTATTTCGACAGCTCTAGCGTCTCGGATGTTGAGTTTGAGCCGGCACCCGCGATCACGGGCACTCTCTTATTCACCGCCTTGACCGTAAATTCCACAACCTGATGATGCTCCTCATGGGAAAGTGTGGCTGACTCGCCGGTAGTGCCGCAGGGCACCAGTACGTCAGTGCCGTTCTTGATATGAAACTCGATCAAATCGCCGAGTGCTTTTTCATCAATCCTCCCGTTCCTGAACGGAGTTACTATTGCAACCATGGAACCTTTGAACATAACAGCCTCCTCTAAACAGTTGATGAGTTACGAGTCTCGAGTTGTGTGTTGCAACCACGTAACTCGTAATCCGAAACTGAAACTAAATATAAACCACTCCCTCGCAGATCACCTCAGCTGTTCCTGCAAGGTGCATATTGCCGAAGCCGTCCGCTATCCGCTCGAAAGAAACAACAAGTTTTTCGCCGCCCCGGGTCTGCACCTCGACGGGAGAGACAACTGCACCCAGCGCCCCGGCGACGAGCGCCGCGGCAACGGAGCCGGTGCCGCAGGCAAGCGTTTCGCCCTCGACGCCGCGTTCGTACGTCCGTATCCATACCTTGTGTCTACTCTGGATCTGGATGAAATTCACATTGGTGCCGGCAGGCTTGAACAAATCGTGATAGCGGGTGGTCCTCCCGATACGGTCGACATCCTCGCTTTCAAGGTCCTTTGAAAGATAAACGAGGTGCGGCACACCGGTATTGATATAGTGACCCATGCGCAGGCCACTGTCGAGCGGAACCGCGATGTTCATGCGCAGGCCCGAGGCGCCTGTGAGCTGGACTTCAACGACATTCTTTCGCACCTCGGCGCGGACGATTCCCGCGAGCGTTTCGAAGGACAGGGTTTTTTTTGCTATTTTTTTTAGATAAGCAAATCGGGCGGCGCAGCGCGAACCATTGCCGCACATCTCCGCTTCACTCCCGTCGGCATTGAAAAACCGCCACTTGAAGTCAGCTTTCTTGGAGGGGACTATCACGATTAAACCGTCTGCACCGACTGAATAGCGCCGGTGACAGAGGGTAATCGCGAGCTCTTTCAGGCTCTTCCCTTTCAGGATTCTCCGGCGGTTATCGATCAACAGAAAATCGTTCCCGCTTCCCTGCATTTTGTAAAAAGGTATCTTTTCCATAGGAAGACCGCCTTGCCAGCCCGATTAAGGCGCGCCTCTCCGGCGCTATCCTTCCAGCCACCGCGGGATCTTTTCGCCTTTGACGAGGTCGTTGTAGGTCTCGCGCTCCCGAACGATGAAATACTCGCCCCCCCTCACCAAAACTTCCGCAACGCGCAGGCGGGAATTATAATTTGAAGACATGGAAAACCCATATGCACCTGCGCTCATTACAGCAAGAAGCTCTCCCTGCTTTACCAGGGGTAATTCACGGTCTTTTGCGAGGAAATCCCCTGATTCACAGATTGGGCCGACGACATCGAATACCGCTTTCTCCGCGGAAGCGGGTTCGACAACCGGTCGGATATCATGATAGGCTTCGTAAAGGCTGGGACGGATCAAGTCGTTCATCCCCGCGTCCACGACCAGAAACTTCTTTTCCTCGCTGTCCTTATGATATATGACGCTGGTCACGAGGATGCCCGCATTGCCGACAATCGCCCTGCCCGGTTCTATCACCAGCGTGCAGCCGCATTCCCGAAGCAGAGGCTGCACCGCCTGAGCAAGCTCCCGGGGGAGCGGAGGCGTTTCGTCCCTGTATGTGATGCCAAGTCCGCCGCCGATGTCAATATACTGGATGCCGATACCGGCGGCTCGTAGTTCTTTTATGAACCCGATCACTTTTTCCAAGGCGTCCACGAAGGGCTGGACCTCGGTGATCTGGGAGCCGATGTGCTGATGGACGCCAACAATCTCGACGTTCTGAAGTGACTGCGCCATCCGGTAGTACTCGAGCGCCTGTTCGATGGGGATCCCGAACTTGTTTCCCTTAAGGCCGGTTGAAATATACTCATGGGTTTTGGGATCGATGTTAGGGTTGACGCGGAGCGCAATCCTTGCCGTCGCGTGCATCTCGCCGGCAGCTCGATCCAGCGCCTGAAGCTCGTCGCCGGACTCGACGTTGAACATGAGAATTCCGATCTTGAGCGCATATTCGATCTCGTCCCTTCGTTTACCCACGCCGGCGAATACGATCTTCTTGGGGTCTATTCCGGCCCGAAGCGCGCGGAACAACTCTCCCCCGGATACAATGTCCGCGCCCGCGCCCTCCCTCCCAAGCGCCCGGAGCACTGCGCTGTTTGAGTTAGACTTCAGCGCGTAGCAGATGATGTGCGGAACCTTATCGAAGGCTCGGTCGAAGGCCTGAAAGTGATTTGTCAGCGTATTGCTGCTGTACAGGTAGAACGGCGTTCCCACGCGCTGGGCGATGGCTTTTACCGATACGCCCTCGCAGTGAAGTTGGCCGTTCTTGTATTGAAAGTCATGCATGGTCGATCCTGATCCACCGGAAATGGAATACGGAAAACGGGAAACCACTTTCATCCGGTATTTCGACTTTAACGGTGATGCAACGAAAATTTTTCAACATATGCTTTTTTCTTGTCAGAAGGCGCGCTTTCGTTTCCCGATTGATCCACGGCGGTGACGAAATAATAATAGGTGACGTCGCTCTCGACTGTGTCATCAGAAAACGCTGTGCGGTCGATAATTTTATCCGTCAGCCGCTTATATTTATTGCTGCGCCCGGTCGACCGGTACACATAATATCCAGCAAGATCAACTTCCTTGTTTTCGTTCCAGGTCAGGAATACCCGGTTCACTCCCGATACCACAGTCAATCCCGTCGGCACTTGAGGTGGCGTCAGTTTCCTCGGCGTTGCCGACGTTTCTGCGGAGTCCGGACTCTCGTTCCACGGCAAAATCGGGTTCGCCGTGGAACGTACGATGTAATAATAGGTATGATTATTCACGACCGCCGAGTCTTTGTAGGCCGCGTCCCTCAGCGGCTCTTTGTTCAGCGGCGTCATATCATATCGGCCCCTGTCAGTGCCGCGGTAAATATTATATCCGATAAATCCTGCGGCCGGCTTGCCATCGAGCCATGTCTTCACCGGCTCCCAGGTGAGATCGACAGAGCTATCAACGCCAACCGCCACGACTCCGCGAGGAATATCCAGAGGGAGAATCGGGACCAGGCGGATTTCTTCTGATTGACGACTGATGCCGCCGCGCGCGCTTAGTGCCCTGATCCGGTAACCATATGTCTGGCCGTATTTTAAATGTGTGTCGCTCCAGGTCACCACGTTGTTGACCACCGTAGCTGGCGCGGGGTTCGACATATCGATTTCAGTGTACGGCCGGTAGCGGCCCATCCTGTTGTCTCGCCCGAGCTCTGTGCGGTAGATGCGGAACCGCACAATATCGGTGGTGCTCATGCTCCTGCCTTCAACATTCCGGGACGGTATGGGCCAGGATAAATACACGGTGGCATCCCGTGTTTCCGCTTTGATGTCCTTGACCGCTTCAGGCCTTGGGCTGTCTGGGATGAGGGGGTCCGTTTTTCTGCCACAGGCCGTAGTAACGGCCAGCATCAGCACAAGGCTGAACACGATACGCAGCCGGGTACGCGCGTTCATTTCAGCTTCTTTTTGAGCGCCGCAAGCCGTTTGCGCAGATTCCGGGGGGCGGTGCCTCCGAGCGAGGTCCTTCTGCTAACGGAAGACTCGACGGATATCTGGCGGTATACACATCCTCGCCGATCTGCGGCGAGAGCTTTTTATATTCCGCCAACGGTATGTCGGTAAGCCCGCATCCCAACTCGGTCGCGTGCAAAACCGCTCGGCCGACGGTTTCGTGAGCCTGCCGGAAAGGGATGCCTTTTTTCACCAAGTAGTCGGCCAGGTCCGTGGCGGTAATGAACCCGTCCTCCGCGGCCCTGTGCATCGTTTCCTTGTGCACCCTGATGTCCTTCAGCATCTCGGTAAACACCGAGAGGGAAAGTGAGACCGTATCAGCCGCATCAAAGAGCGGCTCCTTGTCCTCCTGCATGTCGCGATTGTATGCCAGCGGCAGTCCCTTCATGAGGGTAAGGAGCGCAGTGAGACTTCCATAGACCCTTCCGGTTTTTCCGCGCACAAGCTCTGCCACGTCGGGATTTTTTTTCTGCGGCATGATGGATGAGCCGGTCGTGAATGCGTCGGAGATGGTGATGAACCCGAATTCCGAAGACGACCATATAACGAGCTCTTCGGAGAGGCGCGAGAGGTGCATCATGATCTGGGCGCAGTCCGCAACGAATTCAATCGCAAAATCACGATCCGACACCGCATCCATGCTGTTCTCGCAGAGGCCGCTGAAGCCGAGCTGTTTAGCAACATAGGCACGGTCGATGGGCAACACGGTGCCGGCGAGCGCTCCCGCGCCTAAGGGGAGCATGTTCGTCCGGCGGAAACAGTCCTCAAGCCGCCCGCGGTCCCGTTCGAACATCTCATAATAGGCCAGCAGGTGGTGCCCGAGGAGCACGGGCTGCGCCCGCTGCAGATGCGTATAGCCGGGCAGTACTACATCCTGGTTCCGGTCAGCTGTGTCCACGATGACCTTCTGGAGCGACTTCAGAAGGTCATGGATAGCGGAGATCTCGTCGCGCAGGTACATGCGTATATCGAGGGCCACCTGGTCGTTCCGGCTTCGCGCGGTGTGCAGCTTGCCACCCACAGGGCCGATTTTCTCAATCAACCGACTCTCGATGTTCATATGGATGTCCTCGAGCTCCACGCGGAAGGAAAAGGTGTCTTTGGCGATTTCGCTCAGGATCTCCTCCAGGCCCCTGACGATCCGGGAAGATTCTTTCTTCGTGATGATGCCTGTTCTGGCCAGCATCATCGCATGTGCCATGCTACCGGCAATGTCATAAGGATAGAGTCTCCAGTCGTAGGCGATGGAAGAGGTGAACTCCTCCACGAGTACGTTGGTCTCCTCGGTGAATCGCCCGCCCCAGGGCTTTGCCTTCGCTGCGGCCTTTTTGCCTTTTTTCGTTGCAGTGGTCTTCTTCGCCATTTTGATTAATTGCTCCACGTTCCGCGGTGATCGCTGACACTTCGCGGTTAAACTATTTCGCCGCCTTGCTCCCGATGCGGAGCCGCAGTGCGTTTAAGCGGATGAAGCCCTCGGCGTCCTTCTGATTATATACCCGGTCGGCCTCGAAGGTGGCGAGCTCGGGATTATAGAGTGATATCGGAGATTTCCGACCGACGGTATCGCAGTTCCCCTTGTATAATTTCACCCGCGCCGTGCCGGTTACGTTTTTCTGCGACTCATCGATCGCAGCTTGGAGCATCATTCGCTCGGGCGCGAACCAGTACCCGTAATACACGAGTTCCGCATAGCGTGAGATCAGGCTGTCTCTCAAATGCATTACCTCACGGTCCATCGTTATTGATTCGACGGCTCGGTGAGCCGCGTGCAAAAGCGTACCACCGGGAGTTTCGTACACGCCGCGGGATTTCATGCCGACATATCTGTTTTCAACAAGGTCAACGCGTCCTACGCCGTGAGCGCCAGCAATGCGGTTCGCCTCAGCCAGGAGGGCAGCTGGGCCGAAGCCTTTACCGTTGATGGCAAGGGGATTTCCCGCTTCATAAGCGATCTCGACATACTCGGCTTTATCAGGCGCCTTCTCAACAGGAATTGCCATCGTGTACATGTCGTCCGTCGATTCCCTCCAGGGATCTTCGAGTATGCCGCCTTCGTAGCTGATATGCAACAGATTCCGGTCCGTGGAATAGGGCTTGGATTTGGTTGCCGTCACCGGGATCCCGTGTTTCCCGGCATAGATGATGAGTTCCTCGCGGCCCTTCATAGTCCATTCGCGCCAGGGAGCGATGATCTTTACGTCTGGCTTGAGTGCAAAATAGGTGAGTTCGAACCGCACCTGGTCATTGCCTTTGCCCGTTGCGCCGTGGCAAACCGCATCAGCGCCTTCCTGCACCGCGATCTCGATCTGTCGCTTTGCAATGAGCGGCCGGGCGATCGACGTCCCTAGGAGATAGCGTCCTTCGTACACCGCGTTCGCCCGGAGCATGGGGAATACAAAGTCTCTGCTGAATTCCTCGCGAAGATCGTCGATATATATCTTGCTTGCACCGGTCTTTATTGCCTTTTCGCGGAGCGGTTCCAATTCTTCGCCCTGGCCGATGTCGGCGGTAAAAGCGATGACATCGCAGCCATAGGTTTCCTTTAGCCAAGTAATGATTACCGACGTATCCAGCCCGCCGGAATAGGCTACAACTATTTTCTTGATTATCTGCGTCAATTAAAGCTCCAGAGTAGTGGCCGGGCAGGGGACTAAGGTCACGGAATACAACTGCTTGACCCTGTTACTATGCCTCTGGACCCCTGTTATTTACCTTCTGTAATTTTGACCTTTATCTCAACGCGGTCGTTGGGGTTGTCGTTCTGGTCCCGGGGCTGCGACACGATCTTGTCCACGACATCCATACCGCTTACGACTTCGCCGAAAACGGTATACTGCCTGTCGAGGAAGGGCGAGTCCTTCACGCAGATGAAAAACTGCGATCCGGCGCTGTCGGGATTTGCCGCGCGCGCCATGGAAAGGGTTCCACGTTTATGTGGCTTGTTGTTGAATTCAGCCTTAATGGTGTACCCGGGACCGCCCATGCCGTGGGTCCTCTTGTCCGGATTCTTCGAGTTGGGATCGCCACCTTGAATCATGAAGCCCGGAATCACGCGATGGAACGTGGTCCCGTCGTAAAATCCCTTTTTTGCAAGGTCGACGAAATTTTGCACATGCCCTGGTGCAACATCGGGGAAGAATTTCAGGGTTATGCTGCCGAACTTGGTTTCTATTACGGCGCTCGTTTCCGACATTATTTTAATCTCCTGTTTGGTGAATTTTTTCGGTGCCTGCTGGGCGATCGATTCCAGAGCGCCGAACATACCGATCGATAGAACTATAAGAATGATGATGACTCGTTTCATAAATCAGGAGCCTCCTCGTGACATAAAAGATTGAATTTCCCCATCGCGTGCCAAGATGTACAGTTTTACCAGAAAGCCGGCAATATGTCAAACGAAACCAGAGGCTTGCGCCTATTATATCCCTGTTTTAGAAGCCTTCACCGCCCTTTTATGCCATCCCGGTGGATGCCAGAAAAAAGCGGAGGAGCCATTGACCGTGGCTGAGTTCTGCTGTTATACTTAATCAAGCCGAGAGGGGTTCTGTGCATGGTTTGAAATCCCACGGATAAGAGAGATTTTCTCAGAATTCCGTTTGCAACGCAGGTTGAAGTTCGAAATGAAGGCTCGTTAATCCAAGTCCGATTCGGAATCAATATCAGCATGAGCGAGCTTGGCATTTCAACCGAAGATACGTCACCTTCTGCAGGCAGCCTTTGCTCGGCTAACCCGATAGACGCGTTGCCATCGGAGCAGAGGGAGTCCAGTCCGAGGAGCCTGGCGGTTGAGTGCACAAAACTTGGCCTGGACAGTTGTCATCACCTTCAACAGCTTCTTATTTTTAATGCCGAAGACCCTGAACGGACTGAAGGCGAATTAATCGCGCACTTGGGGAATCCGCCGGCCCAGTTTATGTAGCAGAACCGTTTCGTTTCTGCGCTACTGTGGCAGGGCATGCAAACAACGCTTTCCATTTGAGGGTATTTCTGATACTATTTTGGCCGTATAAACCGGGAGACACATTTTCCATCATGAAGGGAGAACTATGGTACAGAAAGCAAGCAGTGCACTGACGGATCTGTTGAATCAGGCGATCGCGCGCGAGATACAGGTAAGCGTGCAGTACATGTGGCAGCACGTCATGGCAAAGGGGCTCGAATCCGCTGAGATTGCTGATGTGTTTGAGGATGTCGCAATTACGGAGATGAAGCACGCCGAAAAGATCGCCGAGCGGCTTTTCTACTTCGACGTCGCCCCCACGATCAAGCCGAACCCCATCAAGGTAGGCGGGACAATGACGGAGATGCTCGATGCGGACGCAAAGGCTGAGGAGGAAGCAATCGACCTGTACAAGAGAATCATCAAACAAGCAGTGTCGGAGGGGGATACTACGACGAGGCTTCTTTTCGAGGAGATTCTCGCGGAGGAAGAAAGCCATCACGATACCTTCACGACTCTGCTAGGGAAGTAGAAAGTATGGTCGCATCCTCCTGGTTACGCGTTATCGAACCATAATCGTGAGCGTAGCCATGCGGACAGCTCCCTTTCCGCCTATGCGCATCATAACCCGAATCTCTGACATGCAGTCTCTGGCCGATTCGATCAGGAACGAGGGTAGAACCATCGGGCTTGTTCCCACGATGGGTTTCCTGCATGAAGGCCACCTCTCTCTCATGCGACGAGCGCGGCAGGAGTGCGAGGTTGCCGCGGTAAGCATCTTTGTGAACCCCACCCAGTTCGGACCGGACGAGGATTTTGACCGCTATCCGCGCGACGAAAACGGTGACCGCAAGAAATGCGAGTCAGCGGGCATTGATGTCCTGTTCATACCCGCCGCCACGGAGATGTACCCATCAAAACCCACGGTGTTCGTGACAGTGGAAGGGATATCCGACTTCCTGGAAGGCGCGATCCGGCCTGGTCACTTTCGCGGCGTTGTCACGGTTGTCTCCAAGCTGTTTAACATTGTAAAACCGCACAAAGCTTTTTTTGGGCAAAAGGATTACCAGCAGTGCACCGTGATCAAACGCATGGTGACGGGATTGAACATGGATGTGGAGGTTGTCGTGCTCCCCACGGTGCGCGAGCAGGACGGTCTTGCCATGAGCTCGCGCAACAGTTATTTGAACCCAGAAGAACGGCGCGCGGCAGCGGTTATCTATCGCGCCCTTTCATCAGCGGAGCAGCTGGTCAAAGCCGGTGTGAAGGAGCCGGAGAAGGTGAAGAATAAGGTTCTTGCCGTGCTGCGGGAGGAGCGGGGGATCGTGATTGACTATGTTGAATTAACTGACCAGGAAAGCCTTGAGCCGCTCGCGAGCATGAAAGAAAATGCAGTCATTCTGGCTGCCGTCCGGTTTGGGCGGACAAGACTGATTGACAATCGCATGCTGTAGATTGCGCTACCTGAGCTTCTGTCGAATCTCACGCCGCTTTGTGCATAGGGCATTAATATCGACCTACACGATTACCACCTCGTACTGTTCTTGGTGGAGATTGGGGTCTGCCTTGATCACGATCTTCTTCAAAAATTCCTTTTCCAATTCCTCAACGCCCTGCCGCTCCTCATCATACAGCATGTCGGCGACCACCGAATTGACGGTGACCAGCGCTTTTTTCTCCTCCGCGTTCGTGAATGCTCTACGCAGTTCGCGTAACACCTCGTAGCAAACGGTGCGGCTCGATTTGACGTATCCGCGGCCGTCGCAGTATGGGCAGGGTTCGCACAGGGTGCGGCCGAGGCTTTCCCGGATTCGCTTACGCGTCATTTCGATGAGGCCGATCGGGGAGATATGCGAGATCGTCGTCTTCGCCTTGTCGCTCGAAAGCGCCTCTTGGAGCGCCGAGTAGACCTTGCGGCGGTTGTCTTCCCGTTCCATATCGATGAAGTCCAGAATGATGATGCCCCCGATGTTTCTTAAACGGAGCTGATAGGCAATCTCTCGCACGGCCTCGAGGTTGGTCTTCAAAATCGTGTCCTCGAGCGTCCGTTTGCCCACATATCTGCCTGTGTTCACGTCGATCGCCGTAAGCGCCTCGGTTTGGTCCACGATGATGTAGCCGCCCGACTTGAGCCATACTTTCCTGCCCAGGGCCCGTGATATTTCTATTTCTACTCCGTAATGGTCGAAGATAGGATCATCGCCATCGAAGGGTTTTACGCGCCGGCTGAGTTGGGGAATGTAGGAGTCAATAAACTCCTTGACCCTCTGGTATTCATCGGGAGAATCGATGATCATCCTGTCCACATCGCGGGTGAAAACGTCGCGGATGACGCGGAAAACCAGATCGAGCTCGTTGTGCATCAGCGCCGGTGCCGAGGTCCGCTCCTTTTTTTGTGGATGTTCTCCCAGAGTCTACTGAGGAACTCGATGTCCGCAGTAAATTCGTCCTCGCTCCTACCCTGGCTGGCTGTACGTATGATGTAGCCCGTATTCGGCTTCCGGAGACGGCTTACGATCTCACGGAGGCGCTTCCGCTCTTCGCCGTTCTCGATGCGGCGGGAAACACCGATGTGATTCACACCCGGCATCATGACGAGGTATCGACCCGGGATGCTGATATAGGTCGTGACACGAGCGCCTTTGGTGCTTATAGGCTCTTTAGAGACCTGGACGAGAATTTCCTGCCCTTCCTGGAGCAAGTCCTCGATTTGGTTGGAGTGTGAACGCTTGCGCTTTGTTTCAACTTCGAGTTCCAGTCCCTCGTCGTCCATCATGGGAGTGTATTCCGAGGTGCTGTCGAAAACATCGCCGACATAGAGAAAGGCTGATTTTTCGAGTCCGACATCGACGAAGGCTGCCTGCATGCCGGGCAGGACCTTCATGACCCGTCCTTTATAGACGTTGCCTGCAATACCGCGGTCCTTCTTTCGGTCGATGTAAATTTCAGTGACAAGTCCATTCTCGAGAAGAGCTACACGGGTTTCTTCGCGGCCTGCGTTAACGATGATCTCGGATGACATGCGGTCTCCTTGGATTTATGAAGCTATATTCAGAATGAAATCTCCGACAAAAAAGAGTGAAATTTCATGATGCTACTATCTCGAAGACTTCCAGTTAAGATCCCCGATTATCAGGTTGGTCCGTTCAGGAACCAGTTGCTATTTTATAATAAGTCGGCCCCTATATACAAGGACAAAAAAGAGCTTTTTTTCTTTTGGGAAGAGCTGGAAAGGAGCGGTTTAATTCTCACAGGACAGGAAAATTCGGTAGTGGGTCAATTTGAAAATAATTTTAGATGGACAGAAAAGGTTGATTGTGGCATAATTCATTTATGCCTAAAAAAACGAAAAAAGAGAACGATATCAATGTAATTGCTTCAAGAATTGTGAAGGTTGCTACGGGAGATGCCTCTAATAAAAACAAGACTTTAAAAAGAGACACTACTCGAAAGGACAAAGGGAGGTGATAATATGCCAATCTCTGCAAGTGACAAAAAAGAATATCTTATACGTGCCATTGAGATTGCCAGATCCGCTGCTGCAGGAGGTGGACAAGGTAGCACGAGTGATGCAAATCTTGCAAGAATAATCAAAACTAATTATGAACAAATGGTATCTCCTTTCTCTGTGACAACGCTATCCCTCAAACAACCGGAATGCTCAGGTCGGCCGTCGCGCCAGCGACTTCGTTCAAGTCGGCTGGTGTTTAGAAAGCGCAGCCGCGGCAAAACCACTTGGACGAAAAACGCGCAAACCGCTTATCTGGCCCGCTGTCGCCCACGTTCGCGGATAGGTAACGAGAAACGCGCTATGTTCCGCCGATCAGGAGAGCGCCAACTTCGCCGGGCATCGCCGGATGCTGGCCGACTTGAACGAAGCCGCTGGCGCGGCGGCCGAGCGAGCATCGGGTGGTTTGAGGAATAGTGTGGTCGCAGGGAAAGGAGTTCTCTGTGAACATACTCATTCAGCGAATGCGGGAGGAACTGGTCCGGCGCAACTACGCCGCGACAACGATCCACTCGTACACGAAAGCAGTGGAGCATTTCCAGCAACACATCAATAAACCGCTCGATCAACTCGGACCGGATGACCTTCGGAGCTATCACGCGTACCTGCTCGGAGACCGGAAGCTGGCCGTGAACACCGTTGTTCTGAACATTTGCGCGCTCCGATTTCTTTACATCAAAGTGCTGAAGCGCCGGGATATGAAAGAGGATCTGCCGTATCCGAAGCAGCGGCAGCGACTGCCCGTGATCCTCAGCCCGGCTGAAGTGGCGCAGTTGATTGGCGCGGCCAGCAACCTGTACCACCGCACGATGTTAATGACTCTCTATTTGACCGGCCTGCGCCGAGCTGAGTTGTGCCGTCTCAAAGTCAGCGATATTGACAGCCAGCGCATGATGCTTCGTGTTGTACAAGGCAAAGGCGGTATCGACCGGGAAGTTCCTCTGGGTAAAAAGCTGCTCGGCGCCCTGCGTGAATACTACCGTTGGATGCGACCCGAGACCTATTTATTTCCCGGAACTGTGAATCACTCGCGGGCGGACAAACCGATAACCGAAAAGATCGTCTGGCAGGCCGTGCACGAAGCGACCATCCGCGCCGGTATCAAGAAGCGGGTGACACCCCATACGCTTCGCCACTGCTTCGCCACCCACCTTCTCGAGTCCGGCGCTGACCTGAGGAGCATACAGATGATGCTCGGCCACTCGGATCTGGAGGCGACCACAGTTTACCTGCATCTTTCGCGGCGCCACCTGCAAGCCGCCAGAAACCCCCTCGAACAGATCGTCGTTCCGAATCCGGCAAACTGCGCGCTTTCCCGGAGATTGCGTAAACCGCAATGACCCGGCCTGCGGTGGAGGTAGCCGATCTACTCCACAAGCAAGGCGACCGCTTCATGGACCAGAGCCCCTGGTTGAGCTACCAGCAGCTGAGCGTGCTGCGGGCAATCACCCGCTGTCGCACGGCGGCTCTGGGAGGGCACATCGATCAATGTTCCCAATGCGGTCAGCAGGCCATCTCCTATAACTCCTGCCGGAACCGACACTGTCCGAAGTGTCAGGCACAAGCTCGCCAACGCTGGCTCGCTGCACGAGAGAACGAACTCCTCGACGTTCCTTACTTCCACGTCGTGTTCACCTTGCCGCATGAGTTGAACCCGCTCTGTCTGCGCAACGCGCAGGTTCTTTATGACCTGCTTTTTCGCGCCAGCGCGGACACCATGCTCGAAGTGGCGTCTAACCCCAAACGACTGGGGGCGCAGATTGGTTTTATCAGCATTCTGCACACCTGGGGCCAAAACCTGCTCTTGCATCCCCATGTACACTGCGTGGTTCCAGCAGGCGGACTCGCCGCCGACCGCCAGCGTTGGATTCACCCGAAGTACGCCTTCTTCTTGCCGGTAGACGTGCTCAGCTCCGTCTTTAGAGCAAAGTTCGTTGACGGTTTACGGAAGGCGTTCCAGGAAGGGAAGCTGGTTTTTTCCGGCTCCGTCGCCCAACTGGCAAACCCGAAGCGATTCGCCGATTTTTGTCGATTCACTTTTCAGGCAACGGTGGGTCGTATACGCCAAGCCAGCGTTCGGGGCGCCCACCCACGTTCTCCGCTATCTGGGCCGGTATACGCATCGCGTCGCCATCAGCAATCACCGCCTATTGGCCTTCGATGGAGAGCGAATCACCTTCCGCTGGAGAGACTACGCGCATGGCAACAAGCAGCGGAAGATGACCCTTGCAGCGACGGAGTTTCTGCGCCGCTTTACGCAGCACATTTTGCCGCGCGGCTCGAACCTTCCTCTGTTCTGCCGGGACTCTACTCCGCGGCACTCCCGATAGGGCGCTAACGACTTCACATTAGTAATCCACTCCAACTGCCAGTTTATCAACCGGGCGCTCGACTTCAGCCGCTTCACCACAAGCCGACTAAACGTCGAAGCGGATCGTCTCCAGGCCGCTAACCTCTTCCAGCGACCGGCACGTCGGCAGAAGAACGAGACTCAGAATCCTGGCCCGCGATTTCCGTCACTCGAAGGGCGGCAACGAGAGGGCTGTAGATTCCGACGAGTCTGCCGCTGCCATCGGCGGCAACCACCGGCATGAGGTCGATGTCGTCGCTAAGAAACGCCGCTGTTGCAGCGAGTACGGCGTCCGTCTCCTTCACGCTGCGCGGGGCTTTTTGCATGAAATCGCGGACCGGCGTCTCAAAAGGCAGACCTCGACTTAGCGCGCTGAAAAGCTCCCGCCGACTGCAGTAGCCTCGCAAGATTTCGCCTTCCGCGATTGGAAAGGCCGCGTGCCCGTCCTGAAACTTCTCCAGCGTATCGGCCAAGGTGAGTTCGAGCGGCAAGGTCTGAACGTAACGAGTCATGACGTCGCCGACGGTGAGGGTACCGACCGCAGGATGTCTAGCCACCATCGTGGTGAACCGTGTATAGGCCGTCCTCGCGAACAGCGCAAGCTCGAGGTCTTGCTGCAGCATGCCAAGCGACTCAGCCAGGCCGCTGAAATCCGCGCGATCGACGACCAGCAAGTCCAGGGGCGTTTCCGCCTTGACCGATGCTGGGTATGTCGAGTGCTCCGCGCCTTCAAGAAAGGCCAGCTCCCCGAAATGGGCTCCCTTGGTCCACGTGACAAAAGGAGTGCGTGCAGCTTCATCAATGTAAAGCCCGGCGCTGCCAGCCTTCACCACATAGATACCGGCGACAGGTTCACCTTTGCGAAATACAAAGTCGCCGGCGGCGTAGTGGGCCTGCTTGAATCGCTGCCGTTGCGCTACGCGCACCTGGACTATGTTGGGCTTGAAGAAAATATCCCAGGTCCAGTCCACGACCACATTAAGCTTGCGCCCGACGGTGGGAATCTTCATCAGGTAGACGCATCTCCAGAGAAGCCACGCGATCAGACCGGAGAATTTCAACCCATAAATTTCCGCCACGCCGTTCTGATGACCGATAGTAGCCAGCAGTCCTTGCGGGCGAAAATGGAACGGCTTGGTTGCCTCTCCGCGTTGGACTCGAAGCAGATTGGCGGCCAGTTGCTTGGCTTGACGCAGCGCAAACTGCGCTGTGGGGGGCGAGATCTGTGCATTCCAGGCGTTTGGAACGGCCGCACAGTCGCCAAAAGCCCAGACGTTGGCCGAACCAGTCACCCGCATGTCAGGCTCAGTCTTCAACCGGCCCCGCTCGACCGGCAATCCGATTTTCCCGATGAGCGCGACCGGTGCCGTCCCGACTGAACAAACGGTTAGTCCCGCATCTATCCGCTCCCCTGTGCCTAACCGGACGTATCGCGCCGTAACCTCTTTCACCTCCGTATTCAGCCTGACGTCGAGTCCATTTTGACGGAGTTTCCGCAGAGCAAACTCCGAAAGGGAATCGTGTTGAAATTCGGGGACAATTCTTGCGCCCCGTTGCAGAAGCACCATCCGCGGCCGAGTGCGGCTTAACTGCGGATAGAAGGGCATGATATTCCGCATCAGGTCGAACAGATGGCCCGCCGCTTCCACTCCCGTGAACCCGCCGCCGACCACCACTACCGTCAGCAGCCGTTCTCGCTCGGCGTCATTGGGCTCAGCGGCTGCCTGCTCAAAACGTGTGATGATTTCGTTGCCCAAGTTGAAGCCGTCGCCCACGGTCCTGAGCGTGTAAGCATGGGCTGCCATGCCGGGAACCTCATCGAGATTGACGTCAGAGCCACAGGCGAGAACCAGGTGAGCATAGGAAAGCGTCGCCCTCTGGCCGTCCGGGCGTGTGTACTCGACCTCGTTCTTCTTCAGATCAACGCCGGTTACTGTGGCCGTAACCCAGGTGGCGCCGCGCGCGATCTGTCGGCCTGGCATCACTACGTCGAGCGGGGAAAGAGAACGGCCCGCTACCTCCGCGAGCATCGGAGTAAAAACCATGTGGTTTTCACTGCTGATAACTACGACTCCGAGCGTTAGGCGCGGCGCGGCGATTGAGTTGCTCGGCCAGGGTTGCACCTGCGAATCCCCCGCCCACGATGACGACTCTAGTACCTTCCATAGTCGCGACCTCCTCTATTGGTTGTATTGCTCGCGCACCCGCGGCCTCCAGCACCTCCCGCATTCGTCGCGATCGGAGCTTCCGCCTCTACTTCTGCGGGCCGAAGAGGTCGCGTAACGCCACGTCGAGGTCATCAAGTGCCTGGGCGCCGTCACCCGTGAAGCTAGAGCCGTGCATGATGGCGAGCGTTTTGGGCTTTAGGTCGGCGAGCTTTTTCAAGTTCTGCGCGGTGAGCGGTGTGTAGGGCACATAGGCCGCGAGAATGCCCGACTGATATTCCTTCAACGACTGATGCGAGCGGCCAACGACATCGGCAGAGGTGAGCGGTTCGACGTCGCCGACATGATGGAACAGGTCCGAACAGAACAGCGTTTTCTGCGTTTCTTCGAAAAGCAAACCGGCGTCCCAGCCGTGGGGCAAATGGGGAGTCTGGCAATAGCGAAAACGGTACTTCCCGGTCGCAAAGGTCGCGCCATCAGGAAGGGCCCGTGGCGCTTTGTCCATGAAGTCGCTCATGTTGACGAAGGCGCCAACCTGGCTGCAGATCACATCGGCATTGGGCGCGGCAGCCAGCCATTCATTGAGCGATCCGCACTCGTCCGACTCGAAATGGCTGTAGCCGATGTGGCGCAACTCGGAAACTTTGATGAGCTTGGAGACGGCTTCGTGAATTTCTGCGTGAAATCCGCGCAGCCCGGTGTGGTACAGCAAGGGCTCGTCGTCCTTCACCAGAAAATGGTTGAACTGCAAATTTGCCGCTGGGGCAAAGACCGAGATGCGAAAAATATTCGGCGCGATTTCCGTAATGACTGCCATGGTGCCCTCCTCAAAAGAATTCTCAGAGTAGGTAGAGCAAGCCAGACGCCGCTGCTAACATCTTGGAATCACGGGCAAATGCGGAAAATGGGATCGACAACTGCCAGCAGTCAGAGTCGACGGATCGACGCAGTACTTCGCGAAAAACCGGGAATCGCAAGAGAATTTTCGCTCGTGGCGCACGACCTTCGGCATTCGCCAAGGTCACTCACGGCGCAGCCACTCCAATCGTCGCGGTTTCCGCCCGAGAATCCGCCTCGCTCATATGCGGGGGCACTGGAGCACCCACAGATTTAGCAAACGCCCGCAACCACACGGTCTGCAGGGTTCGCCAATCGCTCCGCTCGCCCCCGCCACAAAGACAACAGATTCCCCGAGAAAGCCGAGGCTGAGCAAGTCGAGGCTGGGCGCCCAGAACGGGATTAGGAACGTGAAACGCGCCAGGGTCCGCTGATCCGGCTCGGCGGCCCGCGATAGATCCCATGGAGTCGGCCGCCACTGCACTTTAGGAAACTATTGATTAGTGGGAGCGGGCCGCACTGAACCGTCTTGATGGTCCCCCGAGATCGATGATAATCAGGGTGCTCAGTCCAAGCCGCCGCGCGCAGGCCGCTTAGCTTCGGTAATCGCTGCGTCGAATCGCGCCGCAAGCGCGTCCAGGGCGGGCTTAGGGCCGTTCCAGCGCAGTTGGTCCACGTCGTCGAAGAGCGCGATGTCGGTCCGAAGCGTCGCGGCTAGCGCGCTCGCGTTGGCGGCGTTCACGTGCCAGTCGCGCCAGTCCGCCAAATAAGTTGGGTACATA
>CAWGYL010000011.1:0-59816 GCA_963826885.1 Nitrospirota bacterium | reverse complement strand
ACCCTTTAAAAGTACGCCTTCGAGGCATGCCGCATTTCTCCCCCATAAACGTTCTAAGTTGCCAAGTCAGAAGAATCTTTTAGATGTCAGTGTGCGGGGCCGCGGTGGATGATTATCAGGATTAACAGGATGAAAATGGCGAGTGGAACCAATACTGCCAGCGCTATCCAAAACGCTTTTTTCCTGCCGCGCTTCCAAATTGTTGGTTCCTGAAGCCGGTCGCATCTGCCGGTAAGTTGCACAGACGCTGCATCATCCAGCTCCGCTTTCATTGCCGCGGCTGATTGATAACGTTTTTTGGGATCACGCTCCATGGCGTGGAGGATGATTTCCTCGACCTGCGGCGAAACCTTCGGATTACGTTTCCGCGGCGCCTCGGGGTCGCCGTCTACTCGGGCATTCATGATCACGAGTGGGTTTTCGTTCTCGCACTCGAAACGGAGTCACGCCCGACGACCATTTCATAGAGCATGGCGCCGAGACTGTAAATGTCGGTTCGTTCGTCACCGCGCTTGCCCTTGACCTGTTCGGGGGCCATGTAATCGGGCGTGCCTACGGCCGGTGTGAAACCGGCGAAGGTGATCCGCCTGCCTTCTGCCTTGGCAATTCCGAAATCCATGATGCGGATCGTGCCATCGTTGCAGATCATGATGTTCTGCGGGCTTCAAGTCCCGATGGACGACACCCTGCTCGTGCATGTATGCGAGCGCTTCGCATAAGTGACTGGCCAGCTTGATCGCGTCTTTTTCCGGCATCGGCCGGATGCTGGTCAAGCAGATGCGAGAGCGTATAGCCCCGGAGATACTCGGTAACGATGTACGGTCGGGTGCGAAGCTCCTCGGGTACGGGATAAAATTTCAGAATAGTAGGGATGGTTAAGGCGGCTCCCGATTTCCTCCTCGCGCTGGAACCGCGAGTAAAATCCGGGATCGCTCTCAAACTGCATAAGCGGCACCTTGATCGCCACGGTCAGCTTGGTATTCAGGTCCGTTGCCTTGAAGATAGTGGCCATGCCGCTGCGGGAGATGGTTTCGAGGATATGGAAACGGTTGTCCAGGATTTGTCCAGGACGGAGCGCATATTTGGTCGTGGGGTCTGCCGTTTCCTGGTACATGGCTACGCCCCGATATAATGCGACTTTTTCAACCTCGTCGATCTGCAGGACCTGCACCGAGAGATTATCGTCAGTGCCGCGCTGCTCTGCAAGGGCCACGAGCTGACGGCAGGCCTGGGCCGGGGAAAGACGGGATACGATATCGGCGATCTCGCTGTCCGCGACGTGCGCGTAGAGCCCGTCGGAGCACAGCACGACCTTGTCGCCTTTGAACACCAGGTGTTCTCAACATCAACGCGGATCACAGGCTCATTACCCACGCTTCGTGTCAGGATGGAACGGTTCTCGCTGGTTTTGGCCTCCTGTTCGGAGATCAGCCCGAACTTTTGCTGCATGCCGATGTAGGTATGGTCCGTGGACAGTTGCTTGATAGTGGCCTTGCGCACGAGATAGACGCGCGAATCTCCCACGTTGCCCACCGTGATCTCGTTATTGCGCAGCACGGCAACAGCCAGGGTCGTGGCCATGCGGGCCTTGCCTTGATTCTCGAGGCCCTTGTCGTAGACCGCAACATTGGCCGCGTTAAACATTTGCGTGATGAGATGCTGCGCGGTCTGCTCTCCCTGGGCCTCCTGGAAAGTCTTCAAAGCAGTCTCCACGGCCAGGCGGCTTGCCACTTCGCCGCGCTGCATTCCACCGACACCATCAGCCAGGACTGCGACCGCTCCGCGTCCGCGCTTCTGCTCGAGCGTCTCCGGCTGCCAAAAGCCGACGAAATCCTCGTTGTTCTCGCGGGCCGGACCAGGTGATGAAAGTTCAGCGTAGGTCAGTTCCATAAAGTCACTTTAACATTTTCATTGAGAAATTGGAAGTCTGTGGTTTGATAAAAAAGGACGGCCACCCATGTGGATGACCGTCCTGGCTTGCTTTCGTTAAGATATTGCGGTTACGAATGCGATTGCGCCGGTTTGCTCGTGAGCAGGATTTCCTTGCCTTGGGCCTTGCTGGATCTGAGGAAGTAGACTGCCCCGTAGACACCCCATATTGCGCAGATGCCAAGAGCGATGTACGGTTCCTTCCAGCTCATGCCCGCTACCGTAAACGGCCCGACCAGATAGAAAAGCATGATCACCAAGTTCGCCAACAACCCCAGAATGGGAATGACCATGTGCTTAAGCCCGTTAAAGCTTTGGTGCTCCTTGAAGGCCACCATCGCGATCCAGCAGGTGATCATGTACAAGAGGAATGTGCCGAAGTTGCTGACCAGTGTCACGATGAGCAGCGTGTTGGGTAGTGCCGCATAGGTAGCCGGCTCGAAGATGCAGAAACTGTACCAGATATTGTGCTTGTCGAGCGCCGCCGGCGTGGTTCCGCCGAGGTACGCGATTACCGTGAAGGCCCCGATGATCGCCGAAATCACGGCCAGAACCCAGATTGCGCGGTGGGGCGATGCATGCTTGCCGTGCAACATGCCAAAGTGCGAGGGAACTTCCTCGTCCCGACCCATGGCGTAGGTGACGCGGGCGCCGGTTGAGAGGCACGAGAGCGTGGTGCCGATCAGTGCCAGGAACACCGTGAAGGCTTGTACCAACATGAACGCCTTGCCTGCAGAGTAGCTTCCGAAAAGCCACGTGCCGGCTAGAACCATCATATCGCCGAGCGGTGCGCCGGAAGCGCCTGCCATCGACATCGTGTAGCCATTATGCAGCATATAGTTCGCTGCAAAATACTCGATCAGGTAGCAAACCGCGCCCTGAATTGCAAGAGACAGAAGCACAGCGCGAGGTACATCCTTCCTTGGGTTCTTCGCCTCATGGGCCATCGAGGTGATGGATTCGAAACCGACCAGGATCAGGATTGCAATCGCCGCCTGAATAAAGATGAAGTTGAACCCGTGAAGACCGATGACGGATTTTGCGTCCTTGTGGTAGTTGAACACCGGGTTTCCCTTGTCATCCTTCGTGATCGCACCTTCAGTATAGTCTACGGTGAACGGTGCGGCGAGCTTCAGATCGGTCACTTCCTTGCCGTCCTTGTCAGCCGGCACGGGATTGCCATCTTTATCCTGCGCATCAACCATCTGATAGACCGGTTTATTGTCTTTGTCCATGGTCGGTTTGCCGTTCGCGTCCATCACCGGCACGGGATTGCCCTTGTCGTCCTTCTGGACCACCTGTGCAACCTGATAGTTCACCGCCACGCCGTTGGACAAATGGAGCCCGGTCGAGCCCTGCGGATGCTGGACCCGGTAGCCGATCGCGATCACGGCGAAAATGAGGAGCGCCGAAATCTGGATAATATTGATCACGATGTTAACGGCCGTAGTTCCGGTCACACCCCGATAGGCGATGTAGGCCACGCCGAGAGCAAACACGGCGCAGAACAGGAACATAAACAGCGGGCTGTTATATGTGCCGCTGAAGGTGTCTGGGAAAAAAATGCTCACCAGATAACCGCCGAGGATTGCCGTCACGCCGACCATCACGCCGGGATATACCCAATAGTAAAGGTGGCTCGCCCAGCCGGTGATGAACTTGGCGATTCGGGCAAACTTGTATGCGTGCGTTTTTGAAAGGTACGCCTGCTCAGCGTACAGATACGACGAACCGGGGCCCGGATAGAGCTTTGCCAGTTCCGCGTAGCTGATGGCAGTGGCGAAGCACAGGAGCAGGGCGAAGAAGATTCCTGCCCACATGGATATCCCGGCCATCGGTGCACCGTAAAGCGCTTGCATTTGAAAAGTCAGCCACAGAAACGCCCCGGGAGCGATCAGCGCCATTGCGTTCATCGTTAGGCCCGTCAATCCGAGTGTTCCTCTCGTTATGGGTTTTTGTTCGTCAGCCATAATATTCTCCTTGGTTATGGTACCGGATGAATCTAGCACCTTTTATTAAACATTTATAATATCGAATCAGAGTAAATTCCTACCACCGATACATCGCGGCGAGCGCGAAGGTGTCCTGTGTTTTCTTTGTGCCGTTGTCAAACGAGTCTATGTTCGACGTATCATGCCGATACTCAGGCCGCAGAATGAGACCGCCGGTCAGACGGATCTCCGGCGTTAACGTGAATTCGGCCAGCTCCTGTGGCGTGCCGGTACTGTATCCGTCACTGTCATTAAAAGACTCGCCGCGGACCGAGATGCTGTAGGTGTCATTGATATCATACTTTACGATGCCCGAGATGCCGGACGACTTCTCCGTTCCGGCACCGGCAGATTGATCCTGTTGGCCGTTGTCGTAATTCAGAATAATGGACAAAGGCTTTATCGGCTTGATCGTTGCTACCAGGTCTAGCAGGATACGCTTGTCGTGATTGTCGTTCGTCTGCTCCGGGCCCTGCAGATAATTGATATACCCCGAGAATAGATCGCCGGTCGCGATGTTGACGCTCACGCCGACCGTCTTGCCGCTATTGTTGTCCGTCGCATTGTCCCAGCCGTTCAGCAGGAACAGCGCGGCATTTACGTTGTCGGTGAACACATAGCTCGCTTTCACGCCGGTATGGGTAAGGGGTTCCGCCCAGGTAAACAGCAATGATCGGGAATAATTGGGATTGTCGATCGCCTCGATCACTTCGGCTCCCACGAAGGTGACCATTTTCCCGGCATCGAACCGCAGCCCCTTGCCGATCGGCGCAATGTAGCTCAGGTATGCTTCGGTTAAGTCTATTGAACCTGTTGCACCCGGGCCTGCATCTCCCACTCCCGCCGCATTCATCAGCTTCGCGGTTTCTCCGGCCATAAACTTCACATGGTACCCGATGAGGCCAGCCGCAGGATCCTTGGAAAACACGATTTCCGCCATATCCAGTTCGAAGCTGTTTGCTGGCTGATCAAATCCCCGCAGGTCATTTATTCCCGCACTTCCTCCCGGACCGCTTGCATTCGCGTTGTAAGTATAGCCGCCCTGCAGATAGATGCTCATGCCCAGCGCATTCTTCACGTCTACTGGATTCAAACCTGCCGGCTTCGCGTCGTCGGCGAAAACCGGTGCTGCAAATACCGCCGTGCCCGCAATCAGTGCGGAGCACATAAAGCCAAGAACTTTTTTCATCTTCTCCCCCTTAAATATAATATGGTATGTGTTCATGATGTCCGCGACCGTTGTTGAGCACTTGTTTTAGAAAGCCTCCGGAGCTTTCGTACAGCTGCATTTCTATAACTGATCTGATTATCTATTTAGCAATGCTCATGCCAATAGCGCATTCCTTGTTACTTTACCGTAACATATTGATTTAATGCTGGTCGCGCACTGGACTGACATGATCCGAGGCTCTTTCCGTATCATAAAGAGAGACCTCCTTTTAATCAGACGCATACAAAGTGAGCATGTTGCACAATACGGCGCAGGTTGCTTAGGCAACTAAGAAATCGACTGGTTCGTGGAATGAGGACACGAAGAAAAGACGAACAAAGAGGCAGGTCAGATACAAATAATGTTCGATAAGCGTAGGTGATTAATCAAAATGGAATCGTAAAAAAGAGGTGGTTTGCTTTTAGCACTATTGCGCTTTCTCTTCTCTTACAATCTCGGCAATGGTTCAGCCAGCGTGCCGCCGACGCTGAACTGGTAATAGCCATCGGCATCCTTGTGCTTGAGGAGGGTAAAGACCATTGACTGCTCCTGGGCCAGACGTTCTGAAGGCTTGAGCTTTATGGTCAGGTTAAGAGTTCCGCGCTCGCGGAGCACGACATCGCCAAGACACTGGACTTTGAGTTCCTTGCCATCGAGTTCCAGCTTTTTGATCGTTAGCCTGTCCCCCCTGATGTCCGCTTCTAACCAGCACTGGTCGAAGTCAAGATCGGGAATGGGAAAGCCCTTAATCTTAAGCTCCCGAGACGTCAGCCCCTTGAGCCATAACCGCCCTTTTCCCGCATCGCCGCTCATCTCCATGTTTCCGCCCAGTTTTCCGGAAAGTTTCAAGCCGAAATCCTTTAATAGCTGGTAGGATCCGATATCCAGGCCGTCGGCGTCTATCAGAAATTTCTGTTGTCCGGCCCCCTGCTGCACTTTTACCAGGAGAGTCCCTCCATAGGCTTTGGCCTTCATATCCAGCCAGAGCATGCCGCGGAGCAGGCTGAAGAGCGATACCGACGTCCTGATAGAGGGGCTTTCGAACAGGACTTTGCCCTTCTGATCGGCGAGAACCACATCGGTCAACATGACGCTGTTAAAAAAACGCGGTGAGATGTGGGACACGGTCAGTTCGAGAGCGGTTCGCGTACGGACCTCCCTCACCAGGTTTTCTGTTACACGGTCAAAGGGAAAAAGCAGGAGCAGGAAGATCAGAAACGCCGCCACAAAGTATGCGGCCAGGGAAAGCTGCTGGATGAGATTTTTCTTGTCTATCATGACCTATTCAGCGCTCGCGACGAGGATCGTCGAGTTCAGGAGTTTCGGGTTGTCATAGCGCGGCTTGAACTGGAGCTTCCTGATCCGCAAAGTGTCCCTTTCGAGCTGATACACATAATTCACAAGGTCATAAAGCGTTATGTTCTCGAGCTTGATTTCAACGAGGCTTTCCTTGAAGGTATCCGTCTGAACGCCCGGCTGTGGCTTGAGTGAAACCATTTTGCTGCTCATGTTTGTCCGTTTCGTGATGTTCTCGATATCCGTGAGCAGGGGACCCCGCTTCGCCGCCGCGGCCTGGGCCGCCTGAAGCTGCTGTTGGATTTCTTGATATTGGGCCTTGAGAACCTTTATTTCTACGAGGTCCTTTTCCTTCTTCGGAATCAGCTCTTGCATGCGTGATAGGTCCGACATAAGCGGGGACAGGACGAAGGCGTAGAGCACGATTATCACCGCCGCAATGCCACCGAAAAAAAGCACTTTTTTATCTCGTTCTTCAAGTTTCAAGAATCACCCCATATAGAACCACGCATGAATATAGTAGCGGAGAACCAGGGGCCAAGGAGAGCATTCATTTCTACTTACCCCCGTGCCCTTCCCTCTCACATTGCCTGCTTCAGTTTGATCTCAAGCCTGAACTTGACTTTATTGTCCGCACCCATCCGCGTGTCCAGAACCTGCACATCGGCAAAGGGCGGGGCTTTCTGGAGTTCCGCTTTCATCTTATCAACGGACTCAAAGGACGGCGCATCACCCGCGAGCTTCACCTGGTTTCCCTCGAGCAGAAAATCCTGAAAGCTGACCCGCACTTCTTTCGGGACACCCTCGGTCACCGCCAGCATCACGTCGAGAGCCGATGAGCCCGATCCAAGGACTCCGAATTTCTTTCGCGCGTCGTCGAGGCTCGTGTGAAGCTGACGCAAGGGATCGGCGGCTGTTTTCGCATTCGGCAGGGTCTGGTGATAAACCTCCTTGATTTCACGGTCCAGTTTTCCGTAACTGGACTGCACCAGATAATATTTTACGCTGATATTCGCCGTGGCAAGAACAGCTGCGAGAATGCCGGCCACGATGAGCGCGATCTTGCGCTTGCGCTTGCCCGCATCCTCCAGTTTGTAACCGAATTCGCCTTTGCGGAAATTGACCTGTTCGCTCAGTGCCAGTCCCAAGCTGACCGCATCTTCAGCTTTCTTGCCGCGGAAATCAGGGGTGACCACTTCCACCGCAAGACCCACGTCTGCAAAACCTGTGCGCAGGCCGTCGTCAGGAGACAGAAGGTATGCTCTTTCGATCTGCACATGGTGCTCAATCTCCAATGCTTTAAGGGTATGCCTGATGCCGCCCGTTGCCAGGGAACGGGAGAAACTCCTGCACGCGATAACCGCATGCCCGACTTTTAAACAAAGGTCGCTCCCTTCTGCGAGGACTGCAACCCCTTCGACCGGTATCATTTTTGCGATGTTGAAGAGGCCGAGGTAGGAAGGGACGACAACCTGCGGGTCCACGCCGACGGAGGCAAGCAGGTCGAGATGTTGCCGCAGCGCGGTCTTGGGGAGTATGAGGCCGAGGATTGACGTCTCCTTCTTCTTCTCGCCGCTGGCCTCTTCCTGCCCCAGCGCCAGATGATCTACCTCAACGTCGTCGAGCGCATAGGGGATATTGTCCTCCAGCTCGAAGGGCAGAGCCTTTTCAACGCGCTTTCTGTCGCCGAAGGGGAGTGACACCGTCCGCTGACTGAACTGGCTGCCGGGAATGGAAGATACGATGTACGCACCACGCCAGTCCGGTGATTTCCCGCGCAAAATATCCGCGAGTTCGGCGTCTGAAGTAAAAGCAAGGCTGAAGGAACCCTTCAGCTCCGTCTGGCGCAGGCCCCGGTCGATGATCGACACCCCCATCCTTCCCTTTTCAATTTTCAAACCCACAATTTTCACAAAGCTCTCCAGTAAAGTATCGTAAATCCCGAACCGTCGCTTGTTCGTGTTATGATCGCATCGGCCTTTTTCAAGTATCCGCCTACGGTGGCGTATGAATTTACGCTGAACACGTTGCTCGTAAAGGACAGCTGGCCCGCTATTGCCGCGCTATTTTGACCGATGTAGGTGGAGAGATCATCGGTCGGTTTGAATAGCTGTTCAGTTCTCCGCTCCACGATCGTTTGAGCCGCATTTCCGCTCATGCCGAGGCTCACGAGCACGGCGGCCGACGCAGTGTTGATATCGATCTTGTTCCCCGGCGTCACCGACGGGGGGAGAACGGTCACATAATCCTGCACCTTGCGGAAGTCTTCGTCATTCAAAAACTGGTGAATGTCCGAGAGCAGATAAAAGCTTCTCTTTTCTTCAATCATCCATTCGCTTATCTGGTCGAGGATATTCTGACTGATACCGAGATTGGTGAACAGAATCACCAGCCGATTGTAAGCATCGCTTCCCTTTGTCGCATTGCTGATATTGATCTTGCCGGTCTCATCCTCCCACCGCACGCGGAGTTCCGTATCGTTTCCCGGAATATACGGTACCGTTTGCCAGTCCCGCTCTTCAAGGTTGTCATATTCATGGGTTGCGCCGGTCACTGGATCCTTCTGGAGGTTGTAGGCGAGATATCTCCCGGCGAAGTTCACGCCTGAACGCGCCAGATAATAGGCCCGCTGGCTATCGCGAAAATTGATGGCAGCCCGAAGACTTATTCTCGTGCCGTAGGCAAATTCAAAAATAAGCGCTATCAGAAGAGCCGTCACCAGGAGCACGATGATCAAAGCGACGCCGCGCTCGTTGGGCACCTTACGATTTGTACACCGGACTTCGGGCTCCGCACTCCGCACTTTATTACCGTCCCACGTCCATCTGCGTAATGTAAAACGAACCGTCATCGAGTAGCAGCGAAATCTCAACGGCATTGGGCAGTTTCTGCGAAATCCTGCTATCCCATCCATCGGTCCATACGGACCCGTCGAAATATTTGAACTGCAGAGTCGCGACGCGGTCGGTCATCTCGTACTCGACCCCGCCTTCGAGCGCCGGAAAGTCATTGCTTAACCCCCGCTTTTCCCGCCGCATCAGGATCCACCCGGAACCGTCAGGTTTCTGTTTGAAATAATAGCCCACTTCCCAGAGGTCCGTCTCTTGAGAATCCGGCTTTCGCCAATTCGTCAGCGACGTCAGGTAGAGGCCGTCATACCTGGTATTTTTAAGTCCCGTATCAGATATCACCGTATCAGACAGCGCCGTATCAGACAGCACCGTCTGGCCGTAAAAAATGGTCGTCACCAAGGGCGCGTTCATGTTCGGATTAAAATAGGCATCCGTTATGTCGCTGGAAATTTTCGCTACCAGCGTGCGGGCAAGATCCGTCCCGTCCCGAATCGCCTCGGCCTGTTCCACGTTGCGGCCGGCCGTGAAAAAGCTCGTATAAATCACTGTAACGAGCAGCGACATGATCGCCGTGGCGATGAGCACTTCAAGCAGCGTGAAACCGCGCGATTTTGACGCTTCCGTCCCTCCTGACCACTGAACCTTGACCCATGGCCGGGCATTACTCATAGTTCACAATCTCCACCATCTCATCGCGCGTGCCCTCTTTCCAGAGTACAGCGACATGCAGTTCCATGATCTGGGCCAGGGGTGTGGGAACTAGCGTCTTTTTCCAGGTATAGTCTTTATACTCTGGCTCGGGAAACGGACCTTCGTCATCCGAAGACAGGCCCGGCTCGGCCACGGTATTCTCCACCATCATGCGCTTCGCAAGCATGGTCGCCACCGTGATATGCTTCGCCAGCATAACATCCTTCATGCTGCTGTTCTTCAGGCCCAGAAGCGTGATGAGAACCATTGCCATGATCGACACGGCGACCATGACTTCAAGGAGGGTAAACCCCGTTGGGTTCAGAGGTTGTCTGGCTTTATCAATTTTCAACTCCTCAAACTCCATAGACTCGTAATGCTTAAAAGACTAACTTTCCTTACTCTCCACATACCCGTCACGGAGTTCCGTGCTGCCCATAAGCGGGTTCACGAAAAGGGTAAAATCCCTGTCATCTCCGTCCCGCAAATGAATGGCTGCATTCTCCACCCATCCGTCCGGCGTGAACTGGATGTACGGATCGTCGGGATGTCCGGCAACCTTGACGTCGCGGAAGGTTGTCTTGCCGGCCAAACTTCCCTCTGTTCCGATTTCTGACTGGAGGCGCGTGAACTCCACGGACTGATCAGTCGATAGCGTCATCACCTCGGTCCAGAAACGCCCTCCCTGCACATCAAAGCGAAGCCGGTACACCGCCTTCCGCGCCTGCGATTCATCGTGCAGGTAGCGGATCATGCCGGTCAAATGCCTTGCACTGCGCTTCAGGTTCGCTTCACCGAGCTCGCCGAGCCGGGGGATAACGAGCGTAAGCATGACGCCGAGGAGCACGATTATGATCATCAGCTCGATAAGCGTAAAGCCCTTCGTGGAGGTATATCTCCGCTTATTGCCCCTTGGCCCTTGAACCATAATGGTTACTGCAAATCCCAGCTATTGATATCGGCGTTGTTGCCCTCACCACCGGGCTCGCCGTCAGCACCGTAGGAGGTAATCTCGTATTCCCTTCCTTCACTTCCCGGAGAGACATATACATAATCCTTGCCCCAAGGGTCCTTCGGGATGCGTGCGGGCTTGAGATAGCCACCATCCCTCCACTTGTCGGGAATCCGTCCTACCACGGGCTTTGTAATCAGCGCATCCAATCCCTGGTCCGTGGTAGGATAGAAACCGTTGTCGAGCTTATAAGCATCGAGCGCGCCCTCGAGTGCGCGAATCTGCGTCTTGGTAACCTGGACTTTCGCCTTTTCTTCCTGCCCCAGGAACTTCGGGAGTACAAGAGCCGCGAGCAGGCCGAGGATGATGACCACCACCATGATTTCGATAAGAGTGAAACCTCTTTGCTTATTCCTATTCATTGTGACTCTCCTTTATATCCGAAAAATAATCTTTTCTCTTCCTGCTTGCTACTTGACCCAGGCCCCTGCTTTTCTCACTGCACACCCGAGCTCATCTGGAGCATGGGCAGCATGATGGCAATGACGATAAACCCAATGGTCAGCCCCATGGCCAGGATGATGACCGGCTCTAAAAGCGCCATCAGCCCCGTGATGCGCGTATCGATAGTCTGGTCAAAGGAATCGGAGATTTTGAGCAGCATCTTCTCCAGCTCTCCGCTCTTCTCGCCCACGGCGACCATCTGCACGACCACCGGCGGGAAGAGGCCGCTCCTGCGGAGCGGATCGGCAATGGGCTCGCCTTCCCGCACATTCTCCCGGGCTTGCTGGATCGCATTCGACAGCACCGTATTGCCTACGACGCTCTTCACGATGTCCAGCGCCGCAAGTGTAGGCACTCCGCTCTGGAGCAGCGTTCCGAGCGTGCGCGTGAATCGTGACACGGCGATCATCCGGATCAGGGTGCCGAAGACCGGCAGCTTGAGGATCCGGGCATCGAATGTTTCCTTTCCCACCGATGTACTCAGATACCGCTTGATATAATAGGCGGCCCCTCCGATGGCGAGGAGGATCGCCCACCAGAACGAGGAGAGAAACCGCACCGTTCCCAGAAGGATCACCGTGATGAGCGGGAGCTGCTGCTTCATGTCCTCGAACATTCCGACCACTCGGGGCATGACGAAGCTGAAGATGAAGAAAAGCATGCTGATGCCGATAACGGTCATGAACGCGGGGTAGGCAAGGGCTGCCGAAAGTCTGCCGCGGAACCGGACTTGTTCGTCCAGAAAATCCGCGAGCCGTTCCAAGGTGATTTCCAGGGTCCCGCTCGCCTCACCGGCGGAGACCATGTTCATGTAGAGCTGTGAAAAGACCTTGGGGTTTTCCTTGAGCGCGTCAGCCAGCGAGGCGCCCTCGCGCACCGAGTCGCGCACCGTCGACAGGGCCGCCTTGAGGCCCTCGTTTTCCTCCTGCTCCACGAGTACCGCCAGCGCTTCCATGAGAGGCAAGCCAGCCGATAGGAGCGTGGCCAGCTGGCGCGTGGCGTTCGCGAGGTCGGTCAGCTTCACCCGCCTTGCAAAGGCAAGTGACGTCGTCCCCCGCCGTGCGGACCGGAGCGATGCGCCTTCGCGTATGTCGAGAACGGTGACGCCTTCCTTTTTCAGCCTGCCCCTGACAAACTTCAGGCTGTCGCCATCCTGGACACCGGATACCTTTTTCCCCTGCGCGGTAACACCTTTATATTCGAATACAGGCATAAGTACAATACCAGTTCAGAGTTGATGGTTCAAACTACAATGAACCTCCTACTCTGAACTCAAAACTACGCTTCTTTCTGCGTCACCCGCACCACTTCATCGATGGACGTAACGCCTTCAAGCACGCGCGCGGCGCCGTCCTGACGGAGGGTGCGCATGCCCTTTTCCACGGCAAGGACCTTCATCGTGGCGGCATCGGTATCTTTCATGATGAGCTGGCGGATATTGTCGTCGACGTTCAGCAGTTCGTAAATCGCGCTCCTGCCGAGGTAGCCGGTGTTAAAGCAGGCTTCGCAGCCCTTTGCCCGGTACACGGTCGCGCCCTCCGCGCCGGTTTTAAGCTCAAGCTCCGCAATCTCGGCAGGAGTAATGCGGTACGGCTCCCGGCATTCTTTGCAGAGCACACGCACGAGCCGTTGGGCGAGGATCGCAATGACCGATGACGAGATGAGAAACGGTTCGATCTTCATGTCGAGCAATCGCGTCACGGCGCCGGCTGCGTCGTTTGTATGGAGCGTTGAGAATACGAGGTGGCCCGTAAGCGCCGCCTGGATCGCGATCTGGGCGGTCTCTCCATCGCGGATTTCGCCCACAAGAATCACATCTGGATCCTGACGGAGAACGGAGCGAAGCCCGGCTGCGAAGGTCAACTGTATCTTGGCGTTTACCTGAATCTGGCCGATGCCCTTCAGCTGATATTCGATTGGATCTTCGATGGTGATGATATTTTTATCCGGCGAATTGATCTTCGAGAGCGCTGCATAGAGTGTCGTGGTTTTCCCGCTGCCCGTCGGGCCTGTCACGAGAATGATCCCGTGGGGCCGCTCGATGAATTCATTAAATCGGGTCAGCGTGTCTCCCGTGAACCCGATCTGGTCAAGCGGCAGAAGGGCGCTTTCGCGGTACAGAAGCCGCAGCACGATTCGTTCGCCGAAGGCGGTGGGCACTATGGATACGCGGATATCGACGTCCTTTCCGCCTATCTTGATGCGCATTCCGCCATCCTGCGGAAGGCGCTTCTCGGCGATGTTTAAGCCCGACATGATCTTGACGCGCGAGGCGATGCTGGCCTGGAAGCGCTTCTGGATCGTGAGGATATTGTACAGGATCCCGTCTATCCGGAACCGTGCGATCATTTCCTTTTCAAAGGGCTCGATGTGAATGTCGCTTGCCCGCTCGCGGATGGCCTGAGACAGGAGGGAGTTTACCAGACGGATGATCGGGGCGTCATCGGTGACTTCGAGCAGGTCCGTGGGCTCGTCGAGTTCCGCCGCAAGGAATGACAGGTCTTCCTCTTCCATCTCCTGCGCCGTGTCCTCGGCGCGGTTCATGTCCTCGCTGTAGATGCGGTTGACGGCATCCAGAATCCTGTCGGAAGGGGCAAGGCAGAGCGAGATCTCTGCTCCCAGGAGAGCCGAGAGGTCATCGATCGTCGAAAGGTTGAGGGGTTCCGAAGTGGCCGCAAGGACGGCGCCGTTGTCGTGCCGGAGCGGAATGACTACAGCCTTCTTTGCGTAGGTAATCGGCAGCTTGAGCGCAAGTTCCCGATCGATGTCTCCGAGTTCGGCCTGGAACGGCAGGTTCAGTTGGACGCCGAGGGCCTTCAGTACATCTTCCTCAGTCGAGAAGTTGAGGCGAATCAGGAGGGTGCCGATCCGGCCACCCCTTTTCTTCTGGAGGTCAAGCGTCTTCTTCAGCCTCTCCGGTGCAAGCCCGGCCTCAACAAGTATCTCGCCGAGCAGACTTTTCACCGCACACCCTCTTTCGGAGTCTCGACGCTTGTCGGGGGCTGGGTCGTGGACGTAACCTCGGTTTTCAGAGCAGGTGCCTGATTGTCCGGGGTCCCGGCAGGAATGCCTTCAGCGCGCGTGGGAGTCGCCCCGGTCTTCAATGCAGGGGTCGGATTGGCACCGATCGTGCCTGTCGCGGATGAAGCCGGCTGTTTCGGCGTGTCGATCACTTTCGACGAGAGATCGATGTGCAGACCCTCCTTTTTCTCAATTTTGTACTCCTTGCGGAAGTTTTCCAGAGACTCATTCCTCTGTTTCGTAAGTTCACTTGCCTCACCCTCGTTTTTGATGATGTAGGGCGTGATGAAGATCATAAGGTCATCCTTTTCCACATTGGATGTTTGCGTCTTGAAAAGCCAGCCCAGGATAGGGATATCGCCGAGGAACGGTATTTTCGACGTGGATTTAGTGACGTTGTCGGTGATCAATCCGCCGATGACCATAGTCTGGCGGTCCTTGACTACAACCGTAGTGCTCGCCGAGCGTTTGTCGGTTGTCGGACCTGCGGGGTTCGATGTGGTGGTCGCGATCACGTCTGAGATTTCCTGATTGACTTCGAGCCGAACGCTGTCATCGGAGGAGATCTGCGGCGTCAACGTCAGCTTGATGCCCACGTCCTGCCGCGTGATCGTATTGAACACGGCCGTGCTGCCCGTCGTCGCATTCTGCGTCGAACCCGTAATAAAAGGAACGTTCTCGCCCACCATGATCTCGGCCTTCTGGTTGTCCATAGTGAGGATGTTCGGCGTCGAGAGCACGTTCACGTCGGTGTCGGTCTGGAGCGCGGTGAGGAGCGCGCCGACATTCAGGTACTCCACGCCTTTAAAGGTAAACGTGCCTTTGACGGCTCCGACGGCAAGTCCGCTCAACGCCGCCAGGCCGGCCGGTCCGTTCACGATGGCGTTCCCGATATTGCCGAAGTTCGTGCCGCCAATCACATTTAAATTGTTGCTGGTCTCGAGATTTTGCAGGGAGCTCGCGTCCTGAAACTCGAACCCAAGGTCGCGCACCTTCGTCAGGCTCATTTCGATGATCGCGACCTCGACGAAGACCTGGGGGCGCCTGATGTCGAGCTTCTGAATCACATCCTTTATGGTATTAAAATCGGACGGCGTACCGACAATGATTAGTGAATTGGTGGGTTTGTCCGCGGCGATGGTAACGGTCCCCTCGAGCATCGAAGCGGGGCTGACGGCGGCCTGCGGCGATCCGGGGGGAGGCGGCGTAGGCAAATGCGAGATGAGTGCCTGCAGTAGTTTAGCGGTGTCGTCGGCATTGGCGTTTTTAAGGTAATAAACATTGATTTTGCCCTTGCCTTCCGGCGCGGACACATCCATCGCGTGAACCAGCCTCTCGATCTTCCTGATATTGGGCATGGAATCAGTGAGAATGATCGAGCTGGTCGGGGCATAGGCGATGACGAACCCGTCTTTTGAGATAAGGGGGGTAACCGTACGGACGATTTCCTGGGGATTGACGAAGTTCAATCGGATCAGTTTGGTGACAAAGCCTTCACCGGTGGTGCTCCCGTCCTCAAGCACCTTGAGCCCGCTCTGGCGAGCATTGGCCGAGGGTATGATACGAGTGACCGTCCCGTCTTCAACAGCGGTGAATCCCTTGATCTCAAGCGCCGAGAGAAATACCTGGTATGCTTCACCTGGAGAGATCTTCATGGGCGTCATGATGGTGACCTTGCCGGTTACGTGATCATCGAGGAGAAAGTTCCGGCGCAACAGTTCGCTCATAACCTTCACGAGGGCGCTGATATCAATATTCGTAAAATTGAGTGTTACATAATCGTCGCCGGCCTTGACCCTTTTGAAAGCGGCCTGATCAGAAAAGGACGGGGCTGCAACGGTCTCTGTCGGCCCGGTTGCAACCGGAACGGCCGTCTCCGTACTGAATGTTGCCTGTGCAAACACCATTCTGCTTCCGGCATAGGACATCGGCGCACACACAAGCCCCATCAGGATCAGCAGGGCTGTTATTTTTTTCACTCTTGTCCTCCGAAAAAGGGAATAGATTGAATACCGAAGTCCGAAGCAAATCAGCTCGGATGCACTGCCGATAAAGGAAAACTCGTCTGTTGTTTGGATTTTGGCAGAAACTGGACGTGGTTGTCTGGACCGCTGCATCGCTAACGTATGTCGTAATTCAATGTCTGGGGCTGGCCGCCCCTGAGCAGATCGATGGCGATGCTTCGCTCATTCTTCAATCCCTGATAGAGCTGGAAAAACTTGGCTGGATCATCCACGTCCTGCGAATTGACCCGCTGAATGACATCACCGTTCTGAAGGCCGATCTTCTCATAGATGCTGCCGGGGATTATCTCGCTGATCGTAAATCCGACCGTTTTCCCCTGCTGAATATAGGGCAGGGCGCGGGCCTGCGTCAGAATCTGGCTCATGTTCTCCGTGCTCGCGAGCACTTCCTTCTGGTCCACCATGAACTTGCCGTCCGAGAGTTTTCTCACCCCCGCGCCGCCATTCGCGCCTGGCTGGACGGCTACGATCTTGGTGTCGTCGACGACCTCAAGATTGACCATTGCGCCGTCGGATCTGCGGATGATGACTTTGTCGCGCATGATCTTCACCATGTCGGATCCATCGGGCAGTTTCTGATTGATGCGGTAAAAGGCCTGTCCCGAAGTGTCTTCGAGTACGGCCCCTGCGAAAGCCTCTCCTTCCACAGTCCCGATCAATTTATAGTTTACGGTGGGGACCTCGGCCGCTCCCGCTCCCGAACCGGTCGACGGAGCCTTCCCGTCGCCAAAGAGCCCGCGCTCCAGAATGGAAGAGTAGGCGCTCATATCACGGCGCGGCTGCAGGGCAGGCCGATCGCGGTCCAAGGGAAGTACTGCCTCCTGCGCGGCATTTGCATTCAGGCTCCGTCCAATCATCGCATCCACGGTATCGGCAAGAAAATAAGCGGAAATCGTGAGAAGCGCAATAAGGACAAGAGTATAGAGTGATTTTTCTTTTTTCATGATTCCAACGTTAGACGGTGTCATGAACCGCCTAAAGTTCAAATTTTAACTTAGAAATTATACTCTTTGTCGGCTCTGTTGTCAATTATTATCCGGTTCAAAGCTTCCGGGAACGCGGGTTTCCGGCCGCGCTGGTCAATGCCCGGCGGACCCCGCTCAGGCTATCCCCGCTCCCTGAAAAAAAGTCTGTAAAATTTCCTTGTCCGTTCACGATAGGCTTCGTAAATTCTTCCCGAAGCTGCCATAACAGCGGGGAAATCGATCCCCTGTTCTGAGGCCAGCCAGTCGCGGACTATCGCGGGAGTTGCTTCGATATGAAACTGGAGAGCGTACACCCGATCCTGGAAGCAAAATGCCTGATTCGGATAGAGGGAAGATGATGCAAGACGTACGGCTCCGCCGGGCAGATCGAATGTGTCTCCGTGCCACTGGAATACTTCCGCGGCTTTCTTGCCGGGAATGGCGAGTGCGGACAGAAACGGATCGTTGATCCCCTCGTCCGTAAGGGCCACCTCGTACCATCCAATCTCCTTCCTTGTGCCCGCATAGACCCTGGCACCGAGTACGTGGGCTATCATCTGCGCTCCGAGGCATATCCCCAGGACATGTTTGCCGGCCTTGATCGCACGTTCGATCAGCAGCGCCTCATTCACAAGGTACGCATAGCGGTGCATTTCGTATACCGCCATGGGACCACCCATGACCACGAGATGGGTAAACAAATCCGTATCAGGCAAGGCGTCGCCGACGCTGACGTCGACGATGGAGTAGGGGATATGCTCGTTAATGAGATAATCCGCGATCGTTCCGGGTCCTTCACTGAAAACATTCTTGACAATGAGAACTTGCACAGAAATCGCTCTCCAGGCTATTATTGATGATAGCGTTTGAAGATATGTTCATGTTTTAATGTCCTTCCATCTTGCCGCGGTGCAAGCTTCTGTGTACCGAATGTTGCGGACAAACATATAGAATAATCAGGTGACCGTTTAGCCAAGACTCTTAGGGGGCATGTCCGGAATCGTCTTTTTTCATTCGGGAATGGCAGCTATTCCCAACGCATCGTTACTCCTTCTTTGTAAAAAACAAAAAAGCCATTGTCGGCCGTTTGGATGATATGGAAGTGACGAACTGGATGCTTTCGAAACCGTAGCCTTTTGCCGTCCATTCGTTCAGTATCCGCTCGATCTCTTCGTCGGTCACCGTGCTTGTCTCAACGACTTTGTACATCATGGTCTTCATTATAGAGAAGACGAACTCAATTTTCAATGTCAATTCCCGAGTGTGTCAATTCCCGAAATGAGGTCAACTTTCCTGTTGCTATTCATGATTACAGACCCTATAATCCGGCCATGTCGACCAGACAAAACAAGGTGCTCACGGGACTAGATCTCGTTGATCAGCATTGGCCGAAGGATTTGCAGGGGGCTCGCGTCGGGCTTGCGGCGCACCCTGCATCGGTCAACCGTCGGTTCGAACACGCCATCGATGTGTTCCGATGGACAAAAAAATTCCGGCTCTCGGCCCTCTTCGGCCCGCAGCACGGCATTCACGGCCAGACCCAGGACAATATGATCGAATGGGAGGGGTTCCGCGATCCGGCCTCGGGACTGCCCGTGTTCAGCCTGTACGGTCAAGTGCGTAAACCCGTCCATTCCATGCTCGAACATTGCGACGTTCTTGCGATTGATTTCCAGGACGTGGGGAGCAGGTATTATACCTTCATCTGGACCATGGACCTTTGCATGCAGGCGTGCCGCGAAACCGGAAAAACGGTAATAGTACTTGACCGGCCGAATCCCATCAGCGGGCGTCTCGTCGAGGGGCCGGTGCTGGACCCCGCTTATGCCTCCTTCGTCGGGCTCAAACCGCTTCCCGTCCGCCACGGCATGACGATCGCCGAAATCGGCGGCTATCTCCATCAGAGATACTATCCCAATCTTGATTTTCGCGTCCTTCCAATGCGGGGATGGAAACGATCACAGTGGTTCAACGATACGATGCTCCCGTGGATTATCCCCTCTCCCAACATGCCCACGCTCGATACAGCACTGGTTTATCCCGGCATGTGCCTCGTGGAGGGAACGAACGTATCGGAAGGTCGCGGCACAACAAGGCCTTTTGAAATTTTCGGGGCGCCCTTCATACATTTCGCTACGATCATCAATGTCCTTAAAGAGTTCAAACTTCCCGGAGTCGTGTTCCGGCCGGTCCATTTCCAGCCCACATTCCAGAAGCACGCCCACGCGCTCTGCGGTGGTGCCCAGATCCATGTGACGAACCGGGAAAAGTTCCAGCCCTTCAAGACCGGCGTAGCCATCCTGAAGGCGATCCACAACACCTATCCCCGGGATTTCAGATGGAAAGAACCGCCGTATGAGTACGAAGAAGTGAATCTGCCCATCGACATTCTCGCGGGCTCCGACAAGCTGAGGAAAGACATCGAATCATGGAAAGATCTTGATGCGATGGCGAAATGGTGGAGGGGAGAAGCGAAGGAATTTGAAAAGGTGAGAAGGAAATTCCTGCTTTATAAATAGTAAGCAATGGATTTCGAACAAATCTCGCCGTCTATTTTTTAATGTCATCGGGGCAGGTTTGATTTGAAATTCTCATTTTGAGCGCTGAACATTGCAGCGCATCGTCCTTGACTTTCATGGTACCACATTCATATGTCTAGATTCCCCCTCACTATTTTCTCCCTGCTGCTGGGCTCGGCGAACGGTTGCGGCCGGTCACGAACCATATTCCGAAACCACTGCTCCCGATCCTCGGGAGGCCGCTGATCGGGATAATTCTGGAAAAGCTCACCGCCCTTTGTGATGGGGAAATCGGCATTAATCTTCATTATAAGCCGGGCATGATCCGTGACTGGGCGGAACACTCGGTGTACGCTGACCGTATCCGCTTCTTTCCAGAGGATCCGATCCTTGGCACCGGCGGCGCGCTGAAGAACGCGGAAGCCTTCCTTGCACGTAGTCCTTTTATCGTCCATAACGCAGACATTCTGCTTGATATCGATTTTAAAAAACTCGTCACGACACACCTGCAGGCCGGGAATATTGCAACCCTGGCCACGACCGGCACCCCGCGCTAAGCAATGTCGTTGTCGATGACAACGATCTTGTGCTCGACGTGGAAAACCCGGGCCATTCCAGGCCCGATCCCGACCGGATCGCCCGGAAGGTCGCCTACACGGGCGTAGCCGTCTACTCGCCGGAGATTCTGGATTTTCTGCCCCAGGGCGTCTCTCATGCCACCATCGCATGGCTCGATGCAGCTAGGATGGGACACCGGGTTCAGGCCCTCGATTTCACCGGTGCGTACTGGAACGACATCGGCACGCCTGCCGTCATACGCCAGAGCTGTTCTCGATGTCCTTTGCGGAAGCGGCGAGACGGTTCATCGGTCGCCGGAAGCGGCTTGCGGCAAAATCTGGATTGACGGATACGTGGTTCTCGAAGCGCGAAGCACTGTCGAAGACAATACGCACCTCCGAAACTGCATCGTGATGCCTGGCGCACGGGTTTCCGGCAGGCAGGAAAACAGGGTCCTCGGCCCGGACTATGCCGTCGACCTCGGGGAAGAGGAAATGCAACCTTCCCTGCATGCGCGAGAGCAGAAAAAAATCTCGCTTTCCGATCCGCTGCTTGCCCTCTACTTCGGCGTGGATGGCCTTCCCAACGGCAACGATTCCAGTGAGGATGCAGTCGCGATACTGGTCGGCCTCGGAGGCTCGGACAGACATTATTTCCGTGTGCGGAACGGCGAAAAGACCGCCGTGCTCATGGAATGCAGGCCCGACGACCCAGACTACGATCGTCACCTCGCGTATACGCAGTTCTTCGAGTCCCACTCCGTGCCGGTGCCCGGCCTCATCGCGGCGGATGATTCTGGACGGCGCGCCCTGTTTGAAGACCTGGGTGATATCAGCCTCTACTCCTACCTGAAGTTCCCGCACGACAGCGACCATATCGAAGATATCTACCGCAGCGTGCTCGATATCCTGGTCAAGCTCCACGGACGGGTTACCCGTCACGTCCATGAATGCCCCCTCCTCCAGGCACGGATCTTCGGCTATGATTATCTTCGATGGGAAACGGGTTACTTCCTTGAACGGTTCGTGTCCGGACTGAGGGGAGTTGCACTGAAGAATGAAGCGGCCCTGGATGAAGAGTTCAGCCGCCTTGCGCTGCAAGTAGATGCCTTCCCTAAAGGCGTGATCCACCGCGACTTCCAGAGCCAGAACATCCTGATCACCGCCGGCGGCATGCCGCGGGTCATCGATTTTCAGGGCGCGCGGATGGCACCTGCCGCTTATGACGTCGCCTCCATCCTGTGGGACCCCTATTATCGCCTTGATGGGGCTCTGCGCGAGCGGCTGCTGGAATATTATCTCAGTGAAAGGGCAAAATGTCCGGGAAAATTCAGCAGAAAGACCTTCTCGGACAGCCTCATCCCCTGCCGCCTGCAGCGCCACATGCAAGCACTCGGCGCCTACGGGTTTCTGTCCGCAATAAAAGGGAAAACCTATTTTCTCAAGCACGTGCCCGAAGCGCTCAGGATGCTCAAAGAAGAAACCGGGGCTGTAAAAAACGAATATACGGAACTGTACCGGCTCGTACGCGATTTTTGAGGGACCGCTACAGCATGCCTCTGACCTTCAGTGCCTTCTCGACTGCCGCGATCTGATCGTTATGCGCCTTGCATTCCTGTTCGTATTCAAGCGCCATGTTTTGAGCCTGCTCGGCGCCAATATGCACGGTGGTCTTGCCGAAGGTGAAATTGTGCATGTCTTCGATGTCGCAGAGGTTGTCCTTAAGGCGTTTGAGTTCTTTCTTAAGCTCGTCGACGGTCATGTTTTCATATTTTTTCGTCATACTATCCCTCAACATTATGAATTTTCACCGGAGAGATTGCAAGGTTGAAAAGCAAGGAACACCACGAGAACTATTGACGAATAATTGAAATGCCGTCGCGAAACCGTCGTCCTATACGCTTGCAACAACGGTTTTCTCTGTGCCCTCTTCGGTGAAAAAAGAATTTACTTCATATGTTCCAGATATTCAAGGGCCTCCTGCCGGTTCCTGACCACACCTTCCGTCTGGCGCTCCTTCATCTCCTCCAGAATTTCCCGGAACCGGGGACCGGGCGCAAGCCCCATTCGGATCAAATCATCACCGGTCACGAGCGGCGCAGCTTCGGCTTTCAGGAATTTCGTATAATAGTATTCCAGTACCGCTGCCATGGGCCTTCGCGTGTCCATGAATTTTTCCTTCGGCATAATTTCGGAGGTCGCGCGGGCGTCAGCCTGCGCAAGAAGGAGGCTCTCCGGAAGCGCATCCCCCAGATCGCGGCAGTAGCGGTACATCGCATTTCTGCTCGGGCCTCCTGGGGTTGAAAGATTGAAGAGACGCATATGAAATTTGATAAGCCGGGAGACCAGTGCTTCAGTATTTCGCGACAACCTGAGACGCCGGCACACGAATTGGCACTTCTCGGCGCCGAGGTTGTCGTGGCCGTGAAAGCGAATGTGGCCGTCCGCGTTGGTAAACGTATCGGGCTTTGCCATATCGTGCAGGAGACAAGCGAACCGAGACGCCGCTATCCGCGGTATTAGGGGTTCCAGGTGCTCCTCCAGATGGGTTCGCACCGAACCGGCATAGGCAAGGGAGAAATCGCTCAACTCATCGAGGACGGCATCGATATATCCCGCGGTCTTGAAGGAATGGGTCAGAACGTCATGGACATGATACATGCCGGGCGCGAAGCCGCGGAGCGGTTCGAGCTCGGGCAGGATTACCGTAAGAAGACCGAGGGAATCGAGCAGCAGGAGATGTTTTTCCGCCTGTCTTTCGGACAGGATCAGGAAGAGCTCGTCCCGCACCCGCTCCGGTGAGGGACCCGCAATGCGTTTGGAGCGTTGCCGGATGTGTGCCGCCGTCGAATCCTCGATGGCGAAACCGAGGGTCGCGTAAAAACGGACAGCGCGGATGAGACGAAGGGGGTCATCATCCAGAACTTCCGGTCTAGTAACACGGATCAGCTTGTCGTGCACATCCTGTATCCCGTGAAAGGGATCGATAAGGGCGTCGATGGATCCACGGGCAATAAACTGCCGCAGGTCGAGCGCCATGGCGTTGATGGTAAAATCCCTTCTTCCCAGGTCCGTCTGCACATCCGGCCCTTCGAAATTCGCAAAATCAAACTGTATGAACTCATGGTCATTCTGTTTCACAACACGTGAGATATTTCGCGTTTCATCGAGAAAGAAAAAACTACCGCCGATCCTGTCGGCAAAAACGCGCGCGATCGCTTCCGATTCGGCTGGCATCAGGATATCGATATCCTTGACGTCATTCCGGCCAATGACGAGATCTCGTACCAAGCCGCCGACGAGATAGACATCCTGCGAAAACAGAGTAAGCAGCTGTGACAACCACGTATGAGTAGACGGATTCATAGCGGGGATAAACTACACTATTCTATAATGAGGCAGAACAATAATACTTATCGCCAAATCGAAACTTTGATGCCGGCCATGCCGGGCTTCAGGGGAACAATTTGAATCCATGCCTTCACCGCTCCCGGCCTTCCGTGACTAAACCAGATCCTCCGTCATAGCGGCTCCGGCATAGGATTTTTTTTCGGTGCTGCCTCATTATTATTTTCCTCTTTTTTCTCTTTGTCCTTCCCCTCTCCCTTATCGTCGGCCTTCAACTTCCTTGACATCTCCCTGAGCCGTTTTTCCACCAGGAAATTGACCGTACCCTCGGGCCAGGCGCCGGCCTCATTGCGCTCGCCGGCTGGAATACTCGTGAGAAGCTCAAGCGCCTCGTTGACGGTCGAGACTGCGTACACATGAAACTTGCCTTGCCGCGCGGCTTCGATCACTTCTTTTTTCAGCATCAGATTCTTGACGTTCAACCTCGGGATGATCACCCCCTGTTCGCCCGTAAGGCCCCGGTTATTACACACCCCGAAAAATCCTTCTATCTTTTCATTCACCCCGCCAATGGGTTGGACCTCTCCCTTCTGGTTGATCGACCCCGTGATGGCCAGATTCTGCTTGATCGGCACTTCGGCGATTCCAGAAATGAGCGCAATGAGTTCGGCCGCGGAGGCGCTGTCTCCCTCGATCTCGCCATAGCTCTGTTCAAAAGCGAGGGTCGCCGAAACAGAAAGAGTCCTGTCCTGGGCATAGGTTCCGCCAAGGTAGCCCGAGAGAATGAGCGCCGCTTTATTGTAGATGCGGCCCGAAAGTTTTGCCTCGCGCTCGATATCGACGATGCCGGACTTGCCGAGATAGATCCGGCTGGTGATCCGCGATGGCTTGCCGAAAAAAAAATCCCCGATGCCGTATACCGACAGCCCATTCACCTGGCCGACAACGGAGCCGGCTACATCGACCATGATCGTGCCATCCAGGTACATCTCCTGAATACGCTCGTCGATCAGGTTCGAACGGTAGACTTTCTCTTCCAGCGCCTTGTCAACATGTTCGGCAACCACCGCCGCACTCCCCGACTGCGTTGCCCAGTAGGACGCCTCGCGCAACAGGTCCGAGAGATCGCTGAATCGAAGCGAGAGCTTGTTCTGTCTCTCCGCGAGCCGCACCGCGTGGTCTACAACATCAGCCACCGCGGTCCGGTCAAAAGGAAGCAGACCATCGTTCTTCACCATATTGCCGATGAAGTTCGCGTAGCGCATTTTTTCATCGGTCGACTTTGCGGTCTGCGTGTCGAAATCGGATTTGACCTTGAAAATGTCGCGGAAATCCTCGTCATAGTAATTCAACAGATAATAAAGCCACGGGCTTCCGAGCATGATAACTTTGAGCGAAACCGGTATGGGCTCGGGTTTGATGCCACCGCTGGTGAAACCGTAAAGCTCGGTCACGTCCTCGATCTTTACTTCATTCTTTTTGATAATCCTCTTGAGGGCGTCCCAGGAAAAGGGGTTTCGAAGGACATCAAGTACATTCAAAATCAAATAGCCGCCGTTTGCCTTGAGCACCGAACCGGGTCGAATCATGGTGAAATTGGTATAGAAGGTGCCGAACCGTGCTTTCCGCTCGATGCGGCCCACCAGATTATTGTAGGTGGGGTTCACCTCCTCTATCACGGGCGCGCCTTTGGTTTCGGCGTTGTCCACAATGAGGTTCACTTTGTAGCGTTCCATGAAGCTTGTCCGGTCCATGCCCTCGATCGCGAAGGGCATTTCCTGGGTCTGGCCGAGGAATTCCCGCAGATTGCCGAGGATATCTTCTTCGACATCGGAAAGGTAATCAGGAATGCGGGGATTGATGCTGTATTTTCCCCTCAGTTCATCAAGCTGGTGGCCCATGGCGAAGTGGGCGATACTCCGGTTCAGTTCGTGAATTTTTTCATGGGCCTCCTTATCGAGCTGGCGAGCCTTGGCCAGGAAGTCTCGGATTTCGGCATCGACCTGTTTTTCATGTTCCTCCAACTCATGCTTCTGCTCCGAGGAAAGGTTTTCCAGCTCCTGCGGCTGTAGCGGCTTGCCTTTCCACAGAGGGACTTTGACGATCCCGGTCCGGGTGATCGACAGTTGGAACCCCAATTCGTGGGCGCGCTGCCCCGCATCGGCAAAAAGGACTTCCTTCGCCTTTTCCACTCCTTCCGCAATATGCGACTTCCGCTCTTCGTAATCCTTGGACTCAAAGACCTTGGAAATTTCACCCTGCATGAACTCGATGAACTTTCCCACATCCTGCCGGAACTCACGGCCACTGCCGGCCGGGAGCTTGATGGCCAGGGGCCGGTCAGTGTCCTTGAAGTTGTTGACGCAGCACCAGTCGCAAGGCACCGGGCGGTCGAGCGAGATCCTTTTGACGAGGGACTTGACAATGCTGTTCCTGCCGGTGCCAGGGATTCCGGAAACGAATATGTTGTATCCGTGGTTTCGGATGGAAAGACCGAATTCGATTGCCTTCACCGCCCTCGCCTGGCCGATAATCTCTTCCTTCAGCGACAGCTCGGCAGTGGTCTGGAAGGCGAATTCCGCCGGCTCGCACGCGTGCCTGAGATCAGAAATGGAGACTTCTCGTTCCTTGATATCCATGTCTCCTCCTTTGCCTGCTGCCTATCTAGAGTGTATGTCCCGTCGGGCCCGTTGTCAAGAGAACACGAATGCAGTATCGCTGCGGTTTCTAAAGATCAAGAGCGCATTCGTCCTTTCCGTTTGACATTCGCGCCATATTGATGTATTTTTTATCATTGTTCTCGGAGGCTTCAGCATGCCAACAAAACGCGCTACTCTCTTACTCAGTTTAGTCTTCCTCTTTCTTGTTGCAATCGTACCAAAGCCTGCCGCTGCCGTTACCCGTGTTGTTACAACGAATACCGCTCTGTGCCCTTCTGACACGGTCAACTTTCCCTGCTATACAAGTTTAACCGTAGCCATAACTGACGCTTTATCAGGCGATGCCATCCAACTCTACCCCGGCACTTATCCCGGAAATTTCGTAATCAATCAAAACATAACATCGATTTACGGCAATGAAACGGCAACAACGTTCATCTCCGGAGGCGGGTCGGGCGCAGCACTGACTATTAGCAGCGTTACAGGCAACATTATCATAAAAAATCTTTCTTTTGTGAATGCCACAACAGGTATTCTGGCGCAAAACTCTCCGTCGGTTACGATAAACAACGACATATTTGATGTAGGACCCAGCAATACAGCAATCCAGTTGACGTCGTCAGCGAATGCCTCCATATATAATAATGCTTTCTACGATATCGATTACGGTATCGTTTCTGATCAGACGGAGGAGGACATCAAAAATAATATATTTTCAACAGTGCTTAATACAGCCCTCCCCGCGAATGCAGACATAACGTTAATTTTAAATAACCTTTTTTTTAACTGCAACAGTATCGGCCCTACGACAATTTCCTTCGATCCCAGCGATACAGTGAATTATAAGGGAAATCTTGAGAACGAGGACCCCCTCTTTGTTAATGTCGCTTTGGGCGACTTTCATTTGCAAGCAGGGTCACCTTGTATTGGCACGGGAAGTACGCAGGCGGGATCGAATTCCGTCGATGGCACGACTACGGACATGGGCTCCTATGGCGGCACGAACGCCGATACGATACCATTCCAGGTACAGGGTGTCAGCGCGGTGACCTCGGGAACGACAATCGACCTGAACTGGACCGCGAATAATGCTTACACGGTCGCAGGCTACCGGGTTTATTACGGAAGCTCTTCGGGGGTATACAATGGGACAGTGGCAATCGAAGGCCCTTCTCCCATAACGGTACCGACAGGCACTGCCGCAACAACATTTACATTGACCGGTCTGTCTTCCGCCATCACTCCCTCGACACCGACTCTGCTGTCCACAGCTCCTGTGAATGGAGGTCTCGTCCTTACCTGGACCGCCGCTTCCGGAGCCACAGGATACAATGTATACTACGGACTGACCTCAACGCCCACTGCCTCCGTCTCGGCCGGCCCTGTCACGAGCTACACGCTATCAGGACTCGTGAACGACCAGACCTATTATGTCTACGTGACCGCCGTATCTCAGTCAATCTTCTATCTTGCCGTAACGGCAATTGACAATGCGGGCTCAGCTTCCTATTCTCCCGGCGTTGCCCACGAAAGCGACTATTCGGCGGAAGTTACCGGCGGAAGCGGAGCGGTAATGGAGAGTCCTTTATCGAACGCGTTACACGATTTTCCCGAGGCACTGGTTGCCTATCCGGATCTTCCGAACACAAGCAGGGGATGTTTCATAGCTACGGCCGCCTACGGCTATTACTCTGCTCCGCAGGTTCAGGCATTGCGCAATTTCCGAGACCGGTTCCTGCAAACCAATGAGCTTGGAAATGCCTTCGTTGCCTGGTATTATGCGCACGGCCCTGCCGCTGCTGCCTGGTTGAACGAACACCCGCAATACAAGCCGCTGGTTCGAGCTGCACTTCTGCCGGCAATCGGCATGGCGCTCTTCATGACGCAGACCTCGCGCGCGCTGAAAATCGTCCTGATCACGTTCATGCTGTGCTTCATTATCTTCGCATTATATCGGCAGCGATTGTCCCGATCGGGAGGGCTCCGTTGAAAAAGCTTATTTTAATTTTGCTCTTCGCTGTCATCCCCGTCCTGGCACATGCCCAGGAGGCCGAGGAGTCGGCCCCAGCGAGTCCCTCCTGGTCATTCGAGATGAAGGGTGGATATTTTACACCGGCCCTGCCAAACTGGGAACAGTACTACGGCAAACGGGATATGCCTGAATACTCGATGTCTCTCGCATACAAGATCATCAGACAGGTTGATATAGGCATCGAAGGTGAATATCTTACGAGCCATGGCAGTGCATATGCGCCGCTCCACGGAACGTTGGCGGGATCAGTGACTTACGATGTTTATCCCGTCAATGTCTTCCTTCTGTTTCGCGCAGTCATGAGCGAGCAGCAATGGATCGTACCCTATGTGGGGGGCGGTTACACGAAAATGTTCTACGATGAAACAATCGAGAACCAGGGTTCGGTCAAGGGCTCCGCCAACGGATATCATGCTCGGGGAGGTCTTCAGTTTCTCCTGGACGCCCTTGATCCCGAGGCAGCAAACAACATGTACACAGATAACGGCGTATTCCACACCTATCTCTTTGTCGAGGCGGAGTACATCCATGCTATCGCAGCGTCCACGAATCTCGGCGGCACAGGATACATGGCGGGTTTACTGTTTGAATTTTAAATCTGTAGGTTTCAAAACGCATTTCCTGGAGGTTTCATTGCAGGTGGTTATTGGCCGTTTGTCCACGAATGCAGGCGCAGGCGTTACCTGATCCTGCCCCCCCTCTGAAGGCTCCGCCAGCTGCTCTATCCCTTTGATCAGATCCAGCTTATTATCCAGCCCCCTGCCGGAAGGGCGCTTAGACGTTCAACTGCGGAATCGAGCTCTGCTTCTCGTATCTCCCGCCATTCACTACAGCAGCAATGCCATTCGGGAGAATGAATTGATAGTAGCCGATGAAAGCAGCGGCAATAAGAATCGGCACAAACAGAAGAACTTGAAACACATCTGACGCTGTTTTTTTCTGCTTCGAGCTGAAGTTTCGTCGGCGACCTGCAGCAGCGTGTGCACAAAAACACCTCAACCTGGTTTATCGATTTGCAGCCGATGCACTTTATAATCCGCGCCGTAAAACCCCGTCTCTTCAGGGCAGGGATATTGCGGCACTGGTTTGCTTCGCAACCAGATAAATATTTATTAAAGTGAAGACATGCTCCGTCACCTGAGTGGCGCTATGTTAATAAGAACGCATTGTCAAACTTTCGCCGCTGAAGCAGAAGGGCGGCGTTCGTTCCCCCGCACGCCGATCCCTGTCGATTTCCTGAAAAAATCGCAATCCCGCCCCCGGGACTGCAAAACGGATACTCCTTACCAGCAAAAAACCTTATCGTGCGCGAACACGTCTGCCACCAGTTTGTTGTAGGATATGCCGCCCTTATAAAGCTCTATCATTGTTACCTGGTTGCCCGTTGCCTGAAGCTCAATAATTTTTTTTGTGCTGGCATCCGGAGCTTTTTTTAATATGTGCAGGATTTTCACGGTGCTCTCCTTCCGTCGCTTAGTAAGGCACCACGAGATCGTACTCCAGGAGCTTCTTTGCCATTTCCTCGAGCGTGATCGTCGTGAAGCCATTTTCCGAATTATTGGAATAGACCTTCAGCTCCAGATCGCTGACCAGTTCAAGCGGCATGGCAACTTCGGGGTTTTCCTTTTCAAGTTTATGGTCAAGGATAAAGACTTCGATCGTATCATCGGCCAACGTCAGGCCGCCCGCGACACGCAGCGCTTCGCCCTGCCGGTCCCTTACAATAACTGCGATTTTTTTTGTATCTCCCATGGAATGCCTCTCCTCGTGTTCGGGTTGTTAAAACACCAGTATGCGGTTGCTGTCGTGCAGCATGCCCGCGTTATTGTACTGGCTGCCGTATGATATCCCGTCCGTTTTTTCATGCATCCCGATTTGCTCGCAGCTGTGTTCGCAGCAGGATATTTCGACACCGTCCACCTTCAGCAGATCGAGAAATTTGACGTCCCGGGTGAAGCGCACGCCTTCATCGGTCATGAATATCATGACAGACTTGCCTGCCGCGCGCGCCGCCTTCACAACACCGGCGATATGGTCAAGATTCTCATACTTCGTTATCATAATGCCCAGTATTTCAGTTGCCATGGTTTCACCTCCCTTATAAGTCATAATATAAATATAGACCTGTCCCGCCTGAAAACGGAGAATCCAATATACCATCTTCCCGAATTCTAACAAGTGTTTTATTTTACATCGGGGACAAAAAAACCGGGTGGGGAAAACCCACCCGGTCTGGCGATATATCGTTTATACGTCCAGAGCTCTCATCGGCCTGATGAGCACGAAATAGACCATGGTCCAGTTCCCCAGGATGATGAAGATGGTGGCAACCCAGCTCGACACGGCAAGGGTGGACACGCCCGTCAGGCTGTGACCAATGTTGCAGCCCCCTCCCATCTGCGCACCAATCCCCATGATAAACCCGCCCAGAAGCACCTTGAAGAGCTCGTCCGCTGGCGGTACCTTCAGCTTCACTTCTTTTAGGAGCTTGCCGCTGATGAACGCGCCGAGTGGCACAGCTAAAACGTAGAGCGAGCTCCACGAAAAAATCATGCCGAAGATGCTCCGGGATTCGACCGGGTTAACAGCGGCCGGATTGTTCTGATAGTTACCGAAAAACACGGCCAGGAAGAACTCCCTGAGCGGCCCGGTGAATGAAAGGCCGCGGGCCTTGCCGCCATAATACTCCGAGGCCCACCACGCTGCCACGGCAATGAGACCGGCCAGGAGTCCAGCCAGCGACCACGAATATCCCTTCCTCGCCTTGACGAAGGGCTTGCTGCCCTTGAATGTGGCCACCAGCAACAACGCGGAAACCACGGTGATGACGATCCACTTGTTGACGCCAATAATATTGTACAGGGTCGGGATCGTATCCTCACCCTTCCAAACAATGCGTTCAGGTGCGATCGTCCAATCGTAAATCGGTTTCAGGAAGCCGAATTTGGTCATCGCAATGCCGAAAAAGAACCCGAACACGGCGAAGACATACGCCAGGTTTCCTTCGCCCACGCGGTACAAGATGCCGCTTCCGCACCCCCCGGCGAGAACGATGCCCATGCCAAAGATATACCCTCCGATAATGTTAGCCCAGGGCACAAAGGCCTGTCGGTAGAGCGTACCAGCGACGAAGGCGCCTTCTTGAAAATGGCCCAGCCAGTGCATGTCCTCAAGCAGATTCGCGCCGATCATGGTGACCACGACGGCGAGAAGGTATGCCCGGAACATGGTGTAGTCCTCGAAGAGCACTTCCCGGAACGCGGAATTGACACAGAAGCGGCCGCGCTGCAAAACGAAACCGAATGCTCCGCCAACGAGTAGACCGGTCACAGTAAATGCCAATGTAGAAACCATTTTTCCCCCCTTGGATTTTTACCCCTTCTGTTCCTTCGACATCGTGGCTCGCAGCCTCTACCCCGGAGTTATGACTTCTTGATGAAGAGTTCCCAGTATCCCTTGTCATCGAGCTTTACTGCTTCAAAACTATAACCCTGCTTTTCGGCATAACGTGGAATGCTGTCCTCTGCCGATGCCGGCGCATCGCACAGGATCTTAAGCGTCTGGCCGCTTGCAAGCTTCTCGAGCGCCTTCTTGGTGAGGAGCAACGGATAGGGACACACCCTCCCGAGAGTATCCAACGTTTGATCTGGTGTTGCTGTTTTGACTGACATGGTATTCCTCCTTAAGTTGGTTCATGAATTCGAGCCGCTCATGGTAAGCAGCTCGTTAACAAACATCCTGGCGACAACAGATTTTTTTAAATCATTTGAGACGTTTTGCTCCGGTGCATCACCCCCTCAGGTACCGTTTCAATCGTCATGAAACGAACGCATGATGAGCCTGAGTACTTTCAAAACGACAGGTCAATAACTTATCAAAAACACCGTATCCTGTCAATACTCGTTTTCGTGATTTCACACATTAGCAACAACGCAATTAAGTATTTACTAATGTTATAGCGACCGCTAATTCCCTTATAGCAATTCCAGAACCGTCAGAAATATAACTGCCGCCAGAAGGGTGAAGCCAACAGCGATTGCAGTTTTTCGCTTCTTGAGCGCTGTTTCCGCCCCGCTGTCCAGAAACGGAGCGAGAAGCAGAACACTGAAGGCAAGCCCGGGAAGCAGCACCGCGCCCACGAAAGTCCATCTGCCGGGGAAATACTTCGTTAGTTGATAGAGGAAGAGGAAATACCACTCAGGACGCGGGTTGTACTGCGCCAAAAAATCGATCTCCCTTCCGACGGCCGGAGGGAACAGGACTGCAAAGATCAGAACAACCTCGATGGCAAACAGCGACACGAGGGAAATTTCGAAGAAATAGTAGGGGAAAAATTTATTTTCCTGATTCGTAGGCATAAATTGATCCTCGAAAAGTTTTTGCCGTGATAGGGTTTCACCCTTTCGGGTGCCTACCATCCTACAACTCTACATCCCCCCTGAGATCCCGATCCTTCTTAATATATGGAAGTGCACCCAAAGAAAAAGCACGGTGAAAAGCGGGAACCACAGGATGTGCAAACTGTAAAAGCGGAGCAGCGTTTGGCCCGAAACTTCAGTGCCTCCCCGGACGAATGCCGCAAGAAGAGGACCGATGAACGGTACCGACGCAAGCATATTCGTTCCGATGACGGTGGCCCAATATGCCTTCTGGTCCCAGGGTAGCAGGTAGCCTGTAAACCCGAAGGCGAGAATGAGAACAAACAGCAAGGCACCAGCTATCCAGTTTAGTTCCCGCGGGTTTTTGTAAGATCCGGTAAGGAAAACCCTGAGCATATGGAGCAGGATCATCATGACCATGAAGTTCGCGGCCCAATGATGGGTCGCACGGAGCAGCCTTCCAAGCGGCACGACTTGATGCAGGCGTTGGATGCTGTGGTACGCCTCTGCTTCCGACGGCGTGTAATGCACTGAGAGAAGCAGCCCCGTCAGCACTTGCACAAGAAACAGCGTGAAGGTTATTCCGCCAAAGCAGTAAAAATAGTTTATCCATCCAGGCACCGGTTTGTCCATTACTCTCCGGTGCCTGGTGGTGAAACCCAGTCGTGTATTGAGATAATCAAAAACTCGCATAGGTTGATGACGGTAATTACAAAAAGGAGGAACAATCACGCTCCCCAACTTGGTTATTGATACATTCGGTTACCATGAAATCAACGGGACCTACCGTACGGCATCCTCCCCGGGGAGGATACCGGTCTTGATTAAACTTTCACTCCGACCAGGATCATGCCGTCCTGACTCCGGGCCGGGAGCTTCGTCAGAGGCGCGGGCGGCGGCCCGGCAATGTTTTTGCCGGCCAGATCATATCTTCCCCCGTGGCATGGGCAGACGAACTCCCGCTTGTCCTTGTGGTAGTTGACGAGACATCCGAGGTGAGAACAGGTGGCGGAGAAGACCGTGATGCCACCGGCATTTGATACGATGAATACCCGGGATTTTCTTTCCTTTCCCGAGACCGTGAAGAGCAGCTCAGCTTTTTTCACACCGATGCGCGGGATGTCGTCTTCGGCGATAAGCGGGAAGTAAACCAGTTCCTTCCTGCGGTCCTCCGCCGGTGTTAACACCTTGACGCCGGGTATCAGAAAGCCAAGCCCGATGAGCACAAGCAAGCCGTAGAAAGACTTTTTGATGAATTCCCTACGGCTTGTTTCCATGAGTTTTTATACTACGATAGAGAGAGCGTGTCAACACCGAAACAGGGAGGGGATAGTTCCGCGGCACGGACCGCAGAAGGGAAGTCGGATTCTCGAGATTGCAGAACAAAAAGACAGGACGTGTTTGCACTGTGGGAAGACCGGGGTAGACTTCCCGCTAATCCCGCACGATCTTCGGGGTGATGAATATCATGAGTTCATCCTCGGTCTTGGACGTGGTGTCCCTCTTGAAGAGCCATCCAATGAGCGGGATCTTCGAAAGGAACGGCACCGCCGATTGGGACTTCGCCTCGCTCTTGGTGATTATCCCCCCGAGCACCACGGTCTCTCCATCATTTACGACAAGCTCCGTGTCGGCATTTTGCGTGTCGATTGTGGGGATATTGTCCACCTCCTGTGAAAAATCAGGCTCGGACTTTTCTAACTTTATTGCCAGGGTGATCCGGTTGTCCTTGCCAATAGTCGGCGTTGCCGAAAGCATCAGGTTTGCGTTTATCGTCTGGACCTGCAAGCTCGTCCCCTGCGTGGTCGTAGTTAGTACCTGCAACGGAATTTCAATGCCGCTCGATATTTTTGCCTCATGATTGTTCGCCGTTATTACCCGGGGGCTCGAAAGTATCCTGCCGTTGCCCGTCGTCTGCATGGCGGAAAGCTGGAGATCGAGAGCATTTCCACCGAGTCTCCCGAATGAAATTCCGAGCGCTCCTCCCGCCCCGCTTCCGACCGCAGCCGGCAGGTTCACGGCATAAGCATTGCCGCTGATTCCCACATCGCCGAGCATGGGGAAAAAAGTTGTAGTGCCGATAGCCGGAATCGTCGAAGTGCCCACCGTACCGCTACTAGATACGCCCGTGGCCCCACCGCTTATGACCGTGCTTCCGTTGCCGCTGGTGCCGGCATACCGGCCGCCCCACTGAACGCCCAGGTCTTTCGCATAATTGGTCGACACTTCGATGATTTTCGCCTCAATCAACACCTGCGGCATTTTTATGTCAAGATCCTTGAGCAGGCGGGCCATCTGGTCGATATTGAGGGAAAGGTCCTTGACCACAACGGCATTTGTCCTGTTGTCGATGAAAACCTTGGCTTTTTCACTTTTAATTTTTTCAATGATAGGCAAAATATCCTTGCTGCTGGCGTTCCCGAGGGGGAAGACCCTTGTTTCCATGTCGATGTCGCGTGCCTCCGCAAGCGATACAACGCGAATCATATTGGCGTCCCGCACGTAGGTAAGCCCCTTGGTCTTGAGGATTGATTCGAGGGCCGCCCACAAGTCCACGTTCTTCAGGCTCATTGTGACATGTCCCGTGACAGTATCGCTTATGATGATATTCAGGTTGGCGGTCTGCCCCATGGCACGCAGCACATCCTTGATGTCCGCGTCCCGAAACTCCATGGAGAACTGCGGATTCTCCCCCGTGACCTGAATCGTTTCGGTCCGCGCCGTACCGGGCGCCATCAGCAAGATGACCATCAGCACGAGAGCCCGACCATGACCTGATGTGGGGATTGAAGCCATAGCGCCTACCTCCTACTTCTGCATGGAAAAGTTTTCTAGAATGACCTCAGTCCTGTTTCCAGCGCTGTCCATGAGCACGACGCTGTTGGGCCGGATTTGCGCCAGCTTTAGATCTCCGACCTTGTCGCCTTCCCTGATGGTTTCGCCGTCAAGGATGGCAATGCGGTTATCCTCGCCGTAAATAATGCCAGTGAGTTTTTTCCCCCGGCTGACTGGGCTCTGCTGAGCAACAGCGGTTCCAGCGAAGGGCCGGTCAAAAGGATCTCTTCCCCAGCCGTTACCGAGCTGCGAATTAATCGTTCCTGTCGCGGCAGAACGTGGTCCATCGGGGAAAAAGGGGTCGCGGTCCTGATCGGCTTCTTGCGCCCGTGCAAGGTTGGAAACAGCCGCTGACAGGATTATCACGCTTATGAAGAGCATCGTCTTGTTCATCATTCTAATCCGGAGAAGCCAAGGAACTTATGATCACCAAGAGCTTCAGAGGAACCATAAAAGAGCGAAAAGAATTCAAAATAAACTTCTTTATCTTTTCCCTGTGCCCTCGGTGTCCTGTGCCAATCTTTTCCTTCCTTTTCGAGAAGAATGAAATTCCTTCATTCCCGGTCTGGACCCCTCATGCGACAATCACTTCTCCAGATAGGTGACCGCCTCAAGCTGCGTTGCGCATGCTGATGAAGAATCTGGACAGGCCTCGACCCGGATTTTTCTTATATTCACCAGTCGGGCCTGGTTTTCCAGGTGTTTGAAATACTCAGCCAACTGCCGGTACCGGCCCTTGAGATCCAGATTCAGAGAAACTTCCTTGTGAGTCTCCTTATCGATCTCTTGGGACGGATGCACGGAAACGATGCTGACCCCGTCCTTCCGCGCCTCGGCGGACACGTCTTCCAGAACCAGAATGACGCCTTTTTGATCTACCAGCTGCCATCCCTTCGCGCCAGCCTTGATGTCCGCTGCCCGTGCATTCAGATCAGCTATCTGGAGGCCGAGTTCGGGAATTGCTTTCTCAGCACTGTCGAGGTCCGATTGCACCATTGCGATCTTTTTCTCCAGGGCGGCATAGGGGAACCGATACACCAGACCCGTGAGGATCGACAGCATAACGAGCAGCATGAGAAAACGCTCACGCTTGGTGTACGTACGCCCGGACAGTGCCGCCACGAGACCTTTCTGTGCCATTAGAGGGCCCCCTGTGATTTTTTCACGCCGCAATGGATCTCGAATTCGATCACATCATGGCCCTGCACCGTTGCCTTCTGCGCGAAGAGGAGTTCGGGCTTTTCAAAATACCCCGACCTCTCCATGCCCAGCATGAAATCCGAGACCAGCCGGTAATCGAGTGCTCCGCCCCTGATCCTGACTTCCGCGTTGCCGGCTGAACTGCCTTCGAGGCTGTCGAACCAAACTCCCCGAGGTATGATATGGGAAAACTGCTGAAAGACCTGGGACCACAGCACCCGTTCTTTCAGGAGACTCTGGACCAGAGCCGTTTTACTGAGATTTCCGCCCGTTGCGGAGGTCAATCCGAGTTCTTTGCGGAGGGTAGCCAGTTCCAGTTCGAGATGCTGCTGCTGGAGCGAACGCGAGTTGAGGTCGGCTTGCAGTCGCCGCAGCTTCGTGGCCTTCAATCCGAAGAGACCGACCCAGACGAGCAGAAAAAGCACGGCGCAGACAGTCCATGCACTTATAAGTTGAACTGACTGCTTCTCCTTCCGCGGAAGAAGATTGATGTACTCTTTCGCTGTTTTCATAAAAGGTCTTTTGTACCTGGTGTCACGCGCTGATTCTGCGCTGTTGACTCCTGCATTGTCTATGCTTTTCTCAATGCCAGGCCCACGGCGGTTGAAAAACACGGCGCAAGGGAACGATACCCCTCTGCCGTCGAATCACCTGGGGCCAGCACTGCGAAAGGATCACAAAGTTCCACGGGAAGCTCGAGGGCCCGGGAAAAATATTCAGGCAGCCCTTTCATCAGGCCGGCGCCTCCCGTCAGGACCGCACGGTCCACTCCTTTTTCACGGAATGTTGTCTTGTAGTATTCAACAGAGCGGCGAATCTCCATCAGGAAGGCATCAAGCCGGCCGGCAACCGCAGAGGCGGCCTTGTCCTGATCGGACGGCGTCATTACGTTCATAGTGCGTTTGATCGCTTCCGCGTCCTGAATCCCGATGTTCAGAAAGTCCGCGATAAGACGGGTGATATCGGCCCCGCCGGTCTCGAGACAGCGGCTGAACCGGAGAATGCCGCCCTTGAAGATATTGATTTCCATTTTTCCGGCACCGATATCTATAACGAGCGTATCAGTGGAAACGCTTTCGCCGCGGGAAAAGAGAACATTGCGCAGCGCCAGAACATTGGCGTCCACGGCCGTCACGTTTATCCCGGCCTCGTCAAAGGGGACAAGCTGCTCCCTGATCCGGCTCTCCTCGGTCGCCACCATCATAATGTCGTATTTGTCGACTGCTCCCTCGCGCTTTTCTCCTGTAATCAGATATTCCACGAACGCAGCATCAAGCGAATAGGAGATGTGCCGCTTCGCTTCCCATCGGACTGCTTCGTTCAGCTCCGTGAGGGGCATTTTGGGGAGGGAAAGCGAGCGGATCGTAAGATCCTTGCCCGCCATCTGCGTAACGATATTTCTACCGCCGATCTTCTGTTCCGAGCGTAATTGCCTCAGGTCAGCGGTGACGGACACTGACGTGGCCGTGGGAGGAAATTCAACAATTGCCGCGGCAGTCAGTTTTGGCTGATGGCCGTGCCTGATGCGTGCGACTTTGATGCCGCCAGCTCCGATGTCAATTCCCGTTATGTCGCTCGAACCGAATATCCCCATAATTAAAATCAGCGCTCAGACTACCAGAACTCCTGATGCCTTCCGACGAACTCACGACTATTGTAGCCCTACTCCGGCCGCTCCAATCACCGCGTCAGATTCGTTTTTTTTTACGAAAAATGACACAGATTAGATAACCATGAATTGCCCCTGCTGTCAAGAAAAAAGCTGTTTTTTCACCAAATTTCAGTCACCCTTCCCTGGCCCTCCATGTATCAGGGCATAAACCACGCGCCAACAGAAAGGTCATTGTATCACCTCATGCCATATCGCCGTGCCAACAGCATTCGGGCCGCCGGTGCTGGAATCGTATGGATTAACGGTCACTGTCGTCGGAATGATCTGAACCACCGGTGTCGGCGTTGAATCGTCGGTTATGGTGACGTTGAAGATATATGCCCCCGCTGAAGCCGGCGTTAGCGAGAAAACCAGAGAGCAGGATCCGGTATTGTACACTGACGGTGACGGGGGGATCCTGTCTGTCGCGTTCGGTGACGTGAACGTTGTTCCGCTGACGTTCCACTCTACGGCATTGCCCAGTGTATCATTGACGATTGCATAGGTATCAGAGCTTAGGGTCCAGCCCGCGGGAACGGCTATGCTGATCTGATTAATGTTCGAGCAGCCGTAATTGGTAACGGTCCAGATGATTTCGTCATTCGTGCTGCCGGCAACTCCCGATCCGGCACCCACCACATATCCGTTTATAGTCTGCGCATTGGATGTTACGGTTGCCGTCTGAAGGGGTCCATTAGCCGTGGCATATCCTTGCACCGCATAACTGGCATTCGCACTACCCGTTATCGGCGCGGTCCAGGTAAAGTTTCCGATGCCATTGTTCACAATGCTCGCAATAGAGGAGGGAGTTGGACCCGAGATTATTCCGATTGTTGCACCGGAAACCACAGGGGTCAAGGCTGAAGGCGCTACATTGGCGACCGTGTTTCCTGTTGTGTTCGTAACTGTCATGACAAAAGTCGCCGTGCCCCCGGTGAAGAGACAGGCTGGATTGTTCGTAATGGCGGCAGTTAATGCGCAGCTAAGACCGGATGCGACACTTACTGCAGAAGATGCAAAGGAAGTTGATGTCCTGGACGTGCCAGAAACCGATGTGCAGCTCGCACCCGTGCTCGCGCAGGCGGTGAATTGGACTGTGTTCCCGACGTTACCGGTGAGGGTGTAGACCCATACCATGGTTCCCGTGGCTCCGGTTGCCAGATTCAGGCTTGCAGGGCTGGATGCCGTAACGACCGATGCTCCGCCGGTATAACTCGGCGTAGGCGGCTTGAGGACTGAGGCTATGTTGGACAGCGTAGTATTCGTTTTATTCGTCACCGTCATGGTCAGGTTAAATTGACAACCCGTCCCGACGCTGAGCGACGAGGGCACGAGGGTCATGGACAATGCTTTCCAGGTCCAGGAACCCTGGTTGCTTAACGTCACTGTCTGTGTTTTCGTGCCGACCAGGAATGATCCGACAACACTGCTTAAATCATCTGTGCTATCCGTTGTCAGATCGACATTGTTGATAATATTGAACTTGAATGTTTCAAACCCTCCTGGCGCAATATAGTCGCTGGTCGCGTTCGCCGAGCATACGATCCTCCGGTAATTTCCTCCTGATGCCCTACTCTGGGTACACGTCCACCCCGCAAGCGTTATCGTTTGGGGCGGGAAATAGGTATAGGTTCCGGAAACATTGAACTGCACCTTCGTCATTGTTACACCGGCAGTGCTGGTATTGGTGATGGTGATTGAGATCGGCGTGGATGTGCCCATCGTGAACAGCGCTGGTGACGTCACCTGGGTCACTGTAAAGGAATTCGTGGCCTCGGCAGACGACTGCCAGAAACAAAATACAATGCCGCTGAAGAGCATCAGAATGATTTTTTTTTGCGGGAAATTCATACCCTCCGTCCGTTATCGTTGAACGCTATTCTTTACCGTTCTGAGCGCGCCCCCGACCGTGCCCGTCGATACGATTTCAGCCTGATAGTTCGGGGCAGAGCCGAAGTCGAGCATGGGTGTTACGGGATCGTTGACCCCGCCTGCCGCACTCGACGTTGCATTCACGCAACGCTGGATGCCGGTCAGGATCATGTTCGTTCCTGAAATGGTCACGCCGGTGTAATTGATCTCTTCCCCCAGGATGCTAATAGTACCGGCGCTCAGAAATTTGGGGTTCGAGGTTATGGTTATGGATGCCGTTGAGCTGCAGTTTGAGGCCAATGCGGACTGCAATTGTGAAACGGGATACACATTGCTCCCCCGCTGATGGGTGCCGGCTGTGGTCGCCACCGAACCGATGGTACGGCCCCGCGTCAGGCCCGTAAATTGGTAGGGGTAGGAGTTCGTCACGCCCGTGTATTGCACAAACTCGGCGCCGGAGGTAACTTGGTCCTCGATCTGCAGATAACCGGATGAAAGAAACCGGTTGGTACTGTAAACGTTCGCTGTATTGCTGGTGGGAGTGAGAAACGTGCGGAGCATAGTTACCGGTATATTCGATGTCGACGTTACGGACCCCGCACCCAGGGCCTGGGTGGTCGTATCAACAGGATCGGGGCTTCGGTACCATTCGACATTTTGCGCGAGTATAAGCTCTTCGTACTGCACACCTCCTTCAGCTACGGAGAGCGCTTGTGTCGATTGCAGATCGCCGACCGCCGTCAAGCTGCCGGTGCTTACTAGCGACGCCAGCATCAATCCCATGAACGCCAGAATCACTATGATGAACAGAGCAGCGATAATCGATACTCCCCTCAGATGCGCGACGGTGTCTCGCGTTCCACGATCTGCCTTTGTCATCAGAAATTCCTCGGATGCACTCTGCTCTGCATCACGAGCCTATCAGAACCCTGCTGCGAAGTCATGGAAATATTGATAAACCATACATTCGCCGTTGTCGCGGCAGTCACGCCGTCCTGCTGAAGATAGGTGAACGACAGAGCCGTAATGCCCGTTGCAAGCGTATCATAGCCGGTTCCATTCCACCGGGAAAGCGTTGGCGAGGTCCAGCTGAACCCTGTCGGCGAGTTATTCACGTCGATAAACTGCAGGCTGGTCGCCGTCATCGTCGTAATGTCCGGTCCCTGGTCCTGGATCAGCCGGATTTCCCGTTCCATGCGTTCCATGGCCAGCCTTGCCTGGTAGTGCAGGTTATCGAGCTGAGACCCGGTAGAATACCCCGCTACCCCCTCCATGATGATCATAGCGGCAATCCCGCTGATAATGCTGAGCAGGACGATCGTTATGACTATCTCGATGAGGGTAAAGCCTGCTGTGCAATGATTCTTGTCACCTCGAATGGTCCGCACGTTCGTCGCTCCCGATGCCGGCGCCTGCGTTTAATAGTTCGATACGATCGTATCCAGGCTGACGCTCCCGATTTCAGCCTGCCGAATTGTTACAGTTATATGTTTATAATTCGTAATCGAGCCGCAGGCCGATGTGCTGTTCAGGTTCCCCGCTGATACGAAACAGCTGGTACGGCTGCAGGTGAACCCCAGCCCCGCAGGCATCGTCGTTGCACACGCGGCCCCGATCCCGCCGAATCCCATTGCAGCTTTTTCTCCCTGAACCTGGTCGATCTCGCCCTGCGCCAATTGGATCGCCTGGTTCAGTACAAGGGGGTTGGCGCTGCTTTTCATGCTCGTTGAAAAAACCGAGAGCACCCCTACTGCAGCTATTGACAAAATAACCAGGGTAATGATCACTTCGATAAGCGAGAAGCCGCCTTGGCTTACCGCGTAGCTGATAAGCCACCTGCTGTTGTTCCATAAGCCGTCCCCTGTCCGCCTCATGTCAATTCACCGCGCCGGTTGTCTCCGTTATCGTTATTACGGATCCTCCGGGAGACACGGTCAGAACAACGCCACCACCGGTCGGCGCGCCGAGTGAATCGAATTCGATATATCCACCCGCGGGCGTGCTGACCGTGATTCCCGCATACTGGCCCGCGTTTAATGCCACGCTGAGAGGACCGCCTCCCGCGGGATCAAGCGCCACTTCTCCCGCTTCCCCCCATATCCCGTTTCCATTCGCGTCGTTCACAACGATATAGCCCGGGTTGGGCGAAGGAGCAGTATTGATATATACCCGGTACCTCATGGTCTGCGTCATGGCTAGTGCCTGCGCGTACCGGATGTCCGACCGGAATTTATCCGCGAATACCGATGCGTTTGTTGAAGTGATGCTCCCGAGTTTCGGCGCGGCGAATACCGCGATAATCCCGATGAGCACAAGAACCATGACGAGTTCTATGAGCGTAAAGCCACTTGATCTCATTCGACCGTCCGAGGTGCGGCAACTACTGCACATGAGTTTTAAGACACTGTACAATCCCAGTTGCTCTGCGCCCGGCGCATATACCTGACCGTCTTGCCAGGTCGGGATATAACGATCCCGGTTTCCCAGAGCGCAGGCAACGATTCACCGCTTAACACCATTAAGGTTTTTAGATAGCGAAACAATGCACGTTTTGCAGAAAAAAACCAGGGCCGAAGTGGCACAACGGCACGGCGAATCACATGATCACCCCTGCCCGCAAAAAACAATAGGCCGCCCCTCGACAGCGGGACGGCCTCTGTTTTAGCATAGGGTTCCCCACTAGAAGCCAGTTTTCGTAAGGATTGCCGGCGCAGTAGCGGTCTCGGCGGAACTAATGGTTATCACGTACGAACCCGAAGTGAGAGTCATAGCGCCAACCGCCCAGCCGCTGGGACTCGTCGTCATAGCACTAACCAGATTAGTGGCGTTCAGGATGGGGGTGCCAGCTTTGTTCACGACGTCGTTCGCAAAATTAATCGCGGAGGCGGCTTGTGCGGCGCCATAGACGCCTTGAGCCTGGGCCAGATTGGCCTGAGTCGACAGATCGACATATTTGGGGATCGCGACTGCCGCCAGGATTCCAAGAATCACAATGACCATAACCAATTCAATCAGGGTAAAACCTTTTTGCGACGTTCTCATTCTCACTACCTCCTTTAGATTATTGAAGCTGTTTATCTGCTAGTGAATCTGCCCCCGGTGGCGTCACCACGTCTCGAATCCTTGCGTAGTGGACCTCACCTCCCCTCGAGAGCCGTCATAGTAGAATGGGTTTCCGAACGCATCCAGCTTATGGCCCTCGGCATCAAGGGCATTCTTAAGAAGATAGCGGTCTTCGAAGAATGAGCCGCTCCCAGGAGCCGATCCGGTTCGGGCAGGGAGCAGAACTTTCTTCTCCATCATCTCCTGCAGGCTAGCCGGATTACGTCCATTTAGCATTTTGAACAGCATTATGCTTTGACGAATATTCGAAAGCTCAGCCTTGAGCGCCGCTTCCTGGGCAGCACGCGCAACCTGCTGATATTTTGGGATCACAAACCCGATTAATATTCCGATAAGGCAAAGGGTTATGACAGTGTCAAGTATCGTTAATCCTTTTTGACACCTGAAACGGAAAGCCACGTCCCTGCCTCCGATAAAACCAGCTCGAATTTATCAAAATGCGAGCGCTGAGTCAACAAAAAAAATTAATTTAAATAATGACATATCTAAAAAATTAGCTAATAAAAAATAAAATCCTGCACTGAATATTTAGGATTATTCTTGCAAAATCTTTACCAATTAGGAATGCCAATTAGAAAAATGAAGAAAGGGTGAAACTATTTATATAGTTACGCGCTTTAACTGTTAATTATGCCAAATAATGCCAAATAATATAGAGAGATTATGCTTACTTGATTGCCATTTTTTTGACATTCATGCTGCAGGAATTTGTCAATGACTTTGAGACACCCCGCGTCGAAAATTAGTGTAGTTTTCCCTCGCTCACAGGAACAGGTTTTGGTTTAAGGGGGAGGAGTCGGTTAGCTCCAGCTATGTATTTCCCGTGGCATTTGACTGAAATTGCCAGGAATAGCTTGCCATACGATCGATGAAAGACTGGTTTTCGCCAACACTTTCCTGGAGTTTTGTTCACAAAATTATGGTAGGTGGAGCTAACTGACTACCCCCTCATATTTTATTGGCTCGACTCCCCAAGACGGGTTTCGGACATCGTTCTTTAAAACGTTGCCCGTCAGTTTATAAAGATGAATTAAAAAGCAATTTTCGCGCTGGCTCTTGCTTATGAAATCAGTATCGCACGATAGGAAAAGGCGTGTGCTGCGGTATCTGCGGCAGGAGAAACTGCTTCAAAGGGAGCTACTTCTTGAACAGGCTGAGCATGTTCCACATAGGCAGGAATATTCCGAGTGCCAGGAACAGCACCATCCCGCCCACAAACAGCAGGAGTATGGGTTCTATCATGGTGGAAAGATTCCGCAGCGAGTACTCCACATCTCTGTCGTAATAGTCTGAAACCTTGTTCAGCATGGTGTCGATCTGCCCGGTCTCCTCTCCTACAGCCATCATCTGCACGACCAGGGGGGGGAAGAGTCCGGAAGCCTCCATGGGTTCATGGAGACCCCTTCCCACCCTGAGACTCTCGCGCATTTGTTCCATAACCTGAGCAATAACGACATTGCCCACAGTCTCCGCCGCAATTTCGAGCGTCAGCATCATCGATAGGCCGCTCGTCTGCATGGCGCTGAAAACACGGGCAAACCGCGAAAGAGCTACTTTTTGAAAAAGGACCCCGAATACCGGCAATTTCAGCTTTAGCCGGTCCCAGCGCCAGCGCCCTGCCGTCGTGCCTACGTACCAGATCATCCCCCATACAAACAGGGCGATGCCGATAATGAGGATGTACCAGTAATGCTGGATGACATAGTTTATCCCGATAAGAATCCTGGTCGGAAGAGGAAGCTCCGTTTTAAAACGCTCAAAAATCGCGGCAAACCTAGGGATTACGAAGCTGACGAGAAACGCAAAGGCAAGGCAGATCGCTCCTACCACGATCAGAGGATAGCGTACAGCCGCTTTCACCCGGGCGCGGGTCTCGGCGCCGTGCTCAGCAAGAAGCGCAAGACGGTTCAGGATGTCATCAAGGATGCCGGCGGTCTCGCCGGCACGAATCATGCTTACGTAGAGCTTGCCAAACAGCTTTGGATGTTTTGCAAGGGCATCAGAGAAGGCGGAACCCGCTTCAATGTTCTGCCTGATATCGGCGATCGCGGCGCGCAAGCGGGAATTTCCCGTCTGTTTCTCCATGGTGAACAGGCTCTGGACAAAAGGTACGCCGGCACTCATCAGCGTAGCAAGCTGCCTGCTGAACACAATGAGATCATCGGGTTTAACGCGTGTAAAGCCAGCCAGAAGATCGGACTGCAGCAGAGATTTTGTCTGTTCCTCGATCAGGACAGGGATATATCCCTGTCCTGAAAGCTGGTCACCAACCGCATCCCGCCGCCCGGCCTCCATCATTCCTTCGTGAAGGACACCGTCCTTGTCCCGCGCTTTATAATGGTAAAGAGGCATTCGGTATCCTTGCCAGACGATACGATAGCTTTCTTCACGAAGGGCTACACTCCGCAATCTTCGTGGCCGACAAAAAATAATAGCACAAAAGCCCCGATGAGTGCAACCCTCTGAAAAATAATATATGTAATAATATGTTGACAAATCTTACGTTCTGCGGTATATTTTTTTACATCATTAACGTGCAGGCCTAACCAAAAACCCCTTAAGTTTTCAAACCCAGCACAGTAGAGCAATAAGAGTCAGGTAAAAAAACACGGATTTCACAACAAAACAGGAAAACAATATCACCCGGAAACAACTCGCTACCGGCCGCCGCTGTTTACGTAACTTCATTTAATCACGATAACCGCGCAAACCGACGACCCGAGAAAACACTCGCCTATTTTAAGCCTTTATCAATATTGCGATTAAGCATGATTTCTCTAACCACACGACTGCAGGAGCTGTTTACACCACAAACCCTTCCCCACTAAAGGTATGAATCCCATCCGTCCAAAAAGGCCTCGGGCCGAGGAGCAAACTCATGAACTTGGTAGAACTTAAAGGAAAGAATATCGCCGAACTCACCACCATGGCGGACGAGCTGAAGGTCGAAGGTGTCAGCGGCATGCGTAAGCAGGAGCTGATCTTCGCCATTCTCCAGGCCCAGACCGAAAAGAACGGCATGATTTTCGGCGAGGGTGTGCTCGAGATCCTTCCTGACGGTTTCGGTTTCCTCCGGGCTCCGGACTACAATTACCTCCCCGGACCGGATGATATCTACGTGTCTCCCTCGCAGATCCGGCGGTTCAACATCCGCACCGGAGACACGGTCTCCGGCCAGATACGGCCCCCGAAGGAAGGCGAACGCTATTTCGCTTTACTCAAAGTCGATGCAATCAATTACGAGGACCCTGAAATATCGCGGTCCAAGATACTCTTCGACAACCTCACCCCCTACTACCCGATCAAGAAGATCAAGCTTGAACATTCACCAACCGACTATACTACCCGCGCCATGGACCTCGTTACCCCCATCGGCATGGGACAGCGCGGCATGATCGTGGCGCCGCCGCGGACCGGCAAAACCATGCTGCTCCAGGCTATTGCCAAGGCTGTCCTGAAGAATCATCCCGACCTCAAGCTCATCGTGCTTCTGATCGACGAACGGCCCGAGGAAGTCACGGACTGGCAGCGTCAGGTCAAGGCCGAGATCATCAGCTCCACCTTCGATGAACCGCCGCAAAGGCACGTCCAGGTGGCCGACATGGTGAGCGAACGGGCAAAGCGACTGGTGGAGCATAAAAAAGACGTCGTCATCCTTCTGGACAGCATCACCCGCCTTGCGCGGGCACACAATGCAATCATCCCCGCTTCCGGCAAGGTCCTCTCTGGCGGCCTGGATGCTAACGCACTCCAGCGTCCAAAGCGGTTTTTTGGCGCCGCCCGCAGCATCGAAGATGGCGGCAGTCTGACGATTCTCGCAACCGCGCTCGTAGACACCGGCAGCCGCATGGACGATGTGATCTTCGAGGAATTCAAGGGAACGGGAAACATGGAGCTCCACCTCGACCGGAAACTGGTGGACAAGCGCGTATTCCCGGCCATCGACATCAACGCATCGGGCACACGCAAGGAGGAACTGCTCGTGGACAAGGATGACCTGAACCGCATGTGGGTTCTCCGCAAGGTTCTGAACCCCCTCTCCACCGTCGAAAGCATGGAATTCCTGCTCGAAAAGCTCAAACAGGCGAAAACGAACAGGGACTTCCTAGACGCGATGAACAAGTAATTTTTCACTTGTATTTTTGCGCAGTTTGGTATATTATTTTGGCCTTAACCGCACAAGCCACAGCCAGCCGCTGTGGCTTGGCTTTTCCATCAGAAGGAGAGAAAAACAATGAAAGAGGGCATTCATCCCGACTATAAGGTGACGACGATTCACTGCGCCTGTGGTGAAGCGTTCCAGATCCGGTCCACCAAGGAGAACGTGAAGCTCGACATCTGCTCGAACTGCCACCCCTTCTACACCGGTAAGCAGAAGCTCATCGATACTGAAGGCCGCGTAGACAAATTCCGGAAAAAATACAAAAAGGCGTAACCCGGAAGGGTCAGGCAGCAGGGTCTGGTTGTCTTGCTGCTCGCGCCTCTCGCGAGGGCTCCTATTTGCCAGAAAGCATGAACATAGGCGGTCAAGCTGTGCTTGAGGGTGTCATGATGCGCTCGCCCCACGCCTTTACTGTAGCAGTGCGCAAGGGGGGAAAGCCCGGCGCCGAAATCGCCATCCTGAAGGAGACGATTCTTCCCATCGGGGAGCGGTATCCTCTGCTTAAGAAGAAGATCATCCGGGGATCGGTTGCCCTCTTCGAAGCGCTGTGGCTCGGCATCAGGGCCCTCAACTTCTCCGCGAGCGAGGCGCTCGAAAATGAGGACGGGAAAAAGGAGGAGATCAGCCCCCTCGCAATGGCGGGGACCATGATCGTGGCAGTCGTGTTTTCTCTCGGTCTGTTCCTGGCGTTGCCCCTCCTCATCACCAACCTGCTCGGCATGAAATACGATGCCGTCACCCGAAGCAGCGTTTTGTTCAATGTAACGGACGGCGTGCTCCGCGTGGCGCTGTTTCTCGGATATGTGTCGGGCATCTCGTTCATGAAAGATATCCGGAGAGTCTTCGAATACCATGGCGCGGAACATAAATCCATTGCCGCCCATGAAGCTGGCGTCGAACTCACGGTTGAAAATGCGAAACGCTATTCCCGCATCCACCCCCGCTGCGGAACAAGTTTTCTCATAGCGGTCATTGCGCTGTCCATTCTCGTTTTTTCACTCATCCCTGGCACTTGGCCCCTCTGGGCGAAGGGGCTTTCCCGGGATCGTGCTGCTCCCCGTGATTGCCGGGCTAGGATACGAATTTATCAAGTACAGCGCGAAGAAATGCGAAAATCCTCTCATCAGCGGACTTATGCGGCCGGGTCTCTGGCTCCAGCGACTTACCACGAGGGATCCATCTGACGATCAAATTGAGGTAGCCATCAGGTCCCTCAAGGAAGCCCTTGCGATGGAACCCCGCTGAAGCGGGGTTTTTTATTGCTAAAAAAACATGCCTTCGCGGCAGAATGATCTGACTTATGCTGAGAAAATTAGATGCAGTCGCGGAAAAATATGACGAACTGACGAGACTCCTGTCTGATCCCGTTGTCGCGGCCGACCACCAGCAGTACCAGAAGTATTCAAGGGAGCGGTCCGAGATCGAAGACGTGGTGAACAAGTACCGCGCCTTTCAGAACCTGCAAAAGCAGCTCAGGGAGGTGGAGGAGATCACCCAGGACAAACAGGCTGATCCAGAGTTGCGAACGATGGCCGAAGCCGAGCTGAAGGACCTTCGGCCACGGATTGAGCAGATGGATCAGGAACTGAGGATCATGCTCGTTCCCCGTGACCTGCGGGATGAAAAAAACATCTTTCTTGAAATCCGTGCCGGAGCAGGCGGCGACGAGGCTGGGCTGTTTGCGGCCGAGCTTTTCCGCATGTACTCCCGCTATGCGGAAAAGAAGCGCTGGAAGGTCACGCTGCTTGACATGAGCATGACGGGCGTCGGCGGGGCAAAAGAAGTCATCGCCCAGATCCAGGGCAAGGGCGTGTTCAGCAGGCTTAAGTACGAAAGCGGAGTACACCGCGTGCAGCGAGTCCCGGCCACGGAATCGAGCGGCAGGATCCATACATCAACAGTCACCGTGGCGGTGATTCCCGAAGCCGAGGATGTGGATGTCCAGATTGAGCAGAAGGACCTTCGCATTGATACGTACTGTTCCTCGGGTCCTGGCGGCCAGAGCGTGAACACAACCTACTCGGCCGTGCGCATCACCTACCTGCCGACCGGCGAAGTGGTGGCATGCCAAGACGAGCGGTCGCAGCTCAAAAACCGGGAGAAAGCCATGAAGATCCTCAAGTCCCGCCTGCTGGAAAAAGAGCGGGAAAAGAGGGATGCAGAGGAGTCCGCGGCTCGCAAGCTGCAGGTCGGGACCGGCGACCGCAGTGAAAAGATCAGGACGTATAACTTCCCTCAGAGCAGAGTAACGGACCATCGGGTCGGAATTTCACTCTACAAGATCGATGCCGTGATGGATGGCGACATCGACGAGTTTATCGACAGCCTTACGGCGGCGGACAATGCCGATCGGCTAAAGAACCTATAAATTGTTTTTGGGGAGGCTGACATACGCAGAAAATTCGGGCACTGCATTGAGGAGTTGCAAAAAACCTCCCCTGGTACGATCTCTGCGTTCCTCTGAGAAAATCCAAGTCAGCCTGTTGAATCAATCGCAAAAAGTCGTCTTTCCCGCTTGCGGAAATCATCTTGCAAAAAAAATGCTGAAACGGAACGATTCCGGACAAACGACAAGACACCAAAAAGAGTCATCGGCTTATTGCAAAGCCTCTGCAGTGTGTGCAATGACTCTTGTTGAAGCAATAAACAACGCGGCAACCAGATTCACGGCAGCAGGCATCGGCACACCGAGGCTCGACGCCGAGGTGCTGCTCCGCCATGCGCTGAATAGAGACCGGGCCTGGCTTCTGGCTCATTTTCGCGACACGCTCGACGAGGAAATTCGCAGAATTTTCGAACAGGCAGTCGAGCGAAGAGCAAAGCGTGAACCACTGCAATACATAACAGGGAAGCAGGAATTCTGGGGACTTGAGTTCGCCGTGTCTCCCGAGGTGCTTATCCCGAGGCCGGAGACCGAGCTTATCATTGAAACCGTTTTGAACAGCCTGCACGACAGAGACAAGACATGCACCCTTGTCGACCTCTGCACTGGCTCGGGCTGTATTGCCGTAGTTTTGGCGAGCGAGCTGTCAGCGGCCCGGGTCATCGCGACCGACAAATCCACCAAAGCTCTTACCGTCGCCCGCGAGAATGCCAGCAGCCACGATGTCCTGGACCGCATCCTGTTTATTGAAGGCGACTTGACCGCACCGCTGGAATCGCTTGACATTGACGGTCAGGTTGATATCATTGTCTCGAATCCGCCTTATGTAAGGTCGGGTGATTACCCCACACTCCAGCCGGAGGTCAAGGATTACGAGCCAGCCCTGGCTCTCTTCGGAGGACCGAAAGGCACGGAAGTCCATCAGAGGATCATAAACGCGGCTGTCCGTTATCTGAAGAGCAATGGTTTGCTCATTATGGAGATGGGAATCGGGCAGGCAGAAACCCTTGCAAACAATCTGAAAGAGGGTGGACAATATCGGTCTTTTGAAATACTGAGGGACCTTGCAGGGATAGAAAGAGTGATAGCAGCAAGGAGAAAATGAGACCATGGACAGTCAGTCATCAGGTTGCAATGTCGCTCCAGTCCGCCCTCTGATGTCCGTCATCCAGATTCCGTCACTATTATGAAAACCATCGTTATTACCGGGGGGAAGAAACTAAACGGCGAAGTCCTGATCAGCGGGGCAAAAAATGCCGCGTTGCCGATTCTTGCGGCCTGCCTTCTGTGTGAAGGCCCCCATCTGTCTCGAATGTCCCCCGTCTGGCCGATGTTACCACCTTGGGAAGGATACTGCAGAACATGGGTGTCTCCTTCGAGCGCAGGGATCATGACATTAACGTCTGTTCCACGGCCATCTCGAATCCCGAGGCACCGTACGATTTGGTGCGCACCATGCGAGCATCGGTGCTGGTGTTGGGTCCCCTGATCGCGCGCATGGGAAAGGCCCGTGTGTCGTTGCCGGGCGGATGCGCCATCGGCGCACGGCCCATCAATCTGCACCTCATGGGCCTTGAGAAGCTTGGGGCTACGCTCGCAATCGAGCACGGTTATGTCGTCGCGAGCGCAAAGCGGCTCCGCGGCGCCCACATATATTTCGATACTGTGACCGTCACCGGCACCGAGAACGTCATGATGGCGGCGGCCCTCGCCCGGGGAGAGAGCATGCTTGAAAATGCTGCGCGGGAGCCCGAGATCGTAGACCTGGCAAACGCCCTGATCGGGATGGGCGCGAAGATAGAGGGGGCGGGCTCCGATGTAATCAGGATCCAGGGCGTCGACAGCCTGAAACCCTTGAATTACACCGTCATGCCCGACCGTATTGAGACCGGTACCTTCGTAATCGCAGCGGCGATCACCGGCGGCTCCATCACCGTCAGAAAATGCTTTCCGGCCCACCTCGATGCGGTGCTTTCGAAAGTCGGCGAGGCGGGCGCCGAGATCAGGACCGATGAGGAAACGATCTGGGTTACCGGGAGCGAAAAAATCAGGCCGGTAAACGTCAAGACGCTGGAATATCCCGGCTTTCCTACGGATATGCAGGCTCAGATCATGAGTCTCATGACCCTCGCGAACGGCACGAGCGTCATCAGATCGAGACCATTTTCGAAAACCGCTTTACCCACGTAGCCGAGCTCCGGCGCATGGGCGCAAACATCGAAACCGACGGCCGAACAGCCATCGTCAAGGGCATAAGCAAACTGTCTGCCGCTCCCGTTATGGCCACGGACCTGCGCGCGAGCGCGTCGCTCATCCTCGCGGGCCTGGCGGCGGAGGGCCAGACCGTGATATCGCGCATCTATCACCTTGACCGGGGATACGAAACATCGAACAGAAGCTCTCAGCGCTGGGAGCAGATATAGAGAATCGAGGAAAATTTTTGCAATGAGCAAGTGAAGAAGAACACGGATAAGACTCTGCATCTAATCGTGTACATTCGCGGATGTTAAACTGAGGTAGTTCATGAAGATCATCGATTCACGGCCAGAAAGATGTTGTATCCGAACTCAAGCGAATCATCAATCGTGGCGAGACAGCAACAGAAGAAGTGGCCGGGGCCGTGAAGGAGGTCAGTGGATCGTGTCCGCAAGGAAGGTGACCCGGCCATACTCGCGTACACAGAAAGATTCGACAAGGTAAAGCTGACGCTTAAGGAAATGAAGGTCTCCGCGACGAGATCAAGGATGCATACAACCGAATCGAACCGAAGAATGTGGATGCTCTCAAGCTGTTCGCCACCCGGAACATCCAGTCCTTCCACGAAAAGCAGAAAGTCAGTTCCTGGGTCAGCCAGGAAGCGAACGGTGTAATCCTGGGGCACTTCCCAGGCCGATCCGAAGCGTGGGCGTATATGCCCCCGGCAGCGGGCGGGCTATCGTCGTCGGTGCTCATGAATGTCATTCCCGCCAAAGTTGCCGGGGTGGAACAACTCGTGATGTGCTCGCCGGCGCCGGGCGGAATTCTGAATCCCTATATTCTCATTGCCGCGGACATCGCCGGCGTCAGTGAAATATACCGGATCGGAGGCACAGGCGGTGGCTGCCATGGCTTACGGCACAGCGACGATCCCCAAGGTCGACAAGATTGTGGGACCGGGCAATATCTACGTCGCCACTGCCAAACGCTCCGTGTTCGGCCAAGTCGATATCGATATGATCGCCGGGCCGAGCGAAATCCTGGTCATCGCGGACGACTCCGCGAATCCGACGTTCGTGGCAGCCGACCTTCTCTCGCAGGCCGAGCACGATGAGCTTGCTTCCTCCATCCTCATTACTACGTCGCGAGCGCTCGCGGAACGGGTTGACGCCGAAATTGAGCGACAGCTCGCAAACCTCACGCGGAAGGAGATTGCCCGCAAGGCCATTGACCGCTTCGGCGCCATCGTCCTAACAGCAGACCTCCACGACGCGGCTGCGATCTCGAACTCCATCGCGCCCGAGCACCTTGAACTTGCCGTTGAGAAGCCCTTTGAACTTCTGACACTCGTCAAGAACGCGGGCGCTATTTTTCTCGGTCACTACACACCGGAATCCGTCGGCGACTATATCGCAGGACCGAACCATGTGCTGCCCACAGGCGGCACAGCACGGTTCTTCTCGCCGCTTTCCACGGACAGTTTCATGAAAAAGTCCAGCCTGATATTTTATACAAAGGAAGGACTCGATAAAGTCGGAGAAGCAGTTCTGCAGATATCGGACATCGAAGGCCTCGAAGCGCATGGAAACACCATTCGGGTGAGGATGGCAAAGCAATAACATCAGAAACCGGAAGCCGACGAGAGTCGAAAAACATCCTCTCGGCTCCTTGCATAGGAAGGAGATCAGATGCCTGTTAAATCAAAAAAGTCCGCTACTCAAAAAGAGCCTGCGAATCAAAAGCTCAAGCTCGGCCTCCCCAAAGGAAGCCTGCAGGAATCCACTTTCAAACTTTTCAATAAGGCGGGATACCGTGTCCAGGTCAGCTCACGGAGCTACTACCCGACCATCGACGATCAAAACATCGATTGCACCCTGGTCCGGGCCCAGGAAATGGCGCGCTATGTCGATCACGGCATCTTCGATGTGGGCCTCACGGGCAAGGACTGGATTCTCGAGCAGAACGCCGACGTAGTCGAGGTGGCCGAACTCCGGTACGCGAAAGGCGGCCTTACCCCCGTCCGCTGGGTCGTGGCTGTGCCCGAAGACTCGCCCATCAAATCCGTCAAGGACTTGAAAGGGAAGCGCATCGCCACGGAACTTGTGGGCTACACCAAGCGTTATCTCAAGTCCCAGGGAGTCACCGCAGACATTGAATTTTCCTGGGGCGCCACAGAAGTGAAGCCGCCGCGACTTGCCGACGCGATTGTCGAGCTCACTGAGACCGGCAGCTCGCTGAAGGCGAACAAGCTCCGGATCGTCGAAGTAATGCTCGAGTCCACGACGCGGCTCATTGCGAATAAAAAAGCCTGGAACGACCCCTGGAAGAGGAAAAAGATAGAGAACATGGCCATGCTGCTTCAGGGCGCGCTTTCCGCCGAGGAGAAGGTGGGCCTCAAGATGAACGCGCCGAAGGCAAGCCTCAAAGAGATCTGCAGTCTGCTTCCGTCCATGCACGCGCCCACGATTTCACATCAGACAGACCCGGCATGGGTGAGTCTCGAAGTGATCTTGGATGAAAAGGAAGCGCGGAACCTGATCCCCCGGCTTAAGCGAAGAGGCGCTTCCGGTATTGTGGAGTACCCGCTGAACAAAGTCATCCCCTAAGACGAAGAAGGCGGCCAAAGGCCGGCCTTTTATTTTTCCTGTGATAGCATTCCCCGATTACATTCTGTCCTGCGAAGGTCCCCCTGCAAAATCCTTTAGCTCTCTCTTCAGCGTTTCCGGATTTTCGATCGGCGCAGCGCATCGTTTTCCCGCGCACAGGTACACAGCCTCCCGCTGCGAATATCCCAGTTTGGAGATCGCCTCCCCATCCTTTGATAGGGAGAGCACGCGAAGAACCTTTTTCGGGACAAATACTGCTGTCATGGCAGAAAGATAGGCATTCACCCTCTGCTTCTCTGCGATAATCGTGATCACCACAGGCTCTCTCGTGATCCAAAGCACGACGTTCCCATAAGTGGCGGCATAGGGCGCGTAACGATGGTACTCATTCTTAAGAGTTTCCGCCGCGGCATCACGTATTTCTCTGAATCGCGGTATATCGTCGACATAGGCGAGTCTGCTCAAGAAATGGAGCGCTCGGTAGTTGGCGAGATCGTCATTTACCTCGGCAAGGACCCCGGCGCTCACGGGTTTTTTGAGCGACGTACCGGACGAGATACGAAAACGCTTCGAGTCTGCATCATAAAAGCGGTCCGTGAGAAGATGGCCGATCTGCTTCGCCCGCTGAAGGTATTTTTTTTCTCCGGTCGCATTATACAGATCGAGCAGGGCTGATCCGAACAGGGCATTATCGGAAAGCATGCCTTTGAGTCCGTGCTTCCTGTCTCGCAGGTCATGAAAGACCCCGTTGCCTCCCGCAGATAGATTCTTCAGCACGAAATCTCCGCTTTTAATGGCCAAGGCAAGATAAGCATTCCTGCCTGTTGCATCGTAGGCGGAAACAAGCGCACTTACCATGAGCGAGGAAGAATCGGTATAAACGGTTTTATCAACAGTGGGTGCTGTCAACTTGCTCCGGTTCTTCGAACGGTAATAATCCTCATCAGCGTCCTGGCTGCCATAGAAGGCCCCCGTTATTGCATCATAAAGGTTCGCCTGGACATAGCCTACGGTCTCATCAACGATGCGGAGGTACTCCTTCTTCCCTGTTGCGAGAGCGGCGTTCGCATAGTTCCAGATCATGCCCGCGTTTATGTCAAGCATCTTTTCATAATGGGGTTCTGACCAGTCAGGCTTTGTGGCATACCGGAAAAAACCGCCCTCCGTCTTATCGAAGAGTTCCCCCTGCGCCATACGGTCAAGCGTGGTCGAAACAATCCTGAGGGCTTCCCTGTCCTTTTGCCAGGCATATATCGAGAGCAGGAAATCGATTGTATCGGGACTGGGAAACTTCTGGCCGCGCCCGAAACCGCCGTTCTTCTCGTCAAAGGAACTTTTTACCTGTTTCAGGATGTCGTCTAGGGTGCTTTTGTCCGGCAGGCCGGTAAACGCCTCCTGCCGGCTTGCCCGAAGCTCCTCCAGGGTTTTCAGCTCTTCAATGCGGCCTTCGATGGCGGCGGGATCGCTGCGCATAAGGGCGGAAGCCCTTTTGAGGCGGCCCAGCATCTCCTCGGGAGGAAAATAATTGCCACCGCTGATGACTTCTCCTTCGGGCGTGAGAATAGCGGTGCTGGGCCATCCGCCCTGGTTGTACAGCGAGTCAATGTCCGGCCGCAGATCAGCATCAACTCTGACGGGGATGAAATTCTCATTGATGAAACCGATGACCCCGGGATCCGAATAGGTAGTCTCATCCATCACATGACACCAGTGACACCAGACAGCGCTGAGCGAAAGCAGAATCAGTTTATTTTTCCTCTTCGCTTCATCAAACGCGTCCTGCCCCCAGTTCCGCCATTGAATCAGATTCGCCCTGTTCGGCCGCGGCGAAAACCGGAAATCCGATGCCATTGTCATATGCGAGCACAGAAAAACCACGATTACAGCATTGATGATTCTTTTCATACTCCCATGATACCAAAACGCAGGTGATATTTCACTAAACGGCTTGACATCCTCCCCGGCCTGAAGGCCGAGGATTCCCGAATCAAACCCTGCAACTACTGAGGGCCACTGCTGATTCTGTTCGCAGATGCGGCAGAGTTATTTGCCACGTCCCCGGTTTATGGGCTGATGTAGCTAGCCTGGTTTTTCTCCAGGCAAACCGGTTAACCGCAGGCTGTGCCAAGCAGCCACTACTCCAGGAGACACTTATTTGCTCCGGGAGATACCTTTTGAGAATGTTTATCGCGCCGTTCACATCAGCATTGATTACGGCGCCGCATTGCTTGCAGACATACAGGCCACGATGCACACGGCTGGACTTGTTTATGGTGTTGCATTGGCTGCATGTCTGGCTTGTGTAGCTTTCATTTAAATCTACAACGAGGATGCCTTTGAGACGTGCCTTGTACGTAAGTATCTTGACGATACGGTCGAACGGCCACTTATGCAGGTTCTGGTTCCCACTATCACCCCAGTCTTTGCCTGTTCTGATGTCCTTAAGGGTTCCCACGATGATCGTGGAAACACCGCGAGCCTCTGCATCGCGGACGAGAGATTTGGTAAAACTGTGGAGCAGATGGGTACGCTGACGAGACCGTTTTTGGTTCAGTGCACACGATTTTCTGGACCTGCTTTTGGCGGTTTTAGATTTTTGCTTCTCAAAGTACCGTTCAAGTGCAGCTAATTCTCCACCCAGCCAGAGGGATGTTGACCCATCGGTACAGGCTGTGGCAACGATGTTTACCATCCCCAGGTCGACGCCCATTGCTTCCCCGTTTCCTTTCAGTTCGGGGAGCAGCATTTTGTAGACAAGGTGGACATACCAATCACCCTTCAGATAGACCAGACGCCCTATCTGAATATTGTCGCTGGTAAAACGGTATCCATAAGGCATCCTGACCTTTAAATAGACAAATTGCTTGTCGTAGATGTCTTTTGGGATGCTGAGTCGAACCGTGGAAGTCCGTGGATTCCACTGAACGGCGGCTTGCTTGAATGTCACGGCCGACAGGGTAGTTTTCCGCCTAGTGCCTGGCGGTTTAGCTTTCTTGTCACCCTTTTTACGGAGTGCGTACCATGATTTGTATGATTGCCAAAGATCTTCCAAGACTGCCTGGGCACTTTGTGAATGCAGCCGGCGGTACCAAAGGGGGTGTTCTTGCTTCAGCACAATATCGAGGTCATTATAGGTAGGGATTTTCCCCGATGTTTTCCACGCTTCTTTGCTATACCATACGGCAGTGTTCCAGAGCTTAGTCGCAGAAAAACCGAGGAGCCCGAGCAAGATTGCGGTACTGTCGTCTGTTACCGACACCTTACCGACGGCAGTAATTGTTTGCAACTCAGAATCTTTATCAGGGCCAACCATCATTGTTAATGATAGCAGATAAGTGGACATTTGTCTACTTATTTCACAAAAACGGTAAAATTTGATTGCCCTGCTACCAGCGCCTTACATCCCCCCCTGAAGAAACGGGGTTTTACGGCGCATTTTGATAATTTCCGCTTGAACAAGGTTGTTGATTCTTGTATAGTGCCTGCTATGTCTAAAAAATCCTCGAAAAACAGCTCCCTTGTCCGGCTTATCAGGCCCCAGGTGCGTAAGCTCGCGGCGTATCATGTCGACGAAACGCCTATTCGCATTAAACTCGATGCCATGGAGAACCCCTTCTCCCTGCCCGAACCGGTGAAACGGGAAATTGCCACTGCTGTCCGAAACACATCGATCAACCTCTATCCCGATCCTTCGGCCAAGGAACTGAAAAAGGCGATTGCATCAATCTGGGAAATGCAGCCTCAGCAGATGATCCTCGGGAACGGCTCGGACGAGCTGATCCAGTCAATCATCGTTGCCTTCGGCGGACCGGTGCTCGTACCCGTGCCTACCTTTGCCATGTATGAAATCATTTCGCGCGCGTTTGCGCAGGACGTCGTGGTAGCGCCGCTCGACCGGAGTTTCGACCTCGACGCGGAACTGATGGTCAGAAAGGCAAAAGAGAGCAAGGCCCGGGTGATCTTCCTCGCCTGTCCGAACAACCCCACGGGTAACCATTTTTCCGATGCGGCTATACGGAAGATATTGGAAAAAACCGATGCCGCTATTGTGATCGATGAGGCTTATTACAGCTTTTCGGGCAAAACCTGGCTACCGTTGCTGAAAAAGTATCCGAACATGATCATCCTAAGGACGCTTTCAAAAATCGGTTTCGCCGGTCTTCGCGTCGGCGTACTGGCCGCTTCGCGGGAAATCGTCGACGAGCTCAACAAGATTCGCCTGCCCTACAACATCAATAGCCTCTCCCAGGTGGCCGCGGTGACGGCGTTAAAGCACCGGAATGTCCTGGAACGCCAGATTTCGCTGTTGATTTCAGAACGGGAAAAGCTCTATAATGCTTTTTTAAAACTCCAGGGCGTCACAGCCTATCCAACAGAGACCAATTTCATACTGATCAGGACCGCTTCGGATGCCTCGACAATTCATCAAAAACTCAAGCAGGCTGGCATCCTCATCAAGAATTTGAACAAACCCGGGCCGCTCCGAAATTGCCTGCGCATAACCATCGGGACGCCGGAAGAGAATCGTGAGCTGCTGAAACGACTGAAGAACATTCTAGCTGCAGAGGGCCGCAGTTGACGCAGATTTGAAATGACCCAGTTCATTATTCCTGCGAAAGCGGGGAATCCGGGTCTTCCCTAAAAAGTTACTGGATTGCCGGTCGAGCACGGAATGACGTTATCCGTTTAAAAAAGGACTTCTATGAACCGCAAAGCAACAATCGACCGCAAAACCAAAGAAACGGAAATCAAAATTTCCCTGAATCTGGACGGGACGGGGGTATACAGCATAAAAACCGCCGTCCCCTTCATGGATCACATAGCAATACGTACGAGTCGAAGCAGACAAAACAATTAAA